>CAVRVK010000011.1:0-312564 GCA_963724565.1 uncultured Alphaproteobacteria bacterium
TTGGCTGGGGGCGGGGGACCGGGGGGCAGGGCGGCCGGCGGGGGGGTGAGGCTCTCGGTGCGGCCGTCGCCGTGGGTGATCGACATGTCGAACCACTTGCGCCGCACCTCCTGGTAGTGCTGCTCGGGGTCGTACACCAGCGCCGCAACGCCCAGCTCCTGCGCGTTCAGCCGGCCGATGGTCGAGAGCACCGTGTAGGAGGCCACCACCAGGTTGCGCCGGTCGGTCGCCAGCGTCACCTCCGAGTTGAGCAGCTCCTGCTCGGCGTTGAGCACGTCCAAGAGCGTGCGCTGGCCGACCCGCTCCTCCTCGCGCACGCCGGCCAGCGCGATCCGGTTGGCATCCACGCTCGCCTGGTCCGATTCCACCGCCGCCTGCGCCGCCTGCAGCTGCGACCACGCCGTCACCACCTGCGCCTGCACCTCGGTGCGCGCCTGCTCGATCTCCTGCAGCCGCTGCACGTGCGTGTGCTTGGCCTGGCGGATGCGCGCCTCGACCTCGCCACCGGTGTAGAACGGCACGCGTCACCCGCCCCGTCACCGTCGTCGTCTCCACCTCGTCGATCGAGGCCGCGCTGTCGAAGCGCCGCCCGTAGTTGGCCTCCAGCTGCACCGTGGGCAGCCTCTCGCCCCGGATCAGGTCGATGTTGAAGCGCGCCGCCTGCTCGCGGTAGAGCGCCGCCACCACGCGCGGGGCTCTCGCGCGCGCCGATCTCGGTGCTCTCGTCCAGGCTCTTGGGCACCTGCGTGCTGGGCTTGGACTCCACCAGCCCGCTCGGCGGATGCCCGACCACCCGCTCGAACGTCGCCCGGCTGGTCTTCAGGTTGGCCCGCGCCAGGTCCAGCGCCGCCACCGCGCCGGCGCGCCGCGCCTGCGCCTGCGCCACGTCCGTGCGCGTCACCTCGCCCACCGCGAACCGGTCCTGCGTCGCCTTCAGGTCGCGGGTCAGCACCGTGACGTTGTTCTCGCGCAGGGTCAGGATCGCCTGGTCGCGCACCACGTCCATGTAGGCCGTCACCGCCTCCAGCAGCACCGAAGCTCTCCGTCGAGCGCAGCGCCTCCCAGCCCGCCCGCACGGTGGCCTCCGCCGCCGACACCGCGTTCTTGGTGCGGAAGCCGCGGAAGATCGGCTGGATCGCGCCCAACTGGTAGCCGCGCGGGTTGCTCGTTGGTGTCGCCGAAGCCCCCGCTGCCCGGCGTCGGCTTGATCGTCTGCAGCTGGTAGCTGGTGTCGGCGCTGCCCGTGATCGAGGGCCGGTAGCCCGACAGCGCGCGCGGCACCTCCTCGTCGGTGGCGCGCTGGATGGCGCGCGCCGCATCGAGCCGGGGATTGAACTTGTAGGTCGCGTTGAGCGCCTCCTTCAGCGTCTCCGCCCGCGCAGCCGGAGCCCACACCCCGCCAACGCACAACGCCAGCCCAAACGCCAACGCCAACACTTCGCCACACCACTAACCCGCCGCCGCGCCGAGGAACTGCCACGTGTCGATCCCTCATGCGCCGGGCCGCTCGTCAGGTCCGGTGCCCGGAACGCCCCGCCGATCCTGTTTCTCCCGTGCACACGAACCGACGCCCGGCCCGGAGGCCAAGCGTCCGCTCACTGCACGTTTTCCACAGAATACTCACCCAGGACTTGGATGATTCGACTGCAACAAAGCGTTAACCGGCTCGATTTCCGGCGGCAGTTGCCCGAATTCAACAGATCGACGGGCGCAAAAGTTCGCACGCAAATCGGGGCCTGCGGGCGCCTCAGAAAACGAAGCCCGCCGGACGCTCGAAGCCCGGCAACAGCGCTGCGCCGGCCTCGAAGGCCGGGCGCGCGTCGAACGGCCTGCCCGTGCGCCGCCACACCTGGGCCCGGCGACACTGGCGCCCTCTGCCACAATCGCCACCAGCCGGCCGCCGTCTTCCAGCTGCTCGAGCAGCGACGGCGCCACCACCTCGACCGCGCCGTTCACAAAAATAACCGCAAACGGAGCCTCCGCCGGTGCGCCAGCGGCAAGGCGGACCTTCGACCACGACGGCATTGCTTGCGCCGAACTCGGCCAGCAGCCGGCGCGCGGCTCTGCGCGAGGCCGCGGTCGACCTCCACGGCGACAACGCGCTTGGCGAGCCTCGCCAGCACGGCGGTCGAGTAGCCGGTCGCGCAACCGACATCGAGCACCACCGCCTCAGGCCCGATCTCCGCCAGCTGCACGAGCTTGGCGAACGTGCGCGGCGCCAGCAGAGAGCCGGGGCTTGGCACCGTTGACAGGCCCGACCGGCACCGGCTCGTCCATGTACGCCATGGACGCCAGCGCCGCCGGCACGAACTTCTCGCGCGGCACCTCCAGCATCGCCTTGATGATGCGCCGGTCGGTGACGTCGCTGGTACGCACCTGGCTTTCGACCATGTTGAGGCGCTGCAGCTTGCTGTCGGTCATCGCGGAAGGCCTCGAGTAAAGCGATGCGGCGGACCTTATCCAACCGGCGTCACTGCGGCCAGGGCCCGGTGTTGGCGTGACCCTGTAGCCAATCGCCGCAAAGCCCCGATCCATCGCCCGTCCCAACCGCCGCGGCGGCCGCCTCCCAACGACTTTGGGACGCAGACGCATAGAGCGTGGTGCGCTGGCGCGGGGTGCGGCCGGCAGCGCGGATCAGGCGCTCCATGTCGGCGGCGTGGAGTTGCTGGCCGTGCACTGCACCGGCCGCACGCGTGATCGATTCGTCCATCAGCACGCCGCCCATGTCGTTGCAGCCGGCCTCCAGGCACAGCGCCGCCCCGTCTGGGCCCATCTTCACCCAGGAGGCCTGTATGTTGGTGATTGCGGGGTCGAGCGCCAGACGTGCCACCGCGTGCATCAGCACCGCCTCGCGGAACGTCGGGCCCTTGCGCGCCTGCCCCTTGAGGTAGATCGGCGCCTCCATGTGCACGAACGGGCAGCGGCACGAACTCGGTGAAGCCGCCTGTGCGCGCCTGCAGCGTCGCGCACGCGCAGCAGGTGGCGCGCCCAGTGCCGGTAGGCGTCGACGTGGCCGAACATGATGGTGGCCGTGCTCTTGAGGCCGACGGCGTGCGCCGCCTCCATCACCTCGAGCCACTGCGCGGTGGTGATCTTGTCGGGGCACAGCACCGCGCGCACCTCGTCGTCGAGGATCTCGGCGGCGGTGCCGGGCAGGCTGCCGAGGCCGGCGCTCTTGAGGTGCGCCAGGTAGTCGTCGAGCGGCAGGCCCAGGGTCTGCGCCCCGTGCCAGATTTCCAGCGGCGAGAAGGCGTGCACATGAATGTCGGGCGCCGCCGACTTCACGGCGTCGACGATCGAGAAGTAGGTCTCGCCCGTGTAGCCGGGGCGGATGCCGCCCTGCAGGCACACCTCGGTGGCGCCGCGCTGCCACGCCTCGCGCGTGCGGCGGCGCGATCTCGTCGAGGCCCAGATCGTAGGGCTTCTCGCGTGGACTCGAAGCTGTGGCGGCCCTTGGAGAAGGCGCAGAACTTGCAGCCGTAGGTGCAGATGTTGGTGTAGTTGATGTTGCGGTTGACGACATAGGTGACGACATCGCCGACGCGCGCGGGCGCGCAGCTCGTCGGCGGCGCGGCAGCACCGCGGAGAAGTCGCGCCCGCGGGCTTCGAACAGGGCGACGATGTCGGTCTCGGTGAGCGGCTCGCCGGCGGCGGCGCGGTCGAGGATACGCGCGATGGCGAGGACTCGGCGCGTGCTGCTCGCGGATGCGCGCGACCTGCGCCGCGGGCAGCGGCGCGTCGGTCCCTGGCGCCCAGTCGTCCTCGCGGGCAAGCCCCATCGCATCAAGGTGGCGCAGCATGGGCGTGACGAGCGCCGGGTCGAGCCATTGCCGGCACGTGCCCGCGCAGGCGGGCATCCATGCCACCATCGCGCGCGTTGGCCCGGTGACCTGGGTTCCCGCCGCGCGGGAAGACGGGGAGCGCGAACTCCGGATAGACCGCCAGCCGCTCCACCAGCGTGCGGCCAGCGGCCTCGGTGGCGCGGGCGAGATCGGCGAGGTGCGGCCACGGCGCCTCGGGGTTGACGTGGTCCGGCGTCACCGGCGACACGCCGCCCCAGTCGTTGATGCCGGCGCGGACGAGCTGCGCCAGGCCCGCGGGCTGCAGGTTGGGCGGCGCCTGGATGTTCATGGCCGGGCCGAGGATCAGGCGGGCGACCGCGATGGTCCAGGCGTGATCCTCCAGCGACGGCTCGTCGGCCGTCGGCCATGCGCGTGCCGGGCTTGGCGCGGAAGTTCTGGACGATCACTTCCTGGATGTGGCCATGGCGCTCGTGACGTCGCGGATGGCGAGCAGCGCCTCGATGCGCTCGGCGCCGCGTCTCGCCGATGCCGATCAGGATGCCGGTGGTGAAGGGTACACTCGCGCGGCCAGCGGCCTCGAGCGTGGCGAGGCGCACCGCCGGCGCCTTGTCGGGCGAGCCGAAATGCGGGCCGCCGCGCTGCGACAGCCGCTCCGAGGCCGTCTCCAGCATGATGCCCTGCGAGACGGAGACCTTGCGCAGGCGCGCGAGCCAGGCCTCGTCCATCACGCCGGGGTTGAGATGCGGCAGCAGGCCGGTCTCGCGCAAGCACCAGGGCGGCAGAGGATTCCAGGTACGCGAGGGTGGAGTCGACACCGAGCGCGGCCAGCGCCTCGCGGGCGGCGGCGTAGCGCAGCTCGGGCTGGTCGCCGAGCGTGAACAGCGCCTCCTTGCAGCCCGCGGCCTGGCCGGCGCGGGCGATCTCGAGCACGGCGTCGGGCGAGAGGAAGTGCGGCTCGCGCGCGTTGGGCGCGCGCGCGAAGGTGCAGTAGTGGCACACGTCGCGGCAGAGCCGCGTCAGCGGGATGAACACCTTCTTGGAGAAGGTCACAGTGTGCCCGTGGCCGGCGAGGCACAGCTTCTCGGCCAGCGCCGTGAGGCGGGGAAGGTCGTCGCACTGCGCAAGCGCCAGCGCCTCATCGCGCGAGGGCACGCGGCCCGATGCGGCGGCCGCGAGAGCGCCGGTAATGTCAGCTCCGCCGCTCATGACTGATCGACCTCGACTGGGTTGCGCACGTATTGCTCGAGGAAAGCTATAGCGCGGGTTGGCGTGCGTGTGACGCATCAGCTCGTCGAGGTCGTGCGGCTCGTCGACGTCGAGGCCGAGCCCAGGCAGGCGGACGGTCCGGCAGGCGATGCCCGCCCCAGCGGCCTGGGTGCGATGGCGGGCGAAGCTGCCAGGGCCGAACCGGGGCGTGAAGGCGTCCGGCGGCGACACGAGTAGCGCATTGGTGCCGTCGCCGTCGCGCGATGGGACGAGCGTCACGTGGGTAGTCGCCGCATCTCCTCTGCCCCCACTCGAGGACAGGAGGAGAGTAAAGCGCGAAGTTCCATTGGGGTGACAAGAGGGGCGTCGGCCGGCAGCGTCAGGGCCTGGGCCGCACCGCCGGCCCGGGCCGCGGTGAAGCCTGCAACAGCGGCGGCGCTGTGGCCGGTGGCGCGCGCTTCGCGCAGGACCTGTGCACCGCGGCCGCTGGGCGACGTCGGCGACTTCGGCGTCGGGCGTGACGATCAGGACCGGTCCCAGCTCCTCGACCTGCCTGAGCGCCGCCAGCACGTCGAGCAGCATCACTAGCATCAGCCGGCGGCGCGCCGCGAGCGGCAGCACCGCGTGACAGGCGCTGCTTGGCCTCGCCAGGGCCTTCACCGGGAACGATGGCCCAGGTCGGCGCACGGCTCATGGCGCGACCACCGCGGGTTTGCGCCGGGCCGATGGCCGCGCCTCCTGCGCCAGCCTGCCGCAGAATGATAGGCAGCTCCGCGCGAGTGCCACCTTGTCGTCCAGGGTCCGCATCAGCGTGTTCGTGGCAATGGTCGCAACGGCGACATCGCGCGCGAGCGCTGCGTCGTCCGCATCGAGCACAAAGCCGTCGAGCAGGCCGCCGTAGTGACGCGCGATGGCCGGCGCAGCTGGTGATGATGCCGAGTTCCGTCATGATCTTGGCCGTCGGGCCTTTCACCGCCCTACCGCCGATGATCGGGGTGACGGCGACGATGGGAGCGCCGCTCGCCCGCAGCGCCTCGCGCAGGCCCGGCACGGCCAGGATCGGATCGACGCTGAGCCACGGGTTCGACGGACAGATTATGATGCCCTTCGAGATCCGGCGCGGAAAGCGCGTCGACGACCTGCGGCGTGGGCCTCGCCGCCACGGCGCCATCGTAGCGAATGCGGCGCGCAAACGGCCTGCACCGATCGCGCACGAAATACTCCTGAAAGGCGAGCACGCCGGCGTCTGTTTCCACCATCGTGCGCACCGGCTCGTCAGCCATTGGCAGGATGCGCGCGGCAATGCCCAGCCTCTGTGCCAAATGCCGGGTGATGCCGGTCGGCGTCTCGCCGGCAGCGAGGCGCCGCGTGCGCTCCACATGCGTAGCAAGATCGCGGTCGCCGAGCTTGAACCAGGTCGGGCCGCCAAGCTCCGCGGTTGCCTGCATGAAGCTCCAGGTTTCGTCCGCCCGGCCCCAGCCGGTCTCCGGGTTGATCACGCCGCCCAGAGTGTAGAGCGTGGTGTCGACGTCGGGCGAGACGTAGAGGCCGAGATGCTCGAAGTCGTCGCCAGTGTTGACGATCACCGTCAGCCGATCACCCAGCAGCTGCGCCAGCCCGAGCGACAGCTTGGCGCCGCCGATGCCGCCGGAGAGCGCAACGTATCTGGCGTGATCGTTGCTGCTCATCGAAACAGATCCCGCACCTTGGGCCGCACCAGGTCGGCCGCCGGGCGCGCGGCCGCGCTCCACGTGAGACCGCGCACGAGCGCCGCGGGCCTCCCTTCCGCTGCCTCGCCCATCGCCACCACCGCCGCCGCAGCCACGGCATCGGCAAACCCGACCTCGGTCACCTCGAGCGGGCGGCCCGCCAGATCCTTCTCGCCGCGCCGGTCGAGCAGCGCCGGGACGCCGGCCGCACCGATGGCAAGCCCGACGGTGCCGAGCCGCCACGCGCGCCCCGCGCTGTCGGCGATGATTACGCCGACGTCCGCGCCGAAATGCGCGTCGACGCGCTCCTTGAGCCGCCATGCGCTGCGGTCAGGATCCTCGGGGAGCAGCAGCACGCGCCGGCCATGGTCGCCCGCTTCCAGGTTCGACTGGTCGATGCCGGCATTGGCGAGCACGAGGCCGTGGGGCGTGGCGACGATCAGCACATTAGGGGTGGCGCGCAGCACCTCCACGGCCTGGCTCAGGATCGCCGCCACGAGGTAGACGTCCTTGCCGGTGATCGCCGCGATCTCGCGCGCACGCGCGCCCGGCTCCACGGTCGCCAGCTCGAGATAGCGCCCCTCCGCCTTCGAGACGATCTTCTGCGTCACCACCAGGATGTCTCGGTCGCGCGGCGCAATGCCGTTCTGCTCGAGCGCGGCGATGAGAAGGTGCGCGAGGTCGTCTCCCGGGCGAACGCGCGGGAGGCCGTCAAGCGCCGTGATCGTAAGCTGCTGCTGGCGCAAGGAGATCAGTCCTAGCCGATGCCGGTGATGCGGATGCCGGCACCATCCACCTTGTAGTTGCGATTGATCCCGATCAGCACCGATGTCAAGGCCTCGGCTGCCACGGCGTTCGCGAGCGGACCCGCGTGCACGCCGCGCAGGCCCGCAGCCTGAGCGAGCGACGCTACCACGGCGCGATCCTTGGGGTCGTCGCCGAAAATCAGGACATCGCAATCGATCTTTGCGTCCGCCTGCAGCTTGTGGCCGGCAACGTTGTGGAAGGCCGCCACCACCCGCGCGCCTTCGCCCAGCCGCTTCTGGGCGGCAAGAGCAGCGCAGGTCTCCGGCGGCAACTGCACGCGCGCGACCTTGGGCGGCACCAGCGGCACTGTGGTGTCCACCACGAGCTTGCCGGCGACGTACGGCTTGATCTCGTCCAGGATTGCGGCGTGGCTGGCCCACGGAACCGCCAGCACGATAACCTCGGCTGCCCTGGCCGCATCCACGTTGGTGGCGCCGCGCGCCGCAGGCGCGCCGGCCTTGACGGTGAGCGTACGCGCGGCGGCCTCGGCCTTGTCGGCGGTGCGCGAGCCGATAATCGACCGCGTGGCCGGCAGCGGCCCAACGCTTGGCGAGCCCCGAGCCCAAGGTGCCGGTGCCGCCGATGATCGCTACAGAAGGAAGGCTCATGTCAGATGCCGCGTCCCCAACAGCCGCACCAGCGAGGCGGCACCGGCCCTATGTATCAGATCGTCGGTGAGACTGGGCAGGGGTGCAACCCGGTCTCAGCCTGACCCGCCCCCGGCGCCAGCCGTCATGGTGAGAAATGTGTTGCCGGCCAGGGCATTATCCGTGGCAATCGCCTATCCCGAAGTTAGCCCCCCGCTGCTAGGGTCCCGCCAGCTCATGCGTTGGGTTGGGGCATGGCAGCTATTCTCAAGACGGTCGACCAAATGCCGGCCGCGCCGACCGTGGAGGATCCCCAGCTGTCGTTTCGCGCGCGGGAAGTGACGGCGCGCGAGATCGTGCGCGCCCGCGTGCTGATCGAAGTCGACCGCAAGAGCTTGGCCAGGCCGGGCGGGAGTGCGTGTGCGCTCTGCTGCTCGATGTCATCGAGTGCTACGATCGCCGTTGCCACGATCATCGTCGCGTGCTCGGCGCGTTCGCCTGAAAAAGCGGCCGCAGCTCGGCGATAGCCGCTCCCCAGGGTTGGAACGGGGTCTTCCAAGCCGTGGACGGCCGTGGTAAGTGCCTGATCCTTCGACGCGAGGCCACGTGGCGGAGTGGTTACGCAACGGTCTGCAAAACCGTGTACCCCGGTTCAATTCCGGGCGTGGCCTCCACCGACCCATCTGTGCATGTCAGCAAGCAGACCGGTCTGCCGATAGGCTTGGGTGCATCGCACCAGTGGGCGATGCGGTGCCAAGCCCTCAGCTCGGCCGGTCGCAGGGGCGACCGCGCGCCGTGCATTCCCAAGGGTCGCTCGGGCGCTCGCGCCGGCAATTCATCGACCGGTCCTTGGCGTAGTTCCAGTTGCTGAAGCGGCGGGCTTCGAGGTCGCGTACGCTGTCCGACCAGTTGAGGTGTGCTCTGCGCTCAACGAGCAGCCGGAGCCGCCCGGTCGCTGTATTCCCCGTCACCCGGGCGCTCAGGCACGCCGCCTCCGCCGGCGTCGCGCCGCCGAACGACAGGCCTGCCGCCACAATGCTCGCCCCCAATGCCCCATAGGCGAAATGCTTGACCATCATCCTCGCTTCCTCCGTGTCCCGTGCGCATGCGCCTCCCACAGCCAAATTGAGGCACGGAAGGCTGCATTTGCTCAGATCGTGGCTGTCCCCGGTCGCCGCGAGCCTATACGCCTCCGGAAGCCGGGCGCAAGTAGGCCTCGTGCATGCCCACCCCTTGCCACCCTCGTGTGCTGGCGGCCTGAATTTGTCGTCGGTGGCGGCTAATTTGTGTTCCACCCGTGCGAAAGGCCTTGGCGTCGCCCCCTCTGGTTGCTAAGAGGCGCCAACCCTGAGGGCGAACGGTATTCCGCGGTAGCTCAGCGGTAGAGCAGCCGGCTGTTAACCGGCTGGTCGTAGGTTCGAATCCTACCCGCGGAGCCATTTTCTTTTTTTTGACCGGCCCAGTCAGCAACCTCATCATCGCCGGAAGCAGCAGGCCGCTGTCGAATAGCCTGCGAATACTCCGTTGTTGCGGTAGCAGGGGCAAACGTTTTGCGGCTGCTGTACGCCCGGTTGCTGAACGCCGGGCTGCGGCGGAGGCGGCACGGTTACATAAGGGGGGTTTCCGGTCGGCTTCTGCTTTTGCTGGGCATAGCCAGTGCCTGGGCCGCCCGCCATGGCCGCGACGACAAACGCGAGTGTCAGCAATCGGGACACTGGATCTCCATGGGGAGACAAGGTCGCTCCCAGATCGACCGATGCTATCGGAAAGCACTGCCGCCCAGCAACCTTCCCATCTTCCTCAGGTGGAACCACCGGCTCCAACACATGGTTCCGTTTGTTATTGGCCCGTTGCAAGCCGCTTGCGCCGGACCAAAGGATCGATACCCCTTCTAGAATGCTGGCCGCATCGCGGAGGCGACGGCGGTGTCACACCAGGGTTGCCATCGCTGAACCGCGGTGTGCCAGGCACGCGAGCATCGGGAAACAGTACATGACGATCGACGACGCGATGGAGCGCTTGCGCTCCGACACCGAGGCCCGCAACAAGTGGGTCGGCGTCTATATCGGC
This sequence comes from uncultured Alphaproteobacteria bacterium, assembly GCA_963724565.1. Lineage (GTDB taxonomy): Bacteria > Pseudomonadota > Alphaproteobacteria > Rhizobiales > Hyphomicrobiaceae > AWTP1-13. The sequence goes on from CAVRVK010000011.1 coordinate 10,183, forward strand.
TTGGTGGCGGCGGCCGCGCCCTGCTGTTCGGCGTGAGCCTAGCTGCCCCCGCGCGCGGCGCCACAGGAGGCGCCGCCCAGCACACAGAACGTCGCGCAGTACTTGTGCGCGAGATACACGCGCCCACTGGCCTCGGCGAGGGTTGCGCCGAGCTCGAACCGCTCGTCATAGGGCAGCAGCGTGCAGGCGAGCACGGCCGGCCGCTCGGCGCCCTGGCGCCTGACCACCATGCGGGCGTTCGCACACATGATGCCATCCGGCGATACGTTGAGGATGGACCAGCAGGCGGGCGTGATTTCCGGCGGGTCGGCGGTCTTGCTCATCTCCGGCAGCAGCATGAGCTGCTGGGGGTCCGCACAGTCGAGGGCAACGCCATGCTGCCCCAGCAGTTGAGCAAAGCCGGAACGGATCTGCGCCTCCTTGTCCCCCGACAGATAGCGAGCCGCAACTTCCACTACCGCGCCCGCCCCGGCCAGCCATCTGAGGCCGGTTAGGGCCTTGGCGAAGCTTCCCTGGCCGCGCTCGCGGTCATGCACCTCCGCCCGGTAGTCGTCGAGCGAAACGCGAAAGCGCGCGGCCCTGCCGTACTTGGCGATGAGATCGGCGATGGCTTGGTTGCGCCGCATCATCGGCCGCATGGCGTTCGTCAGAGTCAGGGTCTGGTAGCCGCGCGCCAGCGTGTCCTCCAGGATGGCGAGGAAGCTCCTATTCATGAACGGCTCGCCGCCGGTGAAGCCGATGAGGCGCGTGGTGAGACGGTCGCGCTCGATCTCGTCGAGGAAACCCTGCACATCCTTGAGACTGAGATACGCCAGGCGATCGTTGCGCGGCGAGCTCTCGATGTAGCAGTTGGCGCAGGTGATGTTGCAGAGCGTGCCCGTATTGAACCACAGCGTCTCCAGCGCACGCAGTGCAATGCTGGCGCGCGGCTCGCCCTTGGCGGTCCACCCGAGCTGCTCGAACTTTCGGATTGCGACAGGTGCATTCATGCGCGCATCGTTTCCCTGGGATCGTCGGGGCGGCCGCCCGGCACGTCGCTGACCGGAATTCACATCGAACGCAGCGGCACCTTGCGTCAATCGTCTTCGCCGTAGCGAGCCGTTTGGTTACACTACCCACCTGAGCGGGATTATCAAATTTCAAGACGGACGGATCACTTAGGGGTGAAGGCGCCCGACGGGTACCAGCACGCCAGGTCCAGAGCGTGAGACCGTGGAGAGCCGGCTCCATCGACTTCCGATCTCTAGTCGTCCGCCTCGCCCTTGAGCCGCTGCGTAGTGGCTGCCGCCCACGTCGCGAACCGGCCTTCGCCGATGGCGGCGCGCATCGCCTGCATCAGCTCCTGGTAGAACGCGATGTTGGCCCACGACAGCAGCATTGCCCCCAGGTACTCCTCCGACTTCACCAGGTGGTGCAAATAGGCTCGGCTGTAGTCGCGCGCGGCGGGACAGGCGCTGGCGGCATCGAGCGGCGCGGGATCATCGGCAAACCTTGCATTGCGCAGGTTCACCTTGCCGGCCCAGGTGAAGGCCTGCCCGTGGCGGCCGGAACGCGTCGGCAGCACGCAGTCGAACATGTCGATGCCGCGCGCCACCGCCTCGATCAAGTCGATCGGCGTGCCGACACCCATCAGGTAGCGCGGCTTTCCCGCCGGCAGACGCGGCGCAGTAAACTCCAACGTTTCCAGCATGACCTCCGGAGCCTCGCCGACCGCCAGACCGCCCACCGCGTAGCCGGGGAAGTCCATCGCCACCAGCGCATCGGCCGATCGCGCCCGCAAGTCCGGGTCGGTGCCGCCCTGCACGATGCCAAACAGCGCCTGTCCGGGTCTGGCGCGGCCCAGCTCGCGCTGTTGTGCAAAGGCTGCCTGGCAGCGCTTTGCCCAGGCGAGGGAACGATCGACTGCCATCCTCGTCGCATCGATCGAGGCGGGCAGCGCCACGCACTCGTCGAGTTGCATCTGAATGTCGGCGCCAAGCAGGCATTGGATTTCGATGGCGCGCTCCGGCGAAAGCGTGTGCGTCGAGCCGTCGATGTGCGACTGGAAGGTGACGCCGTCGTCGGTGATCGTGCGCAGCTTGGCGAGGCTCATCACCTGGAAGCCACCGCTGTCCGTGAGGATCGGCTTGCTCCAGCGCATGAAGCTGTGCAGCCCACCGAGCCGGGCCACGCGCTCGGCCCCCGGGCGGAGCATCAGATGATAGGTGTTGGCCAGCACCACATCGGTGCCGGCGGCCTCGAGCTGGTCGGTGTAGACGGCCTTCACCGTGCCCGCCGTCCCGACCGGCATGAAGGCCGGCGTGCGGATGACCCCGCGCGGCGTGGCGATCTCGCCGAGGCGGGCCCCGGCGTCGGTCTTGATGAACTCGAAGGCGAAACGCTCGCTCATGGGGTGTAATGCGCCGGGTGGAGCAGGCAGGCGTCGCCATAAGAATAGAAGCGATAGCCGGATTCAATGGCGTGGCGGTAGGCGGCTTGCATCGTGTCGAGCCCGCTGAAAGCGGCGACCAGCATGAACAAGGTTGAGCGCGGCAGGTGGAAGTTGGTCAGCAATAGATCGACTACCTTGAAGCGATAGCCGGGCGTGATGAAGAGGGCGGTCTCACCCGCAAACGGTCGGATCGTGCCATCCGCAGCGGCAGCCGCCTCCAAGAGGCGCAGGGACGTCGTGCCGACGGCGACCATGCGACCGCCTGCTTCGCGCACGCGGTTGAGCGCTGCGGCGGTCTCGGCGGAAATCTCCCCCCACTCGGCATGCATGTGATGCTGCACGGTATCATCGGCCTTCACGGGCAGAAATGTGCCGGCTCCGACATGCAGCGTCACGAAATGGCGCGAGATGCCGCGCGCGTCCAACTCCGCGAACAGCGCTTGCGTGAAGTGCAGGCCCGCGGTCGGAGCGGCGACTGCTCCTTCGCGGCGCGCATAGATGGTCTGGTAGCGCTCGGCGTCCTCGGGATGCAGATCGCGCTTGCCGGCGATGTAGGGCGGCAGCGGCGGGTCGCCCAAGGCTTCGATCGCTTGGTCGAGATACGCACTGTGCATGCTGAATGCGAGCTCGACCTCGCCGGCCTCACCTATGTCGGTGACCGTGGCGTCCAACGTGCCGAGAAAACACACGCGGCCATCGTGGCCGAAGCGGATGCGGTCGCCGGGGCAAGCCGTTTGGCCGGCCGCGCGAACGCGCGCCAGCGGCTGTTGTCCACCCGCTTGTGCAGATTGAACGACACATTCGCACTGGTCTCCCCGCGCAGCCTCTGCCCCGTGAGCGCGGCGCGGATCACGCGTGTGTCGTTGAACACCAGCGCATCGCCTGGCCGCAGAAGGGCGGGCAGGTCCGGAACGTAGCAATTCTCGAGTTCGACCGCTCCCTCTCCCCGCTTGCGGAGAGAGGGAGTCGCGGGTCGGACCACCAGCAACCGCGCGCTGTCACGCGGGCTCGCAGGCTCCAGCGCGATTGTCTCGTCAGGCAGGTCGAAATCGAAGAGGTCCGTTCGCATGGCGGTGTCAGAACCGGTGGGTCTGACACTTATTTCACGTCGGCCGCCACCTTCAGCGACTTGATCTTGTCAGGGTTTTGCACCGGCTCGCCGCGCTTGATCTTGTCGACGTTCTCCATGCCTTCGATGACATGGCCCCAGGCGGTGTACTTGTTGTCCAGGAAAGTCGCGTCGTCGAAGCAGATGAAGAACTGGCTGTTGGCGCTGTTGGGGCTCTGCGAACGCGCCATCGAGCACACCCCGCGCACATGCGGCTCTGGGTTGAATTCGGCCGGCAAGTTCGGATAGCTCGAGCCGCCCGTACCGGTGCCATTTGGGCAGCCCGTCTGCGCCATGAAGCCGTCGATCACCCTGTGGAAGACGATGCCGTCGTAGAAGCCCTCGCGCGCCAGCTGCTTGATGCGCTCCACGTGCTTGGGCGCCAGGTCCGGACGCAGGGCAATCACCACCTTGCCCTTGGTAGTTTCCATAATGAGCGTGTTCTCGGGGTCTTTGATTGTAGTCATTGGTCAGCTCCGTTGTCGCATCCCCTCTCCCCACTCTTCAGTGGGGAGAGGGTTAGGGTGAGGGGCAGAAAGAGGCGACGGGCGAGCTTGGTGCCGCCCCCCACCCCAGCCCTCTCCCCGCAAGCGGGGAGAGGGAGAATGCCTACTTCTTCGCGTCAGCCAGCAGATAGACCTTCAGCATCACGTCCGGCCGTGCCGGCGGCTCGCCGCGCGCGATCTTGTCGACGTGCTCCATGCCTTCGATGACCTCGCCCCACAGCGTGTACTGGCCAGTGAGCGGGCGGCAGCCGTCGTAGCAGATGAAGAACTGGCTGTTGGCGCTGTTGGGGTTCTGCGGTGCGCGCCGCACCCACGCTGCCGCGCTTGTACACTTCCTTGGTGAACTCCGCCGGCAGGTCGGGCAGGTCCGAGCCGCCCATGCCCGTGCCCTGCGGATCACCGGTCTGCGCCATGAAGCCGTCGATCACGCGGTGGAACTTGAGGCCGTTGTAGAAACCCTGCTTGGCGAGCTGCTTGGCCCGAGCGACGTGCTTGGGCGCCAGGTCAGGCCGCAGCTTGACCAGCACCTTGCCGGTCTTGAGCTCGATCACCAGCGTGTTCTGGGGATCGGGGGCCTGGGCGAGCACGGTGGACGCGAAGGCAACGAGAGCGATCGCTCCGCTCAGCACAAATCGGATCACGTAAAGGCTCCAGCATTGTTGGTGGGTGTTGGCCGCCGCCCCTATCCGCAGCCCGGCCGCATCGGGGAGGGGAAGCTTCACTCCGCTTATGGCCTTTCTGCGGCGCGCACGCAACGTACCAGGGGCCCGCCCAGCAAAGCTCAGGAGCGCTTCTTGGCGGACTTGGCTTTCGCCTGCTTGCTGCCGGCCTTGGCCTTCAACAGCCGGGCGATGTGCGGCGAGACGAACTGAGAGATATCGCCGCCCATCAGCGCAATCTGTCGCACCAGGGTCGCGGTGACGTGGCGAACGCCCGGGCTCGCCGGCAGAAATACGGTATCGATACCGGGTGCCATGGTGCCGTTCATGCCGGCCATCTGCATCTCGTAGTCGAAGTCGGCGCCGTCGCGCAGCCCGCGGAAAATGAGCGTTGCGCCCGAAGCCTGCGCCGCCTCGACCGTTAGATTGTCGAAAGTGACAATTTCGATCCTGCAGCCCGTTTCGGTGACGACCGGGGCGGTCTCCATCTTCAGCATCTCGACTTTCTCATCGGCAGAGAAGAGCGGCGTCTTGCCGGGATGCACGCCGATGCCGACGACCAGCGTGTCGACCATGCGCGCTGCCCGCGCGATCACGTCCATGTGCCCGTTGGTTACGGGGTCGAAGGAGCCTGAAGTGAAGCCGATGCGTTTCATGTCGGTGTCAGACCCTCCGGGTCTGGCACCTTGGCAGACCCGTTGTCTCATGGTGTCAGACCCGAAGGGTCTGACACCTACGCCGTATCATGCTCGCCGCATCACCGCCAGCGATCAACGCGCCAGGCAGATCGAGCTTAACGTAGCGCGTACGTAACGTGGACCTCGACCTCGAGATTTCGCGTGCCAGCCTCGATCGGCACGCTGGCCCGCATCGCCATGCGCCCGTCGAACACCGGTTGCAGGTCACCCAGCTTCTCCGCGATGCGCAACACCGGCCCCAGCTCACCGCCGGCGGCCTTGGCATAAAGCTCGGCGCGCCTGCGGGCGTTCTCCATGGCCTGCTTGCGGGCCTCGTCCTTCAGCGTCTCCATTTTGGAGACATCGAAGGCAATGCTGTTGATCTGATTGGCACCGAGCGCGATAGCCTGATCCAGGATCTCGCCGAGCCGCTTCACCTCGCGCACCGTGAGGCGAACTTGGTTGAGCACGCGATAGCCATTAATGGTAGCGGCGCGCCCATCCTTGGGCAGCGTGTAGCGTGGCTCGATATTGAGAGTCTTTGTCTGGATGTCCTTGGCCGCGATGCCGGCTGCCTTCAGGCCGTCGATCAGCTTGCTCATGACCGCACTGTTGCGGCCAATCGCATCCTTGGCCGAATCCGCTTCGGTCACGACGCCTGCGGAGATTTGCGCGATATCCGGCTCGACGGCGACGCTGCCGCTCGCCGACACGCTGACCGTCCGCTCGATCTTGTCATTGTCTGCCGCCATGCCCGTCCTCGCATTGAAAGGCCCCGCACCCGCGAGCGCAACCGCCACTAAGCCGGCCACTAGCAAGGTCTGCCTTGAACTACCCATGATGTTCCTCTTGCTGCCGGCAGCGATCGATGACAGCGAACACGCAATTTTTGTCCGAACGATGCCGTGGCCCGGCGTTCCAAGCGCGTGCGAACTGGTGTAGTAGAGGCGGTTCCGGCTGCGACCGGGGCCCGTAGCTCAATGGTTAGAGCCGGCGGCTCATAACCGTCTGGTTGCAGGTTCGAGTCCTGCCGGGCCCACCAGCCCAACCCCTTGATATCACTCCGTGGACATGGTCTGGTGCCGCCCGCCTGATGACAGTACGGCCGATAGAGATGGCGATGCGAGACGATGCGCCTGCGGCAGCGGGCGATTTTCGAAAGCCCGACGACAAGAGACCTTGGCTGGTTATCGGCTGGTTCACGCCGGACTACCGGCCATTGGCCAGCAAGCTTGCCGCCAGCCTCGACGCGCATGACGCGCCTTATCATCTCTTCGCCAGGGAAAAAAGCCACGGCCGCTGGGACGTTCGCCGCAAGCCATCGATCGTGCTGGAAGCGATGGCGGCCTATCCGGACAAGACGCTGATCCTGATGGACGTCGATTGCATCGTCGGCGGCGACTTGGCGCCCGCCACACAAATCTCGAGTGACATGGCCGTCTCGGTCAAGGCACGCCAGAGCCCATGGCAGCGGGGCGTCATCATGACGCTGGGCTCTCGCGTCGTCGTATTTCGGCCAACCGAGGGTGCCCGAACCTTCGTCGCAGAATGGATGCGGCTTTGCGAGCAGGCCAAGGTCGGCAGCAGTGCCGAGATCGGCATGGCGTGGGCCTACGTTCTGCATCCGGAGATCAGCTACTCGCATCTGGACCAGCGCTACGCAGGCCGCGAGATCGGTACGGGATACGACTTGGACAATATCGTCGTCTGGCATGACAGCGAGCACGAAAAGGGGCACCGACTGTCAATCAGAGCGGCGCTGAAGGGCATCGAGCGTCGCTGGTTCCGTGCCGGGCGCACCAAAGCCGCTTTGCAGAAGAAGCTCGGTTGATGCGGTTTGCTTGTCGGAATTGATGCATGCAAACGATTGTGTGCATGAAGTGGGGAACGCGGTATCCGGCCGCCTACGTCAACCGCCTGTGGTCGGCGATTGAGCGCAACACCGTGCGTCCCACGCGCCTCGTCTGCTACACGGACGACCCAACCGGTATCGCTAGTGACGTCGCAACGCTGCCGATACCGCCGCTGGCCCTGCCCGCGAAGGTCGCCAATTTTCCTTGGCGCAAGATGGTTTTGTGGGCCAAGGAGGTTCCAGGCATTTCCGGTGACGTCCTATTTCTCGATCTCGACACTGTCATAACGGGATCGCTCGACGAGTTCTTCGACTATGCGCCGGAATCCACCTTTTGTGTCATCGAGAATTGGACGCAGATAGGATCAGGGATCGGCAATACGTCCTGCTTCCGGTTCCGCGTGGGCGCCCACGCCTACCTCTACGAGAGGATGCGCGACAATGTTGCAGCGGTGCTTGCCGCCTTCCGCATCGAGCAGCAATACATCTCGCGTACGATCACTGAGCAGACATTCTGGCCGGCGCCTTGGTGTGTCAGCTTCAAACACACGCTGATGCCGAATTGGCCACTTAACTTCGTCAAATCCGCACCCCTTCCCTCGGATGCCAGGATTGTTTGCTTCCCTGGAAAACCAGATCCAGACGAAGCGCGCGACGGACGCTGGCCGGCGCCTTGGTACAAGAAGTTCTACAAGCACGTGCGCCCAACGCCCTGGATTGGCGAGCATTGGTCGCCCGCCTGACGCGCAGCTAGGGCCAGATTCAAGCCGGAGCCGGGCTGAATACAAGAACCGCGTTCAGCCCACCGAACGCGAACGAATTGGACATGGTGTGGGTCACCCGATGCGGGCGTCCCTCGTTCGGCACGTAGTCGAGGTCGCACTCGGGGTCGGCTTCGTCGAGGCCGGCCGTCGGCGGCACCCAGTTGTCCTGCATGGCCTTGATGCAGGCCACGGCCTCGATGCCCCCGCCGGCGCCCAGCGGATGGCCATGCATCGACTTTGTGGAAGATATCGCCAGTTTCTTGGCGTGATCGCCGAATACAGCCTTGATGGCGCGGGTTTCGTTGACGTCGTTAATGGCAGTCGCGGTCCCGTGGGCGTTGAGATAGTCGATGTCCGAGGGCGCCAGGCTGGCATCCTTGAGAGCCAGGCGCATCGCCTCCCTGGGCCCGTCGATGTCGGGATTGACCATGTCTTTGCTGTCGGACGTCATGCCGAACCCGGTGAGTTCGGCCAGTATCTTGGCGCCCCGCGCTTTGGCGTGCTCCAGCGACTCCAGCACCAGGATGCCCGCCCCTTCGCCCAGCACCGTGCCATTGCGCTTTTTGGCAAACGGGAAGATGCCCTGCGGGGAGAGCACATGCATGGCCTGCCAGGCCCGCATGGTGCCGTAGCTGATCACGCGCCTCGGACGCGCCGGCTATCGCCACATCGACCAACCCATGCCGGACATAGTCGCGGGCAACGCCGATGGCGTGTGCCGCGGTCGAGCAGGCGCTACAGGTCGCGAATGTCGGCCCCTTGACCCCATACTCGATGCCCACATGGGCGGCTCCCGATGAGCCGATGATGCGCAGCAGCGTCAGGGGGTGGGTGGCGCGTTTGTTCTTGACGAACAGGTCGTGGTAGGCCGCCTCGACGGCGACCAAGCCGGCTCCGCCCGACCCGATGATACATGCGACCCGGTAGGGGTCCTGGAAGGGCGTTTCCAGCCCAGCCATGGTCACGGCCTCATCTGCCGCGGCCGCCGCAAACCAGGAATAGCGATCGGCATGGAGGATGATCTTGTCGCGCTTGAAATGCTTGAGGCGCGCCTTGGGATCAAAGTCGCGGATTTGAGCGGCGATCAAGACCTTGAGGTCTTGGACGTCGAAGCCCCCGAGCTGCCCCACCCCGACCTGGGCGCGACGGCAGCCGGCCCAGAAGTCAGCCACGCTCGTGCCAATGGGGGTCACTGCCCCCAAGCCAGTAACGACCACGCGCCGTGGTCCGCCTGATGCTGTCATCTAACGCCTTGTACGGTGGAAGCGCCGCGCGGTGTAGCGATGTAGACTGCCCAAAGAGCCCTGACCTACCACCGTCCGTCACGCCTTGGCAGCTGCGGCCCCTTGACCGGCGATGAGGCCGCGCACCCGGTCGACCACCGACCCTACCGTCTTGAAGTCCGCTGCTTCTTCGTTGGCATTGTAGGGGATCTCGATCCCAAAACTGTCTTCGATGTCGAACACGATCATCGCCAAGTCCAGGGACTCGATCTTGAGGTCGGTCAGCGCGGTACTGAGCCCGATGTCGTCCCGCGGCTCCTTCATATGCTTCTTGAGTATGTCGATGATCTTGGTGGCTACTTCGTCCATCTCGCTCTCCAACCCTGCCCAGAACCGGGCATGTCGGGACCCTGTCGGTTAACGTTCATGATCACTCCGGGCGCGCCCGGAAGGTTGGCTCAGGCGACCACATATACGCAAAACCCCGAATAGTCTAGCGGAGCCGCCATGCGGCTGGGGACCGCGTCGGAGGGGTTTTTGGCCATGTGCGGGAGCCCCCCAGCGATCTGGTCAGCGGTCAAAAAAGTGTGTTCAATGACGGGGCGGACCAATGGGCCGCCAATCGGGTGCCGAAGCCGAAACGGCCTCCAGGTCCCCCAAGGAGAAGCCAGAATGACCTCCGCTGTGCAGACGGCGGCCGCAGCTCAACAGGGCGCGCCGTACCCGTGGCTGTCGAAATATCCGGAAGGTGTCGATTGGTTTCAGCAGTTTAGCCCCGTGCCTTTGGGCCAACTCTTGGACACTGCAGTCGCCAAGTATGGAGCCCGCGCCTGCACGAATTTCCTCGGGCGGGCCCTTACCTATGCGGAGATCGGGCAGTTGGTCGACCGCACGGCCGTGGGCCTGCAGCGGCTAGGGGTCAAACGGGGGACCAAAGTCGGGCTCTTCATGCCTAATTGTCCAACGTTCATTATCTACTTCTTCGCCACCCTCAAGGCCGGCGGCACCATCGTCAATTACAACCCTCTTTATACGCTGGAGGAGCTCACCTTCCAGGTGAAGGACAGCGACACCCAATTGATGGTGACCCTCGACCTCAAGGTTCTGTTCGACAAGGTCGAACGCCTTATGCAGGCCGGCACGCTACCCCAAGCGGTGGTTGCCTCGTTCCCGGCACTGCTGCCCCCAGCGAAATCGGTGCTGTTCAAGCTCTTCAAGGGTAGGGACCTGGCCCATCCCGCCAAATCGCCGGTTGCGGAGAAGATCGCCTGGGACGCAGAGGTGGCGGCGGGTAGCGGCAGTCTCGAAAAGGTGCCGATCGACCCCGTGAGCGACGTGGCCGTTCTTCAGTACACCGGGGGCACCACTGGCACACCCAAAGGTGCAATGCTGACCCACGCCAACCTTACCGTGAACTGCCAACAGGGCGGTGCCTGGGCGACAAACCTCAACAGCGGGGCGGGAACGTACGCTGGCGGCCCTGCCGTTCTTCCATGTGTTTGCCATGACAGCAGTGATGAACTTCGCCCTGCAGGAAGGCGCCGAGATCGTTATGATGCCTCGGTTCGTGCTGGACGAAGCGCTGACGCTTATCGACAGGACCAAACCGACGGTGATGCCCGGCGTTCCCACCATGTTCATCGCCATGCTCAATCATCCAAGGCTCACCTCGTTCGACCTGTCCTCCCTCAAGTACTGCGTGTCGGGGGGTGCCCCTTTGCCGGTCGAGGTCAAGGAGAAGTTCGAGCAGGTCACGGGCTGCAAAGTCGTCGAGGCGTACGGGCTGACCGAGGCCGCCCCGGGCGTGACGTGCAATCCGGTCGACGGCCCAGTCAAGAGCGGCTCCATCGGCCAGCCGTTGCCGGGCACGGTCGTGTCGATCCGCGACCTGGCCGACCCGACGAAAGAGGTGGCGGTAGGGGAGAAGGGCGAGATCTGCGTCAAGGGTCCGCAGGTCATGAAAGGTTTCTGGAGGAAGCCGGAGGAAACCGCCAATCAGTTCGTCGGCGATTTCCTGCGCACCGGCGACGTCGGCATCATGGACGAAGAAGGGTTCATCTTCATCGTCGACCGCATCAAGGACCTGATCATCTGCTCGGGCTATAATGTGTACCCGCGTCGGATCGAAGAGGCGATCTATGAGCATCCCGCGGTCGAGGAGGTGACGGTCATCGGCATCAAGGACCCGTATCGCGGCGAGGCGCCAAAGGCCTTCATCAAGCTGAAGGCCGGCGCGGCGGCGACCGAGGCGGACATCCGCGAGCCACCTCGAGACCAAGCTGTCGAAGATCGAGATGCCCGCGCAGATCGAGTTCCGCGACACACTACCCAAGACATTGATCGGCAAGCTCTCCAAAAAGGAGCTGAAAGCAGAAGAGGAGGCGCGGCGCAGGGCCAGCTGAGGTCCGCACCGCCAGGCGATCGGCTCATGCAGTTTTCTGCCACTACGGAAGAGGGCGATCTCCTGTACGCCATCGGCGAGCTTGCCGGCGAGTTCAATGTCACCACCAGGACCATTCGCTTCTACGAGTCGAAGGGCCTGATTTCGCCGGCGCGCCGCGGGGTGGCACGCGCCTACTCGCGCCGCGACCGCGCGCGACTGAAGCTGATCCTGCGGGGCAAGAACCTGGGGTTCAGCTTGGAGGAGATCGCCGAGTACCTGAAACTGTACGATGCGGATCCCGCGCATATTGCGCAGACGCAGATGCTGCTCAATCGCGTGGAGCAGGCGATCGAGGAGCTGCAATTGAAACGCGCCGACCTCGACCGCACGCTCAAGGAGCTCAAAGAGATCCGCGCCCAGTGCGTCGAGCATCTGAAAAGCAAAGGCGCCAACGGACCAGGCTGCAAGTGACGCCTCGGATCACGTCTGCGTCCCCCGGAAGCGCCTGATCCGCCCGCCAGCAAGAGAATTTCCTGTGAAGCTGTGGATCCTCTCGGATTTGCACGTGGACGTGAACCGCCGCTATCCGCTGGCGCTCCCGAACCCGCGGCCGCAGCATGACGCCGTCATCATCGCTGGCGACATCTGCCACGGCATCGAGGAGGGCATTCGGTTCATTGCCGGTGAGCAACTGGACGCCAAGCCGGTGATGTTTGTCGCCGGGAACCATGAGTTCTATGGCTCAGACCGCCACGCCGAGTTGGCCGCCGGCCGCGCAGAAGCTACCAACTTTCCCAACATCCATCTGCTGGAGCGTGAGGGTGTCGAGATAGGCGGTCTGACCTTTCTGGGTTGCACGCTGTGGACCGACTACCGCTATGGCGGCCCGCGCGAGCAGAGAGCGGCGATGTACCTCGCAGCGCAGCGCCTCAACGATCACCGGCAGATCCGCAACGGCGGGCGTCTGTGGACCCCGCAAGATGCACTCGAGGAGCACGAGGCTTCACGCGTCTGGCTGGCAGGACAGCTCACGCAAGGCGGCAATCGGCGCAAGGTCGTCGTCACCCATCACGCGCCGAGCCGCAGGAGCGTGCAGGAGAGCTATCGCGACGACCTGCTGACGACGGCCTTTGCGAGCAACCTCGATGAGCTGGTGGCGAACGCCGCGCTCTGGGTGCACGGCCACATGCACGCCCCGGCGGACTACGAGCTGGACGGCTGCCGCGTTGTGGCCAACCCGCGCGGCTACGTTGGCATCCGCGAGGACAGGGCCTTCAACCCGGCGTTGGTGGTGGAAGTGGGGGAAGCTGCGTAGGGCGCAATACGGCATAGCCGAAATTGCGCCGTTTCGCCGGCAAATCGGTGCAATGCGCTGCCGCTTATTGCACCCTACGCCGCCAGCCGCATCTCGGCCGCCTTGGTGCCTTCCAGGATCGCCGCTACGCCCATGCCGCCGGCGGTGCAGACCGAGATGAGCCCGCGGCCGCCGTGCTCGGAGAGCAGCTTGCCCAAATTGCCGAGGATGCGGGCTCCGGTAGCCGCAAACGGGTGCCCGAAGGCGAGGCTGGAGCCCTTCACGTTGAGCCTAGCGCGATCGATCGATCCCATAGGTTCGTCGCGACCCAGGAACTTCTTGCAGTAGACCGGGTCCTCCCAGGCTTTGAGCGTGGCCAGCACCTGCGCGGCGAACGCTTCGTGGATCTCGTAGAAGTCGAAGTCCTGCAGCTTCAGGCCAGCGCGCGTCAGCATGCGCGAGACGGCGACGGTGGGCGCCATCAGCAGGCCCTCGCCCTCGACGAAGTTGTTGGCCGCAGTCTGCGAGTGGGCAAGGTAGGCCTGCACGGGCAGCCCGCGCTTCATCGCCCACTCCTCGGAGGCCAGCAGCACGCAGGCGGCGCCGTCGGTGAGCGGGGTGGAGTTGGCGGCCGTGAGCGTTCCGCGCTCCTTGTCGAAGGCGGGCTTGAGGGTGGCCATCTTTTCCAGGCTGATGTCCTCGCGCAGATTGTTGTCGCGGAATACCCCGGCGAACGGCACCACCAGGTCGTCCATGTAGCCCGAGCGGTAGGCCTCGGCTGCTTTCCTGTGGCTCTCGAAGGCCAGCTGGTCCTGGTCGACCCGGCTGATCTTCCACTCCTGCGCCATCAGCTCGGTGTGTTGCCCCATGGAAAGCCCCGTGCGCGGTTCGGCCACCGAGGGAGGCTGCGGCGCCAGTTCGCCCGGTGAGAAGCCTTTGAAAGCCGACAGGCGCTCGCCGAAGGATTTGGCGTTCTGCACCTCGACCAGGCGGTGCGCGAACTTGGGCTTGAAGACGATGGGCGCGTCCGAGGTGGTGTCGGAGCCCATGGCGATGCCGCTGTCGGTCTGGCCCGTGGCGATCTTGGCCGCGATGCCCATTGCCGCCTGCAGGCTGGTGCCGCACGCCTGCTGCATGGTGATCCCCGGCGTGCTGTGCGCGAGCTTGGTACCGAGCACTGCCTCGCGCGCCAGGTTCCAGTCCTTGGAGTGGGAGACCACCGCGCCGCCCACCACCTCGTCGATGTGCGCGCCGGCCAGCCGGTATTTCTCGATGAGGCCGTTCAGCACCGCGATCAGCATGTCGAGGTTGGATTGGTCGGCATAGAGCGTGTTGGAGCGGCAGAACGGGATGCGCACGCCGCCGATCACCGCTACGCGCCTCAGCGTTTGGTCCATGGAAGGCTCCGTGATTGGGGCCAGACCCTCTGGGTCTGACCCCGTATGAATGACCTTGTAGTGTCCGTTATGGTGTCGGACCCGCAGGGTCTGACACCTGCTACTCCGCCGCCGATCTGTGCAGAACCTCCACGTTCGACTTCGGCTCGTTGGCCGCAAAGTGCAGCGGCCCGCCGCGGAAGGGGGCAAAACCGGTGCCGAAGATGACGCCAGCATCGACCAGATCGGCGCTTTCCACGATGCGCTCGTCGCGCACGCGCTCGCATTCGCTGATCAGCGGGGCTACCAGCACACGTCCCAGCCGCGCCAGCTCATCCTTGTCCCAAGGCTTTTCGGGCTCTGCCTTCTGCGGCTTGCCGTTCTTCCAGACGTAGAAGCCCTCGCCCGACTTCTTGCCGAGCTTGCCGGACGCCACCATCTGGTCGAGCTTTGAGCCGCCGGCCGGCGCGATCTTGAGAATGTTGCCGACGCTGGCGCATACATCGAGGCCAACCGTATCGGCCAATTCCACCGGCCCCATCGGCATGCCGAAGGCGCGCGCCGCCTCGTCGATCTTCTCCTTGGCCTCACCGCTGTCCACGCGCTGCAAGGCGGCCAGCATGTAGGGCCCCAGCACCCGGTTGACGACGAAACCCGGGCTGCTCTTCACGATCAGCGGGAACTTGTCGATCGCGGTGACGAAGACGCAGCCCTTCTGCACTTCCTCCTCGCGGCTGCCAGCGCCCTTGATGACCTCCACCAGCGGCATCTGGGCAACCGGATTGAAGAAGTGGATGCCGATCAGGCGGCCGGGGTCGGCCAGCGGCTCGGCGATGTTCTCGATCATGATCGAGGAGGTATTGGTCGCCATGATGGCGCCGGGTTTGAGCTTGCTCTCGATCGACTTGAACAGGTTCTGCTTGACCTCGAGCCGCTCGACGATGGCCTCGATCACCACATCGGCGCGGCCGATATTGTCGCCCCTCGGATCGGCGATGAGGCGCGCGGCGGCGGCGGCCCGCGTAGCCTTGGTCTTGAATTTGCGGGCGAACAGCTTCTTCTGCGCAGCGATGCCCTTGGCGATCTGCTCGGCGTTGACGTCCTGCAGCGACACCTCCATGCCTGAGGCCACGCACCAGCCGGCAATATCGGCGCCCATGACGCCGGCGCCTATGACATGCACACGCAGCGGCTTGAAATCGAGGGTCTTGGGCGCCTGCGCCTTGAGCATCTCGGAGAGCTTGAACACGCGGCGCAGGTTGCGTGAGGTATCGCTTACCATCAGAGGCGCGAAGGCCCGGGTCTCGGCGGCCTTCATGCCCTCGAGGTTGCCTGCGTGCATCTCGAACAGGTCGATGAGGCGGAAGGGTGCCGGGTAGTGCTCCTCGCGCACCTTCTTGGCCGTCTCCGAGCGCAGTTTGTTCGCCAGCAGCCCGCGCGCCGGCCATTGCCGCACCAGGTCCTTCCACAGGGCCGCAGGTTTCGACCTGCGCTTGCGTCCGACCGCCTTGCGTGCCGCCCATCTGAGGTTGAGCGCGCTCGGGACCAGCTCATCGACCAACCCCATGCCGCGCGCGGCACCGGCGCGGACCATGGAGCCCGCGAGCATGATCGGCATGGCAGCCAATGCGCCGGCCTGCCTTATCGAGCGAACCGTGCCGTTGAAACCCGGGAAGATGCCGAGCCGCACCTCAGGGAAGCCGACACGGGTGGCATCGTCGCGGGTGGCGATGCGCCAATGGCAGGCAAGCGCAAGCTCCAACCCACCGCCCAGGCAGAAGCCGTGGATGCAGCACACGACCGGAACCGGCAGCCGCTCGATGCGATCGAGATAGGCATTGACCAGGGTAACGCTGTCGACAACCTGCCGCTCACTCGTGAGCTCTTCGAACTCGCGCACGTCGGCGCCGACGATGAAGCCCTTCTCCTTGCCCGAGATGAAGACAAGTCCGCGAATGCTGCGGTCGCGCGCACCCTGCTCGACCCGCTCGACGATGGCGCCAAGCTCCTCTAGCGCGCGGCGGCCGAGCGAGTTCTGGCTTTCGCCCTCGCGATCGAACACCGCCCAGGCGATGCCCTGCAAATCGATCGAAAAACGCCAGTCGCGCAACGCGTTTACGTCGGTCATGCTGCGCTTTCCTTATTCTGCCGCGGCGCTCCGCATAGCCCGCGCATTGTGACCCGGCGTCATATAGTGCGGCCGAACCTCGGCCGGGTCGAAATGGTCCACCGCGATGACGCGGGCGGTGAGAGCTTCCACCTCGCGCAGGAGGCGAGCCTCATCCTCGGTGAGGATGCCGAGCTTGGCGGCGTCGCCGACCCAGTCGGTGCCGTGCACGCGGCGAACCTGGCCGGCGCGCACCGCCCGATCGAGCTTCTTCTCCGCGACCTCCGCGGCCACCACCTTGGCGAAGGTCACCTCGAGCAGGCCCGTGGGATCGTTGGGGTTCTGCGAAACGTAGATATAGCGGGTCAGGCGGTCGCGCACCTCGCCCGGCGTCAGCACCAGCTCGACGCACTTGTGCCCAAGCCAGTCGGGAGCCGGGCGGTAATGCGCACCCAGCGGAAACGTCACCACCCGCATGAGCCAGCGCGCCGGCGCGGACGGGAAATTGTCGATGGTGCCGCGCAACGCTTCCTGGAAGCGGAACAGCGCGTTCTGAGCGCACAGCGCAACGATCAGCCGGTCGTTGGCGGGCTTGCCGTCGTCCTCGTAGCGCTTGAGCACGCAGGAGAGCAGGTAGAGCTCGGAAAGGGCATCCGCCAGCCGGCCGGTGAGCTTCTGCTTGGTCTTGAGGCCCCCACCGAGCACCGCCACCGTAAGATCGGCCACCAGCGCGAAGTTGCGTGAGGAGCGCCACAGCTGGCGATACCATTCCGCCGTGCCGTACGCCTTCTCGGGCACATGGCCGAAGTATCCGAAAGTGACGTTGTGGAACAGCGCGCCGAACGCGTTCGAGAGGAAAAAGGCGACGTGGCCGCTGAAGGCCTTGTCAAAGGCTACGATGCCTTGCCGCTCATCCACATCCTGGCAGGCCTGGACCTCCTGGTAGAGATAGGGGTGGGAGCGCAGCGCCCCCTGCGCGAACGTGATGAGCGAGCGGGTGAGGATGTTGGCGCCTTCGACGGTGATGGCGACCGGCATCGACTGGTAGGCCGACTGCAGATAGTTCGAAGGGCCGTCGCAAACGCCGCGACCGCCGTGCAAGTCCATTGCGTCGTTGAGCGAACGGCGCATGCGCTCGGTGGTCTGGTATTTCATGATGGCCGAGATGACCGATGGCTTCTCGCCGCGGCTCACCATCGCCGCGGTGACGCCCCGGGCCGCTTCGTTCACGTACGCATTCTCCACCATGCGCGCGAGCGGCTCTTCCAGACCCTCCATCTTGCCGATGGGGAGGTCGAACTGCTTGCGAATGCGCGCATAGGCCGTCGTGTTCCGCAGCAACGACTTGGCACCTGCTGCAGCTGAGGAGGGAAGCGAGATGGAGCGTCCGGCCGCCAGGCACTCCATCAACATGCGCCAGCCTTGCCCGACCATCTTCTCGCCGCCGATCACCCAGTCGATGGGGATGAACACGTCGCGGCCCCAGATCGGACCGTTGGGGAAGGCTGCGCCGCTCGGCAGGTGGCGCCGGCCGATCTCGACACCGGGGTGGTCAGCCGGAATGAGCGCGAGCGTGATGCCCAGGTCCTCGCCGCGGCCCAAGAGATTCTCGGGGTCGATCAGGCGCACGGCCAAGCCGACCAGCGTCGCCTGCGGCGCCAGCGTAATGTAGCGCTTCTCCCAGGAGGCGCGGAAGCCGACCACCTCCTTGCCATCGTGGCGGCCCTTGGTGACGTAGCCGACATCGCGCATGGTGGCGGCATCGGAGCCCGAGGTCGGCCCGGTGAGAGCAAAGCAGGGAACTTCGAGCCCCTTGGCCAGCCGGGGCAGGTAGTGCTCCTTTTGCTCCGGCGCACCGTACTTCTCGATCAACTCGCCGGGCCCCAGCGAGTTGGGCACCATCACCAGCGTGCAAACGTCGGGCGAGCGCGAAGCGATACGCCCCAGGATGATCGACTGTGCCTGGCCGGAGAAACCGAGCCCGCCGTGCTCCTTGGAGATCAGCATGCCGAGGAAGCCGTGCTTCTTGGCGAAGTCCCAAATCTCCTGTGGAACCTCCTTGTCGTTGTGCCGGATCACCCAATCGTTGGCCATGCGGCAGAGCTCGTTGGTCGGGCCGTTGAGGAAGGCCTTCTCCTCCTCGCTGAGCATGATGGGGGGAACGGCGCGCAACTTCTCCCAGTCCGGCTGACCCGAGAAGAGCTCGGCATCGAAGCCGATCGTGCCGGCGTCGAGCGCCTCCTGCTCGGTAGCAGATACGCGGGGCACCATGCCCTTGATCTGGCGGAAGAGAGGTTGGATGAGCGCGGCCCTGCGCACAGCGGGTACGCACAAAGCGGCGAGCGCCGCCACGAGCAGCCAGACAATGCCGCCGAGAATGCCGGGCTCGAGCTCACCGGGTTGGCCATACAGCAGCCCCGACTGCCAAGCGTATGCCGCTGCTGCCACGGCCACGGTCCACGCCCACAACGGTGCGCGGTGCATCGCCAGGATGAATGCGCCAATGACGCAAAGTGCTGCGAAGACCACCTCGGGCATGGTTGCCATCTCCCTGTGCGCAAGCAAGACTGCGCCGCCGCAGTACGGTAATTCAATGCCCTAAAAATATCGGAAGTTGACGTTAACGGCAACCTAACGCGGCGGCGCCGCCATTGAACCCACGCGACAAATCTGGGCTCTTATTGTAGCGGGTTCATGTCACCTCAGGAACGGTTAGGTGTACACGGCGACAGCATGCGAGTTGGCAAGTCTGTTCCCCTGAAGTACCGCCGATCGACCGCTGCGGTCGTCGTGGCAGCCGTCACGTCCACTGCGCTGCTCGTCGGCGCAGGCGCCGACGAAGCAAAGCTCAAGGCCTACGGCCAGCATCTGGCGCAGGAATGCACGAGTTGCCATCGCATCGATGGCATCGACAACGGCATCCCGTCGATCGTGGGGTGGCCAGCCGAGACCTTCATCACCACCCTCAGGTTCTACCGCGACGGCTCCCGAACCAATCCAGTCATGGTATCGGTTGCCGGTTCGCTTAACGACCGGCAGATCGACGCCCTCGCCGCGTTTTTCGCGGCACTGCCCAAGCCGCCACCCGGAGGGCCGGCGGCTGCCAGGACGCAGAAGAAGTAGCCGCCCGGCTACCCAGCCTTGGTCCCGGCAGGCTCCGAATTGGTTTTGGCGAACATCTCGGACGTGATGTTGGCGTACCAGGCAATGCTTTCCTGGTAGTTCTGCTTGCGCACGTCGGATGGCTCACCACGCTGCGACACGAATCCCCCGGAAGGGTCGAGCTTGCCCCCGTTGGGGGTATAGTTCGCACCGATCTTGACGTTGTCATCGGGAGCCAGCAACGACCAGCAGGTGTTGCGAAAGCGCGGCTCGAACTTCTCCTTGCCGGCGAGCGAGGCCAAGATGTCGGCTGCGACAACCTTCGCCTGGCTGTTGGCCGAGAAGGCGGACTTGGGCATTTCTGCTGCAATGGTGGCATCACCGACGACGTAGATGTCCGGGGCCTTCTTGGCGGAGAAATTCTCAGCGTTGACGGGGCACCAATCACCCTCGGTTACTCCAGCCTTCACGGCAATCTCGCCAGCACGCTGCTGCGGGATGACATTGGCGACATCGGCCCTAACGATGTTGCCGGCTTTGGTCACGATCTGCCTGGTCTTGGCATCGATGCTCACCACTGTGAAATCGTCGATCTCGGTGGAGAGATGCAGCTCTATGATGCCCTTGTAGTACTTGTCGAAGGCCTCCATGAAGACCGGTTGCTTCGAGAACGCCTTCTTCGGATCGAAGATGACAAGCTTCGACTTCGGCTTTCGCGTCTTGAGGAAGTGCGCGATCATGCACGCGCGCTCGTACGGCCCCGGCGGGCAGCGGAAGGGGTTGTTCGGCATCACCATCACGACGGTACCGCCATCTCGGATCGTCTGCAGTTGGCGCTTGAGGATGCGCTTCTGAGCGGCGTCGGTCGTATAGGCATGCGGCATCACCCGCGCCGCTTCGCGAGAGTACCCCTTGATCGAATCGTACTTGATGTCGATCCCCGGTGACAGGACCAGCCGATCGTAGGGATAGGTCCGGCCGCCGCGCGTCTTTACCGTCTTCTTGGCCCGGTCCACGTCGGTTGCAAAATCGTGCACGACTTTGATGCCGAGCCGCCTGAGGCCGACATAGCTGTGGCTGAGCGACTCCAAGTTGCGAAAGCCGCCGATGTAAAGGTTGGAGAAGAAAGACGAGCTGTAGATCGAATTGGCCTCGATCAGCGTGACGTCGAGATTGGGCGCTTCCCTCTTTACAATGTGCGCTGCCGTGGCTCCGCCCGCGCCCCCGCCGACCACTACGACTTTAGCAGCGCCGGCCTGCGCGATCGCGAAAGGAGCCAAGGTGGAAGTCAACGCGCCCGCAGCGCCAAGCTTGCCAAACTCTCTTCTGGAAATGTCGCCCATGCCGTCCTCCCGAACCCCCGCGTTGTGTGTTGTGCGGGCACATTCTATGTTAGAAGAGCCTATAGGCAATGTCGGATGGCAACACCCGAAATGTCGTCCACATCAGAGCTCGTTGCACACCCGCCCGTCTGGTGGAAATAGACGTTCGCTGCACCCTCGATAGAAGGAATAAAGCTACCAATGAGGCAGGTCGATCGACGCGAGTTTGTACGTGGCGGCGCGGCTGTTGTCACGGCTGCAGCCCTGGTGGTCGGCGACACCATGGCGCAGGACGCAGCGTCCGGCTGGGAAGAGGCTGTAAAGAAGATCGTCGGCGAAACCAAGCCCATCGAGGCGCGCGTCACCTTGGACATGCCCGAGATTGCGGAGAACGGCAACACCGTACCCTTTGCCGTGGCCGTCGAAAGTCCGATGACAGAACAGGATTACGTCAAGGCGCTCCACGTGATCTCGACCGGCAATCCGCAGCCTGGGGTGGCTACCTTCCGCTTCACCCCGCTGTCGGGCAAGGCGGCGGTCGCGAGCCGGATGCGCTTGGCCCGGACCCAGGACGTGATAGCGCTGGCGGAGCTCAGCGACGGCAAGTTCCTGCAGACCAGACGCTCGGTGAAAGTGACGATTGGCGGCTGTGGCGGCTAGGGCGATCAGGAGGAGATACACATGTCAAAGCCGCGCATCAGGCTTCCTGAGCAAGCCAAGATTGGCGAAGTGATCGAGGTCAAGACGCTGATCTCTCATGTGATGGAAACAGGGCAACGCAAGGAAGCCGACGGCAAGCCGATCCCGCGGTTCATCATCAACTCCTTCAGCGCGAAGTTCGCGGGGGCAGAGGTTTTCAGAGCCGATTTGCACCCCGGAATCGCGGCTAATCCCTATCTGGCGTTCTACATGAAGGTGCCGGGGCCCGGCGAGTTCGAGTTCACCTGGGTCGACGACGCCGGCGCCAAGAATCGTGGAGAAGCAGAAACTCAACGTCGTCTCTTCCTGATCGGGCCGGGATCGCCGGCAGCTGAGCGGTGCGCAGTTCTGGCCTGCCTATTGCCTCACTCCGATTGGTCGAGTGGCTGGAGAGGAGCGATGTCCGACGAAACGGTTTGCGCCCAGAAGGGCCCCTACCAGGTGGCCCTCGAAGCGGGAAAGGCTTACTTCTGGTGCGCCTGCGGTCGCTCCGCCAAGCAGCCCTTCTGCGATGGGTCCCACAAGACCACGAGTCTTCAGCCGCACCGCTTCGTTGCTGAGACCTCCGGGACGTTCAATCTGTGCGGGTGCAAGAGCACCGACGACAGACCGTTCTGCGACGGCACCCATAACATCCTGTGAGACAGCAGCATTGCTCCGCCCGTGCTGTTAGGACTGGCCGCAGCGGCAATCCAGAGCAAGCGGGAATTGGCCTTGCGTGAGGCAGGCCGTGCTGGTCCTCGAGTTCTTCGCGCATAGCCGCCAATTCAAAGCCGGCGCCCTTCAGGGCGGCCAACACGCAATCTGCCGGCTGGCTGCGCGCCGCGGCTGCGGCCCATGCGATGGCCGAGCGAATACCGGACGCACAGTGGGCAAGGATAGGCCCCTGCAGCGCGGCCAGGGCTTCGCTCACCCCCTCCACCACCTGGTCGCCGAAAATCTCGCTCTTGATTGCAGGTACGTGGCGAAATGCCAGACCAGCCCGGCCTGCCAGCTCGGCCTCTTCGGCGGCGGAAGGATGCTGCCTCAACTCCCCGTCCGGCAGGTTGGACAGGACCGACTTGAAGCCTTGCGCCGCAACATTCGCAAGATCGTCCCGGCCCAGCGCACCCGTGACGGCAAAGTGCGGCGTCAGAAAGATAACCCCTTGCACCGACTGCGTCCTTCTGGGCGGCTACGGATGACCCATGATATGGGCTAGCATGAGAAACTAGCAATTGTCACATGCCGCCTTGACGGAATATTGGTGCCGAGTTACCCACCCACTCTGTCAGGAAGTAGAAAAATGTTCCAATTGGTGGCGCCGCAAGCCGGCCAACCTCGCTCCAGAGTAGTCTCGGCCATGCTCGATGAGATGGATGTCAAGATTCTGAGGATTCTGCAGGAGGATTGTACGCGGTCTGTCGCGGACATCGGCAAGGAGGTGGGCCTATCTACGACGCCCTGCTGGCGGCGGATCCAGAAGCTCGAGGAAGCCGGCGTCATCAAGCGGCGGGTGGCGGTGCTCGATGCGCCGCGCGTGAACGCCGGGGTGACGGTGTTCGTTTCGATCAAGACCGATCAGCACTCGCTGGCTTGGCTGGAGAAATTCCACGCCGCCGTGGTCGACTTTCCCGAGGTCATCGAGTTCTACCGCATGAGCGGGGAGGTGGACTATCTCCTGCGCGTGGTAGTGCCCGACATCGCTTCCTACGACACGTTCTACAAGAAGCTCATCTCGCGCATCGACATCTCCAAGGTTTCGTCGGCTTTCGCCATGGAGCAGATCAAGTACACCACGGCCCTGCCGCTGGACTTCGCGCTCAAGCGCGCTGAGGCCAACTAGGCGAGGGATGGGTTGCCTGTCTGGAAGCGGCACTCAGCAAAATCTCGAAACAGGAGTGAACCAAGTGGTTGATGCCGAGGGCGACGTCCATGTCGCCTCCCTCGATGAGATCAAGGGTCTTAGCGGGCTCGAATTCCTGCACCGCATCGCGAGCGGTCAGGTTGCGCAGCCGCCGATCGCCCGGACGCTGGGCTTCCTGATCGCCGAAGTGAGCGCCGGGCTTCGCCTTGTTCACCATGACGCCGGCGTTCAAGCACTACAACCCGATCGGCTCGGTGCACGGGGGGGTCGCTTCGACGTTGCTCGACAGCTGCATGAGCTGCGCCATCCAGACCCACCTGGAAAAGGGCTTCGGCTACACGACGCTGGAGCTGAAGGTGAACCTGGTGCGGCCAATCACGGAGAAGACCGGACCGATCCGGGCCGAGGGGCGCTCGCTCTACGTGGGGCGCCGCTCCGGCACGGCCGAAGGAAAGATCATCGATGCCAGCGGCACCCTGCTCGCGCACGGCACCACGACGTGCATGATCTTTGCGCTCTGACGGCTCAGAACTTGTAGCTAAGGCCTGCCGTGATGCGATAGTCGTAGCCTTCCTCGCGCGCGAACGTGGACGCGGCGCCTAATGTGGCACTCAGCCTGTCGTCGAGCTGGAAGGTGACGCCGCCTTCGACCTTGCCGTAGGTGGGCGTGTGGAAGTTGGGAACCGCGGAAAATACCGGCTGCTGGGGTTGGACGGCAAAACTCGCGCTCAATGTGCGGGCGCGTTCGCCCAACTCATGCTGCAGGGTCACGTTCAGATACGGCACGACGACCTTGCCGCCCGCCACGAACGGGGCAAGCAAGCGCACTCCTGCGCTGGCTGTGGCAGTATCCACTGTCTGGGACGCGACGGTTAGGGCGAGCTGCAAATTGCCCGCCTCGGTGTAGCCCTCGAGATGGGAGCGCACGAAGGTCAAGCCGGCTATGGGCCCCACGCGAACGCCGCCCAGATCGAACAGATAGGCGCCCCTGATGGCGACAGCGAGCACGTTGCCGTCAGGGCTGCCGCGCAGCAGCTGGCCACTGTCTGGGCGCGCCATGTCGAGGTCATGTCGACCATAGCCAACGAGGGCGTCTACGAACCAGGCCTTGGTCGCATACGACAGGTACGCCGCGGCCTGAGCGGCCTTGACGTCGACACTTGCACTGTTGGTCAGCGTCGCGTCTGCAGTGGCGTAGTTGCCGGCCACACCCACGATCAAGTTGCGGTTGACGCGGTATTCGATGCCGATGCTGCCCGATGTAGATTCATAGTTGAACCCAATCATGTCGGGCAGGTCCGAGCGATGGCCGCCCCCGAACGTGCCCATGGCATAGATGCTGAGCGGACTTGCAGCACCGTTGGGGGCAATGTGCTGCGGGCGGACCTTGCCGCTGGCGCCCAATCCCATCAGACCATCTGTCGCGCCCGTGACCAGGATGCCGGCTGTGGCGGCCTGCCCGTGCAGGGTATCGAGGCGGTCAAGGAGGGCCCCAGTGAAACTGGTGGTCGCCACCGTGACCACGCCCGACTGCACCGCAATGCTGTGTGAAGCCTGCTCGATGATTTTGTTGCAACCCCGCGACGGCTCCCTGAGTTGCTGCTCGAGTGGTTTGTCCGGTTGACCGGGCTCCGAGCGGCTGGTGTTGTCGGTGGGATCGGCGGGAGTGTCTACGTTGGCCGTGACCGTCACCACCCGCCGGGTGATCGCCACCTCCATCGGCACTTCACTGTTCGGGCAACGCACTGCTTGCGCGGCAGCGTGCGACGTCAGCGCCGCGACCGCGATCAACAAAGCAAGTGCCTGGGTCTTTGCCCCGGCCACAGGCCCAAGGCTACGCATTACTCAGCCCGCACAAAATACTGGTCTAAGCCCCAACTAGCTCAGCCCACCAACTATTTGTCGCCCAGCGGCAGCCCTGAGGAAAGCGGCTCGCGGGCGAATCTAACCAGCCCGTTGCGTTCTCGTCACTGACTGACGGAAGGGATGCGGCGCAAATGACCCACAGATGGCGAACTGACCCGCACAGAACCTGGCCGATCTGGGCCGAGGGGCGCGCTCTCTACGTGGGGCGCCGCTCCGGCACGGTCGAGGGAAAGATCACGGAGCCCAGCGGCACGCTGCTCGCGCAACGGCACCACCACGTGCATGATCCTTCCGCTCTAGCGGCGAATTGAGATCACTCCGCGCTGCGCACCTTATCCACGCTCCAGGGACCGCCTCCGGCAGCCGCCAGATACAGGTAGACGAACGCGTAGAGCGCGGCCAACTCTCCGCCATTCAGCAGCGGGAAGAAACCCCTCGGCGCATGCGCGTAGAAGTAGGCCACGGCGCACATCCCGGAGAGGATGAAGGCGGAGAAGCGTGTGAACAGCCCGACGACGAGGAGCGTGCCGAATATCAACTCGATGACACCGGCCGCACCGCTCATGGTCATCGGATTGTGGTTGTTCATGGGGCCGACTGGGTAATTCAGGTATTTGGACGTGGCATGCTGCAATACAAGCAGGCCCGACATGATGCGCAGGATACTGAGAAGTTGCGGTGTGAACGGCTTGAGAAAGTTCATTGTTTCCTCCCCTATTCAGGTCGCGCGAGCCGTGCAAAGAGCGGCTGCGACCACCGTCTAGTCGACTCACAAATTGCACACGAAGATTTGATCCGTGAACGGGCGAGGACGGGCTGGTCAAAGCGACCGATCAGTGATTGTCGCGCGGGATGCCTTTGGTCTTGGCGATCTTCTGGTATTTGACCGCGGGCTTTAGCACCATTCCGGCCGAGAGCTCGTCGACCAGCCCGCGCTGGATCTCCTGCCACGGCGTCTGGTGGCCGGGATACTTGTAGCCGCCGTGGCCCTGCAGGAATGCGCGGCGCTCGTCGTACTCCTCCTTGGAGATGAGGATATCGGCGGACGCGCTTGTTGAGGTCGATGCGCACCTTGTCGCCGGTCTTCAGGATGGCGAGCCCGCCGCCGGTGGCCGCTTCCGGCGAGGCGTTCAGGATCGACGGCGAGCCCGACGTGCCGGACTGGCGGCCGTCGCCGATGCAGGCCAGCGCCGATACGCCCTTCTTGATGAGGTAGTTGGGCGGCCGCATGTTCACGACCTCGGCGGCGCCGGGATAGCCCGTGGGGCCGGCGCCGCGCATGAACAGGATGCACGAGGCGTCGATCTTGAGCGCGGGATCGTCGATGCGCTTGTGGTAGTCCTCCGGCCCGTCGAACACGATGGCGCGGCCCTCGAAGGCGTTCGGGTCCTTGGGGTTCTCCAGGTAGCGCTTGCGGAACTCCTCGGAGATGCCGCTGGTCTTCATGATGGCGCTGTCGAACAGATTGCCCTTCATGTTGAGGAAGCCGGCCTTGTCCTTCAGCGGCTTCTTGTAGGGACGGATGACGTCAGGATCGATGACCGCGCGGTCCTTGCAGTTCTCACCCATGGTCTTGCCGTTCACGGTCAGCGCGTCCTCGTGGATCTTGCGCGCCTTTCATCAGCTCGTTGACGACGGCGGGCACGCCGCCGGCGCGATGATACTCCTCGCCCAGGTACTGCCCTGACGGCTGCAGGTTGACGAGCAGCGGAATGGCGTAGCCGACCTGCTCCCAGTCGTCGTTGTCGAGCGGGAACGCCGATGTGGCGGGCGATGGCGTTGAAGTGGATGGGTGCGTTGGTGGAGCCGCCGATGGCAGAGTTGACCACGATGACGTTCTCGAACGCCTCGCGCGTCATGATCTGCGACGGCCGCAGGTCCTCCCACACCATGTCGACGATGCGCTTACCCGTCTCGTAGGCGAGCTGGGCGCGCTCCTTGTGCGGGGCGGGAGGAGCAGCGCAGCCCGGCAGCGACATGCCGAGCGCCTCGGCCAGCGAGTTCATGGTCGAAGCGGTGCCCATGGTGTTGCAGTGGCCGGGCGAGGGCGCCGAGGACGCCACCAGCTCCACGAACTGGTCGTAGTTGATCTCGCCCGCGGCAAACATCTGCCGCGCCTTCCACACGATGGTGCCGGAGCCGGTACGCTCGCCGCGGAACCAGCCGTTGAGCATCGGTCCGCCCGACAGCACGATCGCCGGGATGTCGACGGTGGCGGCAGCCATCAGCTGCGACGGGGTGGTCTTGTCGCAGCCGGTGGTGAGCACGACGCCGTCGATGGGGTAGCCGTAGAGGATCTCGACGAGGCCCAGATAGGCGAGGTTGCGGTCGAGCGAGGCGGTGGGGCGCTTGCCCGTCTCCTGGATCGGGTGCACGGGGAATTCGAAGGCGACGCCGCCCGCCTCGCGGATGCCCTCGCGCACGCGCTGCGCCAGCACCAGGTGGTGCCGGTTGCAGGGCGAGAGATCCGAGCCCGACTGGGCAATGCCGATGATCGGCTTGCCGGAGGACAGCTCCTCGCGCGTGAGGCCGTAGTTCATGTACCGCTCGAGGTAGATGGCGGTCATGTCCGGGTTGTCGGGATTGTCGAACCAATGCCGCGAGCGCAGCTTCTTGATCTGGGCGGCAGTGGGCTTCCTGGGCATGGGCGTTTCCTGACGGCTTGCTGTGGGCTTGGCTGGTGGCCAGCGGGCAGGTCGGCATCAGTCTAGCGCCTCCCGGCGCCCTGAGAAGCTGCGATTGTGCGGGGAAGGGCTGCAGGCCGCGGCGGTGCTAGGGGCTCGCCTGCCTTGCCATCGGGCACAGCCGCGCCGCGGGCGTTGGCTTTGGCAACCAGCACCTGCACGCCCTTCTCGAGCACGGGATCGGCGCCGCTGGAATAGGGGATCGGCCGGGCGACCTCGATGTCGGGCGCCACGCCCGGGCCCTCCAGGACCTCGCCGTCGATCTCGAGCCCTGACACCGCCAGATAGAGCAGGTTGCCGCCCGGCATGGCGTACGCGCTCGCCGCGCTGACAGCGCCCGCCGTGTGCGTGCCGATCAGCGGGCCCTGCCGTTCGCGCTTGTAGGCGTGCACGAACAGCTCCGCCGTGCTGCGCGTGTGCGTGGTCGATGAGCACCGCGGTGCGGCCTCGCAACGCCCTTGCCGCCCGCGACCGTTCGACTTGTCGCGCGAGCCCATGCAGCGGCCCGCGCGGATCGAGCAGGTCGAGGTAGCGGGTGGCCGTGCTGCCCGTGCCGCCGATCTTGCCGCGCATGTCGACGATCAGGCCATCGAGAGGGGCAGGGCGAGCTTGCTCGTTCTTGTCGTCTCTGGGCCATTCCCTGACGCCAAGCTTGGCCAGCGCGTCCAGCAAGGCGTTGCTCGACTCTTCGCCGACCGAGGCCCAGACATGCACGTAGCCGATGCGCCGTCCGTCGCGCTCGATGACGCGCGCGCTGGCCCGCGTCGCCTCGCGAAACGCGTGCAGCGGGGCGATGCTCATGACCGGGATTTGCAGGATCTCGGCGGGACCATCCGGCGCGCGCCGGATCGCAACAGCGGCGCCGTTGCCGACCTTGCCGCGGAACGAGCGGATCGGGTGATAGGGCGCGCCATCGACGCTGACGATCTCATCGCCGACCTTCAGGCCGGCGCGCGCTGCCGGACTGCCCTCGAGCACCGCATCGACGAAATCGCGGCCATCGATGCGCACCGAGAAGATACCGATGCCGGCGAACGTTACGCCGGCGCCCCAGAAGCGGTCGTCGAACTCCTCCTTCGGCATGGAGGCGCCGCCGAACACCGCCATCAGGATGTAGTAGTCGACATCGTCGGGCGTAAGCAGGCCGGTGTGCGAGCTCTTGAGCTCGCCAAGCAGCGCGTTGATACGGCGAGCAGCCACCTCGAGGTTGGGAGCCTCGACCACGCTCGGGCGCACCTCTGCGGCACGCTTCTCCCAGCCGACGGCGGCGAGCCGATCCTTGTCCCAGAACGACTTCGCCGTGGTCGAGACGACGGCATCGAACAGCGCGCCGAAGTCCTGCGCAGCGGGCGCGGTCTTGGCTTCGGCTTTGGAACCTCGCGTTGGGCGGCTTGGAGGCTCTTGCGCAAACGGCGCGGCGGCTACCGCGATCGCAAATCCGAGAACAGCGAGGCCGGCAAGGACGTAAGCGCCGGCGCTTGATCGCCCGCGATGGGGTGCTAATGACAAAGATCGACGCGCCCGCAGCATGTCTCAGACCTCCGCGACATCGCCCCCGCGAAGACCGATTGAAGGCAGCAGCAGCCGTTTCTGCCAGTTAAACCTTGGTAAGCTCAGCCCATCTCCCGAACCGCTGACCCAACACGGGCTCAGCGTGCGTCAGCCGGCTCAAGGCTGATCTTGAGCTTGTGACCGGTCGCCTTGGCAAATCGCTCGAGCGTGCGCGTGGAAGGCTTCATACGCCCACCTTCGAGCCGGGAGATGACCGTGCGCGTTGTCTTCATCCGCGCGGCAAGCTGCTCTTGCGTGAGGCCCGCGCGCGCGCGCGCGCCGATCAGCTCGCGGGCAAGCTGGAATTCTTCCTCCAGCTCGGCAACGGCCTTGGCGTAACCTGGCCGCTGCTTGAGCCACTTCCTGTGCAAGTCATCGATCTTAGTCATGCCACTTCCTTGGCTCGCCTCAGAGCGAGCTCGATCTCCCGCCGGGGTGTCTTTTGGGTCTTCTTTACGAAGACGCGCACCACGACGACGCGCTGTCCGCGAGCACTGACGTAGATCGCACGCGCGATCCCATCCTTGCCCTTGAGCCGCATCTCCCAGAGTGGCCCTTGAAGGTGGTCAACGTAAGGACCGCGCACACGCTCAAGGCCCATGTCTCTGATCAGATCAGCGATGTGCCAGAAGCGCGCCAGCATGTCCTGCGGCAGCGCTTCTAGTTCCGCATCAACCGTCGCATTGAGAGTTTCAACGGTCCACACGCCAAACTCTATGTAGCAAATTTGCTACGCCAGTCAATACGCGCCCTTAATCAACCCGCGATCAGGCCACCGTCGACCAGCAACCTCCGATCCGGTCGTGAAAGAGGAAGCCGGCGACAGCAGCCACACCACCGTGTCGGCGACCTCGTGCGGCTGGCCGAGGCGGCCGATGGGGATCTGCGCGTGCAGCTTGCCCATGGCCTTGGCCGGATCGGGCCGGGTCTTGACCATGCGATCCACCATGTCGCCCTCGATGAAGGCCGGGTGCACCGAGTTGGACCTCACCGGCGGCCGCTTGCGCGCGCCCGACAGCGCCACCGACTTGCTGAGCATGCGCACCGCGCCCTTCGATGCGTTGTAAGCGGCGAGGTTGGCACCGGCGACGATGCCGGAGGCCGACGAGATGTTGACGATCGAGGGCGCCTTGGACTTGGCCAGCAGCGGCATGGCGTACTTGCAGCCGAGGAACACGCCGTCGGCATTGATGGCCATCACGCGGCGCCACTCGGCGAAGCTCGTCTGCTCCACGTCGCCAGGCGTGCCGACGCCGGCATTGTTGACGAGGCCGTCGAGGCGGCCGTGGCGGCGCTCGATCTCGGCGATTGCCGCCTTCCAGTTCTCCTCGCTGGTCACGTCGAGCGCGATGTCGACCTTGCCGCGGGAAGCGAGATCGCTGCGGATGGCAGTGCCGCCGGCCGCCTCGATCGCCGCGCACATGGCGCTGCCGAGCGTGCCGAGCGCTCCAGTGACGAGCACGATGTGATCTTTGAGTTGCATGTCGTTTCCTCCGAGCCCGAGGTGTCATACCGGGGCTTGTCCCCGGTATCCAGCCATCCGCAAGCTTCGGAGCATGCCGCGCGATGCGATCCCGGTGACAAGCACCGGGACGACAGATTCAGATGTCCTTGAAGTCGCCGTGGCGGCCCTTGCCTTCGGCGAAGCGGGTGGCGCCGCGGATACCTTCGGCCTTGACGATGCCGGCGCTGGTGGCCCACTCGCTCTCCAGGCCCTCGCGCACTGGCTTGCCCCAGGCACGATAGGCTGAGAGGCGATCCGCCCGCATGCACTCCTGCGGGAAGCGGGCGATCTCCTGCGCCATGGCCTCGGCCGCCTCGCGCGCCTTGCCGTGCGGCACGACCTTCTCGCACAGGCCGATGCGGTAGCTCTCCTCGGCCGTCACCTTGCGGCCGGTCATGACGATCTCCAGCGCCTTGCCCATGCCGACCAGACGAGGCAGGCGCACCGTGCCGCCGTCGATCAGCGGCACGCCCCAGCGCCGGCAGTAGACGCCGAAGTAGGCGCTCTCGGCCATCACGCGCACGTCGCACCACATGGCCAGTTCCATGCCGCCGGCCACCGCCGGGCCTTCCACGGCGGCGATCACGGGCTTGGAAAGCTCCAGGCGCGATGGCCCGAGCGGGCCACGCGGCGCCTTGCCGCCGCCCTTGGGAAAGTCCAGCGCGGCCACCGGATTGCTCTGGTCGAGCATCGAGACCGATTTCAGGTCCCAGCCGGCGCAGAAGGCGCCGCCCTCGCCCCAGAACACGGCCACGTTGGCGGAATGGTCGGCCTCGAACCGCTCGAAGGCGGCCACCAGGTCGTCGGCGCTCTTGGGGTCCATGGCGTTGCGCGCCTCGGGCCGGCTGTGAATCGACGGTCCAGACTGAGCCGGATTTCTCGATGCGAACGCTCATGACATCTCCTGGAAGCAATGTTGTGAGGGCGATAGTGTAGCTTGCGGGCCGTCGAACCTCAGCAAGAAAAGCCCGGTGGGGAGGAAGCATGGCGCGCGTCGAGGATAGCATGACCCCGGAGGCGACGCTGCCACGGGACGGCACGACCGGAGCGCTCGCCGGGCGCGTGTGGCGGCCGGAGGCCGAAGGCCCCTCGGTGGTGTCTGTTCGCGCGGACGGCGTCTACGACATCTCCAGGCTGACGCCGACCATGCGCGACCTGGCGGAAGCTGCCGATGCCGTGGACATCGTCCGCCGCGGCAAGGGCGAGCGCATCGGCGACCTGGCCGCCATCCTCGCCAACACGCCGGAGGCGCAGCGCGATCGCGGCAAGCCCTGGCTGCTGGCACCCATCGATCTGCAGGCGATCAAGGCTGCCGGAGTCACGTTCCCGCTCTCCATGCTGGAGCGGGTGATCGAGGAGCAGGCAAGGGGCGCCCCGGAGAGGGCGGAGGCTATTCGGGCCAGCGTGCTGTCGCAGCTTGGCGGCGATATTCGCAAGCTCGTGCCGGGGAGCAAGCAGGCTGCCGAGCTCAAGCGCGTGCTGATCGAGCAGGGGGCGTGGTCGCAATACCTGGAGGTGGGCATCGGGCCGGACGCGGAGATCTTCACCAAGGCGCAGCCGATGTCCGCTGTCGGACACGGCATGGAGGCGGGGCTGCATCCGATCTCCGTGTGGAACAATCCCGAGCCGGAGGTCGTGCTGGTGGTGAGCTCGCGCGGGGCGATCGTCGGCGCCACGCTCGGCAACGATATCAATTTGCGCGATGTCGAAGGCCGGTCGGCCCTGCTGCTGTCCAAAGCCAAGGACAACAACGCATCGACGGCGATCGGCCCGTTCGTGCGGCTGTTCGACGATGCGTTCACGCTGGACACGGTGCGGCGCATCGACGTGGGCCTCAAAGTGGAGGGCGAAGACGGCTTCGTGTTGCAGGGACGCTCATCGATGGCCGAGATCGCGCGCGACCCTGCCGATCTCGTGCAGCAGATGATGGGGCGCCACCACCAGTATCCCGATGGCGCCGTGCTGTTTCTGGGTACGATGTTCTCGCCGGTCAATGATCGCGGCGCCAAGGGCCAGGGCTTCGCGCACAAGAAAGGCGACGTCACCTCGATTTCGGCACCCGAGCTCGGCATTCTGGTCAATCGCATGACACTGTCCACAGAGGCAACGCCCTGGCAATTCGGCGCGGGCGCGCTGATGCGCAATCTGGCGCGGCGCGGGCTTGTCTGAGCATGCAAGCCATGAAGCCGCTGACAGGCAACGCTCGTCGTCTCGCTGGACCAGGCCGTGGCCGCGCCGATGACCGGCGCGGCGGCTGGCCGATGCCGGCGCGCGCGTGATCAAGCTCGAGCGGCCGGAGGGCGACTTCGCCCGCTACTACGACGACGTGGTGCAACGGCCAGTGCACGCATTTCGTCTGGCTGAACCGGGGCAAGGAGTCGCGTCGTCGCCGATCTCACCAAGGCCGACGATCGGCGGCTGTTCGAGGCGACTGCTCGCCAAGGCCGACGTGTTCCTGCAGAACCTGAAGCCCGGCGCGCTGGCCAAGCTCGGCTATCCGATCGAGACGCTGCGCGAGCGAAATACCCCGCTTGATCTGCTGCTCGATCTCGGGCTACGGCGACGAGCGGCCCCTATCGCGACCGCAAGGCCTACGACCTGCTGATCCAGGCCGAATCGGGCCTCGCCTCGGTCACCGGGCGGCCCCGAGGCACCGGCGCGGGTCGGCGTGTCGCTGGTCGACATCGGCACCGGCCTGTACGCCTACGAGGCGATCCTGGAGGCGCTGATCGCGCGCGCGCGCACCGGGCGAGGGCGCCGATATCCGCGTCTCCATGTTCGATGCCATGATGGAGTGGATGGCGATGCCGCTGCTGCTACGCCGAGCATGGCGACCCGCCCAAGCGAATGGGACTGACGCATCCCACGTCGCACCCTATGGCGTGTTTCAGACCGCGCGACGGCGACGCCGATCCTGATCTCCATCCAGAACGACCGCGAATGGGTGGTGCTTTGCAACGAGGTCCTGCGACCGGCCGGAGCTGGCGACGGACCCGCGCTTCGCCACCAACCCGCGCGCGCATCGCCAACCGAGCGGAGACCGACGGCGCCGTCGCCGCCTACTTCGCGCGCGGCACACGTCGAGGCGCTGTCGCGCGGCTCGACGCGGCACAGATCGCCTTCGCCCGCGTCAACGAGTGCGCGACCATGCTGCGGCATCCGCATCTGCGGCGCGTGACGGTCGGCATCGCCCAGGGGCAGATCGCGCCTGCCGGCACCGCCGGCGCGGCTGCATGGGCGAGGCGGCGACGGATTTCGGACCGTTGCCGGCGCTCGGCGAGCACACCGAGGCGCGTGCGCCGCGAGTTCCTGGGCTAGCACGCTGCCGGCTGATTCGGACGGCCTGAGCTTGCCTTGGCTGGCCCGCATCCCCGTATGCTTCAGGAAGAGATCGGCCGCCGCCACTTCGATCGTCTCGCCGCGGAGCCGAGACATGAAAACCGACGACGCCGCGCCCCATTCTGCTCAAGGACTACCGCCCGCCCGGCTACCTCGTCGACACGGTCAATCTCGATGTGTCGCTGCATCCGACCGCACCCGCGTACGCTCGCGACTGAAGGTGCGCCGCCAACCCGGCCGTCGCCAAGCCCGGCCCCCTGAAGCTCGACGGCGAGCTGCTGCAGCTCGAGTCAGATCCGGCTCGACGGCCGCCTGCTCGAGAACGGCGAGTACCAGCTGACCGCGGACAAGGAACTGTCGATTGCGGCCCGTCCCGAGGCCAACCCTTCACGCTCGAGATCGTCACCTACTGCAATCCCGACGCCAACAAGGCGCTGACCGGGCCTCTATCGTGTCCAAGGGCATCTACTGCACGCAGTGCGAGGCCCAGGGCTTCCGCCGCATCACCTACTTCCTCGATCGCCCCGACGTGCTGGCCACCTACACGGTGCGCATCGAGGCCGACCGCAAGGAGGCGCCGGTGCTGCTCTCCAACGGCAACCCGGTGGAGCGCGGCACGCTCGACGGGCGGCAAGCGCCACTACGCGGTGTGGACGCGATCCGCACCCCAAGCCCTCCTACCTGTTCGCGCTGGTCGGCGGCAATCTCGCCTCGTTCGCCTCCGACTTCACCACCATGTCGGGCAAGAAGGTCGACCTGCGCATCTACGTCGAGCCCGGCAAGGAGAGCCGCTGCGCCTGGGCGATGGACTCGCTCAAGCGCTCGATGCGATGGGACGAGGAGCGCTTCGGCCGCGAGTACGACCTCGACGTGTTCAACATCGTCGCGGTGTCGGACTTCAACATGGGGGCGATGGAGAACAAGGGCCTCAACATCTTCAACGACGCCCTGGTCCTGGCCTCGCCCGAGACCGCCACCGACAGCGACCTTCATGCGGCATCGAGCGCGGTGATCGCGCACGAGTACTTCCACAACTGGACGGGCAATCGCATCACCTGCCGCGACTGGTTCCAGCTCTGCCTCAAGGAGGGCCTGACCGTCTTCCGCGACCAGGAGTTCGGCGCCGACGAGCGCTCGCCGGCCGAGCAGCGCATCAACGAGGTGCGCCAGCTCAAGGCGCGGCAGTTTCCGGAGGACGCCGGCCCGCTGGCCCACCCGGTGCGCCCGGACCGCTACATCGAGATCAACAACTTCTACACGGCGACCGTCTACCAGAAGGGCGCGGAGGTCGTGCGCATGCTGCAGACCCTGCTCGGGCGCGAGGGCTTCCGCAAGGGCATGGACCTCTATTTCGAGCGCCATGACGGGCAGGCGGCCACGGTGGAGGATTTCGTCGCCTGCTTCGAGGATGCGACGGGCAAGGACCTCGAGCAGTTCATGACCTGGTACTCGCAGGCCGGAACGCCCGAGCTCGTTTGCCAGCTCAAGTACGACGCCGGTCCAAGACCGCCGAGCTGACGCTCAACCAGGTGCTGCCGCCGACGCCCGGCGAGGCCAAGAAGAAGCCGCTGCACATCCCCGATCAAGCTCGGGCTGCTCGGACGGCAACGGGCAGGACCTGGACCTCGACCCTGGCCTCGGGCGAGCGCGTCGAGGACGGTGTCATCGAGCTGCACAAGCGCAGCGAGAGCTTCCGCTTCCGTGAACGTCCCCTCCCCGCCGGTGGCGTCGCTGCTGCGGGGATTCTCCGCGCCCGTGAATCTCACCGTCGACCGCACCGACGCCGAGCTGCAGTTCCTGATGGCCCACGACAGCGATCTGTTCAATCGCTGGCAGGCGGCCCAGGACTATGCGATCGCGCGTGCTGCTGCATGCGATCGCGCAGGCGAGCCAGAACGGCGGGCGCCCGCCAGCCCAAAGGCCTTCATCGAGGCGCTGGCGGTGACCATCGGCCAACGACGACCTGGAGCCCGGCTATCGGGCGCAGTTCCTGTATCTGCCGAGCGAGAGCGACCTGGCGCGGATCGTCGGCCAGGACGTCGATCCGCTGGCGATCCACAAGGCGCGCAAGGCGCTGCGCAAGGCCATCGGCACGCGGCTGCACGACACGTTCGCCGATATCTACCGCCGCATGGAGAGCCAAAGGCCCCTACTCGCCCGCACCCGGAGCCGGCCGGCCGGCGGGCGCTGCGCAACGTCGCGCTCGGCTACCTGACGATGCCGCGGCCGGCCCGAGGACATCGCGCGCGCCGCGACGCATTTCGCGCACAGCCGCAACCTGACGGACGAGACGGTCGGCCCTCTCGATGCTCTCGGAGCTGAACGCGCCGGAGCGGGCGCCAAGGCCTTCGAGCGGTTCTACGAGCGCTGGAAGGACGACCACCTCGTCATCGACAGCTGGTTCGCCTACCAGGCCGCCTCACCGCTCGCTTCCTCGCTGGCGACCGTGAAGAAGCTCACGCGCCATCCGCTGTTCTCGATGAAGAACCCCAACAAGGTGCGGGCGCTGATCGGCACTTTCGCCATGGCCAACCCGGTCAACTTCAACCGCCCCGACGGCAGGGGCTACGACTTCGTCGCCGACCGGGTGCTCGAGATCGACGCCTTCAACCCGCAGATCGCCGCCCGCATGCTCTCGGCGTTCCGCAGCTGGAAGGCGCTGGAGCCGAAGCGCCGGCGGGTCGCCAAGAAAACCCTGCAGCGCATCGCCAAGGCCAAGCCGCTGTCGCACGACGTGTTCGAGATCGTGTCGAAGATGCTCGAGTAGAATCGCGGACACAGCCTCGCCACATTTTTGCCGCAGGGCCGCTTTGCCTCTCGACAACTCATTGGGCAGTCAGTCAAAGTAGCTCAGGTGATTCGTCGGTGTGTTTCGCCGCCGGGTCTGTCGAGGGCAGCATTTTCTGACAATTCGGTCGAGGGACGAGGGATGACGCTGGGCACGTCACCCCAATGGGGGATTCCGTCTCCTCCGCGGACGGAATGAGCGAGCATTGGGCGAGCGCCGTTGGCTGGCACGAGCGTGCGCCGCATGCTCGAGCAGGCCATGGCTGGCCAAGAGGGGCGGCGGCACTGCATCTGCTTCGGCCTGGGGCTGATCGTGACCATGGGCTGGCACGACCCCGGTTGCCGCGGGACTCAGGCGCCACGATCGGCGGCCTGCCTGCGTTGCATCTGGCATTCCTGATGGCGACCGGCGCCGCAGCGGCATTTCTGACGCTGGGCGGCACGCAGCGCAGCCAGCCGTCGGCGATCCTCCGCGAGCCGACCCCGACGGTCACCGGCGTCGATCAACTTCTGGCACAGATGAGCCACGAGTTGCGCACGCCGCTCAATGCCATGATCGGCTTCTCCGAGGTGATGCTGCGCGAGCTGTACGGGCCGCTCGGCCACGCGCGCTATCAGGAGTATGCGGCCCACATCAGCGAGAGCGGCGGACAGCTGCTCAAGTCGTCGGAGGACGCGCTGGCGGTCACCGAGACCATGTCGGCGGTGATGGCCGACCGACTGGCCGGCCGGCGCGAGCGGGTCGTCGCCAGCGGCCTGGTTCGGGATGCATGGGCCGGCGACAGACGGCAGCCGCGGCGCGACATCAAGCTGGTCGGTGAGCAACTGCACGGCGTGCGACATCGACTGCGAGCGGCGCGCCACGGGACAGGCGCTGCAGCATCTCCTGCGCGAGGCGATTGCCCGGGCACCGGCGGCGGGGCGGTGGAGGTCAAAGGCCGCCGGCGGGGCGGCGCCCGCAGCATCGAGATCAGGGTCGATGCAACGGATCGGGGCAGGCGGGCGGTCCGCTCGTCAGGGAACGCGCCGCCGGCACGGAGCCCGCGAGGCACTATCCTCCGGCCGGAGGCAGCCTGCGCGTGATGCTCGCCCGGCTGCTGCTGGAGATGCAGGGCGCCACGCTGCAGCCTGTGGGACGAGGCGAGGCCGGCATCTGGTCGGCCTGCGTCGCGTTCCCGCCGCGAGCCTGAAGTCTACGCGCAGCACCGCCGTCCGTGACGGACCATCGCGCGGCTGATCGCTGGCCTGTTGTCGGGCTCGTCGAGCAGATTTCGCCATCTGACGCCGCTTCTCGCGCCAGGCCACGAACCCGCGACGCTCCTCGCTCGTGAGGTCTGGCGGCGATCTCCGCATAGAGCTTGTGGACCA
Organism: uncultured Alphaproteobacteria bacterium; assembly: GCA_963724565.1. Classification (GTDB taxonomy): domain Bacteria; phylum Pseudomonadota; class Alphaproteobacteria; order Rhizobiales; family Hyphomicrobiaceae; genus AWTP1-13. The sequence continues at coordinate 48,631 of CAVRVK010000011.1, forward strand.
CCTCGCGGGCCTTCTGGTCGACCACCAGCAGCTGCGCCTGCGTCGCCTGATAGCGCTCGCGCATCGAACGGCTCGGCGACCAGAGCCTTCAGCCACTCCTCGCGCGCCTCGCGCAGCTCCCGACGCAAAGGGCGCACGCTCGCGCCGCTCGTCTTCGGTGCGCGTCCACAGCTCCTTGCGCCGCTCCTCCGGCAGCGTGCTGGCGATAGCCCAGCAGGTTGGGCAGCAGGTGCGCGCGCCCGAGCGCCAACCAGACCGCTGTGGCGCCACAGGAAGCCGCCGTGCGCGCCGAGGAGCACCAGGTTGACGGCCAGGGAGCGAACAGCGCCAGCACCATCCAGCGCGGGGCGGGCGGACCTGGCGATGCTGGTCACTGCCGCTGTCACAGCACGTCCTCATCGAATGGCTCGACCTGAGCCAGGTTGTACCGCTCCGGTCCGTGCCCGCCAGGTCGGCCAGCGCGGGCACGACCTCTGCGGCAGGTTGGAGATGCCGATGCACGACGCCGGCAACCAGGGAGGCCGCAAGCAGCCCGGCCGCGCGCACCTCGCCGCGCGCGAGCCCGCAGCCTCCGGGACGCGGTCGCGGTGACGGCAGTGCCGCGGTCAGCCGGGAAGAACCGCGGCCGCCTGTGCAGCCGCGATCTTGACGATGCGCGGGGAGCGCTGCGCGGCCGCGACAATGCGATCGGCCAGCGCCGCCTCGATGGCGAGCGCGGGCAACGGCGCACGTTCCAGCACGCGATCGAGCGCCTCTGCCTCGGCCAGCAGGCGGCGCGCCTTGCGCGTCGCGAGCGACCAGCTGCGCAGCGGCAGCCCGCGCCTCGGCAGGCCAACGCGTGCGATCACCGCCATAGACATCGAGCAGCCGCTCGAAGTCGGCCAGCGTCATGCTGGTGTTGCTCATGTTCGTCATTCGGCACCTAGTCTCTTCGGCGTCTCGTTCAAGCTCTAGTCAGCCTCCGGCAGCAACGCCCGCCATTCGTCCCTGAGCGAGACTTTGAGCGTCGCGGCGCGCCCGCGCCAGCAGCGATTCGACCGCCTCGTCCGATATGCCCATCGCCTCGCCGACCTCGATCTGGCTCATGCCCTCGTAGTGAAAGAGGGTGAGTGCCAGCCGCTGCCGGTCGGGCAACGCCTTGAGCGCCGCATCGACCCGCACTCCCAAGCTCGCGTTCCGCCAGATGCGTCATCTGCGTCGGCGGCTCGCTTTCCTCCGGCAGCGCATCGCCGACGCTCGTGTTGCGCCGCGCACGCACCCGGTCGATGCACAAGTTGGCGGCCACCCGCCGCAGCCAGGGCCGCACCCCGCCTTCGCCCAGTTCCAGTCCCGCCGCGTTGCGCCAGAGCCTCAGCAACGTCTCCTGCGCCACGTCCTCGGCCTCCGCGTCGTCTCGCAGCATGCGCCTGGCGATGGCCAGCACGGTCGGCAGGTGCCGGTCGACAAGGGCGCGGAAGGCCGGCGCCTCGCCCGCGGACACGCGCGCAAGCAGCGTTGCTTCGTCATCGATCTCGTCAGGCTCCGGACCGGGGAGCTGGCCCAGGCCCGAATCTTGCGCGCAAGCACCGCGTTCATGCCTCGCCGCGGAATCCGTGTCGCTTCCAGGACCTAGCCTTACTGCAAAAAGGCGAGCTTCAATTGCCCTCATGAACGACTAGCATGCCGTGCCTTTCCGTCGCTGCCGAGCCTACACAACCAAATCATTGAAAAGCGCCGCAACTTCGGCCTGCCGGGCCGCCAAATCGGCCTCCAGGCGGGCAAAATCGGGGGCCTCGCCGGCCCTCGCCAGCAGCGCTTTGAGGCCCTCCGAGGCCTTCTCAGGCACGAACGGGCCATCCAGGCACAGGCGCAGGACCTGGGTCAGGTTGTGGAACAGCCGGGCGGCGGGCAGCAGCGTGTCGGCCGCCGCGGCGGGCAAGCAGGCCCGCCTGCCGCAGGTTGGTGAGCGCGGTGACGGTGTTCGGGCTCAGGATGCTCAGGGTGCTGTGGCCGCGTGCACGAGTTGCAGATACTGGGCGATGAATTCGAGATCGACCAGGCCGCCGCGCACCTGCTTCAGGTCCCAGATGTCCTTGGTGCCCTTCTCCTTCTCGATGCGGGCGCGCATGTCGCGCACGTCGGCGGCGATCTTGGCGCGGTCGCGGGGCAGGGTGAGGACCTGCCGGATCGGCCTGCCTCGACGGCCGGCTGCAGCGCGGGCGGACCCGAGACGACGCGCGCGCGTGTCAGCGCCAGGTGCTCCCAGGTCCAGGCCTCGCGCTGCTGGTAGTCGATGAAGCTGGACAGCTGGGTGGCCACCGGACCTTTCTGGCCGGACGGCCGCAGGCGCATGTCGACCTCGTAGAGGTTGCCCTCGGCGGTCTGCGAGGCAAGCGCGCTGATCAGGCGCTGCGTGAGGCGCGTGTAGTACTGCGTGGCGGGCAGCGGCTTGAGCCCGTTCGAGGCCTGGGCGTCCGCGATGCAAAGTCGTAGACCACGATGAGGTCGAGGTCGGAGGCGGCCGTCATCTCGCGGCCGCCGAGCTTGCCCATGGCCACGACAGCCACGGCGCCGCCCGCCACGCGGCCGTGCGTGCGCACCATCTCGCGCTCGACCACGGCCTGCATGGCCTGCGATCATGCACTCGGCGAGCAGCGCATAGGCGTCTCCGGCCTGGGCGGCGCTGATCGTGCCGGTCAGCACGCGCACGCCGATCAGGAACGCCTGCTCGTGGCCGATGAGGCGCGCGCGATCCAGCGCCTCCTGGAAGTCGGTCGGCGCCTTGCAGCTCGGCGGCGATGATGGCCGAAAGGTCGCGCCGCGCTGGGCACGCTGCCGAAGAAGCCGGGCGCCAGCACGGCGTCGAGCACGCGGCGGCGCTTGCTCAGGATGCGGGCCAGCCGCGGAGCGGTGCCCATGATGGCGGCGATCAGCTCGAGCAGGCCGCGGGTGCTGCTTGAGCAGGGAGAAGAGCTGGACGCTGGAGGGCAGCTCGGAGAGGAAGCGATCGAAGCCGATGAAGGCGAGATCGGGATCGGCGGTCTTGGCCAGCGCCTCGATCAGGAGCGGCTGCACCTCGGTGAGCAGCTCGCGCGCGCGCGGCGTGCGCACGGCCGGATAGCGGCCGTGATGCCAGCCGCGCACGCCGGCGATGACCGCCTCGGGCCGCTTGTAGCCCATGCCGGCCAGCGCCTGCAGCGTGCCGGGGTCGTCGGCCTCGCCGGCAAACACCATGTTGGCGCCTCCTCGCGTCAGCTCCGGACTGTGCTCGAAGAGGCGAACGTAGTGGTCCTGCACGCGTTCCAGCTCGGCGGTGAGGCGGGACGGCGAACGCCGGGGTATCGGCAAAACCGCAGAAGCGGGCGAGCGCGGCCAGCTTGTCGGGCTCGGCCGGCAGCGTCTGCGTCTGCTCGTCGGCGATCATCTGCAGGCGATGCTCGACGGTGCGCAGGAAGCGATAGGCCTCGTCGAGCTCGCGCCGCACCTCGGCCTTGATCCAGCCGCGCGCCTCCAGGCGCTCCAGCGCGACGAGCGTTTGCGACACGCGCAGCTCCGGCTGGCGGCCGCCGGCGATGAGCTGCTGGGTCTGGACGAAGAACTCGATCTCGCGAATGCCGCCGCGCCCGACCTTGATGTCGTGGCCCGCGACCGCGATCTCGCCGAAGCCGCGGAAGGCGTGGATCTGGCGCTTCATGGCGTGAATGTCGGCGATCGCCGCGAAATCGAGGTACTTGCGCCAGATGAAGGGCGAGAGGCTTCGGCGAGGAAGCTGTCCCCGGCGGCGATGTCGCCGGCGACGGCACGCGCCTTGATGAGGGCGGCACGCTCCCAGTTCTGGCCGACGCTCTCGTAGTAGTTGAGGGCCGCGTCGGTGGAGATGGCGAGCGGGGTCGAGCCGGGGTCGGGGCGCAGGCGCAGGTCGGTGCGGAAGACGTAGCCGTGCTCGGTGCGCTCCTGCAGCAGGCGCACGAGGTCGCGCGTGAGGCGCACGAAGAAGTGCTGCACCTCCAGGCCGGCGCGCAGGCGCACGCGCGCCGGATCGTAGAAGACGATGAGATCGATGTCGGAGGAGTAGTTGAGCTCGAAGGCGCCGTGCTTGCCCATGGCCAGCACGATGTAGCCCGCGGCATCGGGCGCCAGCCAATCGCCCTCTGGCGCGCGCCTGGGCGAACAGGAAATGCGCACAGCGGCGGCCACGGCGGCGTCGGCGGCCTCGCGACAGGCGGCGCGCGACCGTCATCACCGGCCAGACGCCGCCGAGATCGCACAGGGCGGTGAGAAGGGCGATGTCGGCCTTGAAGAGCCGCAGCGCGCGCATGGCCTCGGGCAGCGCGTTCTGCGGCCGGCGACGGTGGCGGTCATCTGCTGCAGGAGAGCGGCGAAGCGCTGCTCGGGGTCGGCCGACAGGGCGTCTCGCAGGGCCGCGGGATTGCGCACGATGAGGCTCGGTGAGATAGGGCGAGGCGCCGAAGATGCCGAGCAGCAGATCGTTGACCTGGGGCCTGGCGAGCAGCGCCGCCGAGCGGCGCAAGGTCGCCCTCCTCGCTGCAGCGGCGCGCCAGATCGGCAAGCGCCGCCGTCGCGCGCGCGCTGTCGTGCACGACGGGAGCGGATGGCGATGCGCTGGTGGAGCGGGTGGTGGGTCAGGGCTGGTCCTGCACGTTCGCCAAGCGAGAATGTTACAGCGAGGATCGGCTGCACAGTCTACGAAATGCCGGCACCTGGAGATAGGGCGGCGTCGCGGCCATAGGACGGCCGCCACCGTGCCCTAGGTTTGCCACAACTGCGGGCTGCGCGGTCTCGATGCGCGCTGCTGCCGGTCCTCGTTTCGGCAAGACAATGACGGCCCTGAGGCCAGGCGCGTTGTCCTCGAGACGAACCGAGCCGCCGTGCAGTCGCGCAACCGCAGCGACGAGGCTGAGCCCCAAGCCGAAACCCGGCCGCGAGCGGCTCTTCTCCAGGCGAACGAAGCGCTGCAGTGCGCGCTTGCGGTCTTCGGGCGCAACGCCGGGGCCCTTGTCGGCGACGGCTATCTCCACCTGGTCGCCGACGCCCCGCAGCGAAATCTCGACTGGTGGCGCGCTGCGCCGGCACCGGCCCAGCCACCGAATACTTGATGGCATTGTCGACCAGGTTGACGATGGCGAGGCTCACCAGCTCGCGGTTGGCGACCATGCTGAGGCCTTCCGGCGCGGAGACCGTGAGGGTGAGCCCTGCCTCCTCGGCCGCCGGCTCGTACAGCTCGGCGATGTCGCTGATGATGGCTGCCGGATCGACGCTGGTGCCATGGCTTCGGTCATGGCACCGCCCTCGAGCCGCGCGATCAGCAGCAGGGCGTTGAACGTCTTGATCAGCTCGTCCGCCTCCTCGATGGTCTTGACGAGACCGTCGCGGTGGGCGGCGCTGCTGTCGGGCTCGCGCAGCGCGGCTTCGGCGCGGTTGCGCAGGCGCGTGAGCGGCGTCTTGAGGTCGTGGGCGATGTTGTCGGAGACCTCGCGCAGCGCCGCCATCAGCTCCTCGATGCGCGCCAGCATGGCGTTGAGGCTCTCCGACAGGCGGTCGAGCTCGTCGCCCGAGCCGTTGAGCGGGACGCGGCGCGACAGGTCGCCGGCCATGATCTTGCGGCTGGCCTCGGTGACGGCCTCGATGCGGCCGAGCATGCTGCGGCTGATCAGGATGCCGGCGCCCACGCCGAGCGCCGACAGCAGGCCGAAGCTCCACAGCGCGACCCGGCCCACGGTGCAGCGCGAACTGGCGCTGATCCTCGATGTCGCGGCCGACCACCAAGCGTCAGCCCGCCGCGCACCTGCACCACCTCGCCGACCGCGGCGCGCTTGCCGTGGGTGAACAGCATGCCCTGGCCGCCTTGCGCAAGCTCCGGCGGGAGCGCCGGCAGGTTGCCCGCGAGCTTGCGGCCGGTGGCGTCGAGAACAAGGTAGAGATTGGGGCCCGGCTGCGCGACGCGATCCTTGACGGCGGCAACCAGGCGTTCAGGGCCGCCGGCCTGAAACTGCTCGCGCAGGGCGGAGATCTCGGCGCTCAGGGCCTCGATGACCTTGCTCGTCAGCAGCTCGTTGGCCTGCCAGGCGACGAACCCGACGATCAGCGCCGCCGCCACGACGAAGCCGCCCATGTAGGCGACCGTCAGCCGGAACGGCGTGGAGGCGATGAGCCTAGTCAGCGCCGTCACGGATCATGTACCCGGACCCGCGCACCGTATGCAGAAGCGGTTTGGCGAAGCCCTTGTCGATCTTGCTTCTCAGCCGGGAGATGTGGACGTCGATGACGTTGGTCTGGGGATCGAAGTAGTAGTCCCATACGTTCTGCAGCAGCATCGTGCGGGTGACGACGTGGCCGGCGTTGAGCATGAGATATTCGAGCAGGCGGAATTCGCGGGGCTGCAGGGTGATCGCCTGCCCGCCGCGCGTCACCTTGTGGGAGAGGCGGTCGAGCGTCAGGTCGCCGACGGTGTAGCGCGTCGGCTCCTCGCTGGACGCCGGGCGCCGCGCCAGCGCCTCGACGCGGGCGAGCAGCTCCGTATAGGCGTAGGGCTTGGTGAGATAGTCGTCGCCGCCGGCGCGCAGGCCCTTGACGCGGTCGTCGACCTCGCTCAACGCCGACAGGATCAGCACCGGCGTGCGCAGACCTTCGCCGCGCAGCTTCTCGATCATGGAGAGGCCGTCGAGCTGCGGCAGCATACGGTCGACGATGATGACGTCCCAGGGATGCTCGCGCGCCAGCGCGAGGCCGCGCTCGCCTTCGCCGGCCGTTTCGACGGTATGACCGCTTTCACTCAGCGACCGCCGCAGGAACTCGGCCGTCTCACGATCGTCTTCTACTACGAGCACGCGCATGGCGTTGACCGCGTTGCTTGACGAAGTCGGGCGATCGGACACACGCAACCTGACTGGGCTCAAGAAGACGCGAAACGAGGCGATCTGTCCACTGGGATCAGACCGCCTCGCCGTTAACACCTGCAGCGGGGGGTCTCAGCCCCGCCTCAGCTGGAGCGCGACGAAGCGCGTCTCGCTACCCGACTTGATGCGCATCAGCACCGCCCTGCGCTGGAGCCTGTTGGCCTCAGCGATGCCGTTGGTGACGTCGTCAGGGCTGGTGACGGGCAATCCGCCGATCTCGAGGATCAGGTCGCCGACGCGAATGCCCTTCTGGCCTGCGTCGGAGCCCGGATCGACATCGGTGATCGAGCACGCCTTCCCTGCTCGGCGCGATCGACAGGCCGAGCTGCGCCACCTCCGGAGCCTGCGACGGCCTACCCGGAGGACCGGCCTTGGCCAGCTCCTGGTTGGTCGGCAAGCGTACCGAGCTTGACCGAGATCGTCTGCTCGCGCTGAGCACGCAGGACCTTCACCTCCACCTTGGTGCCGGGAGAGAAGTTGGCGATCTGGCGGGCAAGATCGCGGCTGTCGAGTATCTTGTTGCCGTTGACGGCCAGGATCGTGTCGCCGTTCTTGATGCCGGCATCTGCCGCCGGACCCGGAACGTTGACGTCGTTGACCAGCGCGCCCTTGGCTTCCGGGAGCCCGAGGCTCGCAGCCACGTCCTCGTCGACATTCTGGATCCTGACGCCCAGCCAGCCGCGCTTCACCGAGCCGCGAGGACTTGAGCTGATCCATCACCTCGGTGGCGGTCTTGGAGGGAATCGCGAAGGCGATGCCGACGTTGCCGCCCGAGGGACTGTAGATGGCGGTGTTGACGCCCACCACCTCGCCATCGAGGTTGAAGGTGGGACCGCCGGAGTTGCCCTTGTTCACGGCCGCATCGATCTGCATGTAGTCGTAGGGACCCGAGCCGATGTCGCGGCCCTGCGCCGAGACGATGCCCGCGGTGACCGTTCCGCCGAGGCCGAACGGGTTGCCGACCGCGATGACCCAGTCGCCTACCCGCGGCGTGGTGCTGGAGAACTTCACGAACGGGAAGGTCTTGCCGTTGGCCTTGATCTTGAGCAGAGCGAGATCGGTGCGCTGATCGGTGCCGATCAGGTCGGCTTCGTACTTGTTGTCCCGATCGAAGCTCACCTGGATCGTGCCGGCGCCATCGATCACGTGATTGTTGGTGACGACGTAACCATCCGCCGAGATGACGAAGCCCGAGCCCTGCGCCTGCGTCGGACGCGGAGCGCGGAAGTCCTTCGGCATGTTGCGGAAGAAATCGTTCAGCGGGTGATCGTCGGGCAGCTCCGGCAGCGTGTCCCTGCCGCCGCCGCGGTCGCCCTTGTTGAACTTGTCATTGGGATCGCCGCGGCCTTTCGGCTCGTTCTTGGCGACCTTCGGGCCGGGGCTGGAGACGTTGATGCTCACCACTGCCGGTTTCACGCGCTCCACGACGTCGGCAAACGAAAGCGGCGCGCGTCCGGCGCCGGGACCCTGCTGCGCCTGCACGCTGGACTGGGGAACGGCAAAATAGACCGAGCCGACCAGAGCCGCGACCGCCACGGCCGACGCCGCCACTAGGACCTTGCGGCCTCTGGAGGATGTGCCGTCGTTGGGGAGAGAGCCATGCATGCGATTGACCTCGCGAACGAGATGAGTTTGCGTTCTCGGGTATAGGGACGCCCAAGTACCGTGGCCATTTAAAAATTGGTAATAGAGGGCCATGCGCAAGCCTCACAACCCAACCGGCCGGCCGCTTCTGCGGCTATGGACGGGCCTCGTCGCGCTCGCCTGGCTTGTACTTGCACCAGCCCACACATTTGCGTGGCGAGTAGCGCCGGCGCCACGGTCCCAAGGACCGACGCTCCCCGCCGCCGTGTTCGGCGCCGACGACCGCGTGCCGCTGCCAGCCAAGTACAAAGATTTGCAGGACAAGATGGGCCTGCTGTTCAACCCGCGCTCGCGCATGGTGTGCACCGCGTTCTGCGTTGCGCCGGACATCGTGGCGACGGCCGGACACTGCCTGTTCAAGATCACGGGCGAGCGGGCGCCGCGCATCGCCGACTTCTGGTTCGCCCGCAACTACGACGCGGTGCGCGACTATGCGCGCGTGGCGGGCCACGCCACCGGGGCCTCGGCGCAAAACGTCATGTCGGGCGCCTCTGCCCTCAACATGCGCCCGCCCATCGACGCCACCAGGGACTGGGCGCTGGTGCGGCTGGCGCGGGCGAGCTGCAGCAAGGGCGTGCTGCCGGTCAGGCCTCTGCCGACCGAGGAGATCATCGCCGAAGCGGCAGCCAATCGCACGTTCCAGGTCTCGTATCATCGCGACTTCACGCCCTGGAGGCTCGCCTACGCCAGCCCGTGTGCCATCGACCGCGCGTTCGAAAGAGCGGACTGGAAGACGATCGCGCGGGATTTCGCCGATGCGGACGCGCTGCTGCTGCACAGATGCGATACGGGGGGAGCCTCCTCGGGCTCGCCTATACTGCTCGAGACGCCGCACGGCCCGGAGGTGATCGGCATCAACGTCGGCACCTACGTGCAGTCGAAGGTGGAGATGATGGACGGTCAGGTCACCCGCCGCTTCAAGGCCGAGACGGTGGCCAATACCGGCGTCAGCGCCACGCAGTTCGCGGCCAAGCTCGAGGCCTTCCGGACGGCAACAATTCTGGCGACGCCGGCGCAACTGCGCGAGCTGCAGTCGGCGCTGAAGCAGCAGCAGCTCTATGAGGGGCCAATGGACGGCACCTATGGCGCCGACCCTGCGGGCCGCCATCGAGGCGTACGAGAAGGCGCAGGGGATGCCGGTGACGGGGCTGGCGACGCAGGCCCTGCTGCGGAGGCTGGGTGGCGGGGCAGCGGACAAGGCCAAGCCACGCGCCAAGTCCTGAGCTGGCCTGCTTCCGCTAAGAGACCTTGGTCTTGCTGCGCACGAAGGCCAGGACGCCGTCGCCTACGCCCTCAGTGGGCAGGGTGAGGAACTGCGACCTGGACAGCAGGAACAGCCAGAACCGAGGGAAGGCCCACACCTCGCGCACCGACGACCAGGGCAGCGTCGCCGATCCCGCATCCGAGCTGACGGTGAAGTCGAGTTCGCGCAGGACGAAGCGAGCGCTTGGCTCCGCCATGCGCTCGAAGCGCGCCGTCGTGTTGCGAAGGTGGGCGACATAGCCCCAAGCGAGGATCAGCGCGCAGATAAGGAGGCAGGCGGCTGTGAAGCCGACCACCCAGGAGCGGTCGCCCGCGAGCACGAGGAAGCCGAGTGCCGATGCACTGACGATAAACGCCGCAAACCCCGACCAACCGAACCGCTGGCGCAACGTGCGCCAGTAGAAGGCGCGGACTGCTGCGCGCGCCAGGGCTTGCGTGTAGCGCACGTCGACCTGGTGCACATCTGCCTCATGCATGAAGAAGCGTCACCGGTTGGGCTGGTCCTGCCGGAGGAGCGCATCGAGGCGCCGTTGCTCGTCGGCAGACAAGGGCGGCGGGGCCGAGACCGTCGCGGGAAGTTGGCGCCGCGCGCGCCAGAGAAATAGGACGGCGCCGGCGAGCAGGAGGAGCGGCGTCAGCCACAGCAGAAGCGTTTGCAGCTTGAAGCGCGGGCGCAGCAGCACGAACTCGCCGTAGCGGGCTTCTACGAAGGCCAGCACCTGGGCGTCGGCTGTCGCCGGCGGCGAGGCGCTCGCGCACGAGGACGCGCAGGTCGTGGGCGAGAGGCGCGTTGGAATCGTCGATCGACTGGTTCTGGCAGACGACGCAGCGCAGCTCCTGGGAGATTTTGCGCGCGCGGGCTTCGAGCGCGGGGTCTTTGAGCATCTCGCCCGGCTCGACGGCGTGGGCGGGGGCGAACAAAAACACCGACAGGCCGAGCGCAAATAGAAAGCGTACCCCCGCGGGGCGGTGGCCTGGGTCCCCGCCTTCGCGCGGATGACGGTATGTTTGCAGCGCGCGGGTCATTCTGCGGGGGCGGGGATGGGCCGGCGGCGGGCGCGGCGGGGGGCGCCTACCCGCAGGCGGCGGTCGGAGAGCGAGAGGACGCCGCCGAGCGTCATGACGAGCGCGCCGAGCCAGATCAGCCGCACCAGCGGATTGAAATAGACGCGCACGACGAGGCCGCCGTCGGCGAGGTCATCGCCCAGCACGACGTAGAGGTCGCCGCGCCAGGAGACGTGGATGGCGGCTTCCGTGGTGGTCTGGCGCGGCACGTCGATAGGTGCGCTTGGAGGGGCTGAGCTCGGTGACCGGAGTGCCGTCCGCGCGGGTAACGGTGAGCAAGCCGACCTGCTCCTGGTAGTTCGGGCCCTGGCTCGGGGCAACGCCGCGGAAGGTGAAGGCGTAGCCCGCGATCTCGCCGCGCTCGCCGGGCTTCATCGCCAGCACGACCTCGCTCTGCCAGGCCGTGGTGGCGACGATGCCGATGACGGCGATGCCGATGCCGGCATGCGCGAGCATGGCGCCGTAGGCCGCACGCGGCAGGCCGCGCGCGCGGTGCAGGCTGTCGGCGCAGGGGCGCTGCGAACAGCTTCACGCGGGTGGCCCATTCGGACAGCGCGCCGGCAACGACCCATACGCCGAGCGCAATGCCGAACGGCGCGAGCCACGGCCCGCGCCAGTAGATCGGCCAGCGATGGCGACGAGGAGCGAGGAGCGCCGATGGCGGCGGCGGCGAACAGGCGCTGCATGGCGCCGAGCAGATCGCCGCGCTTCCAGGCGAGGAACGGACCGATCGGCATGGCGAGCAGCAGCGGGACCATCAGCGGGCCGAAGGTCGAGATTGAAGTAGGGCGGGCCGACGGAGATCTTGTCGCCGGTGATGGATTCCAGCGCCAGCGGATAGAGCGTGCCGACGAGAACGGTGGCGCAAGCAACGGTGAGCAGCACGTTGTTGAGCACGAGCGCGCCCTCGCGGCTGATGGGGGCGAACAGGCCGCCCTGCTGCAGGGTCGGCGCGCGCCAGGCGTAGAGCGCCAGCGCGCCGCCGATCAGCACGACCAGGATGGCGAGGATGAAGATGCCGCGCGCGCGGATCGACGGCGAAGGCATGCACCGAGGTGAGGATGCCGGAGCGCACCAGGAAGGTGCCCATCAGCGAGAGCGAGAAGGCGAGGATGGCGAGCAGGATGGTCCACACCTTCAGCGCCTCGCGCTTCTCCATCACCAGCGCCGAATGCAGCAGCGCGGTGGCGGCGAGCCAGGGCATGAAGGAGGCGTTCTCGACCGGGTCCCAGAACCACCAGCCGCCCCAGCCGAGCTCGTAGTAGGCCCACCAGGAGCCCATGGCGATGCCGAGCGTGAGGCAGACCCAGGCGGCGAGCGTCCAGGGCCGCACCCAGCGCGCCCAGGCGGCGTCGGTGCGGCCTTCGATCAGGGCGGCGATGGCGAAGGAGAAGGCCATCGAGAGGCCGACGTAGCCGGCGTAGAGGAAGGGCGGGTGGAAGGCGAGCGCGGGGTCCTGCAGGATCGGGTTGAGGCCGCGGCCCTCGGGCTGCAGCGGAATGCGCGTGAAGGGGTTGGAGGCGAAGACGATGAAGAGCGAGGAAGGCGACGCCGATGCCGGCCTGCACGGCCAGCACGTTGGCGCGCAGCGTGGGCGGAAGATTGCTGCCGAAGAGGGCGACGGCGGCGCCGAACAGGGCGAGGATCAGCACCCAGAGCAGCATGGAGCCCTCGTGGTTCCCCCACACGCCGGAGATCTTGTAGAGCAGCGGCTTGACGGAATGCGAGTTGGCCCACACGTTCTCGACCGAGAAGTCGGAAGTGATGTAGGCGTGCATGAGGGCGGCGAAGGCGATGGCGATGAGGCCGAGTTGGGCGAGCGCGGCGGGCTCGGCGACCTGCATGAGGCGGGCGTCGCCGGTGCGGGCGCCCCAGGCCGGCAGCGCCATCTGCACCAGCGCCACGGCGAGCGCGAGCAGGACGGCGAAATGTCCGATCTCGATGATCATGGCGTCATTCCGCGCCCCGGATCGCGGGTCTGGGGGAGAACTGCGTGCGGGAATCCAGACAGATGCTCCGCATCCGCGCCGCACGCTGACACTCGGTCCCCGCCTTCGCGGGGATGAGCGTGTCATCTGAGAGGTGCGCGGCGAAGATCGGCAGCTACATCATTTCGTCGCGCCGTCCTTGGGCTCGGCGTGCTTCCAGACGCCCTGCTGCTTGAGGGCCTTGGCGACCTCGGGCGGCATGTAGTTCTCGTCGTGCTTGGCGAGCACGCTGTCGGCGAGGAAGCGGCCGGCGGCGATCGAGCTTGCCCTCGGCCACCACGCCCTGGCCCTCGCGGAAGAGGTCCGGGAGGATGCCGGTGTAGCTGACGGGAATGGTCTTGGCAGCGTGTCGGTGATGGCGAAGCCGACGGTGAGGCCCTCGCCGCGCTTCAGGCTGCCCTGCGGCGACGAGGCCGCCGAGCCGGATGCGCTTGCCGGCCGGGATCTGCTTCGCCATCACCTCGGTGGGCGTGTGGAAGAAGACGATGGTGTCGCGCAGCGCAAACAGCACGAGGAAGCACGGCAAGCCCGAGGATGCCGACGCCCAGGCCGATGAAGGTCGCGCGGCGCTGCTTGCGGGTCATGAGCCGAGCCCGAGGTTGGCGGCGAGCTTGGACAGCTCGGCGAGGGCGCCGGCATCGCCGGCGAAGTTGCGGCGCGCCTCGGCGAGCGCGGCACGGGCGTCGTCCTTGCGGTCGAGCACCACGTAGGCATTGAGCGAGGCGCAGCCAGCCGGCGAGGTCGCGGCCGTTGCTCTTGAGACGCTGGGCCAGGCCGTCGACCATCTGGGCGATCATCTGCGGCGCGCTGCTCGGGGCGTGAGCTTGGCGGCGGCCGCCATGTCGGCCTCGCTCGGACCGGCGGGCGCGCCGCCTTCGACGGCGGCGATGCGGCGCCGTCACCTCCTTGATGCGCATGGTCGAGCGGCGGGCGATAGGGGGCGTCGGCGGGCGCCTCGCCCAGCAGCGCCTGGTAGTCGGCCAGCGCATCGGCGAAACGGCCGTCCTGCTCCTTGGCCATGCGCCAGCCAGAAGCGCGGCTCCACCCGCCTGGGCTCGAGCTTCAGGATCTTCTCGTAGGCCGTGCGGGCTTCCTCGGTGACGATGCCGTCGGAGGCGAGCATGGCGGCCTCGGCGCGGCCGGCGAGCAGCGCGACCGTCTCGCCGTTGAGGCGGGCGGCGTTGGCATAGGCGTTGGCGGCGTCGCGGAAGCGGCCGAGCTTGAGATAGACCGGGGCGATCACCTCCCAGCCCTTGCCCTGGTCGGGGTCCTCGCGCAGGCGCGCTTCCACCTGGGCGACGAGCCTGGCGACGCTGCGCCTGGTCGACGCGCGGCATCGGTGCGCGCGGCGAAGGGGCTGGACGGCACGCCCGGCGAGCCGTGGGCGAGATAGAGGCCGAGCGTCAGCAGCGGGCACGGCGACGGCGATGACGAGCGCGATGGTGGCGTGCCTCGACTCCAGCAGCGCGCGCGGGGAAGCGGCGGCGGATGTCACGGTCTCGGCGCGCGCGGCGCTGGCGAGCAGGCGGCGCGAAATCTCGAGCCTGGCGGCCTCGGCCTCGGCCGCGCTCCAGCAGCGCCGCGGGCGCGCTCCGCCTCGATCTCTGCGAGCTGGTCGCGATAGACGGCGAGCGTGCCTGCATCGGCGGCTGGCGTCGGCCTCGTCGCTGGCGGGCGGGCGCGCAAGCGGCGCCAGCACGGCGGCGAGCACCGCGGCCGTCAGGAGCGCAAAGGCGATCCAGAGAAGCATGAGCCTGCCGATCAGCGCCTCGAGGGCGCGGCTGCAACCAGCGTCCATGTGCAATAGGGCCAGGGCGACAGTCGTGGCAAGGCAGGGCGGCCCCGTGTCGCGGCCGTGCCGTGATGCGGGCCGACGCAGGCACGATTGTTCCGCGCGGCCGCAATTGCCCGGGCCGCGAGACTGGTAATTCTGGCGCGTTGGCAAAGAACTGGTTACCAGGCCGCGCCGCGTTGCAGGCCGTTTGGCGCAGCGAAAGCTCAAATTGCGCCGTGCCGCGCAGCCGAGCCATTAACGCTACCGCAAAGCCGGATCGACTAAACACCTAGGCAAGCCAATGCGTTGGGCGTGCCGCTCCGCATGCTCCGATCGCAGACGCGTAAGGCGGTCGGCCATGGGCCGAACAGTCAATCCTCGCGCCAAGGGCGCCTTCGCCTCGGGCAAGACCCGACCGGCGACCGTTGCCGACGGCCGCCCGCCAGCGGACCACAGCCCACGGACGCGTCGCATAGTCGGCAGAAAGAGACCCAAGCCTCGCAGGGCCTCGACGCCGTCGGCCGCCTGAACATGCTCAGGAAGGCCTTCGAGGCGCAGCCGGAGCAGGGCCCCGACGCAAAGCCGAACCCCTGGGCGGAGCAGTGGGCAAACCAGATCACGCGCCTCGAGCAGCTCGCTTGCCGAGCACCGCAGCCGGCTGCTCAAGGTGCTCGTCGGCGCACTGGTGGTGACAGCCGTCGGCTGGCTGCCGGTACGCACGCTGCTGCAAACGACCAGCACCGAGGCCGTCGTCAATGCGCGGCTCGATCACGCTGCGCGCGCCCATCGAGGGCGAGATCGGCCCGGGCCTCGGGCACGCTCGCAGTCGGCACGCAGTTGGAGCCCGGCGCGGCGCTCGTGCGCATCGTCAACAAGCGCGCCGACCGCGGACGTCTCGACGACCTGCGCCGCCTCGTCAATCGGCTGGAGGGCGAGCGCGCCGCGCTGATCGCCCGCCGCGACGACCTCGAAAGTGCTGCACGCGGACCTCGCCGCGCAGACGCAGGCGTTCACGGAGGGGCGCCTGCGGCCAGCTGGAGGCGCGCGATCGCCGAGCTCGACGAGCGAGATCGCCGCGGCGACCGCCAACCGCGAGGAAGCCGAGCGCGCGCTGGCACGCGCCACGCCGCTGGCCGCCGTCCAAGACCATGACCAATGCCACCTTCGAGAAGGCGAGGCGCGACGCCACGGTCGCGGCCGAGACGCAGGCCGCGCTGCGCCATCGCCTGGCCGGCGTCGAGGTGGAAGCTGACCGCCCTGCGCAAGGGCGTGTTCATCGGCGACAGCTACAACGACCGCCCGCGCTCCTCGCAGCGCGCCGACGAGGTCGCCCAGCGCCTGAGCGAGGTGGCGGCCGACATCCGCGAGCGCGAGACGCACATCGCCAGCCTCCGCACCGAGATCGCCGAGGAGACGCGCCGCTACGAGGAGATCGCAGCGGCCGAGCTGACGGCGCCCGTGCGCGGCAGCGTGTGGGAGGTCATGACGGCGCCCGGCGAGACCGTGGTGCGCGGCCAGGAACTGGTGCGCCTGCTCGACTGCTCGGGCGTGGTCGTCACGGCGACGGTCGGCGAGGCGGCCTACAACCGGCTGCGCATCGGCGACACGGCGCGCTTCCGCTTGCGCGGCGAGAGCACCGACCACAAGGGGCGCATCATCGGCCTGACGGGCGTTGCCACGGCGCCTGCCAATCTCGCCATCCAGCCCTCGGCGCTGGCCAAGGAGCCCTACCGCGTGACGGTGGCGCATGCCCGACCTCGCCAAGGCAGGACAATGCGACATCGGCCGCACCGGCCGCGTCACCTTCGACCAATGAGCCCGACGGCGACACTGCTGCTCGAGAGGCTGGCGCCCGGGCTTGCTGGTGATCGGCGCTGGCCCTGGTGGTTCTGCCCTGGCTGAAGCCCAGCGACGAGCGCGCGCGCGCCGCCGTGGTGGCCGTCGTGGTCGTGCTGATGTGGCGCTACATGTGCTGGCGCTGGCTGGCGACGCTGCCGCCGTTCGGGCTGACGCTCGACTGGATCGTCGGCGTGCGTGTTCGCGATCGTCGAGACGCTGGCGATGCTGCGGCACCACCATCGGCCTCATCTTCCTGACGCGGCTCAGCGACCGCACGCCGGAGGTGGACCGCAACCTCACCTGGCTCGCCGAGCGCAAGCCGCCGCCGCTCGTCGACGTGTTCATCTGCACCTACAACGAGGACGAGGCGATCCTGGAGCGCACCATCGTCGGCGCGCGTCGCCATGGACTATCCCCGCTTTCGCGTGTGGGTGCTCGACGACGGCCGGCGGCCCTGGCTCGAGGAGCTGGCGGAGCGTCTGGGCGCCGGCTACCTGACGCGGCCCGACAATGCGCACGCCAAGGCCGGCAACATCAACAATGGGCTGCAAGCACGTGGCGGCGCTGCCCGAGCCGCCCGACTTCATCAGCATCCTCGATGCCGACTTCGTGCCGACGCCGCAGTTCCTGCGCGCGCGCGCTGAGCCTGTTCCGCGAGGGCGACGTCGGCATCGTGCAGACGCCGCAGCACTTCATCAACCCCGATCCGCTGCAGACCAATCTCTCGATCGCCGGCGTGTGGCCCGACGAGCAGCGCTATTTCTTCGACGTGGTGATGGCCTCCAAGGACGCCTGGGGCGCCGCGTTCTGCTGCGGCACGTCCTCGGTGATCCGCTTCTCGGAGCTGCAGCAGATCGGCGGCTTTCCGACCAACTCGGTGACCGAGGACTATCTCGTCACGCTGAAGATGAAGGCGGCGGGCTTCCGCACCGTCTATCTCAACGAGCGGCTGTCGCTCGGCCTCGCGCCGGAAGGCCTGAAGGAATACATCACGCAGCGCAGCCGCTGGGCGCTCGGCTTCGTGCAGATCTTTCGCGGGCGCGCTCGGACCGCTGCGGCCGCGGCAACGGCCTGCAGCATCATCGACCGCGTCAGCCTGATCGAGACCTTCCTCTACTGGTGCGGCAGCTACTCCTTCCGCCTGCTCGGCATCATCGTGCCCATTCTCTACCTGCTGTTCAACGTCAACGCGGTGCAGGCCGACGTGGCCGACCACGCTCTCCTACTACCTGCCGCACTTCGTGGCCTCCGACCATCGTCATGGGCTGGATGGCGCAGGGCCGCGTGATGCCGATCATGTCGGACGTGACGCAGCTGCTCGCCGCCACGCAGATCCTGCAGGCGGTGGCGCACGGGCTCGCTCAAGCCGAAGGGCCAGAAGTTCAAGGTCACCGCCAAGGGCGGCGACCGCAGCCAGCGCTTCGTGCAGTGGCCGCTGCTCAACATGTTCCTGCGTCTATCTCGGCCTGACCATCGCCGGCGTGGTGTGGGCGTTCCTGTTCGAGGACGGCACGCAAGCTGCGCGAACTCGAGCGCGCTGTGCCTGTTCTGGAGCTGGTACAATATCGTGGTGCTGACCATCGCCTGCCTGGTGTGCGTCGAGCAGCCGCGCTACCGCTCGGCCGAGCGGCTGGCGACGGTCGATACGGCCATGGTGCACGGGGGCGAGGGCGCATCGCGCATCGCGTGCTCGACATCTCGCTCGGCGGCGCGCGGCTCGATGGCGCCTATGGCGGGGAGGAGGGCGACTGGGTGGTGGTCGATTTCGAGGGACTGCATCTGCCGGCCACAGTCGTGCGATGCGGCGAAACGAGTTCGCGGTGCGCTTCGACGATGTGGGGGCGGCGCGCACGGACCTCATCAAGCTCGTCTACTCGGGGCGCTATTCGGCGGCGTGGCGCGGATCGAGCCGAGGCGGGTTGCCGCGGCCGTGCTCGGACGCGTGATGCGGTGAACCAAGTCCCAAGCACAAAAAAACGAAAGCCCCGGCCTGGGGCCGGGGCGGATGCAATCGTGTGTGTCAGGCGCTGAGGATCAGCCGACCTGGGTCCAGGTGCCGTCGGGGTTGCGGCAGGCCGTGCCGCGCATGGCCTGCGGGCGGCCGTCGATCCAGACCCGGTGCACGAAGTTGCGGCAGCGGGCGCCGCGGCGCTCGTAGTAGTCCTCGGCGACGATCTCGCCGTAGCGGCCGTTGTCGGGATTGCGCCAGCGCACGGGCCGGTTGGGAGGCCCGCTCTCCCAGGCGTCGTATTCGGCCTCGCGCGCCAGCTGGCGATCGCGCTCGTCGAGCTTGCGGCCGATGTCGTTGCCGACGATGCCGCCGATGACGGCGCCGGCCATGGTGGCGGCCACCTTGCCGCTGCCCTTGCCGAACTGATTGCCGATGATGCCGCCGGCGATGGCGCCGACCACGGTGCCGCCGTCCTGCTTCGACTCGCAGGCGGCGAGCCCGAGCGAGGCAAGCGCCACAAGCGCGCGAGCACCGCAGCAGATACAGACTTCACCATCGAGTGGTCCTCCCCCATGGCGCACCGCTGTCGCGGCGCCTCCCGGCGAACGTGCTCCCTCAGGGTGCAACCTAATGCCCAATTCGGGCAAAAGTGCGGCCCGTGCAGTGTCTGACACCTACCTTACAGGCAAAGGCTCGAGCCTGGAGCGGCGCTCAGGCCGCAAGCGGCAGGGTCAGGCGGGCGGACAGGCCGCCCAGGTCGGACTGCGCCGAGCTCGAACTTGCCGCTGTAGCAATAGGCCAGATCGGCGACGATGGAGTGGCCGAGACCGGAGCCGGGCTTGGTCTCGTCGAGGCGCCGGCCGCGGGCGATGGGCTCGGTGAGTCTCGTCGGCAGTCATGCCAGGACCGTCGTCGTCCACCCGGATCTCGAGCCAGTCGCCCGACGCACCATTGCCGCGTCGCGAGCCGGCGAGGCCACCAGGCTGACGCGCGAGTGCGCCCACTTGGAGGCATTGTCGAGCAGGTTGCCCAGCATCTCCTCGAGGTCCTGGCGCTCGCCCTGGAAGCGGGCGCCGGTCGGGCAGTCGAGCGAGTAGGTGAGATGCTTGTCGCGGTAGATGCGCTCCAGCGCGCGCACGATGGATTCGCCGACCGGGCGCACCTCGGTGACGCGGCCGATGACGCCGATGCGCGCCGCCATGCGGGCACGGTCGAGGTAGAGATTGACCTGGGTGGTCATGGTGTCGGCCTGCTCGATGACCTTGCGGGCCAGCGGCGAGGCGTCGCCGCGCGCCTCGTTGATCAGCACCGCCAGCGGCGTCTTGAGCGCGTGCGCGAGATTGCCGACATGGGTGCGCGCCCGCTCGACGATCTCCTGGTTGGACTTGAGCAGCGCATTGAGCTCCTGCTGCAGCGGCTTGATCTCGGAGGGCAGCTCGCCGTCGAGCCGCGCCGCCTCGCCCGAGCGGATCGCCGCCAGGCTCTGCTCCACCCGCGACAAGGGGAAAGAGGCCGAAGCGGATCTGGAACAGGGTGACGGCGAGCAGGCCGAGACCGGCGAGCGCCAGCGCCTGGATGAGCTGGCTGCGGAAGGCGGCCACGTTCTCCTCGACCTCGCTCAGCTTGCCGGCGACGGCCACCGAGTAGCGCTGCGCGGTCTTGCCCTCGCCGAACACGTAGATCTGCTCGGCGACGCGCACGCTTCTGCTGGGCGGGCCCGATCAGGTTGGCCCAGCGCACCTCCTTGTCGTTGGGCTCGACGTTGTTCTCGCTGGGCACCGGCAGGACGTCGCCGGCGAGCGAGCGCGAACGCAGGTATCGGCCCGGGCTTGCCGTCGAGCGGCTTGATCTGCCAGTACCAGCCCGAGTGCGTGACGATCGAACAGGCCCTCGCCCCAGTTGTTGGGCGGCGATGGGCCCGTCTCGCGCGTGCTCGTCGGCGTCGCTGATGACGACGGTCAGCAGCAGGGAGATGCGGTTGTCGAAGGTGGTCTGCGCCTCGTAGCGATAGCGCGCGAAGATGATCGCAGCCGGCGATCGGCAGCACCACCAGCACCCAGGCCGCCGCGGTGACGAACAGCCGGAAGGCGAGCGAGTTAGCTTTCATCGCCTTCCTGCGACAGCCGGTAGCCGAGACCGCGGATGGTCTTGATCATGTCGGGCGGGATCTTCTTGCGCAGGCGGCCGATGAACACCTCGATGGTGTTGGAGTCGCGGTCGAAGTCCTGCTCGTAGAGGTGCTCGACCAGCTCGGTGCGCGACACCACGCGCTCGTTGTGATGCATGAGGTAGGCGAGCAGGCGGTACTCGTGCGAGGTGAGCTTGATCGGCTGGCCGTTCATGGTGACGCGCGCCGTCTTGGTGTCGAGGCGCAAGCGGCCCGCATTCGATGTCGCTCTTGGCGTGACCGGAGGCGCGGCGAACCTGGGCGCGCACGCGCGCCAGCAGCTCCTGCATGTGGAACGGCTTGGCGACGTAGTCGTCGGCGCCGGCGTCCATGCCGGCCACCTTGTCGCTCCAGCGGTCGCGGGCGGTGAGGATGATCACCGGCATGTTGCGCTCGGAGCGGCGCCATTGCTCGAGCACGCGGATGCCGTCCATCTTGGGCAGGCCGGTGTCGAGGATGACGACGTCGTAGGGCTCGGTGTCGCCGAGGAAGAAGCCTTCCTCGCCGTCGAAGGCGGAATCGACGGCATAGCCCGCGTCGGTGAGCGCCGAGACCAGTTGCCGGTTGAGATCGCGATCGTCCTCGACAATCAGGATCCGCAAAGTCTGCCTCCGCCCGTATGGTGCCCGCGACGAGTCCAGAACGCAGACACCGGCTCCCATCCGGCGCGACTATACAAGGGCGGCGGGCGGCTGTGCCAGCGCTGGGCGGCCCGGGCAGCAGGGCCTCACACGCGCATGGTTATTTGCCGGCGCTCGAGAGGAGTTGTGGCGCGAACACGGCCGTAAATCGTCAGAATCGTGCCGAGCAGGCCGCCGACGGCCTGGGCGATGCCGACCATCTGCTCGCCGAACAGCTGGATCATCCGGCGGCTGATGTCGATGCCGAGGCGCGGGCCGAGCACGGGAGCGACGGTGGCAGCGCGGTGATGAGCGCGCCCCAGATGGTCATGGACTGCGTCCACCATTTGGAGTCGGGCAGAGCGAGGGGTGTGGTGGTGAGGTCGGCTGTTGCCGTTGTGGTGGGCATGGAGGGGGCTCCTGGTTTGGTTGGGGAAAGGAGTGAGGGGTGCAAATCATGCGCAGCACTGGGTCCCGGATGGGCCGCTGCGCGGCCTCCGGGATGACAGGTCACACGACTGCGTCGCGGGGGGTGCCACGGCCGCGGGTGGCGCTCAGCTGATAGAGGCGCAGTGAGACGGAGGACTGCGGGGCGCCGAAGTCGGCGGTCTGCTCGGCGGCCGTGTAGGTGGCGCCGGGTGAGGTGGCGGGGAGCGTGCGCACCACGTCGCTGCCATCGAGGATGTCGATCTCGTAGCGCTCCTCGGCCTCGGAGAGCGGCACGTCGATGGAGTCCCAGCTGTCGCCGCCGATGCGGGTGCGGCGAACCCACGAGATCGCAAGATCACCGCTCGAGCGGGCGCCGCGCACGTGCACGGGGCTCAGGGGCTCGAGGCCCTCGCCGGCGAAGGCGTGCGTCATTTGCACATAGTTGGGCGAGCCGATGTCGCGGCTGGCAGGGCCGCATCTCCAGGTGTAGGCGAGGCCGATCTCGTCCTCGGTCGATGTCGATGCGGGTGAGGGCGCCGTCGAGCAGGACGAAGCGGGCGCCGGCGGCTAGCGGGTGCGCGCATGGCGTGCTCGGTGCCGGCCTGGCCGCGCAGGAAGCCGGAGAGCGTGTAGGTGGCGGGCGCGGTGAGGATGGCGGAGAGGAACTGCAGCACCTCCCATTCGCCATCATCGTTGCGCGACGGCGGCGAGGTTGGCGCCGCCGAGCAGGGCGAGCTCGGTGACGGAGGCGAGCGCGCCGCTGTCGAGCTTGACGCGCACGGTTGTGGCGCGGTCGAAGCGCGAGGTGACGCCGGCGGGCAGCGGGTCGAGGGTGACGCCGGTGACGGCGGGAGCGAGCGCCACCGCCTTCGAGCTGGAAGCCCGAGGTACTCGGGCGAGCGATAGATGGCGATGGGGCCGGGCCAGGGGCTCTGGGCGGCGGCGACGTAGCCGGCGGCAGGCGGCTCGTCGCCGCGCAGCAGCGGCAGGTCGAGGAACACCACGAACGGCTGGCCGACGATGACGTCGACGCTGCCGCCCTGCCGCTCGGGCGCCGCCGGGCGCGTTGGCGTAGACGTCGGGGTCGAGGCCGCGCGCCTCGATGTCGCGGGCGCCGTGCTCGCCGATCTCGGTGATGCGCAGCAGGTGCGAGCGGCCGTTGGCGGTGAGGTCGACGACGTCGCCGGGCTCGAGCGCAAGGCGGCTCGGGCGGCAGCGAGAACTGGGCGCGCTCGCGGGCGGCCCAGGCCTCGAACAGCCACACCTCGGCGATCTCGGCGGCCTGCTCGGCATCGAGCACGAGCGGCAGATCGGCGAGCGCCACGCGACCGCTGCGGCCGGCGAGGCGGCGCGCTTCCTCCACGGCTGCGGGGTAGTCGCCGCCGGCGGCGATGTAGGTGACCTTGGCGGAGACGGGCAGGTCCGTCTCCTGCGCGCGGGTGAGGGTGGCGAGCGCAGCCTCGGGGCGGGTCTCGACCAGGTCGTCGGCGGTGAGGTCCGCGGCCGGATCGGCGGCGCCGCGGTGGGCGAAGACGATCTGGCCGTCGCTCTCGCGCGTGTCGAAGAAGAAGGCGAGCTCCAGCGGCTGGAGGTCTCGCGCGCCGACAGTACGCGGTCGACGAGCGAGGCCGCCGAGGCACGCCGTTGAGCGCGCTCGGCGTCGTGGGCGGCAAAGCCGTGGTCGGCGAGGATCGCGCGCAGACGGTGGGGCCGAGCGGCGCGCTGGCGATGCGGCCGGTGAGCCAGTGGCCGAGACGCCAGTTGGCGCCGTCGCCCCAGGCGTCGGTGTCGGCGGGGAAGGCGGGATAGGGGCGCGCGTCCCAGGCGTAGACGTGGATGTGGTCGAGGTCGATCATGCGGCCGCCGTAGACGGAGGAGAGCGGGTTGGCGCCGGCGAGGTAGTTGGCGTGGTCGGGGTCGAGGCCATCGTGGAACGCCTGCAGGTAGCGGCGCTGCATGAAGTCGTCGCGCTTGCCGTGCGAGAAGTAGGGCAGGTGCGACTCGGAGCTCTTGGGGTCGACGAAGACGTTGGGCTGGTTGGCGCCGCGGTCGACGGCGGGGCAGCCGAGCTCGGTGAACCAGAAGGGCTTGGACTGCGGCACCCAGGCGGTGGGCGTGCCGGATTCGACGCCGCCGGGGCGGTTGAAGTGCTGGTTGAGCCACCAGCTGCGGATGTCCTTGAAGCGGAACACCCAGGGCTTGCCGGCGCCGCCGTCGGTGATGGGCGTGCGCGTTTGCGCGGCGCGGTCGGCGTCGCTGGCGTAGTACCAGTCGTAGCCCTCGCCGCCGGAGAGGTTGGAGACGAGATAGCCGAGGTCGTAGATCGAGCGGCGTGCCGGCGAGCCGGTCGATGTGGCGCATTGCCGTCGCGCCAGTCGGAAAGCGGCCAGTAGACGTCGATGCCGATGGCGTCGATGGCGGCCGACGACCACAGCGGGTCGAGGTGGAAGTAGACGTCGCCCGAGCCGTCGGCGGGCTGGTGGCCGAAGTACTCCGACCAGTCGGCGGCGTAGGTCACTTTGGTGCTCCGAACCCACGACCGATTTCACGTCGGCGGCGAGAGCGGCGAGCGCGGCGACGAACGGATAGGTGGAGGCGCTGTCGCGCACCGTGGTGAGGCCGCGCATCTCGCTGCCGATGACGAAGGCGTCGACGCCGCCGGCGGCCTCAGCGAGATGCGCGTAGTGCAGGATGAAGCGGCGGAAGGACCACTCGTCGGGGCCGGAGTAGACGACGGTCTCGCCATCGATTGAAAAGTCGCCGACGTCGGCGGTGCCGACGAAGGCCGCGACCTGGGTGGCAGCGGCGGCGGTCTTGTCGGGCGTGCCGGGTTGGCCGGCGGCGGGCGCAACGGTGATGCGGCCGCGCCAGGGATAGACCGGCTGGCCCGTGGCGCCCGTGTAGGGGTCGGTGAGCGTGTTGCCGGCGGCAATGTCCATAAAGAGGAAGGGCGTCAGGGTGACTTCGAGCCCGCGGGCCTTGAGGTCCTGGATGGCGGCGACGACGGTTTCGTCGGAGGGCGTGCCGCCGTAGGCCGCGCGACCGTCGACGAGGCTGATCAGATGCGCACCCGAGCGGGTGAGCCCGGCGACACTCCAAACGAGGGGCTGCGTGACCTTGTCGGCGGAGTCGACGCCGGGGCGGATCTCGCAGTTGCCCGCGCGCAGATCGGTGCCGAACCAGCCGACGATGATGGAAACCGAGCCGACGTCGGGAAGCGTGGATTGCAGCTGGTCGAGGGAGACGGACCAGTCGCTGCCGCCCTGGCGAGTGTGCACGTTCTCGGAGACGTTCGTGGCGGCGCCGACTTTGCGCGTCACGGGCTCGGCCGAGTAGACGAACTCGCCGGCGCCGGGAATCAGCGTCACGGCGCGCACGCTGGACTCGAAGAAGTCGCACGGCGCGGTGCACCTCGAAGGAAAGCTGCGGGATGCGGTTGCCGAAGTTGGCGAGCGCCAGGCGCTCGAACACGATGTAGGCGAGACCGCGGTAGGCCGGCGCATTGCCGGCGCCTTCCCTGGCTTCGATCAGGGCGTCGGGGAGCTGCGTGTCGGCGCCCAAGTAGAGGCGGTGGGTGAGGGTTGCAAGGTCGAGCTCGGCGCCGTCGGCCCACACGCGCCCGAGGCCCGCGATCTCGCCCTCGCAGAGCGCCACGGCGAAGCTCGCGAAGTAGCGGTACTCGGTGGTGCGGGTGCGCGGGCCCTGGCCGATGCCGCCCTTGCCGCCGCCGCCCGATTGCGTGGTGGTGACGACCTCCTCCTCGAAGTCGGTCGCCCAGATGATCTGGCCGCCGATGCGCGCGCGGCCGTAGAGGCGCGGGATGGGCGCGCCTTGCGATGAGCCGGTGACGCGCAGCTCGGAGAGGCGGGGGCCTGTGAGGCGCGCGCGTCTGGCCGCTAGCCGCGAACAGCGCGTGATCGATGAGCGAGCCCGCGACGGCGCCGACCTGCGAGCCGATGGCGGCGCCCGTGAGGGTGGCGCCGAGGACGGTGAGGCCGCCAGGGAGCAGCGCGCTGCCGGCGGCGGCGCCGGCAACGGCGAGGGCGAGGGTGGCCATGGTGGAGGGGTGTCGTGGTGGGTGGTGAGGTGGTGTTTTCTCTCCCCGCAACCAGGAAAGAGAGCGCACTAAGGCATAGGGGTCAGGGGCATAAGATCGGCGCGCGACGCAACATCTCGTTCCCAAAAGCCACTAATACTCTGCAGAGTCCTCGCGCGGGCATCGGACGAACTCGCCCAAGTCGGCGAAGTACAAGGTCTTCAGTATCGGCCCATAGGGAATGTTCATGGACACGCCGCCATGCATGAGCGTGGCCCTGGATTGCAGCATCTGCGCACGGCTCGTCGCCTCCTGCAGCATATCTTGGCACACCTGCCTTCTCGATTTGTCTTGGCAGTTTACTGACCATTTCGCGGCGATTTCTGACAGGCGCCTGCATAGCTCATAGTGACCGCGCATCACCATGCCTCTGTCCGTTATTAGATTCTCACCCAGCAGATTGACCATCGCGCGATAACATTCGATCAACTGATCGGCGCATTGCTCGGGCTTGACCAAACCAAGGTCCATGGTGGCATGCATCACCAGCACGGAGCGATGAAACCCCCAGAACGTTCTCTCCCAGTTGTCCTCCCATGGATCCGCATGCCACGGCGTGCGGGATTGTGACCTGATGGTGGAGCGAAAGACGTATTCGTCCGCGACCCGGTCATACAGAACTGGGAACACTTGGTTCATTGTTCCGCTACGGATCAACGCGAAACGCGTTTCACTGGGCAGCGCCGCAATGCGCCGCGCCCGATCGATCAGGTCTCTGACCGCGAAATTGCTCACGACGTCCTTGTGGAGATCGTCGGCCCAAACAACGCGCGTGAAGCGTTGGATCAGCTCGTCACCTTCGTCTGCCGACTTCTGTGATTGCTGCCAGCGCATGAAATTGGGTGCATCGAGCACGACAACAGTATGATGTACCCTGTTATTCGAGAGGCAGGTTTCAAGCTCGAACCTGGTGCCCTCAGACAGCAGCGGCGCATCAACAAAGATGACTTCTGCCAATCCTATAAGGCGAGCGACGACCTGCTGCCACTTGTCATTAGGAAGCTGCAAGCTCGGCCCCTGGGGACCTAACCCGCTCGACGGGAGTTGCTCCCAGTATTTCTCCTCGGCTTCGCTCTGAATGAAAACGACGCCGATGTCGGGGCTCACCTGTTCGAGCAGCTTGTTGTCGATGGTAAATGGGTGGCGCTCATGGTGTTGTTCTCGTACCACCCGCTCCCCACCCCTGAAGTCGCGCAGATAGAGAATGAACGGACGGCCTTCCTCTTCTTGCAAGCGGATGATCTCGAGCGCCTCGGCGTGTCTTTCGTTCCTGCTGGGGCGACCAGATACCGATTGTCTTGCACCCTCCGTTGACTTGCCCCAACGAAACCACCCCATCCTGCTTCTCCTCCAATAGTTCAAATCAAATCGCGACCAGGCACGGCTGCCGGGCTATGACCAATGGGCTAGAAGTATAACGGATGACACCTCGGCGTGTCAGATGACGCATACAAGTGTTGGGTCTGCGCTCGTTTGACCCAACCTACGATGAACTTATCATCTAGCCTGCAACTGCCCCTCACCCCGACCCTCTCCCCGCAAGCGGTGAGAGGGAGATCGCGCGCCGCTCGCTGGTTACCGCTGCGGTCATCGTGTCAGACCCGGAGGGACACCGAGTGGACACCGAGCGACCCTACTTCCCGCGGGTTGCGCTCGGCAGGTGCCTAGGTTGGGTCGAGCGACAGCGATGACCCAACGCTGACCAGCGATTCCAATGCGATGTTGGGTCTGCGCTGTCGCTTGACCCAACCTTGTCTCTCGCGATTTCAGGCATAAGGGTGGGGAACGTGTCCCCCGAGGGGGACACGTTCGCGGGGTCGGAGATCGTACCCAACCACGGGCGTGAGCCCGGACGTAGCAAGATCCCGCCCCGCCCCATCTTCAGCCCGAACGGTTGCCCGGCGCAAGACGACGCCGCAGACAAGGCAGGGACAAAGATGACCACATCAGGCGCGTGGATCGGGGTGGATGTGTGCAAGAGATATTTGGACGTCGCATCGACGAGCGGAGCCCCGGTTCGGCTCGCCAATGACGCCGACGGCCGCGCAGCGCTGGCGCGCCGTCTCGGGAGCGAGGACGTGCGTGGCGTGATCGTGGAGGCGACCGGCGGGCTCGAGCGGGCGCTGCTGGCAGCGCTCGAGGCCGAGGGTGTGCCCGCCGCGATCGTCAACCCGGCCCGCGTGCGCAAGTTCGCCGAAGGCATCGGCCAGCTCGCCAAGACGGACAGGATCGATGCGGCGATCCTGGCGGTGCAATTCGGCGCCTACATGAAGCCGGCGCCGACGCTGCTCCCAGACGCGCCGCGCCAGCAGCTGCGCGATCTGATCGCCTATCGCGCGCAGATCGTGCAGGAGATCACCGCCCGCTCGGCGCAGATCAGGCTGTACCAGGCCAAGGACCTCCTCGTGCGTGCCGAGGCTGCGATCGAGGCGCTGCGCGCGGAGCGCAAGGCGCTCGAGCGCGAGATCGAGGCGCTGATCAAGGCGCAGGCGGCAATGCGAAGCCTCTAATCAGCAGCCTCGTCACCGTGCCAGGCGTCGGGCTGATCGTGGCGGCAACGCTGATCGCCGAGCTGCCCGAGCTCGGCCGCCTGAGCCGCAGGCAGATCGCCGCGCTTGACGGCGTGGCGCCGTTCCCCAACGAGAGCGGCGACCGCAGGGGCTACCGCGCCATCAAGGGCGGGCGCGAGGACGTGCGCCAGGCGCTCTTCAACTGCGCGCGCGTCGCCATCGCCCACAATCCCGTTGCCAAGCCCTTCTATGAGCGCCTGCGGGCGCCGCGGCAAGCGGCCGCAAAGTGGCTCGGGCTCAGCTCGATCGACCGATGCGCGAAGGGCTGCTTCACCATCGCTCAGATGCGCATGCTCAATGTGGACCGGCGACTGCTCGTGACAACGACCAAACGCTGACCAGCGACATCGACGCCACGTAGAGATCCGCGCGTACGGCTTGAACCTACAGAGGCTACGGCTATGGTGTCAGGCCCGGAGGGTCTGACACCGGTGCCACCGAGGCCCCTACTTCCCGCGGGTGGCGCTCGGCAGCCGCCCGCAGTCGGCGCCGAAGCGCTCCAGCGTGCCGTCGGCGCTCTCGGCGAAGCGGCAGTCCTTGCCGCGGCCGGGGCACTGGTAGATGTCCTGCTCGGGATCGTAGATCAGCCGCCCGCCGCGGTTTCTGGTCTGGCAAAACAGCGTGGTCTGGCCGCGCCTCGTCATGAGGTCCTGTCCCTTCGTGGTGCTGCATGAGGGTGCGCGAGTAGCGCAGGCCTGCACTTAGCCCCTCGCAGCGGCCGCGTCCAAGACAATCTGTTGCGAAAGAGGGAGTAGGGAGTGGGGAGTGGGGAGTAGGTAAAGAATTGACACGGCCCGGCCCTATTCCCTACTCCCTTCACCCGCGCGGGCGTGCTGTATATTCGATCGGCAGACACAGGGAGAAACCATGCCGTTCAGGATCAATCATATCCACATCAAGGCCGCCGATCCGCGCAAGGCCGCCGAATGGTGGGCCGAGGCGTTCGGCTTCAAGATCCTGAGCGACGAGACGCGCCCCTTCGGCGACCGCTTCATCCGCTGCCAGGCCGACGGCGGCATGCTGGTCTCGTTCTCCAACGCCCGCACCGGCGAGACGCTGGCACCGGCCGGCAGCGACGGCGCCCGCTGGGGCCTGGAGCACTTCGCCATCGAGTGCGAGGACATCGAGGCCGATATTGCGCGTCTCGAGAAGCTGGGCGCCAGGCTCCAGGAGGGCCCGCTGAAAGCGCCCAACGGCACGCTGTTCGCCTTCGTGGCCGTGCCCGGCGACGTGCGCATCGAGCTGCTGCAGCTGCCGATGTGAGGGGAGGGAGTAGGGAGTGGGGAAATAGGGAGTGGGGAAGCAGCAGGCTGCCCTATTCCCGCGGGCTGTCGCTACCGCAGATGCGCGCCGAAGCGTGTGGCGGCGTCGACGGCGTCGTCCCACACCGTGCTGGCATAGGGCTGCAGCGCCGGGCGGCCGAGCTTGTAGTCCACGATCTCAACTATGACGTCGTCGGGATAGTTTTGGCCACTGCGATATTCGAGCGCGCGCACGTACTCCAAGACCCGGTGATGACATTCGGATGCCTCCCAGGCGGCCTCCCATTTGCGACTTGTATCCTGCTGGGTCGAGATCCCTCGCATGACGATCGTCAACTGATAGAGCACCTCGATCAGCAGCGCGATCTTGAAGGGCTCAGGCTGGGACGCGAACCACGCCTGTTTGGATGCTAGGTCCATTGCCGTTGTCCTCCTTCAGACGGCTGAGACTATGCCATGGGTTTCGGCGACCCATTGCCGCGGCGCGCGCTTCGCAGATTCTCCTTCCTGTTTCCTGTGCCGCTGCCCCTCACCCTCGGAACAAGTCCGAGGGCAGGCCCCGACCCTCTCCCCGGGCGCGGAGAGAGGGGGAAGTGGTTGCAGCCGATGCAAAGACGCGTCGTCGTAGCGGGAGTGCCTCGTCAGACGACGGCGAGGCGGTGTTATTTTGCGTCGTCGCACGTGCCGCTCGGAAGGGGCGCCACTTCCATTCCGTCGTAGCTTTCGAGTCCGTGCTTGGCAGCGAACGCACTGAGCTGTTCGTTCCTGGCCAGCAACGTATCGACCGAATGCCGCTCGACCTTTTCGACGTGCAGGATGTAGCGGAACCCGGCCTTTGCCCTCATAGGCCCTCTCACCCCGACGAGGCGATAGCCCTCTTCCTCGAGCTTTGCCCCGGCGCTCTGTAATTTCTGCCGGTCCGGGTCGAAGAAGAAGTACCCCCACTGACACTTGCCATCGATGCTCCAGGTTTGGGCCTTGCGCGCCGCGTCGAACATTGCGGTAATCGCCTCGCGGCTCAACCTCGCCTTCTCCTGGGCCATGCCCTCGACGCTGCCAACCAGCACCATCGCAGCGGCGGCGAACGCGACGATGATGTTCCGGAGCATTGCGGGCCCTCGCCGATCCTGGTGACCGGTGTATCAGCCTATGGGGTGGCGCGCTCAGTGATCAACCCCCGGGAAATCGAAAGGCCGCCGCCGTGTGGCGGCGCCACCAGGGGGAGAGGGCGACCTCGCTGACGGGGGCGCCTTCGAGCGCGTGGATCATGGTGGTGGGCGTGGCCAGGATGGCGCCGTGCTTGGCGAGGCGTGCGGCCGCGATAGCGGAAGACGAGGACGTCGCCGGGGCGGGCGTCGGTCGGGCGCGATCTCGATCGAGGTGGCGGCGGGCGGCTTCGAGCAGCGTCTCGCGGCCCTGGGCCTCGGCCCAGTCGCGCGAGTAGGCGGGCGCGCGCCTCGGCCTCGCGGCCGTAGAGCTCGCGATAGATGCCGCGGATGAGGCCGATGCAGTCGGTGCCGACGCCGCGGACGCTGGCCTGGTGGTGGTAGGGCGTGCCGAGCCAGGTGCGGGCGAGGGGACGATGTGGGGGCGGAGTGGTGCGATGGTGAGTCGGAGATGGTGCATCGTCGGATCGCCGCAGGCGCAAGCCGGGCCCGCAAGGGCGGAGGGCGAATCCGGTGCCGCGGTCCCGCTATCGCGCTGACGCGAAGCCGGGATGACAGTCACGCTGCGGGACGGCCGTCGTTGGCGGGGTCGCCGGGGCGGGCGACGGCGGTGACGAAGTCGTTGCCGGGCATGTGCGGGAAGCCGCGGAAGTTGACGGCGTTGGCGAACTTGGCCTGGCAGGTGGCGAACTGCTTGTCGCAGCCGGCGGTGACGGTGAAGGCGTCGCCGGGCGCGATGGCGTGCGCCATCGGCTGCCACAGCTCGAGCGTGGCCGGCTGCCGGCGAGCGTGGCGTTTCACCTCCTGGGCGCGGCCGGCGTTGGCGCCGGAGGTGAAGGTGACGAGGCCGCGCGTGAACCAGTCGGCGGCGAAGCTGTCGAGGCCGCTGGCGGTGAAGAGCCGGAGGCTGGACGCGGCGACGACGGTGCCGGTGCCGCGGAAGGCGGGGTCGTCGAGATCGACGTGCAGCGGGCGTCGCCGAGGTCGGCGTCGCAGCCGTACTGGAAGAGGCGGCCCTTGGGCTGCTGCAGGTAGTGGGCGAGGCCGCGCACCTCGGCGGTGAAGGCGGGGCCGGAGCGGCGCACCTCGCCGAGCGAGCCCGAGCGCATCAGCACGCGCTGGGCGGTGTCGGCCCAGTTGACGCGCCAGATCTCGATGGCCGCGTCGTCGAAGAGGCCGGCGGCGAGGTCGTCCTCGTTGAGGCTGTCGGAGCTGCAGCGCGCTGGAGACCTCCAGGTTGTCGACGGAGAGGCCGACCGCGTCCTTGATCTCGGTGGCGGTGAAGCCGGTGGCGGCCTCGAAGGTGGTGCCGTCGAAGGCGAGGTCGCGGTCGTGGTCGGTGAAGCCGAGGCGCGTGCCGTCGCGGCGCGTGAGGCGCCAGCACCAGGCGAGCGTGGTGGTGCCGGTGTCGAGGTGGGACTGGAGGGCTGGGGGGAGGGATTTCATGGTGAGATGCGTCAGTCGTGAGCTGGTCAGTGGTGAGCTCGGATGCGCGCGCGCGAAATCGGACCGGACGTGGCCGCCTGCTCGGCCGCACCACTCACCACTGACGATCTCGAGCCATCTCACGCATGGGCGCAGACCCGGAGGGTCTGACGCCCGTCACAGCCGGATTTCGACGATGGGGATGGAGGGGATGGCGCCGTGGCGGAAGCCCTGGATGTTGATCTCGAGCTTGTCGGTGTCGAAGCGGACGGGCACGTCGAACTCGAAGCCGGCGGTGATGGCGGCGCCGGCTGCCGGGATGTGGCCGGCGAGGAAGGTGACGAGGCCGGTGGCGTGGTCGACGGTGTAGGCGGTGCCGGGCGTCTGCATCGACGCCGGCGACGGCGATCAGGACGGTGCCGGCGACCGGCTTCTTGATGTCGCGGGTCCAGGGATTGAAGGCGGAGCCGTAGGTCTTGGTGAGCTGGAAGACGGCGGTGGTGCCGTCGCCGATGCCGATGGCCTGGTCGAGCGCGGTGGGCGTGCTTTCGGGCGGGCAGGATTTCCAGTCGGTGGGATCGCGCCAGCGGAAGCCGTGCAGGCGGCCGCGGCGCTCCTCGAAGAAGGCGATGACGGCGTGCAGGTCGTTGAGCGACTTCACGCCGTAGCCGGCGTTGTAGCTGCGGCGCGAGTCGGCCCAGCGCGCGTTGCGCTCCTCCGCGCCCGAGCCCAGCACGACGACGTCGGTGCGGCGCTCGGGCCCGCCGTGGGCGGCGCGCGAGATGGCGGTGGGGAAGCGGGTTTCGTGGAACATTGGGGATGAGGGGAGTAGGGAGTAGGGAGTAGGGAGTGGGGAACGGCGAATTGAGGATCGAGACCCCTACTCCCTATTCCCTACTCCCCACTCCCCCTCACAGGTTGCGTTGGCCGTGGGCGACGGCGCGGGCGAGGAGGGCGGCGAGCTGGGTCTCGGAGCGGCGGAAGCTGTCGGCGTCGGGCGTGGTGACGTTGAAGGTGACGTGGATGCCGCCGCCGCCGTCGGCGCGCACGCCGAGGCGGCCGTCGGGGCCGCGCGCGAGCGGCAGGATCGCCTCGGCGCCGCGCTCGCCGGCGAGGCCGATGCGGTTGCCGGCGAGCGGGAAGGCGATGGGGCTGGCGATGACGCCGCCCTGCGCGAACGGCACCGGCAGGCCGCGCTGCACCACGCCGCCCTTGGCGAAGGCGACGCCGCCGATGAAGGCGCCGGCGAGCGCGCCGCCGAGCGCATCGGTGAGCGGCTTGAAGGCGGCCTTGAGCGCGATCTCGGACAGGCGCAGCGCGAGCGAGCGCAGCACGTCGCCGAGGCCCTTGCCGCGCAGGGCGACGTCGACGAAGGCGCTGCGAGAGCGCGTTGCCGAAGCGGGTGCCGAGCCTGGCGCGCATCGGCGAGCTGCTGCTCGCAGCGGCGCTGGTGTCGGCGTCGATGCGGACGGTGAGGGTGGGTGCGGTGTCGTCGGGCATGTGCGGGTGAGGTGGTGAGTGGTGAGTGGTCAGTGGTGCAGTGGCGGAGCAGGCGACTAGGCGAGTCGCGCTGAGTCGCGATGGAGCATCGCGTACGCTGCGACCTCGGCTCACGCCACTGACGACTGACCAGCTCAATCCGGGAAGCGCGACATCAGGTGCGCGAGCGCGGCGCGCGGCAGCGGCGCGTCGGCGTGCGACGGGGCCGAGGAGGCCGCGCAGCGCGGCTTCGAGCTCGCGCGGGGTCATGGACCAGAAGTCGGCGGGCGGGAGGCGCAGCAGGCCGAGGCCGGCGGCCATCACGTCGGCCCAGGGAAAGGGGCGGGGGCGGCGCGTCCCTCCGCGGGCGCGCCGGTCGCCCGTGACGAGCGTCCGCTCCGCCGGCAGAGGCGGCTGCCGGCGACGGCGCCGGACGATCGGTGCTGCCGGCACCGCCGAAGGTGGCGCCGAGCAGGCGGGCGACGATGTCGACGAAGCCGGCGGCGCCGCCCTCGGCCTGCATGCGGCCGACCGCTTCGTCGGGGATCTCGTGGCCGGCGCCGCGCAGGCCGGCGCCGATGATGCGCTGCGCGTCGCGGGCGGAGAGGCGGCCCGACTGGAAGCGCTCGGCCAGCGCCAGCATGTCGTCGTGGCCGAAGGCGTGCTCCAGCTCGGCGAGCGCGCCGAGCGTGAGGCACAGGCGTGAACGGCGTGCCGTCGAGGCAGGCCTCGATCTCGCCGCGGTGGGGGTTGGGCATTGGTCTCACGCGATGCAGGTGCTTCGCAAAGTATGCGAATCACGCATATTACTCTTACTTAGGTAAGATGAGGCTGAACCGATGAGCTATCAGTCCTGCGCGATGCGATCGTGCACAAGCGGCAGGTCGCCTGCACTTACAAGGGGCTACGGCGCGAGGTGTGCCCGCACGTGGTCGGCGATGGGAAAGGACGGCAGCGAGATGGTGCTGTCGTACCAGTTTGCCGGCCAGTCCTCGACGGGGCTGCCTCCGGGTGGCGAATGGCGCTGCATGCGGGTGGCCGACATCAGCGATGCCACGTCGCGGACCGGGCAATGGCACACCGGGGACAACCACTCGCGCCCGCAGATGTGCGTCAAGATCATCGACGTCGAGGTTCAGTTTTGAGGTCGTACTTGAAGGCCGCGTACTCGGCTGCGCGGGCCTTCGCTTCGGGGCCGATGAAGATCGCCTGGTAGATCTCGCCATCGCCGCCGATGGCCTCGACGCTCCAGGCGCCGGGCTGGCCCTTGCGCTCGAAGACTTCGACTGAGTGCATGGCAGATGCTCCTGGGGCCGGTCAGTTCAGATCAAATCGAAAGCGTGTGCGGCTGGCCGTCGAGGTGGACCTCGATTTCGCCGCCGCGGGATTGGGCATGGGGGTGAAACACCTTTGGGGCAGAACCAAGCTTATTCGTCCTATCCACAGTTGGGCGGCTTGTGCCTGCTGGGGACCCTGAGGTAGCGAATTCCAACTACTGATCTCACGATTCAGGGAGCCCAACTGACTAAGTGGCGAGGCGGAGCCACTAGCATGTGCGGCGGAGGATGCTTTGGGAAGGTCGAGGGGACCGCCTAGGCCGAGCGGGGAAGACAAGAAGACACATCCTGATCTCTTTGCTTGGGCGGAGACTGCCGCTGCCAAGTTAGGTCGATCGCGCGACGATGTCGCCGCGGCCGCAATGGCCGGGCTCCCCACAATACTTTCGATTCTGTCGGGAATTTGGTCTCGCGCATCAGCCGAATCTGCGTTGCCGCTGGCTCTTGCAGCTACCGTCCCCCTAATCGTGCTGTGCTTCGTGGTGTATGGAGTCCGCGCATTTCGAGAGCGGATACGTTCTCCCGGAACCTCCATCTTTCTGCAAGGCGGCTCACTGATTGTCGCCGCCCTAGGCCTATTTCTTTGCGTAGGTCTCCTGGTGAAGGTCGAGCTCGACCAACACGCCGTAACGAGAGAACAATTCGCGCGAGAACGCGAAGCAGAAAGAAAGCAAAGGGCCGAGCAGGAGGAGTTCGCGAAAAACGCCAAAGACGCCGCAACGCGAGAAACCGAGTGCTTGATCAAGTGGACCGCCGCGGTCAAGACAACACAACGACGACAACAGAACGCGAAGGCCAAACTTGAAGAGTGCAGGACGGCGTACTCACAAAACTTTCTTCCGTTCTACACTTTCGAAGCTACGTGCCGATCCTCGCTGACCGAAGTTGAGTTAGCTGATCGAGCGCACGCTTCTTCGCTGAGAAGAGTCTGCAGCACCGGAAGCATTAAGTAAGCTTACGCAAGCGTCCGACGTTCTTCACGCCGCGGCGAAGGTGAGCTCGCCGGCGGAGTCGAGGGAGAGCTCGAAGGCGACTTCGGCGTCGTGGCGGCCGGTGAGCTCGAAGGCGGCGATCTGGAACGGGCCCTGCGACGGTGCCGAAGTCGGGGATGATCACCTGCCAGTCGCGGATGGTGCCGTCGAAGACGTAGCTCGCGGATCAGCGCGTCGGAGGCGGCGTCCTTGAAGATGCCGGCGCCGGTGACACCTTGGCGTTCTTGACGCCGGCGCCGGCCAGCAGCTCGCGCCAGCGGCCGGCGGATTCGGCGTGCGTGATGTCGACGGTCTCGGTGTTGAAGGCGATGGCGCGCGAGCGCAGGCCGGCGACCGTGGTGAAGGTGCCGGCGCCGTCGCTGTCGACCTTGAGGAGGAGGTCTTTGCCTTTCTGGGCGGACATTTGGGGGATCCTTGGTGGAGAGGTCGAGGGTGAGTGGGTCGTGAGTGGTGAGTGGTCAGTGGTGAGACAGTGAGGTGTGCGGGACTCGACTGACGACTGACCACTCACGCATCTCACGGGTGTCAGACCCGGAGGGTCTGACACCTACGCCGGTTCGGTGACGGCGCGGAAGCGGACGATGCCGTGGATGGTCTCGCCGTCGGGGTCGCGGCGGGCCTCGGAGAACTCGTGGCGCAGGTTGACCAGGCGGTGGCCGGCGAGCGTGAGCGGCTGGTCGTGCAGCGCGGTGCGGACGGCGCCCATGATCTCGTGCGCCTGCTTCTTGCCCTTGGCCTGCGACCACACGTGCAGGGTGAGGATGTGCTCGTTGCCGTCGTCGCTGCCGGTGGACCAGTCGCGCGCCGTGGACTGGCCGAAGGTGAGATAGGGGAAGGCGGCGCCCTGGGGCACGTCGTCGTAGATGCGCGCGGCGCCGAGCAGCGCGGTGAGCGCGGTGTCGGCGGCGAGCGTGGCGAAGATCGGACTGCTGCAGGGACCAGGCTGGCGGAGGGCATGGGGGTGAGGTCGCGAGTGGTGAGATGGTCGAAATCGGCGGAGTAGGGAATAGGCGAGTGCGGGAGTAGGCGAGTGGGAAAGTAGCGAACGTTTTGGTCTCGCCGACTCCGCTATTGCCCGCACTCCCTCTCTGCACGAGTCGTGCGCGCCGAAGAGGCGGCGGACGGCGCGTTCGAGCGCGTCGCGGCGGGCCTCGGGATCGGCGGCGCGCTCGCTGGTCGACGCCGGCCTGCGAGCTCCTCCGCCAGCTCGCGGCTCGCAGCCGATGGACGGTGGCGGCGGACCGCGACGGTGTCGCGGATGCGATTGACGATGCGGCCGAAAGGCAGGGCGCGATCAGGCTGCCTGACGGTGACGGTGACTTTCATAGGCTGCGCTCCTCGCACAGGCATTTGAGGCGGCGCGCGGCGCTCGGCCTCGAGCGACGGCGACGATCTCGAAGATGCGCGCGCCTTGGGTGAAGCGCATGGCGGGCAGCGACGCCGGCGCGATGGCGGATCCACACCTCGTGGGTGAGGCGGCCGGACGACCTGGTCGTGCGCGAGGCGCTCGTCGCCGGAGATGGGGCGCACGAAGGCCCACAACTCGGCGACGGTCTCCCAGGTGACGGCTGCGCCGCCGCCGCCGTCGGGCGCGCGGACGGGCTGCTCGAGCGTGAGGCGCTCGCGGAGGGCGCGATGTTCATGGGTAAGGTCGTGAGCGTGAGTGCGTCGAGTGGTGAGTGGGGTGTGCGTGGAAATGCGGTCGCCGCGCGACCACTCCCATCTCACCACTCACGACTACGCGGGTCAGCCCTGATGTCTGCCCGGGCAAGACGGGTCTGACACCGTCACAGGCGCACCGAGCGGTAGGGGCGGAGCAGCTCGCCGACCATGTCGGGCACCGGCTGCGCCTGGGCGCCGATCTCGAGCGGGGTGCGGTGCTCGTACCAGTGGGCGACGAGCAGCAGGATGGCCTGGCGGATCGGAGCCGGCACATTGGCGGCGGCGTCGCCGTAGCCGGCGATGAAGGCGATCTCGATGCCGTTGGCGACGCGGCCGGGCTTCGGCCAGGCGAGTTGCGCCCTGGCGCACGAGGCGGGCGGGCGCGCTGGCGCCGTCGAGCAGGTAGGTGTCGGCGGGCGACGCGTGGTGACGACTGCGTCGTCGTCGTAGAGGCGCGACCGCGTCGATGCTCTGCACCGGGCGCAGCGGCAGCTTGAGCTCGGGGCCGGGCGGCCAGGCGTCGAGGAAGTAGGACCAGCTCTGCGTGATGAGCGCGAGCCCGAGCGCCGCCTCCACGTGCAGGCGCGAGGTGACGATGAGGCTCGCGATCAGCGTGTCCTCGGCGCGTGCCGTCGACGCGCAGGTGGGCCTTGGCCTCGGCGAGCGTGACGGGCTCGACGGCGGGGCCGGCGGTGAGGACGAGGGCCATGGGGGGCTCCGGTGGAGCGAGGGGAGGGGGCGGGGCAGTCGTAAGTCGTGAGTGGTCAGTCGTGAGTGGTGAGTGGCTGCGCGTGACGGCCGACCACTCACGATCTCACGATGGTGTCTGACCCGGAGGGTCAGACACCTACGAGAGGTGCGAGCGGGACCGCGCCGCGGGGAGGGGCGCGGCGGCCGGAGCGGTCCCGCTCGCGTCGCTCGAGGCCGCTGCGGCGGGGGACGCGGGCCTCGGGCGAAACGGGTGGTGCAGTGCGTGGTCGGCGATAGGAAGTCGGCAACGGATCGGTTAGCGTCGTGACGAATGCGCCAAAGCACCTATTGATTTGATCATAGCTTTTTTGCTATGGAGATTGTTCGTGTGGACCGTCCACCTCACCGCAGCTGCTGCAGCTGAGCTGGGCGAACTCGCCGAGGACCAGCGTGCGCACTTCATGCGAATACGCTCGCTCATCCAAGGCCACGGGCTGGAGCGCGTCCGCTACCCGCATGTCGAGCACCTGCAGGGTCCGTTGTGGGAGATGCGGATGAAGGGTGCCGGCGGCATCGCCCGCGCCCTTTACGTCACCCGCACGCCGCAGCGCGTCGTCGTCGTGCGTGTGTTCGTGAAGAAGACGCAGAAGACGCCACGCCGCGAGATCGACCTGGCCCTCAAACGGGCCGAGGAGGTGGAATGAGCAAGAAGCTGGTATCGGCCAACGCGCTGCACGCCAAGTGGCTGAAGGACCCGAAGTACCGCAAGGTCTACGACGACCTGGACGAGGAGTATCGGCTCGCCTCCGCCATGATCGAGGCGCGCGCGCGAGCGGGACTCACCCAGGAGGAGCTGGCGGTTCGCATGAAGACCAAGCAGGCGGTGATCGCGCGGCTGGAGAGCGGCCGTGTCAAGCCATCAACGCGAACTCTGGAGCGCATCGCCAAGGCGACGGGGCATCGGCTCCGGATCGTCTTCGAGCCGGCACGTTAGTACGCCGTCGGCCCGTAGCTGCCCCTCACCCCGACCCTCTCCCCGCAAGCGGGGAGAGGGGGAGGCTCGGAGCTCGCGGCAAGCTACGCGGCGAACTTGAGGAGCTTGATGGCGTCGAAGTCCTGCACGCCGCCGCCGACGCGCTTGGTGGTGTAGAACAGCACGTAGGGCTTGGAGCTGTAGGGATCGCGCAGCACGCGGATGCCGACGCGGTCGACGATCAGGTAGCCGCGGCGGAAGTCGCCGAAGGCCACCGAGTAGCTGTCGGTGGCGATGCGCCGGCATGTCCTCGGACTCGGCGACGGGATAGCCCATCAGCATGGAGGCGTCGCCGGCCTTGGCGGCGGGCTGCCAGAGGTAGTTGCCCTCGCCGTCCTTCATCTTGCGGATCACGGCCTGGGTGGCGCGGTTGAAGACGAAGGTGCCGTTGCCGCGGTAGCCGGATTTGACCGCGTAGACGAGGTCGATCAGCTTGTCGCCGGGGTTGCGTGGCAGGCGAAGGCGCCGTCGACGCCGGTCTTGATGAAGCCGATGTTGCCCCAGCTCCAGGAGGCGTTGTCGACCTTGGTGTAGTCGAGGAAGCCCTTGGGCTTGGCGGTGCCGTTGCCGGTGACGAAGGCGGTGCCTTCCTGCTGGGCGAAGGCGTCGCGCACCTCCTCGGCGATCCACTCGTCGATGTTGACGGCGGAGTCGTCGAGCAGCGCCGAGGTGGCCGCCGGCATGGCGTAGAGCTCCATGGTCGGGAAGGACGAGCTCGGCCAGCGTCGGCGTGTCGGTCTCGGGCCGCGCGGCGGTCTCGGCCACCCAGCCGGACTCGGCGCCGGTGATGGCGAACGGCTTGCTTGTAGACCGAGCCCGACACCTGGCGGATGCCGGCGATGGCGCGGATCGGCGAGACGTCCTTCACGGCGCGGTTGACGGCGCGCTCGAGCTCGTCGGGGACGAGATAGCCGCCGTCGGGTCGGAGCCGACGGAGAGCGCCTTGGATTCCAGGTCGCGCAGGCGGCCGGCCTCGCCCTTGCGCACGTAGGCGTCGAAGGCGGCCTTGTGCTGGAGGGCGGCGCCGGAGCGGGGCGCGGGGCCGCCGAGGTGCGGGCGGGCGGATTTCAGGGCGAGCTCGTCGACGACGCGCTTGTGTCTCGTCGAGCGCGCGGTTGATGCGGTCGACCTTGTCGGTGGTGACGACGTCGGCCGACATGCGCGCTCGAGCTGGCCGAGGCGCTCGTCGTTGGCGTCCTTGAAGGCCTCGAAGGCGCGCATGAAGTCGTCGAAGGCGGCGGCGAGGTCGTCGGTGGCGGCGGATTTGGTTTCGAGGGTGGGCATGGGGAGTCCTTGTGCAGGTGCTGGAGTTCGAGCGGCGCGTCGTGCTGCGGCCAGGCTCGCGCGGATGCGTTCGCGATGCGTGCCGGGACTGCAGCTGACGCATGCGCGTGAGGCGGGTGCCCGGATTGCCGACGACTGGTCGCGACTTCCGGGATACGGCAGTGCGGGCTGACCGAGCTACGGAGCAGGCGCGTGGCCTCGTCGATCTGGGCGATGAGGCGGCGTCGGGGTGTGGCGCCAGCAGCGTCCTGCGTGGTGAGGCCCTTGTAGGCCGTAGCGGATGACCGCGCGGGCCTGCGAGCGCGAGAGCCCAGCGTCCTGCGTGAGCCAGCGTTCGAATTCTCGTTCAGTAGGCGCGCGATGCGCGAATGGCCGCGCCTTGACGTGGGCGACGCGCGCCTCGGGCAGCAGCGGGAAGGTGACGACGGAGATCTCCCACAGGTCGACCTTGGCGAGGCGGCGGATGCCGGTCTTGGCGTCGCGGCGGCCGGTGACGGCGCGGAAGCCGATGGAGAGGCCGTCGAGCGCGCCGGCGCGCATGAGGGAGAGCACCTCGCGGGCGCGGGCGACGTCGAGCATCAGGCGGCCGCGGGCGTAGAGGCCGCGGGCGTCCTCCTTCAGCTGCTCCCACACGCCGATGGGCTCGTCGGGGTTGTGCTGGAACAGCATCTTGATGCCGGCGGGCGCCGCGCTTCGCCAGGCTGTCGCGGAAGGCGCCGGGCAGCACGATGTCGTGGCCCAGGTCCTCCTTGTCGAACAGGCTGGCGTAGCCGGCGAAGGTGCCGTCGGGCTCGACGCGCTTGAGGTCGAGGGCGGTGAATTTGAGCTCGGGGGCGGTGGGCATGGGTGGGGTGGTGAGTGGTGAGTGGTGAGTGGTCAGTCGTGAGTCGTGGGCGTGCGTAGGTTGGGTCGAGCGAAGCGATGACCCAACACTCTTCTGACGGACGATGTTTTTGATTGTGTTGGGTCTGCGCTCCGCTTGACCCAACCTACGAATTGCTTGTGCCCGCGTCAGCGGCGGGAGTGGCGGCGGTCGGCGGTAGGCTTGATCAGCTTGGCCATCTCGGCGCGGACGGACAGTAAGAAGGGGCGCGGGTCGCCTTGCGAGGTGAGGTCCATGTCGGCGATGCAACGGTCCCAGAGGCGTTGCAACTCCGTAGCGTCGTAGTTGCCGGCGGCGATGCGGTTCAGGAAGCGCAGCGCGGCCTCGCTCTCCTCGCGGCTGTGAACGTTGACGGCGTAACGGACCACGCTCTGTGGGCTGGAGCCCGCGTACTTGAGGCCCATGGCCAGGGAGAGACAGAAGCTCTGGAACTCGGGCGGGATCGTGTCCTCACCGTGTAGCAGGCGATCCTGCGCCTTGCGGGCGGGCAATTCCCTTTCGATCCTGCCGAGCTTGCGATGGAACTTGCCATAGGCTCGCATCTGCTCGTGACTGAGCATGTAG
Source organism: uncultured Alphaproteobacteria bacterium (assembly GCA_963724565.1). Taxonomy (GTDB): domain Bacteria; phylum Pseudomonadota; class Alphaproteobacteria; order Rhizobiales; family Hyphomicrobiaceae; genus AWTP1-13. Next base: position 90,710 of record CAVRVK010000011.1, read on the forward strand.
AAGTCGCCGACCGGATCGGGCACCTCGCGCAGTGCTCGCTCCGCGGGATAGGGATGGCCTATCAGCTCGCCGAGGAATGCCTTCTCCATCAGGTAGCGCCTCTTGCCGCGCACGCGCACGACCGCGACGACGCCCCCTTCGGTATAGATGTGGATCTCGAACCTCGTGTGGTCGGACATGGCCGTGACAATGTCGGTCGCGCAATGGGGTCAGGGATCGGGGAAGGTGTTGGGAGGCAGGTCCTTGTTGGCGACCCAGGCGATGCTCTTGGGCAACTCGCCGTCGGTCTCGATGAACTCCTTCACGGCTTTCCAGGCTTCGGCGAACGGGATGAAGAGGCCGACTGGCATGGGATCGCCCTGCAGGGTGCGCACGATTTCGCTCAGACGGCTCATGTCGCCCTTGGAGGTAAAGGCTTCACGGTAGCCGCCGCCATACTTCTGATAGAGGACGAGCACGCCGTGATCGGAGTGACCCCACATCGACAGGTGCGCGTCAACACGATCTTTGAACGGCTCCAACGTCTCCGTGCCATAGAGTCCTTCGACACTCAGCCCCCAGTTGTCATTGCCGCCGAGGTATGACCACTCCTTACCCGGCGGCGCCAGGAAGAATGGCTCCAGCTCCGCCAATGTGGGCCATTGCGAGCCCAGAAAGCGGTCGAAGTTGATGCGCCTTTCCAAGACTGCTGACCTCAATCCAAGCGACCGTTCTTCATAATTCGTACGCGGCCGGCCGAGTCCGTGAACCGTACCGTGGGGTTGCCTAACTGCATGCCGAGCAAGGGCAGTACGCGCTCACAGCTGGGGCACACTATGTTGTCAACGTAGATGTCGCTCAGCTTTTTGTGCCTAGCTTTTCAAAATGCTCAACATCACTCTCGAGACCTTGCAGTGCGGGAGATGCGGCGTCATTGACCTCTGCGCACAGAATAACCCTCCAATTCGGGAAATCCCTGATCGGTTCCCCGTCAATGGGATCGATGTTGTTAACCAGCAACAGTCTGTCTCCGTCTCGTTTGCCGAACGCATAGTAGTTGCCGCCCCAAGCATCGTTTTCGCGCGCTTCGGCGACAAGGCCGGTGGCGCGTTCAACCCAGACGTAGGCGTCTTCAATGTCAGACGACTTCACCCCGAATACGACCTCCATACTCTTTCCCTTTCGTTTATGCTTGCGCATCCACTGCAAGCTCAGGCTTTGATGCCCTCGATCCGCCAATACAGTTGCGATGGATCAATCATTCATTTCCTTTCTGGCATCGAGCGATATGTTCCCAAAGCAGCTCTGTCGAGCAACCGAACCTGACACCAGAGGCATATAGGTCGCGATTGTCGCGGTCACTTCCCAAGTATCGGACGACTCGGGCCGCGCTGAGTTACCGCTTGCTGAGAACTGTAGATCATGAAGCTTACCGGCCGGTCGGCCTGATTGCGCAGGTTGTCAACAAGCCCTCGCAAACCAAGAGCCCTCAGCGCATCCTGGCCGAGCGGTTCCGTCCTTGAACCTCCTCCTCGCACGGGAATGCCGAGCTCGATGGCGCGTCGTAGGAGGGTTGGGCTGACCAACGCAACGTCATAGTCGCTTCTGCGTCCAACATCGAACGGCTCACCCGTGCGGAAGTTTTCGCCTGTGACCGCGCTGCCGCGGATCATCGGCTCGACATCGCGATAGCCGGCCGTGCGCAGACCGTCACGGAGGGATTGGCCGAAGGCGACGTAGTTCTCGTAGGTTCCAAAGCCCCTTGGCAGGACCTCGGCGAGGCGAGCCTGGGCCTCGCGGGCTTCAGCTTCAGCGCGCGCAATCGCGCCCTCAACCGTCTCGACAACGCTAGGTCTCGGCTGCCAACGAGGATCGAGCTGCTGCACGCGGCGGATCGCTGCTAATGCATCGGACTCGGCGATCGCGTGACGCGCGGCTTGCCCGGGCGTCATCTCGACCATCCGCCCATTGATCCTAATGACGGTCGATCCGCGTCGCCGGGACACGGTGTGCACGAGGCTGTTGGCGGCGCCGTCGGCGGTGGTGAAGCGGCCGAGCGCGTCGTGGTGGGGGTTGAACTTCTCGACAAGGTCGTTGTCAGGTAACCCGATGCTTCCTAGAGCATCGTGGTTCCCCCACCCCTAACCCCTCCCCGCAAGGGGGAGGGGAATCCCGTCGCTTCGGCCTTGATCTCATCGCCGCCGGCGATGGGGCCGTAGCCGACGGCGGCGCGTTTTTCGTTGGGGGTGAGGAAGGTGGCTTTGTCGAGGCGGGCCCACAGGGCTTCGCGTTCGGTGGAGAGGGCTTCGATGGCGTCGAGGTCGGGGCGGAGCTCGAGGGGCCTGCACGTCGGTCGGCAGACTGGTGTCAGACCCGGAGGGTCTGACGCCGGCGTAGGCCGGGCGCGAGCCAGGCGGAGAGGGACTTGGCGGTGCGGTTGACGAGGGGCAGCACGGTCTGGCGCCAGAAGGTGCGGGTGGCCTCCTGGTAGTTGGAGTAGGTGTTGTCGCCGGGGATGCCGAGCAGCATCGGCGGCACGCCGAGCGCGAGCGCGATCTCGCGGGCGGCGACGTGCTTGGCCTCGATGAAGTCCATGTCCTTGGGCGATGAGCGACATGGACTTCCAGTCGAGCCCGCCTTCCAGCAGCAGCGGGCGGCCGGCGTGGGCGGCGCCCTGGAAGCCCTGCTCCAGCTCGGCCTTGAGGCGGTCGTACTGCTCGGGCGAGAGGTTGCCGTCGCGGGCGGTGTAGACGAGCGCGCCGGAGGGACGCGCCGAGTTGTCGAGCAGCGCCTTGTTCCAGCGCGAGGCGGTGTTGTGGATGTCGATGGCGGTGGCGGCGGCCTCGATGGGGGAGAGGCCGTAGTGGTCGTTGACCGGGTGGAACAGCTTGAGGTGCAGGATCGGGCGCACGCCGGGCGCGACCTCGCCGGCGAAGCGCACGCGTGCGGCCGCCGGCGGTGTACTCGAAGGCCTCGGGCCAGCCGTCGGGGCCGGGGATGACCTTCATGCGGTCGGGGCGCAGCGCGTGCAGCTCGCGGATGCTCGCCGCCGACGGCGACGGCCTCCAGGTAGGCGTTGCCGGAGACGAGCAGGAAGCCGTACCAGGCTTCCAGCAGGTCGGGCGCGCTGCAGACGGGGTTGGGGCGGGCGATGAGGTCGAGCAGCGGGTGCTCGGCGATCTCCTGCGTCGCCCTCGTAGAGCAGCAGCGGCACGCTGGCGGCGGCCTCCGCGATCATGCGCACGGAGCGGTAGACGATGGCGTTCTGCATGAAGCCTTCGCGGGCGAAGGCGGCGTAGTCGCGCGGCGCCCAGACGGGCGGCGCAGGCGCTCGAAGGCGATGTAGGGGGCCGGTGAGGCTGGCTTTGGTGGCGGGTGGGCGTGACGGTGCCAGCGATCGAGCGTGCGCGCGAGCCAGGCCGTCAGCCGGCCGTGAGGGAGCTGCTGGCGCATGCGGGACTTCGAGCGGGGCGGCGAGCGTCAGGCTGGATCGGCGCGGAGCGATGCCAGCTCGCAGGCATGCGGGGCGAGCGTTCGGGATGCGTTCGCTCGGCTCGAGCTGCGACTGGCGTCGCAGGGGCTCACAGCTTGTCGCCGTCACGCCCGACGCTGTCCCGCAGCGGGAGAGATGCGCGTCGCGGTGCACATCACAGCGGGCGGATGACGGGGCTGCGGGTGGTGGTGAGCATCAGCTCGGTGAGGGCCCAGACGAGGGCGTCGAGGCGGTCGGGGCTCTTGCCGTTGGCGAGGCCGTCGGCGGCGAAGTCGCACATCTGGCGCTCGAGCTCGGGGAACTCGCCGACGTGGGCGACGCGGCCCTCGGCGTAGAGGGCCGAGACCGGCTCGGCGCGCAGGTACTTGCCGCGCGAGGCGTGCACCTTCTTCACCGGCACGCCGGCGTCGATGCTCTTGAAGGTCTGCACGACGAGGTCGCCGCCCTGGTTGGTCTCGACCACGATGCGTGTCGGCCTGGTAGTCGTGATAGGCGGCGACCGCGGCCTTGGCCCAGGTGGCGGGATCGCGGCCCTGGATGGTGCGGTCGCCGATGACGTAGCCGCGGCCGTCGACGCCGAGGCCGGCGACGATGATGCCGCAGCTGTCGGAGCCGGCGGTCGAGGTGACCGGCGGATCGACGGCGACGACGATGCGCATGCAGCTCGGGCCGGGCGCAGCAGGCGGCCCTGGTCGAGCCAGGCTGCGCTTCCACAGGCCGGTCATGCGCTCCTCGACGATCTCGCCCTCCAGCTCCTGGCGGCCGATCGGCGTGTCGCCGTAGCGGCGCTGCATCTCGGCCAGGAACGCCGGCGCCAGGAAGTTGGCGTTGTCGGCGCGTGCGCGAGCGGCTGGTGGCGGTGGCCTGGTCTTCCATGATGCTCTTCAGCAGCGGGATGGCGCGCGGCGTGGTGGTGACCACGCACTGCGGCCAGCGCGCCGAGCCGCAGCGCGAACTGCAGCGTGTCCCAGGCGTGGTCGGGCACGCGCCACTTGCAGAGCTCGTCGCACCAGGCGGCGTCGAACTGCGGGCCCGCGCAGGCTGTCGGGATCGTCGGCGGCGAACATCTGGGCGATGGTGCCGTTGGGCCAGACCAGCTGGTTCCTGGAGACCTCGAGCTTGGGGCGCTCGTCGGGCGGATGGACCGACAGCAGGCCGGAGATGCCCTCGATCATGACGCTGCGCACCTGGCCGATGGTCTCGCCGATGAGCGCGATGCGGTGCGAGCGGCGGTCGGCGAGCGGCGGCTGGCCGAGCGCCTGGGCGCGCACCCATTCGGCGCCGGCGCGCGTCTTGCCCGAGCCGCGGCCGCCGAGCATGAGCCAGGTGTGCCAGGGCTCGCCGCCCTTGGCGAGCACGGGCGGCGAGCTGGTCGTCGCGGGCGCCGAGCGCCCAGTCGCGGATCATGTCCTCCAGCTGTTCGGCCGAGTAGGTGGCGCGCGAGGATTTCGCGCCCGTCAGGCCGGGCCAACAGCCTTTGCAAGCTGTTCCGCAAGTCGTGCGCGTTTTGCGTCCTTCTCGGATGCCGCGACAACGGCGGCGGGGTCGATGTCGGCGCTGAGGATGCCGAGCTCGGGGCTGGCAGACTTTCTCCTCCCGTCGGCAGCGGTGTCGGGTTCAGAGGCCATCTCCGTCACGTGATTGATTTGCTCGATGAGCGCGGCGAAGGTCGCGCGGTGGTCCTCGAGGGCGGGAGCGGGCTCGCCGGCTTCCAGTGCTTTCTGGTGGGCTTCCAGGTCTTTCGTCATGCGCAACTCCAACATGTCGGATCTGGATCTCGATGAGACGGTAGAGCCTGAGCGCCAGGTGGCGCCGCACCTCGGCGGTGGCAGGCGAGGGAACGCGCGCCCTGCCCTTGGCGGGCGGTGCACCGACGATGCTGCCTGGCGATGCCCAAGCGTCCTTGCTGGCGCGCGTGCTGATGGCCGAAGTCGTCACGCCGAAGCGCGTTGCGAGCGCCGCGAAGGTTTCGCCCTCGGCGCGCAGGCGGCGGGCCTCGGCCCACTGCTCGGGCGAGAGCTTGGAGACGAATACGGCCATAGGGGTCAGGGGTCAGGGGTCAGGGTCGAGCATGTAGCCCGGGTTCAGGCTCGCGCGTTGACGCACTGGCCGGGATGACATTCGCGCAACTGTGGTGATGATAGCGGATTCATAGCCGAGTACCGTTACGGTGTCAATGCGAATATTTGGACATGAGCGATTTTTATTTGGACACAACAGTAACTATAAATAATGCGCGAAGATATACTTGTGGATCTTCCATTATATCACGATCCCCGCTAGCGGGGATAAGGCGGTTGCAGGGGTCGGGTTGCAGGAGCCAGGCAAGAGCGCGCGCTGGATGCTGGCCTGATCCTGTGAGGTGGAGGGCACTGGCCCGCAGCATGACGCAGCTGGTCGCGCCAACGCCATGCCCCAACGCCCTCCGGGACAATCAACGCAATGGAGCGGCGCGCGGTTCTATGGGCATGGCTGATTCGCGTTCGAGGCGGCGATGGAACCCGGCCAGCAGTTTCAGAGTTCCAGGGGTGATCCCTGGGCGGCCGCACCCGCCCTTGGGTCGGCGCCCTGCCGATAAATCCCCCCCAATTGTGCTGCATACGGCAGGGTGCCATTTCCCCCAGGCAGGAAGCCCGCGCGACCGCTTGGTCGACGCATGGCGGCGCTTTGAGGATGGGCGGCCCCGGGCCGCGAGCGCCCGCTGGCGCCTCACTTCCTGCACGTCACGTACTCCCGAAAATGTGGGCGTAAATCGTGGGGATCACTTGTGGCGTTTGCGCCATAGGACCGCTGAAACCTGGACCGTGAAAAATCTGCCCCTTTCCTGAAACCTGGCGCAGCCGTCGTAGAGCGCTGCGGGCGTTGCGCTATAAGGGGCCGCCCGTGAGCCAGGAGGAGAGCATGCGCATCGCCAGACCACATCTCATGAGCGCAGCGTTGCTGGCGGCGGTGTTGCATTGGGGAGCCGGCCGGGCGGCGTTGGCCGACGGCGCCGTGGCGATGGGCACGACGGGAGATGTGGCGAAGCACGGCATCGCCTTCGGCCTCGTCGCCGACGAGCCAGCCGACAAGGCGGCCGACCTGGCGCTGGCACGCTGCCGCGCATTCGTCAAAGGCTCGTCGCCCGAAGCCACCCAGCGCTGCAAGGTGGTGTCGACCTTCAGCCGGCAATGCTTCGCGGTGGCCTACGACCCCCAGCCCGGCACGCCGGGCGCCGGCTGGGGCGTGGGCAAGGACCAGATCGAGGCCAACCAGAGGGCGATGCAGATGTGCGAGGCGAGTGCGGGACCGGCGCGGGCCAGGTTCTGCCAGGTGGAAACCGGGGCGTGCGATACCAAGAACTGAGGCGCATATCGCGGGCCGAGTCGTAGGTTGGGTCGAGCGAAGCGACGACCCAGCACAATCAAGAACAAGGTCATGTTGGGTCTGCGCTGCCGCTTGACCCAACCTACGACGGCCAACACACGCAGCGTCAGCCGCGCTGGAATTGGCTGCCCTGCTTGCCTGGCCTGGTCGGATCGCTGCCGTCCTGGTCACGACCACCGACGCTTGGCTGTTTGCTCAACTCGTTGGTGCTCGGATTGGTGGACGGCGGCACGCCGTCGCCCCAGGACCGGGGCTTGTCGGGCAACTCCGGCGAGCTGTGGAACGTTCCGCTGCTCACTGGCGAAGGCCCTGGCAGCGTCTGCGCAATCACCGCCACCGTGGTCGAGACAAGTGCTGCTGCCGCAAGGCGCAACACTCGAGCCGTGAGGTACTCACGCATGCCACATCACTCCACGATATTCGCCACCTCTTGCATATGGGTGGCCGCAATCCATTCTCCACCCCTGGACACAGCTTGACCGCTGCGCACGCCGAAGTTGCCGCAGCCGGGCGCGCGAGATCATCATTCCGCCGCTGTTTTTCGTGATACACAGAAGGCGGGGTGGCTGGCGCGGTCACAATGCCAGCTGGTGCAAGAGGTGCCTCAGACAAGGGAGCGGGTTGAGCGGCGGCACTTGATCGAGGATTGCTCAGTTCAATTGGACGGCTCGCGCGACGCGTAGATCGCTACGCCCGCGGGCGCACACTGGCCGACAACGGTGCAATTCGCCGCCGGCCGTGGGTTGCATCGGCCGCTCGGCGCGGGGCACTCAAAGCAAGACGAGGTCTCCTCGCAGCGGCATCCCTGCTGGCGGCAATCGCTTTGCTGTCGACGGGTCAGCCGGCTTCCGCCCAGACGAGCGCGCTCAAGAGCGGGCGGGGGCTCGATCTAAAAATCTCCCACCAGTTCCACGAGACCTCCGACGCGAGAGGCCGCGCAGCACGCGTGTTTGCGGAGGAGCTGGCCCTGCGCGCACCTGAGCTCAAGGCGCACATCTTCCCGCAGCTGGCACTCGGGCTCTCCCGCGACGAACAGCTCGACCAACTGCAGGCGGGCACGCTCGACTTCGCCATCCTGCCCTGGTGTTCAGCGTCAAGCGGGTGCCGGAGTTCTCGCTGGCGCTGCTGCCGGGCCTGCTCCCCAGTCTCGCCACCGCGCGCTTGCTCAAGGGATCGGAGGTGCACGCCAAGCTGCAGCAGGTGGCCGCCGCCAACGGGCTGCGCATCGTCACCTGGTGGTGGATGCGCGGCGGCTTTGCCGCGGCCCGCGAGATCTCGGGACCCCAGTCGGTGAAGGGCATGCGGCTGCAGAGCTGCGGGCTCGCCCAGCGCGTGCTCGCCGCCGCCGGCGCCGACGTCGCCGACGACCCGTGGGGCGAGATCGCCATGCGGCTCGAGATGGGCGCGCTCGAGGGCGTGGCGGTGCCGTACGAGGATTTCATCAGCTTGCGGCTGCACGAGCAGGCCAAGTTCGCCACCTTCGGCGGCCCGTCGATCCTCACCTGCTTCTCGCCGCTGCTGATGTCGAAGCGCACCTGGGACCGGCTGACGCCGGAGCAGCAGCGCGCGGTGGACGAGGCGGCCGAGGTGGCCGACGCCTACTTCGAGACCTCGCAGATCGAGGCGGAGAAGCGGGCGCTGGCGGCCTTCCAGCGGGCCGGCGCCAAGGTGCGCAGCATCACGCATCAGGAATACATGGCCTGGCTGGCGCTGGCGCAGCGCACGGCGTGGGCAGACTACGTCAAGGTGAGCCCCGCCTCGCGCGATCTCCTCAACACGGCGATCCGCGTGATCCTCAGCCACCTGGGCGACCAAAGAGGAGGTGATCACCTCGCTGTTCGGGTCCGAGGAGGGGGACAAGTAGGGGCGGTGGGGCTAGGCGCCGACGCGGCCGCGCGGGTGCTGCTCCTTTACGAATTCGGTTACTGCCGCGCCATCGCCACGCGCAGGCGTTCCTCCGGCTGTGACCAGGTGGTCGTGGTCGTCGGTGCCGATGTCGATCTGCACCCAGGCGATCTCGCCGTTGAAGTCGTTGCCGGTCGGGCCGTAGTCGGGGGATGCGGGCGAGCCGGTATCGGCGCCGACGTCGCAGGCCTCGTCGGCGGAGTAGGCCATGGGCTGGGTCTTCTCGACGCGGCCCTTGCCCGACCGCCTTGCCGTCGTAGTAGAGCGTGACGTCGCCGCCCTTGGCGAGGCCGCCGCCGTCGTATTTGAACTCCATCCGGACCTGGTGCTTGCCGGCCGGGATCGGCTTGTCGGCTTCGGCGAAGTAGTGCTCGATGCCGAAGAAGTTGTAGCAGTACTTGAGCTTGCCGTCCTTGACGTAGAGCGTCCAGCCACCGACCGAGCCGCCCTGCGTGACGATCACGCCCTTGGCGCCGCCTTTCGGCACGTCGATCTCGGCCGTGACCGAGTGCGACTTGTTCTTGAGCGTGAGCACGCACGCCTCGCTCACGCGCATGCCCTGGAACAGGAGCTGGCGTGTTGCCGGTGATGAGCTGCGGCCGACCGGCGATGTCGGGATTGATGCGCTCGAAGCCGCGGTCGTCGAGCGGCACGACGTTGTACTTCACCGCCTCGATCAGCCACAGCCGCTGCAGCTCGGCGAGCTTCTCCGGATTGTTGCGCGGCGATGTTCTTCGCCTGCGTCCAGTCGTCGGGGCCGTAGAGCTCCCAGACATCGCTGTCGAAGGGCGGCGGCTGGTCGGCCTTCCACGGCGTGCGGTGCTTGGTGCACGGCGGTCCAGCCCTTGTGGTAGATGCCGCGGTTGCCCATCATCTCGAAGTACTGGACGGCGTGGGTTTCCGGCGCCTTCGGCGTCGTTGAAGGTCGGCAGCCATGCTGACGCCCTCGAACGGCGCCTGCGCGATGCTGTTGACGATGGTCGGCTCGGGCAGGCCGGCGACTTCGAGAATGGTCTTGGCCACGTCGATGACGTGGTGGAACTGGCTGCGGATCTCGCCCTTGCCCTTGACGCCGTTCGGCCAGTGCACGATCAGGCCGTTGCGCGTGCCGCCCCAGTGCGAGGCGACCTGCTTGGTCCACTGATAGGGCGTGCACAGCGCGTGCGCCCAGCCGACGGCGTAGTGGTTGTAGGCCTTGGGCGTGCCGAAGTCGTCGATCTTGGAGAGCAGGAACTCGATCGTCTCGATGCCCGGCATGCCGTTCAACGTCGTCATCTCGTTGAAGCAGCCGTTCAGCGTGCCCTCGGCCGAGGCGCCGTTGTCGCCGATGATGTAGAAGATCAGGGTGTCGTCGAGGATCTCGAGATCGCCGAGCGTGTCGACCAGCCGGCCGACGTGGTGGTCGACCTGCTCCAGGAAGCCGGCGTAGATCTCCATCTGCCGCGCGAGCACCGGCTTCAGCTTGGCCGGCATGTCGTCCCAGGCCGGGATTTCCTCGTGGCGCGTCGGTCAGCACGGCGTCCTCCGGGATCGACGCCGAGCTTCTTCTGGCGCGCCAGCGTCTCCTCGCGCAGCTTGTCCCAGCCGCCGTCGAACTTGCCCTTGTACTTGTCCGACCATTCCTTCGGCACGTGGTGCGGCGCGTGCGTCGCGCCCGGCGCGAAATACATGAAGAACGGCTTGTCCGGCATCAGCGCCTTCTGCTGGCGCACCCAGGTGATGGCGCGATCCGCCAGGTCCTCGGTGAGCGTGTAGCCCTCTTCCGGCGTCTTCGGCGGCTCGACCGCGGTCGTGCCTTCGTAGAGGCCCGGGTAGTACTGGTTCGCCTCGCCGCCGACGAAGCCGTAGAAATATTCGAAGCCCGAGCCGGTCGGCCATTGGTGGAAAGGTCCCATCGGGCGACACTTCCCAGAACGGCACCTCGTGGCACTTGCCGAACTGCGCGGTGGAGTAGCCGTTCAGCTTCAGGATCTCGGCGAGCGCCGCCTTGTCCTTCGGCCGGATGCTGTTGTTGCCCGGCGCCGAGGTGGCCATCTCGGTGATCGCGCCCATGCCGACCGAGTGGTGATTGCGTCCGGTCAGCATGGCCTGGCGCGTCGGCGAGCAAAGCGCCGTGGTGTGGAAGCGGTTGTACTTCAGCCCGCCCTTGGCGAGCCGCTCGGCGGTCGGCGTGTGGCACGGCCCGCCGAACGCGGACGACGCGCCGAAGCCCGACATCGTCGATCAGGACGATGAGCACATTGGGCGCGCCCTTCGGCGGCCGCAGCGTCCTGATCGGCGGATACTTGGTGTCGGGGTCCTTGGCGTCGTAGGTCGTCAGGCCGACGTGCTTCGGGTCGGGGATCGGCAGAATATCACGCCGCACTTGGTTGCTGTGACTGCCCCCATTGGCATCGTGCGACTTCGCACGGGCTCTGTTTGGCATCTTAGACTCCATTTTCGCACCTGGCCCCCATCGGCCATGCAAATCCCTCCGCCGCTCAGGGCGGCCAGGCGCTCTGTGCATATGCTGAACACCGTGGCTGGTGATGGCCTAAGGGCAAATCGGGGCAACTACGCAAACAATTGGAGAGCTTTGCCGAGGACCATCGGTCCAGGCAGGTCCGCACATCGACGTCCGGTCCTGGCAAGCTTGCCTGGTTGAAGAGCGGCCGTCGGATCGTCGACTGTTGGGGCAAGAGCGACGGCGGTGCACAAGGTCCAGCGGCGTCGCCGTCGCCTGCACGATGTTGCATGTCGGTCCTGTGCCAGTCTACGGTCTCGCCAACCGGGCAGCCGAAGGACTTGAGGAGCGGAAATGCGCGGCGTCGCCAATCGAAAGCACAAGCTGCTCTACGCAGTGCTGGCGCTTGCGGTGCTCGGCGCCGCCACGGCCGCACGCGCCCAAACCGATTATCCGAACCGGCGCGTGCATGTGATCCTGCCCTATCCCGCCGGCGGCATCGTCGACATCGTCACACGCATCGTCACCGAGAAGCTCAGCGCCGACCTGGGGCAGCCGATCGTCGTCGAGCCGAAGCCCGGCGCCAACGGCAACCTGGCCTGGGGCCAGGTCGCGCGCGCCGACGCGGACGGTTACACCTGGACATTCATCAGCCCCGCGCTCATCGCCAATCCGCGGATGCAGCCGAGCATCAAGTGGAACGAGGAGAGCTTCGTTCCGATCGGCGGCGTCGTGTGGGCGCCATCAGTCCTCGTCGTCAACCCGAGCGTGCCTGCCAACACCGTCGCCGATTTCATCGCGCACGCAAAGAAGAACCCGGGCGTGCTGAACTGGGTGAATCCCGGCATCGGCACGTCGCAGCACTTGAACACCGCTATCTTCATCAACGCCACCAAGGTCGACATGGTCGGCGTACCCTATCGGGGGCAGCCGGCGGGCATCCTCGATCTGTTGGCCAACCGCGTGCAGTTCATGGTCGCCTCGCCCGGCCTGGTGGTCGAGCACATCGGCGCCGGCACGCTCAAGCCGCTGGCCATCCTAGGCACGCAACGATCGCCGCTCCTGCCCAACGTGCCGACCATGACGGAGGCGGGCTACCCGGAGATCAATGTCGTCGCGTGGTATGGCTATGCGGCGCCGCGCGGCACGCCGCCGGCGGTGGTCGACGAAATCGTCGCCGCTTTCAATGGCGCCCTCAAGGATCCGGGCGTCCGCGCCGCGCTCGAAAAGCAGCTGCTGCAGGTCATGGACCCGCTCACTCCGGCGCAGCTGGCAGCACTGGTGGCTTCCGACGTCGAGAAATACGCCAAGGTGATCCGGGACGCGAATATTCGTCTGGGCGAATGACGCCGCCGGGTCAGCCGGTCGGGCTTGATTGACCGGGCTCGCGCAGCAGGTGCTTGGCGATGTTGAGCAGGTGGATCTGGCTGGTGCCTTCGTAGATGCGGGCCGCGCGCACGTCGCGATAGAAGCGTTCGATGCCGCGGCCCTTGACGTAGCCTTGTCCGCCGAACACCTGGACGATGCGATCGGCCACCCGGCAGCACATCTCCGTCGCCAGGTACTTGCACAGTGACACGTCCATCGTCACGTCCTCGCCCCGGTCGCGCTTGCGCGCGGTCTGCAGGATCAGCGCGCGCGTCGCTTCGATCTCGACCTTGCACTCGGCGAGCATGGCCTGCACCAGTTGGAACTCGCCAATGGCGCGGCCCGATTGATGCCGTTCCCTGGCGTAGGCGATGCCTTCGTCGAGCAGGCGGATGGCGGGACCCGTCGACAGCGCGGCAAGATTGACCCGCTGCTTGTTGAGGCACTTCATCAGGGTTGCGAAGCCCTTGCCAGGCGCGAGACCAATGATGGCGCCGGCGGGCACGCGGCAGTCCTCGAGATAGATCTCCCCTATCGGCGCGCCCTCCTGCCCCATCTTCGGGGTCGAGCCGCCGGTCGAGAGCCCGGGCGTGCCGCGCTCTATCAGGAACGCGGTGATGCCAGCCGAGCCGCGGACATTGTCGTCGGTGCGCGCAAGCACCGTGAACAGGCCGGCGATGGGCGCCAGCGTGATGTAGCGCTTCTGCCCGTTGAGCACATAGTCGCCGTCGGCTGTCCGATGCGCGCGCGTCATGAGGGCCGTGGCATCGGAGCCCGCGCTCTCCTCGGTCAAGGCGAGGCAGCCGATCAGCTCGCCCGATGCCAGACGCGGCAGATATTGGCGCTTTTGCTCCGCCGTGCCGTCGCGGATGAGGCATTCCGAGCCGATTCCTGCGTTCTGCGCGCCGACGACGCGAAAAGCCACGGAGCACTGCGACAGCTCCATGAAGGCGAGCGCGAGCTCCTCGGTCGTCAGCTCGCTGCCGCCGTATGCCTTGGGAATGCTCCAGCCGAACGTGCCGAGCTTGCGCATCTCGGCGACCAGATCGTCGCCGACCCGATCCTCGAGCTCGACGCGGTCCTCGTTGGGAATGGCGACCTCGCGCACGAACTTGCGTGTTCGCGCCAGCAGCTCATCGATGCGCGTTTGATCCGTGATCACGATTGGTCGGTGCTTCTATTTGGAGTTGGGCTTGGCGTGGGCGGTTCCTTGGCGGGGCCCATAGGCGCCGATGACGGGAACTCGCGTGGCTAACCTTGCTGGCGGAATGGACCAACGCGAATTCGTCTGGCCTACACAGTCTTTTGACATCGGTGCGGCCCCATGTCACGTTGCTCGGACTGGGGCACCAGAAAGTCCGTCACTGCCGTGCATCCAAGCGGCAACGAGAAGCACGAAACGCCCCATGAGCCGTGCCGTCGCGATGCGCGTTCGGACGCAGTGGAGCGCAAAAAAAAGCCCGCGCTCCCGCGTGCCCCTGTGTTGCAAAGGGCAAAACAGGGAGGAATGCTAATGTCGAGACGTTTGCCGAAGCTCGCGGTGGCGGGCCTGGTGGCCTTTGGCTTGTCTGCAGTGAGCCTCTTGGCCGCTACCACCGAGGCCAGTGCCCAGGATCGCGTCAAGTGGAGGATGCCGAGCGCCTTCGGTAGCTCGCTCCCGCATCTGGGGCCATCTGGCGTGCGCTTCACCAAGGACGTGGCGCGCCTGTCGGGCGGCAAGTTCGAGATCAAGTTCTTCGAGCCGGGCGCGCTGGTGCCGGCGCTCGAGTGCTTCGATCCGGTAGCCAAGGGCTCCATCGAGTCGTGCTGGACCACGCCCGGCTACGACACCGGCAAGATCCCGGCCGCCGCCTTCTTCACCACGGTGCCGTTCGGGCCGACTTTCGGCGAATTCATGGCCTGGAAGATGTTCGGCGGCGGCAACAAGCTGCGCGACGAGGTCTACGCCAAGCACAACATGGTGGCGATCGACTGCTTCTGCATCGGGCCGGAGACCTCCGGCTGGTTCCGCAAGGAGATCAAGTCGCTCGAGGAGATGAAGGGCCTGAAGATGCGCTTCTTCGGTCTCGGCGCCAGGGTGGTGCAGAAGCTCGGCGTCTCCACGCAGCTGCTGGCGGCGGCCGACATCTTCCCGGCGCTCGAGCGCGGCGTGATCGATGCCACCGAGTTCTCGATGCCGATGATGGACGTCAAGCTCGGCTTTCATCAAATCGCCAAGTTCAACTACTTCCCCGGCTGGCACCAGCAGGTCTCCTGCAGCCACCTGATCATCAACAAGCAGGCCTGGGATGCGCTGCCCGACCAGTACAAGGCGATGGTCGAGATCGCCGCCGGCAAGCAGGTCACCGAAACCTACGCGGAGACCGAGGCCATGCAGTTCGGCGTCATGGCCGAGATGCGCGACAAGTACGGAGTGCAGGTCAAGCGGTGGACCGACCCCGAACTCAAGGCCTTCGAGAAGGCCTGGTTGGAAGTGCTCCAGGAAGAGTCGGCGAAAGACCCGCTCTTCAAGCAGATTGCCGACCATTACCTGAATTTCCGCAAGCAGTATGCCATCTGGGGTGACTCCCAGTTGATGAAGGCGACTTACCAGAAGGAGTGACGGCCGGGCGGCACAGGCGCGCCGCTTGACTGTCACGCGCAACAGGGATCGGGCCGGCGACGAGGCCCGGTCCCTCCACCAGTCGGCATCGCTTCAGTCCAGGTGAAAAATGGCATACACGGAGCAAACGCGCGGCACCGGCCGCGGTCTTGGCGGCCTCGTAGGGTCGCTGCTGGTCTTCGGGGTGATCCTGGCGGCCTACGTTGCCATCGCTCTGCTGCCCGATCCCACGCGCAAGGAGCTCCTGTACCACGCCCAGGACTACCTGCCGATCGTGATGTTCCTGACGTTGGCCATCCTGCTCTTCTCCGGATACCCGGTCGCCTTCATCCTCGGCGGCACGGCCATCGTGTTCGGGCTGATCGGCTACTTCCTCGGCGTCTTCAGGCTCGTCGAGTTCTTCAACTTCGTCCCGCGCATCTGGGGCCAGGCGGCCGAGAACCTGGTGCTGGTGTCGATCCCGACCTTCATCTTCATGGGCGTGGTGATGGAGCGCAGCGGCATCGCCAACGATCTGCTCTATTGCGTTCAGGTGCTGCTGAAGCGCGTTCCCGGCGCCCTGGCGCTGGGCGTCACCATCATGGGCACGATTCTCGCCGCCATGACCGGCATCATCGGCGCGTCGGTGACCATGATGACGGCGTTGGCGCTGCCCACCATGATGCGGCAGGGCTACAGCCACGCACTGGCCTGCGGCACGATCGCGGCGGCTGGGACGCTCGGCATCCTCATACCGCCCAGTATCATGCTGATCGTCATGGCCGACCTTTTGGGTGTGTCGGTCGGCAACCTGTTCATGGCGGCCCTCGCGCCAGGCCTGACCCTGTCGGCGCTCTATCTCACCTTCATCTTCCTGGCTGCCTCGATCAAGCCGTCGCTGGCGCCGCCGCTGCCGCCCGACCTGCTGGCCGTTCCCAAGGGCCAGATGCTGCCGCTGCTATGGAAGGCCTTCTTCCCGCCGGTGTTCCTGATCGGCCTCATCAAGTGCTCGATCCTGTTCGGCTGGGCCGCTCCCAGCGAGGCGGGCGCCGTCGGCGCGTTCGGGGCGCTGCTGCTGGCCATGTTCGCGGGCCGGCTCAACTTCAAGATGCTCGAGGAGACCTGCCACACCTCGGCGCGCACCGTAGCCATGGTGTTCTTCATCATTATCAGCGCCACCTGCTTTGCCTACGTCTACCGCTCGCTCGGCGGCGACGACATCGTCGAGAAGGTGATCAGGGCGGCGGGCCTCACAGATTGGGGCTTCCTGTTCCTGATCATGGCCATCGTGTTCTTCCTCGGCTTCTTCCTCGACTGGATCGAGATCACGCTGATCGTGCTCCCCGTGTTCGTGCCGCTCATCGGCGGTCTCGATTTCGGCACCCACGTGGCCAAGGCCGACGTGGTGTACTGGTTCGCCATCCTGATGGCCGTGAACCTACAAACGTCGTTCCTGACGCCGCCTTTCGGCTTCGCGCTGTTCTATCTCAAGGGCATCGCGCCGAAGGAAATCAAGATCGAGAGCATCTACAAGGGCATCGTGCCCTTCGTGCTGCTGCAGCTGACGGGCCTCATCGTCGTCATGATCTGGCCCGAGGTCGCGCTGTGGCTGATGCGGCGCACGTACGGTTGAGGAGAGGACACCGCCGATGCAGAAGGAAGCTGGCAGAGAGACGTTCGCGGTCGGCAGCGAGCCGCTTGCCCTCAGGGTGAGCAATGGCCTGCGTCGCTTCGTCAACGCCGTCGGCCGCCTTGGGCGCGTGGTCCATCGTGCCCCTCGTACTGATCACCGTCGTCGACGTCGTTGCTCGCAAGATCGTGTGGGAAGGCGCCGACGGCAAGATGCACGGCCTGCAGATCTGGCTCGTCGGCCAGTTCGGGCGCCCGTTCGAATCGACCGTGCTGCAGGAGCTGGAATGGCACTTCCACACCTGCTGTTCGCGCTCGTGCTCGGCTTCGGCACCATTTACAACACCCACGTGCGTGTCGATCTGATCCGCGACCACTTGCATTTCCGCAAGAAGGTGTGGCTGGAGTTCCTGGGGCTCAGCGTGTTCATGATCCCCTTCCTCATCACCGTCATCTACTTTGCCTTCTCGTATACCTACAGCTCGTACGCGGTTGGCGAGATCTCCTCCTCCACCGTCGGCCTCACGCACCGTTGGGTCATCAAGAGCGTGCTGGTGGCCGGGCTGATCGTGGCGACGCTGGCCGGCGTCGCCGTGTGGCTGCAGGTCGCCATGCTGCTGTGGGGCAACCAGGACCGGCGCTTCCCGCTGATGACGCTCGATTGGCCGGAGGAAGCCGGCTCGAAGATCGAGGGCAAGGAACGCATCAAGCTCGAGGACGCGCCCGCCGAACCGGCGCTGCCTCCGGTGCTGGCCCGGGCAGGCTTGAAACCCGCCGAGTAGCGGAGGCGCGCACATTGCGTGGCTCCCCTCGGCAGCCAGAGTGAAGCGAGACCGATGCAGCTCGACTGGGAGAAGATGTTCAAGCGCTACGTGCTCGACGACGTCAAGACGCCGTACTTCGTCGCGGTGGGCCGGCTGACGCAGACGCAGGCTCGCTACGAGCTGTTCGTGTACACCCTCTTCATGGGCGTGCTGTTCGCTGTCATCGGCGTTGCCTCGATCTCCACCGAGCTGCCGCACAAGGGCGCGCTCGGCGTGCCGGTCTATGCGCTCTCGGTGGTTTGGGCGGCAATCGTGTTCGGTATGACCCGGCATGCCTGGGCCGCCGCCTATTGCGCGAGCGCTCCCATCGCTGCCCTGTTGTATTTCACCTTGTTCGGCTTCCACCCCAATCTCGGGCCCTGGGACAAGACCCTCCTGATCGTCGTGGCACTCGTCTGGCTGCGCTACAGCTGGCGCGTGCTTGGTATCGTACGGGCCTATCCCGATATGCCGCCCGGGTGAGCAGGCGCGGAGTGCGCCGCATGCAAGATCGGAAAACCCAGGCGGCTCAGCAGACCTCGCCCGAGCAGGCAACGACGCCCGCGCTCACTGCCGCGAGCGTCCGGCTGTTGCGTGCCTTTCCTTGGCATCTGCGAGGCTTTCTGGCCGTCAACATTGCGCTCAACGTCGTCAATGCCTTCACGGGAAGGCCGTGGTGGGCGTTCTGGCCCCTGCTTGCGACCGGCTTCGCGCTGGCGATCCATTACCTGTTCTACAAGGCTGCAGCGGTGGACGAGCGCTGGGTGGATGCGCGCGTGGAGGAGCTGAACCTCAAGAGCTACGACCGCGGCCACATCGAGGACCTGAAAGTGCGCCACGGCGGCATAAGCATTCCCGGTGTCGACCGTCAAGACCAGCAGGCGCCCTGACGGCATCATCGCGCGCTGCAACTTTCGGCAACTCCAGGCACGCTTGCCCCGGTGAAGGGCTGCTGTCGGAGCGTCGGCTCCTGGGCAAGAGCGGCCGGCACGACCGCGGGCAAGCAGAGGCGAGCGAGCTGATCTCCCCACGACGAAACACACCACATGACGCATACCCAGGTCCGCTAAGGACTTGGTAGAGCAAGCCGTCAGTTTTCGGAGATTTCGTTTGCTATCGTACAATTTTGGGCGCCCACTCCTCGCGGGCTGCCCATAAAATGGCGATGTACCGAAGTCGCCGTTCACTCCGCGTGGCAGCGCGGATGCCATCGGCCGGCACGATCTCAGCGTGGAAATGGACCATTGTTCATGGTGCGGGTGCTGCCAGCACCCGCATTGCGCAAGTTCGCACGGTGTGCGCGCCTTGCGTCAAGTGTGGAGGACGCTATGGCTGCAATCTCATTATATGATCGACTCGGCGGTGCGAAGGGTATGGCGCAGATTGTCGAGGACACATTCGCAGCTCATCTCAAAAACCCCGTCGTCAAGACGCGATTTGAGATCGTCAAGGATTTGGAGAACGTAAAAAAGATGGCGCGCGAATTTTTCGGCGCCGGTTCGGGAGGGCCTGAGACCTACACTGGCAAGGACATGATGACTGCGCACAAGGGGATGAACATCAGCGAACAGGAATATCTGGCGGTGATGGACGACGTCGTCGAAGCGTTGTCGAAGAACAAGGTTAGCGAAGACGCCGTGAAGGACGTCATAGCAATTTTATACTCACTCAAGAGCCAGATCATCCGCTCTTAGGCGGCGTCGGACTTTTGCAACTGAAATGACGCCCGAATGACGGGTCAACGGCAATGGTCTGCTGGTGGGCGGCTCAAAACCACGTAGTACGGGGCAGCTTCGCATCCCTAATTTCGTAGTGGCCAGGTGGCTCACGGCCGCTTCGATTTGGGTCGTCCGGTCTCAGCCAATTTGCTCGGTAAGGCCGACAGAAGGTCGAGAAACCGTACCCGCCTATTTTTCGGCAAAGCGCCAAGCACGCGCCGGTCAACCTTTCTTGCCAACGGTTCCACCTGCCGCAGGAGACGTTGGCCTTTGCTGGTGAGCTTTGTGGCATAGGTTCGACCATCTCTATCGGTCCGGCGGCGACGTACCAAGTTTCGCAGAACGAGGCGTCGAATGATTTGCCCCAGGGTCGCCCCATCGATGCCCGTGCGCTCAGACAGTGTTTGCTGACTGGCTCCTTCGTTCTCGTCGATGGCAACAAGAACCGCGAATTGCCTCGGCGTGGTCCCGGCGATGCTGGACAAGAACACATCGTCAGCCAGCTGCGTTGCCCTGTGGAGCAGATGTAGTGGGGACCGACGCATCATCTCTCGCTTCATGCAATCTTGGTTGGCTCACCCAGCACGAGCCGCTGGCTCGCCGAGGCCTGTTGGCTAACTTCAGCAGCCAGAAATCGACCCGCCAGCAGACTTGCGGGACGATCTCCTCCGGAGGATCATCGAAATGGGCGGGGCCGCAGTAGCGCGCAGCCCCGCCAAGTGAGTGAGTCGAGCCCTTGACCGTTGCTCAGGGCCGGGCAGCTCATTCGGTGGTCGGCATTGCTGGAGGAACGCCAGAACCACCCGTCAGATAGCAGCGGCTGCGGCTCTGCCAGTCACCACTTTGGGGGAGAGTTCGAGATCGAACGACAGGGGCTGCTGGCGGATCGCCGGCTCCTGAGACGACCGCGCCCCCCGGCCTGGCAGAGGCGGGCAACCGATCCTTACGAGTGAGCACCCCCCGCTGCGGGGCGGAACAGGGGCAGGGCGATGATGGCGCGGGCGCCGCCCGAGGGGCTCGCATAGAGCGAGATGCAGCCGCCGTGGGCCTTCACGTTTGCCGGCGTGGTGGCAAGGCAATTCGGAGACAAGAGGACGCTAGCCAATCTATGACTTTAGTGTGGTTTCCTCTCCGAAATGCCGATGAGGTCCAACCCGCGAAGGGTGTCGGCATTTCGGAAACACCACACTAGCGGCCCCAACATCAGGCTCGGGCGGATACGGAGACAGATGAATGACCAAGGGTCGACTCGAGGCGTTCACCGATGGCGTCCTCGCCATCATCATCACCATCATGGTGCTGGAGATCAAAGTGCCCAAGGGTGCCGACCTTGCGGCACTGCAGGCAGGGCTGCCGATCTTCCTGGCCTACGCGCTGAGCTATATCAACGTCGGCATCTTCTGGAACAACCACCACCACATGCTGCATGCGACGGAGCGCATCGACGGCCGCGTGCTGTGGTGCAACCTGTTCCTGCTGTTCTGGCTTTCCCTCATCCCCTTCGTCATCCGCTGGCTGGACGAGGAGGGCATCACTCCGCTCCCCACGGCCGCCTATGGCTCCGTCCTGGCGATGGCCGCCGTCGGGTATATGCTGCTGCAGCGGGCGATCATCGCCGTCAACGGCCGCACCTCGCGCCTTGCAACCGCGCTCGGCCACGACCTCAAGGGCAAGCTCTCCTTGGCACTCTATGTCGTGGCGGTGCCGCTCGCCTTCTTCAATGCGTGGATCTCGGTTGCGCTGTACCTTGTCGTCGCGCTCCTATGGTTTGTGCCCGACCGACGCATTGAAACGGCATCGTCATAGCGTAGCTGTCACAGTTCGGACGCGCTCCCCGCGCGTCCTACGCCGCGGCGGGACGGAACACGGGCAGCGTGATGATGGCGCGGGCCCCGCCTGCGGGGGTTGGCGTCGAGCGAGATGCGGCCGCCGTGCGCCTCCGCCGCGTTGCGGGCGATGGCCAGTGGCCAACGTCCGTTACCGGGGGTCGAGACCGAAGTGCGTCGGGGCTCTCTCAACGGGACCGATTTTGACCCGGAGTTGTCGCCCGGAAGCACGGCGTTTGCGCTGCAGCAAACGTGGCCATTGCTCAACTTCTCACGGCCGTGGATTATCGCGTTGATGGCGCACTAGCGAAGGCGAGTTCAAGCATGGACCGCGCGGCCGAGATCCGTCTGCTCAAGAAGCTGCTGCACTACATCGACACCAAGACGACCAGCGATGGCCGATGCGCCATGGCGCAACGAGGTGACGGCCTACACCTGTCCCGAGCGCCACAAGCGGGAGGAGGAGGTCCTCATCAGAAAGCGGCCCCTCGTGATGGGGCTGTCCTGTGACTGGCCCAAGCCCGGCGCCTACCGTACCGACGATTTCGCCGGCGTTCCGATCCTGACCGTCAGGGGCAGCGACGGGAAGCTGCGGGCCTTCCTCAATGTGTGCCGGCACCGCGGCGCCAAGGTGGCCCAGGGATGCGGCAGTGCGGGCGCCTTCACGTGCCCCTATCACGGCTGGACCTATGGCAACGACGGCGTACTGCGCGGGCTGCCCGAGGAGGCGACGTCCTTCCCGGGCGTCCGGGCTGAGCGGCCGGGGCTGACGCCGCTCCCGCTGGCCGAGAAGTACGGCATGGTGTGGGTGCTGCCGACGCCGGCCGCCGACCGCTCGCCGCAGCCTCGACATCGATCCGTGGCTCGACGGACTGGAGGACGATCTCGCGTCCTGGAAGCTCGATACCTACCACTTCCACGATCGGCACGTGCACTACGAGGAGATGAACTGGAAGCTGCTCGTCGACACCTTCCACGAGGGCTATCATTTCGGCTTTCTGCACAAGGAGAGCCTGAAGGACATCCTGGTGCACAACGTCGGCGATTTCACCCCGTTCGGACCGAACTTCCGCCTCGCCTACGGGCGCACCAAGCTCGACCGGCTGAAAGCGATGCCGGAGAGCGAGTGGGACCTGATGTGGAACACGACCATCGTCTATTCGATGTTCGCCAACACGATCTTCTCGCCGCAGGGCGACCACATGGAAATCTTCCGCATGTTTCCCGGTGGATGGCCGAACCGATCGCGCGGTGATGGAGACGTCGCTCTACATCCCCAAGCCGGTCGAGACCGCCGGACGAGAAGCGGCACTGGGACGCAAACCTGGCGCTGGCCATCAAGGTGATCACGACCGAGGATTTCCCGGCCGGCCGCACCATGCAGATCGGCTTCCGCTCGGGCG
Organism: uncultured Alphaproteobacteria bacterium; assembly: GCA_963724565.1. Classification (GTDB taxonomy): domain Bacteria; phylum Pseudomonadota; class Alphaproteobacteria; order Rhizobiales; family Hyphomicrobiaceae; genus AWTP1-13. Next base: position 113,224 of record CAVRVK010000011.1, read on the forward strand.
CGCAGAGCCACGTCGTCTACGGCCGCAACGAGCCGGCGCTCGCGCACTACCACAAGTCGATCCGGCGCGCGCTCGGGCTTGCCCGTGGACGAAGGGCCCGTTCCGGTGCGCCAGGCGGCGGAATAGCAGAGGTATGCCGCGCGGGATGCGGCGCGCGAGATGCGGCTGCATCATCGCGCCTATCGGATTTCACGTCAGACGGACCGAGTGAGGCGCTGCGTAGGCGCATCGGCGACGATCAGACCTTCTTGCTTGAGCTCGGTCCAGAGCGAGTCGGGAAGATCGCGGCTCAGCCAGGCCAGGTTCTGGCGCACTTCCTCGGGCGTAACCGGCCCGGGAATCACCGAAGCGACGGCTGGATGCCGGAGCGGGAACTGCAGGGCCGCCGCGGCCAGCGGCACGTCGTGACGCCTGCAGACAGCGGCGATGCGTTCGACCTTGGCGATGACGTCCGGTTTGGCGGGCGCGTAACGGTAGGTGGCGCCGGGCCCCGGTCCCCGCGCAAGGATACCCGAAGCGTAGGGCGCGCCGATCACGACCGAGATGCCCCGCTCGGCGCACATCTGCAACTCATCGAGACCTTGCTGGTCAAGCAGCGTGTAGGGCATGGCAACAAGAAAGAAGTCGAGATGGAAGCGCTCCAGGAAGCGCGGAATCATGCCGACCAGATTGATGCCGGCACCGATGGCCCTGATCTCACCGCGCGCCTTGAGGTCGACAAGGGCCTGATATCCGCCACCGGAATCGAGCTGGCTGAGCCCGCGTGCGACGCCCTCCTCCGACCCATGGAAGCGCGGGTCGAGGTCGTGAATGAGCAACGCCTCGACGCGGTTGAGGCCCAGGCGCGCGAGGCTCGTCTCGTAGCTTTTGAGAATGCCGTCGCGCGTGTAGTCGAACCGCGGCTCAAAGGGCAGTCCGCCGGCCCAGGCCGGATGCTTGTAGTTGTCCGGGTCGGCCGGGCGGGCATGCACTCGGCCCACCTTGGTTGAGAGCACGAAGCTGCCACGCGGCTTGGTGCGCAGCACATGACCAAAGCGCAATTCGCTCTTGCCGTTGCCGTACCACGGCGAGGTGTCGAAGTAGCCGATGCCGGCCGCGTGGGCGGCCTCCAGCGTGGCAGTCGCCTGCGCCTCCGGGAATGCTCTCGCGCATGTCGCCCAGGCTTGCGCCACCCATGCCGAGCTGTGTGACCTCGAACGATGTCTTGCCGACCTGGCGTCGAAGCAGCGGATCCATAGCTATCCCTCAAGCGCCGGCTGCGGCGGCAGGCGCTAGCGCATGGCGTCGATCGATCACAGCCTCGGCTGACGAACCCGCTCGACGAGGCGGTTTTCAAGGCTCACGACACCAACCTCGCAACTGCGACCGATCGAGATCGCATTGTACATGAGCTGCCACGGCCCCGAGCGAGATTTCAGCAGGCGCCAGCTCACAGCAGTTCGTGGCAAGAACGCGCCGCAGGATGCCCATTGTTGAAACGTCGGCTGTTAGGAGAAGAGCGGCCTTCTGGCCGTCTTCTCGTGTCCCATGTGTTCTGACCGCTATTCCCGCCCGTGCTCGGCAAGATCGAACATGCTGACGCCTTCCTGATTGCGGGGCCGCTGCAGGGCCTCGGGATGGCGCAAGGTGCGCACCGCGTCGTGATATCCGGCGCGCCAATGCTCCTCCATGGACAGCCGGGAAAACTCGTAATCCTTCGAGTGGCCCTCGTAATGCTTGGAGCGGTAGATCAGCTCGACGACGCTGTAGACCTTGTGGTCGGCGATCGAGCTCAGCATCCTGGCTTCTTCGCTGGCGAGCAGGTCCGCCGGCAGCTTCGAGAGAAGGCTCGCGAGCGTCTTTCGGGCGCGCTGGTATCGCTTGAACTCGATCGGTGTTGGAACGCGTGCGACTCGAATACTGGATTTCCTTCTGGCGCATGACGACTTCGGACAAATTGCCGGGAAACTCGCCGCGCGCGCTCCAGAGGTCCACCTGAAAGGCCAGCGTGTCCTGGCGGGGGCCTTGCTCGACGACCCAGTGCAGCGGCGTGTTCGAGATGAGCCCTCCGTCCCAATAGAATTCGCCCTCGATCTCGACCGCCGGAAAGCCGGGCGGAAGCGATCCGCTCGCCATGACGTGCTCGGGTCGGATCGTATGCGTTTTGTTGTCGAAGTAGACGAAATTGCCGGTGCGCACGTTCACGGCGCCGACACTGAAGCGCATCTCGCCGGCATTGATCCGGTCGAAGTCGACAAGCCGCTCGAGCGTGCTCTTCAGCAGCTTGGTTTCGTAGAAGCTCGTGGCCTCGAGAGCGCCGTTCGGGTGCAGCCAGGGAGCGGGCTGTCGAAGCGTGAAAAAGCCGGAGGCGCCAGCGAAGAGGGCATAGGTCGCACTGAGATGGTTGAAGAGCGCGCGCGGCAGGTCGCCTTTCGGAGCGAGGGCGTCGGCGGCAGCAGCCCAGTCGAGCAAGGGATTGGCGGTGATCTCCTGCCAGAAGGCGCGCAGCTTCGCGACCCGTTCGGCCGGCTCGTTTCCCACGATAATGGCTGTGTTGATGGCGCCGATGGAGACGCCGGCGACCCAGTCGGGATTGATATTGGCCTCGGCAAGGGCCTGGTAGACTCCGCCCTGGTAGGCCCCGAGCGCTCCTCCACCCTGCAGCACCAGCGCAACGCTTTCGAACGGGAGACGCCGTTCGGTGGTCTTGATATGCGGATGCAATCGAACATTCATGGCGTGGGTTTCCTTCTCAAACCGTCGGCCATGCTCGCCGGTTGCCCAAGCGCGCCACGCATGCGTCTGACAGCCTTCGTCAGCCGGCGTCTATGCCTTCGCCGCCACCAGTGAGCTGCCAATGCGTATCAACGGACCCGTGAGGTTCCTGGACCAACGCCGACAAGCGCACTTGTCCCTTGTGCCACTACAGCCTCAGACGCGAGGCGCAATCCGGAAAAACCCGTTCATCGCTGGGGTAGCTGTTGGGATACGACTTCGAAACGAGATACAAACCTAATGTGAGTTTGTTGCAACGCATGAGTTCGCAACTGGCACGAACGCCGCTGACTGCCCGTTATTGAAACGTCAGGTCTTGGGAGAAGAGCCAGCATTTGGCGCTACAAGGAGCTTAGCGCTCCGTCATTTGGCTCCAATCACGACAGCGCGGTCTCGGCAGCTGCGGCAGCAGTGTCGGCGGCGGCGCGGAACAGGGGCAGCGAGATGATGGCGCGGGCGCCGCCCGAGGGGCTTGCATCGAGCGAGATGCGACCGCCGTGCGCCTCTGCCGCGTTGCGGGCGATGGCGAGGCCGAGACCCGCTCCACCCGTGCGGCGATTGCGCGAGCCCTCCAGCCGCACGAAGGGCTCGAACACCATGTCGCGCTCGGCGGCGCTGATGCCCGGGCCCTTGTCGTCGATGGTGAGGATCAGCGTCTCGCCCTCGATGCTGGCCGAGAGCCTGGCCTCGCCGCCGTAGGTGAGCGCATTGTCGGTGACGTTGGCGATCAGGCGCTTCAACGCCAACGTGTCGCCGATCAGTTGAGCACTGCGCGCTGCAGGCGCGATCGAGAGCGAGACGGCGGCACCGGCGCGGCGGCGGTCCTCCGCCTCCCGCTCCAGGATCGGGGCGATGTCGACCAGCTCCTCCGCACGGTGCGACGCGCCGGACTCCATGGCCAGCAGCGAGTTGTCGAGCAGGCGCTGCATGTCGTCGAGGTCGTGGATGGCTTTGGCGCGCTCGTCGGGCTCGGCGATCAGCTCGGCGCGCAGTCTGAGCCGGGTGGCGTAGGTTCTGAGGTCGTGCGAGATGCCGCCCACCAGCGCCATGCGCGCCTCGATGAGATCGGCGATGCGCCGCGAGAGGCGGTTGAAGGCGGCGATCAGCGCGCGGATCTCGGGCGCGCCGCGCGGCATGTCGGCCAGCGCGGTGGCCTTGCCGGGCAGGTTCATACGATCGACCGCGTCGGCGAGATCGCGCAGCGGGCGGGCCTCGCGCCGCACCATCAGCACCGTGATCACGGCGACGGCGAAACCCAGCACGCCGGCCCAGAAGCCCGGCGGAAAGCCGAGCGCGCTGAGACTGAGCAAGCCGCCGGTGGCCACGATCAGGTATTCGCCGCTGCGCAGGCCTACCTCGATCTCGACCGAACCCGGCGACACCCAGGCCAGCGCCTTGAGAGGGCCGGCGAACAGCTCCGAGGAGGGCTCCACCCGCACCCTCACCTCGCGGCCGCCGAGGGAAGCGAGATAGCGGCGGAGAATAAAGTCGACCAGCGGCATCTCGTACCAGGCGGGCTCGCGCGCCTCGGGCCGCGTGTCGGCGATGCGCACGCGCAAGTCCGTGCTGCTGGTGGCGCGCAGGAGCAGCGGCCACTGCGCCTTGGGCGTGCCCTCGAGCAGCTCGACCAGGGCGGCCGCCTGATCGGGCAGCGGCATGCGCAGGCCGGTGTCGGTGTCGCGGCTCCGCTGCACGAAGAAGGCGAGCACGGCGAGCAGCTGCAAGGCCACCAGGCTGGTGACGAAGATGATGAACAGGCGGGTCGAAAAGCCGAGGCGGATCATGGGCGGATCATGTGCAGATCATGCGGGGGGAAGCTGCTTGACGGCGGGAACGAACAAGTAGCCGTTGTTGCGGACGGTGGTTATGAGATTGAGGCCCGGCACCGCGGCCTCGATCTTCTTCCGCAGGCGCGAGATGGTCATGTCGATGGTGCGGTCGAAGGGGTCGGCGTCGCGGCCGCGGGTCCAGTCGAGCAGCTGGTCGCGGGTGAGCACGCGGCGCGGGCGCACGACCAGGCAGGCGAGCAGCTCGAACTCGGCGCTGGTGACGGGGATCGGCTCGCCCGATTGCGTTGCGAGGCTGCGGGTGTCGAGGTCGATGACGAGACCGTCGAAGGCGTAGCGGCGCGAGCGCTCGGGCTCCGGCTGGTGCCGCGCACGGCGCAGCAGCGCTCGCACTCGCGCCAGCAATTCGCGCGGATCGAACGGCTTGGTCACATAGTCGTCGGCGCCGACCTCCAGCCCCACCACGCGGTCGACCGGATCGCTCTTGGCTGTGAGCATCAGGATCGGCACGCCGGCGTCGCTGTTGCGCAGCTTGCGGCAGATGGAGAGACCGTCCTCGCCCGGCAGCATCAGGTCGAGCATGACGAGGTCGGGCCGCTTGCGCGCCAGCACCTGATCCAGCGCCGCAGCCGTGTCGGCCACCTCGACGGCGAAGCCCTCGCGCGCGAGCAAATTGCGCACCAGGCGGCGGATGTCCTCGTCGTCCTCCACCAGGACGATCAGTGCGTCGGCAGCTCCCGTCATGGCCCACGATAGTGAGCAACGCAGGGCCGAAGCAAGGCGCCGCACGCCGCCGTTACAAAACGTTACGCCCCTGAAAACAAACGCCAACAGACGTTTCCTCCCCGACAACGCCGAGCAAAGCGCCGCCGCTAGCGTCGGCCTGGGTGCAGGGGCACTTGCCTTAACCAAAAGGAGTCGGACGGATGCAGAGAACCTTGGCGATGGCGGCTTGTGCCGCACTTTTAAGCATGGCGATGGTCGCCGACGCGGAGGCCCGCCCCCGCTCGTGGAGCGGCAGCGGCAGCTTCAAGGGCCCCAACGGCGGCGTCACCACCTGGCAGCGCTCGGGGCAGTGCTCGGGCGGCACCTGCACCGGCACCAAGACCACCACCGGCCCCAACGGCAACACCTGGACGCGCGAGCGCAGCGTCACAGGCACCGGCAACGGCAGCTGGACCAGCACCGGCAAGGTGACCGGACCCAACGGCAACACCTGGAACCGCAATGGCGGGGGCAGCTGCGCCGGCGGCGCCTGCAATTACGGCGGCACCGTCACGGGCCCCAAGGGCAATACAGGAACGTACTCGGGCTCGTTCACACGCGACTGACACGCGCGCGCAAAGCAATCCGAGGCTTGGAGCCCACGCCGGGGTCTTAAGCTCACATGGAGAATGAACGCATGACCTATCGATCGCTAATTGCCGGACCCCTGCTGGCATTGGCCCTGGTAGCCGGGGCTTTGCCTGCGACCGCGGCTCCCGTCGGCGCACTCAAGGACGCCGGCGCGGCCGAGACCCTCGTTACCAAGACGCACGGCTGCCACCGCTCCTGCGAATGGGGGCCTGTGCTGCGCTGGCACCGGCACGTCGGGCCCGCCTGCGCGCCGGTCGGGTGCTGGCCCCGCGCCGTCCATCCCAACCGCTGCTGGGTCGACGGCTGGGGCGTGCGGCACTGCCGCTGGTAGTGGGCGAGGCCTAGTGTCCTCCCCCCAATGCCCACGCCAGTGCGATCAAGCGGCCGGCACCGCCGGCTGCTTGATCTTGCGGCGTCGTCCAAGGTCGAGGCTCTGGCTGCGTCCGGAGCGAGGCAGCCCCGCTGCTATGCTAGTGTCCAATTCCGCGGAAGGTCGGACTCTCGCGGAAGGTGAAGTCATGAGCGAGCCGCGCCATCTCCCCTCCCCCTTGCGGGGAGGGGGCGGGGGTGGGGGTGATGAACAGAGGTGGCCTTCGCATTTTCCACCCCACCCCTAACCCCTCCCCATCAAGGGGAGGGGGACCGGTCGTGCATGCTTGATGGTTCACACTCCATCTATTCGGGTACAAGGCTTGCTGTTTGCCAAGCCGCAGTGAGATTGGAGAGCCTCTCGACGTGAAGCGCTGTCTGCCAGTGTTGCTCTCGATCGGCCTGCTGGTGGGGTCGTTGCCGCTGCCGGCCGTGGCGCAGCCCTTGCGGCCCGAGGGGCCGCGTATCGCGTGCGCTGCCGACTACATGCGCTTCTGCCGCGATGTGCCGCCAGGCGGCGGCCGCATCATTCTCTGCATGCAGCTCAACGCCGACAAGCTTTCGCCCAGGTGTTTCCAGGCGCTCACCGCATGGGGACTTGTGGCCGCCAACGCCTTCAAGGCGTGCTTGCCCGATGCGCAAAGGTTCTGCCGCGACGTGCCGCCGGGCGGAGGGCGCGGCATCGCCTGCCTGCTGCAGAACTCCGACCGGCTGAGCAGGCCCTGCCGCGACGCGCTCTCCAACCAGGACTTCTTCGAGCCGCCCGAGGGGCCGCGCAACGACGCGAAATAGCTCGCGCGTCGGCCAGCTTTCCTCGCGCGTTCCAGAACCGGAACCGCAGCTGGGGCTCGGCGTTCTGTCAGCACTGCTGGCGCTCGAGTTCTCAGGTGCTCGAGCGGCGGCGCACGCAACTTCAGCGACGTTTGGGCCAGCCGCGCCGTCGCCTCGATCGAACCTTTGGAGCAGGACATGCACTCCTCGAAGTCTACCATCCAGGCCATGTTCGCCGCGGCACTCGTTGCCGTGTCCGCAGCGGCCCTGGCTCAGACCACGCCCTCCCCCACGCCCGGCAACACCCAGTTCGTAACCGTGCAGCCGCAGGGCGAGTGGCTCGGCAGCCTGTTCCTCGGCCAGGCCGTCACCAACCAGGCCGGGGAGACCATCGGCGACGTCAACGACGTGCTGTTCGACAAGACGGGGCGCATCTCCACCGTGGTGATCGGCATCGGCGGTTTCCTCGGTATCGGCGAGAAGAGTGTCGCCGTCCCCTTCCCCACCCTCTCCTTCACCGCCGATGCCAACGGCAAGCGCGTCGTCATGGCGCCGCTGTCGCGAGAGCGGCTGCAGGCGGCGCCCGAGTTCAAGGCCACCGAGAAATCCATGTACATGCGCGCCAAGGAGACGGCGACCGAGTACGGCCAGAAGGCCATCGACAAGGCGCGCGAGCTCGGCGACAAGGCCGGCAAGAAGATCGAGGAGATGCGCAAGTAATCCGCGCGCTCCGGCAATCGGAATGGTCGCTGGCCAAGCTCATCTGGGCTTCCCCCGCCGGCTTGGCTTGTGACCAGTGTTGCGCTGTCACCAACCTGCTTCGCGTATCCGGCAGGTACCGGGGGTGGAGCTGAAGCCCCGGGCAGGAGCATCTGACCGCCGTTTATGACACCCTGCAGACAAAGTTGCGCTTGGCCCATTCATGCGGCTTCTGACGATCACCCTACGAACGACCCCACCCCACCTTCACTTGAGATAGGCCTTCCGATACAATGGGGTCGGCACTAACCGACGAGCTTGAGTCCCATCAATGTTCACTGGGAAATTGGGGACCGGGTGCGATGGAAGAAGTGGAACGGGTCTCTCGGCTCATCGGAGAAATCTACGACGCCTCGCTTGACCCGACGCTGTGGAGCCCTGTCTTTCAGACGGTGAGCGGATACGTTGGCGGCTGCACGGCACACCTCAGTGCACACGATACGGTGAGCAAGACTGCGCAGCTGTTCTTTGGCTGGGGCCACGAACCTAGGTACGTGCAGCTCTACTGCGAAAAATACTGCAAATTCAATCCCATGTTTCCAACGGCACTGTTCTTTGGTCTCGAGGAGACACACTGGGTTCCCGACTGCCTCCCCCGCGATGAGTTTTGTCGATCCCGCTTCGCCAGGGAATGGTTGGCCCCTCAAGGATACATTGATGGCCTGTTCGCCAACGTGGACAAGTCCGCCACAAGTTGTGCTGTCTTTTCGGTATTTCGCCACGTGAGCGACGGCTTCGTTGACGACGAGATGCGCCGGCGCTTTGCCCTCATCGTTCCTCACGTCCGCCGGGCGCTCTTGATCGGCAAGGTGATCGATCTGCACAAGGTGGAGGCTGCGCAGCTCGCCGACAGCCTGGACACGCTGGCCTCCGGCATGTTCCTGGTCGACGCCACCTCACGCATCACTTACGCCAATGCCAGCGGCCGCGAGATGCTGCGGGAAGCCAGCCTGCTGCGGGCACCCAGTGGCCGGTTGGGGGCCATCGATCGCGTGGCCGACCAGGCCTTGCTGGACACCTTCACCACAACCGCTCGAGGCGATGCGGCCATGGGCCGGAGGGGCATCGCGGTGCCCCTCAAGGCACGTGACGGAGAGCGTTATGTCGCAAGCGTGCTGCCACTCACCTCAGGGTCGAGGCGCAAGGGAGGTGCTGCCTATTCTGCGACCGCAGTCGTATTCGTGCAAAAAGCCGCGCTGGCTATGCCCTCTCCGCCCGAGGCGATTGCCCGCGAGTTCGAATTGACCCCGGCCGAGTTGCGCGTAATGTTCGCGATCATCAATGTCGGCGGCGTTGCAGAGGCTGCGGACGTGCTGGGGGTCTCCGAGGGAACCGTGCGGACCCATCTCCACCATGTGTTCGGGAAAACCAACACCACCCGGCAGACCGAATTGGTCAAGCTCGTCGCGGGTTATTTGAACGCGCTGGTGGGCTGAGCGGAAACCGCCTTCGCACTTTGGCGGGCCTCTATCATTTGATAGACGCGCACCCCGTCTGTTCCTGCCAATTACTGCGACACCTGGACAGGGGGCACGAGCCAACGGTTTCGCCTCGTGCCCGACGGGAATGCCTGCTGGCCCCGATAGGCAAGCAAGGCAGCCGATCGAAGCATTTTTTGGAGTGCATTTGCCATGACCATCCATAACCAGTTCTTTCCCAACGAGGGCCTTGCCGCAGTCAAACCGGCAACGCCGCTCTCAACCTGGATCGGGTCCATCGGCCTGCGGCTGGCGGCCTGGACCGACGCCTGCGCCGACAATTGGGCAGTCGCGGCAAAATACGAGGAGCTATCGGCCCTCCCTGACGCGGAATTGGCCCGGCGCGGGCTATCGCGCACAACGCTGGAACCCGATGTGCATGCCGCGGCGACCGGTGCGCCAGTTGCAATGGAGTTCGAGAACCCCGGCATGTCGAGCAACGAAGCGTACAAACAGTGGTGGGCGACGTATCTGACGTGCGCTGCAAGTCCCGGTGCAGCGACATGCGTTGAGCGGACGAGCACGGAGATCGATGTCGGACGTGTCCTTCCAGCCAACTATGCACCGACACTCAGTCGCCACCGCACCGGCGATCGGCTCACAGCTGTGGATCTGGCGCGTCACTTGGCCAAGGATATTGGGTCCGCCAGATTGATCGAGTTCCCCGGCGCAAATCCTGCTCCGTGGGCGGGAGACACGGACGCGCTTGCCCATGAGATTGAAGAATTTCTCACGGGCATCCGCCGGGCTCCAGAACCGGACCGCGTTTTGGCGACGGTCCTGTTCACCGACATCGTTGGCTCAACGAGGCGGGCGGTGGAGTTGGGTGATCGCGACTGGCGCGAGCTGCTTCACCAACATGACGGCATTGTGCGGGGGCAACTGGCCCGTTTCCACGGCCGGGAGGTGAGAAACAACGGAGATGGTTTCCTTGCTACGTTTGACGGACCCGGCCGGGCGATCCGCTGTGCTGGCGCCATCCATCGCCAGGTCCGCGCGCTCGGGATAGAAGTCAGGGCTGGGCTGCACACAGGCGAGTGCCACATCGAGGGCAATGAGCTGAGTGGAGTTGCCGTGCATATCGGCAATCGTGTCGCGGCCTCGGCCAAGCCCGGTGAAGTGCTGGTCTCGAGCACCGTGAAGGACTTGGTCTTCGGTTCCTTCGGCATCGCATTCGAAGACCGCGGAATGCACGCTCTCAAGGGTCTGCCAGGCGAATGGCACCTTTTCGCGGCGGCACCCGCAGACGAGGTGATCTATTGACTCGATGCCATGTCGCCTTTTTGGCGCTGCGCGACCTTCAGAAATTCACGGTCAGGCCCATGAGCGGGCCATGCTGCAGGACGTCATATTCGTACCTTGTGGCGCCTGAACCCTGCACATAGTCCACGCTCAACAGCCGATACCCGAGGATGCCAGAGTAAGTCAGGCCGTCGCGAGCGCCGATCTGCCAACTGTAGGCACCGAGCAGGTTCCACGAGAACCTGCTTCCGACGTCGAAGCCACCGATATCGCCGCGCAACACCAATTCCTGGCCAGGTGCCAGCTGGTGGCGGACCCGCGCGCCGACGACGGGATCTACCCAATCTACGCCGCCCGAGCCAGCAATCGCGCGGCTTCCGCTGACGGTGAGCCCGCTCGTGTTCAGCGAGGCTGTCAGTGCAAGGTTCAGATCCACCTCCTGGCGCCAGTATCTGGCCCCGGCCAGAAGGTCGATTGCCGTATAGCCCGCGAAGGCCGAGCCCCTGGCGCCGCCGGACCACCATTTGGCGATCTCGTAGGTCCCGCCGACCTCGATGATCGTCAACGACAAGTCCAGGCCGAGCGCGGCATCGAGCGTCAGTCCGCCGAGCGATCTGACGCCACCGACATCGACGCCCACCTTGGCGTAAATAGTGTCGTTATAGAAGGCCAGCAGCCCCCTGCGCGCCTCGACGTAGCTCATCCAGGGAACAGCATCCAAATGCTCGAACAACTCGATGGGAGTGACATAGATGTCGGCGGTGCGGCCTTTCACCGTCGTGTCCCCCGTCAAGTAACTGGCCCAGGCGTACGGCGTGAATTTCACCGTCCACTGCGGCGGGGGTGCGGGTGGAGGTGGGGGTGGCGGCCCCGATCCCAGGTCAGCGGCTGAGGCCGCATTCGGGAAACTCAGCGTCGCCCACGCTGTCAGAGCCAGGATCAGGCGACGATTGCTTTGCAGAATCGGCATTGGCAGCCTGCGTCCCCAGTCCCCAATCCCTGGATGTCGAAGCAACGCCCACGGAAGAAGGCTCTAGTCGCCCATCTGATTCGCAACAACTCACTTGTTGGCGGACGGCACGCTGGCCGCACGCTCGTTGCGCGTTGGCAACTGAGCAATGATGCGGGCAAACGCTTCTAGGCGCTCCAGGCTGCACGCTGCAGAAGGCTCGTCAGAGCGGAGAACGCAGGGCACGTGGGAGGCGGCCGGGCTCGAGCGGCACCTGGAGAGGGCACCGCTACCGGGTCCAGGAATAACCGCGCCGTCTCAATGATAGATGTATGTCACCTGGAAGGTGCGGTCGGCGATGGTGGCGCCGGCGGGCGGAATGGGAAAGCTCGCCTGCTTGACCGAGAACGCCACGTTCTGGTCGAACACCGGATCGCGCGAGGGAGCGACGACCCGCACCTCCACCAGGTTGCCCGTCTCGGACAGGAAGAAGCGCACCGTCACCTGGCCCAGCATCCTGGAAGTCGGCATCGTCTTGCGCAGCGCCCGGATCACGCCGCGGCCGAACTCGTCGTTCTCGCCCGACCGCGTGATGCCGGGCGGCCGCATCACCGCTGCGCCGGTGGCGCCGGGGGCGAACACCTGCGGCGGCGGCAGCTCCAAGTTCAGCGACAGCTTGTCCTGCGGCTTGGCCTTGGGTTGGGGAGGCGGCGTTTGCTCGACAGGCTGCTGCTTCTTGGGCGGAGCCTTCTCCGGCGCCTCGGCGCGCTTTGGCTGATCGGCCGGCGGCGGCGAGGCCTGGTCGACTGCCTCGACGTCGACGGCCCAGGGGCTGGTCTTGGTTTGCGGCGGTGAAGGCGGCGTCACCTCGGCCGGCGGCGGCGATTTCGGCACAGGCTCGTCGGCGGGCGCAGGAGGCTCTTGCTTCGGCGCGGGCGCAGGGGCAGGCGGTTGCGGGAGGGCTGCGACCTTCGGGGGTGGCGGCGGCGGCCCGGGATTGGCCGCGCCCCCGTCCTCGGCAAACGTGTTCTTGGCCTCGAGGTCGGCCTTGTCGATCAGCTCCACGCTGATGCCGTCCGGGCGCCCGCTCGCCTCCCCCATCTGCTTTGGCGGATTGCGCACCACGCCGACGAGCAAGGCCATGTGCAGCACGACGGCGCAGGCGAGGCCCAGCCAGAAGCTGCGCTCGTTCCGCGCCACCACCGCCACCATCCGCTCGCGCACGGCGTGCGGGAGGCTTGCTGCTTGCGCACTCGTATCTGCGCCCATTTCTCCTTCCCGGTTCGTTTTTCTATCCGGTCCGAGCGGCAGGTCTTGATAGCACGGCGGCATAGCACGGAAGCGGGCCGAAATGTTGGTAGGTCACCGAGTTTCAGCCTGGGCGGACAGCCAAAAATAGGGCAGATGGCGGCGCCGCGAAATTGGGCACGCCAGATGACGTCTGCGCTAAACCGCCGCCTCAGTCCTGGCTGTGCCGGCGCGGCGCCTCCCCGCCAAGCGATTTTTGGACGATGCGCAAACGCGGTATCGTTTGGCGCCACTTCATGGCTAGCCCGGCGTTGGGTGCACACGGCCGGCTTGGCGCGGCATAAAGATGCATCAGCACCACGTTGGGCAGCAAGGCCAAGCCAACCCATCAGCGACGGGCCGGGAGGAAAATTCTCGTAAACATTTAAGAAAGTACGCCATCTCCCGCAGAGGGAGTCTTGGTCAACTGCGTGCATTGTATGGCTGTCGGTGTACGCACGGGTGAAGCATGGCGGGTGGTGGACCAGTCAGACCAGCAAGCAAGTTTGCAGCCGTCGATCGCGTCCGCAAATCCGAGCCTCGAGATTTGCCCAAACTCAAGGCCGAGCGCGACCATCAGGCAACTGCCTCCCAGCGGCACAGTTGGCTGCACCTTCCCTTCGGTCTGTCACTGGCTGAGACGATGATGATGGTCCTCATTGCAGTCGTCGTGGTGATGGGCGTGCGCCTGGCGCAGGTTCAGGCTAAAGCGGACGAAGGGCTACGGACGCAGAAAAAGCTACGCGCGAACCTTGCTGAATTGAAACCACTTCTTCATAGCTTGCGGCAGAAACCGCGCCTTGACGGGCTAAGCATTGACACGCTCGCCGACAAGCTTGCTCGCCTGAACGACGCGGAGAGTAGAGCGGCAGATCTTGCGCGCGAGAACTCGACGTTGCGGAAGCAGCTTGCCGATCGCTCGAGCCTGCCTGCGGCACACCCCGCTCCCGAAGCGACGGTACTTGAGGGCGGAATTGCAAATAGCCATTCCCAACCACCAGAACCGGAGGTGACTGCGGTGGCGTCACCGGAGGCGACTGCTGTAGCGTTAGAAACGGCGGTGCATAAGCTTCCAGAACCGCCCGTGTCTCGCGAAGGGTTGGAGAGCCCGCCTGTGTCAAAGGTTGACGCGAAAGATCTGGCGTCCCGGGGTGAAGACCACAATGAAACTGTTGAACTGAACGGCCGCAGGCAAACGCTTGCAGCACCGGGTCGCCCCCCGCGGGCGCGCCCAGAGTGCGCGGGCGCGTCGCCGGGGCATTTGCGAGCAGGGCGAATTTCGTTTTGGTGTTCCTGATTGCGCTTGTCGGTGCCGCGGTGCCGCCGCCGACACTCGACCATCCCAAGTCGCTACCACCACCCGACGACACGCCCAGGCAACACCATGCGCACGGCGGCAAGGGGTAACGACGCGGCCTCAAATCGCCGACCCGCGGCAACCTCCACTCAGTTCGTCAACCGCAGCTTCGAGATCTTCAAGGCGATGTCACGGAAGGCGGCCTTCAGCGCGTCACCGTTGGAGGCCACGTAGAAGTGCGACGCGTCGGTCGCGCACTGTGACATCAGATCACTCGCCCTCTTGTCGTCGACGACGAGAAAACCAACGGTATAAATCTCGATGTTCACGTCTTTGGCCTTCATGCCCGCGCACGCGGCTTGCGCCTGATCAAATGACAACCCGTTGGGCGCATTGCAATTGATGTGGTCGTTGATCGAACCGCTACCCGAAATCGAGTCCTGACTTATCACCCCGTTGCAGTACGTGCTGTTGTACTCGCCGTCCGTCATGATCACGGCGATCTTCTTGGTCTTTGCCGCTCCGTAGGCCGCGGGAATGCTTGCACTGGGCCAAAGGTATCCGAAGTTCGGGGACAACAGGTACCATCCCCACGCCACGCCGATCTGGCCGCCGGTCGAACCTGAGGCGTTCAGTGCGTCGACTTGTGCCTTCAACATCGCCCTATCGGTCGACAGCGGAACGATTGTGTTAGTGGGGCAGGGATTGCTCGACACAGGATAGTTCCGCCCAAGCAGCGTCGTGCTCGGCGCTGCATCGGTGTAAGCGTTGGCCCCCGTCCGCTCGCTCACACAGGAACTGATCCGATAGAGCTTGCTTTGACCGGATGGGTTCTTGAAAGCGAAGTACTCGCAGCCTGGAGTAGTGCAATAGACATACCCGCCGGATGAGTACGAACCATAGCTCTTTCCGTTTACGCCTGAGAGCGCGAAGGTGTCCGTCGCCGCGTTGGCTACCGTGAACGTGCGATTGTCGATCTGCGTCATCCCGAGGACGTCTTTGATGTAGACAAGGTCGCCGTTGTTGAATCCATGCCCGGCGCTGGTGATGACCACCGGGTCTGTCCGCGTCGCTGCGGTTATCACCTTGGGCGGAGCGATTGGTCCCCGTGCTTTGTCGGCGTATGTCCCCACATTTACGCCCACAGAATAGGGCACCATCGCCACCTTCGAGTAGTAGTGGCTCTGGTCGTCCCACACCACGATGTCGATCAGGTCTTTCGCCGCTGCAATCAGATCGGTCGTCTTTTGACCGGCCATCGACCCCGACATATCGAGAACCAGTGCGATTTCCAGATTGGTTCCGTCATCGCCGCTGCAATTCAGGCATATCTGCGCCGTTGCGGTCGAAGAGACCTGCACGCAATCAAAGTAGTTGTTGCAGCCATCGGGAGCGTCATCCGGGGCTTCATGGCTTGCAATAATCGAAAGCACGCCCATGAATGGTGTTCGTACCCAAGAGGTGGCGGTGAGCGTGAACTCGGTCTTTGCCGAGTTTGGCGAGAAGTGCATGTCTGTGACGACCACGCCGCTTGGCTTGGCGCGATCGAAGAAGGCCGTTGCAGCAGCAGAAGCCTTGTTGATCGTATCGACCTTCTCGACCTGTGCGACACGTCCAGCCGCCAGAGCCGCGGCGTCCAACGCCGCCTGCGTTTGAAAGCCGACGTGATAGACACGCCCAACATCGACGGCCAGGCCAATAGCGCCGCACAGAGGGAGGGATAGGAATACGAACATCATCGCCACGTTGCCCGCCCGGTCGCCGAAAAATGAGCGCAGCTTGTCCAGCCACGCGGCGTGTGCAGTCGCAGCGTCGGCTAGACCGGATTTTTCGGACGGCGCAGACATGTCGTTCCCCGAGCCAGCACAATAGCCTTGCCAGAATTGCGCCCAACCCGTTTGGGCTTGGTGAAGACCGACGCCACAATGCAAAGCAGTTGCAATTAGATAGACTTCGAACGATTTCCGGCTGTTGGACTTGGTCGCGCCATAAACCAAGG
The DNA here is from genome assembly GCA_963724565.1 of uncultured Alphaproteobacteria bacterium. Lineage (GTDB taxonomy): Bacteria > Pseudomonadota > Alphaproteobacteria > Rhizobiales > Hyphomicrobiaceae > AWTP1-13. Next base: position 129,272 of record CAVRVK010000011.1, read on the forward strand.
CATCGGCATCTCTGCCGAAGCGCACTCGCGGAGGATTGAACAATATGAAATTTTAGCACTTCACGCTTGGGACGATGGCAAGTCTCACTCGCCCACTTGGGGGCGGCGTGCAAGGCGCGATGCGGCGGGAGCGATTGCTCGAGGACTTGTCCCCACAACTCCCAGCCCTCCCTGAGGTGTGGATCCTGCTCTGGACCTTGGAAGTTGAGAGCGAGATTCACGCATCTGCGGAAGCCGAAGTGCTCCCCCTAGAACGATCTCGCCCTACTGCTTGAGCCGCTTCAACTCGGCCACCGCCGCCTCGGACTCGATGAACGATTTCGGGCAGGTGTCGGCGGCGATCTGCAGCGACTGGGTGGCGGCGTCCTTGTCGCCACGGAGCAGGTGCCACTCGCCGATGTAGAAGTGCGCCTCGCAGACCTCCTCGGGCTTGACCGCCGCCGGCAGGGTGGCGTCGGGGGCGCGCTTTCCAGCCAGCAGCTCGATCGCCACATAGGGCCAGGTCTTGGTCTTGAGGCGCGAGGCGTGCAGCTCCAGCTCGGGGCCCGCCGCCTCCGCCTCGCCGGCCCGCGCCCTGGCGAGGAAGCGGAACAGCATCGGGTAGGGGTCGTCTTTCAGCTCTATGGCCCGCAGCAGGTCGGCGGCGGCGGCGCTGAACTCGCCGAGATGGAAGCGGGCATAGCCCCGGCTCATGAAAGGGAGCGCCTGCTTGGGGTCGATCTCAATCTGCTGGGAGTAGTCGGCGATGGCCCGCTCCTGCTCGCCCTTTGCGCGATAGGCGTTGCCGCGGTTGCGATAGGCGTGGGCGTGCCTGGGGACAATGGCGATCTGCTGCGTGTAGTCGGCGATCGCCCGGTCGTAGTCGCCCTTTGCGAAATAGAGGTTGCCGCGGTTGTTAAAGGCATGCGGGTGCTTGGGATCGACCTCGATCTGGCGCGTATAGTCGACGATGGCCCGGTCGTCCTGGCGCAGGGCCGCAAAGGCGCGGCCGCGGTCGTTATAGGCATCGATGTGCTTTGGGTTGAGCTCGATCTGCCGCGTGTGGTCGGCAACGGCGCGCTCGTAGTCGCCCTTGTCGAAATAGGCGTTGCCCCGGTTGCGATAAGCGAAGGCGTGGCGCGGGTCGAGCTCGATCTGCACCGCGTAGTCGGCAATGGCGCGGTCGAGATCGCCCCTGGCGAGGTAGGCGTTGCCGCGGTTGTTGTAGGCGTGCGCGTGCCGCGGCACGATCTCGATCTGGCGCGTGTAGTCGGCGATCGCCAGCTCGTGCATGCCCTTGGCGGCGAAGGCGCGGCCGCGGTCGTTGTAGGCATCGGCATCCCTCGGATTGAAGTCGAGCTGGCGCGTGTAGTCGGAGATGGCGCGCTCCAGGTCGCCCTTGTCGTAGTAGGCGTTGCCGCGGTTGCGATAGGCATGCAGGTGGCGCACGACCACCTCGACCTGCTTGGTATAGTCGGCAATCGCCCGGTCGAAGTCGCGCTTCTGGTGATAGGCGGTGCCGCGGCCGTTGTAGGCGTCGGGATCGTTCGGGTTGATCTCGATCTGCTTGGTATAGTCGGCAATCGCCCGCTCGTAGTCGCCCTTGTCGTAGTAGGCGTTGCCGCGGTTGTTGTAGGCGTGCCCGTGGCGCGGCACGATGGCGACCTGCTTGGTGTAATCGGCGATCGCCTTGTCGAACTCGCGCTTGCGCTGATGCGCGCGTCCGCGGTCGTTGTAGGCGTCGAGGTGCTTGGGGTTGAGCGCGATCTGCTTGCTGTAGTCGGCGATCGCCCGCTCGTAGTCGCCCTTGGCGAGAAAGGCGTTGCCGCGCGCGCGATAGGCATTGACGTAGCGCGGCTCGAGCTCGATCTGCTTGGTGTAGTCGGCGATCGCCGGCTCGAAATCGCCCTTGGCGAGAAAGGCGTTGCCGCGGTTGTTGTAGGCCCACACCGCGCGCGGATTGTTGCGAATGACGAAGCTGCAGCCGATGATCTGCAGGTCACGGTCACGCTCCTGCACGCAGTCTTCCTGGCTCTGGGCTAAGGCGCCCCCGGCGCAGGCAAATAGCAGGAGGGCCACTGCCAAGAATGGCCTAAGCATCACTTCCCCTCGCAACCAATACGCACCCCCGACAACACCCCGCAGCACCATACGCCCGCGGGGCATCTTGCAATCGCCACGAACCTACACGCCGCGCCCCGCCGGCGCCAGCTTGACGGCCGCCAGGCTTGAAGGCGCAGGCCAACTCCGGCACGCTGCCCGCGCACCCGTCTTCCCGGAAGCCAAGCTCCGGCGAGCGCGCCGGGGCGAGACTATCGGGGACCAGCAACAGGCGCCGCCTGCGCACCCTTGAAGCATCCACCGACCTCGGGCACGCTGCCTGCATGACACTGTGGCGCAAACCACAGCCAGGAGAAACGTGAGGCAGCATGCGCGTCGCTTGTGTAGACGGCGGACCCGCCGGGCTCTGCTTCGCCATCTCCATGCAGCTCGGCGGCTTGGCACGCGCCGCGGCGTTTCGCATGGAGCCATTAGGTCCGGGCTCGGATCGAAGCCAGCGCTGCCGCCCGGACTAGCGCGTCCCACTCAGAAATCCTGCCAGCCTTCCGGTTCAGCGTCAGGTTGGGGCTTGCGCAGCGCCGAGCCGTTCCTGCTCGGGGTCCTCAGCTGGCGCTGGTGCGTGTGCACCTGGGGCGTCGTCGTGTCGGCTCGCGTTGGCGAACGGCGAACCGGCTTTGCCTCTGCCGCCGTGCGTCGTGCCTGCTTGAACTCAGCCATGCTGCTGACCTGGAACTGCCCGATCAGGCTGGTCAGCTGATCGCTCTGCTCGGAGAGCGAGTGGCTCACGGCCGTGGCCTGCTCGGCCATAGCTGCATTCTGCTGCGTGCCCTTGTCCAGCTCGCTGACGGCCGCATTGACCTCCTTCAGATCGACTGCCTGGCCCTCCGCGCCCGAGGCGATCTCGAGCACCACCGCGTTGATCTCGGCCACCTTGGCCGCCAGCCGCTCGAGCGCCGCGCCGGTTTCCGCCACCAGGCCGACGCCGCTGCCGACCTGAGCCGTCGAGGTCGTGATCAGGCTCTTGATCTCCTTGGCGGCCTCAGCCGAGCGCTGGGCCAGCCCACGCACCTCGGAGGCTACCACCGCGAACCCGCGCCCCGCATCTCCGGCGCGTGCCGCCTCCACGCCCGCGTTGAGGGCCAGCAGGTTGGTCTGGAAAGCGATCTCGTCGATCACGCCGATGATCTGGCCGATCTGCCGCGACGACTTCTCGATATTGCCCATGGCCTCGACCGCCTTGCGCACCACCTCGCCGCCCGATTCGGCGTCGGCTTTGGCGTTGGCGACCACCGCGCGCGCGTGCGTGGCCCCCTCTGCCGCTTTGCGGACCGTCGCGGTGATCTTGTCGAGCGCGGTTGCCGTTTCTTCCAGACGCGCAGCCTGCTGTTCCGTGCGCCGTGAGAGATCGCCGGAGGCCGAAGCGATTTCCGCCGTACCCGCATGCATCAGCTGCGTGCTGTCCCTCACCCCCTGCAGGGCCGCCTCGATTTCTTCAAGCGCCGCATTGAAGTTCTGCTGCAGCTTGCGGTAGGCCTCGGGCATGTCGCTGGTCATGCGATAGCCCAGATCCTTGGCCGCGAGCCTCGCCAGGCCGGCGCCGATCGACTCCGAGACCAGCGCACGCTCGCCCTCGATCGCCGTTATCTCTGCTTGGCGGCGGGTGACTTCGGCGGCGCGCGCTGCATTGGCCGCCTCCTCCTGGAGGCGATCGCGCTCGACCAGCTTGGTCTTCACGAACTCGACGGTTTGTGCAATGGCGCCGATCTCATCGCGCCGATCCTGGTACATAACGGGGCTTGCAATGTCGCCGTTCATCAGGTCGTGCATCCGTGCCTGCAGCCGCACCAGCGGGCGGGTGAGCGAGATGGCAGCTGCCACAGCCACGCCGATGCCGATCAAGCAGGCTAGCACCGCCACGACCATCAGGAGCCGCCCGATCCATACGACCTGGCTGCGGATCTCGGCTCTGGTCAGCTCCGCGTCCTTGCGTGCCAGCTCGACGAGGTCGAGCAAACCGGCCCTGATGCCGCTCTGCAGCTTTTCCATCACGTGCGGAGCCGGTATCGAGGTCGCTGGCCGCTCGCCGATCAGCGTCAACGCGCCCTGCCGCCATTGATTGATCAGCTTCTCGGCGCTACCCGTGCTGGCCACCATGTGTGCCGAGGGCTGAGCCGACTTCAGCTTGGCGAGTTCCGCATCAAGCACCGCCATGTGCGCATTGAAGCCTTTCATCGCGTCGGCGCTGGACCGGTAGCGAATGCCCTCCAATGTGGAGGCAAGCTCGGCTTGGGCCTGCCCGAAGGCCTCCCAGACGCTGCGCGCAGCGTCCACCTGCACCAGAGGATTGGTCGTGGCGTGATCGAGCTTCCCGGTCAGCGTCTGCACGCTGAGCAAGGTCCCGGCACTTTGCACGATGCCGACAAACACCACGCAGCCAAAGGCCACCAGCATGCGATGAAGAATGCGCATGTCGTCCTCTCAGTTCGGTAGCACGGGAAGCGTCACCACCTGCTTCGACCCGGTGAGCGACTTCAGGAACTCGACGACGTCATCGATCTCCTGCTGGTTCAGCTGGATCGACTGCATCAGCGGCGAGCGTGAGGGCCGGTCGATACCACCCACTACGTAGTGCACCATCACGTCTTGCAGGGTGTCCTGCTGTCCGGCATGCATGTAGGGCGCGCGTTGCGCGGTGTCGCGCAGCGTCGGCGTCTTGAACGCGTACTGCGCCAACGGATTGTTCGGCTCGAGCTTGCCGCGGCCGATGTCGGTCACGGTTGTGCCGATGTCGTGGAACTTGTTGTCGGTGAAGTTCCAGCCCGTGTGGCAGCTGGCGCATTTGGCCTTGCCGTTGAACAGGACAAACCCGCGCTTGGCACTCTCCGATATCGCCTTGTCGTCGCCGTCGACCCAGGCATCGAACGGTGCGTAGCTGGCGACTACGGTGCGCTCGTAAGTGGCGATGGCCGCGACGATGGTATCGGGCGTGATGCCTTTGTCGGGAAACACCTTGGTGAACCAGGCCTTGTATTCGGGGATCCTGGAGAGGCGCTTGACGGCCACGGGCAGCGGCAGGTTCATCTCGACCGGCGCCTCGATGGGCCCCTTGGCCTGCTCCTCTGCGCTGTCGGCGCGCCCGTCCCAGAAGAAGGGATGCGCCCAGGCGAGGTTGAGAATTGTCGGCGCTTGCCTTGCAAGCCGCGTGTTCTGCGCCCCCACTGCCGTCTTGTTGGGTGATTCCCAGCCGAAGGATGGATTGTGGCAGGAGGCGCACGTCATGTTCTCGGCGCCCGAGAGGCGCGGCTCATAATAGAGCGCCTTGCCCAGCGCAGCCTTTTCCGGAGTGTAAGGATTGCCGGCGGGAAAGGGGATTTCCGCGGGCCGGCGATACTTGTTCTTGAGCGCTTGCAACTCGTCTGCCGCAATGGGCGACGTGAAGGCTGCCAGCAGAACGCCAACCCACATGTGTTTGCGACCAACCATGGCGTGTTGCCCCATGCCATTACCGAATGGACCGATGGCGAGGGCATCGAGTTGTGGTCAGTCGATCTGCAAACCCCAGAGCGAGTCGGTCCAACCGCTCTCGCCAGGTATTCGCAGTCCACGAATCATCAGCACCCCACCACGGGGCAGAATGCGGCAGCACGGTTAATTTTGAATTTCCCAAGATTTTCAGGAGTTAGCAAACGGCAGCTAACGGATAGATTAGCTGGCGGAAGAAAGGTGCTCCGTGACGCGTAGCTGCCCTGGCATTGCGCGAGCGGCGGTTGTTGGATCGCTTTAGCGAGCGCGTGTGCGGCGCTCGCAGCCTCCGTTTCAGGCCATGTGCCATGCCGTTCGCACCAATGCTTCCGCCTGCACGCAAAAGCGCAAGCGGCGCTCGAATGACGCCTATCGAACGCGCAAGCCTGCATCGCTTGGTGTTCTCCCGCGCTTGAAGCGGCCTCCGTCCTGGGGCACGCTTCTTACGTGCTATTGTGACCCACACATCGACCAGGAACACCGAGACGCACATGCGCATCGCTTGTCTGGGCGGCGGGCCGGCCGGGCTCTACTTCGCGATCGCCATGAAGCTGCGCGACCCGGCCCACGAGATCGTCGTGGTCGAGCGCAACCGGCCCTACGACACCTTCGGCTGGGGCGTGGTGCTGTCCGACGAGACGCTGGCCAACCTCGACGGCCGCCGATCCCGTCAGCGCCGAGGCGATCCGCCGCGGCGTTCGTCTACTGGGACGACATCGCCGTGCACTACCGCGGCACGGTGACGCGCTCGTCGGGCCACGGCTTCTGCGGCATCGGCCGCAAGCGGCTGCTCAACATCCTGCAGGACCGCGCGCAGGCGCTCGGCGTCGAGCTGCGCTTCGAGACCGAGATCGACAGCCTCGAGCCCTATCGCGGCTACGACCTGATCGTGGCCGCCGACGGCGTCAACTCCAAGGTGCGCGGCGCGCCTGGCGCACGTGTTCAAGCCCGACATCGACGTGCGCGCCTGCAAGTACATCTGGCTCGGCACGCACGCAGAAGTTCGACGACGCCTTCACCTTCATCTTCGAGGAGACCGAGCACGGCTGGATCTGGGCGCACGCCTACCAGTTCGATCCCGAGACGGCGACCTTCATCGTCGAGTGCTCGGAGGCGACCTGGCGCCGGCTCGGCTTCGACCGCATGAGCCAGGAGGAGACGATCGCCGCCTGCGAGACGGATCTTCGCCAGGAACCTCGGCGGCAACCGGCTGATGACCAACGCGCGCCACCTGCGCGGCTCGGCCTGGCTCAACTTCAACCGCGTGCTGTGCGAGACCTGGTCGCACGAGAACATCGTGCTGATGGGCGATGCGGCGGCGACCGCGCATTTCTCGGTCGGCTCCGGCACCAAGCTGGCGCTGGAAAGCGCCATCGCGCTCGCCGAGCTACCTGCACACCGAGCCCACCCTGGCGGCGGCCTTCCGCCGCTACGAGGACGAGCGCCGCACCGAGGTGCTGCGCCTGCAGAGCGCGGCGCGCAACTCCACCGAATGGTTCGAGGAGGTCGAGCGCTATCTCGCATCTCGATCCCGTGCAGTTCAACTATTCGCTGCTGACGCGCTCGCAGCGCATCAGCCACGAGAACCTGCGCCAGCGCGACAAGGCGTGGCTCGAGGGCGCGGAGATGTGGTTCGAGGAGCAGGCGACGGGCGAGCAAGCCCAACGCCGCGCGCCCGCCGATGTTCACGCCGTTCCGCCTGCGCGACATGCGCCTGAAGAACCGCGTCGTGGTCTCGCCGATGGCGCAGTACCGCGCCGTCGACGGCACGCCGACGGACTGGCACCTCGTGCACTACGCCGAGCGCGCCAAGGGCGGCGCCGGCCTCGTCTTCACCGAGATGACCTGCGTCTCGCCGGAGGGGCGCATCACGCCCGGCTGCACCGGCCTCTACGCGCCCGAGCACGAGGCGGCCTGGAAGCGCATCGTCGATTTCGTCCACGCCGAGACCGACGCGAAGATCGCCATCCAGCTCGGCCATTCGGGCCCCAAGGGCTCGACCCAGCTCGGCTGGGAGAGATGGACGCGCCGCTCGCGCAGCGGCAACTGGCAGGTGATGGCGCCGTCGCCGGTGGCGTGGTCGCCCGCACAACCAGGTGCCGCGCGAGATGACGCGCGCCGACATGGACGGCCGTGCGCGACGCAGTTCGTGCGCGCGGCCGAGATGGCCGAGCGCGCCGGCTTCGACATGCTGGAGCTGCACTACGCCCACGGCTATCTGCATGTCGGCCTTCATCACGCCGCTCACCAACCGGCGCACCGATGCCTACGGCGGCGCGCTGGAGAACCGCATGCGCTTCCCGCTCGAGGTCTTTCGCGCCGTGCGCGCGGTGTGGCCGGCGGAGAAGCCGATCTCGGTGCGCATCTCCGCCAACGACTGGGTGGGCGATCGACGGCATCACGCCGGAGGACGCCGTCGCCATCGCGCGCATGCTGCAAGGCGGCGGGCGTCGACATCATCGACGTGTCGGCCGGCCAGACCTCGCATCGACGCGCGCCCCGTCTACGGCCGCATGTTCCAGACGCCGTTCTCCGACCGCATCCGCAACGAGGTCGGCATCGCCACCATGGCGGTCGGCAACATCTACGAGCCCGACCACGTCAACTCGATCCTGATGGCCGGCCGCGCCGACCTGTGCTGCCTCGCGCGGCCGCACCTCGCCGACCCCTACTGGACGCTGCACGCCGCCGCGCGAGCTCGGCTACACGGGCGAGACCTGGCCCAAGCCCTATCTGGCCGGCCGCGACCAGCTGCTACCGGCTGGCCGCGCGCGCCGAGCCGGCAGCGGAGAAGGTGTGATGGGCGCGCTCGACGGCAAGCATGCGCTGATCACCGGCGGCGGCACCGGCATCGGCGCGGCCATCGCCGCGCACGCTGGCGGGCGCCGGCGCCGCCGTCTCCTCGCCGGCCGCCGCGCCGCGCCGCTGCGAGGAGGTCGCGGCGCAGACTGCCGCGCGCCAAGGCCATCGTCGCCGACGTCACCAGCGAGGCCGACACGCGCGGCGATGGTGGCGGCCGCGCGCGCCGCGCACGGCCCCATCGACATCCTGATCGCCAACGCCGGCGCCGCCGAGAGCGCGCCCTTCGGCCAGCATCGACCTGGCGCACTGGCAGCGCATGCTCGACGTCAACCTGACGGGCGCCTTCCTCACGGCGAAGGCGGCGCTGCCCGACATCACGCGCAAGGGCGCCAGCGCGAGCCGCATCGTCTTCATCGCCTCCACCGCCGGCCTCAAGGGCTACGCCTACGTCGCCGCCTACTGCGCCGCCAAGCACGGCGTCATCGGGCTCGCCCGCGCGCTGGCGGCCGAGCTGGCGCCCACGCGGCGTCACGGTCAACGCCGTCTGCCCCGGCTACACCGAGACGCCGCTGCTGGAAGCCTCGCTCGCCAACATCACCGCCAAGACCGGCCGCGCCCGCGATGCCAGGCCGCCGCCACCCTGCAGAAGCACAACCCGCAGGGCCGCTTCGTGACGCCGCAGGAAGTGGCCGACACGGTGCTGTGGCTGTGCTCGCCGGCGCGCAGGCCATCACCGGCCAGGCCATCTCGGTCTCGGGAGGCGAGACATGAGACATGACCAGCCTGGCCTCAGCCCGTCGACCCTGCGCGGCACGCACGTGCGCCTCGAGCCGCTCGCCCACCATCACGCAGGGCGACCTGGTGCGAGGCCGTGATGGACGGCGAGCTGTGGCGGCTCTGGTACACGTTCATCCCGGCACCCGAGAAGATGTCGCGCCGAGATCGACCGCCGCCTCGACCTGCAGGCCACGGGCTCCATGCTGCCCTTCGCCGTCATCGCGCTGCCCTCGGGCAAGTCCGTGCGGCATGACCACCTACATGAACGTCGATGCCGCCAACAAGCGCGTCGAGATCGGCTCCACCTGGTATCGGCAAGAGCGTGCAGCGCACCGCCGCTGAACACCGAGTGCCAAGCTGCTGCTGCTCACGCACGCCTTCGAGGGGCTCGAGTGCATCGCCGTGGAGTTCCGCACGCACTTCTTCAACCACGCAGAGCCGGCGCGGCATCGAGCGGCTGGGCGCCAAGCTCGACGGCATCCTGCGCAGCCACCAGAACGATGCCCGACGGCACGCTGCGCGACACCTGCGTCTACTCGCATCATCGCCAGCCGAGTGGCCGACCGTGCAGGCGCACCTGACCTTCCAACTGGACAAGCCACGGGAGTGAGAGCTGTCATCCCGGCGCTTGTCGCCGGGATCAGCGAGGCGCAACTTCGCGCTCCAGAGCAAGCCGCTGCGCACTGCGATCCCGGGCACGAAGGCGCGGGATGACAGGAGGCAACCCATGTTCGCCAGAATGTTCGCGCGCGAGCGCGCAGTCGGCCCCCAAGGGCGCCGCGAGCCTCGGCCCCAGCGCGCACGTCGACACCTTCGCGCGCGACAATCTCCCGCCCGCCGAGCAGTGGCCCGACCTGCTGCTCGACCGGCCCGAGTTCCAGTATCCCGAATACCTCAACGCCGCCGTCGAGCTGACCGACCGCATGGTCGAGAAGGGCTTCGGCGACAACACGGCGCTGATCGGCAACGGCCGCCGCCGCACCTACAAGGAGCTGACCGACTGGTCGCAACCGCCTGGCGCACGCGCTGGTGGAGGACTTCGGCGTCAAGCCCGGCAACCGCGTGCTGCATCCGCTCGGGCAACAACCCGGCGATGGTGGCGGCGTGGCTGGCGGTCACCAAGGCCGGCGCCGTGGCCGTCAACACCATGCCGCTGCTGCGCGCCGGCGAGCTGACCAAGATCGTCGACAAGGCGCAGGTCGTCGCTGGCGCTGTACCGACAGCCGCATCGCCGACGAGCTGGTCGCCTGCGCCAAGGACAGCCGCTTCCTCAAGAAGGTCATCAACTTCGACGGCACCGCCAACCACGATGCCGAGCTCGACCGCGTCGCGCTGAGCAAGTCCGGTCAAGTTCGACGCCGTGCAGACCGGGCCGCGACGACGTGGCGCTGCTGGGCTTCACCTCGCGGCACCACCGGCGAGCCCAAGGGCACCATGCACTTCCACCGCGACCTGCTGATCATCGCCGACGGCTACGCCAGGGAGGTGCTGGGCGTGACGCCCGACGACGTGTTCGTCGGCTCGCCGCCGCTCGCCTTCACCTTCGGCCTCGGCGGGCTCGCCATCTTCCCGCTGCGCTTCGGCGCCACCGCGACGCTGCTCGAGAACGCCTCGCCGGCCAACATGATCGAGATCATCGAGACCTACAAAGCCACCATCAGCTTCACCTCGCCCACCGCCTACCGCGCCATGATGGCCGCCATGGACGAGGGCGCCGACCTCTCCTCGCTGCGCATGGCCGTCTCCGCCGGCGAGACGCTGCCGGCGCCGGTGTTCGAGGACTGGACGCGGAAGACCGGCAAGCCGATCCTCGACGGCATCGGCTCCACCGAGCTGCTGCACATCTTCATCACCAACCGCCTGGGCGACGCCAAGGCCGGCGCCACCGGCACGCCGGTCGCCGGCTACGAGGCCAAGATCGTCGACGACGACATGAAGGACGTGCCCGACGGCACCATCGGCCACCTCGCCGTGCGCGGGCCCACGGGTTGCCGCTACCTCGCCGACGACCGCCAGACCAAGTACGTGCGCGACGGCTGGAACCTCACCGGCGACGACTTCGTGCGCGACAAGGACGGCATCTTCCACTTCGCCGCCCGCGCCGACGACATGATCATCTCGTCGGGCTACAACATCGCCGGTCCCGAGGTGGAGGCGGCGCTGCTCGTCCCACGCCGACGGTGGCCGAATGCGCGGTGGTCGGCGCGCCCGACGAGGAGCGCGGCCAGATCGTGGAGGCGCACGTGGTGCTGCGCGAGGGCGTCGCCGGCCGACGAGGCCTGCATCAAGCGCCTGCAGGACCACGTCAAGGCGACCATCGCGCCCTACAAGTACCCGCGCTCGGTGAAGTTCGTCGCCGCGCTGCCCAAGACGCAGACCGGCAAGATCCAGCGCTTCAGGCTGAAGCCCTCGACGTGATGGGTGCGAGCGCCACTATTCGGCAGCTGTCTTGCTCGACGCCAGCGCTGCCTCGAGCTCATCATGCAGGAACTCCGGCGCGAAATCCGCGCCGTTGGGCCAGACGATAGTGCCGAGATCGGGCTCCACGCGAAGCTTTGCGAACTCGGCAACGTCTTTCAACGGAACGAACACCGGACCCCACAGCTCGCGCTCGAGGTCGATTTCACCGGAAAGGCCATCCGCAAACCTGAGCCATACGCGATAGCCGCCAGCATGACGAGCATCGATTACACGCGCGAGCATGTTCTACTCCAGTGGGTCGATCTTATTCGGCGGCACACGAGCTTGCACTGCCTGCCACGCAGCTTTCAACTCGTCAATGTGGAGCCGGTACCATTGTTGCACAAGCGACCTCGCCCTACGGGGCAGGCGCCCTTCGATGACCTTGCCAGTTTGGATCGAGAATTTGGCTTCATGCTCCCCATAGTAGGCGTGGAAGTGCGGAGGCGGGTGATCCCTGTGGTACATCGCAATCACGATGCCGAAAAACCGGCTTATCTCAGGCATTGAACTACTCAAAATATCATCGACCGTGGACGGCCAATACCATGTAGCACGACTAGCGCCGCCCACTCCTCACCGCTGCGGCGCGGCCTCGGTCGTCATGGCTACCGCCGCAGCGCGGGCCGTGGTGCGCTCGCGGTGCAGCAGGTAGAGGCCCGACAGGATCACGACGCCAGCGCCGGCAAGCGTCCACTGGTCTGGCACCTGGCCGAACACCAGGAAGCCCGCCGTCGAGTGGGTGAGGAGCGAGATGTAGAGGAACGGCGCCACCACGGAAGCGGGCGAATAACGATGCGCCAGAATGAACAAGTAGTGGCCGAGCCCTCCCCACAGCCCCATCGACAGCAGCAGGGCCCAGATGAACGGGCTCTCAGGCCACGCCCAATCGGCCAGCGCCAGCGGCGCCATCACCACCGTGCCGGCGAATAGCGAATAGAACAGCGTCACCTCGGCGCGGTCGAAGGCCGCAAGATAGCGCGTGACAATGCTGAACACCGCGTAGCACAGCATGCTGCCAAACGAGAACAGCACGGCGGGATGCACCTGCGTGAACCCCGGCCGCACGGCGAGGAGAATGCCGCCGAAGCCGACCAGCACGGCAATGCCGCGCCGCCAGCCGATCCACTCGCCGAGCATGGGCCCGGCGAGCACGGCCACGGTGAGCGGCGTGAGGAAGCCGATAGTGGTGGTCTGATCGAGGCGCAGGTGTTTGAGCGCCAGGAAGTTGAACAAGGTGGAGCCGAGCATCAGGAACGAGCGGGCGATCTGCGTCTTGAGCTTGCGCGTCATGATCAGGCTCGGCAGCGCCACCAGGCCCAGCGTCACCACCATGGCGGTGAGCTGGCTGAGAAAGCGCATCCATACCACTTGCGCGGTCGGCAGGTTGGTGGTGGTGCCGAGGTATTTGGCGGTGGTGTCGAGGCCCGCGAACAGCACCCAGGCAAGGCACATGAAGCCGATGGCAGTTAGCGGCCGCGAAGCGGCGTGCGTAAATGCGCTGGGCGGGAGAGGCTTCTGCATGGATGCAGGATGGGGCGTTCGTCGGCGTGCGCCTCACACCCCTTCGGCTACGGGATTGCCCGCGTCGTCCAGGTAGGCGATGCGCACCATGTTGGTGGTGCCGGGCGATCCCAGCGGCACGCCGGCGACGATGATCACGCCCTCGCCAGCCCTGGCGAAGCCCTCGTCGAAGGCGATGCGGCAGGCCTTGCGCACCATGGCCGCCTGGTTCTCGGGGTCGCTCGTCAGCACGCAGTGCACGCCCCACACCATGGCCAGCCTGCGCCCCGTCGCCACCACCGGCGACAGGCCGATGACGGGCAGGCCGGGGCGCTCGCGCGCCACCCTGAGCGCGGTGGAGCCCGTGGCCGTGTAGCAGATGATGGCGGCGAGCCGCATCGTGTCGGCCACCGTGTGGGCGGCGGCGGCGATCGCATCGGCCGCCGTCTCCTGCGGCGGCGTGCGCGTCGCGTGCACTATGGCGTTGTAGTTGGGATCGTTCTGCACCTCGGTGGCGATGCGGTCCATCATGCGGATCGCCTCGATCGGGTACTTGCCGACCGCCGACTCCGCCGACAGCATGATGGCGTCCGCCCCGTCGAACACGGCGGTTGCCACGTCCGACACCTCCGCCCGCGTGGGAACGGGCGAAGCGATCATGCTCTCCAGCATCTGGGTTGCCACCACCACCGGCTTGCCGGCAGCGCGCGCCTTGCCCACGATCTGCTTCTGCAGGCCAGGCACCCGCTCGACCGGCATCTCGACGCCGAGATCGCCGCGCGCCACCATCAGGCCGTCGGAGGCCGCCACGATCGCATCGAGATCGGAGATCGCCGCCGGCTTCTCGATCTTGGCCATCAGCGCCGCGCCCTGGCCGACGATCTGGCGCGCGAGCCGCATGTCCTCGCCGCGCTGCACGAACGACAGCGCCACCCAGTCGACGCCGAGCCGCAGCGCGTAGTCGAGGTCCTTCTTGTCCTTCTCGGTGAGCGGCCCGACCGGCAGCACGGTATCGGGCAGGCTGATGCCCTTGCGGCTCGAGAGCGTGCCGCCCACCAACACCTTGGCATCGATGCGCGTGGCGCTCTTCTCCGTCACCGTCATGCGGATCTTGCCGTCGTCGAGGAGCAGGGTGTGCCCGGGCTCGACAGCCTCGAAGATCTGCGGGTGCGGCAGGAAGGCACGGTCGGTCGAGCCGGGGCTCTCGGTGGTGTCGAAGCGGAAGGCAGCGCCCTCGGCCAGGCTGGCGCTGCCGCCGCCGATTTCGCCCACGCGGAACTTGGGACCTTGCAGATCGGCGAGAATGCCGATCGGCCGGCTGAAGGTGGCCTCCGCCGTGCGCACGGCGGCATGCAGCTTCTTGACCACATCGAACGAGGAGTGGCTCATGTTGATGCGGAAGACGTCGACGCCCGCCTCGAAGAGCCGCGCGATCATCTCGGGGGCGTACGACGCAGGACCAAGCGTGGCGACGATCTTCACGCGCCGGCTGCGTCTCATTTCAGTTTCGCCCCCCCTTCGCTCGGATCGGTCAGGCGGATGGTCCAATCGTTGGCCCCCTGCGCGTCCACCTCGAAAAAGCCCGTGCGCTTGGCCCCGCCCGAGCAATCAACGCCCCTGATCGTAAACGCCTTTTCTTTCGTGCACATGAAGGACTGCCCCGCCCACTCGCCGCCGCGATCATAGTCGATAGCATGAACATACCAGTAGCGGCTGGTCAGCGGACCCTTGTAGAGCGTCTCGCAGGTCTGCGCCGCCAGCGTCCACCAGCCCTCCGTCGTCCAGCCGCTGGGATCGCGGTAGCCGATGGCCACGCCGATGCGGCTGGTGGTGGTATTGCACAACTTGAGGTCGGCCGCCGCCGGCCCGGAATCCAAAAGCAGCGTCGCCAAGGCCGTAGCCAGAAGCAAGGCTGCGGATTGGGTCCGGCTGAGCGGCATGGATGGTCGGGTGGTCCGTTTCACGGGTCGACTAGAATGGCACGGAAGTCGTTGACATTGGTATGGGTCGGCCCCCGCACGATTAACTCCCCAGCGGCCTCGAAGAAAGCCGTCGCATCGTTGTTGTCGAGGGACTTTTGGGCCTCCGCATGGCGCGAACCGGCCGCCGTGCGGCCATCCACCACGGCTCCGGCGGGATCGGTCACCCGGCCTTCGCCGCCATCGATACCGTCGGTATCGGCCGCTACGGCCGATATGCCTTGCATGCCGGCGACGGCAATTGCCAGCGCCAGCGCATACTCCTGTGACCTGCCGCCGCGCCCGCTGGCGTTGCGCACCGTGACCTCGAGCTCGCCGCCGCTCAGAATCGCCACCCGGCGTCCCGAGGCCTTCGCCTCGATTGCGAGCTTGACGTGCGCCAGCGCCACCTCGCGCGCCTCCCCCGTGATGCTGTCGCCCAGCTTGACGACGTCATAGCCCGCCTGCTGCGCGACGGTAGCCGCGGCCTCGAGCGCCGCCGCTGGCGTGGCAATAATGCGATACTCGGCGCTGGCGAAGGCGGAATCGTCGGGCTTCGGCGTCTCGTTGGCCGGATCAGTCAGAATCGATGCCACCACCGGCGGGACATCGAGCCCCAGCGCTTGCATGCGTGGGCCCCGGCGCGCGAGCACGTCGCGCGCGTCGGCAAGCGTGGTCGGGTCGGGCACGGTCGGACCTGAGCCGATGGTGGCCGGGTCGTCGCGCGGCACATCGGAGATTGCAAGTGTCAGCATCGGCGCGCGCGTCGCCTTCCTGAGCCGCCCGCCTTTGATGCGCGAGATATGCCGTCGCACCGTGTTCATCTGGTAGATGTCGGCGCCGCATTTCAGCAGCCCACGCGTCAACGCGGTCTTGGCGGCGATGTCGAGGCCGGCCGCGGGGGCCGCCCACAGCGCGGAGGCACCGCCCGAGAGAAGCACCAGCACCAGATCATTGGCGGTTGCCGTGGCCACTAGGGCGAGGGTTCGCTCGGCAGCCTCGACGCTGCCGGCATCGGGCGTCGGGTGGCGCGCGGAGCGGATGCCGATGACTATCGGCACCTCTCCAGGCAAAGCCTCGAGCGTGCCATGCGGCGCCGTAGTGAAGCCGGTGACACGGTCGAGCATGTTGCTGGCGCGATAATGCCGCTCTGCAACCGCAGCCATGGCAGCGGCGGCCTTACCGGCGCCCACCACTATCAAGCGGCCATCCTCGGGCACCGGCGGCAGGTGCGGCGGCAGGCAGGCTTGGGGGTGGGCCGCGGCGACGGCGGCATCGTACAACGCCTCGAGCTTGGCGCGCGCGCCGGCCTGTCGGTCATCGACGTCCATTCGTTCCGGTTCTGCCGCGAATTTGCGCAAATCTGCCGAGCATTTGCACGTGGGCAAACGCCAGCGTCAAGGATGACAGGGTGGAATTGCCCTCGCTATAGTTGCGCCATGAACGTTGCGGGCATGGCGGACCAGCTGCCGGGGAAACCCTCGATCGCCGCGCGGGAAGAAGACAGCTACGTCGTCTTGCCCGGGCGCGCCGACCGCGGCCTTATCATAGTTTGCGATCACGCCGCCAATCTCCTACCCCCCGAATATGGCACCCTGGGCCTGCCGGCGGCCCAGCTCGAGCGCCACATCGCCTACGACATCGGGGTTGCGTCCATCGTGCGGGCCTTGGCGGCCGAGCTTGGGGTGCCCGCGGCGATGACGCGCTATTCGCGCCTGCTGATCGACCCGAACCGGGGCCGCGACGATCCCACCCTCATCATGCGTCTCTCCGACGGGGCGGTGATACCCGGCAACCGCAAGCTCGATGCAGCCGAGCGCGACAAGCGCGCGCGTCTCTACTACGAGCCCTATCACCGCGCCATCGGCGCCATCATCGACCAGTGCCTGGCAACCGGCGTGGAGCCCCTGCTGCTCTCGGTCCACTCCTTCACGGAGAGCTGGAAAGAGTTCGCCCGGCCCTGGCATGTCGGCGTGCTTTGGGATGGCGACGGGCGCCTGGCCAAGCCCCTCCTTGACAGCTTTCATGCGGAGGGCGACCTCATCGTCGGCGAGAACGAGCCCTATGCCGGCAGGCTCGAAGGCGACTGCCTCTGGCAGCACGGTGAGCAACGCGGCCTTGCCAGTGCCATCGTCGAGATCCGGCAGGACCTGATCCGCGGCGAGGCTGGGCAAGTGGCCTGGAGCGAGCGGCTTTGCCGTATCCTCGAACAGTTCTTGCCGGATGCTGCGCCGGGGCGCAGGAGCGTACCCCGCAACGCGAATGCGAAGGACGCTGGGGCGCCAAAGCATGGAGACGGAAACATGACCAAGCTCGACAAGACGCTCGAGACTGAGCTCGAAGCCGCCGCCTTCCGCCGGCTCGTGGAGCATCTGCGCACCCGCACCGACGTGCAGAACATCGATCTCATGAACCTCGCCGGCTTCTGCCGCAACTGCCTCGCCAACTGGTACCAGGAGGCCGCCGCCGGCAAGGGCCTCGAGCTCAGCAAGGACGGCGCGCGCGAGATCATCTACGGCATGCCCTACAAAGAGTGGCAGGCCAAGCACCAGAAAGAGGCGAGCGGGGAGGCCAAGGCGGCGTTCGAGCTGGCCAAGCCGCACCGGCATTGATCGCAGCTATCCTGTCGCATCCCGAGCTTGAGCCGTGCTATCAAGCACGAAAACTCGGGAGGAAGACTGTCGTGTTCGTGCGTTCGGGCCGCTTGGCGGCGATTGTTGCTCTTGCCATCTGCACTCTTGTTCCGGCGTCGCTGTCACCCTCAGCAGAGGCCAGGGTCAAGGCCAAAACTAAGGCCAAGTCCGAGGCAAAGGCCAAGGCGATGCAGATCGCGCGCGGCAAATATCTCGCGAACCTCAGCGGCTGCAACGACTGCCACACGCCGGGCTACTTCTTTGGCAAGCCGGACATGACGCGGTATCTGGCGGGCTCCGAGGTCGGCTTCGAGATACCAGGTCTTGGCGTGTTCCATGGGCCCAACCTGACGCCGGACAAGGAAACCGGGCTTGGCCGGTGGACGGACAAGCAGATTGTCGCCGCCCTCAAGAAGGGGGTGCGGCCTGACGGTCGCGTGCTGGCTCCGATCATGCCCTGGCGCGCGCTCGCCAGCCTGACGCCGCAGGACACGCAAGCGGTGGTCGCCTATCTCAGGAGCATCCCGGCGGTGAAGAACAAGGTGCCTGGCCCGTTCGGACCCACCGAGAAGCCGTCATCGTTCGTGATGAAGATCGTGCCGCCCGCCGGCAAGTGACGGCGAACGCCAAACAAGCCAGCATCGGGAACAGCATGGACATCAAAATCCCGCGCACGCTCGAGGAATGGAACACGGCCGGCGCCGACTATCTGCCGGGCCTCCTCGGGCTCACGTTCCTCAAGGTCGAGCCGCAGGAGGTCGTCGCTCAGGTGACGGCGCGCAAGGTGCTGGGCGCCTGGAACGGCTACCTGCACGCTGGCGCGGTGGTGACGCTGGCCGACACCTGCTGCGGCTACGGCACGGTCCGCAGCCTGCCCGACGGCGCCACCGGCTTCACCACCATCGAGCTCAAGAGCAACTTCTTCGGCTCGGCGCGCGAGGGCGTCATCGTCTGTATCGCAAAGCCCCTGCACCAGGGCCGCACGACGCAGGTGTGGGACGCCACCGTCACGCCCCAGCGTGCCGCCAAACCCATCGCCCAGTTCCGCTGCACCCAGATGGTGCTGTGGCCGAAGGGCTAGCCCCGGCAAAGGCGGGCACCACCTGCTAGCGTCATTCGGGCGCAGTCGGGCACGACGGGGGGGGGTCAATGCCTGTGCGTCATACCCTACGCGATGCTTCCCGATGGGTCCGTCGCGCGACGGGAACATTCGGGAAGGTTAGTGGTCGCCTTGATCGGGCGCGGCCGGACAGACCTCTGGCTCTGCGCAGCGACGATGTTGCGGGCGCCGCCGTGTTCGCCTCGCGCTACGACTACATCGCAAGCCTGCCGAAGGGTGGAACCTGTGTTGAGGTCGGCGTCGGCCGTGGCGACTTCTCGGCCTACATCCTCGAGACTGTGAAGCCGCAAAAGCTTTATCTGATCGACAAGAACTTTGCCAAGCATGCCATCCAGCAGCGCTTCAGCGGAAATTCTATCGTCACATGCCTCGATGGCCAATCAGCCGAGATGCTCGCCAAGCTGCCCGACGCCTATTTCGATTGGATCTATATCGATGCGGGTCACAGCTATAAGGACGTTCGCGCCGACGCCACCGTGGCGACGCGCAAGGTCAAGCCCAATGGCCTGCTGATCTTCAACGATTTCATCGTCTGGTCGCACAACGAGGGCATTCCCTATGGCGTCGTCCACACGGTCAACGAAATGTGCGTCAACGAAGGCTGGGGCATGGTAGCTCTCTGCCTTCACGACAACATGTACTGCGATGTGGCTCTCAAGCGCCGGTCCTTGGCCTGACCCGCCCCAAGTCTTCCTTGCCGCGCATAACCTGACGGCTCTGCTCGCTCCGAGTTCCCCGCACACAGATGGCGCTGTGGCCAAAGGGCTAAGGCCTTTTCATTGCACCGCGATAGCGCTGACGGCAGGGCGGCGTCACACTTCTGTCATCCCTGAACAAAAGCCTGCGCTTCCGCGTCGCAGCAAAAAAAAGCGGTAATAGGCACCGCTGCCTGCATCGTCTGACGGCTTCGCTCGTTTATTGTACTGGTCAGAGCAACGGCGCAGCCCCTGCCCAAGCATCGTCGTTTTCTGGTGATACGAATCATGTTGGTGCGGGCCACGAGGGAGATGCCGACTATGCGCCGCAAAGATATCGGCTTGCTACGCACGCAGTTGAGGGAGCTCAATATCGAGTTCAGCGCCCTGGTGAGAGCACCGGGCGGGGAGGGGACCGCCGCCAAGAAAGATGAGCTGAGCGCACGCCGGCGCCTGTTGATGGCGTGCATTGCCGAAGCGGCCGAGCATTCGCCGGCAAGGGCCTATCCCCCGCAGGCGCCGCTCGATGCCGTCGGGCAGGCGGCATAGGCGGGCTACACCCGACGCCGCTTCACGTCAGCTGCTGCGACACCCGACGCCTTGGCGTGCCGCTGATCAGGCCTCCTTGAGGCCGTACTCCTGGATGCCCTGCTCGTTGCCGTAGTACTTGTAGGGCAGGAACTTGCCGGACATGGTGATCTTGACGCGGTCGCCCTTGGCGTTGGGCTCGCGCTCGATCTCCATGTCGAAGTCGATGGCCGACATGATGCCGTCGCCGAACTCCTCCTCGATCAGCGCCTTCCACGCCGGGCCGTTGACCATCACCAGCTCGTAGAAGCGGTAGATCAGCGGGTCGGTGGGCGGCATCGGCGTGCCGCGGTAGGGCACCTCGTTCAGCATGCGCTCCTCGGTCGGCGACAGGCCGAACAGCGCGGCGGCCTTCTTCGCCAGCGGCTTGACGAGCTTCATCTGGCCCAGCAGCGCACCGACCACCAGCACCGGCGACATGCCGCCGATCTCGTCGGTGATCTGCTTCCAGGTCAGTCCCTTCTCGCGCTTGATGTCGAGGATCTTCTCGGTCAGCTCTTCGCGTCGCATGGGGGTTGCTCCCTTGGTTGCGGTTTGTGTGAAGACGAAGCGGTTGGCGGGCGCGCGCGCGGTCGAGCGCAGCGGCGGCTCGGGCGCGCGGCGCGCCCTTGCCTCGCCGATGCAGCTTACGCCGCGGAAACGCGGCGAGCTGGCGAGATGGAGCGCCGGCGCTTGCCCGGGCGGTTGGGCGTGAGAGGTCGTCGTTGCATGGGTCGTTGACGTTGCGGTTGGACGGATGACGGGCGGATTGCGGTCGGCGGGGCGCGCCTCGGGATGCAGCGCCAGTTCGCGCGAGCGCGTGACCAGGAACTCGATCAGGTGGTTGCGCAGCGGATAGTAGTTGGGGTGCTTGTGCAGCTCGACGCGCGAGCGCTCCTTCGGCAGCGTGTTCTCGACGATCTCGGCCACCCAGGCCTTGCGGGCCGTTGGTCATCAGCAGGATCTTGTCGGCCAGCAGCAGCGCCTCGTCGACGTCGTGCGTGATCATGAACACGGTCTGCCGCGTGGCGTTGCGGATGGCGATCACCTCGTCCTGCAGCGAGCCGCGCGTCAGCGCATCGAGCGCGGAGAACGGCTCGTCCATCAGCAGCATGCGGGGCTCGATGGCGAGCGCGCGGGCGATGCCGACGCGCTGCTTCATGCCGCCCGACAGCTGCGCCGGCTTCTTCATCTCGGAGCCGTCGAGATGCACCAGCGCCAGGTATTTCATGGCGTGCTCGCGGATGCGGCGCGCGCGACCAGTCGGGATGGCGCGAGGACACCGCGAGCTCGACGTTGCCGAGCGCGGACAGCCACGGCATCAGCGCGTGACCCTGGAAGATCACGGCGCGGTCGAGGCTCGGGCCCTGCACGTGCTTGCCGGCGGCGATGATGTGGCCGGCGGTCGGCGTCGTCGAGGCCGGCCAGGATGTTGAGGATCGTCGACTTGCCGCAGCCCGAGTGGCCGATCACGCAGGCGAACTCGCCCTCCTCGACCCCGAACCACAGGTCCTCGAACACGGTGAGATCGCCGCTGCCCGACGGCTCCGGAAACCGCCGGGTCAGGCCCTCGACGCTGATGAACGCCTTGCTCATGGTTCGCCCCGGTGCGCCAACGGCGCTGCAGCGTCCCCTCCCCCCTTGTGGGGGAGGGATAGGGGTGGGGGGACAATGCGAGGCCACCCGTCGAGGTTCCCCCCACCCCTAGCCCCTCCCCACAAGGGGGAGGGGAAGCCGGTCGGCGCTCGTCGGCCGCTAATCCGCATAGGCCACCATGCGCTGCAGCCGCGCCATCAGCTGGTCGAGCAGCATGCCGACCACGCCGATGAACAGGATGGCGGTGATGACGTTGGTGATGGAGAGGTTGTTCCACTCGTTCCACACGAAGTAGCCGATGCCGGTGCCGCCGACCAGCATCTCGGCCGCCACGATCACCAGCCAGGCGATGCCGATCGAGATGCGCATGCCGGTGAGGATGGTCGGCGCCGCCGCCGGCAGGATCACGCGCCAGGCCGTGCGCCCGGGGCCCATCTCCAGCGTCTTGGCGACGTTCAGCCACTCGCGCCGCACGGTGGCCACGCCGAACGCGGTGTTGATCAGCATCGGCCACACCGAGCAGATGAAGATCACGAAGATCGCCGAGATGCCGGAGTCGCGGATGGTGTAGAGGGCCAGCGGCATCCAGGCGAGCGGCGAGATCGGTTTCAGGATCTGGATGAAGGGATCGAGCGCGCGGCTCATCAGCGGCGACATGCCGATCAGAAAGCCGATCGGGATCGCCACCGCCACCGCCAGCAGATAGCCGGCCAGCACGCGCGCGATGGAGTAGGCGAGCTGGATGCCGATGCCCTTGTCGTTGGTGCCCTTGTCGTAGAACGGGTCGCGCAGGTGCTGCCAGATCTTGGCGCCGACGTCGGCCGGGCCCCGGCATCGCCGACTTGCCCTGCGTGGCGGTGATGCCCATCAGCTTGGCGTACTCTGGGTCCATCTTGACCGCGGTGCCCGGTGCCGGCGGTCGCGATGTGCCAGATGCCGATGAACGCCGCCAGGATCAGGAGCGAGACGAGACCGGCGCGCAAGCTGAGCCACATCTGTGATGCTCCGCGTCGCTGCGCCGCTCAGGCCGCCCGCTTGATGGCGAAGCTCTTGATGTAGTCCTCGGGCTTGGCGGGATCGAACGGTCTTGCCCATCACCACGAAGGTCTTGGTGGTCGCGGCGGGCGGCGTGAGCCCCACCTCCTTCATCAGCCGCGCCGTGTCGGTCGCCAGGAAGACCTGCTGCGCCACGCCGGCGTAGTCGACATCGCCCTTGATCTGCCCCCAGCGCTTCATCTGGGTCATGATCCACACCGCGAACGACTGCCAGGGGAACGGATCGAAATCGATGCGGTCGGGCACGTTTCTGCACGTTGCCGAGACCGTCGGCGAAGGTGCCGGTCAGCACCTGCTCGACCACCGTCACCGGCTGGTTGAGGTAGTTGGCCGGCGCGATGGCTTCGGCGATCTGCTTGCGGTTCTCGGGCTTGGCCGCGAACGCGGTCGCGTCGATGATCGCCTTGAGCAGCGCCGCGTAGGTGTTGGGCGTGGTGCGTGACGAACTCCTTGGACGCGGCGAACGCGCAGCAGGGATGACGATCCCAGATGTCCTTCGACAGAATGTGGATGAAGCCGACGCCGTCGTAGACGGCGCGCTGGTTGACGGGATCGGGCGCCAGGAAGCCGTCGATGTTGTCGGCGCGCAGGTTGGCGACCATCTCCGGCGGCGGCACGGCGCGGATCTGTATGTCCTGGTCGGGATCGATGCCGTGCTCGGCCACGTAGTAGCGCAGCAGGTAGTTGTGCATCGAGTAGTCGAACGGCACCGCGAACTTGAAGCCCTTCCAGCTCTTGGGGTCGCGCTTGTCCTTGTGCTTGACGGCCAGCGTGATGGCCTGCCCGTTGATGTTCTCCACCGCCGGCATGGTGTAGGGGATGGCGTTGGAGCCGGCGCCCAGCGTGATGGCGATGCGGCATCGGCGAGAGCATGTGCGCGGCGTCGTATTCCTTGTTGATGGTCTTGTCGCGGACGACGGCCCAGCCCGCCGTCTTCACCACCTCAACGTTGAGCCCGTGCTTGGTGTAGAAGCCCATCGGGTGCGCCATGATGATGGGCGTGGCGCAGGTGATCGGAATGAACCCGACCTTCAGGTCCTTCTTCTCGGGCGGACCGGCCTGGGCGAACGCCTCCATGGCGGTGCCGAGCGGGAAGAATTGCGAGATGGCCGCCAGCGCCGTCGATGCGCCGACCGCGCGCAGGAAGACGCGGCGGCTCTGATCCTCAGGGAACAGCGCCCGCACCACGGCCGACTGCACCACCCGCGCCAGACGCTCGTCGGAAGAGGCGGCACTGTCGTGCTCGGCCTGAGTTGCATGCTTTCCGCAGGCGCAACCGCCCCTGCTGAGAGCCCGCCCGGCGTCAAACGGGTTGTCGAAACTCATGGCCTGCACCCCTTCTGCGACTTCTACAAATACAGCAGGCGCGCGGGGCGACGCCCCGTGCGGCCAGCGACGGATTGGTTGAAAAAGAGCAACCGCCGTGCCACCCGGCGGCACAGGCAAATTCGCGCAAGGTCAGGGCACTGCCGTCTCGGATCGGAGGGCGATCCTGCCTCTGCCAGGGCACATGCCTACCGACTGAGCAGACGAACCCGGAGCAATGCTGAAAAGTTCAGCGCACCGCATGCGCCTTGCGCACGAACGCCGCGAGCTCTCGATTGAAACGCTGGGGGTCCTCGAAGAAGGGAGCATGTCCGGTCCCGTCGTAGATGGAGAGCGCACTGCCGGGGATGAGGGCGGCGAGCCACCGCGCAAGGTCGGCCTTGGGGAGCAGGTCACGCTCGCCGTGCGTAATCAGCACCGGCACGTCGACTGATTTGAGCACGCGCTGCACCTCGGCCGCGTCACTGCCATCCCGGCGCAGCGCCTGGCGCACCTTGACGGGAACAAGCGCGTTGTAGGCGAGCATGGTCTCGAACTCGTCCTGCGGCGGCTGCTTGGCGAAACATGCGCGCAGGAATGCCCGCGTGCCCGCAAGGGAGGTTGCGAGATCGTCGTCGCGGGCCCGCGCCAGATGGGCAATGCCGGTGCCGAAGTGATCCGGGTTTGGACTGAGCACCGCCGCGACCAGGTTGATGGCGGCGATATTCGCCGTGCCGTACTTGATGAGGTAGTCGGCAATCACCCGCGTGCCGTACGACCAGCCGACCAGCACCGGTCGCATGAGCTCGGCCGCGGCCATGACGGCCTTAAGCTCGTCGGCGAAGCGCTCCGGGCTCGCATAATAAGCACGGTCGAGCGGCGCATCGGATGCGCCGTGGCCGCGAAGGTCGTAGGTGACAAGCCGAAACTCGTCGGCGAGCGCGCTCTCCACCTGCTTCGCCCACGCGAGATGGCTCTGAAAGAGCCCATGAATGAGCATCACCTCGGGCCCCTTCGCTGCGCCGGTGACGTGCGCGGAGATCGTCAGTCCGTCCGGTGTCGTCACCCGGAGCGATTGGCGAGGTGCCATCGGCCTTATCCCTGCGGAAGCGGCGTGCGCCAAAGAGCACAGGCGACGCCCTGTCGAACAACAGCCCTGAAATCCTAGCAAAAAAGCTCTGGATGGGCGCCAGCCGAACCTTGATGCCCCAGTAGGGTGCGGCTAGCGTCGCGCGCCATGGTGGGAGAGGGAAAGCACCCGCCGTCGATCGCACAAAACGTGTCACCGATTGTTTCAGTGGGGGTTGGTCATGACAACGCTGCAGGCGTCGAGCCAGAAACAACTGCGCCAGCTGATCGAGCAAGTCGAGCGGCTGGAGGAAGAGAAGAAGGCGCTCGCGGGCGACATCCGCGACAAGTACCTGGAGGCCAAAGCGCTCGGGTTCGACGTCAAGATCATGCGCAAGGTGGTAGGCCTGCGCAAGAAGAGCAGTGCCGACAGGCAGGAAGAGGAGGCACTGCTCGCCGTCTACTTGCACGCGCTGGGCATGCTGGACGAAGCGCCGGCCACGCCCGTGCACGTCATGGATGCGGCGGAGTAGGCCTTCGCGCTACTGGGGCTGGGTCGCCACCTTGCGGCTCGGCACTTGGCCCGGTGCCTCGATCTGGAAGAGGCTCGACAGGTTCACGGCCTCCCCCTTGAACTGATGCGCCCACAGCCGCTCGGCAGCGTGCACGCCCGGCCGCAGCCGCATGGGCGGCGCATTTTCTTGCCCCAGCGTCTCGAGCACCTTGGCCAGGTCGGGATGAACCAGGCCCGAAAGGGCCGGATCGTCCGCCGAGGCGGTGATAGTGAGGAACGGTGCGATGGGGAACGGCCGGTAGGACAGCTCCTCGGGGTGCTCGTCGTCGTATTCGGGCGCTGCCACCACGCGGCCCTCCCGGTAGAGCACGGGCTTGGGTGCAGCAGGATCGTTGGCTGCAACGGCGGTCCCGGGTTTGCGGTTGGCGGGTGCCGGCGGCCATAGCAGCTGAGGCCTCGGGTCGCCACCGGCCAGCGCCGCGAGCTTGGCGCGATCCTCTTCGCTCGCGTATGTGCCGGCAATGGTGCGCCGATCGACAAGCTGCGGCGGGCCCACCAGCTTCGGCAGGGACGGGCCCAGCGACGCGGTCTGAATCGGCAGTATGGGCCGCGCGCGCAGATCGTGGAACTGGGCCACCTCCATGGCCAGCTCTTTGTTATTTGCGCGGGCCAGACGCACGTCCTCGCGGGTGATCGGCACTCCGTCACTTGGAACGTGCTGCGAGCTGCCCTTGGGGAACAGCAGCGCAAGCTCGGCGCGCGGCAGCCGGGGCCAGGCGCGCACCCGGTCGATGTCCATGTGCACGAACGGGATGGCGGAGGTTGGATAGTAGCCGACGCCGCCCTTCTCGCGGATCAGCGCCGAGTAGCGCAGCGCCTTGACGGGCACGTCCGGGAAATGCACGTCGGCAGCCTTGCCCAGAATGTGGCGGCTCTCTCTCGCCTGCCCGCCGACGGTCTTCCTGAGCAGCTCGTTGGTGCCGCGCGAGCGATAGCCGGAGATGATGTGGATCGGCTGCGTCGAGCCCAGCTCGCTGTGCGCCTCCCACAAGAGATCGATCAATTCCGGATCCATGGTGGTGGCTTCGTTCCTGCGCCAGTCACGCAGGATCCAGTTGATCTTCTGCATCTCGGCAGGGATGTACTTGCCGTCCTTCTTGAAGGTGGAGACCAGCATCTCCTGGTTGTGGATGTTGTAGAGCGAGATCGTGCGGGTGGACTCGGCCGCAAGGGGATGCGCGGCCGCGCAAAGCGCTGTCGCGAACACCAAGATGGCGCCGATCACCGCCTGGTATCTTTCCCTCAAACCTGTCGTCCCCCCTGCCGCGCGGCGCTCGTGCCCTTCGCGCATCGCCGGCCAAGCTGCATGGCCAGTCCCTTCCCCCAGGCTGACCGGAACTCATTAACGTTGTCGAAAGGATTAGGCACCCGCTATGCGGCAAGATCGCGGCGAACGGCTGCGTCCCGGCTCGGAAATCGGCGTTCCGACAAGGCCTTGCCGGCGCCGCTCGTCGACGCTTCGCGCGCCGCCAGAGTTGCAGCGACCAGCCATTTTCCGCTGGCGCTCCACATTTTCGCGGAACGAATCACTTAGCTCGACGGCTAGCATGCAAGTGGAAAGTTGGTCCCGTGCACAGCTATTGGTGGAGTTTCGTGGCGGACGTATCCCCCGGGATCGCCCTCTCCCTTGCCGGGTTCCTGGCGGCGGTTCCGCCCTATGTCCTTCTGCGGCAGTCCGAGCGCGGCAGAGCCAGGAGCGCGGTGTCCTATCTTAGCGGGTTGGCCGCCGGGCTCGCGGCAACCGGTCTCCTGGCCGCGCTGCTGCACACCATCACCGATGTCGACGCCATTGTCGCCGCCGGCCTGCTCGGTTCGTTCCTGTGCCCGTTTGCAGGCTTGGCTCGTGCCAAGTGGCACGGACCGAAAAGGAAGCCGCGCAGCGTCGCGATGGCGAGGGGCGGCGCGCCGCAATAGTCGAGTGGTGGCCAGCCGCCACCCTGCTGCAATCTTACCGCGCAGACGGAGCAACCACTCGCGCGAAGCATCGCCAAAATTTTTTTTCGGTCACTCGACGTTCAAAATTCCGTGTAACCCGGAATCACTGGGCCCGCTTAGGATGTATCGACACATAACTGCCACACCGCGCCCACATTTGCCCCGCGCGAGCCGCAATCGTCGCCAGCTTGCCCAATTCCTCGGAGACTAACGTGGCCAAGAGCTCAGCGGGGCCGCGGAGCAAGTCAGCGGGGGCCGACTTATCCGTTTTTGTTCAGCGTTTCGCAGTGCCGCGGTGTTGCTCAGCGTTCTGGTCGCATTTGTCGTACCAGTTGAGGGTAGCACTATGCCTTGGAGCTTCCAGTCGCATCTTGACCGCCTTGCGCCAGACGATCGGCGACTTCTACTGAAGAGGTCGGCACTTTACGCCGAGAGATTCAAGCAGAGGGTATTCGGCGGAACCGGCAACGAGACCGCCACCGGAGAGGAAATCCTTGCTCTGACCCTCGGCAAGATCGCCGAGGGTTCCAACGGCTATGTCTTCAGGGAGGGAGACATCCTCCTCTTCTACTACCTCTGCCGCTGTTGCCGGACGACGGTGCTGGCCCTGCACAAGGAAGCCTGCTCCGGCGAGCCTGATGCGCCGCCGCTCGTGGAGGAGGAGGACGATGCGCCGCTCATCCTCACCGAACGGGCGGCCGTGCAATTCCTGGAACGGCGCCAGGGCTTGCCCCAGTTCCTGACCTTCGTTGGTTCCCAAAAACTGCGGGGAAAGCTGCGAGCCTATGCCGGCGGCTTTCACAGGTATGCCGCGGAGGGCTGGGACGAGCAGCAGATCGCCAAGGACTTGCGCGTGACCCCGGCCAGCGTTGCCAAATACCGCTCGCGGCTGCGGGAGCTTCTGGAGGGCTTCGAGTTCCAGCGCATGCGCGAGCCGCATCTAGCCTAGCTGACCACTTTCACGATGCCGGTCGCTGCTGGGGTTGGGCGTATTTCGTGGCGGCGCTGGCGAATGTCTGAAAGCCAAGCAATGGGAGCAACTATGACGATATTGCAGAATCGGATCGACGTGCCGGCTGAGATCAAGTCCTGCGAATTCATCCGAGGGTTCGACGAGGGGAGGCTCGATCTCGAGCTCCGCAAGGCAGGGCTCGATCCCGAGCACCTTTCGCATCGGCTAGAAGCCCTCCTCGGTGTAAAACTGCGGAACACGCCCTGTTTGGATGCAATTCCCTCCGGACCAGCGTCGGCTGGAGAGGACGTCGTGGAGGCCGGCTCGCTCCGCACCGTGCGCGGCACACAACTCGTTGCGACGTCGGCCAGTTTTGGGGCGTGCACTCCGGTCGAAGGCCTATTCGAGCTTGCCGGCACCGTGAAGTTCTTCGACGCCACCAAGGGCTACGGGTTCCTCACCGCCGATGGCGAGCCGAACGACATTCTGGTGCACGTCACGTGCCTCGAGGCCGCCGGCTATCGCACCGCCTACGACGGCGCCCGCATCCACGCGCTCGTTCGCCGCACGGCCAAGGGCTTGCAGGCTGTGCGCATCATCAGCATGGACCAGAGCAGCGCGACTCACCCCTCCCTGTTGCCCCAGCGCACGCGTCAGAAGGTCTGCGCCGAGAGCGATTGGGTGACGGCAACGGTGAAATGGTACGACTGCCTCAAGGGCTTCGGCTTCGTCTCCGAAGGTCCCCACGCGCCGGACTGCTTCGTGCACGCCGACACCCTCCGCCGTTGGGGGCTGGCGCCCTTGCGGCCCGGCCAGGTGGTGGAGGTGCGTTGGGGCACGAGTGCCAGGGGGCGAATGGTGGCCGAGATCCGCCATTACGCAGGCGCGCAGACGCTTCCTCCGCTGCACTAGCCATACCGCCTTCCGGGCGGAGTTCCGGCTGCGACGCAGGCGAGCAATCGCCTGCGTCGCAGGCATGTTTGCGGCCTTGCTTTCCCCGGCCCAACAGGGCTAGGTCGGCCGCGACTGGGCCGGCCCTCTGGGTCAGCCCCCTTTCGAGCCTGCCAGAGGGCAACAATGCCCGCCTCAGCCCTGATGAACGTCATGATCGCCGCCGCCCGAAAGGCCGGCCGCGGCTTGACGCGCGACTTCGGCGAGGTCGAGCAGCTGCAGGTCTCCGTCAAGGGACCGGCCAACTTCGCCACCAGCGCCGACCACCGCTCCGAGGAGACGCTCTTCAGGGAGCTGTCGAAGGCGCGGCCCGGCTACGGCTTCCTGATGGAGGAGCGCGGCGCGGTCGAGGGCCCCGACAAGACCCACCGCTGGATCGTCGATCCGCTCGACGGCACCACCAATTTCCTGCACGGCATTCCGCTTTTCGCCATCGCCATCGCGCTGGAGCGCGAGGGCGAGATCGTCGCCGCCGTCATCTACAATCCGATCCACGACGAGCTGTACACGGCCGAGAAGGGCCAGGGCGCCTTCGTCAACAGCCGGCGGCTCCGGGTGGCAGCGCGCAAGACGCTGGCCGACAGCGTCATCGCCACCGGCATCCCGCATCGCGGCCGGGCGGCGGCCACGCGCGCTTTCTCGCCGAATGCAAGACGCTGATGGGCCAGGTTGCCGGCATCCGCCGCACCGGCTCGGCCGCCATCGACCTCGCCTGGGTGGCCGCCGGCCGCTTCGACGGCTACGTCGAGCACGATCTGGGCGCCTGGGACATGGCGGCCGGCGCCCTGCTGGTGCGCGAGGCCGGCGGCCACGTGACCGACGTCGACGGCGGCAGCAGCGATATGTTCGAGACCGGCAGCATCGTCGCCGGCAACGCCCACATCCACAGGGCGCTGCTCGGAGCTGCTGGCCGGAGGCCGAGACGCGAAGGTCTGATGCCGCCGCGAGGCCGCAATTGCGCGCTTGGACGCCGGAAAGTTGCCCGTTTCTGATGCGCACGGTCTTTGGCTAATGTGGCCTCGATCGAGGCCTGGAGAGCGACGTATGGCACGAGCGAGAACGCCGGACCGGTCCGCCCCGGCGCTGCACCGGACGTTGTTGAGCCCCGGCGTGTACCTGTGGCGCATGTTCGTGTTCCTGGTGCTGGTCGGGCTTGCTGATGGCGGTCCTGCACAAGCAGCTGCTGGAGGCGATGCTCAACAACCCGGGCCTCAACTTCCTGATCTGCTTCGT
Source organism: uncultured Alphaproteobacteria bacterium (assembly GCA_963724565.1). Classification (GTDB taxonomy): domain Bacteria; phylum Pseudomonadota; class Alphaproteobacteria; order Rhizobiales; family Hyphomicrobiaceae; genus AWTP1-13. The sequence continues at coordinate 160,019 of CAVRVK010000011.1, forward strand.
GCTGGTCGCCGGCATCTTCTACGCCTTCTCCCAGGTGCTGCGGCTCTATCCCGAGATCCGCTGGGTCAACGCCTTCCGCATCGCCGACCCGGGGCTCGCCATCTCGCATCGCCCGGTGCTGCTGGCGCCGATGGCGACCATGCTGCGCGACCGCACCGGCTCGCTGTCGCTGTCGGCGACCTCCATGCGCTCGATCATGGATTCGATCGGCTCGCGCCTGGACGAGGCGCGCGACACCGGACGCTATCTCGTCGGCCTGCTCGTCTTCCTCGGCCTGCTCGGCACCTTCTGGGGCCTGCTCGACACCATCTCCTCGGTCGGCCGGACCATCAGCTCCATCGACACCCGGGCCTCCGACAGCGTCACCGTGTTCGACGAACTGAAGAACGGGCTTGCCGCGCCGCTGCGCGGCATGGGCACGGCCTTCTCGTCCTCGCTGCTGGGCCTCGGCGGCTCGCTGGTGCTGGGCTTCCTCGAGCTGCAGGCGAGCCACGCGCACGGCCGCTTCTACAATCAGCTCGAGGAATGGCTGTCCGGCATCACCGAGCTGGCGCCCGGCGGCTCGCAGACCAGCGACTACGCCAGCCGCCAGCTCTACGCCGCCATCCACGACATGCATCGCGCCGTGCTCGATCTCAACGAGCGCGTCGGCGCCATGCCGCGGGCGGCGACGGACGGCGCCGCCGGCCGAGGAGGCGGTGCGGGATCTCGCCAAGGGCGTCGATCAGCTCGTGCGCCAGATGCGCGCCGAGCAGAAGGTGGTGCGCGAATGGGTCGACGAGCAGGCCGCCCAGCAGTCGGAGGTGGCCACCGTGCTCAAGGAACTCGCCGCCAACGTGCCGCGGAGAAGGCTAGGCCGATGGCCTTCTCGCGCTCGCGCAGGTCCGGCAGGCAGCCACGACCTGTTCTGGCCGGGCTACGTGGACGTGCTGTCCACGCTGCTGCTGGTCGTCACCTTCCTGCTCTCCGTCTTCATGGTGGCGCAGTTCTACGTGAGCCAGGAATCGTCCGGCAAGGACACGGTGCTGCGCCGGCTGACGCGGCAGATCGCCGAGCTCACCAACCTGCTGAGCCTGGAGAAGGGCCAGGGCAAGTCGCTGCAGGACGAGCTGGCCGCGCTGCAGGCCAAGCTTCGCCACGCTCAAGTCCGACAACGAGCGCCTCGACCGGCCTCGCCGGCGCCGGCGGCGAGAAGGACGCGCGCATCGCCGCGCTCACCAAGGAGCTGGCCGACAAGACCAACGCTGTCCAGCGAGGCGCAGGCCAAGGTCGACCTGCTCAACCAGCAGCTGCTGCAGCTGCGCCGGCAGATGGCGGCCCTGCAGGAGGCGATCGGCGCCGGCCGAAGCCAAGGACAAGGACAGCCAGGCGCGCATCTCCGATCTCGGCGCCCGCCTCAACGTCGTGCTGGCCAAGCAGGTGCAGGAGCTGCAGCGCTACCGCTCCGATTTCTTCGGCCGCCTGCGCGAGCTGCTGCGCGACCGCAAGGACATCCGCGTGGTCGGCGACCGCTTCGTGTTCGAGTCCGAGGTGCTGTTCCCGTCCGGGCCAGGCGACCATGACGGTCGAGGGTCTGGCCGCCATCGACCAGCTGGCCACCGCCATCGTCGAGCTGGAGCGCTCCATTCCGCCGCGAGATCGACTGGGCGCTGCAGGTCGACGGCCACACCGACATCCGGCCGCATCGCCAGCGCCGCAGTTCCCCTCCAACTGGGAGCTGTCGAGCGCGCGCGCCACCTCGGTGGTCAAGTATCTGATCAGCCGCGGCGTGCCGCCCAAGCGCCTGGTGGCGGCCGGCTATGGCGAGTTCCAGCCGCTCGAGGATGGAACCAGCGACGAGGTGCTGCGCCGCAACCGCCGCATCGAGCTGAAGCTGACCAACAGGTAGACGCGCCGCCGCCAAACGGCGCAACGGGCGTCGAAACGTGGCTCTCGCGCGGCCGGCAGCGGCGGTGCTAGACTTGCAGCTGTACAGGCCGTGCGATTCCTGTCTGGCTGCCGGCGGACGCTGCTCGGCACACGGTAGCCTCGGTGATCGCGGAGCAGCGAGCGACAGCGCACAAGCGAGGTCTCGGAACGTGCACGACTGGTTCTTCAAGAACGGGCCGCCGCAAGCGGCTGATCGACTGGCTCGGTCTCGACGCCCGGATCGATTCCGGCATCGCCGCGACCTGGGAAGCAGGCCAAGGACCGCTACAACGCCTTCTCCACCTTCTTTGCCCGCTTCCGCCTGACCGGCTGGAAGCGGCTCTTCAACGAGCTCGTCTCCGAAGGCGCTGACGCTCGGCGTCGGCGGCCTCGCCGTGCTCTACGTGCTGGCCATCCCGGCGCTCACCGAGTTCGACGAGAACAAGATCAGCACCGGCCGGTACGCCGTCAAGTTCATCGACCGCAACGGCACCGAGATCGGCCAGCGCGGCATCCTGCACAACGACGCCGTCGCGCTCGAGGAGATCCCCGATCACCTGATCAAGGCGACGCTCGCCACCGAGGACCGGCGCTTCTTCGAGCACTTCGGCGTCGACGTCCTCGGCACCGCGCGCGCCCTGTTCGAGAACGCGCGCGCCAACGAGGTGGTGCAGGGCGGCTCCACCATCACCCAGCAGCTCGCCAAGAACCTGTTCCTGTCGTTCGAGCGCTCGCTCGCGCGCAAGATCAAGGAGGCGTTCCTCGCCTTCCTGCTCGAGGTCGCGCTTCACCAAGTGCCAGATCCTGAAGATGTATCTCGATCGCGCCTATCTCGGCGGCGGCGCCTTCGGCGTCGAGGCGGCCTCGCAGTTCTATTTCGGCAAGTCGGTGCGCGAGATCAATCTGGCCGAGGCCGCGCTGCTCGGCGGGCCTGTTCAAGGCGCCCACCGCGCTATGCGCCGCACGTCAACCTGCCGGCCTCGCGCGCGCGCACCAACGAGGTGCTGACCAACCTGGTCGAGGCCGGCTACATGAGCGCCGGCCAGGTGCATGCCGCCCGCCTCAACCCCGCCCGCATCATCGAGCCGCGCCAGTCGCAGAGCCCCGACTGGTTCCTGGACTGGGCGTTCGAGGAGGTCCAGCGCGTCGCCGAGGGCCGCGGCCACTACGTGCTGACCGCGCGCGTCACGATCGACCTCGACATGCAGCGCGCGGCCCAGGAAGCGCATGGTGACGACGCTGCGCTCCGACGGCAGACGCGGCGCGGCGCGCCCGTTCTCCGGCGCCTGGTGGCGATGGAGCCGGACGGCGCCGTGCGCGCCATCGTCGGCGGCATCGACTACGGCGAGAGCCAGTTCAACCGCGCCACGCACGCGCGCCGCCAGCCCGGCTCGTCCTTCAAGATCTACGTCTACGCCACGGCGCTCGAGAACGGCTACAACCCGCGCTCGATGGTGCGCGACGCCTCGGCAGCTGCGGCAACTGGTCGCCCAGGAACTACAACGGCGGCGGCGGCTCGGGCCGCACGCTGACCGTGACCGATGCCTTCAAGGTCTCGCTCAACACCACGGCCGCCGATCTCTCCTTCAAGGTCGGCCGCGAGAAGGTGCTGGAGATGACGCAGCGGCTCGGCGTCACCGGCGTGCAAGCGAACCTGCTCGATGGCGCTCGGCGATACCGGCATCACGCCGCTGCGAGCACACCGCCGCCTACGCCACCTTCGCCAACGGCGGCAAGCTGGCCAAGCCCTACGCGGTCCTCGAGATCTTCAACTCCAAGGGCGAGCTCATCTACTCGCGCGAGCGCGACGAGCCCGAGGCGCCGCAGGTCGTCGAGCCGCGCGTCGTCGAGCAGATGAACCAGATGATGCAGGCGGTGGTGCACGGAGGGCACCGGCCGGCGCGCCATGCTCGACTTCACGCACGCGGTCGGCAAGACCGGCACCAGCTCCAGCTGGCGCGACGCCTGGTTCGTCGGCTTCACCGGCGCGCTCGTGACCGGCGTGTGGGTCGGGCACGACGACTTCCGGCCGATGTGGCTCAACGGCCAGGCGTCACCGGCGGCAGCCTGCCGGCCACGGCCTGGCACGCCTTCATGTCGGTGGCCCACACCAACCGCAACATCCCGACCGATTCCAGGGCTTGCCGCCGCATCCCGGTGCAGGTGGCCGAGCAGCAGCGCCTGGCCGAGCTGAAGCGCACCGATCCGGGCCTGGCGCAGGCGCAGATCGCGCAGGCGACCGCAGAAGAAGATCGAGCATCATGCCCGACCAGACCGGGACACGCTGAAGCGGCTGGCCGACAGCATGCGCCGCGCCGGCGGCGTGCAGGCGACGCCGGCCAGCGCGCCCGCGCCAGACGGCGGCCCATCCGCCGGCTCGCGCACCCGACAGCGCGCGATCCGAAGTCGGCGCCGCCGACCGGCAAGCAGAGCGGCCGGCGCGCCGACGGCCGCGACGCCCCGAAGCGCATGCGGCCGTGATGCAGCTAGCGACGGCTAGGGGAGCGACTGCTTGAGCCTGCTCACCAACGTTCTGCTCAATCTCGTGGTCTTCGCCGCGCTGGCCGTCGGCGGCGGCCTCGGCAGCGCCTGGTACATGATCGAGGCCGGCTCGCGCCTGTCCACGCGCACCTTCGGCCCGTGGATGACCTGGACCACCGCCGGCCGGCCGGACGCCGACCCCTACACGCGCGCGCACACCGCCCGGAACGCGCTGCTGCCCCTCTCCTCGACGCTGGAGCTGACCTTCCGCGCCAAGACCGACAGCAACGGCGGGCGGCTCAGCTCGGCCTGCGACTACGCCATCGCTGATCGACGAGCATCGAGCCGGCCTGGTGGAGCCTCGCCGTCTTCGACGGCCAGGGCAGGCTGATCCAGAACGCCGCCGAGCGCCACGCCTTCAACAGCAACACCGTCATGCGCGAGCCCGACGGCCGCGCCGCCATCACGGTGGCGCGCGATGCCCGGCCCGGCAACTGGCTGCCGAGCGGGCGCAGCGGCAGGATCGTGCTGGTGCTGACCGTGCAGGATGCAGGCCTTGGCCGCCGAGCGTGCACGACGGCGGCGCGCCCAGGCCGCTGCCGGAGATTCAGAGGGCGAGCTGCCGATGAGACTGCGCCTGCCCTCGATGCTGAACCGCAAGCTGCCGAAGCCCCGCCGCCAGTGGATGCACGAAGGTCGGCTGGCGCACGCTGGTCGGCCGGCGCGCTGCTCGGCGGCATCATCCACATCTGCGCCACGTTCGCCGCACCCGTGTTCGGCTCCGGCAACGCCTTCCAGCAGCTGCGCGCAAGCCTGCCGCTCAACCAGATGGTGGTGCTGCCGCCGCCTGCGCCCGGCAGGCAGATGCTGCCCTACCTGCCGCCCGACATGCTCTATGCCATGTGCCGCTACGAGCTGACCGGCGGGCCCGATCGCCGTCACCGCTGCGGTGGCCGGACCCGGGCTGGTCGCTGTCGCTGCACACGCCGCAGGGCGACAATTTCTACGTCCTGCCGGGCAGCTGCTGCGCCGCGGCGAGGTCTCGTTCCTGCTGGTAGCAGGCGCCGCCGCCGAGGCTGCGCACGCAGCAACGCCGTGCCAGCCCCACCGACACCCAGGTTGCATCGCCGACCATCGAGGGCCTGATCGTTGTGCGGGCACCTATCATCGGGCTTGCATGGCTGGCACAGACCGATGCACTTCTCCAACGGTCGAACTGCACCCAGGTCAAGCGCTGAGGGCCTTCTCGCCGGCCCACTCGCCGGGTTGACGCAGCGATCAATGATGGTTTGGATTGCCCGATGGCCATGCTGCTGAAGACTATTGCCGCCCTGGGGGTGGCTGCGTTCGTTGTTGCCGCGTCTCCAGCGCACAGTGCCGAGACGGCCTCGCCCAACGACACGGCCCGCTTCATCGCCGGCCTGCCGCCCGCCCAGAGCTCTCAACTGGCACCGCTGACCCAAGACCCGGCCTGGCAACAGCACGCCCAGCTGATGAACGCTGTGTGGGCTGGGCTCGAACAGTATCAGTTGTCCAAGGTGCGGGCGTGGTCGCGCGCCAATGTCACCGCCCGGCGGCCGGTGACGTACTACTTCTTCAGCGGCCCGGACTTCCTTTATGCTGACGCGTTCCTCCCCAACTCGTCCACCTACATCCTGGCTGGTCTCGAGCTGATTGGCCCGCAACCTGACGCGCTGGCCCTGCGCCCCCGTTTTCTCGCAAGGAATCTGGAGAGCGTCCGCCGCTCCATCAGCACGCTGCTCAGCCGCAGCTACTTCATCACCAGCTACATGGGCTCCGACCTGAATTCGGGTCAGCTGCGCGGCACCTTGCCGATCCTCTATGTGTTCCTGGCTCGCACCGGCAAGACCATCCACGAGGTGAGCTTCGTCACCATCAAGCAGGATGGAACAGTTGAGCCGTCCGCCGACGGAAAGGATGGCACGCGCGGCGTCAAGATCGTCTTTTCCGGCCCGGACAACAAGCAGCAGACCCTCTATTACTTCCGGACCGACCTCTCCAACAAGGGCGTGCAAAGCAGCGGCTTTCTGCGAGTTCTGCCGGCAGTTCGGGATCGGCGACGTCTTCATCAAGGCCGCCTCCTATCTTCTCCACACGCCGGGATTCTCGGTCGTTCGCGATTTCCTGCTGAACATCGGCGCCACGGTGGTTCAGGACGATACCGGCGTCCCGCACAGGTACTTCGAGGAGCGCGGGTGGCAGGTGCTGCCGTTCGGCCGCTACGTCGGCCCCATACGCGTCTTTCGTGGATACCATCAGGCCAAGCTGAAGACCCTGTTCGAGAAGGCCGACGCTCCACCGATCGACTTCGGCATCGGCTACCGCTGGCGCACGAACGAATCGCACGTGCTGCTGGCCATCAACCCCAACCCGCAGACTCCTCCAGGCCCACAAGCCGCAAGCTCCGAGAAGAGCCCCCAGGACCAGCCACCTGCGTCCGGAAAGGCCACTCCGAGCGCGCCCGCAACCCCGCCGGTGGTGCGGGCTGACAAGACCGCGCCCGATAATTCAGCGCCGCCAAATCCGCCGCCCGCCAACCGGGAGAATGCCGCCAAGCAGAAGAGCAACGGCACCGGCCCCAGCAAGGCAGCGCGACCGGCACCAGTCGCGTCAGAGGCGTCGCGGTTCACCAGTTGGCCATCGCTGTTGTTCGGTGGACTATTCAGTGCCGCTCTCGTCGCCCTGTTCGGGCTGGAGGGTATTGCGGCCGGGCTGGGCTTTCTCTTGCAGGCCGCCATCATCGGTCTGATCGCATGGCTCGCGGTCGGCTTCTTCCGCGCCCGCGAGGAGCAGGCTGCCGCGACAAGCGCGCCGGCGGCCGGACGCGAACGCGCGGCGGGCTGGCAATTGACCGAGACCACCAACGCTCAAGCGCCGGGCGAGCCGGAAACCAAGGTGTGGCCGGTCGGCCTCGCCGAGCGATTGCGTCGCTGGACCACCTCCTGAGCTCAGCCGGTACCGCGCCGTTCGCGCAGCTCGAGGGCTTGCGCCGCCATCAACGCGCGTACGGCCTGCCGGGCCGCAAGCTCAGTCGGGCAGTTCGAGCGTGTCGCGCTTGGGGCGCGGAGCCCGCCTGCGCGACTTGGGCAGTTGCTCGGGATGACGCTCGCGGCGCACCCCCGGAAAGATGATGATCTGAGCGCCGCTGCCCTGTGCCGCTTCTGCCTGCGACTCGTCTCGCACCGCGTTGGATCGAAATTCAACAATGTGTGCCATCAGTTCCCCGCGCCGAGGACCGCCTTGGGCGGCCATCGGTCCCCCAAAGGATCGCAAGCGACGCGTGCACAGCGCTGCGACTCAGCCATTTGAGCGTCACAGGAGTTAACGGAATGTTAACTTCCGAACGCAACGCGACAACCCGTTAAGGGCGCGCGAGCCAGTCGTCCAAGAAGTGGCGGCCCGCACCATCCTCGACTGCCACGATCCAGATATCGGAATCGAATGCGATCTGGCGCAGCAGGTAGTCGTCGGCCTCCGGTTCAGGAGCCGGGTTGCGCTGCAAGCAGGGCTGCCAGCGCCGCTCTTCGCGCGCTTCCTCGAGGCCCGCGGGCGCGGGACCGAACACAAGCGCTGTGCCGTCGAGCCGGCTGACCTTGATGTAGATGGCACCGGCATCGGCATCGCCGCGACGGACCAGCACCGCAGGGGCGCCCTCGAGCTGGCAGCGCCTGATGTAGGCCTTGACCCAGATTTCCGATTTCAAGCGCATGGCGGGCCTAAACTAGTGTCCCGGCGCTGTCGCGCAAGCGCCGGCGCCCACCAGAGCCCTGTTCAGCGCGCCTCAGCCGACTTCAGCTTGGCGGTGTCTTGTAGGCGCACGTAGACATCAGCCGACACGCGGCCCTTGGCGGGCAGGCCCTGATCCTCCTCGAAGACGCGGCTGGCTGCCACGGTGTCGGCGCTCAGCGCCGAGCCTCGTCGCGCAGCGCGCCGGTCACGAGATCGGACTTGGACGAATTGGGCTTGAGGGCGGTACGCTTGCCCGCATCGGCGCCCGGAGACGTTGGCTTGCCGGAATGTGCGCGGCGGGCGCGATCCTCGGGAGGCCGGCCCGAAGCCTCGCTGGCCACCCTTCGGCTGTCGGCCGCATCACCCTGCATATAGAGCGCGTTGTAGGTGACACCGGTCGCCAGCAGGACGAAGCTGGCGAGCGCGACCTGTGCTTGGCGTGGCGTCATACGAGCCTCCTTACGCTTAATCTCACTCCGACTTGGCCCCATTATCCGAAGCGGCTTCTTAAGGAACTGTTAGCCAATCCGCCACGAGCGGAGATTCTTTGCGAGGTGCCTCAGGCGGCGAAGACCCGCCACCGGAGGCCGAAATGACGGGCTGTCCGGTTGCGGTCCGCAAGATCGATAAAATTCGATGCGAATTTGCTGAAGACTTTAGGACCCGATTTCGCGGGATCGATAGGTTTCTGCGTTAGGGCTACTGCGCCCGCGGCATAACCAGGACACACGCGGACTGAGCAGGGTGGCCTACATGTTCTTCGTAAAGCTGGCGTTCTGGCTTGGCGTCATGGTGATGCTGCTGCCGTCCGACGAGCAGCAGCAGGCCCGCTTCTACACGACCGCGACCACGGCAGTGGAGCGCGTCACGACCTTCTGCGACCGCAACCCGCGCACCTGCGCCATGGGCTCGGAAGCCTGGTCCACCTTCCTGCGCAAGGCGGAGTTCGCGGCCCGCCTGGTCGGCGATATGGTCAACTCGGGTGCGCGCAGGAGCGGGCTCGATGGGCCGCCGCCTTCCCCGCAGAAGATGAGCGGCACGCTGTCCCCGATGGACATGCAGCCGGCTTGGCGCGGCCCGACCTGAGACCAGGCACCGCGCACGGCACGTCTTGCGTGAGCGTGCCCAGTGGCCATATGCATGGGGAGGGGTCCGGCTGCACGCCGGCCCATCTGCATGCATTGCGGCTCACTGAACCGGTGCCGGGCATTTCATGTCCATCGATGATATCCGCGCGGACTTCGCCCTGCTCGACGACTGGGAAGACCGCTATCGCTATCTGATCGAACTGGGGCGGGGGCTTGCGCCTCTGCCAGAGGCCCTGCGCACAGACGCCAACAAGGTTCGCGGCTGCGCCAGTCAGGTATGGCTGGCGAGCAGCGCGCCCGCGAACGGCGCCGGGGCACCGCCGATGCTCGCGCTGCGCGGCGACAGCGATGCGCATATCGTGCGGGGTCTCATCGCGGTCCTGTTCGCTCTATTCGACGGCAAGACGGCCGAGGAGATCCTGGGCACCGATGCCCGCGCCGTGTTTGCAGAACTCGGCCTCAAAGAGCATCTGACGCCGCAGCGCTCCAACGGCTTCTTCTCGATGGTCGAGCGCATTCGCGCCGACGCACAGGCACTCGCCGCCGCAACGGCGTAGAGCCGGGCGGCCAAGCCCCGCTATCTCGGAACCTCGAACGGAAAGGGCCGGCCCCTCGGAGGGACCGGCCCGTTGTGTAGCCTCGCTCTCGCTCTAGGCGCGCTGATTGCGATATTTGATCAGGTAGCTGTCCATGGTGTAGTCGGCCACCTGCCACCACAGATACTGGTCGGATCGGAAGGCGACCGTGCTGTCGTAGAGCTTCTTGAACCACTCGTTCTTAGCCGACAGCTCTGCGTAGAGCTCATTGGCGGCCTTGTAGCAGGCGTCCATCACGTCCGGCGGGAAAGGCTTGAGTATGGCGCCGGCGGCAACCAGCCGCTTGAGCGCCGGCGGATTGCCGGCATCGTATTTGCCCGTCATCCACACGCCGGACTCCTGGCCAACCGCCGTGAGGATGGCCTGGTAGTTCTTCGGCAGCTCGTTCCACTTGGCGAGGTTGAACATGTAGTGCGGCGTGGCGCCGGGCTCCCACCAGCCAGGATAATAGTAGTGCTTCGCAACCTTCACGAAGCCGAGCTTCTCATCGTCGTAGGGGCCGACCCACTCGGCGGCGTCGATGGTGCCCTTCTCCAGCGCCGGATAGATGTCGCCACCAGCGATCTGCTGAGGCACGACACCGACGCGCTGCATGATGAGACCGGCAAAGCCGCCGATGCGGAACTTGAGCCCCTTGAGATCTTCAACGCTGTTGATCTCCTTGCGGAACCAGCCGCCCATCTGCGTGTTGGTCGAGCCCGAGATGAAACCTGTCACCCCGTACTTGGTGCGCATGAACTCGTCGAACAGTTGCTGCCCGCCGCCATGCATGAACCATGCGTTCTTCATGCGGCTGTTCATGCCGAACGGAAGGTCGGTGCCGAACGTCCAGGCAACGTCCTTGCCAAAATAGTAGTAGGCGGCGGTGTGGCCCGCCTCGACCGTGCCCGCCTGGACGGCGTCCAGCACCTGCAGACCTGGCACGATCTCGCCGGCGGCGAATACCTGGATCTGGAACTTGTTGTCGGTGATTTCCGCAACGCGCCTGGCGAAGTATTCCGGGTTGCCATAGAGCGTGTCGAGCGACTTCGGCCAGCTGGCAGTCAGTCGCCACTTGATCTCCGGCATCGATTGCGCGATGGCCGGCGCCGCAACGGCCGCTGCCGCCGCGCCGATGCCGCCCGCACCGGCCGCCTTGATGAATTTGCGCCTTGTAACCTTGGACATTCACTTTCCTCCTTGGGTCAGAAGCCGGTCGAAGCGGTCTTAAGACATTGCGCGAGAATCGCGATCACCAAGCACGGTTGCGACAGCTCTGACGCGACGACGTTCCCGGCAGGGCGGCACCATAGAGGCTTTTGCATGCCGGGTGAACACGACATTCGTACCATCGTGTCGGTTGGTTCACCCATCGAAGGGGAGTGCCTGTTTTTTGTGCCCCCATGAGGCTATGCGACGCTATGCCCCCATGAGGCGCGCGTAACCCTGCTCCAGCGCCTCATCCAACAGTTGCCGGTATTGGCGATGACTGGGATGATCGACGGCGAACTCGCCAAGAGCTATGCCGCTGAACTCGTCCTGCCTTGCATAAACGATGGGAGCGCTCACCGGCAGCAGCGCTGCCCTCTGCTTGTGCAGCGTGGTAATCAGGCCGCGCATGTGGCCGGTGGCGTCGAGCTGAGAGACCATGACCATGCGCATCGCTCCCTTGGTCAGAGAAACCAGGTGGATGTACATGGACGAAGCCGGAATGTAGAGCCGGCCGCGATGCAGATAGGGCTTGTCGGGGCGGTCGCGCTCCTGGAACAGCAGGCTCGGCCAATCCTCGTCCCACGAGATGTCGGTGCGATAGGCCATGACGCCGCCCGCAACCGAGAACGAGGGGCGCACCGTGAGATACGAGCCGATGTAGTGGTCGACACCGCCACGCGTGTAGGCGCCCATGTAGACCGGCGCGGCCTTGGCTTCGTGGTTTTCCGGCTCAGGCAGGTCGCCGGATTGTCGGCTCCACCTACCCTTCACCTTGTCGAAGTCCAGCCCCAGCACCATGCACACGTCGAACAGGGTCTGATCGCGCACGGTGCGCCCCGAGAGCAAATTTTGAATGGTCTTCTCGTGGCAGTCGGCAGCGTCCGCAAGCTCAGCCTGCGTCATCTTCTTCTCGATCATCGCCGTCTTGATGAGCTGGATCGATGCGGAAGGCTTGGCGTCCATGCGCATGGGTTACTGAGTTCACCGGCTGTGCCCGTCAGCTCGAGCGTAGCCGAAACCTCGGGCCGTGGGCAGGCCCTTCAGTGCGGCAGCACGAACGCTCCCCACAGCAAGACGAGGCCGGCGCCGGCAAGCAGCAGATCCATCAACAGCCGGAACCGCTCGGCGTCGAGCCGCAGCACGAAACCCTTGGCGAGGCGCGAGCCGATCATCAGACTAGAGCCGATCAGTAGACCACGGATGACCGTCTCCAACGGCAAGGCATCGAAGCGGCGGAACACCATCGCCTTGGTGAGGCCGATGGCCATGGAGCCCAGCGCCTCGGTTGCAAGATAGGCGCCTTTCACGAGGCCGTAGGCCAAGAAGAAGGGCGTATTGATCGGCCCGGTCGATGCGACCATGCCCGACAGAAAGCCGATGCCGGCACCGACCAGCGTCAGGTGCCATGGCTTCACCCGCAGTCCACGCGCCAGCAGCCAGCGCCGCGCCGGGATCATCACCAGGAACAGGCCGCCGAGAATACCTTCGACCGCGCGCGGATCGAGCACGAGCAGCGAGCGCGCTCCGAGCGCCGCCATCGGCACGGCGGTCACGCAGTAGTAAGCGTTGGCGCGCCAGTCGATCTCGCGCCACCACACCAGAACCCGCGACAGGTTAGCCAGCAGCGCCGCAATCGCCATGATCGGTACGGCCTCGCGCGGTCCGAACGTAAACATCAGCGCCGGCATCAGCATGATGGACGCGCCGAAGCCGACGATGCCGGAAAGGGTGCCTGCGGCTAGTCCCAGCGCCAGCACAGCAAGCCACATCATGGCGCGCGCACGCTGTGCTGGCGCATTGTTTCCTCCCGTCGCCGTGCGCTGCGACCTGCGCGCCAGCGGCTTGTGTAATTGCCGTGACGTTACGCCATTTTCCGGCGGTGCGTCACATTCCGTGTGACCGATGCATGCAATGCTGCGGCCAGGCTGGCCGGACTATTGACAGCAACAATGGTGTCCCCGCATGAGATAAAAGTGGCGCGTGCGTGCCGGCTCTTGGGAGGTTGCGATGACGACAGTTGCCGGCACTCCGGCGCAGAGCGGCCCTACTGTCGGCGGGCCGATGTCCATCCGAATCTACGAGTACTCCGACATGGTCTACTGGTGGGCCATCTGGTTCGCCGCGCTCGTTGGCATGGTTCTCACCTACGCTTTCGGCGAGAGCTTCATGATCGGTGACAAGGCCGTCAAGATCGCCACCAGTCCATGGCTCGGCATCGGCTTCCTTCTCATCATGTTTGGCGTACTGATCTTCACCCAGTTGCGCGCGCGCGGCATCTACGCCGTCATCATGCTGCTGGCCATCGCAGTCATCGGCCTGCTGGTGCACATGCTGATCGGGTGGGCCTTCATCTGGGACCTTGTCACGCTGGTGAAGGTGCACATGAACATGGCCTTCTACGTGATGGTGTTCATCATCTCGTTCGCGCTGTGGGTCTACGTCACCTTCATCCATGCCCGCCTGACCTACGGCGTCGTCAATCCCGGCGAGATCGGATGGCATTCGCCGCTGACCGGTCGAGTTCGAGACCTATAGGCCGCTCAACTTCCAGGTGATAAAGCGCAGCGACGATCTCGTCGTGCACACGCTGCTCGGACTACGGTTTCTCGGCCTCGGCACGGGCGACATCGAGGTCAAGTTCGACGTGCCGGGCGGCGGCAGCCAGCACCACGTTTTCAAGAATGTCTGGAGTCCCGACAAGAAGATCGCGAACATGGAGCTCCTGATACAGGACCGATAGGCCTGCCGCAGCCGGCCTCGATCGAACAAAAAGGCGGCGGACGCGCAAGCATCCGCCGCCTTGTTTTGTGCAACGCTCGGCCTGCTTAGCGGCCGAGGATCGTGACGCTCACGTGCGCCAGGCCCTGGCCGATCATGCCGATCACATTGGCTGCACCGCGCGAGAGATCGATGATGCGGCCGCCGACGAAGGGCCCGCGATCATTGATGGTGACGTTGACCGAGCGGCCGTTGCCAAGATGCGTGACGCGCACCTTCGTGCCGAAGGGCAGTGTGCGGTGCGCGGCCGTCAAGCCGTCAGGATTGAACCTGGCACCCGAAGCAACGACGCTGCCCTGATAGTAGTACGAGGCCATGCCGTTGGTCGCCGAACCCGACGACACATGTGTGCGCGTGTCAGTGCGGTGGGCTCTGCGCACCGAGCGATGCGCGGTGTGGCGCACGGTGCGCCGGGTGACTTGATGGTGGCGGCGCGCCCGCGCGCCATGCCGCGCGGAGCGGCGCTTGGCAATGCGTGCGCGGGTGAAGCGCTTGCGCTCGGCCTTGCGCTCGCCGGACCAGCCCTGGCCCCGCTCGCGTAGTTCACTCTTGCGCACATGATCGCCCGTGCTTGCCGCTGCAGGCAGAGAGGCGACGGCAGTCATCAACAGCGCAAGGAGCGCTGCTACCCAACTGATCTTCATTGTTTTCTTTCCTCTTGCACATGACGCGTCGGGCCGGGTTGCGGACCACAAAGCGGGACAATGCGGAAAAACGCTGCGCGCGTTCCCGAACCGGCCGTTTTGCGATGCCCGTTAGTAGGTTGTCTGACCGCCTACAGTTGTTCCCCGAGCCGACAACCGGAATCCCGCGATGGCGCTGCCGCATTTGGGCTCGACGCCATGTTCCGGCGACGCGAAAACCAGCAACTCACGCGGCCGCGGTCAACGCGGAAATATGAACTGGATTCAAGCAATTGCCGCAGTTTTCTCAACTGCCACAGGTAAAAGCCCACGCTTTCAGGGGAAGACACGCCGCGTGACGGCATGGCCACGCGTCAAATGGTGTCACTCGAGAGACAGGCGCGAGCGCCGTCCGCGCCCACGCTCAAGCTTTGCGGAAGCCCGCTACAGAGAACCCGGAAAGCCGCCGCCGTCGATCAGCAGGTTCTGGCCGGTGATGTAGCCGGCGTGCGCCGAGCACAGGAAGGCGACCACCGCGCCGAACTCTGATGGGGTGCCGAAGCGCCCGGCGGGCACCACCGCCTTGCGCTCGGCATCGATCACGGAGACCGGCACCTTGCGCTGGTCCGCGGCGCGCTGGTTGACGGCACGCAGCCGGTCGGTGTCGAAGGGACCCGGCAGAATGCCGTTGATCGTGACGTTGCGGCTCGATGCCTTGCGCGCCAGCACGGCGACGGCTCCCGTGAGGCCGAGACGCGCCCCGTTCGACAACTCCAGCGCGGCGATAGGCGCCTTGATCGACTGGGAAGTGATGTTGACGATGCGGCCGAAGCCGCGCTCCATCATGCCGTAGACGGTGGCCTGGATGAGGGCGATGGGGCTGATCATGTTGCCCTCGACCGCCTTGCGCCAATCGTCGAGCGTGAAATCCTTGAAGTCGCCGGGCGGGGGGCCGCCGGCGTTGTTAATCAGGATATCGGGGTTGGGACAGGCGGCGAGCAAGGCCTTGCGCCCAGCCTCCGTCGTCACGTCGCAGGCGACCGGCGTCACCTTGGCCCCTGTGGCCGCGGCGATCTCCTTGGCGGTGGCATTGAGCGCCTCGACACCACGCGCGCAGATCGTGACCTCCGCCCCCTCGCGCGCCAGCGCCTCGGCGCAGCCCCTGCCGAGACCCTTCGATGCCGCACAAACGATGGCCTTCTTGCCTTTGATGCCGAGATCCATGGACGCTGCTCCCAATGCTGGTTGGCGCGGTGATAGCGCATGCAGCGCGGCTGGCAAAGGGTGCCGCGCACTGCCAGCCGCAAGAAAGTCTCAAGGCTGCTGTTTGGCCGCGATCTTGGTGACGATGGCGGCACCTGCCTCGAGCGTGCGGTGTACGGGGCACTTGCCGGCAATCTCAACCAGCTTGTCGGCCAGCGCCGGGTCGGTGTCGCCTTCGACGCTGATCGACGCGTTCGAACCGGTCGATCCTGCCCGTTCGGCCCTCGACCGCCTCGCCGCAGTCCTGGCAGTGCTCGACCGGCACCTTGCCGTGCTTGACGCTCACGCTGATGCGCCCGAGCGCCAGCTTCTTGTGCTCGGCGTAGACGCGCAGGGTGATGGACGTGCAGGCGCCGAGCGCGGCGGCAAGGTAGTCGTAGGGCGTGGGGCCGCTGTCGAGCCCGCCGACGGAGGTCGGCTCGTCGACCAGCAGGCGATGGCGTCCGGCAGCAATACTGTTCTGGAACTTGCCCGCCCCCGTCTCCGTCACCATCACCCCGTCGCGCGCAGTATCGTCCTCCTGCGCGGCGGGCAGATAGCGCGACGCCCAGGCAGCAATCACCTCGGCCGCGTAGCTCGCGTCCCGCCGGTTGGAGAGAAGGTGGTCGGCGCGGTCGAGGGAGACGAAGCTCTTGGGATGCTTCGCCGCCAGGAAGATGGCGCTGGCATTCTCGATGCCGACCGTCTGGTCGGTCGGCGAGTGCATCACCAGCAGCGCCTTGCCCAGATCGGCGATGCGGTCCTTCAGCGCCTGGCCCCGCGCGTCGTCTACGAACTGCCGACGGATCGGGAAGGTGCGGCCGCCGAGCGTCACGTTGGCGACGCCGTCGCGCTCGATGGTCCCGACGTCGGCGTGAAACTGGCTGAGCACGTGGGCGACGTCGGCAGGCGCGCCGATCGTCACCACCGCCGACAGCCTCCGGGATGCGGTGGGCGGCCGCGAGAACGGCGGCTCCGCCCAGCGAGTGACCGATCAGGATCGCCGGGGCAGAAAAGCGCCCGCGCAGATGCTCTGCGGCGCGCACCAGGTCCTCGACGTTAGAGGAGAAGCTCGTGTTGGCGAACTCGCCCTTCGGAGGACCCGAGCCCGGTGAAATCGAAGCGCAGCACGCCGATGCCGAGCATAGCGAGCCTCGCCGCGACGTAGCGGGCAGCGAGCACGTCCTTGGAGCAGGTGAAGCAATGGGCGAACAGCGCATAGCCGCGCACAGCACCCGCGGGGAGATCGAGGCGTGCGGCAAGGTCGTGGCCGAGACTGCCGGGGAACGTGATGCGGATAGGAGATGCCATACGAGCCTCCTGAGCACTGACGCGTCGGCCGAGGCGCACCCGGCAGCTGCATACGTGCTTGGAAGCTAGGCGACTATCGGATGGTCAGGTCAAGCCACCTTGGTGGCCGCGGCGCGCGAGGGCACCATCAGCACGGCCTCGCCTTCGAGCACCGGCTTGCCGTCGACCGTGCAGACGCACTCGAAGCGCGCGCGGCGCTTGGCGGGATAGAGTTCCATCACCCGCACCTTGGCGACGACGCGGTCGCCGATCTTGCACCGGACCGCGGAAGTTCAGGGTCTGCGACACGTAGATCGCGCCGGGGCCGGGCAGCTCCATGCCGAACACGGCGGAGATGTAGCCCGGCCGTCAGCATGCCGTGGGCGATGCGCTGTCTTGAACATGGTGCCGGCGGCGTACTTCGGCATCCAGATGAACCGGGTTCTTGTCGCCGGTCACCTCGGCAAAGGCCAGGATGTCGGCCTCGCTCACGGTCTTGGCGAAGCTCGCCTCCATGCCCAGCTCCAGGTCCTCGAAGTGGTAGACCTGCCGTGTACATGACGTTCATGCGAGGCCTGCCCTTAAGCCTGTTTTCAGTTCATGCCGCGCCGCAAAAATATTCGGTGCGAGTTTGCGCCGCAACAACCCTGCTTGGTACTCATCCAGTAACGCAGAACGTTAGCAAAAGATCATAAATACTTTGGTGATTCCCGGTCACAGAAGCGCCAACACCATTGCCGCCGGTCTGGCGGCACCTGCGGTGCTGCGTGCGCAACCTGCCCACCTGCCGCGTTTTTGACCATACCACGGCACGCCGGTTGCATGGCGCACAACCCTTGCGCTATAAGGCGGCACTATCCCTCACACTTCCGCATGTCGGCCTGCATGGAAATGCTTCTGTGCAGGCCCAAGGAAAGGCCCCTATGAGCGCTCGCAAGCCCCTTATGCCGAAAGCCACCGCCGTATGGCTGGTGGAGAACACCTCGCTCTCGTTCGAGCAGATCGCCGAGTTCTGCGGCCTGCACGTGCTGGAGGTGAAGGGCATCGCCGACGGCGACGTGGCGCACGGCATCAAGGGCATGGACCCCATCTCCAACGGCCAGCTGACGCGCGAGGAGATCAAGGCGGCCGAGGAGAACCACGATCACCGCCTGCAGCTCGCCGACATCCAAGGTCGACATCCCCGAGGTCAAGACCAAGCCGGGCCCGCGCTACACTCCGGTGTCGCGCCGCCAGGATCGCCCGAACGCCGTCGTCTGGCTGCTGCGCAATCATCCCGAGCTGAAGGACAGCCAGATCATGCGCCTCGTCGGCACCACCAAGCCGACCATCGCCTCCATCCGCGACCGCACGCACTGGAACTCCAACAACCTCACGCCGCAGGACCCGGTGACGCTCGGCCTGTGCTCGCAGACCGACCTCGACAACGAGGTGAGGAAGGCGGCGCGCCGCACTCGAGCGCGAGAAGAAGGACCAGCAGAAGAAGCTCGACAAGGCCGGCACGCTGCTGCCCACCGCCGAGACCACGCTGCCGCCCGGCCTCGGCCCGCAGCCCGACGTGGAGATCATGACGCCCAAGCACGACCGAGGTGCGCCGAGGAGACCGAGGCCGAGCAGCAGGCCCGCGTGCTCGCCAAGCTGCAGGAGATGGGCGCCGGCGGAACGGCGAAGACCGCGGTCACGCGGAAGAGGCCTCGGCCGCGCGCTATCCGGGACCACACGAGCGCAGCAACCTCGGCTTCCGAGCCGGCGGGCGGCCGGGACCTCACCCGCCACGCTACACCAGCGCCCGCCGCAGCAGGTTCAGCAGGCTGATGACGGAGAACTCGCGCGTGCGGCGCCGGTCCGGCGTCAGCATCACCTTCTCGGTCTGCTGCGCGCCCTCGACGTCGACGGCCAGAAACACGGTGCCGGGCGCGAAGCCCTCGCTCGCGTCGGCGCGACCGCGGCGATGCCCACGCCGGTGCCGAACTGTGCTCGCACCTCCGCCGCCGCCGCAACGGCGCGCCTGCTCCCCGGCCCGACCGGCCACCTGCGGCACGACCTCGCCGCCGCGAAACGTCTCCATCGCCCAATCGATCGCGCTGAGGCGCGCCGACAGCAGCCCGCCCGTCACCGTCTCGGCCGACCGCCAGCGTCAGCCCCTTCCTGCGCAGCAGGTCGAGCACCACCGACTCCATGGACTGCTCGTCGAGCGCCGAAGATCACGTCGCCCAGCACGCCGCGGATCAGGGCCTCCTCGGCGTCGAGGATGCGCGCCGCGGTGGCCTCGTCGTCGCACTTGGCGACGATGCGCACCTTGATGCCCTCCATGCCGCTCGCCTGGAAGGCGAGCGTCGGATTGCCGAGCCGGTCGAGCTCGTCGATGCGCGGCGCCAGCACCTCCGCCAGCCCGGACTCGCTCATGCCCCAGGTGCGCAGCACGCGGCTGCGGATCACCGCCGCCTGGCCCGAGCGCCGCACAGATCGGGCAGTATCGTGCCGCTGAACATCTCGCGCATCTCGCTCGGCACGCCGGGCACCGCGTAGACCACCTTGGCGCCGACCGGGCACACCAGCCCCGCCGCCGTGCCGGGCATCTGCGCGATCGGCTGCGCGCCGACCGGAATGTCGGCCTGGCGCAGGTTGTTCTCCGACATGGGCCGGCCGCGCGACTTGAAGTAGGCGCGGATGCGCTCGGCAATCATCTCGTCGCGCCGCATCTCCACGCCCATGACGCGCGCGATCACGTCGCGGGTGATGTCGTCCTGCGTCGGCCCCAGCCCGCCGCAGCAGATGACGGCGTCGCTGCGCTCCAGCGCCTGCCGGATGGTGGCCTCGATGCGCCCGAAGTTGTCGCCGACCTTGACCTGGAAGTGCGAGTCGATGCCGGCCAGCGCCAGCTGCTCGCCGATCCAGGCCGAGTTGCTGTCGACGATGATGCCGAGCAGCAGCTCGGTGCCGATGGCGACGATTTCGCAGCGCATGCGCTCCCCTTCCGCTCAATTCTCGTCCGCCACCGGCACCACGTAGTTGAGCGGCAGGCGCCCGCCGTCGGCGAAGATGGTGGTGCCGGTGACGTAGCTCGCCTCGTCGCTGGCGAGCCAGGCGACGATGGCCGCGATCTCCTCGGGCCGGCCGTAGCGGCCGATCGGCGTGCGCGATAGCACCTTGGCGCGGAACGCCTTGTCCTTGACCACGTTGGCGAGCAGCGGCGTGTCGATGGTGCCGGGGCCTACCGCATTGACGCGGATGCCCTGGGCGGCGAGCGCAACCGCCATCGCCTTGGTGAGCTGGCTGATGCCGCCCTTGGACATCGAATAGGCGACGTGGTCCGGCAGCCCGAACCTGCTCGTTGATGGAGCTCATGTTGACGATGGCGCCGGCGGACGCACCGCTCTTGCCCTGCCCTGCTTGACCATTTGCCGGGCCACGGCCTGCGCCATCAGGAACGCGCCGCGCAGGTTGATCGAGAGCACGCGGTCGAGTTCCTCCAGCGGCAGATCGAGGAAGGGAGCGTCGTCCACCACGCCGGCGTTGTTCACCAGCACGTCGATACGGCCGATAGGCTTTGAGCGCGGCAGCCACCGCGGCCGTGACGTCCGCCGGCTTGGCAACGTCGCAGTCCACGAAGGTGGCGTTGCCGCCCGCCGCATCGATGGCCTTGGCCACAGCCGCCCCCGCCTCGTCGTTGACGTCGCAGAGCACGATCTTGGCGCCCTCTTTGGCGAGCCGGACTGCGCACGCCTGCGCCAATGCCCTGCGCAGCGCCCGTGACGATCGCGACCTTGCCGGCCAGCAGCATTGGCATTCCCAGGGGAGACGCCCTGGCCTCTACGTTCGTGTTTCAAAGACGCGCATGGGCTGCGACCCCGGTCCTCGAGCCCAGGTAGGCTTTTCAATGGTGCCTCCCCCGCGCGGGGCGAGGCAAGGCGCTACTTGACCGCGTCGGCACCCGCCCGAGCGACTTGGCCGTCCTGCGCTTGTGTGCCGCCGGAGGCGCCGATGGCGCCGATGAGCTTGCCGCCGACCAGGATCGGCACGCCGCCCTCGGACCAATTCGCATCGACGAGCGAGAACACGCTCAGGTCATTCTGCTGGGCGACGCGATCGGCGAACGCCTTGGTCGGCCGGCGGAACAGGGCAGAGGCGCGCGCGCGTGCCTGCGAGATCTTGGTCGAGGCGTACTGGGTGTTGTCCATGCGCTCGAAATAGACGAGAGCGCCGCTCGGCTCGACCACCGCGACGGCGTAGAACAGATTGTTCTTCTTGGCCTCGGCGACCGCGGCAGCCGCAGCCGCCTTTGCCTGGTCGATGGTGATTGGCGCGCCATAGGGCGGCGGTGCACCCTGTGCCTGAGCTTGCGGCGCGACCGCATAGGCGCCGAGCAGGCAGACGGCGCAAAGCAGCGAACCCCACAGGAACATGCGTGGCATGAGATTTCCTCCCAGTTGCGAGTGTTATTGTTCAAGTTTCAAATCGGCACTGTGATCTGCGGACCGTCGCAACCCTCGGCACAACAGATGCATTTCCGGGCAATAGATAGATACCACTGCGCCAAGCTAAAGCGGGCCGCACCAGCCCACAAGGGTGCGTCGACCTGCGGCGATGCTTGTTGGCGTCAGGGCTGGTTGGTGGTGGAGTTCGGGAACGGCGACCAGGACGGCGGCGGCAGCTTCCACCAGATTTGACGCTCCGCCGACGGCGTGACGGCACCCAAGCCGCTCGCGCCCTCGGGCCAGTGACGCTCATTGGCGGCGGCGGCTGCTGGCGGAGCGCTCGCGGTCTTGCCCTTGTCGTCGCGCACGCGATTGCGGCTTGGCGTCGCCACCGGCGCCTTCTGCTGCTGACTGTCGGGCGCTGCACCGGGGGCCATCGCGGAAGCCGCATCGGCCCGCCTTCGCTCGAGTGCTGGCACGGGTGTCTCGGCCGTGCCCGGCGGTCCGACCAGGCGCACGCGGGCGACGCTGCTACCCGCCGCGACACCGCTCCAAGCGAGCACATCGATCCTGAGGTCGAACGCATCCGGCGTGCCGTCGTCGAGCGCCAGGTGCAAGTGCTCGAGGTCGGAAGGCGTCACCGCCCATGTGGAAGCATCGCGCCGCTCGCCGTGCGACAGCACCGCCCCCGCCGGCACGTCGCGCATGAGGATCTGGAAGCTCTGCTCCTGCGCGCCAACTAGGCGCAGGCCGAATGCCGCGTGCGCCCGCGCGCCGCGATCAATCTTCACCTCGAACACGTCGGGTTGGTCCTGCTTGGCAGTTGCCGGTGGCGGCGCCGGCTTCGATGGCGCCCTTGCCGATTGCTCCGCCACGAAAACAGCGCTCCAAGGCGCCATGGCTGCGGTGAAGGCCGCCACACTCTGCTGGCCTACTGCGCGCAGCTGACCCGTCCCCAGCAGTTCGACCGCACTGAGCACGGCGCCGCCTACCAGCGCGCCGCCGAGGAGACCGAGGATAAAGAAATTCATGCCTGCACGGTGCGGCCGCTCATCGACTTCCGCGGCATCCGCCGTCAGGCCGACTTGGGCGAGGCGTTGCATCAATCGCGCTGGCCGGTGTCCCGCTGAACCCGCCGACGCTTCACCGTGCGCTTGCACGTCCCCCTCCTACGCAATACTGGCGCAATACTGGCAGAGGTGCCTCGCACACGCTCCGCCGTCCCGCCGCACCCCCGCGCGTACTCGACGCCGTCAAGTGCCAAGTTGCACTTTTCCACTGGTTAATGGCGCTGGCAAGACAGCACCAGTTGCATGTTGCGGAGTTGCACCGCTGGAAGCGGGAAGCGTTGCCGGGCGGCGCAATCGCTCGCCCGTTTGCTGGGCAGCCGGGCTTTCCGCTAGCCTACCCCTCAGCCTTTCACGCGTTCCTCTATCCGGCGGTCTGTTGCCATGTCTCCCAATCCCTACACCCAGGACCTCGACAAGAACCCCGCCAACTACCAGCCGCTGACGCCGCTCACCTTCCTGGAGCGCGCCGCGACGGTGTTCCCGGACCACACAGCGGTCATCCACGGCAGCTGCGCTTCACCTATCGCGAATTCTACGCCCGCGCGCGGCGGCTCGCCTCGGCGCTGGCGGCGCACGGCATCGGCCCGGGCGACACGGTGTCGGCGATGCTGCCCAACACGCCGCCATGCTCGAGGCCCACTACGCGGTGCCGATGACCGGGCGGCGTGCTGCAACGCGCTCAACACGCGGCTCGACGCGGCCCTCATCGCCTTCCAGCTCGACCACGCCGACACCAAGGTCGTCATCTGCGACCGCGAGTTCGCGCCCGTGATGCGCGACGCGCTGGCGCAGGCCAAGGTGAGGCCGCTCGTCATCGACTGCAACGACGCCGAGTTCCCGCAGGCCGGCGAGCCGCTGTCGGACACCGACTACGAGGCCTTCCTCGCCAAGGGCGATCCGGGCTTCCGCTGGCGCATGCCCGCCGACGAGTGGGACTCGCTCTCGCTCAACTATACCAGCGGCACCACCGGCAATCCCAAGGGCGTGGTCTACAGCCACCGCGGCGCGGCGCTCATGTGCTACGCCAACGTGCTCGCCGCCAACCTCGGCAAGCACCCGGTCTACCTGTGGACCCTGCCGATGTTCCACTGCAACGGCTGGTGCTTCCCCTGGACCATCGCCGCCGTCGCCGGCACGCACGTGTGCCTGCGCCAGGTGCGCGCCAAGCCGGTGTACGACGCCATCGCCGAGCACAAGGTCACGCACCTGTGCGGCGCGCCCATCGTCATGTCGACCCTGCTCAACGCCAGCGCCGAGGAGAAGCGCCCGCTGCCGCACCGGGTGCAGTTCGTCACCGCCGCCGCGCCGCCGCCGGAGGCCGTGCTGGCCGCCATGGCGCAAGCCGGGTTCAACGTCACGCACGTCTACGGGCTGACCGAGGTGTACGGCCCGGCGGTGGTGTGCGAGTGGCACGAGGAGTGGGACAAGCTCGACGCGCGGCCAGCAGGCGCAGCTCAAGGCGCGCCAGGGCGTGCGCTATCCCGCGCTCGAGGCGCTCGCGGTGCTCGACCCCAAGACGCTTGTGCCGGTGCCGGCCGACGGGGCCACGCTGGGCGAGGTCATGTTCCGCGGCAACATCGTCATGAAAGGCTATCTCAAGAACCCTGCCGCCACCGAGGAAGCCTTCGCCGGCGGCTGGTTCCATTCGGGCGACCTCGGCGTGCTGCACGAGGACGGCTACATCCAGCTCAAGGACCGCTCCAAGGACATCATCATCTCAGGGCGGCGAGAACATCTCCTCCATCGAGGTGGAGGACGCGCTCTACAAGCACCCGGCGGTGGCCGCCTGCGCCGTGGTGGCGAGGCCCGATGAGAAGTGGGGCGAGGCCCCGTGCGCCTTCATCGAGCTGAAACCCGGTGTGCCGGCGCCGACCGAAGCCGACATCATCGCCCACTGCCGGGCGCATCTTGCCGCCTACAAGCTGCCGCGGACGGTGGTGTTCGCCGAGCTGCCCAAGACCAGCACCGGCAAGATCCAGAAATACGTGCTGCGGGAGCGGGCCAAGGGGGTTTGAAAGCATAGGGATAGATTGCAGACCGAACGCCAATTCCAATTTGACTGCAATGAAGACAGGCTAGCAATGACCAAGGACTTCATCATTTCCGAGATTAAGCGCACCGCGGGCCAGAATGGTGTTGCCCTCGGACGCTACCGATTCGCGAAGGTCACGGGGATCAAGACGGCGGACTGGTACGGCAAGTATTGGAGCCGCTGGGGTGACGCGATCCGCGAGGCCGGCTACGCACCCAATGCATTTCAGTTGCCCTACCATGAGCATCACCTTGTGGAGCAACTGGCACTGCTGGTCAGAGAACTCGGACGGTTCCCTGTCCACGCAGAGATACGCATGAAGGGCAGGAGGGACAAATCATTTCCAAGTCACTCCGTCTACGCCAGGCTAGGCTCTAAAGGAGATCGTGCCCGGAAGGTGCTCGACTACTGTGCGGCGACGCCGGGCTTTGAAGACGTGGCGGCCATTTGCCGACCGTTCGCGGACGCGAGGCCCACGCCAGAACAGGAAGCGGACAAAGATGCTGAGGTGCCGTTCGGCCACGTCTACCTCGCTCGCATGGGTAAGCACTACAAGATTGGCCGCACGGGTTCTCTCGGTAGGCGCGAATACGAACTCGCGATCCAGCTGCCTGAGAAGCTGACACTGGTTCACGCAATCACGACCGACGATCCAATTGGGATCGAGCCATACTGGCACAACCGCTTCGCGGATAAGCGCGGCAACGGTGAATGGTTCGATCTATCGGCGCAGGACGTGAAAGCGTTCAGACGGCGAAAATTCATGTAGTGCTGGCCGGTCAACAGGGGTATGCGGCGCAGACGAAAGAGATATCTTGGAGCCTGTGATGCGAAGGGCCATGAAAAAGTCTTCAGCGGCCAAACACGATTGGCGCGAAGCCGATGCCCTGACCGAGGCTGAGATAGTGAAGGCTGCTCGCGGCGACCCTGACGCGCAGCCGCTCAGCGACATGCAGCTTAAGCGCATGAGGCGCCCCAACCCAAAGGTGGTGCGCCAGGCTCTTGGGCTCTCACAGGAGCAGTTCGCGGAACGGTTCAAGATTCCTGTCGGCACGCTGCGAGACTGGGAGCAGGGGCGCGTCGAGCCGGACCAGGCTGCGCGTACCTATCTCATGGTGATTGCCCGCAATCCCGAGGCAGTACGCGAGGCGCTGGAACCGGCCTGACGGACACGGCAGAATTCGCCAGTCGCCGCGCCAACCACAGGCGTGTAGCCGGCGGGGTCGCGCGCCGGCCGCTGTGTCTAGCGCCCCATCCCGCCGGCAGACATGCGTTGCGTCTACAGACTGCGGACCATTTCTTACCGGTCGTTTACTGGTAGCATGTCGCACCGGCTGGTTTGCCGGCACTGGGGCCGCCCAGCGCCTGCGGCGGTAACTAGGGGCTAAGCGCCGTTAGGGATACTGTGGCCTTAACGTCCTCCAACCGAGCAGCGCATCGCCATGGACCAACGCCAGATCGGACGCCCGGCTTCCCCCTCCACGCCGCCCTGGCTGCAGCCCAGGGTGATCGTGCTCGCAGCCATCGCGCTGTTCCTGTTCATTTCGGCCTGGCTCGCCGCCTTCAATACGCAAGCCGGCACGGTAGACATCGTGCTGCGCTGGGGCGCGCCGGTCCGCGTCACGGAGCCGGGTCTCAACTTCAAAATCCCCTACGTCGAGACCCGCCACACCGTCGAGCTGCGCGAGCGGGCCTTCACCAAGACCTACGAGTCGGCCTCGCGCGACCCCATGGAGTTGAACGTTTCGGTCGCACTCAACTGGGCCGTGAACAAAGAGCACGTCGTCCAGATGTACAATCAATTCGGCGATCTCGATCAGTTCGAGCAGCGCATCATCGCTCCGCGCCTGCCCGACGCCGTCAAGGCGGTGGTGTCGCGGTTCGCGGTCAACGAGCTGCTGACGAAGCGCAACGAGCTGCGCGACCAGGCCAGAGCCGCGGCGCTGGCCGTGATCCCGCAGCAGATCATGACGATCACCGGCTTCGCCGTCACCAATGTGGAGTTCCCGAAGGCCTACACCCAGCAGATCGCCGCCGTGCAGGTCGCGCGAGAGGCGGCCAACGCGCAGGAGCAGGAGCTGCGCAAGCAGAACTTCAAGGCGCAGGAGGTGTTCAACACGGCCAAGGCGCAGGCGGACGCCACCAAGGCGCAGGCCGACGCCGAGGCCTACTCGATCGCCATCAAGGGCAAGGCGCAGCTCGACATCCAGCAGCGCCAGGCGGAGATCCTCAAGGGCAACCCGCTGCTGATCGACTGGGAGCGGGCGGTTCGCCTGGTGCCCGGCGTGCTGCCGCAGACCTTCGTGGGCGGCGACGGCAGTGCCGCCCTGATGTTCCAGCTCGGGGCAACCCAGCCCGCCGCCAAGAAATGACCTGATCCGGCACGGCCAGCGATCGGCGATGCCATCGCGGCGCACGACAGAGCGGCGCACCGCATAGCTGCCGTATCGCAGGCGCGAGCAGAGCCTGTAGCGTGCGGGCCGGCGCGCAGCTATGTCTTCTGCGCCCATGCCGCCCAGCCAGCCCCTCTCGATCGCGCGCCTCGTCGCCCTCGCCGTGGCGGCCGAGGGGCTGCTCACGCTGATGGACGCGATGATCAAGGCGCTGTCCGCCCGCTACCCTACGCTGCAGATCGCCTTCCTGCGCTTCGGCTTCGGCCTGATCGGCGCCGCCATCTACGCCGCCTGGAGCCGGCCGGGATGGCCGACGCGCGAGGCCACCCTCATCAACGGGCTGCGCGCGGTCATCATCGTCGTCACTGCCACGACGTTCTTCTATGCGCTGGCGCTGCTGCCGCTCGCCGACGCCATTGCGCTCTCCTTCATCTCACCGGTACTGACTGCGCTGCTCGGCGTGCTGCTGCTCGGAGAGCGGGCCGACTGGCGCATCGTGGTAGCGCTCGCCGCTGGCCTCGCCGGCATGCTGCTGATCGTGGGCGACAGCCTCGGCAGTGCCGGGCTCGACACCCACGTGCTCATCGGCGCGGCGGCCGTTCTCGTCTCCGCGCTCGGCTACTCGCTCAACATCATCGTGCTGCGTCACCGCGCAACGCGCGATCCGCTCTCTCAGATCGTGCTGTTCCAGAACCTCGGGCCCGCGCTGATCCTGGCCGTGCCGGTGCTGTGGGTATGGACGCCGCTGACATTGCTCGACACGCTCTGGTTTGCGCTGCTCGGCACCATCGGCGTCACCGCCCATACCATGCTGGCGCACGCGTTTGCGCGCATCGAGGCAGCGCGGCTGGCGCCCGTCGGCTACGTGACCCTGGTGTGGGGCGTGCTGTTCGGCTTCCTGTTCTTTAGAGAGGTGCCGGGGCTCGCCACCCTTGCCGGGGCGGCGCTGATCGTCGTCGGCACGCTCGTCTCACAGCGCCGCGGCATGACGGCCTGATGAAGAAGGCTCACTCCCTCCGCAGGATCGGATAGCGGTCGTTGCCCTCGCGCAGCGGCTGCAACAGCATGCGGTCGAGCCGCAGTTCGGCTGGATCGCGGAATGTCTCGATGCCGATGGTCATCGCCTGGTGGCCCTGCGCCGGCTGGGCCCGGTAGGTGCCGAACAGCCGGTCCCACCAGGGAAAGTTGAAGCCGAAATTGCTATTGGTCTCGGCGCGCAGGACCGAATGATGCACGCGGTGCATGTCGGGCGTCACCACCAGCCACCGCACGATGCGATCGACCCAGACCGACATGGCGACGTTGCTGTGGTTGAACATCGACGTCGCGTTCAGCAGGACCTCGAAGATCAGCACGGCCAGTGCCGGCGCACCAATGAGCGCGATCACGGCGAACTTGATGAAGAGAGACAGCACGATCTCGAGCGGGTGAAAGCGCACCCCTGTCGTCACGTCGATGTCGAGGTCGGCGTGGTGCATACGGTGCAGCCGCCACAGCAGTGGCACGGCGTGGAACAGCACATGCTGCAGATAGATCGCAAGGTCGAGCAGAAGCACCGACAACAGCACGGCCAGCGGGAACGGCACAGCGACGGCGTTGAATACCCCCCATCCCCGCCCTTCACACACGAGGGCCATGCCCACCGCGGCGGCCGGAAAGGCAACGCGGACCACGATGGTGTCGATCGCCAAGACGCCCAGGTTGCCGGGCCAGCGCGCAAGGCGCCCGACGCTGAGCCGGCGCTTCGGCTGCCATGCCTCCCACAACGCCATCGCTGCGATCACGACGAAGAACGCGCCGAGGCGGATCACCCACTCATAAGCCGCGATCTGTTTGGCCATGCCCGCCATATGGCAGCTGGGCATACTTCTGCCAACGCCTGCCATAGACGCCGCAGCGACCGAGTAATGAGCGAAGGGAAACGAACACCACCGGCGCGCCTCGATCGCAACGATCGCCGCCGCGGAAAGTCGAAATGCTGGCTCGGCCTAGTGCTGCGTGTGGCCGTTCTGCAGCTTCGCCATCTCGTCTTTGAGTTTGAGCTTTTCTCGCTTCCACCGGGTAATCAGGGTATCGTCGCCGCCGGGGCGCGACATCTCTTCTTGTATCTTCCGTTCCAACGATCGATGTTTCTCTGAAAGCTCTGCGAGATGTGCAGCAAGCGTCATCTTGACCCTCCGCATGTGCGTTGAAGGTGCTTCCAGTGTGCCATGGATGTTACGCCCTGTCTATCCACAGGGAAAGCCAGCAGCTTCAATAACTTGCTGAAAACAAGCCCTTTTTTGCCAATTTTTACAGAACTGTGGAAAACCTAGCATTTGCAAATGTGTAGCGCCGCGAACAACGACGCAACGAAATCGCAATGGTTGTGATGGACGCGCAAACGGACAGGCGTAGTCTGCTTTGGTTGACTACCTCAACGGAGGCGTTTCATGCGCAAAGTCTGGATAGCATTGGCCGTTTGCGGAGGTGCCGCTGGTTTCTTGGCCTGGGGAACCGCGAAGCCGACACAAGCCGCCCTGATGATCGGCGGCAACCAAGTAGAGATGTCGATGGTAGAGCAGGCCAAGGCCAAGAAGAAGGCCAAGGCCGCCCCGGCACAGTGTAACAACTTCCTTCTCATGAAGTGCTGCACGACGAAGGGCAAGGAAACCTGCACGCCAGGTCCGATGTAAGTTCTGCAGCTTGAACTATGCCGGCGCCGTGCACAGCCTGCGGCGCCGCTTTCTTTTGGCGTAGAAGCTGCGCCGGCGCTTGCCTACCCTCGAGTTTGCAAGGATAGTGCAAGATTGACTGTGCGGGCGGCTTTCGCGGCAGGACGCTTGAAACGCCTATGCAGCGACCGGACGAGCGCGAGCTTCGCGAGCGGTTGGCGCGACTGAGGGCTGAGCACCGCGATCTCGATGCCGAGATCGTGGCGGAGGAAGCCTCGCCTCACTCGGATCAGTTGCTGATCAAGCGTCTCAAGAAGCGCAAGCTCGCGCTGAAGGACCAGATCACGGCCATCGAAGATCAGCTGCTGCCGGACATCATCGCGTAATGGCGTATTCGTCCGGCAAGCCCGGCTTGCCAGGGCGCATCGTGTAGCCTTAAGTGCCGACCTTCGCGCCGCGGCAGCGGACGCTCCAATTTTGCAGGCTGCAAGAGCCAGAGCATGGCTGAGAATCCCAAAGTCGGCATCATCATGGGCAGCCCCTCCGACTGGCCCACCATGAAGCACGCCGCCGATGTGCTGGCCGAGCTGGGAATCCCCCACGAGGCGAAAGTGGTCTCCGCCCACCGCACGCCGGACCGGCTCTACGCCTACGCCAAGAGCGCCAAGGCCCGCGGGCTCAAGGTGATCATCGCCGGTGCCGGCGGTGCCGCGCACCTGCCCGGCATGACCGCCTCCATGACGACGCTACCGGTGCTGGGTGTGCCGGTGGCCACCACAGCGCTGTCGGGCCAGGACAGCCTGCTCTCCATCGTGCAGATGCCTGCCGGGGTGCCGGTCGGCACCCTGGCCATCGGCCAGCCCGGCGCCACCAACGCCGGGCTGCTGGCGGCACAAATCCTGGCGCTCGAGGACAGCGCGCTGGCGCAGCGGCTGGACGCGCTGCGCGCCAAGCAGACGGCAGCGGTTCCCGAGGCGCCTCAAGACGATGCCTGACGCCGGCCGCCCCGTGCCGCTCGCGCCGGGCTCCACCATCGGTATCCTGGGCAGCGGCCAGCTCGGCCGCATGCTGGCTATGGCCGCGGCCCGGCTCGGGCTCAAGACGCACATCTATTGCGAGGAGAGCGGCCCGGCCTTCGACGTCGCCAGCCGCACCACCAAAGCTGCATTCGATGATGCAACGGCGCTCGACGCGTTCGCCCGTTGCGTCGGCGCCGTCACGTACGAGTTCGAGAACGTGCCGCTTTGGACTGCGCGGCACCTGGCGACGCGGGTACCGGTGCACCCCGGCGCCAGGGCGCTCGAGGTGGCGCAGGACCGGCTGGCGGAGAAGGAGTTTATCGCGGGGCTCGGGATTCCCGTCGCGCCGTTCTGCGCCGTCGACAGTTCGGCGGAGCTCACGGCTGCGGCGGCGCGCTTCGGGGCGCCCGGCTATCCTCAAGACCCGCCGGCTCGGATACGACGGCAAGGGTCAAGTCGGCGTGCAGCCGGGGGCCGATGCGATGGCGGCTTGGAATGCGGTCGGTGGCAAGCCCTCGGTGCTGGAGAGGCGTATCGCGTTCGCTTGCGAGATCTCGGCGCTTGTCGTGCGCGGTCAGGCTGGCGCGCTTGCCGTCTACGACTGTCCCCGCAACACGCACGAGGGCGGCATCCTGCGCCGGTCGGTCGTGCCCGCAGGACTGCCTGACGCCGACCTGGCACGGGCGAGAGACATCGCCTGGCCAGTATCGCTGCGGCGCTCGACTATGTCGGCGTGCTGGCGGTGGAGATGTTCTATCTCGGGCCCCGACGCGCCGCCACACGATCGTCTGATGGTCAACGAGATCGCCCCGCGCGTGCACAACAGCGGGCACTGGACGATCGAGGCGTGCGCGGTGAGCCAGTTCGAGAACCACATGCGCGCGGTGGCGGGCTGGCCGCTGGGCTCCACCGAGCGCCACAGCGATGCCGAGATGGTGAACCTGATCGGCCAGGAGGCACTGGAGTGGGAAAAGCTTGCGGCCGAGCCTGGGGCCTGCCTGCATCTCTACGGCAAGCGCGAGGCGCGGGCCGGCCGCAAGATGGGCCACGTGACGCGGCTCCTCCCGCATTCAGGGGCATAAGAACCCGGCAAATACTACGCACCCCGAGTGGGCGAGGCGTGGACATGTTAACCCGGCTTTGCTAAAAGCACGCCCACGCATGGGGCCACGGGTTTCGGGCGCGCAGGTGTGCGTCCTACCCCGCAGGCCCCGTTTGGTTCGTCACAAACCACCACTGTCCGAGGAAGGCACCACTTGCTGGTTCAAGTTCGCGACAACAACGTCGATCAGGCCCTCAAGGCGCTGAAGAAGAAGATGCAGCGCGAGGGCATCTTCCGCGAGATGAAGCTGCGCAATTACTACGAGAAGCCATCGGAGAAGCGCGTGCGCGAGCAGGCCGAAGCCGTTCGCCGCGCGCGCAAGCTGGCCCGCAAGAAAGCCCAGCGCGAGGGGCTTCTGCCCGGCAAGGCGCCCACGGCGCGGCCCGGCGCAGCCGGCGGGCGTGGGCCCGGCGGACGGCAGGGTGGCCCCGGCAGGCCCGGCGGCGGCGGCGGTGGCTTCGGCGGCTCCCGCGGCGGCGGCTTCGGCGGTCCGCGCTAGGCTCCAGCACTTCGCTATTTGAGCGCGCCGTTCCCCTCCCAGCGGGAGCGGCGCTTCTTGTTGCTAGCGGTCGGCCAGCGACTTCAGATCGGCAATCCAGCGCCGCACCGGCTCGATGGCATTGTTGCCGTCGATATACAGGTTGCTGTGACCACCGTTGGGAAAGACCATGAGGCGCTTGGGTTCGTTGGCGAGCCGCGCCAGCTCGCGCCCCATCTCGACAGGCACCACACCATCGCGCTCGCCATGCAGGATAAGCAGCGGCACCCTTAGATTGGCGATATATTTGGTGGTCTCGTAGCGGTCGATGAGGATCGCGCGCAAGGGTAGGAAGGGATAGGCCCCGGATGCGAGATCGACGATGGATGTGTAGGGCGCATCGAGGATGACGCCCGCCACCTCGCGCTCGATGCCGATCCTGACCGCAATGCCGGAGCCCAGCGACTCCCCGTAGGCGATGATGGAGCCGGGCGGCACCCCCTCGAGCACGAGGGCGCCGTAAGCCAGGCGCGCATCGGCCACGTTGTCGACCTCGGTGGGCTTGCCTGAGCCGCCGCCGTAGCCGCGGTAGGTCAGCATGTAGACGCCCCAGCCCTCGGCCATGAAGCGGGCGATGCGCGGGGCACGGATGGCCAGGCTACCGCCGTTGCCGTGGAAGTAGAGCAGCGTGGGTTGCCCGGGCTTGGCCTGGCCGTACCAGGCGATGATGCGCTCGCCATCGGGGGTTTTCAGCACCCGCTCCTCGACGTCGGCGAGACCCACCTGAGCCGGCTGCACCCGCATCGTGTCGGGGAAGTACATGAGCTTGCGCTGGGCGAGGTAGGCGGTGACGAGGAGCAGGGCGTAGGCCGCCGCGGCGCCGAGGGCGAGCTTGATCCAAAACGACATTCCCGCCTTGTGTCGTGCGTCGCCGGCATGGTCAAGGGAGCCTTTGCGAGCGCAGGCGGCCGATCGCAGTGTTGCGCGCTCGCAACCTTAGTCTTGCTTTTATAGCATGTTTCTTACATTGTGTTTGAAACAGCGAGTCCGGCAAGATAGCCTCGCTTGCATTGTGCGGCGTATTTCAGCCCCGGAGCTACTTAATGCCTTCTCGATTTCCCGGCCTGCTGGCGGCCTCTGCGGTGGCGACTCTGCTGCTTGGCGGCTGTGCCGAGTTCGCGTCGCTGCCCCCGGGGATACCCGACGGTGTTCAGCTCGAAAGCTACGCCAAGACGGGCTTCGCGCCGCCCTATCGGATCGGCGCGACGCCGCGCGACACACTGGTGATCGGCGTCGCTTACGTGGATCAGCGCTGCGCGGAGTTCTTCGACGCTGTCGAGCAGCTGGCGCGGCGCACGGAGCTTGCCAGAACCGGGCTCGCGAGCGCCACCACCCAGGCCGCGATAGTCATGACCGCGGCCGAGACCTCCACACTGGCGGTTGCCAACGTGGCCGGTGCTCTCGAGGTCACCAGAGCGCTTCTCAACGAGTACAGGGTGCAGTTCACATTCGCCCCGCACTCCTCGGAGCTGCGCTCGCTCGTCATCCAGGCCATGACCGCGCAGCGCAGGGAGCTCGGTGCCGTGGTGGAGCGGGACCCTCGCTTCTCCGATGTCGATGCGATCGCGGCCGTGAAGAAGTACGCCGAGAACTGCACGCTGGGGGCGATCCGCGAGCACTGGAACAACGCCGTCGCCAAGGCGGTGCGGGAAGGCGTGCAGCCCGACGTACCAGTCGCAGCGCAGGCCGCACCGAGTGGGGCGTTCGCACTCAGGGGGAGGCCCCCAGCGCCGGCCAACATTCTGGGCGTCAACCGCTACGTCGTCAGGTGAGGCCCCGCCGGCCTGCGGGCTGGCTCGCATAGGCAGGCACAAAACGGGAGAAAGCCATGGACGACGTCTTGCGACGGCATCCCGAAGTTGCGGGCTACCTCGATCCCACGCCGGACATGAAAACCATCACGTCGCACATGGTCATGAACGGCAGGGAGTATCTGATGGTGCGCCAGCTGTCCGAGTTCGAGGGCGGCATGCTGGTGTTCGAAGCGGTGGAGGGCAAATTCCGGCCCAGCATGGCCGACAACTTCTTCGAGCTCGATCATATCGGCAGGACGTTCGAGATCTCGTCACTCTCGCGCAACTGCACGGCGAGCCCCGAGGCGGACCACGACAGAGTAGCCGCCCACGCGCAGGCCCAGGTGGACCGCTTCTCGACAAGCGATGGACCGGACCGAGGCAACCTCGCCTGTGTCTGGGCGGTGCGGCGGCTGGCGCATGCAGCGCTCGACCGCTGGATCACCCGGAGCGACGGAACGGCCGTGTTCTATCCTGAGCTGCGCGGCTGCATGGGGGCATCGCTGCCTGAGGATCAGGTGCCGGCGGGCGGCATCGTCATCTCGCCGACCAAGACGCGGCGCAACAGCACGCGCAATGTCGGCCACGTCGGCCTGCTGGGGCCGCCGGCGGCGAATGCCGACGATCGGCTGATCTACTCCAACTCGAGCGCCCAGGCGCTGTGGAAGCAGAACTTCACGCTCGCGAGCTGGCGGCGGCGCTATGTGGAGCAGAAGGGCCTGGAGATGCACTTCTACAAGCTGCCGCTGCGGCCGGCGGCGCCCACTTCGTGAAGCGGGAAGAGGCTTGCGCCAGTTGGGCGGCCATCAGTGCGCCATGGCCTTGCCGATCTCCTCGGTCATCTTCTTGGCGTCGCCCAAGAGCATCATGGTGTTGTCGCGATAGAAGAGCGGGTTGTCGATGCCGGCATAGCCCGACGCCAGCGAGCGCTTGTTGAACATCACAGTGCCGGCCTTCCACACCTGCAGCACCGGCATGCCGTAGATGGGCGAGGTCTTGTCGTCCTCGGCCGCCGGGTTGGTGACGTCGTTGGCGCCGATGACGTAGGCGACGTCGGCCTGGGCGAACTCGTTGTTGATGTCCTCCAGCTCGAACACCTCGTCGTAGGGCACGTTGGCTTCTGCCAGCAGCACGTTCATGTGGCCTGGCATGCGGCCCGCAACGGGATGGATGGCGTACTTCACCTCCACGCCGGCTTTCTTGAGGTTGTCGGCCATCTCACGCAGGGCGTGCTGGGCCTGCGCCACCGCCATGCCGTAGCCCGGCACGATGATCACCTTGCCGGAGTTCTTCAGCAGGAACGCGGCATCCTCCGCCGAGCCGATCTTGACGGGCCGCTGCTCGGCGCCCGCGGCCGGCCCCGCCGTCTCGCCGCCGAAGCCGCCCAGGATGACCGAGATGAACGAGCGGTTCATGCCGCGGCACATGATGTAGGAGAGGATCGCGCCCGAGGAGCCGACCAGCGCGCCGGTGATGATCAGCGCCACGTTGCCGAGCGTGAAGCCGATGCCGGCGGCCGCCCAGCCCGAGTAGGAGTTGAGCATGGAGATGACGACCGGCATGTCGGCGCCGCCGATGGGCACGATGATCAGGATGCCGAACAGCAGGGCTGCGGCGGTGATGGCCCAGAACAGCATCGGGATCGCCGCCCGACTGGCAGAACCAGACGATCAGCAGCACCGTGAGGGCGGCGAGGGCGATATTGATGAGGTGCCGCGCCGGCAGGATGATCGGCTTGCCCGACATGCGCCCCGAAAGCTTGGCGAACGCGATCACCGAGCCGGTGAAGGTGATGGCGCCGATGGCGACGCCGAGCGACATCTCGACGAGGCTCGATGCGGCAATATCGCCCGGATGGCCGATGCCGAAGGCTTCCGGCGCATAGAGCGCGCCGGCGGCAACGAATACCGCCGCCAGGCCGACGAGGGAGTGGAAGGCCGCCACCAGCTCGGGCATCGACGTCATGGGGATGCGCCGAGCGATGACCGCGCCGATGCCACCGCCGATCGCCAGGCCGCCGAAGATCAGCAGCCAGGTGAAGCCCGACGTATCGGGCAGCTGAGCGAGCGTGGTGACGATGGCGATGGCCATGCCGACCATGCCGTAGAGGTTGCCGCGGCGCGAGGTCTCCGGGCTCGACAGCCCGCGCAGCGCCAAGATGAAGAGCACTGCGGAGACCAGATACAGCAGCGCGACCAGATTTGGATGCATGAGCCCGCCCCCTCCCTTAGCGCGTCAGCGCTTCGGTTCCTTCTTCTTGTACATGCCGAGCATGCGCTGGGTGACGAGGAAGCCGCCGAAGATGTTGACCGAGGCCATCACCAGGGCGAGGAAGCCGAACACCTTGGCAAGCCCGCTGCCCGCCATGATCAGTGCCACGCCGGCGGCCAGTAGCGCGCCGACCACGATCACCGAGGAGATGGCGTTGGTGACGGACATCAGGGGGGTGTGCAGCGCCGGGGTGACGCTCCACACGACGAAATAGCCGACGAAGATGGCGATCACGAACACCATGAACTGGTAGACGAAGGGGCTGACGTCGCCACCGCCGGCAGCGAGGGCTGGGAAGGGAGAAAGGCCGCCCACGAGGCCGGCCAAGACTGCGGCGCGTCGCATGTTTATGCCCCCTGTGTCAGGCTCGGGTGGACGATCTTGCCGTCCTTGGCCACCAGCGTGCCTTTGACGATCTCGTCGTCCCAGTTGACCTTCAAGACCTTCTCCTTCTTGTCGATCATGGTCTCGAGGAACGCCAGCAGGTTCTTGGCGTAGAGGCTCGAGGCGTTGACCGGCACCTCGCCCGCAAGGTTGGTCGGACCCATGACCAGCACGCCGTTGTGGTTCACGTCCTGATCGGGCTTGGTGAGGTCGGTGTTGCCGCCGCGCTCGGCCGCCAGATCGACGATCACGGCGCCAGGCTTCATGCTCTCGATCATGGCCTTGGAGATCAGCTTGGGCGCCGGCCGGCCGGGGATCAGCGCGGTGGTGATGACGATGTCCTGGGTCTTGACATGGGAAGCCACGAGTTCGGCCTGCTTCTTCTGATACTCGGCCGACATCGGCTTGGCGTAGCCTGCCACGGTCTGGGCCTGCTTGAACTCCTCGTCCTCCACGGCGATGAACTTGGCGCCGAGCGAGGCCACCTGCTCCTTGGTGGCGGGGCGCACGTCGGTGGCCGAGACGATGGCGCCCAGCCGCCGCGCCGTGGCGATCGCCT
The DNA here is from genome assembly GCA_963724565.1 of uncultured Alphaproteobacteria bacterium. GTDB lineage: Bacteria > Pseudomonadota > Alphaproteobacteria > Rhizobiales > Hyphomicrobiaceae > AWTP1-13. Next base: position 197,199 of record CAVRVK010000011.1, read on the forward strand.
GCAGACCCGCCACGCCCACGCCCATGATGAAAGCCTTGGCCGCCGGCACCGTGCCCGCCGCCGTCATCATCATCGGCACGGCCTGGCCGAACCTGGCCGCGGCGTCCACCACCGCCTTGTAGCCGGCGAGGTTGGCCTGGCTCGACAGCACGTCCATCGACTGCGCGCGGGATATGCGCGGCATGAACTCCATCGCCATCAGCGCGGCGCCGGTGCCGGCGAGCGCATCGAGGCCGGGGCGGTCGTCGAAGGGCGACAGCATGGCGGCAACGATGGCGCCGGGCTTGAGCGCCTTCACCTCCTCGACGGACGGCCGGCGCACCTTGAGCAGGATATCGGCGCCGTTCAGCGCCTCGGCGGCGTTGGCCGCAATGGTGGCGCCCGCCGCCTTCAGTGTGTCGTCAAAGAAGCGGGATCGTCCGCCGGCGCCGGCTTCAACGCGCACCGTGCAGCCGAGCGCGGACAGCTTCTTGACGGTCTCGGGCGACACCGCCACCCGGGGCTCGCCGTCCCGTTCGGCCGTAATGGCAATCGTGACCATGATTGGCTCCCCGCCTTCGCCTCGGCGGGCCAACCGCCGCCATTCTCCTCACGGCCGGTCAAGGCACCAGGGTAAGCAGGAACAGCAGGACCGCTGCCACGAGCACGACCAGGACGATCGTGCCCTTGATGAACCCTGCGTAGGTGCGCAGGTGCTCCGGATAGTCCATGGCGGGATCTCCCGCCCGAAGGATCGACGGCCATGACGGCTCCTTGCAATCTCAGCCCTTGAGCAGTGGCTTTCGTATCGCAAGGGAGCCGCACCAGCAAGCGCCCACATCCCCCGCCGCTGCGGCAGATGTGCGTACCCGGCCATCTGCGAAGGGAGGAGTGGGATGCCTTCTCTAGAGGCGGCCGGCGTGCTTGAATTGCCCCACGCAAAACGATCAGGAACGGAGGAAGCCCCATGGATCTCGGCATGACGCCCAAGGTGAAGCCCTTGGTGGAAAAGGTGCGCGCCATGGTACGCGAGGAGATCATGCCGCTGGAGGAGGAGTACGAGGCCGAGGTCGGCAAGTCGGGCAGCCGCTGGACCTACACCAAGCGCCAGGAGGAGATTCGCGAGGGCCTCAAGGCCAAGGCGCGCGAGCGGGGCCTGTGGAACTTCTGGCTGACGAAGAGCAAGGAGGGCTATGGGCTGACCACCGTGGAATATGCCTATCTCGCCGAGGAGATGGGCTGGTCGCGGCTGGCGCCGGAGACCTTCAACTGCTCCGCGCCCGACACCGGCAATATGGAGGTGCTGGAGCGCTACGCCTCGCCCGAGCAAAAGGAGAAGTGGCTGAAACCCCTGCTCGACGGCAAGATCCGCTCGGCCTACGTGATGACTGAGCCCGGCGTCGCCTCCTCGGATGCCACCAACCTCGCCATGCAGGCCAAGCTCGACGGCAACGAGTGGGTGCTGAACGGGGAGAAATGGTTCGCCTCGGGCGCCGGCGATCCGCGCTGCAAGATCTACATCGTCATGGTCTGCACCGACCCCACGGCGGCCAAGCACGCGCGCCATTCCCAGATCCTGGTTCCGGCCGGCACCAAAGGTGTCGAGGTCCTGCGCGGCATGCAGGTGTACGGCGCCGACGATGCCCCGCACGGGCACATGCACATCCGCTTCAGCGACGTGCGCGTGCCCAAGGAGAACCTGATCCTGGGGGCGGGGCGCGGCTTCGAGGTGTCGCAAGGGCGGCTGGGACCCGGGCGCATCCATCACTGCATGCGCGCCATCGGCCAGTCGGAGCGGGCGCTGGAGGCGCTGTGCCGGCGCTCGCTGTCGCGCGAGGCGTTCGGCAAGCCGCTGGCCCAGCTCGGCGCCAACTACGACATCATCGCCGAAAGCCGCATGAAGATCGAGATGGCGCGCCTGCTCTGCCTCAAGGCGGCCTACATGATGGACACGGTCGGCCAGCGCGACGCCTCGCCCTGGATCTCGCAGATCAAGGTGATCGCGCCGCGTATCGCACTCGAGATCACCGACGAGGCCGTGCAGATGCACGGCGCCATGGGCGTCACCCAGGATACGCCGTTGGCGCACATGTGGACGCATCTGCGCACCCTGCGCCTCGCCGACGGTCCCGACGCGGTGCACCGCCGCCAGGTCGCGCGAGCGGAGCTGAAGCGCTATACGAACCAGAAGATCTAGGTGTCATCCCGGGGCTTGTCCCCGGGATTCACCTCTCCGCGTGCTCAGGAGCCAGCCGATGGCTGGATCCCGGGCACAAGGCCCGGGATGACAAAGATGACCTCATTCGCGCATCAAGCCGCGCAGATCGATTTGGTGGCGCTGGCAAAGTACCTCGAGGCCGTGCTGCCGGGCTTCAAGGGGCCGATCACGGCGGAGAAGACGCCGACGGGCCAGTCGAACCCGACGTTCCTGCTGGCCTCGCCGAGCGGCCGCTATGTGCTGCGTAAGAAGCCGCCGGGGCAGCTGCTCAAGAGCGCGCACGCGGTCGACCGCGAGTACCGCGTCATGAAGGGACTGCAGAACACCGACGTCCCCGTGCCGCGCATGCTGCACCTGTGCGAGGACGACGCTGTGCTGGGCACGGCGTTCTTCGTCATGGAGTTCGTCGACGGCACCGTGTTCTGGGACCCGGCGCTGCCGGAGCTGAATAATGCCGCGCGAGCCAAGGTCTACGACGAGCAGAACCGGGCGCTGGCCGCCCTGCACCTGGTCGACCCGGCCAAGGTCGGGCTCGCCGACTTCGGCAAGGCGGGGAGCTACTTCGCCCGCCAGCGCGACCGCTGGACCAAGCAATACCGCGCGTCCGAGACCGAACACATCGCCGACATGGAGACGCTGATCGCGTGGCTGGAGAAGAACGAGCCGCCCGACGACGGCCGCGCCTCACTCGTGCACGGCGACTACCGCATCGACAACATGATCTTCAAGCCGGACGGCTCGCGGTTGCTGGCGGTGATCGACTGGGAGCTCTCCACCATCGGCCATCCCTTCTCGGACCTTGCCTACCAGTGCATGCAGTGGCGCTTCCCCAACCACGAGACCATGCGCGGGCTCGCCGGCGTGGACCGGCGGGCACTCGGCATCCCGACGGAGGAGGAGTACATCGCCAAGTACTGCGAGCGCGTCGGCATCTCCGGCATCCCGATCTGGAAATTCTGTCTCGCCTTCTCGTTCTTCCGCCTCGCCGCCATCGTGCAGGGGGTGAAGAAGCGTGGGCTGGACGGCAACGCGTCGAACCCTGAGAAGGCCATCAAGTCGGGCGAGCGCGTGCCGCAGATGGCGAAGATGGGGGTGGAGGTGATTGCACAGTAGGTTGGGTCGAGCGGCAGCGATGACCCAACACACGTCCTGCACCACAGCGGTGTTGGGTCTGCCCCCGGCTTTTCGCCGGGGTTGACCCAACCTTGCTACGATCTACTACGATCTACGATCGGACCGAGTTCGGTCATCACGTCAGTTTCCGGGCGAGAAACGGAACGCTGTAGTCGGTGAAACCATTATCGGGTCTTGACCCCCAGCGCGTGGAGAGCGGGGACGCTGTTTGGATAATCTCACTATAGCGCTGTGCATTTCTATCGGTAGCGGTGTGCCGTGGCTGATCGCCATTCACTCGGACAACGGTGCCCGCCACTTGATCGGAAACAGCGTATTCGGGCTGGCAGGGACCGCCTTCGGCGCAGGCGTGTTCAACTGGATTTCTCCGACGTACGGCATCATCGCTTTGATATCAGCCGGCCCCGTGGTCGCATTTCTGGCAATCGCCGCCGGTCAGGCCGTCAAGCGTGCCATCTTGTCCAGGCTGTCGCGGTCACCGTACTAGTTGCTTGCTTTGTTGGCCGCTTGCCGATGTCCGGGGGATGTCGCCTTGTGGCACCTTTCTCCGTGGGGGCCGAGGCGTCGAGGGATCCGTTAATGCGTGCAGATCGACCTTTGCAGGATCGCTGTGCACGTGGGTCAGCGGCACGCATCGGGCGCATTCACGACCGTTCGGCCTGCTGAGCGGTGTATGGGTCCCGGCCTGGTCCCGTTCTGGCCCTATCGGGCCCGAGCGGCGCCGGGATGACGGGAGAATGCGGCTCACGGTTGCGGGTTGTGCGGGCGTCGTGTTAGCTAAATTTAGCTAATAGGAGCCGCCATGCCCACTTACACCGTGCACGCCGCCAAGACCAACCTCTCCAAGCTGATCGAGCGGGCCGAGAAGGGCGAGGAGATCGTCATCGCGCGGGGCAAGAAGCCGGTGGCGCGGCTGGTGCCGGTCGGCGTGCCGGCGCACAAGCTGCGACGCCGCGCGTTCGGTGCGCTCAAGGGCAAGCTGAAGCTGCCCGACTCGTTCTTCTTCGATCCGCTGCCGGAGGAAGAGCTAAAACTGTGGGAAGGGCGGGGCGACTGATGGGCGCGCTGCTCGATACGCACGCGCTCATTTGGTGGGTGGAGGGAGACGAGCGCATTTCCGACAAGCTCCGCCGGCGCCTGGGCGATCCAGGCGAGGATGTCTTTGTCAGCGCCGCCTCCGCGTGGGAGATCGCCACGAAGATGAGAATCGGCAGGCTCGAGACACCGGGCAGCTTGCTCAAGAACTTCGTCGAAGCGATCGACAGCCTGGGGTTCCTTCCGCTGCCCATCACCCTGCGCCATGGTGCCGACACTGGGCTGATGCGGAGCGCCCATCGCGACCCGTTCGACCGAATTCTTGCCAGCCAGGCACGTATCGAGCGCCTCGACTTGGTAAGCTGCGATCCGGCTTTCGCCGCGCTGGGCGTCAAGACGATCTGGTAACTAGCGCCGCCCACCCCATGCTCGACATCCTCAACCTGGCGCTGCCGTTCTTCGGGCTGATCTTCATCGGCTTTGCCTGCGGCCGCTGGAAGGGGCTGCCCGACGAGGGCCTGGCATGGATGAACTTCTTCATCCTTTACGTGGCGCTGCCGGCGCTGTTCTTCCGCATTCTGTCCAAGACGCCCTTCGAGCAGTTGGCGCAGGTCGACTTCATCAAGGCGACGACGGCGGCCACGGCAGGCGCCTTTCTCATCGCATTCCTGCTGGGCCTCATCCTGACCCGCGGCAGCGCCTCGAAGGCGACCATTGCCGGCGTGGCCGGCGGCTTCGGGAACGTCGGCTACATGGGGCCAGGTCTTGCTCTCGCCACCCTTGGGCCCGAGGCGGCCGTGCCGGTGGCGCTGATCTTCTCCTTCGACGCGCTGCTGATCTTTACCCTGGTGCCGCTGCTGATGGCGGTGAGCGGCGCGTCCAAGGCCGGCTTCGGGCGCGCGCTGCTCGATGTAGTGCGCAGCATCTTCCTGAACCCGCTGCTGATCGCCGCGGCGCTGGGAGTGGGCGCCGCCGCGCTGCACCTCGAGCCGCCGGTGGCCGTCAACCGGCTGCTGGAGTTCCTCTACACCTCGGCGGCACCCTGCGCCCTGTTCGCACTCGGCGTGACGGTGGCGCTGCGCCCGGCCTCGCGCATGTTCCCCGACGTGCCGCTGATCTCGGCCGTCAAGCTCATCGCCCACCCGGCGCTGGTGCTGGCCCTGCTGCCCATGTTCGGCAGCTTCAGCGAGACCTGGGTGGGGACCGCGGTTTTGATGGCCGCCCTGCCGCCGGCGCTGACCGCCTTCGTGTTCGCGCGCCAGTACGAGGCCTGGATCGAGCACGCTTCCAGCATCGTGCTTTACGGAACGCTGTTCTCGGTCGTGACGCTCACGGTTGTCATGTGGCTGGTGAAGGCGGGCGCCCTGCCGCAGATCCGCTTGTGGTGAGCGCGCAGCGCGGTTGACAGCCGTGAGCGGTCGCCACGACACTCTCGCGCGCCCCCAAGCGCGCCCCGTTTAGGACACCCGCATGACCCGCCACCGCATCGCTATCGTCGGCCTCGGCATGGCCGTTGCGCCGCACGCGAAGAGCCTGATCGATCTCAAGGACCGCGCCGAGGTTGTGCATGCGATGAGCCCGAGCGCGGTCCGGCGCGAAGCGTTTGCGCCCCGCTTTCCCTTTCCCCTAATCGACAGTATCGCGCCGGTTGTCGCCGACCTCAGCGTGACCGCAGTCGCTGTGCTGACGCCGCCCAATACGCATCTGGAGATCGTGCGTGAGCTCGCGCGAGCTGGCAAGCACATCCTGCTCGAGAAGCCGCTCGACGTCTCCAGCGAGCGCGCTGCTCTGCTGGTGGCGGCAGCACGTGAGGCCGGCGTGACGCTCGGCGTCGTCCTGCAGCATCGCTTCAAGCCCAATGCCGAACGCCTCGCCGCTATCCTGCGCGCGGGCACGCTCGGCCAGATCGTGAGCTGCTCAACCGCTATCCCTCTCTGGCGCCCGCAGAGCTACTACGATCAGCCCGGCCGCGGCTCGCGGGCCCGCGACGGCGGCGGCGTGCTGCTCACCCAGGGCATCCACACCCTCGATTTGATGCTGAGCCTAGCCGGCCCGGTGGTCGAGGTGTCCGGCTATGCCCGCACCACCCCCGTTCACCGCATGGAGACGGAGGACCTGGTGGCCGCCGCCGTGCGTTTTGCCTGCGGCGCCATCGGCGTGATCGATGCCACCACGGCGGCCTATCCGGGCGGGCCGGAGCGCATCGAGCTCATCGCCACCAAGGGCACCGCCTCACTCGCCGGCACGGCGCTCAGCGTGCGCTATCACGACGGCCGAGCCGAGGACATGGCGCCCGACCCCAACGCCGGGGGTACCGGCGCCGACCCGATGGCCTTCCCGCACGACTACCATCTGGGCGTCTGGCGCGACTTCCTCGATGCCATCGATGAGCGCCGCCCGCCCCGCATCTCCGGCAAGGAGGCGCTGAAAGTACACCGCCTGATCGATGCGCTGCTGGTGGCCGGGGATAGCGGCGGCAGGGTCGCTGTGGTCGCCTAGCGAGTAGTAGGCTCGCGCGGCTGCTAATTCCCGAAGATGGCAGCCAACGGATTGGACGACGATGGCTCGGCCTTAGGCCGACGCGGGTGGGATTTGATGCGTGTTCCTGTGCGCACCTTCTCGCCTGGTGAATTGGCCGCCGTGCCGCCTTTGGGCATCGACGATGCCTGCGCGCCCTCCAGCGCGGACGTCACTCGATCGTCGAGGCCATAGATGTCGGCAAACTGCTGCACCTTGCCTTCGTCATCGACGACGACGGTGAAATACGTGACATGGACTGGTATCGGCGTGGTCAACCTGATCTCGCCGCCGCGCTTCACGTAACCCTGCACCTCGCTGGCCGACCAGCCCTTGTCGTGGGCGAGCAGCACCTCGGCCAGATGAACCGGATTCTGGACACGCATGCAGCCGTGGCTGAATGCGCGCACCGCACCCCCGAACAGATGCCGCTCCGGCGTGTCGTGCATGTAGACGTCGTGCTTGTTGGGGAAGCGAAACTTCACAATGCCCAGCACGTTTGTCGGCCCGGGCGGCTGCACGAAGTCGAAGCCACGGATATCGACCTTCGACCAATCCACGGCATCTGGATTTACCGGTTGGCCGCCGCGCGTCACTTGCAAGCCATGCCTGCTCAACACTGCCGAAGCCAGTGGGTTGCTGGAAAACCAACCGCCACCTGTATTGCGCAGCATCGGCCCGAGCTCTTGCACCTTCATCCCAGACGGTACGCCCCACGAGGGATGGAAGATAATGAACTGCATGTCGGCGGAGAATATCGGTGTCGGTGTATTGGGCCGGCCGACGACAATCTTCTCAGCCAGGACGACTTTTCCCTTGTCTACGACCCTGGTCATCTGCTCGGGCACACTGTCCCAGACATAGAAGCTGCCCAGATCGTCCGGCATCCACCGCCATCGCTCCATATTGGCGATGATCCGCCGAATGTCGTTTGCCGGGCCGCCACGGGCCGCCGCCAGCGCCCGCTGCAACCGCGCAAATTGGTCATGCTTGGGATGCAGTCCGCGCAGATAGCCCTCAACGTCATCGGCATTGGCGATGGCGAGCATCACGGACCCAGGATCATAGACACGCGGCCTCTGGTCGAATTTGCGACTGACGGCCGATGGCTCCAATCGGCCGCCCCGGGCCTGGCGCGCATATTTGAGTACGGCAACGCTGAGTTTGATCTCGCTGTCGGCGATGGCCTCGGGGCTTGCCGGTGACTCCGCCAGGGTCGGCAACTCGAAGGCCGATGCCTTCAGCCCCCAATCGTCCGCCCTACCGATCTCAGCGATGGCCTGCCGAGCCCGCGCCGTAAGCGCGTCTTTGCTGGTCCAAACCGCATCCCTGCTCCGCGCATAGAAGGCAACCAAAGCCGCGTTATCCTCGCGATCGGCGGCGTTGTGCGGCGGTTGCATGCTGGCCAGCCGTTGACGCAGCGCTGCCACGATGGGGTCTGCCTCGCCGATTGTTTCGGCTTCCGGCAATATCGCGGCCGCACCAGGCGCGATCGGGGCGGGGCCGGTGACTTGCGCCGGTGCGAGAGGATCGGGGCCCAACTCGGGCGACGGTCCAACGTCGTCCTCGAGCGTGATAGGGGCTTTTGCTTTTTCCGTTGCACCCTGGCCTGGCGCAGGCTGGCAAAAGCCACACCATGCGGCAAGCGCAAGCGCGATTTTCCAGCTTCGGTTCGTCGTCGCCACCGGTTTGCTCACTGGCGACTCAGCGCCCAACACCCAGGGTAGGCCCTTGCCGCGGTTTGGGCAGAGCCCGCTGCAGCATTTCTGGGGCTGTGTGGTCCGCATGCGACAACGCTACCGAGCGACGTCGCAAGCCTCTGCAGGCGGAACGAGGAGCGTACGCTCGACCGCCAGCCACTCTACCGCAGCGCCACATCCGTGATGGAATCCCCCGCATCACTGAACCCTCATCATCTACGATGAGGGTTCAGAACATCGAATGGTTGCCGAGCAGCGCCCCGGATTGACCCCGCACAGCATCATCTCGCCCTTGCGAAAGGGCACAGGATGGTCAATCAGGCGCGCCGGGAAGCAGTGAGCTCAGAGACAACGATCAGTTGCACCGAGGCACAACCCCTTGCGCGACACATAGTCGTAGCAGCATTTCTGATTGCGCGCGCACGACCACGTTGCTTGCGACATCCACATCCTTGCTGAAACAACGCACTTCGTCCTGTAGGCTTTGCGCTGCATGCCATCGGCCTGAGCCTGATTGCCAACCGGCGCCATGAGCGCGAGAGCAAGCGCGCAGCCAAGGGCCGCGGTCCAGCGGTTCATCATGCTTCTCCTTGATAAGGTCAGGCTCCGAGAGCCCCCACAAATCGTCTTTACACTGATTCGCAACCGATATCTATTGAACCATCGTGATCGGCCCTAGGACGGCCGTGGGGCTCCGCACGTGCGTTTGGGAACGGGCGCGCCGTCTGTTCGCGCTGGATGCCCCTTACCTGCGCAACTCGAGCGAAGCGGATCCGGCTTCGCTGTTCAAGCGGACGGATTGCCTATTGCCGCTGACGACGACGCTGATCGTGCCGGAAACCCCGTACTCGCTGTTGTGGAAGCTGCCGCGATAGCTGTTGCCGCCAACGTGTCTCAAAACGGCAGTCTGGGTCGCGCGCCCGGATGCGGTCGCGCAGGTAGCCGTGACGAAATAGGACGATTGAGACGAGCGACTGTATTGGACGCGGCAGCGCGCAGCTTCTCGCTCCCCCGACGCGAACGTGACCGAGCCGCCACCGCTCCATGAGCCGTCCAGGCTCGCAGACTGGGCTCCCACATTGTTCAGGGCCAGGGCTGCCAGGACGAGCGCGAACAGCAGCGTTATGAACTGCGGTTGCATTCGCGCGATCCAGTACTTGTGAAGGGTCACAGGGCACCTCGCGATGGGCGACCAAGCAACGCTCAGGCAACAATCACCGCTCCGCTTTCGCTATCGTCGGATGCAACGACGTCGCCAACTCATCCGCTAGCGCCGCCACCCGCGCCGCCAACCCGCGCGGTATCCATAGCCGCGCCAACCGGCCCGATAGCCGTAACCGCGCCAACCCGCGCCATATCCATAGCCACGCCAACCAGACCGATAGCCGTATGCGCGCCCTCCCCAAGGCCCGCCGTACAACTGGCTCGGGCCATACCCGTAATAGGCTGCTGCAGGCGCATAGCCGTAGGAGCCGTAGCCGTAGGAGCTGTAGCCGTAGGAGCGGCCGTAGCCGTAGTAGGCATAAGGTGAGGCCGTGTAGCCGTAGTAGGCATAAGGTGTGGCCGTGTAGCCGTAGGAGCCGTACCCGCAGGGCGGGCAACCGCACGCTGCTGCCGGGGCGGTGCTCGCGAAGTAGAGAGGCACGATGGCGAGGACGACAACGACAAATCTGGACATGCAAACACTCCTTCCAAACCAATACCCGGCTCGACAGGAATGACAGCCCGCTGGCAAATGGGCACTACGGACAAACCCCGAATACTGCGTTGGCGAGCAGCAGCCACACGTTTCAGAGTTGCTTGCAGTGATCGATTGAGGAGTGGACGCCTAGCGCAAATGGCACGCGACCTGGTGGCCGGGCTCGACCTCGCGCAGGGCGGGAGCGTCGACCTTGCAGCGCGTCTCGGCGTAGGGGCAGCGGTTGTGGAAGTGGCAGCCGGGCGGCGGCTTCAAGGGGCTCGGCACGTCGCCCTGCACCACGCGCTTGACGCGCTTGATGGCGGGGTCCGGCACCGGCACCGCCGCCAGCAGCGCCTCGGTGTAGGGATGCAGCGGCCGCGTGAACAAGGTGGTCTTGTCGGTGTACTCGACGATGCGCCCCAGATACATCACGGCGATGCGATGGGAGATGTGCTCGACCACCGCCAGGTTGTGCGAGATGAACAGGTAGGAGAGCTGCAGGTCGCGCTGCAGGTCCATCAGCAGGTTGATGACCTGCGCCTGGATCGACACGTCGAGCGCCGACACCGGCTCGTCGCAGATGATGAGCTTGGGATTGAGCGCGAGCGCGCGAGCGACGCCGATGCGCTGGCGCTGGCCGCCCGAGAACTGGTGGGGATAGTTGTCCATCTGCGCGGCCCTGAGCCCGACGCGGTCGAACAGCTGCGCCACGCGCTCGCGCCGCGCCTGTCTTGCTGGAAGTGCCGTGAATCTTCAGCGGCTCGCCCACGATCTCGCCGACGCGCATGCGCGGGTTGAGCGAGGAGAACGGGTCCTGGAAGATGATCTGCATCTGCTGGCGGAAGGGCCGCAGTTCCGTCTTGCCGAGGCGCGTGATGTCGCGGCCTTCCAGGCGCAGCGTGCCGGCGGTCGGCTCGATCAGGCGCAGGATGGTGCGCCCCACCGTGGTCTTGCCGCAGCCCGAACTCGCCGACGAGGCCCAGGGTCTCGCCCGATTGGATCGCGAAGCTCACGTCGTCGACGGCGTAGACTTGGCCGACCGTGCGGCGCAGCAGGCCCTTGCGCACGGGGAAGTGCTTCTTGAGGCCGTCGACCTGCAGCACGGGGGTGGCGCCGGCCTCAGCCATTGGCGCTCCCCGCCACGGCGTTGGGCCCCTGTCGGCCACCCTGTCGGAATGCCAGCAGGCGGCCCAGTGGGCGGACCGCTTCTCTTCATAGGGCGGATATTCGCGCCGGCAGATGTCGCTGGCGAAGGCGCAGCGCGGCGCGAAGATGCAGCCGGCCGGCAGATTGCTGAGCGCCGGCACCATGCCGGGGATCTCCTGCAGGCGCTCGGCACACCCCGCGCCTCTCGCGCCGCATCAGCGCCAGCCGCGGGATCGAGTTCATCAGCCCGCTTGGTGTAGGGGTGCAGCGGATGGGCGAACAGGTCCTCGACCGCCGCTTCCTCCACCTTGCGCCCGGCGTACATCACGATCACGCGCTCGGCGGTCTCGGCCACCACGCCCAGGTCGTGCGTGATGAGGATGACGGCGGTGCCGAGCTCGCGCCGCAGCTTGGCGATCAGGTCGAGGATCTGCGCCTGGATCGTCACGTCGAGCGCGGAGGTCGGCTCGTCGGCGATCAGCACCTTGGGATTGCAGGCGAGCGCCATGGCGATCATGGCGCGCTGGCGCATGCCGCCCGGAGAGCTGGTGGGGATATTCCTTCACGCGCTGCTGCGGCTCGGGAATGCCGACCAGCTGCAGCATCTCGATGGTGCGCGCCAGCGCCACCTTGCGCGAGGCGGTCTCGTGCAGCAGCAGGGCCTCCTCGATCTGGCGGCCGATGGTCATGACCGGGTTGAGCGAGGTCATCGGCTCCTGGAAGATCATGGAGATCTCCTTGCCGCGGATCTCGCGCATGGCCGCCGCGTCGAGGCCGACGAGGTCGACGCCGTCGAGCCGCACCGAGCCGTCGACGATGCGGCCCGGCGGATCGGCGACCAGTCGCATCAGCGACAGCGCCGTCACGCTCTTGCCGCAGCCCGAACTCGCCGACGATGGCCAGCAGTCTCGCCGCGCCGGAGCGAGAAGGAGACGCCGTCGACGGCCTTCACCAGGCCGCCGCGGGTGTAGAAGTAGGTCTGAGGTCCTCGACCTCGAGCACGCGCTGGCCGGCGGCTGCTTCGCGTGCGGCCATGTCTCGGGCAGGGCTGGCGAGCGCTTGCCATCTAGAAGCGCTGCCTGGGATCGAGCATGTCGCGGATGGCGTCGCCCAGCAGGTTGGTGCCGAACACCACGGCGCTGATGGCGACGCCGGGGAAGATCACCAGCCAGGGTGCGGTGCGCACGTACTCGGCCGCCGACTCCGACAGCATGCGGCCCCAGGAGGGGTGCGGCTCCGGGATGCCGAGCCCCAGGAACGCCAGCGCCAATTCGACCAGGATGGCCGAGCCGAACTGCGCGGTGCGCCAGCACGATCAGCGGCGCCAGGGTGTTGGGCAGCACGTGGCTGATGGCGATGCGCATCTCGCTCATGCCGATGGCGCGCGCCGCCTCGACGTAGGGCATCTCGCGCAGCGACAGCGTGTTGGAGCGGATGATGCGGGCCACGTTGGGCACCAGCGGAATGGCGATGGCGATGATGGTGTTGGTGAGCGAGGGGCCCAGCGAGGCCGCCATCACCAGCGCCATCACCAGCAGCGGCAGCGACTGCATGATGTCGATCAGGCGCTGCACGATGAGGTCGAACCAGCCGCCGAAGAAGCCCGACATGAGGCCCACCACCATGCCGATCAGGCAGCCGAGCGCGGTGGCGCCGAGGCCCACGGCAAGCGAGATGCGCGCGCCGTAGATGATGCGCGCGAGCACGTCGCGGCCCATGAAGTCGGCGCCCAGCGTGTGCTCGTCGCCGGGCGCGGCCAGCGAGGAGCGCGCATTGGTCGTCAGCGGGATCGAAGGTGGCGATGACGTCGGCGAAGACGGCGGTGGCCACGAACGCCATCATGATCAGCGCGCCGATGGCGCCCAGCGGATAGCGCCGCACGAAGAACAGCAGCTGCGCCGAGCGCGGCCGTGCGACGTCGGCACCAGCGCGGCGTCAGCCCTGCCTCGTGATCGACGACAGCCACGCGTTCCTACTCCTCGTACTTGATGCGCGGATCGAGCGCGACGTAGGTCATGTCGACGATGAAGTTGATCACCACCACCACGACGGCGATGAACATCACCAGGTTCTGCACGATCGGGTAGTCGCGCCAGCGGATCGCCTCGACCAGGAAGCGCGCGACGCCCGGAATGTTGAACACCGTCTCGGTGACGATCAGCCCGCCGATCAGGAACGCCGCCTCGATGCCGATGATGGTGACCACCGGCAGCACGGCGTTGCGCAGCGCGTGGTTGTAGTTGACGGCGGGATCGGAGGCTCCCTTCGCGCGCGCGGTGCGGATGTAGTCCTGGCGCAGCACCTCCAGCATCGAGGAGCGCGTCAGCCGCATCACCAGCGCCGAGCTGCGGAAACCAACGGCGGCGGCGGGAATGCTGAGCAGCGCGATCTCGCGCCAGAAATTGTCGGGCGTGCTGCGATAGATCGGGATCCAGCCGAACCACTGCACGCAGGCCATCAGGATGAGCAGGCCCAGCCAGAACGAGGGCAGCGACAGGCCGCTCAGGCTGACCACCCGCAGCACATAGTCGAGCCGGGTGTTCTGCCGCACCGCACTGATCACGCCCGAGCGGCACGCCGAACAGGATCGAGAACAGCCAGCGCCAGCACGGCCAGCTTGGCGGTGACCGGGAATGCGCGGCAGGATCTCGTCGATCGCCGGCTTCTCCGACACGAAGGCGTAGCCGAGGTCGCCGCGCGCCAGCCCCGAGATCCAGGTGACGTACTGGGTGACGATCGGCTGGTCGAGCCCGAGCTGCTTCTCGATCTTCTTCTTCTGGACCGGATTAACGAAGCCAGCCGAGTCGAAGATGATGTCGGTGATGTTGCCCGGCACCAGCCGCAGCATGACGAAGATCAGCACCGACATGCCGAACAGCGTGAGCAGCATCAGCAGGAAGCGGCGTACCAGGTAGGCTCCCACGAGCGGCTCTCCGAAGGCGAACGACAGTCTCCCCGACCACCCAGCTGGCCGGCCCTACTTGTCCAGCCACACGTCCTCGTAGCGCCAGTTGTTGTAGATGCTGTTGTGGTGCAGCACGAAGCCCTTCACGTGCGGCTGCCAGCACGTGGCTTGGCGGTCGTAGAGAATGATGGGGCGGGCCAGGTCCTCGGCGAGCTTGCGTTCGATCTCCCAGACGATCGCCTTGCGCTTGGCCGGGTCGGTCTCCTTCGACTGCTTTTCGATCAGCGCGTCGACATCCTTGTTGCAGTACTGGGTGAGGTTGCGCTCGGAGTTGCAGGCGAAGTTCTCGTAGAACACCACGTCGGGATCGTCGACGCCGATGCCCGTCAGGTTCAAGCCCACCGAGAATTCCTTGCGCGTGACCTTGGCGTGCCAGATGCTGGTGTCGACCACCTCCAGCTCGCCGTCGATGTGGATGTTCTTGAGCTGGTCGATCAGGATCACCGCCGGATCGCGATAGATGGCGATGTTGCGGGTCGACACCTTGACCTTGAGCGTCTTGGCGTCGCTGTAGCCGAGCCCCTCCATGATCTTGCGCGCCTCGGCCCGGCTCTTCTCGATGTCGGCGGCATAGCCCGGCAGCTTCGCCAGCTCCTCGGGCGGCATGCCCCACAGGCCTTCCGGCGGCGGCAGCATGACGCCCGACACGTTGGCTTTGCCCCCGCTCAGGATGTCGATGTAGGCCTGCCGGTCGAGCGTCAGCGCCATCGCCTGGCGGATCTTGGGCTCGTTGAAAGGCGCCGCGCCGGGATTGATGATCAGGTTGGTCGACACATAGGTGGGGGCCAAGTCGCAGATGGCCTTGGGCGCCTGGCTCGTCACGTCCTTGAGCAGGGGCACGGTCACGTCGGCCGAGAACGTCATGTCGAAGTCGCCGGCGACGAAGGCCAGAATGCGCGTTGAGCGGTTCTCGATCACCTTCCACTCGATGGCGTCGAGGTAGGGCCGGCCCTTTTTCCAGTAGTCGGGGTTGCGCGCGAACTTCACCGTATCGCCGCGCCGGAACTCCACGAACTTGAAGGGACCCGTGCCGATCGGATTGGTGCGCATGGCCTGGGTCGAGACGTGGCAGGGATAGACCGGCGTGTAGCCGGAGGCCATCATGTTGAGCACCGAGGGCTGCGGACGGCCGAGCACGAAGGTTGCCTCGTAGTCGCCGTTGACAACCACCTCCTTGACGTTCTGCCACCAGATGCCGCGCGGGTTGCGGCGGAAGTCGTCGGCGGTGTCCTTGCCGGTCAGCTTGTTCCAGGTGCATTGCACGTCCTTGGCGGTGAACGGCTTGCCGTCGTGCCATTTCACGCCTTGGCGCAGCTTGAACGTGAGCTTGGTGTTGGTCGAATCCCATGCCCAGCTTTCCGCGAGGTCGGGAATGATGGTCTCGGTCGAGTTGAGCTTCTTGCTCTGGTCGAACAGCACCAGGTTGTTGAACACGGCCATGAACGGCTGCACCGTCGAGATGGTCGCTTCCTCGTGGATCGAACCGCTCGGCAGGTTGTCGCGGTGGTAGATGCGCAGCGTGCCGCCCTGCTTCTCAGCCAGCGAGGGCGTTACCGCCAGGATCAATGCAAGAAATGAGAAAGCAGCCGCGAAGGCCAGCCTTGCGCGCATGGACGTCCTCCCACTGGGCGCCGCTTGGCCAAGTGCGGGACGAGACTCGCGGCAGCCTCCGGTTCTTGGTCCGCCCACGCTAGACGCCGCTCCAGAGTTCCGCAATAAGCAATTGGGCAGATGGGTGGAGCTCTACTCCTGACGGAAGGGATGGCGGCTCTCAGGTCACTTCGCGAGCCGCTCGATCATCGCCACAGCCGCCGCCGGCGCTCGCACCTTGCCCTCGTGGATGAAATACACGAACACGTCGCGCGGCTCGGCCTTCAGCTTGTGCTTGGGATCGACGAGGTGCAGGTCCTTCGGCGCGCCGCCCTTGGCCCACACTTTCGCCCGCTCGGCCCACTGATCGAGCTGCTTTGGCGGATAGCCGGTGGCGATGTCGTCGCTGCCCTTTTGCAGCCGCGCATAGACGAAATCGCCGATAGGATCGGGGATGGCCGGGTAGCTCGCGTGCTCGGCATAGACGGCGGGCACCTGGAACTGGCGCAGCAGCGCCGTGAAGGCCGGCGTCAGGAACGAAACGTGGCGCGGCTCCACCACGTGGCGCAGCTTGGTCGAGTCCCATTTGGGCGGCAGCTGCTCGAGGAACTTGCCGAAGTCGGCCTCGTCGAACTTTTTGGTCGCCGCGAACTGCCACAGCAACGGCCCGAGCCTGGAGCCGAGCTCGGTCACGCCGGAATCGAGGAACCGCTTGATCGAGTCGCCGGCCTCCGCCAGCACGCGCCGGTTCACGGCATAACGCACGCCCTTGACCGCGAACACGAAACCCTCCGGCGTCTCGGAGCGCCACTTGGCGAAGGTGGAGGGCACCTGCGTGCGGTAGAAGGTGCCGTTGATCTCGATCGTGGTGAGGTGCTGGCTGGCGTACTCCAGCTCGCGCGAATGCGGCAGGCCCTTGGGATAGAACACCCCGCGCCACGGCTCGAACGTCCACCCGCCGACGCCGACCCGGATCTTGCCTGCCCTTGCCATGCAGCTTTGTAGAGCAGAGTTGGCGGGCGATGCCAACCCGTCGTCGCCCGCCAGCCGCTGCGACGATGCCTGAGACGCTCTAGCCCACTCCTGCGCCTCCTACGTCGACCACCTGACGGCTCAGCAATACGGTGACGCCCAGATCGATCACGACGTCCAATAGCATGGTATAGGCCGTCACCCATGCAGTTTTCGCCTGGAAGGAGGAAAGAACGACGTAGCCCGTATGGTGCTGAATGACGACATACAAGATCAGAAACAGCGGCAGGATGGATGTCAGCGCGTCGAGCCACATTTGATTCTTGCTGCCGGCGCCGACAAGTATGAGCGTGCCCATCTGTACCCAGATATAGGTCAGCAGGACCCAGGTCACACTGAAGTCTGCCAGCTCTTGCCACTCACTCGCCGGCGCCCAGCCGGCCATGGCGATGAAGAAGATGCCAATGACACCCGCTATGAACAGCGAAGAGATGATGCTGACCTGGTAGCCCGTCGGATGCCATCGGCGCACCGGCAGCCGATGCTCTCCCGCCGCGATCGAGGCTACGTTGCGAGCCGAGAGTGATTGCTGCATATGGACCTCCTGCAAGCGGAAAATGCCTGCGGGCACCACACCCCGGCGGCGCGCCCCATTCCTTGACCGGGATCAAGATGCCGCCATCCTGCCGTCATTGGTGCGATGGCTGCAACTTGCGATTCAACGAGCGCAAGTCGGGATGGTCGGGGTTGGCGATGAAGGCCTTGCCGAAGGCCACTGCGTCGGCATCGCCGGCAGGCCAGCTCCGCCTCGGCCTGCTCCTTGGTGAAGGCTTCGTTGGATCCACACGCCGCAGTCGGCCCCAGGCCGACTGGCGGCCCTAGGGCCGGCGACGCGCACCGCGTCGGACAGGGCGTGGTGGGCCCTACTTCGGATAGGGCGCGTTATTCAGCGGAGTGATGTCCGAATCGAAGAAGAAGCCGCTGTCGAACGGACCGCCCGGCGACTGGCGACCCACCGCCCATGGCCCGCGCGAGTGGCCGAAGGGGGTTGCCACCTCGGACCTGCCGTAGGAGTAGCCTCCGCGCAAGTTGGCACGCTTTCGAAGGAGGATGACCTTGTGCCCGCCTGCCGCCGACTGAGCTGTCCGTGCCGCCTTGCGCTCGGCTGCCTGGCTGGCGCCGGCCCAACCCAAGAGCGCAAAAACCCCGAGCGATATGACAAGCAAGGTCTTGTGCTGCTGCATGACATCTGCCTTCGAGTTGAAGTGCCGAGACGAACGCAAAAAACCCGAGTATTGGTGCGCAGCAGCCTTGCTGCGTTCCAAGGCGTGAACTTTCCCCAGCGTTCGGCAATTGGGTATCGGCACTAACACCGAATTGGCGCAAGCTACCCAACCAACCCGTACGCCACGCACCGTGCGCAGCAACCGAGGCCAACAGAAGCAACGCCGACGGAGGATAGCTACACGACGAGATGATTCGCAAATCATAGCATGCCAAAAGGTCCGCCAGCCGTCTGGATTGAATCGACGTCGTTGCGCCGTTGCAACCCCCTGTTGGACATCGCGTACCGCGGCCTGGCCGAAGCAAGCTAGCACATCGCTACAAGACTATCGGGATCGCCGATGCCATTTGCGAACCGAGGGGGCGCGGTAGTAGTAGCGGGGCGGCGGGGCGGGCGGTCCGAACAAGGTCGGCCCGCGGCCCGGCATCACGCCAGGGGACAGTAGCAGGCTGGCGTTGCCGCCGGGAACGGGCGGCGCGCTCAGCAGCTCAAGGCGGCTCGGAACACGTATGGGCTCACTCGGTCGAACGCTGTTGTAGTAGCCATATACTCGCGTCGGCTGGCGGAAGCCGTAGCCATGGCTGCAGTCCCACCAACCGCAGGCATGCGCCGGCCAGCCGCCGAACACCGCAAATGTCAGAACGGCCGTCAGCGCGGCCGTCTGCATGGCTATCTGCCGAAAGAGTCGGGGAGCTATGGCCAGCATGAGTACCTCGTGGTGAATAGGAGATACTGTCCTGCTGCCGCCGCGGGCCTGTATCAGGCAAAACCCGCAGATTGCACGGACACGATGCTGGTCGCGCCGACGACCATTTGCGACCGTCCGAGTACCCGGCCTACTCCGCCCTGATCCCACGTTCCTCGATGATCGGCGCCCAGCGGTCGTGCTCCTCTTTGAGCACGGCGCGGAACTGGGCGGGCGAATTCCCCACCGGCACCATGAACTGCGGGGCCAGCTTCGCCACCACCTCGGGCTCGCCCAGCACGGCCACCACCTCGCGGTGGATCTTCGCCAGCACGGGCGCGGGCGTTCCCGCCGGCGCGATCAGCCCGACCCAGGCATCGGCCTCCACCCCGGCGATGCCGGCCTCGCGCAGGGTCGGCAGGTCGGGCAGCAGGGCCGAGCGTTGAGGCGAGGTCACCGCCAGCAGCTTGAGCTTGCCCTCGCGCCCAAGCGGCACCACCGAGGCCGCCGGCAGCACGGCCATCTGCACATCTCCGCGCAGCAGCGCCGTTACCGCCGCGGGAGAGCCCGGGAACGGCAGGTGCACGACCTTGGCATCAGCCTTGGCCACGAGCGCCTCCATCGCCAGGTGTGAGAGCGAACCGCGACCAATGGAACCATACGTGAAATTGTCCGGGTCTCGTCCCATCATGCCCAGGAGTTCCTCGACGCTTCTGGCGTCGACGCCCGTGTTGGTGACGAGAATGCTCGGCTGCGAGGCCACGATGGTGATCGGCGCGATGTCGCGCGCCGTGTCGTAGGGCATCTTGGCAAACAGCAGATGGTTGATCACCAGAGGACCGACGATGCTCACTCCCAGCGTGTGCCCGTCCGGCGCCGCCTTGGCGACCGCGGCCGTGCCCGTGTTACCGCTGGCACCGGGGCGGTTCTCCACCACGAACGGCTTGCCGAGCTTGGCCTGCAGGCGCTCGACGACGATGCGGGCGATGCTGTCGGGCGTCGACCCGGCGGTGAATGGCACATAGACGGTGACGGCCCGCTCCGGCCACTCTTGGGCGCTGGCTGCACTGCACCACGCCCCAGCGGCTGCCAGCAAGAGAGCGAAAAGCATCGTCCGCATGGGTCTCCTCCCCCGTTCGGGGCTGCCC
This sequence comes from uncultured Alphaproteobacteria bacterium, assembly GCA_963724565.1. GTDB lineage: Bacteria > Pseudomonadota > Alphaproteobacteria > Rhizobiales > Hyphomicrobiaceae > AWTP1-13. The sequence continues at coordinate 217,254 of CAVRVK010000011.1, forward strand.
CCGAGCCCCCAGGTGTTGTACAGGCAGGCACAAGCTAAGCCAGGCATTGCGCCGTCGCCAAGGTGCACCGCACGCCCTTTGCATTGACGCCCTCGCCGGCGGGCCCAATATCCGTGACCCGTGCGCGTTGCACGACCCACCAGGTTGCCGACACGACGATGCGCCGCCGCTTCTTCCTTGTCACCAACCCTGGGGCCGGCCTCACCGGCTCCCCGCTCGTCGATGCCGTGGCCGACGGGCTGTTGCGCGCCGGCGCGGTGCTCACCCTCACCCAGCCCGTCGACATCGACAGCGCTCGCTGCCAGGCGCGCGAGGCCTCGGCCAGCGGCCGCTACGACGCCATCCTCGCCGCCGGCGGCGACGGCACCATCCGCCAGGTGGCCGCCAGCCTGCTCGGCACCCAGGTTCCCCTCGGCCTCATCCCCGTCGGCACCGGCAACGTGCTGGCGCACGAGATCGGCCTGGTGCCCGCAGGCCGGCGCCATCGTGCAACATGCTGTTGCACGGATCGGTGATCGGTGCGGCGTGCGCCTACGCCAACGACGAGCCGTTCCTGCTGATGGCCGGCGCCGGCTTCGACGGCCGCGTCATCGCCGCCCTCGACCACCGCCTCAAGGCCCAGGTCGGCAAGGCCGCCTACGCCGGGCCCATGATCGGCGCGCTGGCGCACCCGGTCGACACGCTGACCGTCACCATCGACGGCTGCCCGCACGAGGCGAGCTGGGCGGTGATCGCCAACGCTCGCCACTACGGCGGCAGCTTCGTCATGGCGCGCCGCACCGGCATTCGCGAGCGCGGGCTGCAGGCCATCCTGTTCAAGGCCAAGAACCGCGCGGAGCTGTTTTCCCAGCTGGTGGCGCTCGCCATGGGCCAGCTCGACGCGCGCGCCGCCAGCCACGGCGACGTCGAGATGCTGCCCTGCGCCCGCGCCAGCATCAGCTGCGCAGCATCCAGTGCCGACCCAGATCGACGGGGATGCCTTCGGCACCACCCCGCTCGAGATCGCGGCCGGCTCGGCCGAGCTGCAGCTGATCGTGCCAGTGGGCTCGCCCGAGAGCGGCGTCCAGCTGCGTTAACCTTTCGTTAACCAAATCAGCAAAGCCTGAGGGTGACTGGCGAATTGGGGCTGGAAGCCTTTTGCCGCGCAAGCTCTGGACAAGCTTCCAGCCCTACGCTGCAGCACCGCTTGTGGCCCGTCTAGCGGCGGGTTGCGAGGTGCCGAAGCCGAGGAAATGCGTGAACGCACGCATCGAAGAATTACCGGGGGTAAGGCGGACATGGATGGGGCCGCCGCCAGGAACTCTCGGACATGTCTCCCGCGAGACGATCGCGGTCCCATCCCGAACCGCTGGAACCAGCCAAACCGTGCTGAGGGGAGCCTCCGGATCTTTACCGGAGCACGGTGGCGGCTTGGCTGCAATCCAGCACTACCTCTCGATGGAGTGGCACATGAAGCGCCTCTATCACCGGAGTAGCGTGTCGTCACGTTCGCTGAGCCCAAAGGCCAGCCTCACGCTCCAGCCCGATCCCGACTTCAAATGGGTGCTCCTGTGGCGCGATAACCAACGCCATCGTCCGCCAAGTAAATGCTAGTTCGGCCCTGCTGGCGGGGTGGTGCGAGCCGCCGCCGGCCACGCGAACGAAGCCGGCCCCCATGGCCGGCTTTTTTCGTTTGCGAGCCTGCCCACCTGGCTAGTGGACGCTCCGCCGGCCCGGCCACACCTTTGGAAGAACAATCTCAATCCCCGGAGGTATCATGGCCACGCAACTGCAGGATCTCTCGGCGACGCTGTCCGGCCTGGTCGCAGCAACGGCGCGCAGCGTCGTCTCGGTTCATTCCAAGGGAGCGCGCTCCGCGGGCTTCGTGTGGCGGCCGGGGCTCGTCGTCACCGCCGACGATGCGCTGGCCGATGAGGGCGAGGTGCACATCACCGCCCATGGCGGGACCAGCGCGAGCGTGCAAATCGTCGGCCGCGATCCCACCACCGACGTCGCGCTCCTGCGGACCGATCGCACCGAGCTGCCCGCGCTGACGTTCGCGGCTGCCGCACCGACCGCCGGCGCGCTGGCCGTGCTGGTCGGCATGGAGGAAGGCGCCGCCACTGCCGCCCTCGGCGTCGTTTCCCTGTCCGGTCCGCCCTGGCGATCGCTGCGCGGCGGGGAGATCGACGCCCGCATCGAGTTCGGTGCGCGCCTGCGCCGCCGCAACGAGGGCTCCGCCGCCGTCGACGCATCGGGCCAGGCGTTCGGCATGGCGGTGTTCGCCCCGCGCCGGCGCACGCTGGTGATCCCCGCGGCCACCATCGACCGCGTCGCCGCCAGGCTCGAGACGCACGGGCGCATCCCGCGCGGCTATCTCGGGCTCGGCTTGCACCCTGTGGCCGTCGAGAACGGCGGCCGCACGGGCGCCATGGTCGTGAGTGTCGATCCCAAGGGACCAGGCGCGGCGGCCGGCATCCATCAGGGCGACGTGCTTGTCAGCTGGAACGGCAAGCCGGTCGGTGGTGTGCGGCCGTTGCTACGCGCGCTCGGTCCCGATAGCGTCGGCCAGAAGGTCACGCTCGAGCTGCGGCGCGGGGGCCAGACGCAGCAGGCAGTCCTGACGATTGGAGAAAGGCCCGCCGATTGAAGGAGCCCACTGCTCGCGAGCCGCTGCGGCTGGCGGTCGATGTCGCCGATCCCGCGCTCGCCGATCGCATTGCCGCGGCGCTCGGTGGTGTCGAGGGCGTCGAACTGGTGGGCGCTGCCGAGGATGCCGATGCGGCGATCGTGACGAGCAACACCTCGGCCGCGGAGCCTGGAGCAGATGTGGCGCTGACGCCGCGCGAGCTGGAGGTTCTGGCCCTGTTGGCGGAAGGCGCCTCCAACAAGGCTGTAGCCCGTCGCCTCGGCATCTCCACCCACACGGCCAAGTTCCACGTCGCCTCGCTGATCGAGAAGCTCGACGCGGTGAGCCGCACCGACGCCGTCGCACACGCCGCCCGCCTCGGCGTGATCCATCTGTGATTAAGAAATAGTGAAACGCATGGCGCTCTGCTCCGTCATCCCGTCGCCGCGTGCATGCGAAGCGTGCACGCGGGACCAGGACGGGACCCATGCACGTTTCAGCTTGTTCAACCGCACCCTTGTCGTTCGGTGGACTGGGTCCCTGCCTGGTCCCGCTCGCGCCCTGGCGGGCACTCGCGGCGCCGGGATGACGAGCGGGGCAAGCACTACTCCGGCAGCACGGGCGGGCGCGAGAGCCCCATGAAGCCCAGCATGTCGAGCAGCGCCTTCAGGCGCTCGGCGCGATACGTCTCGATGTCGAGCTTGGCGTAGTCGAGGAAGCCCTGGCCGGTCTTCAGGCCGATGCGGCCCTCGGCCATGTTGCGCTCGATGATGGCCGGGCGCGGCGTAGCGCTGATCCCCCAGCGCCTGCGCCAGGTAGCGGCTGGCGTAGTAGAGGATGTCGCCGCCGCCGTAGTCGATGAACTCGAGCATGCCCGATGTTGGCGTAGCGGAAGCCGAAGCCGTACTTGATGGCCTTGTCGATGTCCTCGGCGCGAAGCCACGCCCTCCTCCACCATGCGCGCCGCCTCGTTCATGGCCAGCGCCTGGATGCGCGGCACGATGTAGCCGGGCCGCGCCGCGCACACCACCGGCACCTTGCCGATGCCCTCGAGCAGCGCCTTGAGACGCTGCGTGACCGCGGGATCGGTGCGGGCGCCGGGCGACAGCTCCACCAGCGGGATGACGAACGCCGGGTTGAGCCAGTGCGCGTTGAGGAAGCGCTCGGGGTGCTCCACCGCGCCCGACAGGTCATCGACCAGAATGGTGGAGGTGGTGGAGGCGATGATGGGCTCCGGGCCGGCGACCTTGGAAACGCGGGCGAACACCTCGCGCTTGAGGTCCAGCACCTCCGGCACGCCCTCGAAGATCACCGCGGCGCTGCGCAGCGCCTCTGCCGCGTCGGCCTCCGGCAGCACCGACGACGCGCGCGACGATGCCGTCGACGGCGGCCGGCGCGAACAGGCCGAAGCCGGCCAGCGTGGCAAGCGTGGTGCGCACCTCGGCAAGCGCCGCTGCCGCCGTCCGCGCATAGCCCACAGCGTCGCGCGCCTTGACGTCGACGATCGTCACGGGATGCCCGGCATAGGCGAACACCACGGCAATGCCGCGCGCCATGCGCCCGGCGCCGAGACAGGCGATGGCCGCGCGCTCGCTCATCGGAAGCCCTCGGCCAGCAGCGTCTGCAGTCCGGCCCGGTCGAGGTGTCCGAGCCCGAGGCTCGCCAGACGTGCGGCCGCGCGCGAGAAATCCTCCCCGCAGATCGCCGAGCCGATGGCGAGGAACGCCCGCACCAGCGGCGTCTGCGACGCCGGCCAGCTCGCCAACCGAGGCCAGGAACGACAGGCCGATCGCAACATCCTCGCGCATGTAGCGGTGCTCGGTCAGCACGATGCGCTCGCGCCAGTCGCCGGAGTCGGTGAGCTTGTCGTGCGAGCCGCGGCCGTACATCCACTCCTCGCCCTCGCGCGCGTAGTGGTCGGCGAGCGGGAAGTGCGGCGGGCCGTAGCCCAGCGCCTCGCGGATGGCGATGCGCTCGGCATCCAGCGCATCGGTGACGCGCCGCGTGGCGGCCGTGGTGCCCTCCTTGTGGATGTCCCACTTCTCGAAGTGCTCGAGCGGCGCGGCGTTCATGGTGATCAGCGGCGGATGGATGATCGGCCCCGCGTTCATCAGCGCACCCGACAGCGCGTCGCCGCACGGCTCGATCACGCCGGGAAATGCGCGGCCGATCACCTCCAGCGCGTGCGACCTGCAGCGTCAGTGGAAACACGCCGGTCGGCAGCCGCTTGGCGCGGATGGTGATGGCCGCCTCGAAGGGCCCGTGCTTGCGCGTGAGCCAGGGCAGGGTGCCGGTCTCGGCGAATGCGGCCTTGGCGCGGTTGCCGGCATCCCACGCCGCCTTGGCGAACAGCACCGAGCCGAACGTACCGGGCGGCAGGAACACGACCTGGCCGTCCGCAAGATGCGGCGCCAGCGCCCTGGCGATGTCGGCCTGCGCTGTCGCCGGCGCCGGACAGAGGATCAGCTCCGCGCCGCGCACCGCCTCGCCCATGTCGCCCGTGATCAGCGCCGGCTTCGCCTCGTGGCGGCCGCGGAAATCCTTGACCGTGATGAGCCCGCCCGCCGCCTTGTGCGCCTCGATCGCCGCCCGGTCGCGCCGCCACAGGCTGCACCTCGTGGCCGGCGAGCGTCAGGTCACCGGCTGCCGCCAACGAGCCATTGCCACCGCCCAGGACGGCTATTCGCATCTGCTCTTCCGCTCCGTCGTCTGCGGCGGCGCGCTTCCGCCCGGCTGCGCCTTCCGCGATCAGCTCCTTCGAGCGGAAGTGCTGCACCTTGCCCAAGGCGTTGCGCGGCAGCTCGCTCACGAACACGTACTCCCGCGGCACCTTGTAGCGCGCCAGCTGCGACGAGGCAAAACCGCTCGATCTCGGCGGCGTCGGGCGCGGCCCCGGACGGCGCAGCACGACATAGGCGACCGGCACCTCCTGCCATTTCTCGTCGGCGCGGCCGATCACGGCGGCCTCGGCGACGGCCGGATGCTGGCCGAGCACGCGCTCCACCTCGGCTGGATAGATGTTCTCGCCGCCGGATATGATCACGTTCTTCTTGCGGTCGTGGATGTAGAAATGTCCCGTCGGCGTCGCGCGTGGCGATGTCGCCGCTGTGGTACCAGCCCTCGCGCAGCGTCTCGGCGGTGGCTGTGGGATTGCGCCAATACTCGCAGAGCACGTTGGGGCCGCGCACCACGATCTCGCCGGCGGTGCCGACCGGCAGCTCGGCATCGTTGTCGTCGACGACGCGCGCTTCACAGACCAAGCCCGGCAGTCCGATCGAGCCTCGGCTTGCGCCAGTCGCCCGACAGCTCGCGTGTAGATCGCGATGGGCGAGGTTTCCGTGGACCCGTAGAGCTGGAGCACAGGGATGCCGCGGTCGGTGATGGCATCGACGAGGCGTTGCGGCACCTGCGTGGAGCCGGTGGTGACGGCGCGCAGGCTGTCGAGCTTGGCCTCAGGCCAGCGCGGGTGCTCGATCACTGCCTGGATGGTGGCCGGCACCAGCACCGTCAGGGTCGGCCGGTCGCTTCTCGATGGCCTCCAGCGTGGCGTCCGGCGCGAAGCGCGCGTGCAAGGTGACGGTGGCGCCGAGCTGCAAGCGCCGGCGTGGTCTGGATGTTGAGCCCGCCGACGTGGAACAGCGGCAGCACCGTGAGGATATGATCCTGCGCCGTCATGTCGTGCATGTGCTGGCTCATGACGGCGTTCCAGATCAGCGCCTCCTGGCGCAGCACCGCGCCCTTGGGATGGCCCGTGGTGCCCGAGGTGTAGACGATGAGCAGGGGAGAGGTTGTATCGACGCCATCGCTGCGGCCATCGCCGCTGGCGCCTTCCAGCAGCTGGGCGAGCGAGGTGCCGCCCGCAGGCGCAAAATCGAGCCCGACGACCTGCGCTGCCGGCAGCACCGCCGCAAGCGGCCGATGACCGACGCGAAGGCCTGCTCCACCACCAGCGCCTTCACGCCGGCATCCTGCAGGATGAACAGCTGCTCAGGGATCGCCAGGCGCCAGTTGATCGGCACCAGCATGGCGCCGAGCCGCGCGCAGGCATAGAGCAGCACCAGATAATCGGGATGATTGGCAGCGAGGATCGCCACCCGGTCGCCGCGGCCGACGCCCAGCTCGCGATTTGAGCGCCTCGCGCCGTCTCCGCGATGCGCTTGGCGAGCCCCGCGTAGGTGAGCTCCGCCCCGGCGAAGCGGATCGCCGCCTTGTCGGGCGTGAAGGCCGCGTTGCGCTCGATCAGGTCGGAAAGGTTCATGTCGGCGTCCGACCCCGATGGCTCCAACGCGTTATCGAGGGTCGCGCCGCTCGTGCACGCGGATACGCCCTGGCTCAACGATCCAAAGCTGCCCGTCTATCGATTCCCTCTCGAGCAAGACAGCCAACTTGGCTTTCGGTGATAGCCGGCCCCTGCAGTCGAGTACGGCAATGCCAGCCGTATTCTCAGGGGCGAATCTGAGGATCTCGCCGAAATCGCGATCGAGCGTGACAAGCACGCGAGCCTCGGCTCGGCAAACCTGGAACAGCGACGCATCGTCACTACCGCTGAGGCCCTGTGTAGCGACGGTAGCAACGTCATGGCCGGCCGCCGCCAACACGTCCCGTCCTATGTCGCCGAGATTCTCGTCGAGCTTACACTTCATTCGGCGGGCGCGACAGGCACCGGGATAATGCGCTCACGCGCAACCTCGGCGCCGTAGGCGATGGCCGCGCGAATATCCTCCTCTGTGAGCTGCGGATAGTTCGCGAGGATCTGTTCGGGCGTTTCCCCGCTGGCAAGGAAATCGAGAATGAGCGACACCCATATGCGGGTGCCCTTGATGCACGGCTTGCCGAAGCAGACGTTGGGGTTGATCGAAATGCGGTCGAGCGGCGGGTTCATGTGGCAAATATAGCAGTTCCGGCGCTCGGCGAACATGCCAATCGCGGGGCCCTACTCCTTTCCTCGCCCGCCAATTCCGCGTTCGGCAATTGCCGACAGCAGGCGTACCTCACTATGCTCGCCTCAGCTACCCGCACGAGGCCCGCCATGCCGCAACCGATCGCCGAAACGGCCGCCAAGCTCGAAGGCCTGCTGAAGCTGCGCTCCATCCCGTTCGGCATGAAGCTCTACGAGCGCCGCGCCGACATGGAGGCGATCCCCAAGATCCGCCGCCCCAAGGCGGTGCACACGCTGGACCAGGCCGTGGCCCAGGCCGCCCGCCTGGGCTGGACCGTCGGCATCACCGCGGACGACCTGGTCGGCGCCCAGTGCCGCGCCGTGGTCGGCCTCGGCAAAGCCAAGGACGCGCCCAATGGCGCTCGGGCAAACACATGACGGGCGTGTGGTTCTCGACCCTGGAGGACGCGACCGCCCACCAGGCCGCCATGCACTGCGTGGAGGACGGCAAGTACGAGGCCCTCGCCGTGGCACCGCTCGCCTCCGGCCGCCTCGACCCGCCCGACATCGCGCTCTTCTACGCCACGCCCGGCGCCATGATGTATTTCATCAACGGCCTGCAGTGGTCGGGCTACAAGAATTTCCAGTGGGGCGTGGTCGGCGAGAGCGCCTGCGCCGACAGCTGGGGCCGCGCGCTCAAGCTGCGCGAGCCGTCGCTCTCCATCCCCTGCTTCGCCGAGCGGCGCTACGGCGGCGTGCTGGACGACGAGATGCTGATGGCCACCCCGCCCGAGCACCTCGAGAAAGCCATCGCCGGCATGCAGGCGCTCGCCAAGAACGGCTTCCGCTACCCCTTCCCGCAATACGGCATCCAGAACGACGTGCGCGACGGTATGGCGCGGAGTTATCCGGAGCGGGCGGCGGGCAAATCGTAGGTTGGGTCAAGCGCTAGCGACGACCCAACACAATTCAAACGCCAAGGTGCCGTGTTGGGTCTGCGCTTCGCTTGACCCAACCTACTCGCTGCCGCGATAGAATAGCTGCCACATCGTACGGAGGGCGGTACGGCGATGCGATACGAGCTTGATCCGCTACATCGGAATGTACCGGACCAGGAGTTTTTGGACGACCTTAAGCGGGTCGCAACCGAGCTGGGCACAAACACCGTCTCGATGAGCCAATACGACGAGCGCGGCCGGTTCGCGGCCTCATCATTGTGGAGACGTTTCGGATCTTGGCCTCAGACGCTTGAGCGCGCTGGGCTCGTATCGGTCGTTCGCAACGTCAAGTTTACCGATGAACAGCTTTTTGGCAATCTGGTCGATGTTTGATCACATCTTGGTCGGCAGCCAAGGTACGTTGAGTTGACCCCGAAAATATCACGCATCGCGGTGGACTCCTATAAGCGGCGGTTTGGAGGATGGCGGAGAGCTCTTGAGGCGTTCGTTGCTTGGGCCAACGACGGCGACAAGTCCGCGCCATCGCAGCCATCCGCTCAACGGCCTAATCGGCGTTTGTCGCGTACTGTCAGCGATAGAACGCGCTTCCTTGTAATGCGTCGGGACAAATTCAAATGCCAGTACTGCGGCAGAAGTCCCGCTACCCATTCTGATGTCACACTACACCTCGATCATCGGAAGCCATTTTCTCAGGGCGGTGAAGGCACCTTGGAGAATCTCGTTACATCATGCTCAAAGTGCAATCTTGGCAAAGGTGAAATCAGCACGACCTAACGAACGCATGTGCCCGACAACCTCGAAGCCATTCTGCAGTGCATCAGTCAGGTCCGGACCCTACTGAACCTCCGCTATCCGTCAGGTCCCGGCTATTCCTGCCCCTGGACGACAGCCCCCTGGTGGCAGAGAAAGGCAATCCCCCCTAATCTCCCGCCCTCACCTCCACCGGGCGCACAAGGGAGAACGCGCACATGCTCATCAACCTCGCCGGCCGCAGGCTGTACTACACGCTGGAGGGCCCGGAGAACGGCCAGGTGGTGTGCTTCACGCACTCGCTGGCGTCCGACGGCGGCATGTGGGCCGAGCAGGTGCCGCCGCTGCTGGCCGCCGGCTACCGCGTGCTGCGCCTCGACATGCGCGGCCACGGCGGCAGCGATCCCGTCGCCGGGCCCTACACCATGGCGCAGCTCGCCGACGACGTGGCGGCCGCGCTCGACTTCCTCGGCATCCAGAAGGTGCAGTACATCGGCCTCTCCATCGGCGGCATGATCGGCCAGGCCTTCGCCATCGCGCACGGGTCCCGGCTGATCTCGGCGCTGTGGAGCGATACCTCGCCGCAAACCATGCCCGGCGCCGAGGCCGCCTGGGCGCCGCGCATCGAGGCGGTGAAGAAGGCCAACTCGCTCGCGCCGCTCGCCGATCCGACCATGGAGCGCTGGTTCACCGACGCCTTCAAGCCGCGCAACCCCGCCCGCTGGAAGCAGATCCACGCCACCATCGCCGGCACCACGGCGCAGGGCTACCTCGGCTGCGCCGCCGCCATCCTGAACTTCGACTTCACGCCGAAGCTGCCGTCGCTGAAGGTGCCGGCGCTGGTGGTGTGCGGCGCCATGGACGAAGGCACGCCGCCCGCCGGCAACAAGAAGATCGCCGAGCTGGTGCCCGGCGCGCGCTACGAGGAGATCGCCGACGCGCGCCACTTCCCCAACGTCGAGCACCCCGACGTGTTCAACAAGCTCATGCTGGACTGGCTCGGCAAGCACCGGTGAGGTGGCTGCATCGCGCCGGCCTTGCGCGTACAGCGTCAGGATGTGCCGGGACCCAGGGCGCGCATGCTCAACGTCTGGGTCGCCTGGCTCGCGCGCTTGCGCGGTCTTGCGCCGGGATCGACACGGGGAAAGCCTACGCGTCCGTCTCGCCCGGCTCGTACAGCGCCTCGCGGCCGATGCGGTCGAGGCAGATCTCCGCCGTCCACGGCAGCATCAGCGAGCCGCAGCGGCTGTCGCGGTAGATGCGCTCCAGCGCCAGGTTCTTGAGCATGGCCTGGCCGCCGCAGGTGCGGATGGCCTTGGCGGCCAGCGCGTTGGCGTTCTCCATCACCGTGAACTGGGCCGCGTAGGCGCGCAGCACCTGCTCCTTGCGTGGGGTCGGCGCGCGCCTCGCTCACGGCCTGGAACCACAGCGCCTTGGTCTGCTCCAGCATGATGCGCATCTCGGCCACCGCGATCTGCTTGGTCGGGTACATGCGCCGCTTGACGGGCGGCGTGCCGGGCAGCTCGCCGCGCAGATAGGCGACGGTGAAATCGTAGGCCGCCTGCGCCAGCCCCATGTAGGTCGGCGACAGCGTGAGGAACATGTGCGGCCAGGAGGTGGCGGCGCGGAAGTAGACGCCGCGCGGCATCAGCATCTCGTCCTCGGGCACGAACACGTCCTTGAGCAGCAGCGTGCGCGAGACGGTGCCGCGCATGCCGAGCGGGTCCCAGTCGCCGACCACGGACACGCCCTGCGCCTTGGCGGGAATGGCGAGGTAGAGCGTGTTGCGGCGGCTGGCGGCGTCGCCCTCGGCGCGCTCGGTGCACAGGATGCCGTAGTAGTCGGCCGCGCCCGACAGCGAGGCGAAGATCTTCTTGCCGCTGACGAGGAAGCCGCCGTCGACCGGCTTGGCCTCGGTGCCGAACGCCGCCGCGCCGGCCGCCGCCGCGCCGCCTTCGGAGAACGGCTGCGAGTAGATGGCGCCGTCGCCGACGATGCGCTTGTAGTGCAGGCTGCGGCGGCGCGTTGTGCTCGGGCGCGCTCCTCGTCGCTCATCTCGAGGTCGTCGGCCAGCGCGCCGGTCCACAAGGTCGAGCACACGTGCATGTTCCACGACAGCGCCGTGGCGCCGCAATAGCGGCCGAGCTCGGCGGCGGCGAGGCAGTAGGTGCGGAAGCTCGCGCCCGCGCCGCCCTCGTCCTTCGGGCACGCAGATGCCGAGCAGGCCTTCGCCATGCATGTCGCGGAAGTTCTCGATCGGAAAGGTGGCGTCGCGGTCGTGCTGGGCGGCGCGCGGCGCCAGCACGCGGGCGCCGAAGCGCGCGCGCCTTGTCGATCAGCGCGGCCTCGTCGCGGCGCCAGCCGGAAGGCGGCGGGATCGAAGATCGGCGCGACGGTCGGCGTCGAGGTCGCGAGGGTTCATGGGAGGCTCAGGTTGCAGGCGCCAGCGCCTGGCGCAGGAAGTCGAGGATAGCAGCATCGAAGGCGGCGGGCGTCTCCAGGTTCGGCAAGTGGCCGACGCCGGCAGGCAAGCGAACCGCGCGCCCGGTATGCGCGCCGCCATGCGCTCCATCACCTTAGCCGGCGCCGTCTGGTCGGCCTCCCCGGCGAGGCACAGCACCGGCACGCGAATGCTCGCCAGGTTGGCGCGCTCGTCGAAGCGTGACGAGGCAGCGCACGGCCGCGCGATAGGTCTCGAGGCGGCACCGCGCTCATCACCTCGATGGCGATGCGCGCGGCCGGCCGGCTCGGCCGCGGGCCCGACCATGCGCGCGACAAGGCCGGGCGCCAGGTCGGCCATGGTCTTGCCGGCGTCGAGCGGGCCGATGCGGTCGGCCACGAACTTCTTCTGGAACTCGCCGTCGGCGTTGCCGAAGGCCGGGCTGGTGCAGGCGAGCACAGCGGCGCGGTAGGCGTCCGGCCGCCGCCGCAGCATGGTCTGCGCGACCATGCCGCCCATGGAATGTCCGACGAGGACCGGCTGCTCCAGGCCGCGCTGCGTCGATCGTCGCCTCGACGTCGGCAGCGAGGCCTTCGAAGTCCAGCGCCTCGACCGGCGGACGCCCGCCGTAGCCCGGCAGGTCGACGGCCACCGGCGCGAACCCGGCCGCGGCAAAGCTCGCCATCTGCGGCGCCCAGATGCGGGCCGAGCCGCCGATGCCGTGGATGAAGACAACGGCCGTAGGTGGACGTGCGTGTGCCGGCATGCGGAGCTCGTTCGCAGGGACCGAAGCCGATACTAGGCCAGCAGCGAACGGCGGAGAAGCCAGCGCTCGGACCGCAGATGGCGCCTCAGCTGAGCTGGCGGGCGGAGGGCCGGAACTCGCTCGTGAACTGCACGCCGAAGTGGCGGCCGTCGCGCCAGGCGATCCGGCACTCGACCTCGGTGCGGTCGGGGCAGAAGTAGAGGACGATGTTGTCCGGAAGCTGCTCGGAAACTCGAGGCGGCACGCAGTGATCGAGCTCGAGGCGCGCGCCGCCATTCGAGATGTCCCTCACGGCACAGCACCACGGCGCGCTCTGGTCCTCGAAGGAGACCATGCGCCGCAACCGTGAGCACCAGCACCCGCGCGTCGTCGCGCGGCATGGCCTCGCTGGGACCGTCAGCCCCCGCCAGCGACCGCGCCGGCGCCGCCTGCAATCTGTGCCGCGTCTGCACGCACCACTCCTTTGCGGCGTTACGCCCGCCGGCGCGCCGCGCTCTGAGACTGAACTAGTCTAGCGCATCGCTCTTAACACCCGGTTCACTGGTTGTAGATGGCGCCTGCAAACGAAACGGCCGCCTGGAAGACCCAGGCGGCCGCTAGACAAGTCAGGTGCCTGGCCCGATGCGGGCCCGCGCCCTTCAGGTGAGTTGCACGGCGGAGAGCTTCCAGCCCTCGGCCATGTCGCGATGGTCGCGGCGGAAGGTCCAGACCTCGGTGACCTCGCTCGGCGTCGTGCGGCTGCCGGAGACGACCTCGCCGCTGTCGCGCTTGAGGGTCACGTCGATCATCGAGAAGCGCACCGCGACGGTGGCGTAATCGGTGCCTTCCTCCTGCCAAGCCTCCGACAGGTCGCCCTGCAGGAGCTTCACGTCGGAGGTCTCGTAGCGAATGCCATCGCGCTTGGCATCGGCCAGGTCGCGGCTGAAGTAGGACAGCATTTCCGGCGTGGTCCTGGCGGCCAGCGCGTCGATGTCCTCGCGCGCATAGGCCGTCTGGATCTCGCCGAGCAGCCTCTCGAACGCATCGAAGTCTGCCTGGCCGATGGTCAGCTCACCACCCGACGGCGCGCCGCCGCCGATACCGCCCAGGCCCTGCCGGTAGTTGTTGAGCTTATCGCGCAGAGAACCCGAGCCCGAGCCGCTGGAGGCGCCGGCAAGGGCCGGCTGATTGCGATTGCGGAAGTAGCTCATGATCAGGAACACCACGCCGGCGATCAGCGCGACCTGCAGCATGAGACCGAGGAAGGAGGCGAGGCCGGTCAAGCCGCCGAACAGGCCGGAGCCCGAGAGCAGGCCGAACAGGCCGGCACCGAGCAGGCCGCCCATCAGCAGGCCGCCAAAGCCGCCGCCGAAACGCGAGGCCAGCGGCCCAGGTGCCGCCGCCGGCGATTTCATGCCAGACGTGGCGGTGCCGGGCTGCGTCATCGTCCGCTCGATGGGCTTGGCCGCATTCGGCGCCGTCTGCGTCGTGGACGGCGTGTTGAACGTGCGATTGCCGCGGCTGCCACCGCTGCTGACCCTTGCGTCGGCTACGCTGACCATGAAGGCCAGAGTAGCGGCAAGCGCCAAGGTGACACTGCTCAGGCGCAGAAATGACATGCGAGCCTCTTTGGATTGTTGAAACCCCAACACTATATGGGCAGCGCTGACGAGTTTGTCACGTCCCTGTGTACGGTGCGCCGCAGCAATCTTTTTGCTGGGCATAATGGTGTCTTGTACCTTGGCCCGTCTAGCAACGGCTGTGCCGGCAAAAAGCGCCGTATTGTGAAGGTTCAGCGACAACGATGGCCACTTTCGCCGCAGATACGCCTCAGGGAAACTACGGATAAGGACGGTTGCACGCTGACGGTTGCACACCAAAGGAGACGGAATCGATGCGCGAACAGATCAAGGAAGGGTTCGAAGTGTTCCTGGCCGACGGCCAACACGCGTTCGGTGCGGTCCGCGAGGTGGCGCCGAACGGCCGGCCCGAGTTTGTGGTCTATGTCGAGAACGCGGGCGACTTCCACGTGCCGTTCGCGGCGGTGCACGCCGTGCACTCGGAGAAAGTCATTCTGACCCTCAACAAGCTGGACGCGCGCCTGCGCCGCGCGATCGGGCATGCGCACGACGCCGAGGACCCCAACATCTGACGCGGGTCGCTGGCGCAGGCGCTCGAGTGCGGCGACGGCCACAATTCTGGCCCCTATCGCTCGCAAACTCGGCGCTTCCCCCCAATGTCATGGATGAACGGTGAATGGTGACATGAGCCTTGCAAGCCATAGTGACCGCATGGCGGAAGCCGGTGGCTCGCTTCCAGCCTTTGTCGAACGGGCGAAAGAAGATGCGCTGTGCCGTGCTGCCCTGGCGCGCATCGGCTACAGCAAGGTCAAGGCCACCTATGCCCGGCAACAGCGCTCAACAGCCAAGGACGCCGATCGGCTGCTGGGGCTTGGGGGCAACCTGGCACCACCCATCGACCTGGTGCGCGATTGGCTACAGGCGGAACGAAAGAGGATCCTGGTCCGCGTCCGCTGGACCTTTCTCGGGGCGATGTTGGGGACGATCATCGCAGGCTTGGCCTTCGCCGCCGCCATTGCCATCTTCGGCTAAGGATCGCCACAAGGACCGGCTGCCGCCCGCAACATGCCAGACTGACGAGGTTACCCCATGTGCCGAAACATCAAGACCCTGCACAACTTCGAGCCGCCCGCCTCCGAGGACGAGATCCGAGCCTCGTCTCTGCAGTTCGTTCGCAAGCTGAGCGGCTTTGCCAGGCCCTCCAAGAACAACGAGCAAGCTTTCAACCTGGCGGTGGATCAGGTGGCACAGGCGGCCCGCACGCTGCTCGCCTCGCTCACGACCAACGCTCCGCCGCGCGATAGAGGGATCGAGGCACTGAAAGCCAAGGCAAGGAGCGCGAACCGCTTCCGGTCCGCACCGTCCACCTAGCGGCCCTTGCGCAGCCGGCAGGTCTCTACCGGCGGAAGCCCCCAGTGCGGCCCCAATCCTCCATGGCACGCCACCACTGGGGCGACCCCGTAGGATAGGCCTCGGGCCGCGGAAGCCCCTGCACCCACCGGCAGCGGCGCTTGCCACGGTAAGTCGTGCAATGAAACACGGCCTTGTCGACGAACGATCCGGCGTGCGCCTCGGCGGCAAGGGGTCCAGCAGCCGCAGGGGCAGGGCCTGCCTGGACAGCGACCGGCTGCACAGCCAGGAGCATCGCACCAGCTAGGGCAGGCATCAGCAGTTTCATCGCGCTCCCTCCAAGTTGGTTTGCGGCAATCTATAGCTCAAGGGTGAGGAAAAGTGGGCATCGAATGGATAGGGAACAAGAGATGAGGCCTGCGGGCAACGCCTGCAGGCCTCATGACAGTCGCAGTTGCCGACCGTTAGTTGAGGCTGTGCGTCCGGTCGTACTCGTGCCAGAACTTCTTCGCGTCGAAGGCACTGGCGGGGGCAGTCGCGACGCCGGCCACAACCGATAGCGCAACAAGCGCGGTAACGAGCGTCTTCATGATCATCTCCAACAGTCTTTTGATCTTTGATTCGGCGCAGCCTCTCGGGCTCGCAACGGAGAAATAGGGACCGCCGTCTTCGCCGGAAGTGGGCCTCACCCACGTGTGATGATCGGTGATCGCAAGCCGATGGGAGTGCGGCAATCAGCCCATCAGCTTAGGCAGGAAGAGCGACAGCGACGGGAACGCGACCAGCAGCGCCAGCCAGATAATGTCGGCGATCACGAACGGCATCGCCCCCTTGTAGATGTTCACCAGTCCGATGTCGGGCACCATGTTGTTCATGATGAACACGATGATGCCGACCGGCGGGCAGATCAGCCCGATCTGAATGGTGACGACGACCAGGATGCCGAACCAGACCGGGTCGAAACCGAGGCCGGTGACGATCGGGAACACGATCGGGATGGTCAGCAGCATCATGGCCAACTCGTCCACGACCATGCCGGCCACGATGTAGAAGGTCAGGATGGCGATGACGATGCCGAGAGGGCCGACGGGCAGGTGCACCAGCGCGTCGGCCAGCAGCTGCGACATCTGGGTGACGGCAAGGAAATACTGAAACAGGAACGCGGCGATAACGATGAAGAAGATCGCCGCCGAAGTGCGCAACGCCTCCACCAGGCTTTCGACGATCTTGACCCACGGCAGGCGGCCACGCGCGATGCCGATCACCATCGCCCCGAAGACACCGAGGGCCGCGGCCTCTGTGACTGTGACGAAGCCGCCGAAGATGCCGCCGATCACGAGTGAGGAACAGCAGGAGCGTCGCCCACACATCCTTGAGGCTCACCCACCGCTCGCTCCAATCGGAACGCTGCCCGCGCGGCAGCCAGTCCGGCTTCGCCCAGTAGAGGATGAGGATGGTGGCGCAGTAGAGCACCATGGCGATCAGGCCGGGGATGACGCCGGCGATGAGCAGTGCCACCAGGTCGGTATCGGTGAGGATCGAATAAAGGACGAAAATGACGGAGGGTGGGATCATGATGGCGAGCGTGCCGCCCGCGGCGACCACGCCTGCCGACAATCCGGCGTTGTAGCCGGCGCGCCGCATCTCCGGCAGCGCCACCTGGGTCATCGTGGCTGCCGACGCAATCGAGGAGCCGCTGATCGCAGCAAAGCCGCCGCAGGCGAAGATGGTGGCGATCGCCATGCCGCCGGGCAAATGTCCGAGCCAGGCATTGGCGGCGCGGAACAATTCCCGGCTCATCCCGGACACGCCGACCACCGAACCCATCAGGATGAACATCGGGATGACGCTGAAATTGAAATTGGTGACGGTGCGGATCGGCGAGTCGATCATGATGCCGAGCGCCGGACCGAAGCCCGCCAGATAGGCAAAGCCCGCCACCGACACCGAGCCGAGGCTGACGGCGATCGGCACGCGGATCAGCATCAGCACGAGCACGGCGACGCAGCCGACGATGGCGACGAGCGTTTGGTCCGTCATGCGCCGCCCCTCACTGCCGTTTGAACGACGACCTGCCACCAGCGGATGGCAGCGGTGGCAACAGCGGCCAGAATGCCGAGCGAGGCCAGCGTGTAGCCGGTCCAGACGGGGATGCGCAGCTCGGCCGAGATCTCGCCGGCCTTGAGGATGTCGAACACCTTGAAGGTGATGGCGTAGCCGAACAGCGCCATGAACAGCAGATTGATGGTGTAGGCGATCATGTCGAACGCGCGTTCGAGGCCTGGGCCCGACGATCTCGTAGAGCACGTCGACCGAGATCTGCCGGTCCGCGTAGGTGGCGGTCGCGATGCCCCAGCAGATGGCGATGCCCTGCAGGGTCTGGCCGATGATGAAGCCGTCGGGAATGTGGCTGTTGAAACCGTAGCGAAGCGTGGCCTCGCCGACGGTGATCAGCGCGAGAATGCCGATGAAGTAGCCCGCGGTCTTCTCGACGAGAATGACGAAGGAGTTCACGCGAAACTGGTCTCTGGCGGGCGAGGATTGTGCCCGCCGGAAAGATGCGGCGGGCACGCGGGCTCGGGAGGGCCGAGCTAGAGGAAGGCGCCTTCCTTGCGCAGCTCGTCCTGCAGCTCCTTCAGCACCACGTCCGGATCGTAGCCGGCCTGCTTAACTGCCGCCGCCCACGCCTCGTAGACCGGCTTGGCGGCATTGCGCCAGAGCTTCAGCTCGTCGGGGGTGATCTTGGTCAGCTTGCGATCGGTTTTGCGGATCTCGGCCTCGCGCTTGGTGCCATCCTCGTACCAGTGCTTGTAGACGAGCCGCGACCATTCGGGCGTGCAGACCGAGTCGATCGCTTTCTTCTGCGCATCCGACATGCCGTTGTAGAACGTGCGGCTGATGCCGTGGGTGAAGTTGGACACGTAGAGCGGGATGTCGAGCGTGTAGGTCGGTCACCTCGCCGAACCGGAATGCCGGATGGTTGAGGCCGTCCCACGGCACGGTGATGGCTTCGGTGATGCCGCGCTTGAGCGTCTCGTGCGCCTCCATGATCGGCACCTGCACCGAGTTGCCGCCCATCGAGGTGATATAGGTTGCGATGGTCTGGTTGGCGGTGCGCACCTTCATGCCCTTGAGGTCGGCCGGGACCTTGATCTCCTTTTTGGCCGAGTGAATTGTGGCCTTCTCGTGCGAGAAGACGTGGCAGACGTAGTGGTCCGGCATCTCCTTCTCGGCGTACTTCTTGTACCAGCGATGCGTGGCGGCGGCGCCCTTCCAGCTCTCCGTGCTCATGAATGGCAGGTCGGCGGCGGCGATGACCGGGAAGCGGCCTGGCGTGTAGCCCGGGTTGATGAGGCCGATGTCGGCCACGCCGCGCTTCACCATGTCGTAGTGGTCCTGGCCGGACCCGAGCTGGCTGGAGGGAAACAGCGTGACCTTGATGGTGCCGTTGGTCGCCTTCTCGATGGCCTCCGCCCAATCCTTGTAGCCGGGCGTCAGCGGATGGCTCGGCGGCACCCAGTAGCTGAGCTTGAGATTGAAACTCTTGTCTTGTGCATGTGCGGCCGGGGCTCCTTGTGCGCAAAACGCGAGCGCACCGGCGAGCAGCAGCGTTGCATACTTCATGGCTTATCCTCCCGACGTCTCCTCCGTGCCTGGCCTGCTTCGTGGCGGCTGCCTCGGCACCATGTGGTTTAGCGGATGTACAGAGCCCGGTCACTCCCCCTGCGGACATTTCCGGCGGGCGGAGCGTTGCACTTTTGCAGGCCTTCGTCGAGGCCGGAAGCGCCGTGCGGCGTCATCCCACGAGGGGTGGTGTGGCGCTAGATGGGGGTGGTTCCCGATGATGTGAGCCCCCATACGCTCCTTAAGACATGGACTAGTCGCGCGGCACCAGGCGGCCACCGTGCTGCTGATGCCAATCGGCGAACGCCTTGACGATGCGGTCGAACAAGCGGGGCGGCAGGAAGCCGTATGCATAGCTGCCACCACGCCGCTTGCGCAGATCGTAGCCCGGCCACTCGAACTCGTTGCCCTCCGAGACCAGCACCCACGACGGATCGTCGTCGAGCCCCAAATGGCGCTTGACCGGTTGCGGTAGCTCGACGCCCTCACCGGCAGCCGTGGGGCGAGCGTGGGTAATCGGCAACACGGTCACCACGGTCGGCTCATTCTCGCCGCCGGCGACGCATAAGACGATCACGCTGGGGCGATCCTTGCGGCCTTCCTCCTGCCCAGCCCTATGCTCATGATGCCAAAGATAGGCGTAGTTTATGACGAGACCCGGCTCTGGCGCGGGGATCGCCATATTCAACCGCGGCTTCGGCCCAGCAAGGCGTTGAGCTTTTTGTGGCGCGGATGCATGCGCGTCTTGCGGATCGCCTTGACCTTGTCGGCGGAAAGCTCGGCCGTAGCGAAGCTGAGACGCCGCGCTTTGTAACGTAGGAAATCCTCGTATTCGTCCGCAGCGATGAAATAGCCCGCGATCTTGCCGTGGCTGGATACAGGCACCGCCGCCTTCTGGGCTTTGAGCTTGTATTCACCGAAGTTGCGGGCGAACGCCGATGCGGCGACGGGCTCTGTCGGCTTGGTGTCAGTCGTGTCGGTCATGGTGCACCTCTCGGCACAGCTTGTGCCACAAATACGCAAATAGCGCAACTTACGTAATTTACAGAACTGGGGCTGCCGGACCCTCGGCTTAGCCGAAGTCCCCTTGCCGCGTGACTTGTCCATTTCCCCTGAGTGCAGGCTCGTCTAGTCTTCCGGCACAAACAGCCGATAAACGTCCGGGAGAGAGCGCAATGACCAAATCAGCAGGGCGCATTCTGACCACCCATGTCGGCAGCCTGGTACGTCCCGACGATCTGCTGGCATTCTTGCGCAAGCAGCAGGAGGGCGAGCCCTACGATGCCGCCGCCTTCGAGGATTGTCTCAGGCGCTCGGTTGCCACTGTCGTGCGCAAGCAGGCCGAGGCCGGCATCGACATCGTCAGCGACGGCGAATACGGCAAGACCATAAGCTGGTCGCGCTACATCCTGGACAGGCTGAGCGGCTTCGAGGAGCGCCACGACACCTCACCGGGCTTCCGCCGAGCGGTCGCGGGCAAGGATCGCCAGGACTTCGCCGAGTTCTACGAGGAGTACGAGTCCGCCTACGGTTTCGTCGGCATGGGCAAGGCTTTCAAGACCGGCACGTGGGTCGTGACCGGGCCGATTACGTACACCGGCCAAGCGGCGATCAACCGCGACATCGAGGACCTCAAGCAGGCCATCGCCGGCGTCGGCGTAGTCAACGCGTTTCTGCCGGTGGTGGCGCCGGCAAGCGTGGTACCGGCGCGCACCGACGAGCACTACAAGTCGGAGGAAGAGGCGCTGTTCGCCATAGCCGAGGCGCTGCGCGAGGAGTACCGGGCGATCGTCGATGCCGGGTTCATCTGCCAGATCGACGATGCGTTCCTGGCCAGCACCTACGACGTGATGGTGCCGCCGAAGTCGCTTGCCGACTACCGCAAGTGGGCGGAGGTGCGCGTGGAAGCGCTCAACCATGCCTTGAAGGGGGTGCCCGAGGAGCGCACGCGCTATCACCTGTGCTGGGGCAGTTGGAACGGCCCGCACACCAACGACGTGGCGATCAAGGACATCATCGACCTGGTGCTGCGGGTGAGGGTCGGCGGGTATTCGCTCGAAATGGCCAATCCGCGACACGCGCACGAATGGCGGGTGTGGGAGACGGTAAAGCTGCCCGAGGGCAAGACCCTGCTGCCGGGAGTAGTCAGCCACGCGACCAACGTGGTGGAGCATCCCGAGCTGGTGGCCGAGCGCCTCGTGCGCCTGGCGAAGCTGGTCGGCCGCGACAACGTGATCGCCAGCACCGACTGCGGCTTCGCGCAGGGGCCGTTCGCACGGCGGGTGCATCCGTCGATCATGTGGGCGAAGCTCGCCTCACTGGCGGAGGGCGCGCGCTTGGCCTCGCGCGAGCTATGGGGGAAGGCTGCCGCCTGAGTGGCCTGAAGGGCCAATTTGGGATCATCGGCGGCCGGCCCGACCCCGGGGGCGGTCGACCGCGCTGGCCATCCAGCACAACGCGGACCTCTTGGGCGGAATAGCGCTAGCGCCTCACCCGGCGGATGCCCTTGACGACCCGCTCCAACGCCTCACAGGCGCTGATGTCGGAACACATTTTACATGTAACATAGTGACGTCCATAGCGGACGCGGTCGACTGCCTGTAGAGTAGTCAATTGCCCCAGATCAATGCGTGTTCGCCCGAGATCCAAGCCCTCTAGCCGCAGCGACAAGATAGACTTGCGAGAAAGAGATCAGCGGGACAGAGAAACTACACGAAGAGCATGGTTCGACCAATCAATACGCCACAACGCATTACCGATGTCGTGCACGCGCAATTGCGCGATGCCGTGCTCAACCGCGAATTGCTCGCCGGCGAGCCTTTGAGTGTGCCGAGCTTAGCGCGCCGCCTGAATGTGTCGCGCAGCCCCGTGCGAGAAGCCGTCTTGCAGCTCGTCGCGGACGGACTTGCCACCAACGAACCGCGCAAAGGTGCGGTGGTCAGCGTCGTCAACGACGCCGAGCTTCTCGCGCTTTACGACATTCGCGAGCTGCTCGAGGGGCTGGCGGCGCGTCTTGCGGCCTCACGCATGACTGGTGCCGCTCATGCGCGTATGAAGGCGGCCCTCGCGCGCCAGCGGGAAGGCGTCCGGCGCAAGGATGCGAAGGTGTATGCGGCAACCGACCTCGATTTTCACAGTGCCCTCTACGATGCGGCAGCGGTGCCCCGACTGCGCCGCCTGCTCGAGGGCCTGACCGATCAAATGAGGCTCTCGGTCAGCCTTTCGCTGGTCGATCCCGACCACCAAAAGCTCGGATTGAAGGAGCATGAGGCTGTGCTCGATGCTTTGGCCAAGGGGGAGGAGGCGAGCGCCGAAGAGCTGATGCGTCAGCACGTCCGCAAAGCGCGCGATCGCGTTGCGGCGACCCTGCAAAAGCTGGCCCAGGGTCAGGGCAGACCGTGCGAGTCGAACGGCAGGGCGAAACGCCGTTCGGGCACCAAATTGGCCACCAGGGCAGGCGCTGACGAGTAAGGGCGCAGAGGTTCGGCTCCCCACCCGAATGCGGTGATCTGCGCATGGACGGACAGCTGCTCCCCGACCGTCCCAGCAAAGATGCGATCGGTGCCGAGACGCTCGTAGACGTTGCCGGCGAGAGATACCGGTGATCGATGCGTTGAGGGCCTGCGGCGCAACGACGACCCGTGCCCAGGCCTCTCCTCCGGCCATAAGCGCGGACCATGTGCTGCTCACGCGCTCGAGTGTCGGCCGATGAGCCCGAAGACGAGCATGAGCACGCCAATTGCACCAACGACGCCCGAAACCTGCCCGACCGTGCGCATGAGCTCCACCGGGTCGTTCGATCTCGGCGCGAGGGTCTGCATGCCCAAGAAGAACGCGAGGGCCGCCACCACCAGCACGAGACCGACAATCAACACGCGCCAGTTCCTTTTTCGCACCACGCTCTCCTATCCAGAAGTTGGAATCTGCACAGCGGACCTCTAGGCCAGCGCCCTGTATGGGGGAAATGTGAAAGGGGCGTGTTGGAGCGCGCACCGCCCCAGGATGGGTGGGCTTTCGCCCACGCCGGTGGCGCCGGACGATGGAAGCGCCCAAGAGCCTGGCCGACATCGAAACGGCTTCGCCCATTGGCTTTCCGCGGCGCTCTGGGCTAATAAAGTCCATGCCCTCGTCGGGTCCACGGGGGGCTCCAACCGGCCGAACAGGCGTCGGTGTTCCTGGAGGGAACGCTGGTGAATGCAGTAACGGGAGGGAGGTCACGTCGGGAGCCCCTCCTCGATGTGCGTAATCTCTGCGTGGCATTTCACGACGGCCAGGCCTGGGGCGAAGTCCTCAAGGACGTGTCGTTCGCAGTCGAGCCGGGAGAAGTCGTCGGCATCGTAGGCGAGAGTGGCTGCGGCAAGTCGCTCACCGCGCTTTCGATCCTTGGCCTATTGCCTCGTCGCGGCGTAAGGCTGACGGGCGAGATGCTTTTCGAGGGTCGCGATCTCGCCAAGCTCTCGGAGCGCGCCATGCGCGACGTCCGCGGGCGCCGCATAAGCATGGTGTTCCAGGAGCCGATGAGCGCGCTCGACCCCGTCTTCACGGTCGGCACCCAGATCCTCGAAACCGTTCGCAGCCATTTCAAGGTCGGGCGACGCGAAGGGCTCGAGCGCACCGTCGAGGCGCTCGCGGCCGTCGGCATCGCCTCGCCGCGTCAGGTGGCCGCCATGTACCCGTCGAGCCTGTCGGGCGGCATGCGCCAGCGGGTCATGATCGCCATGGCGCTCGTATGCGAGCCGCGGCTGCTCGTGGCCGACGAGCCGACCACCGCACTCGACGTGACCATCCAGGCGCAGATCATGGACCTGCTGCTCGAGCTTGGTCAGCGCACGGGCACTGCCATCCTGTTCATCACCCACAACCTCGGTCTCGTGGCGGAAAGTTGCCGGCGCATGCTGACCATGTATGCGGGCCAGGTCGTGGAGGACGGGCCGGTGCGCAACATTCTCGCCCGCCCGGCGCACCCCTACACCGCTGGGCTGCTCGGCTCTATCCCGCAATCTGGTCGGCGCAAGTGCGCGCTGCCGTCCATACCCGGACGCGTGCCGTCCGCGTACGAGATGCCGCCAGGCTGCCGGTTCGCGCCGCGTTGCGTCCATGTAGAGCCGCCTTGCCTCAAACCGCAGGACCTGGTGGCAAGTGACGATGCCCGCCATGTGCGTTGCCGCCGCTCCGGCGAACTCGCGCTGCCCGGAGCCGCATCATGAGCGCCCCCAGCGAGACCATCCTGACCGTCGATCGGCTCGACGTGACTTTCAGGGGGCGCCGCAGGCACCAGAAGGTCAGGGCGGTGGTGGACGTCAGCTTTGCCGTCCGCCAAGGCGAGACGTTCGGGGTGATCGGCGAGTCGGGCTCGGGCAAGTCGACGGTGGGGCGCGCCATCGTCTGCCTCGTACGGCCCAGCGCGGGCCGCATCCTGCACTTTGGGAAGGACCCCTTTCAACTCAGCTCCAGCGAGTTGCGCCGGCACCGCCGCTCGTTCCAGATCGTGTTCCAGGACCCCAATGCGGCCCTGGATCCGCGCATGACAATCCTCGACAGCGTGCGCGAGCCCCTCGACATTGCCGGTATCGGCAGAGCGTCCGAGCGGCGCGCGACGGCGCTGGCGATGCTCGACCGCGTCGCGCTGTCGGAGGAGCTTGCCCTGCGCTACCCGCACGAGATTTCCGGTGGCCAGAAGCAGCGCGTCAACATCGCGCGTGCGCTCGTGCTCAGGCCTCGCCTCATCGTCTGCGACGAAGTCGTGGCCGCTCTCGACGTCTCCATCCAGGCCGACATGCTCAATCTGTTCGCGGATTTGCAGCGTGAGTTCGGCCTGACCTATGTATTCATCAGCCATGACCTGCGCGTCGTGGCCCATATCAGCGACCGTGTAGCTGTCATGTATGCCGGCAAGCTCGTTGAGCTCGCTGCGGCCGAGTCGCTGATGGACCGACCGCTCCACCCCTACACCCAGGCGCTGCTGTCGGCCGAGCCGGAGCCGCGCGTGTCGAATGCTGGCGACAGGCGGCGCATCGTCCTCAAGGGCGAGATCCCGAGCCCGCTCGCGCCTCCCCCAGGGTGCCGTTTCCATACCCGTTGCCCGATCGCCCAAGCGGAATGCGCCTCGCGCGAACCGGAGTGGCGGGAATTCGAGCCGGGACGCTTCGTGGCGTGCCACTATGCCGGCACGCGAATTTCGGCGAGCGAGAGATCGGCGCAGGAGGCGTTGGACAACGCGTCCGTCCGCGCGGACCCGGTGGCGTGACGAAGCCAAGAAACTATAGAGCAGGAGGAGGAAACAATGAGCGATGTAGACCAGCTGCTGAGGGCGGGCCTCGACCGGCGCCAATTGATCAAGGGCGCCGCCGCGGGTGCGGGCGCGCTCGCCTTGCCGGGAGCCGTTCTTGCGCAGACAGCGCCGCGCAGAGGCGGCACGCTGCGTCTGGCGATGCCCTACAATCCTGCCGCCGTCGATCCCATGACGGGGCGCAACCTGCCCGACTTCAACGTGCTTTACGCCGTGTTCGACGCGCTCATCGACTTTGAGCCGCGCTCGCTGGAGCTCAAGCCTGGCCTCGCCAAGTCCTGGGCGTTCAGCGACCCCAAGACGCTGGTGCTCGAGCTTGCCGAGAACATCAGCTTCCACGACGGCACGCCCTTCAACGCGGAGGCCGTCAAATTCAATCTCGAACGCTACAAGAGCGACCCGCGCTCGAACGTGAAGGCGGACATCGCATCGGTCGACAGCGTCGATATCACCGGCAAGACCCAAGTGACCCTGAAGCTCAACCGGGCCAATGCGGGTCTGCCCGCCATCCTGACCAACCGCATCGGCCTCATGGTCTCGCCGAAGTCCGTGCAGGACAAGGGCGGCAACATCGACCGCGCCCCCGTGGGCACCGGTCCGTTCAAGTTCGTGAGCTGGCAGGACAACGACAGCTTCGTGCTGGTGCGCAACGAAGCCTACTGGCGGCAGGGGCTGCCCCACCTCGACGGCATCAGCATCAAGATCATCAACGAGCTCAACACCGCGGTACGAGCGGTGGTTGCGGGCGAGGCCGATATCGCCATCAATCTTCAGGCACCCCAGAAGGTCATTGCCGACCGGACGCCCAGCGTGGTCGGGATCGCCGCGCCGTCGCTCGTCCTCTACGGCGCCTTCCTGAACTATGGGCGCCCGCCGCTCGACGACGTGCGTGTGCGCCAGGCGCTGAACTACGCGATCAACCGCGACGAGATCAACAAGATCGCAGCCGCTGGCCTGGGCCAAGTCTCCTGCGCCATCCTTCCCAAAGAGCACTGGGCCTGCGATCCGGCAACCCAGAACCTCTACACGCACGACCCCGACAAGGCCAAGAAGCTGCTGGCGGAGGCGGGCCATCCCAACGGGCTGGAGATCGAGAGCTACGGCTGGGCCGATCAGCTCGCCATGCAGCGCCAGGAGATCATCATCTCGCAGCTCGCCAAGGTCGGCATCCGCCTCAAGCTGACCGCACTTGCGCCGCAGCAGGCGATGCAGGCGTACACGATCGAGAAGAAGGGGCACATGATGATCACCCCCAGCTCGTCGTTCCCGGACCCCAGCCAGGCCTACGAGGCGCTGTTCGGCAAGTCGGCCTTGCGCAACGCCAGCGGCATCGAGCTGCCCGGCTTCCGCGAGCTCCTCGACGCCACCATGGCTGCCCAGGACCAGCCGACCCGCAAGGCAGCGTTCTACAAGCTGCAGCGCTTCGTCCTGGAGCAAGCCTTGCAGCTCGTGCAGTACATCTCGCCGTCCGTCGCCGTGGCCAACAAGAAGGTGATGAACTACCAGGACAGCCTGGTGGCGACGCCGAAGTTCACCGAGGTTTGGCTGGCGGCATGAGGAATGTGCGCTGAATGGTGAGGCGATGCGCTTCGACATCCTGATCGGCAGGCGGCTGTGGCAGCTCCTGCCGATCGTCATTTTCGCGACGTTCGTGGTGTTCTCGCTGCTGCAGCTGGTCCCGGGCGATCCGGCGGTGACGCTTGCCGGGGACTATGCGTCGAAGGAGCGAATCGAGGAGATCCGCAAGCTCTACGGCTTCGATCGTCCGCTCATCGTCCAGTACGGTGTTTGGCTTTGGCACGCCGTCAGGGGCGATTTGGGCGTCTCGCTGCTGTCGAGTGCGCCTGTCCTGGACCTCATCCTGCAGCGCATGCCCAATACGATACTCATCGCCGTCTATGCGCTCCTGATTGCTGCCTCGATTGGCATCTCGCTCGGCGTGCTGGCTGCCACCCGGGTCGGATCGCGCATCGACGCCTTGGTAACGAGCGTTGCATCGCTGGGCGTCGCGTTGCCGAGCTTCTGGCTCGCGATCCTGCTCGTGGCGACGCTATCGCTGGACCTGCACCTCTTCCCCGCGACCGGCGCGCGTTCATTCAGCGCAGATCCCGGCGCCGCCATCAGGCACGCCACCTTGCCGGCCATCGCGCTCGCGACCGGCGTGATCGCCGAACTTACCCGCCAGGTGCGCAGCGCACTCATCGAGGTTCTCGGCTCGCAGTACGTGCGCACGCTGCGCGCCAAGGGCCTGGGGCCGATGGCAATCCTGTGGAAGCACGGACTTCGCAATATCAGCGTGACGCTGCTCACGCTGATCGGTCTGCAGGTGAACCGCCTGTTCTCGGGCGCTGTCGTGATCGAAGCCGTTTTCGCTATTCCCGGTGCCGGCAGCCTCGTTGCCTACTCGGCCCTCAACAAGGACTTCCCAGTCGTGCAGGGCGTTGTGCTCGTGTTCGTGATCATCGTCATTCTCATCAACCTCACGGTCGACATCCTGAACGCGCTGCTCGATCCAAGGGTGGCGGAAGAATGAGCACCGAAAGCCTCATCGCGGCGCCGCGCGCAGTGACGCCCGGGCGCAGTCTCTGGCGCACGATGCGCCGCGACCTGCGAGCGGTGCTGAGCCTCGGCTATCTGGCACTCCTCCTCATCGTGTCGATCTTCGCCGCCAAGATCGCGCCGTATTCGCCGATCGAGCAGAATGTCGCGGAATTGCTCATGCCGCCGAGCGCGGCCCACTGGCTCGGCACCGACGATCTGGGCCGCGACGTCCTGAGCAGGCTCATCTGGGGCGCGCCAAACTCGCTCTACGCGTCTGGGCTTGCCGTGAGCGTGGCGATTGCGATCGGCGTGCCGGTCGGCCTTGTCATCGGCTTCCTGGGCGGCTGGCTCGACGAGGTGGCGAGCCGCTTCATCGATGCGCTGCTGTCGTTCCCGCCTATCGTGCTCGCCATTGCGGTCACCGGCGCGCTCGGCATCGGGCTTACCAACGCCATGCTGTCGGTCGGCATCGTCTTCGCGCCGGTGCTCGCCCGCATCGTCCGGGCGCAGACGCTAGTGGTCAAGCAGGCTCTTTACGTCGACGCCGCACGCGCCTTCGGGGCTTCCACACCGCAGATCATCGTTCGCCACATCCTGCCGAACGCCATCCAACCGGTCATCGTGCAGGTTACCCTCATGCTGGCCATCGCGCTGCTGGCCGAGGCGAGCCTGAGCTTCCTGGCGCTCGGCGTACAGCCGCCGCAGGCGAGCTGGGGCGGGATGCTGGCGCGGGCCTACAACTACATCGAGATCGCGCCGGCGCAGATGTACACACCTGGGCTCGCCATTCTTTTCACGGCGCTGGCGTTCAATGCGCTGGGCGAATCGATGCGGGTTGCCCTCGACCCGACGATGAAGCGCCGGTAGGCGGACCGCGTTCGCTGGGCTCAAGATCCTGGCTTGTAACGAGCTTCCGGAGCAAACCCCGGGGAAAAAACAAGCGCTTTGTGGCGCAAAGCCTTGGGCCAAGCTGGTGCGGTCGAGAGGACTCGAACCTCCACGCCTTGCGGCGCTAACCCCTCAAGCTAGTGCGTCTACCAATTCCGCCACGACCGCATGCCGTGCGCCCGCTCTGTAGCAAACCGGGGCGGGGCAAACAAGCCGCTGCGCCGGCCTGACGGCGCCAACTGGGCTTTCTCAGGGGTTGCCGCGCTTGATCGGCGGCCGCGCGCTCGCCACATTGCCGGCAGGCGGCGGCACATGCTCGGCACCGCCGGGCTGCCGCCATCGGCACCGGAAGATGACGGGACGACGCAATGCAGCCGCATTCGGCCCGCCCGATCGCATGGATGGTGACGCGCGAGCCCGTCGCCTACGAGGCCGCGTGCGCCGCCATGGCGCGAGCGCGTGCAGCGGCATTGCCGCCGGCACGCGCGCCGGAGCTCGTCTGGCTGCTGGAGCATCCGCCGCTCTACACCGCCGGCACCAGCGCCAAGCCCGAGGACCTGCTCGCGCCCGTCGCGCTTGCCCGTGCATCGCACCGGGCGCGGCGGCCAGTTCACCTATCACGGGCCCGGACAGCGCGTGGCCTACGTCATGCTCGACGTGAAGCGCCGCTTCGGCGACGTCCGCGCCTATGTCGCGGCGCTCGAGGGCTGGATCATCGACGCGCTGGCGGAGCTCGACGTCGCCGGCGAGCGGCAGCCAGGGCCGCGTCGGGGTGTGGGTGCACCGGCCCGAGCGGGCCGAGCGGCCTACGACAAGATCGCCGCCATCGGCGTGCGGCTGTCGCGCTGGGTGAGCTCGCACGGCGTCAGCATCAACGTCGCGCCCGATCTTGGCCACTACGCTGGCATCGTGCCGTGCGGCATCCGCGACGGCGGCGTCACCAGCCTCGCCGATCTCGGCCGCCCGTGACGCTGGAGGAGGTCGACCGCCGTCTGCGCACCGCCTTCGAGCGCCGCTTCGGCGCGACCGTGGACGAAGCTGCACGGTGACGCGGACGCAGGCCGAACCCAGCGGCGCGCCCTTGCAGCGTGCGCCGCCAGAACACGCAAAAAGCGCGCCGCCACCCGGTTGCCCGGGCAGCCGCGCGCAAGTTCAGAACGACCCCTCTTAGCCCCTGTTGCCCGGCCTTTTTGGCCGGCGCTGGAGGCGTCGGGGGCCCGGCCGAAGCGTCGGGCCCCTCGTAGTAGACTGTGCCGTCCTCGATCGCGACGACGTCGCTCGCCGCGAGGCGATACTCGTCGTCTTCGCTGTCGTTGATGCGAATGGTGCACCCTTTGAGGCAGATGTCCGTCAGCGTTTGCGACGGCTTCAGCACGTGATCGGCCTTGGCTTCACCCTCGATGACCGTCACCCTGTGATCGCGTTCGTCGCGATTGGTGATCGACACCGCGTGGGCTGCGGTGGCGCTCGACAGGAGCCCGATCACACACATCGCACGCGTCGTACACATCATCGTAGCCGAACTCAAAGGATGCACTCGGTTAGCTACTTCTTCTTCTTCTTCGCGGTTTTCTTCGCGGTCTTCTTCGCAGTCTTTTTCTTCGCCTTCATCGCTGTAGTCCTTCCAGTGAGTCACCCGAATCGTGTTCGGGCAGTGTCAATGTGAAAATTTTTGGGCGAGTCTACAAACGGATTTTTCCGCTGACGCCTATCGGAAGTTTTCGATAGATACTTTTCGGCATCGGCAACGAGTGGAAGATGTTCGAGATGGACATCGCTCTCGCGCGCACGTTCCTGATGGTCGCGGAGACCGGCAGCTTCATCGATGCCGCGCGCAAGATGAACGTCACGCAGTCGACGGTGAGCGCGCGCATCAAGGGGCTCGAAGACCTGTTCGGGCGCACGCTTGTTCGACCGGTCGAAGAACGGCGCGGCGCTGACGGGCGCCGGCGAGCAGTTCCAGAAGCATGCGCTGGCGCTGGTGCGCGTGTGGCAGCACGCGCAGCTCGAGGTCGGCCTCGCCGGCCAGCACCGCGACCACTTCGCAGTCGGCGCGCCGGCCACGCTCTGGGACGGCTTTCTGCTCAAGTGGATCGTCCTGGCTGCGCGGCAACGTGCCCGACATCGCCATCTCCGCCAGCGCCAGCCTGCCGGCGGTCATGATCCAGCGCCTGCTGGAAGGCACGCTTGGATCTCGCCGTCATGTACGAGCCGGGGCAGCCGCCCGGCTTGACCATCGAGCACCTGTTCGACGAGGAATTCGTGCTGGTGACCAGCGCGCCCGGCCGCCGGCGCCACCACAGCGACTACGTGTTCGTCGACTGGGGGCCGGACTTCCAGGCCGACCACGCGGCGGCCTATCCGGAGCTCGAACAACACCGGCGTCAACCTCGATCTGGGCTCGATGGGGCATCGACTATCTGCTCGCCAACGAGGCCTCCGGCTACTTCCCGCGCCGGCTCGTCAAGCATCACGTCACCCGCCGCCGGCTGCGCATCCCGGCGCGGTCGCGCTCGTTCACCTGCCGCCGTCTACATGGTCTATCCCGAGACCCGCGACGAGGAGGCCTACGAGCCGATCCTCGAGGGCCTGCGGCAGGCCGCCGCGGCGGCTGATCGCGTAGGTCGGCCTCAGGCGGTCGGCAGCACCTCGAAGCCGGCTGGGATGCCGACGACGCCCTCTTCCAGCACCGTGACCGAGGTGACGCTCGCCGCCGGCGGACCCTGGCGACAGCGCTCGATCATGTCGGCCACCTTGTCCGCGCGCGCCGCGAGAACACGGCTTCGACCGAGCCGTCGCGGCGGTTGCGCACCCACCCCGACAGCGCCAAGCTCGGCCCGCCGTCCGCTCGATCCAGTAGCGGTAGCCGACGCCCTGCACGCGGCCGTCGATGCGGACCCGAACGCTGCGCGCGGCTCGCCGCCTCGACTGCTGCCGGGCCCATTGCTCCTCGTCGATCAGTAGCCGAGCGCCATGCCGTCCTTGCGGGGGTCGGAGGCGCCGATCAGCACGCCCCGCGCGCGGTCGATCATCACGATCTGGCGCGCCGCCCCAGGGCATCGGCGCGTGCGCCGACAGCTCGTGGCCCAGCGCTTCGAGGCCGGCAACGACCGCCGGCGGCACCGCCTCCTCGACCAGGACGCGGTCGCCGTCGAAGAACATGCGCGGGGCGTCGATGCGCCTCCTGCGGGTCCATGCCGTAGTGGAACATGTTGTTCATGACGTAGACGTGGCCCATGGGCTGGAAGTGCGCGCCCATCACGCCGAACGCCATCAGCGGCGTGGCCGTCCTTTAGCACCATGGCCGGCACCAGCGTGTGCATGCGGCCGCTTGCGGGGCGCGATGCAGTTGGGATGCGCCGGATCGCAGACGAAGCCCTTGCCGCGGTTGTGGAAGCACGACGCCGGTCTTGGCTGTGACGATGCCGGAGCCGAAGTCGTCGTAGAGCGAGTTGATGAAGCGAGACGGCCATGCCCTTCTCGTCGACAATGGCGAAGTAGACCGTGTCGGAGCCCGGCGGCTGCGGCAGCGGGCCCAGCTCCGTCGCGCCGCCGGTCGCGGTCGACGCGGCCAGCCAGCTCGGCGATGATGGCATCGTCCAGCATGTGCTCGACCGGCACCTTGGCCATGTCGGGGTCGGCGACGAAGGCGTCGCGCATGGCAAAGGCGAGCCGGGCCGCCTCGATCTGCAGGTGGTAGCGCTCGACCGAGACCGGCTCCTTCGGCAGGCCGGTGCCGCTCCAGCATCTTGAGCATGATCAGCGCGACGATGCCGTGGTTGCTGGGCGGCAGCTCGTAGAGCTCGACGCCGCGATAGGTCACCGAGATCGGCGCCACATAGGTCGATCGCTGGGCCGCGAAGTCGTCCAGCGTGTGCAGTCCGCCCAGCGCGTTGAGCTCTGCCACGATGTCCTCGGCCACCTCGCCGGCGTAGAAGCCGTCGCGTCCCTCGCGGGCGATGCGCTTGAGCGTGCGCGCCAGCGCCGGAAACCGCATGACCTCGCCCGCCCTCGGCACGGCGCCCGCCTTGAAGAGATGCAGCCTGGCGCCGGGGCGGCTGGAGATGCGCGGCTCGTGCAGCGCCCAGTCGGCCGCAACGCGCGGGGCAACGACGAAACCGCGCTCGGCGAGATCGATGGCGGGCTGCCAGCAGCCGGGCGAGCGGCATGGTGCCGTGATCGTCGAGCAGCCGGCACCAGCCGTCGACGGCGCCGGGCACGGTGACGGCATGCAGGGCTGGTGGGCTCGATGCGCGTGAGGCGGCCTTCGCCAGCCAGTCGGCCGTGGCGCCCGCGGGAGCGCGGCCGGCCGCGTTGAGCGCGATCGAGCTTGCGCTGGCCCGGCTTGGCACCAGGGCAAAGCAGTCGCCGCCGATGCCGGTCATGTGCGGCTCGACCACGGCCAGCACGGCGGCAGTGGCGATCGCCGCATCGACCGCGTTGCCGCCCTCCTTCAGCACCTCGATGGCCGTTAGGCTGGCCATTGGGTGCGACGTGGCGCACATGGCCCGGCGGCCGTAGACGAGCGAGCGCCCGGGAAAGTGAAAGTTGCGCATGAAAAGAGGACTCCGATGGGCTTAGTTAGGGCCACGCACTGCCACGAAGGTGGATGAAACGACGAAAAGCACGGCTTGCGCAACTACGAGCAAAAATGAGCAACACCAGCCCGGTTTTGTTGCGGCGCTGGCGAGCGCAGGGTCGACACTCACGGTCCTGATCGAGTACCTTTGCGACTCGAATTGATGAACGGAGAGCGGATTATGCGCACCCTCCTGGCCACCCTGGCGATCGGACTGTCGACGACGCTCTTTGTGAGTGACGCCCAGGCCGGCTGGTTTGACTTCTATTTCCCCTGCGGCAACTGCAATGAGAGAGTGGAAAGGGCGACACCCTACACTTTCAAGTACTACTACTACAGGGTCCCCTGGACGCCGCGGTGGGACTACAGCGCCGCCCACTACAATCCCTCACCCTACGACACCGTCCTCAAGCGCGGATATCGGCCGCGCGACAGGTACAAGTAGGTCGGCCTAGCGCGGCCGCCGTGGATTGAGGCAGTAAGCAGGTTGGGTCGAGCGTAGCGATGACTCAACCCTATCTGCCAAAGCACCTTTAATCGCGTTGTGTCTTCGCTGCGCTCGTCACAACCTACGCAAATTCCATGATCACGGCGTCGACCGCCAGGCTGTCGCCGGCCTTGGCCTTGATGGCCTTGACCACCACGTCGCGCTCGGCGCGCAGGATGTTCTCCATCTTCATGGCCTCGACCACGCACAGGGCCTCGCCCGCCTTCACCTCCTGGCCCTGGGTGACGTGGATCGCCTTGACCAGGCCCGGCATGGGGCAGAGCAGCAGCTTGGAGGTGTCGGCGGCCACCTTCTCGGGCATCAGCACGCGCCAGCGCCGCCTCCCGCTCGGTGTAGACGTAGGCCTGGCGTGCACGCCGCGGTAGGCCAGATCGTAGCCGTTGAGGATCGGCCGCACCTGCACCGCCACGCTGGCGCTTGCCGACGTGCCCCCGCCACAGCGGGTTGCCCGGCCACCAGTCGGCGTCGACATCGAGCGTGGTGCGGCGGATGCCCTTGGCGTCGACCAGGGTGACGTTGGCCGGGCTGCCAAGCGTGCCCTCCACCCGCGCCGCCACCAGGGCGCCGCCGATATTGGCGACGCGGCGCTCGGAGAAGCGCACCGGCGGCCCCGCCATCTGGTGCGGTGATCTCGCGGCGGCGCACGTTGGTCAGGTGATCGATGCGCGATCGGCGACGGCCGCCAGGATGTCCAGCTCCTCGCCCTTGCGGCACGCGCGACTTGAACCCGCCCTTGTACTCCTCGGCGATGAAGCCGGTGGAGAGGCGCCCCTCGCGCCAGCGCGGGTGCTGCATGAGGGCGGCGAGGAAGGGGATGTTGTGCTCGACCCCGTCGATGACGAAGGCATCGAGCGCGTCGCGCCTGCAGGTCGATGGCCGCCTCGCGGCGTCGCCGCATGCGTGACGAGCTTGGCGATCATCGGATCGTAGAACATGGAGATCTCGGCGCCCTCGAACACGCCGGTGTCGTTGCGCACGGTGCCGCCGTCTGCGGTGGCTTCCTGCCGGCGGCCGGTAGCGGGTGAGGCGGCCGATCGAGGGCAGGAAGTTGCGGAACGGGTCCTCGGCATAGATGCGGCTCTCCACCGCCCAGCCGTTGAGCTGCACGTCGTCCTGCTTGATCTTGAGCTTCTCGCCGGCCGCAACGCGGATCATCTGCTCGACGAGATCGATGCCGGTGACGAGCTCGGTCACCGGGTGCTCGACCTGCAGGCGCGTGTTCATCTCCAGGAAGAAGAAGCTCTTGTCCTGGCCGGCCACGAACTCCACCGTGCCGGCGCTGTCGTAGCCGACGGCCTTGGCCAGCGCGACGGCCTGCTCGCCCATGGCCTTGCGCGTCTTGGCATCGAGCAGCGGGCGAGGGCGCTTCCTCGATGACCTTCTGGTTGCGGCGCTGGATCGAGCATTCGCGCTCGCCCAGGTAGATGACGTTGCCGTGCTTGTCGCCCAGCACCTGGATCTCGATGTGGCGCGGGTTCTCGATGAACTTCTCGATGAAGACGCGGTCGTCGCCGAAGCTCGACTTGGCCTCCGAGCGGGCGAGCGCCGAAGCCTTCCTCGGCCTCCTTGGCCGATTCCAGGCGATGCGCATGCCCTTGCCGCCGCCGCCGGCCGAGGCCTTGATCATGACGGGATAGCCGATCTCGCCGGCGATCTTGACGGCATGCTTGGCGTCGGCGATCTCGCCGAGGTAGCCCGGAACGGTCGAGACCTTGGCCTTGGCGGCCGCCTTCTTGCTCTCGATCTTGTCGCCCATGGCGGCGATGGCGCCCGGGTTCGGGCCGATGAAGACGATGCCGGCCTTCTGCCAGCGCGACCGGGAACGCCTCGCGCTCGGAGAGGAAGCCGTAGCCCGGATGCACCGCCTCGGCGCCGGTCTTGCGGCAGGCCTCCACGATCTTGTCGATGACGCAGGTAGGACTGCGCGGCCGGCGCCGGGCCGATGGCGACGGCCTCATCGGCCATCTCGACGTGCAGCGCGTCGCGGTCGGCCTCCGAGTAGACGGCGACCGTCTTGATGCCGAGCTTGCGCGCAGACTTGATGATGCGGCAGGCGATCTCGCCGCGGTTGGCGATCAGGATCTTCTTGAACATGCACGACCGAGCCGTTCGGCAAGGCGTCAGGCCCTCGCTACGGCATGCGCCGGTCGCGCGGTAGGTTGGAGCTGACCCGTTCCCCGATGTCCTAGGCCGCCGCCGCGGCCTTGTCCACCAGGGCCTGCAGGCTGGGGTGAATCGACGGGCTTTCTGCCTTCAGAAACATCAGCAGGGCCCGCTCGTTGGGCGTCAGCGGCCCATCGCGGCCGATGCGCCCGGCCAGCCAGTCGGCCTCCGGCCGCGGTCACGGCCTCGTTGGTGACGATCTCGATCTTCTGCTGGGTCGAGGCGGGCAATGGCGCGTTCCTCGTCGGACTGCTCGCTGGTAGCCGCCGAACAGGCCCTTGATAGCCCGATGGCCATGCCGGAGGCCATCTTGTCGAGCGACAGGTCGCCGCGGCGGTCGAGCCAGGCGTCGCGGGCCAGCGCCTCCTCGCGCGGCGGCGTCGCGTAGCCCGATGCCGCCATCACGCAGTTGGCGATGGCCTTCACGAACAGGTCGCCCCAGGACGGGATGGTTGTCGGCGTCCGCGGTCGCCGCGTCGATGTCGAACAGGATCTCGGCCTCGGGCTGCGTGACGGCGAGGTTGCCGTCGCCGCCGAAGCTGTAGAGGATGCGGCGCAGCAGATCGACGTCGGCCTCGCTGACGACGCCGGGCTCGAGCAGCTTGCCCGAGCGCAGCGGGCCGGTGCCGTGAACGACCGCGTCCTTGACCTGCTCGAGGGCGAAGCGCACGAGGCTCTGCGGCGCCCAGCGCGCCTTGTCGAGCACGCTGACGAGCAGCTCCATCTCGGTCTTGGTCTCGATGCGCCCGTCCTTGGAGATGCGCTCGATCAGCCAGTCGGCGTTGTCGGTGGTCAGGTAGCCCTCGGGCTTGGCCTGGTCGACGATGTAGTCGGTGATGGTCTCGACGAAGCAGTCGGCCCAGGCCGGGTCCTGCACGGGGCAGGCATCGTTGAGGGCGAAGATGATGTCGGCTTCGTCGGCGGTGATGCTGGCCGTCGTCGTAGTAGCTGCGGCGCAGCTTCAGGACGTCGGCGTCCTTGATGCTGCCGCGCGCCTTGATTTCCGCAACCGATACCGCGCTCAAAACGCTCATGACCGTCCTGCCCCAGAAGCTCCCGGGCAGGCTAGGGTCTCACGGTTACCATCTCGCTAACGGCTGTGGCAGGATCGCCCGTGTGTGGTGGGGATGCTGCAGTAGTGCGGCCGCAGTTGCGCACGAGCACCACCAAAGCCAGGTCGCCTGCAGCGTGAGCGCCGCCGCCAGCCCGCCCCGATCCTGGCCGCCGAGTAGCCGAAGGTTGCTGAGGGAATTGGGTTGCAGCACCCGGATGGCTCGATGGCCGTGGCGAGCGCTTGCCGATAGGGCCCCGGTCAATGCACCATCGGCAGGTCCGACACCGGAGGAGGCCGTCCCATGGTCGTGGTGCTCAATGAACAATCCGAGATGGAGTGCAGAAGCGCGCGCGCCGATGGCGAGCAGTTGTGGCTCGAGGCGGGAGAGTTTCAGTCGGCGACGGGCTGGGCGCTGAAGCCGGAGGGGTTCTGTCACGGCGACACCTGCGTGCCCGTGCCGCCCGCACGGGCGCATGAGTTCATCGCCGGCGGCGCGGTCAACGCGGCGGCGTTCTGGGGCCGCTTGGGCAACCCAATAGTGCACGACGCTGCCCGCGAGGTCTGGGTGCTGGGGACCAATGCTGCAGAGCGCGGCACATCTCTGCAATCGCTGGAGGCGCCCGACTTCAGCCTGCCCGACCTCGATGGGCGCACGCATTCCCTCGCCGAGCACCGCGGCAAGAAGGTGCTGCTGGCGACCTGGGCCTCCTGGTGAGGTTGCAGAGCCGACTTGCCCGTGTGGCAGTCCCTGTATGCAGAGCTCAAGGACAGCGGATTCGTCGTGGTGGCCGTTGCCATGGACGTGGCCGACGCCGCCCGCCCGTGGATCGAGGTCGCCAAGCCGGACTTTCCCTGCCTGATCGACCGCAGCCACCATGTCGCCGACCTCTACAATATGGTCAACGTGCCCCAGGCGGTGTGGATCGACGAGGCGGGCCGCATCGTGCGGCCGCCGGAGAATGCCGGCTCCTCCGATGCGTTCCGCGACATGGACCGCGTCACCAAGAAGATGACGCCCGAGCAGCTGAAGGAGCGGGAGCGCACCAAGGCGACCTACGTGGCCGCCGTGCGCGACTGGGTGGCGAAGGGCCCAGCGAGCGAGTTCGTCTACGACGCCGCGCAGGCTCGCGCACGGCTGCGCCTGCCGGACCCCGCGATCGCGCAAGCGCATGCGCATTTCCGGCTGGCCCAATACCTCCTGCGGCAAGGCAAGTGCGACGAGGCAGCGGCGCATTTCGCGGACGCCAGCCGGCTGCACCCGGACTCCTGGACCATCTGGCGCCAGGCCGCCGAGAAGGATGCGACGGGGCTCGCGGCGGGGCCCGAGTTCTGGGCGCGTGTCGATGCGCTGGGCGAGCGCCCGTATCATCGTCCGATCGACATGAAGGGCTTGTGAGCCGTGTAACGGCTGATCGGCGCGACGCAGGGCCGGTATGCGGCCGCGAAGGGCGCGCACGTGATGCCGAGGCCGTAGAGCTCGCGCGCGGAGGGCCGAGAAGACACCGCACCAGGTGAGACAATTGCAGCACCAGAGCGAGAGGGGACCGGGGGTGTGATCGGCCCCCTCTCCAAGACCGACGGTTGGGGAGTGAATCGCGCGTCGATCCTTCTCAATTGAGGGCTCGATAGACCGAGTTCGGATTGTCTGCCAAGCGAAGTTCGGTGGGCTGCATAGCGGCGTCGGCCGGCCAAGTCCGATGGCGTTCCCGGTGGGGGTGTCGTTTAGCGCGTGCGGCCCGCCACCCCCACCCGATGCGTCCAGCGGCTTGAGCCCCGGCTGTTGAGTTTGTGGCACCGTCGCCGCTGGCCGCGCCAAGCCGCAGACGCATCGCCCTCCCCCCTCGTGCGCGGCGACGGCGCTGCCGCCGTCGCCGCAGGGGGAGGGGGCCGCGTCGCTTGACGGCTAAGCGCGAGACCGTTCCCGAGAATTCTGGGGATTGTAAGCCGGCACCGGTGATTGGTGCCGAAGATGCTGTGTTATCAAGCGATTCGCATCAAAACGGGACCTTACGCTTGGCAAGACTAACGGCCGTCGACTGGGAAATTATCCACGCTCGGGTCAAGCGCGCCGTTGCAGTGCGCGGCCTCCCCTCTCTGTCGCTTGGATTCCTGCACTTGGTGCTCGAGCAGACGCTGCCGGGCCGCAACAGTGATTATGCCGACATGATTACCGATGGGTCGAACGACCGCGGTATCGATGCGATCGAAATCATCGAGGGCGACGGGCAGGCAGATGTGCTTTTGTTCCAGGCCAAGTACCGTGAGTTTGCGGCGACGACTGATAGGACAATCAACGATGCCGAGGTGCTCAAGATCTCTGCGTTTCTGCACGAAATATTCGATAAATGCGAACGGTTACTCACGACTGGAAATCTTCAGCTAACAGAAGCCGTTCAGCGCATATGGGCTCTGCACGAAAAGGGTTGCGTTTGTCGCTATCGGATCGTCCTATGCTCGAATGACCAGGGCCTGTCGGCGTCAGCAAGAGGCTTGCTCGAAGGCGCGATCGCCAGTCTTCACGGTGTCACCTACGAGACTTACGGGCCGGAAGATCTAATTCGGGATATCGGTACACGTGGACGCCAACGCGAAAGCGGTTGTCTGCAGGTCATCGGCAAAGAGATCTTCGAACGCACCGACGGCGACATCCGCGGTCTTATCGCCTCGGTCGATGCACGCTCATTCGTCGAACTGATCCAAACTGGGGATGGAAAGTCGATCAAACGAAACCTTTTCGATGACAATCTGCGAGTCTTCCTCGGCGCTAGTGGAGGGTACAATGGCGAAATCATCGCCACAGCCACGTCCGAAGACAGTCATCTATTCTGGTATTTGAACAACGGGATCACAATCACTTGTCGGGACTATTCGTATAATAAGGGGCATGTGTCGCCGGTTATCCGCATGGACGACTTCCAGATCGTCAACGGCGCCCAGACGTCACATTCGCTGATCGAGGCAGCTCGCCGGGCCAGTGACGGCCTCGACGAGGTGGTGCTCACGGTCAGGATCTACGCTACAGGGCGCACCGACATCGCCGAGCGCGTGGCTGTCGCCACCAACAGTCAGGCGAGAATTCAGAGCCGGGATCTGCGTGCCAATCACCCAGTGCTCAAAAAGATGGAGATCGCGTTCGCCGATCGTGGCTATTTCTTTGAGCGCAAACGCAACATGCATGCAGACAAGGAGGAGGGTCGCCGCATCGATGCACTCAAGCTCGGCCAGATCGTAATGTCCTATCACCTGGGCGAGCCAGAACGCGCGAAGGCCGATTCCGACTCAATCTTCGGAGACCGCTTTCAGGCGATCTTCCACGAACTCCACAACATGGATGAACTTTGTCGGCTGGTCGATTTCTACCAGGTGATCGAGAGCATGCGCGACGA
Organism: uncultured Alphaproteobacteria bacterium; assembly: GCA_963724565.1. Lineage (GTDB taxonomy): Bacteria > Pseudomonadota > Alphaproteobacteria > Rhizobiales > Hyphomicrobiaceae > AWTP1-13. The sequence continues at coordinate 257,597 of CAVRVK010000011.1, forward strand.
GTACCTCGCCAAGCATGGCGACGGAGTCGAAGGTGGAGGTGAGCGCCAGTATCTCATCTATGGGCACTGGTTCGTCTTGTTCGCAGCGCGCCTTCTACTCGCACGCTCGAACCAGCCCCTGCCGGACAAAACGAACGCAGAAGCGCTCGTCAACAAAGCGATTGGCCTTGTCGCTCGCGCGTGCAGCCAAGGCAAGGCAGTCGCACACTACCAGATGTTCCGCAGTCCGCGCACTCGCGACAAGATCATGGCGGAACTAAGCGGCAAACAGCTTGACTTGATGGACCTACTCGCGGTGCTTCCAAGCGACCGGCAAGCTGCCTGAGCGCCTCAGCACTCGGAATAGAGCAACCAAGCGCGTGCGCCGACATGAAGGTGGCCCCACCTACAACGGAATATCGTCGTGCTTCTTCCAGGGGTTCTCGACCGTCTTGTTGCGCCGCATGTCGAGCGCGCGGCAGATGCGGCGGCGCCAGGGCCTGCTAGCTGGTCATCTCCAGCTCGATCTTGTTGGCGGCATCCACGCGCTTGGAAGCGTCGAGCACCTCGATTGAGATGAGATTGCCCTCCAGGTCGTAGTCGAGGATGATCCCCGGCTTGTCCTCATCGCTTTCCGAGACAGGAACCCCCTCCCTCAGGATCAGCTTGAGGGTGTCGGTATCCCGATCGTATTTGGCTTTCACGGTAGTGCACTCCAGTACTTTCCAACCTTGCTCGTTCGGTACGCCGTCACGACTGCCGCCGGCTCGCGATCCACATCTACGAAAACCCTGATCAAATACATCTTACCTTCTTGTGCAACCCGGCTCTGCAGAACATCGCGGCCGGGACGCACTGGAAGCCTCTGTTCCGGAGCCGCAAGCACCGCTGCGACCGTTGCAAGATCGATGCTCCGCCCGGCTATCTCCTCTTCGGCGTGCCGGCTCAGGACCCAATGTTCAATGGGCTCTGCCATTCCACCACCCCCTAAAGCGGAATATTGTCGTGCTTCTTCCAGGGGTTCTCGACCGTCTTGTTGCGCAGCATGTTGAGCGCGCGGCAGATGCGGCGCCGCGTGTTGCGCGGCAGGATGACCTCGTCGATGTAGCCGCGCTCGGCGGCGATGAACGGGTTGGCGAAGCGGTCCTGGTATTCCTTGATGCGGGCGGCGATCTTCTTGGGGTCGCCTAGGTCGGCGCGATAGAGGATCTCGACGGCACCCTTGGGGCCCATCACGGCGATCTCGGCCGTCGGCCAGGCGTAGTTGACGTCGCCGCGGATGTGCTTGGAGCTCATCACGTCGTAGGCGCCGCCGTAGGCCTTGCGCGTGATGACGGTCACCTTGGGCACGGTGGCCTCGGAGAAGGCGAACAGCAGCTTGGCGCCGTGCTTGATGAGGCCGCCGTACTCCTGCGCGGTGCCCGGCAGGAAGCCCGGCACGTCGACGAAAGTGAGGATCGGGATCTCGAAGCAGTCGCAGAAGCGCACAAAGCGGGCGGCCTTGCGCGAGGCGTCCGAATCCAGCACGCCGGCCAGCACCATGGGCTGGTTGGCGATGATGCCGACCGTGCGTCCCTCCATGCGCGCAAAGCCGGTGACGATGTTGCGGGCGTACTGGTCCTGGATCTCGAAGAAGTCGCCCTCGTCGACCACCTTCAGGATCATTTCCTTGATGTCGTAGGGCTTGTTGGGGTTGTCGGGGATCAGCGTGTCGAGCGAAGCCTCGTCGCGGTCGGGGCTGTCCTTGGTCGGCAGCTCGGGCACGCCCGACTTGTTGTTGGAGGGGAGGAAGTCCATCAGCCGCCGCATCTGCAGCAAGGTCTCGACGTCGTTCTCGTAGGCGCGGTCGGCGATCGACGATTTGGTGGTGTGCACGCGGGCACCGCCCAGCTCCTCGGCCGTCACGGTCTCGTTGGTGACGGTTTTGACGACGTCGGGGCCGGTGACGAACATGTAGCTCGTGTCCTTCACCATGAAGATGAAGTCGGTCATGGCGGGCGAGTAGACGTCGCCGCCGGCGCAGGGGCCCATGATGACGGAGATCTGCGGGATGACGCCGGAGGCCAGCACGTTGCGCAGGAACACCTCGCCGTAGCCGCCGAGCGCCGCCACGCCCTCCTGGATGCGCGCACCGCCGGCGTCGAACAGGCCGATGATGGGGGCGCGGTTCTGCAGCGCCATGTCCTGGATCTTGGTGATCTTCCTGGCATGCGCCTCTGAGAGCGAGCCGCCGAACACGGTGAAGTCCTTGGCGAATACGTAGACCACGCGGCCGTTGATGGTGCCCCAGCCGGTGACGACGCCGTCGCCGGGGATCTTGGTCTTCTCCATGTCGAAGTCGGTGCAGCGGTGCTCCACGTACATGTCGAACTCCTCGAAGGAGTTCTCGTCCATGAGCAGCTCGATGCGCTCGCGGGCCGTGAGCTTGCCGCGCTTGTGCTGGGCGTCGATGCGCGCCTGCCCGCCGCCGAGGCGCGCCTCCGCCCGCCGCCGCTCCAGCTCCTCCAGGACTTCTTTCATGGGCGTGCCCCGATTCGAGTTCCCTCGCGCCTCAGCGGCATAGCATGGGCTTATCGCGCCGCAAAACGCCCGGCGGGCCAAGGGTTATCGGGTCAGGCCGGCGGCGGCGCGGCGAGCAGCCGGCGCATGGACCACAGGCCGAAGATCGGCCCGGGCACGAGCAGCCAGAACAGATACTGCGTCGGGATGGCTCCCGCGGCCTGGTTCAGCACCTGGATGCTGACGACCGACACGGCAAAGCCGATCGAGTTGCCGATGGTGAGCGCCGAGCCCACCTTGTCGGCCGGCGCGTACTGCGCATTGAGGGTGGAGAACTGCGGCGAGTCGCCCACCACCACCACGCCCCACAGCAGCAGGAAGCCGACGAACGCCAAGGGGACAGCGTAGAACAGCAGCGGCGATAGCAGGCAGCACATGCCCGACGCCGCAAGCTGGAAAGAGGCAACCCGCGCGCTGCCCAGCCGCAGGGACAGAAGTCCGCCGCCAATACAGCCGACGGCGCCGGCGGCGATGATGGCGAAAGTCAGCACCGACACGTTGGGCAGTGCGCCCCCCGACCCGGCGGCGGCCGCATGGGCCGCGAGGATCACCGGCACGAAGGCCCAGAAGGCGTAGAGCTCCCACATATGGCCGAAATAGCCGAAGACGGAGGCGCAGAAGCCCTTGGCCTTGAAGATGGTCGCCAGCGATCGGGGATCGAACCTGGCCCCCGCCCTGAGATGCGGCCCGTCCGGCACGAACACGTACATCAGGAGGCCGCCGGCCGCGGCAATGGCCGACACGCTCAGCATCACCGTCTGCCACGGCAGTGCCTGGCCCAGCCCCTTGATGAGATGCGGCAGCGCCGTGCCGACCACCAGGGCGCCGACCAGAAACCCCAGCGCCTTGCCGAGGTCGCGCTGGTACCAGCCCGAGGCGATCTTCATGCCGACGGGATAGATGCCGGCCAGGAAGAAGCCCACCGCGAAGCGCGCGGCGAGCAGCAGGGCGATGCCGCCGTCGAGCAAGTAGACGGCTGCATTGGCCCCGGCGCCCAGCAGAGAGCAGGCGAGGAACGTGGCGCGCGGCGAGTAGCGGTCGGAGATGGCGAGCAGCGCGAACACCAGCGTGCCCGCGATGAACCCGAGTTGCACGGCCGAGGCCATGTGTCCGACCATGCTGTCGGGCAGGCCCATGCGGGCCTGCAGGTCGGGCAGCACGGCATTGCCGGCAAACCACAGCGAGGTTCCGGCAAGCTGCGAGAGCACGATGACGGGAAGGATGCGGCGGGGTCGCTCAGCCATAGTGCTGGTATACGTCCCGCCGCTGGGTCCGCTCAAGGCGCGCAGCAATCAACCAGGGGCGCTTGGGTATTTGCTTGTGGCGTGCGCTGGTTCAATCCCTCACCACCACTTCGGCGCGTACCACCCGTACGCGGCCCCAGCGACGATGAGCAACAGCACGACAACAATGACAACGTTCCTCATGACAGTTCCCTCGGCTTGCTCCGCACGAGGCAAGGGTGCCGCGAGCTGCCGAAAAAAACGACAACGAAACCTAGCGTGTGATCTCAGTCTTCCCTAGTTGCTTCTTCCCCGCCAGCTCGGCGTTGAATGTCTCTTTGAACCGTTCCACTTCGATTGCCCTCGCCAGCGCGGCCTCGCCCCGCGCCTCGTCGGCTGCCCTTTGGCGGCTCGCCTCACCCTCGCCCGAGAGCCATGAGGGAGACCAGCCGTGGCGGAGCGCCAGTGCCGCGCCGCCGCCGAACAGCAGCAGCGCAACCAGGCTAAGCGCCGCGACCCCGAGCCGCGGCTTATGTTCCTTAGCCACCGCCACGCTGGCGTGGCCGCCTTCGACAAGCAAACGCCGCGGCTGCCACGGCAATGCAGCCGCCTCACCGTCGGCGAGGAGACGTGCTTGCCACTCGGCGACGCTCTGTGGCCGGCCACGAGGCTGCACACTCGGCGCCCAGTCGACTGCTGCAAGGAAGTCGGGGCGAAAGCCCGGCAGCCGCTGCGAGCGTAGCGGCACCATCGTGTCGTTCAACACCCGCTCAGTCGCTTCCGGTGGGGGTGCACCCATGAGGGCTCGGTACACTGTGGCGCCAAGTCCATAGATGTCGGTCCATGCACCCTGCTGCTTGGAGTTGGCCGCATAAGCCTCGTACGGAGAATAGCCGCGCGACACAATCGCCGCCGTGGTGCCAGTCAATTCCGTCATTGAGTATTTGGATGCGCCGAAATCGAGCAGTACCGGATCTCCGGTTTCCTCACGGATGCAGATGTTGGCGGGCTTGATGTCCCGGTGCAGCACCTTAGCCTCGTGCAGGAGGGCGAGGGCATCTGTCAGCGGCACGAGCAGTTCGCTCAGCTCTTGTTGGGTCGGGCGACGTCTCAGCTGACGCAACCAAGCCTCGAGATCCGGGCCGCGCACGAAGTCAAGTACGATGTAGCAAGTGTGGTAGGCTTCGAACGTGCGGAATACGCGGACGATGTTGGGGTGGCGGAATTTCGCCAGAAGCTTGGCTTCCTGGACAAACCGATTGCGTGCCCAATTAAAGCTGCTCTCGAACTTCGGGCTCTTGATACTGACGGTTGTCTGATCCTCGCGAAAAGCGATGTCACGTGGAAAAAACTCTTTTACGGCGCCCTCGCGACTGAGATTGCGGTCCGTCGCGAGATAGGTATTGCCAAACCCACCTGAACCGAGCACCCGAACTATGTCGTAGTCCCCGACCAGCGTGGAACCAGGAGCCAATGTATCGATGACCTGCGCCACAGCTTCGAGACACTTGAAGTAATTGTTCAGCAGACAGTAAGTATGTCAACGCCCCGTCCAGCCGAGGCTAGCCTGCCGGGCATGCGAGCACAACGGCTCATTGGGGATCCGGCAAGCTGTTTGGATCGGCGGGAGCGCCCTGGTCTGGTGCATGCAAAAGCAAACTGCAGCACTCTTCCGGCGGCAGCCCGGTGACGCGCTAAGTGAAGTGGCCAGCGCCGGCGCGCAATTCACGTCGGTAGATTGCATTCTGCAACGGAAGGCAGGCATGATCTGTTGGCTTCGTGCAAGAAACTCTGCTTGGCACGCGTGCCGACTGCCGACCGCTTTCGCTTGGGCCGGGAAAGTCGGCGCGATGAGGATCGCAAGATCGGGGGATCGCAGCCTTGGCCCAGAGCACGACTGAACCAGCCGATCTGGCGCGCAACGCCGGCCTGCGTTTTGGCAGCGCGCGCGATACGCTGCGCAGCGAGGACATCCCCCTGGTGACCGGGCAAGGGCGGTTCACCGACGATCTCGTAGTGGCCGGACAGGCGCACGCGGCCTTCGTGCGCGCGGCCGTCGCGCACGCCGGCATCCGCTCGGTCGAGACGGGCGCGGCAAGCCGCATGCCCGGCGTCGTCGCGGTGATCACGGGGCGGGACCTCGCAACCGAAGGCATTGGCGCCATCGCGCCGGTCGCCATCTTCAACGGCCGCGATGGCCGGCCGATGTTCACCACCCGCATGCCCGTGCTGGCCGTGGAGCGGGTGCGCTTCGTCGGCGAGCCGATCGCAATCGTGGTTGCCGAGACCCTGGCGCAGGCGCTGGATGCGGCCGAGAAGGTGGAGGTGGATTACGACCATCTCCCCGCTGTGGCCGACGTCGCGGGCGCCATGGCCGCCGGCGCGCCGCTGGTGTGGCCAGAAGCTCCCGGCAACATCGCGCTCGACTGGGAGGACGGCGATGCGGCCGCCGTCGAGGCGGCATTTGCGCGTGCCGCCCACATCGAGCGCCTGCGTCTTTTCGATACCCGCCTCGCGGTTGCGGCCATGGAGCCGCGCGCCGCCATCGCCAGCTTCGATGCGCAAACCGAGCGCTACACGCTGTTCGCCCCCACCCAGGGCGTGGCCATCGTGCGCAAAGTCCTGGCCGAAAACGTATTCAAACTGCCGGCCGAGAAGATCCGCGTCCTCACCCACGACGTCGGCGGCGGCTTCGGCATGAAGACGCAGGCCTACGCCGAGTATGCCGCGCTGCTGTGCGCCGCGCGCCGCACGGGGCGGCCGGTGCGCTGGTGCGCGACGCGGCTCGAGAGCTTCCTCACCGATACCGCCGCCCGCGACGGCCTGCTGGAAGGCGAGCTGGCCCTTGACGCCGACGGCCGCCTCCTGGCCCTGCGGGCGCGCACCTTCGTCGGCATCGGCGCCTACGCCACCAACTACGTGGCGATCATCACGACGCGGAATACCAGCAACTGCCTGTCCAGCGTGTATGCCATCCCCGCCATCCACTTCGCCAACAAGATGGTGCTCACCAACGCCACGCCGCTCGGGCCCTATCGCGGCGCCGGCCGGCCGGAAGCGATCTATCTCGTGGAACGCCTGATCGATAGCGCCGCGCGCTCCATGGGCATCGACCGCGTGCAGCTGCGGCGGCGCAACCTGATCCCGCCCTCCGCCATGCCCTACAAGACCGCGGTCGGGCCGATCTACGACAGCGGCGATTTCGCCACCATCCTCGACCGGGCACTCGCTGATGCCGACTGGGCCAATTTCCCGACGCGCCGGGCCGCTTCGGAGGCTGCCGGCAAGCTGCGCGGCATCGGCATCTGCTGCTTCTTGGAGGTTGCCGGCGGCATCCTCGACGAGACCGTGGACCTGCGCTTCGAGGCGGACGGCCGGGTGGCGCTGCGCACGGGCGTGCAGGCCATGGGGCAGGGGCATCTGTCGACCTTCGTGCCGCTCGTGGCCCAGCGGCTCGGCATCGATCCGGCCGCCGTGCGGCTGATCCAAGGCGACAGCGACGAGGTGCCGGCCGGCACGCCGAGCGTCGCCTCGCGCTCGATCATGATGGCGGGCAGCGCCACCGCGCTCGCCTGCGACCAGGCGATCGACAAGGGCCGCCGCGGCGCCGCCCTCCTGTTCCAGGCCGACCCCGGCAGCATCGAGTTCAGCGACGGCGTGTTCCGGGTGGCCGGCACCGACCGCACCATGCCGCTGCTCGAGCTGGCGCAGCGCCTGCGCTCAGCCGACCTGCCGCAGGAGCTGGCCGGCGGGCTCGACACGGTCGCCAAGTTCGTCTCGCCGCAGATGAGCTTCCCCAACGGCTGCCACATCTGCGAGGTGGAGATCGACCCGGACACAGGCGCCGTCACCGTTGCCGGCTACACGGCAGTCGACGACGTCGGCAACATGCTGAACGAGACCATCGTGCGCGGGCAGATCCACGGCGGCGTGGCGCAGGGCCTGGGGCAGGTACTGGGCGAGCACGTCGTCTACAGCGCAGGACGGCCAGCTGCTCACCGCGTCCTTTATGGACTACGCCATGCCGCGCGCCGACGACTTTCCGGCCATGTCGGTGCACCACCACGCCGTGCCCTGCGCCACCAACCCGCTGGGCGTCAAGGGCGCCGGCGAATCGGGCGTCGCCGGCTCCCTGCCGTCGGGCGTCAGCGCCGTGCTGGATGCGCTCGCCAGCCGCGGCGTCACCAGTCTCGACCTGCCGATGACGGCGCAACGTATCTGGACCGCATTGCAGCGGACCAATGCGGCCCAGTCGCTGCGGTAGGCGCTCGAATTTGGCCCGAGCGTCCTGGCGCATGCATCGTGCTGTCCAGGCAACTCTGCTCAGGCAAGCAGCGCCAGCATCCGGCTGGCGGCGGCCATCTCGGTCCAGCGGCGGTCACGCCGCGCCTTGGCCTCGCTATCCTCGCCCCATTGGCTGATCTGGAAGTCCTCGTCCACGTGCGCGGCCGCCCATGCCGCCTCGGCCGAGATGCGGCCATGCGCATGCGCGATCGCCAGTAGCGCAGAGCCCATGAGCGTGGTTATCACGTGCACGGCGGCCAACGCGAACGCGTCGTGCTCCTCGAGCGCGGCCGCAACCGCTGCCGTGGCTGCGTCCGGTTGCGCCAAGGGTATGATCCCGGTTGCGAAATTGAGGGGCGCGCCGAGCGCGTCGCGGGCCCATGCCAGTATCGGATCCCAGGCCGCGGCCTGTTGCGCAACCAGTTGCGCCGGTTGCTCCGCGCGATAGCAAACGAGATCGCTGCCGGCATACCTGGCGATGTCCGCGCGCACCTCCCCTTGTCGCTCAGCGATGCCGTCGATTGCCGAGTTGGCGAGCCGCGTGAGCGGCATGGTCGCGGGATCGACGCGCTCGCGCTGCGCATCCCACTCGGCGGCGATGGCTTCCGCCAACGCGAGGTTCGGTAGCTGCAGGTAGCGCTTTGCCGGAGTGCGGATCGGTTTGCCGTCGAGCAGGATACGGTGGTGCGCCCGCTGTTCCCCCGCTGACGAGCCCGGCGACGACAACGGAGCCGGCACTACCGCAACCGCTTTGTAGAAGCGCTTCGGCAAGCTTCGACCGCCCTTGCCACCGTTGTTGCTGGCGTTGGTCATTCGCCGGCCTCCTGCTCGGCGAGCCGCTTGTCGATGGCGGCAAGCAACCCATCGCAACCGGCAACCACCGCGTGCGCTCCCATCAGGCTCAGCCGGTCGGCCGCATGATAGCCCCAGCCGACGCCAATGGCGCCGACGCCGGCGGCCCGCGCCATCTCGATGTCGTAGGTGGAATTGCCCACCATCACGGTCGCATTGGGCTCCACGCCTGTCTCCACCATGGCCCGCAAGATCATGGAAGGATGCGGCTTGGAGGGATGGTCGTCGGCGGTCTGGATGGTTACGAAATACCCACCCCAGCCCTCGCGCTCGAGGATGCGGGCGACGCCGCGCCGGGACTTGCCGGTGGCAATCCCGAGCAGAACATCGCCCCGCCCGGCGAGGCCCGCCACCACCTCCTCGATGCCGCTAAACAGCGGATCGTGGAGGGCCGCGAGCTGCCGCTTTTCCGGGAAATCCGAGCGGTAGAGCTCGGCCAGCTCGGCCTGCACGCTCTTCGGTTGCTGCCCGGCCAGCACGGCGAAGGACTGCGGCAGCGACAGGCCGATCACCCCCAAAATTTCCGCTCGGCCCGGCGTCACGAGACCGAGCGAGGAGAAGGCATGCTCCATTGCTGCGCAGATCGCGTTCTGGCTGTCGACCAGCGTGCCGTCGCAATCGAAAATGACGAGTTTCATGGGGCGCGGTTATAGCACCGCGCGGCGTACCGTTGCGCTGGAGATCGTCTCCGTTAACCGTGGGGACACGGGAGGCGGAGGGCTTTGGGGGCAGCTGGTACAGAGACGGCAGGGCGCCGCCTTCAATGACGATGGCCCCTATGTCGATGCGCGTGGCAACCTGCGGCAAAATTGGCTGGCTGCGGCAGACCGGTCCAGTTCGATGTGGTACGACTGACGCCAAGAAAATAGAAATACTCTTGCCATCGGCATCAAAAGCCCAGATTTCTGCAAGCGCATGACGTCCTATTGGTCGAGATCGTTCGATGTACTGCGCGGCTTCAGGGCGCTACTGGAAAGTGCTCGCTCCATATCTTTCTCACAGTATTCGGAAGATACCCTGATCTACCCATTGATACCGCAGAAGAGCGGCTTTTATGTCGACATCGGCGCATACCATCCCTGGCGCAACTCCAACACCTACAAGCTGTATCTGCGCGGCTGGAGCGGGCTGACGATCGAGCCCAACCCCGACATTGCCCCGCTTTTCAGGCGGGTAAGGCCGCGCGATATTCACCTGACGATGGGTGTCGCGGCGCAGGCAGGAGAGCTGGAGTATTTCCGGTTCGAAGAACCCAAGCTCAACAGCTTCCGCAGCGAGCAGCAACACTGGATGGGCCAGGCTCCCACGTCGACAATTCGGATAGAATGCCGGCCGACCCAGGAAATCATCGACAGCCATGCTGCAGGTCGTCCCATAGACCTGATGTCGATCGATTGCGAGGGCATGGATCTTGTCGCGCTGGAAACGCTGAACTGGGACAAGAACAGGCCGTGCGCGGTGATAGTCGAGGATCTCGAACAGTTTATCCTCAACAACGAGAACACGCGGCAAAGTACAATTCGCAGCTTCCTTGCAGCGCGCCAGTATGCACTCGTCTCCCAGGGTGTTTTCAGTTTCATCTATGTCGACGCGACCGCCTTTGGCGCCAAGCGCGATACCGGCTTCTGCCTGGATCGCACTCAGTTCGCCGTGGTCAAACGCGATGCTGCGCGGCAAGAGGCGACATAGATCGGGCTTGCGCGGATCGCGCTTGCCAGAGCCGGGTTGGCCGGTCCGCGCGCCGCATCGGCCGGTCGGCTCGCTACACACATCAAGCCCGTCCGTCAGCTAGCGTCAGCCGCGAAACGCTTGGCATCGAGCCCGAGCATGTCCCACGTCCGCGCCATGTGCTCCGGCAGCGGCGCCGTAACATCGATCGCCGGCTTGCCCGCCACGGGATGCGGAATTACCAGCCGCCGGGCGTGCAGATGCAGCTTCATGTCTATGCCGCTGTCGGCCAGCACCTTGTCGCCCTCGTATTTATTGTCGCCGACGATGGGGTGGCCGATCAGCGCCATGTGCGCGCGCAGCTGGTGCTGGCGCCCCGTGACGGGCTTCAGGGAGACCCAGGCCGCCTTGTGCGCCACACGGTCGATCACCGAATAATGCGTGGTGGCATGCATGGCCTTGTCCTGCTCGCCGGGCAGCGCTTTGCGCACGCGATCCTCCCCGTCCGGACCCGCCGCCTTCACCAGCGCCGCCTCGACCTTTCCTTGCGGCGGTCTCGGCACGCCTTTCACCAGCGCCCAGTAGGTCTTGGCCGCCGAGCGCGTTTGAAAAATGCGCCCGAGCCTGGCTGCGGCATCGCGCGTCTTGGCGATGAGCAGCACGCCGCTGGTATCGCGGTCGAGCCGGTGCACCAGCCGGGGTCGCTCGCCGCCGAAGCGGTCGGCCATGCCGGCGAGCATCCCGTCGATGTGCCGCTTGGTTCCGGTGCCGCCTTGCACCGCGAGCCCGAACGGCTTGTTGATGACCAGCACGAAATCGTCCTCGAACAGGATCGCCCGCTCGACGAGATCGCGGTCCCCCTTGGAAAGGCCGAGCGGGGGAGTGAGCGACGGCTTCGCCCCGGATGCTTGACGGGGCGGCTGGCGAACGACCGCCGGCACGCGCACCTGCTGGCCGGCTTCCAGCCGCGCGTTGGCCTGCACGCGCTTGCCGTCGACCCGCACTTGGCCCGATCGCAGCAGCTTTTGCAGATAGGAATAGCCGACCTCGGGGAAATGCAGCCGGAACCAGCGATCGAGGCGCATGTCCGCCTCGGTCTCGGCAACCTTGAGGGTCTCTACGCTCATGCCACCCAGGGTGAAGCCTGAAATGCCTGCAGTGGTCAACTGCCTCACCCCCTTTCCGCGGTGGGCATTCTCGCCTATATTGCCTCGGCATACGATGGGGATGGAGTTCCCCAAAACCGCCCGCGAGGGCTGATGACTCCTACCGCGAGAACAGCGGTGGAGTCCGTCTCGGGAACCGCCGCATGGCGGTTTTTTCATGCCCGTTCTCGCTCGAAGTGGCCGGAGGCAGTCCTCTGTCTCCGAGCGGAGAACGCGCATGGACAACGTCTGGCTCGCCTCGGCCCTGTGGATCAGCCTGGCCCTGCTGGCCTCGGTCATCTCCATCCGCATTGCGATGTCGGTCGCCCTGGTGGAGATCATGGTCGGCGCGGTAGCCGGCAATGCCATCGGCCTCGACATCACGCCGTGGGTCAACTTCCTCGCCGGCTTCGGCGCCATCATGCTGACGTTCCTGGCCGGCACCGAGATCGACGGCAGTGTCATCCGGCGCAAGTTCTGGCCCAGCGTCAACATCGGCGTGATGGGGTTCCTGGCGCCATACGCCGCGGTGCTGGCTTATGCCCGGTTTGTCGAGGGGTGGTCCTGGCCGCAGGCGCAAATTGCCGGCATCGCATTGTCCACAACCTCGGTGGCCGTAGTGTACGCGGTCATGGTCGAGACCGGCTTCAACAAGACCGAGCTCGGCAAGGTCATCCTGGCGGCCTGCTTCATCAACGACCTGGGCACCGTGCTCGCGCTCGGCGTCGTGTTCGCCCGTTTCGACGCTTGGCTGGCGCTGTTTGGCGCTGCCACGGCGGTGACACTGTGGCTGCTGCCCCGGTTCGCCCCCTGGTTCTTCGACAAGGTCGGGCATCGGGTGAGCGAGCCGGAGACCAAGTTCGTCTCCCTGATACTGCTGGGCCTCGGCGGCATGGCCACTGTCGCCGGCAGTGAAGCCGTGCTGCCCGCCTATCTGGTCGGCATGGCATTGGCGCCCGCCTTCCTGCAGGACCCCGAGCTGCCGCACCGTATGCGCATCATCGCCTTCACCATCCTGACACCGTTCTATTTCCTCAAAGCGGGGTCGCTGGTGACCGTTCACACGCTAGTGTCCGCGGCCGGCCTGATCGCCATCTATCTGGGCGTCAAGATGATCGCCAAGTTCGTCGGCATCCTGCCGCTGACGCGCTATCACGACTTCGGCCGGCGCGAGGGCATGTATACGACGCTCCTCATGTCGACGGGCCTCACCTTCGGGACCATCTCGGCCCTGTTCGGCCTCACCAACAAGATCATCGATCAGCAGCAGTACACCATCCTGGTCGCAGCCGTGATCGGCAGTGCCGTGGTCCCCACTCTCATCGCCCAGCGATGGTTCATGCCGGCGTTCAAGCCGATGGAACGAGATGCTGGCAAGCCCAAGGAGACGTCCAATGTTTAGCAGGATCGTCATCGCCAATGATGGATCGGAAGGCGCGGCGAGGGCCCTGGCGGCGGCCATCAAGCTCGCCAAGCAGCACGAGGCGGAGCTCCACATGGTCTCGGTCGAGGAGCTTCCGCAGTTTCCAGCTTCCGTCGACGAAATCATCGAAGAGAAGGCAGAGGCCAATCATCTCTTCGAAGGCGTGATCGGGCGCGCAAAGGGGCAGGCGCGAGCTGAAGCCGTCCGGTTGACCGCGCACGTGATCACGGGCCATGCGGTGGCGTCGATTGTGGAGTTCGTGGAACGAGAGCGCGCCGACTTGCTCGTGATCGGCTATATGGGTCATTCGGCGCTGTACAATCGTGTTATCGGAAGCACGACCGACCGGCTCGTCGAGCTTGCGCCTTGTGCCGTGCTGGTGGTGAAGTGACGGGTCCGGAACAGCGCGCCAGGAGAAGCGGCTATCGAGGCGGGCGACCGGTAATTTTGGCTGGGGCAACCCGGAAATGGAGAGGCATGCAGAACTACATCTGGATCGCAGTCGGCAGCGCGCTTGGAGGTGTGGCGCGCTACTGGTGCTCAGGCGTGGCCGCGCGGCTCATTGGCGAGACGTTTCCTTGGGGTACGCTGATCGTCAACGTGGTGGGGTCGCTCATCATCGGTTTCTTCGCAACCATCACCGGGCCCGACGGCCGGTGGTTCGTCGGCACGACGGCACGGCAGTTCGTGATGGTTGGCTTCTGCGGAGGCTACACGACCTTCTCCTCGTTCAGCATCCAGACGCTCAACCTGATGCATGACGGGGAATGGCTTTACGTTGGGCTGAACATCGTCGGGTCGGTCGTTCTGTGCCTGTTGGCGGTATGGATCGGTCATGTCGCCGCCGCCAATCTCAACACACTCAGATGGGTATGACCAATGCAAGTGCCGCGCGACGCCACCCTGCTGCGCATTTTCATCGGCGAGGACGAGAAGTCCGGCAACCTACCGCTCTATGAAGCGATCGTGCTCAAGGCCCGCGAGGCGCACCTGGCCGGAGCGACCGTCTTGCGCGGGTCGATCGGCTTTGGACATTCGAGCCGCATTCACACCACCAAAATTCTGAGGCTGTCCCAGGACCTGCCCATCGTGATCGAGATCGTCGACGCGGAAGAGAAGATCAATGCATTCCTGGAGGTGCTCAACGGCATGATAGGCAGCGGGCTGGTGACGCTGGAGAAGGTCAAGGTGCTGCAATACGGCAAGGGCGCCAGTGCCTGATTGCGCGACTTGCCGCTCAAGCACAGCCGCATGTCCGAGGTGTACGCCTTAAACACCGAGGACACGGCGTTGAGCGACCAGCTCTTGGCGTTCGTGACGGCGAAGTAGCGCTGCCCAGCCACCGTTGCTTATCCCCGCGTAACGGTGGTGTGTTAAGATTCCGCCATACTTCACAATTGCGCCTGCGGAGCCGCAGGGGAATCGTAGCAACCGTTATGTTTGCGGCTTGGGTTGGGTTAGGCCGAAGGCCGTAACCCGACACGTTCGAGATCAATCCCCCCGCTTCGCCCGCAGTTTCGCCCAATGCTCCAGCCGCTTCTTGATCTCCGCCTCGAAGCCGCGGCCGTCGGGCTCGTAGAACTGCTGCCTCGCCATGCCGTCGGGGAAATAGTTCTGCCCTGAGAAGGCTTCGGCCGTGCTGTGGTCGTAGTCGTAGCCGGCGCCGTAGCCTTCCTGCTTCATCAGCTTGGTCGGCGCGTTGAGGATGTGCTTGGGTGGCGCCAGGCTGCCGCCCTCCTTGGCGGCACGCATGGCCGCCCCAAATGCCACGTAAGCGGCATTCGATTTGGGGGCGGTTGCCAGATAGACCACCGTCTGCGCCAGCGCCAGCTCGCCCTCGGGCGAGCCCAGAAAGTCGTACACCTCCTTCGCCGCCAGCGCCTGCACCACCGCCTGCGGGTCGGCCAGCCCGATGTCCTCGATCGCCATGCGCACCAGGCGGCGGGCGATGTAGAGTCGGTCCTCGCCGCCATCCAGCATGCGTGCCAGCCAGTAGAGCGACGCATCGGGGTCTGAGCCGCGCACCGCCTTGTGCAGCGCGCTGATCAGGTTGTAGTGGCCGTCACGCGACTTGTCATAGAGGGGTGCGCGGCGCTGCACGAGTTGGGTCAGGCCCGCGCGATCGAATGGCGGCGCGCCGGCGGCCACCGAGCCGAACACCTCCTCCACCATGTTGAGCACGGTGCGTCCGTCGCCGTCGGCCATGGCTTTGAGCGTCTCGCGCGCCTCTGCATCGAGCGGCAAGGGCCGCTGCTCCTCGGCTTCGGCGCGCTTGATCAAGTCCTCCAGCGCCGCATCGTCGAGGCGATGGAACACCAGCACGACAGCGCGGGACAGCAGCGCGCCGTTGAGCTCGAAGGAGGGGTTCTCGGTGGTGGCGCCGACGAGCGTGATGGTGCCATCCTCCATGTGCGGCAGGAAGCTATCCTGCTGGGCGCGGTTGAAGCGGTGGATCTCGTCGATGAAGAGCAGGGTGCCCTTGCCGGTCTCGCGCTTGCTCTTGGCCCGGTCGAAGGCCTTGCGCAGGTCCTGCACGCCCGAGAAGATGGCGGAGAGTTGCTCGAAGGCGAGGTTGGTTTCATCCGCCAGCAGCCGCGCCACCGTGGTCTTGCCGGTGCCCGGCGGCCCCCACAGGATCATGCTTTGCAGGCGCCCGCTTCGAAGCATGCGCGTCAGTGTGCCCTCGGGCCCCACCAGGTGCTCCTGGCCGACCACTCCGGCGAGCTTCTTCGGCCGCAGGCGGTCGGCCAGCGGCCGCGGCGCCTCCTTCTCGAGGCCCGCCGCTTGGAACAGATTGGTCATGGGCGCAATCTTAGTCCGATCGGCGCCGCGAGGCGACCGCGAGTGCGCCCTGCGGAACCGGTAGCTTTGCGCTTACCCCGTCACCTGCAGCCGCAAGACCTGGCCGCCACGCTTGAACATGACCTGCCACACGCGCTGGCGCTCGCGCACCGCTGCCTCCAGGTCGGCCAGCGTCTCGATATTCGAGCGCCCTACCTGCACGATCACGTCGCCCGGCCGGAAGCCGAGCCTCGCCGCCGTCGAGCCTTGCCGCACCGCCAGCACCGCCACACCGCTCTCCTGATCGGCAATGCCGAGTTCGTCGGCGAGGCTGGGCACCAGGTTCGCCACGCGCGCCCCGTCGAAGGGGTGCGCGCCCGTCAAATCGCGCACATCGTTGCGGTCGGCCTGCGGCGCCGCCCGCAGCGCCACCTCCACGTTCACCCGCCGTCCGTCGCGCACGACGTCGAGGCGCGCGCGATTGCCGATGCCGCGGGTGATGAGGCGATAGTCCACCGCCTTCTCGTCGTCCACCTCGTGCCCGTCGACGCCGATGATCACGTCGCCCGCCTGCAAGCCTGCCTCTGCCGCCGGACTTTTGTCATACACACGAGCAACCAGCGCGCCGGCGACCCGCCCGAGCTTGAGCTGCTCTGACAGCTCGCGCGTGACGGCTGACAGCCTGGCACCGAGCCACGGCCGCTCCAGCTTGCGCCCGGCCGCGGCGTTGTCGACGATCAGCTTCACCAAGTTGGAAGGGATGGCAAAGCCGATCCCGTGCGAGCCGCCCGAGTTCGAATAGATCGCCGTGTTGATGCCGAGCACGCGGCCGCTCATGTCCACCAGCGCGCCCCCGGAGTTGCCGGGGTTGATGGCGGCGTCCGTCTGGATGAACAGCTGCGCCTTGGCCACCTGCGTGCGGCTCAAAGCGGACACGATCCCGCTCGTTACCGTTTGTCCGACGCCGAACGGGTTGCCGATGGCCAGCACCATGTCGCCCACCTCGGCGGCATCGGAATCGGCGAACTCCAGAAAGGGGAAACGCCCTTCACCGCCCTCGATCTTGAGCACGGCAATGTCCGACTTCTCGTCGGGCACCAGCACCTTGGCGTCGTACTCGCGCCGGTCGGCCAGCACGATCCGGATCTCGGCCTTGGCCCCCACCCGGATCACGTGCGCGTTGGTGACGACGATGCCGTTGGGGCTGACGATCACGCCCGACCCGAGCGAGCTCAGCAGCCGCTCCTGCGGCATGCCGAAACGCTCGCCGAAGAAGCGGCGGAACTCCTCCTCCAGCGGCGAGGTGATCTGGGCGCGCCCGCGCACGTAGACATTGACGACGGCAGGCGCCGCCTTCTTCACGATCGAGGCGAAGGAATACTGCGCCGCCTCGCGCGAGGGCGGCACGGCGCGCTGTCCTGCTGCTGGCACCGCGGCCACCATCGCGGCTGACAGGACCGCCATTGCCAGCAGGCAACTGCGGCCACGCTCGACGAATTCTTGCATTGCAAACCGCGCCTCTTCGGCAGAGTCCTCGCGTCGAGCAAATATAGGGGAGGCTGGCCAGGCGCAGAAGCCATTGACCGCAAACTCTCACGGCCACCGCTGCGCCCATATCGCCGCATAGGCTGTTTCGCTCCGCTCCCACATAACGGTCAGGAGCCTGAGCAGATGGCCGACATTCGTCAATCCACCAAGGCCTACGAAGTCTGGCTGCGCCAGCAGCTTGGGCGTGAGGTGGTGGAGGACGACTTGCGGGAAAAGCACAAGAAAATGAAGGACAGCGCCTTCACGTTCCTGCGCGCGACCTACTGGCGCTGGGCGGAAACGGTGCTGGACATCTGCCCCGATGCGGCCGGTGCGCCGCAGGTGCTGGCGGTGGGCGACATCCACCTCGAGAACTTCGGCACCTGGCGCGACGCCGACGGCCGTCTGGTGTGGGGCGTGAACGATTTCGACGAAGCCGCCGAGATGCCCTACGTGCTCGACCTCTTGCGCCTGGCCTCCAGCGCGCTGGTGGCCGGCCAAGGCAGCGCCGCCGCCCCGATGCAACTCTGCGCCAACATCCTGGAGGGCTACCGCGCCGGGCTGGCCCGCCCCCGGCCGGTCGTGCTCGATCGTGATTTCGATTGGCTGCGCGCGCTCGCCGTCGTCTCGGACAAGAAGCGCGCGAAGTTCTGGAAGAAGCTGGAGGCCGCACCCAGCGAAGAGGCGCCCGCCTCCTACCGCCAGGCGCTGGCTGCCGCAATGCCCCAGACGGGCCTCGCCATTCAAACCGCGCGCCGCGAGGCGGGCGCCGGCAGCCTCGGCCGGCCGCGCTGGGTCGGCCTGGCCGATTGGCAGGGTGCTCCGGTCGTGCGCGAGGCCAAGGCGCTGGTGCCGTCGGCCTGGATCAGGACGCATGGGCAAAGCCAAGCCGGCGCTATCCGCTGCGGCGAGTTGGCTGCCGGGCGATACCGGGCGCACGATCCCTGGTACCGGATCGTCATGCCTGAGGCGCGACCCGCCTGCATCGTGGTCCGGCGCCTCTCGCCCAACAACCGCAAGATCGAGGCGGAGGACGAAGCAGCTGCCCTCCTCTCAGGCCAGATGCTGCCCGCCATGGGGCTCGAGCTTGCCAACGTACACCTGGGCATGGGCGACAATCGCGGCGCAATCGAGCGCGACCTCGGCGCCCGCAAGCAGGGCTGGCTGGCAGCGAGCGCTGAGAACATGGCGGCAGCCATTCATCGCGAGCACGCGGCGTGGGCGTCGGACTAAGTAGGGCCTCAGGGCATCAGGCGTTCGCCTGCTGCTCCTTCGCCGCCTCCGAGCGCTCGCGGTCTTCCGCGCCCTTCACGCTCTCGTCTCGGTCGACCAGCTCGATGACCGCGATCGGCGCCGAGTCGCCGTACCGGTAGCCTGCCTTCACGACGCGCGTGTAGCCGCCGGCGCGGTCTTTGTAGCGGGGGCCCAGCGTGTCGAACAGCTTCTTGACCATGGCCTCGTCGCGCATGCGCGAGGCGGCGAGGCGCCGCGAATTCAAGTCGCCGCGCTTGGCAAGCGTGATGTACTTGTCCATCACGCGCTTCAAGTCCTTGGCCTTGGCCAGCGTCGTGATGATCTGCTCGTGCCGGACGAGCGAAGCCGCCATGTTGGAGAACATGGCCTGGCGATGGCCCGGGGCGCGGCTGAAGCGCCGCCCCAGCTTGCGGTGTTGCATGTCAGTTCCCTTTCGTTGTCACCGGCGAGGTTCTGTGGCCTCGCGTTGTTAGTGGTGAGTGGTCAGTCGTGAGTGGTGAGTGGCGGTCGTCACGGATGCGCCGTTACGATCTCACCATCTCACGCTCAATACTGATCCTCGAAGCGCTTCGCCAGGTCCTCGATGTTCTCCGGCGGCCAGTTCGGCACCTCCATGCCGAGGTGCAGGCCCATGCTCGCCAGCACCTCCTTGATCTCGTTCAGCGACTTGCGCCCGAAGTTCGGCGTGCGCAGCATTTCCGCTTCCGTCTTCTGGATCAGGTCGCCGATGTAGACGATATTGTCGTTCTTCAGACAGTTGGCCGAGCGCACGGAGAGCTCGAGCTCGTCCACCTTCTTGAGCAGCGCGGCGTTGAAGGCGAGTTCGGGCCGCGCCTCGGGCTCGACCGCCTTGGTCGGCTCCTCGAAGTTGATGAACACGGCGAGCTGATCCTGCAGGATGCGCGCTGCCAGTGCCACGGCGTCCTCCGCCGTGACGGAGCCGTCCGTCTCCACCGTCATGGTCAGCTTGTCGTAGTCGAGGATCTGGCCTTCGCGCGTGTTCTCGACCTTGTAGGAGACTTTCTTCACAGGGCTGTACAGGCTGTCCACCGGGATCAGGCCGATCGGCGCATCGTCGGGGCGGTTGCGCTCGGCCGGCACATAGCCCTTGCCGATGGCGGCGGTGAACTCCATGCGGATGTTGGCGCCCTGGTCGAGGGTGCAGATCACGTGGTCGGGGTTGAGGATCTCCACCTCCGAGCTCGCCTCGATGTCGGAGGCCTTGATCTGCCCAGGACCCTCCTTCTTCAGCACCATGCGCTTGACGCCGTCCGAGTGCACGCGCAGCGCGATCTCCTTGATGTTGAGGATCATGTTGGTCACGTCCTCACGTACCCCCGGGATGGAGGAGAACTCGTGCAGAACGCCATCGATATGTACCGTGGTGATGGCGGCCCCCTGCAGCGAGGAGAGCAGCACGCGCCTCAGCGCATTGCCGAGCGTCATGCCGAAACCGCGCTCCAGCGGCTCGGCAACGATAGTCGCGATTTTGTCCTTCTGGCGCCCCTGCTGGATGCCGAGCTTGTTCGGCTTGATCAGGTCTTGCCAGTTCTTGTGCAGTACGTTTGCCACTTTAGGCCTCGTGATTAGTAACGAACCGCCGGCCCATGCCGGCCCTTGCCGCTAAGCGATCGATTGCTGCCGGCCCCGCCGCTCAAACGCGGCGGCGCTTGCGCGGCCGGCAACCATTGTGCGGGATGGCTGTGACGTCGCGGATCTGAGTGATCTGGAAACCGATCGCCTGCAGCGCGCGCAACGCCGACTCGCGACCAGAGCCCGGACCCATCACCTCGACCTCCAGCACCTTCATGCCGTGCTCCATCGCCTTCTTGCCGGCGTCCTCGGCGGCCATCTGGGCCGCGTACGGGGTCGACTTGCGCGAGCCCTTGAAGCCCATGGTGCCGGAGGACGACCAGGCAATGGTGTTGCCCTGCGCGTCCGTGATGGTGATCATGGTGTTGTTGAACGACGCGCTGACATGCGCGACGCCCGAGGTGATGTTCTTGCGCTCGCGCCGGCGCGGTTTGCCGCGCGTCGCTTGCTGGGCTGGTTCTTTGGCCATTTTCTAGCGTTCTCCGGGGATCGAACGAAGGCTGAGCAGGGGGGACGGAAGCTGCCGCAGCCCGAGGCAGTGAGACTGGAAAATTCCGTGGTCAGGACGTCTTCTTCTTGCCGGCGATCGGCTTGGCCTTGCCCTTGCGGGTGCGCGCGTTGGTGTGCGTGCGCTGGCCCCTTACGGGGAGGCCGCGCCGATGGCGCAGGCCGCGGTAGCAGCCCAGGTCCATCAGCCGCTTGATGTTCATCGCCACTTCGCGGCGCAGGTCGCCCTCGACCACAAAGTCGCGATCGATGGCTTCGCGGATCTGCAGCACCTCCGCATCGGACAGCTCGTGCACCCTGCGCTTGTCGGGGATCCCGACCTTGGTGCAGATGTCCTGGGCTAGCTTCGGCCCGATGCCATGGATGTACTGGAGCGCGATCACCACGCGCTTCTGTGTAGGAATGTTGACACCTGCGATACGAGCCACATTCATCTCCTAGAACCGGCGCTCTTGCCCGCCGCTGGCCGCCCGCCGATGCGACCCCGCGCCAAAACCAGAATGCGCACGAAAATCGGCTCCGGCAGAATATCCGCCAGACCCGATCGCTGCATTTTTGTCAGATCGATGGCGCGCTTTGTAGCTGACGCCGCCGACCCCGTCAACAGGGCAAAACAGCTTTTCACGTCAGTCACTTGACCTCATCGAGAACCCCGTCGATGGCCTTCGCGACCGTTTCGATGGCCCCCATGCCGTCCACGGTTTTCAGGATGCCCTTGCAGAAGTAGTAGCCGATCAGGGGCGACGTCTCGCGGTAATACACCATCAGGCGGTTGCTGACCGTCTCGGCGTTGTCATCCGGCCGGCGCTTGAACTCGGTGCCCTGGCATAGGTCGCAAACGCCCTTCACTTTCGGCTGCTTGAAGCGGTCGTGATAGCCCTCTCCGCACTTGGCGCAGGTGAAGCGTCCCGCCAGCCGCTCGATGAGCTTGGCGTCATCGACCTTCAGCTCGATAACAACGTCCAATTTCCGCTTCTTGTCGGCCAGCAGGCGATCGAGGGCGGCGGCCTGCATCAAGGTTCGCGGGAACCCGTCCAGGATGACCCCGTTCCGACAGTCCGATTCATCGATGCGATCGGAGATGATTCCGATCACCACCTCGTCCGGCACCAGGTTGCCGGCATCCATGATGGCCTTGGCGCGCCTGCCGACCTCGGTACCCGCCTTGACCGCGGCCCGCAGCATCTCGCCGGTGGACAGTTGAACGAGGCCGCGCCGCGCGGCCAGCTGCTGAGCTTGCGTACCCTTGCCCGCCCCCGGGGGCCCCAGCAGGATCAAGTCCGTCATATCCGTCGCGTCGCCCCCCTGAGCTTGGCCTTCTTGATCAACCCTTCGTATTGGTGTGCGAGCAGATGGCTTTGAATCTGCGCCACCGTGTCCATGGTCACACTGACCGCGATCAATAGCGACGTGCCGCCGAAGTAGAGGGTTCCCGCCGCGTAGGAGGTCAACAGTTCGGGCAGCACGCAAACCGCCGACAGATAGATGGCGCCCACCACGGTGATGCGGGTCAGCACGTAGTCGATGTACTCCGCCGTCTTGGCGCCGGGCCTGATGCCGGGCAGGAAGCCGCCATATTTGCGCAGATTGTCGGCCGTCTCCTGCGGGTTGAGCACGATCGAAGTGTAGAAGAAGGCGAAGAACACGATCAGCGCCACGTACACGGCAAGATAAAGCGGCTGTCCGCGTCCCAGCGCCGCCACGACGCTGTTCAGCCAGTCCGGCCCGCTCTGCGCGAAGCTCGCGATCGTGATCGGCAGCAGCAGCAGCGAGGAGGCGAAGATCGGCGGGATGACACCCGAGGCGTTGAGCTTGAGCGGCAGATGCGAGGCATCGCCCTGGAACATGCGATTGCCCATCTGGCGCTTGGGATACTGCACCAGCAGGCGCCGCTGTGCGCGCTCGATGAACACGATTGCCGCGACCACCGCCAGCATCAGCACCATCAGCGCGATCAGCAGCGGCCACGCCAGCACGCCCTGGCGCGAAAGCTCGAGGGTGCCGACGATTGCCGCCGGCAGCCCGGCCACGATCCCGGCCATGATGATGAGCGAGGTGCCGTTGCCGACGCCGCGCGCCGTGATCTGCTCACCGAGCCACATCAGGAACACGGTGCCGCCCACCAGCGTCGCCACCGTGGTGATGCGGAAGAAGATGCCCGGATCCAGCACCACCGGCCCGGCAGCGGCGCGCTGGCCCTCCAGACCGTAGGCGATGCCGAACGCCTGGAACGCGGCCAGCACCACCGTCAGATAGCGCGTGTATTGGTTGAGCTGCTTGCGGCCCTGCTCGCCTTCCTTTTTCAGCGCCTCCAGCGTGGGCACCACGCTCTGCATCAGCTGCATGATGATGGAGGCGGAGATGTAGGGCATGATGTTGAGCGCGAAGATCGCCATGCGCTCGATCGCCCCTCCGGCGAACATGTTGATCATGCCGAGTATGCCGGACGACTGGCTCTGGAAAGCCTGGGCAAACGCGACCGGATTGATGCCGGGGATCGGGATGTAGGTGCCCAGCCGATAAACCAGCAGCGCCGCCAGCGTGAACCAAATGCGCTTCTTCAGCTCTTCGGCCTTGGCGAAGGCGCCGAAGTTGAGATTGGCGGCCAATTGTTCGGCTGCGGAAACCATTGCAGAACTCCCTGAGCCCCCGGGGCGGCCGACGTCACGCTATCCGCCCGCTTTTCGAGCTCCACCAAAGATGGGCCGCCAAGAGCCTGCAAACAAGCGCCGCACCCGGCTAGTTCAGCCCTCCGCGGCCGATAGCAGGCGCCGCTTACTCCTCGCTTGCCGCTGCCTTGGGCTTGCCGGTTGCGGCCTTCTTGGCGGCAGACTTCTTGCGCTTGGCCTCGTCGGCGGCCAGCACCTTCTTCTCGATCAGCGTCAGTGAGCCGCCGGCCTTCTCGACCGCCGCCTTGGCCGACGCGGTGGCGTGATTGACGGTGAGCTTGAGGGAGACCTTCAGCTCGCCCTCTCCCAGCAGCCGAACGCCGTCCAGCGGCCGCCGCGCCAGCCCCGCCGCGACCAAAGCTGCCACGTCGATGGGCTCTTTCGCGTTGAGCCGCCCGGCGTCGACGGCCTCCTGTAGCCGCCCGACGTTGATCTCGTTCCAATCCTTGCGGTTGCGCTTGTTGAAGCCGCGCTTGGGCAGGCGCCGATGCAGCGGCATCTGGCCGCCCTCGAAGCCGCCGATACGGACGCCGGAGCGCGCCGTCTGGCCCTTGCCGCCGCGGCCGGCCTGCTTGCCCATGCCCGAGCCGATGCCGCGGCCAACACGCACGCGGAACTTGCGCGACCCTGGATTGTCTTTGAGCTCGTTGAGCCGCATCGATGTGTGCTCCTAATGCCTCAGGCCTCCACCACGCGAACGAGGTGCCTGATCTTGCTGATCATGCCGCGCACGGCAGGAGTATCCTCGAGCGTGCGCCGGCGCCGCATCTTGTTGAGACCGAGCCCGATCAGCGTCTGCTGCTGGATCGCGGGCCGCCGGTTGGGGCTGGCGATCTGCTCCACCGTGATGGTCTTGCCCGTCTTGCCGCCGGGAGCCTTGCGCGCCGGCTTGCGTTCGCTCGTCTTGTCCGCCATGGCACCCACGCTCACGCTGTCTCGGCCAGATCCGGGTCGCCCGCAGCGCCGTCACGCCGGCGCGCCACGATCTCGCTCACCTTCTTGCCGCGCCGCGCCGCGACCGCGCGCGGGTTCTCCTGCGCCTTCAGGGCATCGAATGTGGCGCGCACCATGTTGTATGGGTTGGTGCTGCCGAGCGACTTCGCCACCACGTCCTGCACGCCCAGCATTTCGCACACCGCACGCGTCGGCCCGCCGGCGATGACGCCGGTGCCGGGCGGGGCGGAGCGCAGCACTACGCGGCCTGCCCCGTGCTTGCCCTCGGAGTCGTGATGCAGGGTACGACCCTCGCGCAGAGGTACCCGCATCAAGCTGCGGCGTGCCTCTTCGGTCGCCTTACGGATGGCTTCGGGCACCTCGCGCGCCTTGCCGTGGCCGAAGCCCACCCGGCCCTTCTGGTCGCCGACGATCACCAGCGCCGCAAAGCCGAAGCGTTTGCCGCCCTTCACGACCTTGGCGACGCGGTTGATGTGTACCAGCTTGTCTTTGAACTCGCTGTCGCGCTCTTCGCGATCGCGGGTCCGGTCTCTCTGAGGACGAGCCACCTTGCGTGCCTTTCCGTTCTAGAAGCTCAAGCCGCCTTCGCGGGCCCCGTCGGCCAGCGCCTTGATCCGGCCGTGATACCTGTAGCCGCCGCGGTCGAACACGACGGCCTTGATGCCGGCCTGGGTCGCCCGCTCCGCCAACAGCTTGCCGACGGCGCTCGCCGCTGCCTTGTCGGCACCGGTCTTGAGCTTGCCCTTCATGTCCTTGTCCAGGCTGGACGCCGCCGCAACCGTATGTCCGCGGGTGTCGTCGATCACCTGCGCATAGATGTGCCGGGACGTGCGGTGCACGGACAAGCGCGGGCGCCCGCTGGAGTCTGTAGCGAGCTCGCGGCGAACGCGCAGCTTGCGGCGATCGAACTGGTTCAGTTTGCGCAGCATGGTGCCCGTCTCACTTCTTCTTGCCTTCCTTGCGATAGACGTATTCGCCCTGGTAGCGCACACCCTTGCCCTGATAGGGCTCCGGTGGGCGCGAGGCACGAATCTCGGCCGCCAGCTGCCCAACCTTTTGCTTGTCTGTGCCCGACACGGTGACAAGCTCCTGCTTGGCGCCGCCGACCTTCACATCCACGCCCACCGGCACTTTGTGCAGCACATCGTGGCTGAACCCCACCTGCAACTGCAGGACGTCCTTTCCCTTCATGGCCGCACGGAAGCCCACGCCGTGGATTTCCAGCGTCTGCGAGTAGCCCTTGGTGACGCCCTCGATCAGGTTGACGATCTGCGTGCGCGCCATCCCCCACATCGCGCGCGCCATCTTGGTGTCTTCGGCAAGAGCCACCTCGACGCCCGCATTGGTCTTGGCGACCTTGATCTGATCGGGACACGTGAAGGACAGCTCGCCCTTCGGCCCCTTCATCGTCACCTTCTGTCCCGCCACGGTTGCCGTGACGCCCGACGGGACTGCTACCGGTTTCTTGCCTATCCGTGACATGAGTTCGTCGGTCCCTGGTCTGCCGTCGGCCGCCTTAGAACACGTTGCACAGGATCTCGCCGCCCACGTTCTCTTCGCGCGCGCGGGAGTCCGACATTACGCCCTTGGGCGTAGACAAGATGGCGACGCCCAAACCGTTGGCCACGGTCTTGAGATCGCGCACCGCCGAGTAGACGCGCCGGCCTGGCGTGGAGACGCGCGTTATCTCGCGAATGGCAGGCTGGCCGTTGGAGTACTTGAGCTCGATCTCGAGCTCGGCCAGCCCGCCCTTGTGCTCCACACGCGTATAGCCGCGAATGTAGCCCTCCGACATCAGTACGTCGAGCACGCGCACGCGCAGGTTGGACGCGGGCGTCGTCACCTTGGGGCGACGACGCATCTGCGCATTGCGGATGCGTGTCAGCAGATCGCCAAGCGGATCGTTCATGAGGCGAGTTCCCCTACCAGCTCGACTTCGTCATGCCGGGGATCATCCCCTGGCTTGCCAGCTCGCGCAGCATGTTTCGGCACAGCTTGAGCTTGCGGTAATAGCCGCGAGCGCGGCCCGTCAGCTCGCACCGGTTGCGCACGCGCGAGGGCGCCGAGTTGCGCGGCAGCTGCGCAAGCTTGAGACGTGCCGCAAAGCGCTCCTCGCTGGGCTTGTTCAGATCGCTCGCGATGCCTTTCAGCTTCTTGCGCTTGGCCGCATATTGCGCCACCAGCTTCTTGCGGCGGTTGTTCTTGTTGACCGAACTCTTCTTGGCCATGCAGTCCTCCAACGCCTCTGCGTTCACGCTTGGCGGAATGGGAAATTGAAGCCGCGCAGTAGCGCGCGCGCCTCGTCGTCGGATTTGGCAGTCGTGCACACGATCACGTCCATGCCCCAGACCTCGTCGACCTGGTCGTAGTCAATCTCGGGAAACACGATGTGCTCCCTGAGCCCCATCGCGAAATTGCCCCGGCCGTCGAAGCTCTTCGGGTTGAGGCCGCGAAAATCCTTGACGCGCGGCAGCGCGATCGTGACCAGCCGATCCACGAACTCGTACATGCGGTCGCCGCGCAAGGTCACCTTGGCGCCGATCGCCATGTCGTCGCGCACCTTGTAGGTGGCGATCGACTTCCTCGCGCGCGTGATCACCGCGCGCTGGCCGGCGATCAGGCCCAAGTCCTTCGCCGCCGAGTCCACTTTCTTGCGATCGTTTACGGCCTCGCCCACGCCCATGTTGAGGACGATCTTGTCGATGCGCGGGATCTGCATCACGTTCTTGTAGCCGAACTCCTTCTTCATCTCCTCGCGCACGACCTTCTCGTAGTGCGTCTTCATGCGCGGGCGATAATCCTTCGGCCGTGGCGCTGGCGGTGCCGCAGCCTTTTCGCCCTTGGGCGCACCCTTGCCGTCCCGGCCTTTGCCCTTGCCGGCGCCATCCTTGGCCTTGGCCGCAGCTTCGGGCTTGCCGCCCTGGTCGGGCTTGGCCGACTTGGCAGGTTTGTCCGAAGCCGCTTTTTCCGGCTTGCCGGGCTTTGCTGGCTTATCGTCTGCCGACATGGCTACCTATTCTCCCGGATCTCTTCGCCCGAGCGCTTGGCGACGCGCACCTTGCGACCGTCGGCAAGAAGCTTGAAGCCGACGCGCGAGGGCTTGCCGTCGCTCGGATCCTCGATCGCCAGATTGGAGAGGTGGATCGATGCCTCCTTGGAGATGATCCCGCCTTCCTGTGTCGCACTCTGGCGCTGGTGCCGTCGCACGGTATTGACGCCCCGCACGAGCGCACGGCCTTCCTTGGGCATGACCTGGAACACTTCACCCTTCTTGCCTTTGTCGCGGCCGCTCAACACGATCACGCGGTCGCCCTTCCTGATCTTGGCCATTACAGGACCTCCGGGGCGAGGCTGACGATCTTCATGTGGTTGCGCGCCCTCAATTCGCGCGTAACGGGGCCGAAGATGCGGGTGCCGATCGGCTCGCCTTGCGCATTGATGAGCACCGCGGCGTTGCGATCGAAGCGGATGAGCGACCCGTCCGGGCGGCGCAGGCCCTTGGCGGTACGCACCACCACGGCCTTCATGACCTCACCCTTCTTCACGCGGCCGCGCGGGATCGCCTCTTTCACGGTCACGACGATGGTGTCCCCGACAGTGGCATATCGGCGCTTGGAGCCGCCCAGCACCTTGATGCACTGCAGGCGTCGCGCACCGGAGTTGTCGGCCACGTCGAGATTGGTCTCCATCTGAATCATAGGCCAGTTCCTTACCCCGCACTCATCTCGTCGTCGGCTGGATCGTCACCTCGCGACCTGAAGGCCTCACGCCTTCCGGTCCTTCAGCACCACCCAGCGCTTGTTCTTGGAGATGGGCTTGCTCTCCTCTATCCACACGATGTCGCCCACCTTGAAGGTGTCGTCCTCGTCGTGGGCATGAAACTTCTTCGACCGCCGCACGGTCTTCTTGAGCAGCGGGTGGGTGTAGCGCCGCTCCACCTGCACCACCACGGTCTTGGTGTTCTTGTCGGACACCACGACGCCCTGCATTACGCGCTTCGGCATGTTCGCACCCTCAAGCCTTGTCTTTGATCTCGCCCCGGCGCCGTTGGCCCTGCACCGTCTTGATGCGGGCAACGTCACGGCGCACCTCGCGCACACGGGAGGTATTCTCGAGCTGCCCGGTGGCCCGCTGGAAGCGCAGGTTGAACTGCTCCTTCTTCAGCTTGGCGATCTGTTCGTCGAGCTGATCCGGCGTCATTGCTCTAACGTCATGTGCCTTCATGGCGCCACCCGCTCCTAGGCCTGCCGCTTCACGATGCGCGTCTTGATCGGCAGCTTGGCCGCGCCCAGCTCGAGCGCCTCGCGGGCCGTCGCCTCCGTGACGCCGTCGAGCTCGAACATGATGCGGCCGGGCTTGACGCGGGCGACCCACAGCTCGGGCGAGCCCTTCCCGGACCCCATGCGCACCTCGGCCGGCTTCTTCGTCACCGGCACGTCGGGGAAAACGCGGATCCACACCCTGCCGGCGCGTTTCATGCCGCGGGTGATGGCGCGCCGGGCAGCCTCGATCTGACGCGCGGTAAGGCGCTCGGGCTCGACGGCTTTGAGCCCGAACGAGCCGAAATTCAGCTCCGTGCCGCCCTTGGCTTTGCCATGGATGCGGCCCTTGTGGGCCTTGCGGAACTTGGTGCGGGTGGGTTGTAGCATCTCACTTCACCTTCAAGCCTTCGCGGCCTCGGCAGGGCGCTCGCCGCCGCCCCAGCCGTCGCCACGGTCGCCGCGGTCGCCGCCGCGCCGCCGGCCGCCGCCACCCTCTTGCGCCTCGATGGCGCGCTTCTCGGCCGCCATCGGGTCGTGATCCATGATCTCGCCTTTGAAGATCCAAACCTTGACGCCGATGATGCCGTAGGCGGTTTTGGCCAGGCCATAGCCGAAATCGATGTCGGCACGCAGCGTGTGCAGCGGCACGCGCCCCTCGCGATACCACTCCATGCGCGCGATTTCCGCGCCGCCGAGGCGGCCCGAGCAGTTGATGCGAATGCCGAGCGCGCCGAGCCGCAGCGCCGACTGCACCGACCGCTTCATGGCGCGCCGGAATGCGACCCGGCGCTCCAGCTGCTGCGCGATGGTTTCCGCCACCAGCGTGGCGTCGATCTCGGGCTTGCGCACCTCGAGAATGTTGAGATGCACCTCCGACGCCGTGAGCTTGGCAAGCTCGCCGCGCAGCTTCTCGATGTCGGCGCCCTTCTTGCCGATCAGCACGCCGGGCCGAGCAGTGTGGACCGTGACGCGGCACTTCTTGTGCGGACGCTCGATCACCACCTTGGAAATGCCGCCGGCGCGGCGCTGCTTCATGATATGATCGCGGATACGCATATCCTCGTGCAGCAGCTTGCCGTATTCACCGCGACTGGCAAACCACCGGCTATCCCAGGTGCGGTTGATGCCGACCCGCAACCCGACCGGATTGACCTTGTGACCCATTACGCGCTTTCCTTTGCCTTGGCCTGCTCGCCGGCTTTACCCTTGCGAGCCGTCCCGGACTTTTCTTGAGTCTCCTCGGCCGCCTCTTTCACGACGACGGTCAGCTGCGAAAAGGGCTTCTCGATAGGACTCATGCGGCCACGGCCGCGAGCGTGAAAACGTCTCATGGCGAAGTTCTTGCCGACGTGAGCCTGCGCAATCACCAGATCGTTGACGTCGAGCCCGTGATTGTTCTCGGCGTTCGCCACCGCCGACATTACGCACTTCTTCACGTCCCGGGCGATGCGCTTCCTGGAAAACTCGAGGTCGGCAAGCGCCGTGTCGACCTTCTTGCCGCGGATCAGCTGCGCGACCAGATTGAGCTTCTGCGGCGACACCCGCAGGTTCCTCGCCACGGCTTGCGCCTCGGTCTCGCCCAGCGCGCGCTCTCGTTTCGCCTTGCCCATCTCACTTAGCCTTCAATTTTCCGCTCTCACGCCGCCGGCGCCGGCTTCGCCTTCACGGCTTTCTTGTCGCCGCTGTGCGAATGGAAAGTCCGCGTCGGCGAGAACTCGCCGAACTTGTGACCGATCATGTCCTCGGTCACGTTGACGGGCACGAACTTTTGGCCGTTGTAGACGCCGAAAGTCAGCCCGACGAACTGCGGCAGGATGGTGGAGCGCCGGCTCCACGTCTTGATGATGTCGTTGCGGCCGGCGCCACGCGCCTTGTCCGCCTTCTTCAGAAGGTAGCCGTCTACGAACGGACCTTTCCAGACTGAACGTGACATGTGCCGGAACCCCTACTTGGCCTTGCTGCGGGGACGGATGATGAACTGATCCGTCGCCTTGTTCTTGCGTGTCTTGGCGCCCTTGGTCGGCTTGCCCCAGGGGGTCGCCCAGTGCTTGCCGCCTTTGGTGCGGCCGCCGTTGGGATGGTCGATGGGGTTCATGGCGATCGAGCGCACCGTGGGGCGCGTGCCCTTCCAGCGTGTCCTGCCCGCCTTGCCGACGAACTCGTTCAAGTGATCGGGGTTGGATACGGCCCCGACCGTGGCCATGCACTCTGCGCGCACGCGGCGCGTCTCGCCGGAATTGAGACGAAGTATGGCCCAGCCGGCGTCGCGGCCGACGAGCTGGGCGTAGGCCCCGGCCGACCGGGCGATCTTGCCCCCGCCGCCCGCCTTGATCTCGATGTTGTGCACGATGGTGCCGATCGGCAGCGACGCCAAGTGCATCGCATTGCCGGGTTTCACGTCGGCCTTGACACCGGAGACGACGCTGTCGCCCACCGCAAGGCGCTGTGGCGCCAAGATGTAGGAGAGACTTCCGTCTTGATACTTGAGGAGAGCGATGAAGGCGGTCCGGTTGGGGTCGTACTCCAGCCGCTCGACCCTGGCCGAGATGTCGTGCTTGGTGCGCCGGAAGTCGACGCGCCGGTAGGCCTGCTTGTGGCCGCCACCGATGTGCCGCGTGGTGATGCGGCCGTAATTGTTGCGCCCGCCGGACTTGATCTTGCCCTCGGTCAGCATCTTGATCGGAGCGCCCTTCCACAGGTGGCCGCGATCCACCAGCACTAGCTGGCGCAGCCCCGGGGTGGTCGGACGGTACGTCTTCAAAGCCATGGCCGCCGCTCCTTACAGCCCCGTGGTGACATCGATGCTGTGGCCCTCTTCGAGGGTCACGATTGCGCGCTTGCTGTCGCTCAGGCGCGCCCGGATGTTCTTGAACACCTTCATCTTGCCCTTGCGGACCTGCGTGTTGACGGCGCGCACCTTCACGTTGAACAGCTTCTCCACCGCCGCCTTTATCTCGTCCTTGTTGGCATCGCGCGCCACCTTGAATACGACCTGGTTGTGCTCGGAAACCAGTGTCGACTTTTCGGTGATGGCGGGCGCACGGATCACGTCGTGTGGGTCACGCTTCTTGCTCATTTGAACCGCGCCTCCAGCGCCTCCACTGCGGCCTTGGTCAGCACCAGGCTCTTGCGGCGCAGAATGTCGTAGACGTTGATGCCCTGCACCGGCAGCACGTCGATGTTGGGGATGTTGCGAGCCGCCCTGGCGAAGCCAGGCTCGATCTCGGCGCCATCGATGATCAGCGCATTGGTGAGCTCGAGCTTGCCGAACAGCTCCTTCAAGCCCTTCGTCTTGCCGTCGGCCGAATGGGCCTTGTCCAGCACGACGATCTCGCCCGCCTTGGCCTTGGCCGAGAGTGCGTGCCTCAGTGCCAACGCGCGCACCTTCTTGGGCAGGTCGATAGCGTGGCTGCGCGGCTTGGGGCCGAACGCCTTGCCGCCGCCGCGGAACTGCGGCGCGCCCTTGTCACCGTGCCGGGCGCCGCCGGTGCCCTTCTGTTTGTACATCTTCTTGCCGGTGGTGGTGACCTCCGAGCGGTCCTGCGCGTGGTGCGTGCCGGCCATACGCTTCAGCAACTGATAGCGCACCATGCGCTGGATGAGGTCGGTGCGCGGCTCGAGCCCGAAGATGGCGTCGTCGAGTTCCACCTCGCCGGCCGAGCCGGCATTCAACGTTTTGACCGCGGCCCTCATGATTGCTGCCCCGCACTTGTCTGCTGCGAACCGGCCGCGGCAGCACCGCCGGCCTTGCGGAACGAGCCAGGCTTGGGCGCGCTCTCGGGGAGCGCCCGCTTTACCGCATCGCGCACCAGCACCCAGTTGCCCTTGTTGCCGGGCACGGCGCCGCGCACCAGGATCAGCCCTTTGTCCTTGTCGGTCTCGACCACCTCGAGGTTCTGGGTCGTGACCTGCACGTTGCCCATGTGTCCCGCCATCTTCTTGCCCTTGAAGACCTTGCCGGGATCCTGGCGCTGGCCGGTCGAGCCATGGCTGCGGTGGGTGACCGAAACGCCGTGGGTGGCACGCAGGCCGCCGAAGTTCCAGCGCTTCATGGCGCCCTGGAACCCCTTGCCCTGGTTGGTGCCGGTGACGTCCACGTGCTGGCCTTTGACGAAATGGTCGGCGGTGATCTCCGCGCCCACCTCGATCAGGTTCTCCGGGCTCACCCGGAACTCGGCCACCTTGCGCTTGGGCTCCACCTTGGCCACGGCGAAGTTCTCCCGCTCTGCGCGCGTCACCCGGCTCGCCTTGCGCGTGCCGGCGCCGAGCTGCAGCGCGGTATAGCCGTTCTTCTCGTCGGTGCGGTGGGCGAGTACTTGCACGTTGGCGAGCTTCAGCACCGTGACCGGCACGTGCTCGCCCGCCTCCGTGAAGACCCGGGTCATTCCCACCTTTTGCGCGATCACTCCGGAGCGCATGCTTCGCGATCCTTCCTTAGAGCTTGATCTCGACGTCGACGCCGGCCGCCAGATCGAGCTTCATCAGCGCATCGACCGTCTGCGGCGTGGGATCGACGATGTCGAGCAGACGCTTGTGCGTGCGCATCTCGAACTGCTCGCGGCTCTTCTTGTCGATGTGGGGCGAGCGGTTGACCGTGAAACGTTCGATGCGCGTCGGCAGCGGGATCGGTCCGCGCACCTCGGCCCCGGTCCGCTTGGCCGTATTGACGATCTCGCGCGTGGACGCGTCCAGCACGCGATGATCGAAGGCCTTGAGCCGGATTCTTATGTTTTGACTTTGCATGGCAGTCGCGTAACCCCGCAAAACGAAGGAGCGCCCTTTTCCTGGGGCGCCCCGTTGGAACACCTACTCGATGATTGAAGTGACGACGCCGGCACCGACCGTGCGGCCGCCCTCGCGGATGGCGAAGCGAAGCTTCTCCTCCATCGCGATCGGCGTGATCAGCTCAATCGTCACCGCAACGTTGTCACCGGGCATCACCATCTCCGTACCCTCGGGCAGCGACACCACACCCGTAACGTCGGTCGTGCGGAAGTAGAACTGCGGACGGTAGTTGGTGAAGAACGGCGTGTGACGACCACCCTCCTCCTTCGTCAAAATGTAGGCCTCCGCCTTGAACTTCTTGTGCGGCTTGATCGAGCCCGGCTTGCACAGCACCTGCCCGCGCTCCACCGCGTCCTTGTCGATGCCCCGCAACAGGCAGCCGACGTTGTCGCCGGCCTCACCCGAATCCAGAAGCTTGCGGAACATCTCGACGCCCGTCACAACGGACTTCTGCGTGTCCTTCAGGCCGACGATCTCAACCTCCTCGCCAACCTTCACCCGCCCGCGCTCGATGCGGCCCGTAACAACCGTGCCCCGGCCCGAGATCGAGAACACGTCCTCGATCGGCATCAGGAACGGCAGGTCCTTGGGACGCTCAGGCAGCGGGATGTAGGTGTCGATCGCATCGAACAGCTTCAGGATCGCCTCGTCCGCAAGAGGGCCCTTCTCCCCGTTCAGAGCCTGGATCGCAGCACCTCGGATCACAGGCACGTCGTCGCCCGGGAACTGGTACTTCGACAGCAGCTCCCGCACCTCCATCTCGACCAGGTCCAGAAGCTCAGGGTCGTCAACAACGTCGCACTTGTTCAGGAACACCACGATGTAGGGAACGCCAACCTGCCGCGCCAGCAGAATGTGCTCGCGCGTCTGCGGCATCGGCCCATCGACCGCCGACACAACCAGGATGGCGCCGTCCATCTGCGCCGCACCCGTGATCATGTTCTTCACGTAGTCGGCATGCCCGGGGCAGTCCACGTGCGCGTAGTGCCGCTTCTCCGTCGCATACTCCACATGCGAAGTCGCAATCGTCAAAATCTTCGTCGGATCGCGCCGCCCCTGGCTCTCGGACGCTTTAGCCACCTGGTCGTAGGAGATCGCTGTCTGCGTCCAGCCCTTGTCCGCAGATACCTTCGTCAAGGCAGCCGTCAAGGTCGTCTTGCCATGATCGACGTGACCAATCGTGCCTACGTTGCAGTGCGGCTTCGTCCGCTCGAATTTCGCCTTCGCCATGCGGCTTCTCCTGTCTTCTCACTTCCGCGGTGGCCGGACGCGCCGGCCCGGCAAAACCACGCTCTCGGTTATGCGTATTTCGCCTTGACCTCGTCGGCCACGTTGCGCGGAACTTCCGCGTAATGCGCGAACTGCATGGTGTACATGGCCCGGCCTTGGCTCATGGACCTGAGCTGGCTCACGTAGCCGAACATGTTGGCAAGGGGCACATTGGCCCGCACCACCGTGGCGTTGCCGCGCATCTCCTGGCTGCGGATCTGACCGCGGCGACTGTTGATGTCGCCGATCACGCTGCCGACGAAATCGCCGGGGGTGACCACCTCGACATCCATGATCGGCTCTAGCAGCTTGACGCCGGCCTTGTTGCAGCCTTCCCGCATCGCCTGGCGCGCAGCGATCTCGAAGGCGATCGTGGAGGAGTCCACCTCATGGTAGGCGCCGTCGAACAGCGTCACCTTCATGTCGACCATCGGGAAGCCGATGAGGACGCCCGAATCCCACACGGACTGGATGCCTTTCTCGACGCCTGGAATGTATTCCTTGGGCACGACGCCGCCGATGATCTCGCTCTCGAACTCGTTGCCCTGGCCGGGCTCGTTCGGCTCTAGCCTGAGCTTCACGCGGGCGAACTGACCAGTGCCACCGGTCTGCTTTTTGTGCGTGTAGTCGATCTCGGTCGCACGCGCCAAGGTCTCGCGATACGCCACCTGCGGCGCGCCGACATTCACCTCCACCTTGTGCGTGCGCTTGAGGATGTCGACCTTGATTTCGAGGTGCAGCTCGCCCATGCCCTTGATGATGGTCTCGCCGCTCTCCTGGTCGGTCGCGACGCGGAACGAGGGGTCCTCCGCGGCGAGCTTCGACAGCGCCACACCCATCTTCTCGACGTCGGCCTTGGTCTTGGGCTCGATCTTCATCTCGATGACGGGGTTCGGGAACTCCATCTTCTCGAGCAGCACCGGCTTGTTGGGATCGGACAGCGTCTCGCCGGTGCGCGTGTCCTTGAGGCCGGCGAGCGCGATGATGTCGCCCGCAAAGGCCTCGCTGATCTGCTCGCGGTCGTCGGCATGCATGAGATACATGCGCCCGACCCGCTCCTTCCTGTCGCGGGTGGTGTTGGCGAGCGCCATTCCGCTTTCCACCTTGCCCGAGTAGACTCGGCAGAAGGTGATGGAGCCGACGTGCGGGTCGTCCATGATCTTGAAGGCGAGCATGGAAAGCGGCTCGGTATCGAGCGGCCGGCGAATGGTCGGCTCGCCGGTCTTCACGTCGATGGCTTCGAACGACTCGCGGTCGGCGGGCGCGGGCAGAAAGTCCACGACGGCATCGAGCAGCGGCTGCACGCCCTTGTTCTTGAAGGCCGAGCCGCACAGCATGGGGTAGAACTTGCGCGTAACGGTCGCCTTGCGTATCAGGCGCCGGAGCGTGTCGAGATCGGGCTCCTTGCCGTCCAGATAAGCGCCCATGGCCTCGTCATCGAGTTCCACGGCTGCTTCGATCATGGCGGCGCGGTATTCGGCGGCTTTGCCAGCGAGATCGGCCGGGATGTCGGTCTCGTAGAACTTGGCGCCCTTGTCGTCGCCTTCCCAAACCTGGGCCTTCATCTTCAGCAGATCGACCACGCCTTTGAAGCTGGCCTCGGCACCGATCGGCAGCTGCAGCGGCACCGGCCTGGCGCCGAGCTTCACCTTGATGTCGTCGACGCACTGATAGAAGTCGGCGCCCGTCTTATCCATCTTGTTGGCGAAGATGATGCGGGGAACGTCGTACTTGTCGCCCTGCCGCCAGACGGTTTCGGTCTGCGGCTCCACGCCCTGGTTGCCGTCGAGCACGCACACTGCGCCGTCGAGAACGCGCAGCGAGCGCTCCACCTCGATGGTGAAGTCGACGTGGCCTGGTGTATCGATGATGTTGAGGCGCTTGCCCTGCCAGAAGCAGGTGGTCGCAGCCGACGTGATGGTGATGCCTCGCTCCTGCTCCTGCTCCATGAAGTCCATGGTCGCGGCGCCGTCGTGCACCTCGCCGATCTTGTAGGTCTTGCCCGTGTAGTAGAGGATCCGCTCCGTCGTAGTGGTCTTGCCGGCATCGATGTGGGCCATGATGCCGAAGTTGCGGTAGTCCTCGATCTTATGCGTTCGCGCCATGGCTCTGGGTTCCGATCACCAGCGGTAGTGGGAGAAGGCCCGATTGGCCTCTGCCATCTTGTGGGTGTCCTCCCGCTTCTTCACCGCGGTTCCGCGATTGTTGGCGGCATCGAGCAACTCGCCCGAAAGACGCTCCTCCATGGTGTTCTCATTGCGGCTGCGCGCGGCCGTGATCAGCCAGCGAATGGCCAGCGCCTGGCGCCGCTCGCTGCGCACCTCGACCGGCACCTGATAGGTGGCGCCGCCGACACGCCGCGAACGAACTTCCACCGCCGGCATGACGTTCTCGAGAGCCTGGTGGAACATCTGGATCGGGTTCGACTTGGCCTTGCTCTGCAGCCTGTCGAGAGCGCCATAGACGATGCGCTCGGCGATCGATTTCTTGCCTTGCCGCATGATCGAATTCATGAACTTCGATACGACAAGATCGTTGAACTTGGGGTCCGGATTGACCTCGCGTTTCTCAGCTCTGTGCCGGCGCGACATCTCTTCTCTTCCTTGCCAGTCTTCGTCGAGTTTCGTTGCTGTCTATTCTTGCGCGAAGCGCACAACGCAAAACGACCCGCTATTTGGGTCGTTTTGCTCCGTATTTGGAGCGCCGCTGCTTCCTGTCCGCCACGCCCTGCGTATCGAGCACGCCGCGAATGATGTGATAGCGCACGCCCGGGAGGTCTTTGACGCGACCGCCGCGGATCATGACCACCGAATGCTCCTGCAGATTGTGACCCTCGCCCGGAATGTACCCGATCACCTCGAAGCCGTTGGTCAAGCGCACCTTTGCGACTTTGCGCAGCGCGGAATTGGGCTTCTTCGGCGTCGTTGTGTAGACGCGCGTGCACACCCCGCGCTTCTGCGGGCACGACTGCATGTGCCGCGCCTTCTCGCGGTAGACTTTCTGCACCCGCGGCTTGCGGGTCAGCTGCTGTATCGTCGGCATGCGCCGTTTCCACCTGCCAGGGCACGTGAAGCAAGGCGCCCCACGCGGCCACGAACCATCGCCGAGGGCGCATCAGGGCGCGCTCGGCCGAACATCCAGAGGATCCTTACCAGCCCGCTTTCGCGGAACCGTGGATCTTGGCCCGAAAATGTCCTCTGCTTGTAGACGGCAGCGTTTAGGCCAAGGCTCAAATCGACGCCAAGCCGGTGAAGCCTACCACCTGCCGTGAGAGTGGCCGGGTTATATACGAGGCCGACTCACGCGGTCAACACCTGGCAAAAAATTATTTCACTCCCACTCGCTGGGCGGCATGCGCCAGCGAGTGGGAGTGTTTACGGCGCTATTGGTGCGCTCGGGCTACTCGGCGGCAGCCTCTGTCGGACGGCGGCGGCGGCGCTCCGGCGCGCGGATACCGACGGCGTCAGCCGGCGCTTCGAGCGCCCTCTGAGCGTCGAAGCGAGCCTTTTCCTTGGCGATGAGTTCATCGCGCCGTGCTGCCTCTTTGCGGAGGCGGCGCAACATGCCGCCCGTGCCGGCCGGGATCAGCCGGCCGACAATGACGTTCTCCTTCAGGCCCTCGAGCGTGTCGGCCTTGCCGTTGACGGCGGCATCGGTCAGCACGCGCGTGGTCTCCTGGAAGGAGGCGGCCGAGATGAAGCTCTTCGTCTGCAACGAAGCCTTGGTAATGCCCAGCAGAACAGGCTTGCCCGTTGCCGGACGCTTGCCCGCCTTTTCGATTGCGGCGTTGAGCTCGTCGAAGTCGATCCTGTCGAGTTGCTCGCCCTTCAACAAGTCGGTCTCGCCGGCATCTTCCACCTCGACCTTCTGCAGCATCTGGCGAACGATCACCTCGATGTGCTTGTCGTTGATAGTCACGCCTTGCAGGCGATACACGTCCTGGATCTCGTTGATCAGGTAGTTGGCAAGCTCCTCCACGCCCTTGATGGCCAGGATGTCGTGCGGCGCCGGGTGGCCGTCGTACACGAAGTCACCCTTCTCGATGCGATCGCCGTGCTGCACCGCCAGGCTCTTGCCGCGCGGGATGAGGTACTCCTTCGGCTCGGCCGCTTCGTCATCGGGCTTGATGGTGATGCGCTGCTTGTTCTTGTAGTCCTTGCCGAACTCCACGGTACCGGAGATCTCCGCGATGATGGCGTTGTCCTTCGGACGGCGCGCCTCGAACAGCTCTGCCACCCGCGGCAGACCGCCCGTGATGTCGCCAGTCTTGGCACTCGACAAGGGAATGCGCGCCAGCACGTCGCCGGCCTTCACCTTGGCGTGCGAGTCGATGGACAGGATCGCATCGACCGGCAACAGATACTTGGCGTCGACGCCGCGCGATACCCGAACCGGCTTCCCGCCCTTGGACTCCTTGATGACAATCGAGGGCTTTAGATCCGATCCTCTCGGGCTCGCGCGCCAATCGACGATCACGCGATTGGTCGTGCCCTTCATCTCGTCGGTCTGCTCCTTCACCGACACGCCATCGACAAGGTCGGCGAAGTCCGCCACACCGTCGACCTCGGTGAGGATCGGCCGCATGTAGGGGTCCCACTGGGCGAGACGCGTGCCGCGCTTCACCTCATCGCCGTCGTCGACGTGCATGCGCGCGCCGTAGACGAGCTTGTGGGTCGCCAGCTCCTTGCCCGACTTGTCGACGATGATGAGCGTCATATTCCGCGTCATGGCAATCAGCCGTCCCTGGCTGTCCTTGCCGATGCTGCGGTTCTTGATCTTCACCGTGCCGTTGAAGTTGGACTCGATGTAGGACTGGTCCACCGTCTGCGCGACGCCACCCATGTGGAACGTGCGCATGGTGAGCTGAGTGCCCGGCTCGCCGATCGACTGGGCAGCGATGACGCCAACCGCCTCGCCGATGTTGACCGGCGTGCCGCGGGCCAGATCGCGGCCGTAGCACTTGGCGCAGACGCCGTTGGTAGTCTCGCAAGTCAGCACCGAGCGGATGCGCACTTCCTGGATCTGGGCGGCCTCGATGCGATCGATCTCGACCTCACCAATCAGCTCGCCCGACTTGATGATGGCACCCTTGGTAGCCGGATCCATCACGTCCTCTGCAGCCGTGCGCCCGAGTATGCGCTGCCCAAGCGATACGATCACCTGGCCAGCATCGACCACCGCCTGCACGTTGATGCCGCCGTCGGTGCCACAGTCTTCCTCGGTGATGATGCAGTCCTGCGCCACATCGACCAGGCGGCGGGTCAGGTAGCCCGAGTTCGCCGTCTTGAGAGCGGTGTCGGCAAGACCCTTACGGGCGCCGTGCGTCGAGTTGAAGTACTCGAGAACCGTCAGTCCCTCCTTGAAGTTGGAGATGATTGGCGTCTCGATGATCTCACCGGACGGCTTGGTCATCAGACCGCGCATGCCGGCCAGCTGCCGCATCTGCTTTTCCGAGCCGCGCGCTCCCGAGTGGGCCATCATGTACACGGAGTTGATGGGCTTGGTGCGCCCATTCTGTTCCCGTTGCACCGCCGAGATGCGATCCATCATCTCCTTGGCGATCTGGTCGGTGCACTTCGACCAGGCGTCCACCACCTTGTTGTACTTCTCGAGCTGGGTGATGAAGCCGTCGTTGTACTGCTGCTCGTACTCGCGCACGAGGTCGTTGGTTTGCTCCAGGATTTTCGCCTTCGTCTCGGGGATTAGCATGTCGTCCTTGCCGAACGAAATGCCGGCCTTGAACGCGTGATAGAAGCCGAGCCCCATGATGCGGTCGCAGAAGATGACAGTCTCCTTCTGGCCGCAGTCGCGGTAGACCGCGTCGATCATGCCGGAGATGTTCTTCTTGGTGAGCAGCTGGTTGACGAGGGCGAACTTCACCCCCGGACGCTTGGGCAGCACTTCGCCCAGCAGCAGGCGGCCGGGGGTGGTGTCGTGCACTTCAACCACCTCGTTCCCCTGGCCGTCGACGCTGCGGTAGCGGCCCTTCACCTTGGCATGCAGAGTGACAAGACCGCTGGCCAAAGCATGCTGCACCTCGGCGACGGAGCCGAACATCATGCCTTCCCCTGGCTCCTTCTCGCGCATGATCGACAGGTAGTAGAGGCCGAGCACGATGTCCTGGCTCGGCACGATGATCGGCGACCCATTGGCGGGGTGCAGGATGTTGTTGGTCGACATCATCAGCACGCGGGCTTCGAGCTGGGCCTCCAGCGACAGGGGCACGTGCACGGCCATCTGGTCGCCGTCGAAGTCGGCATTGAAGGCCGCGCAAACGAGCGGATGCAGCTGGATGGCCTTGCCTTCGATCAACGTCGGCTCGAAGGCCTGGATGCCGAGGCGGTGCAGGGTCGGCGCGCGGTTGAGCAGCACCGGGTGCTCGCGAATGACCTCGTCGAGCACGTCCCAGACCTCGCCCTTCTCCTTCTCCACGAGCTTCTTGGCCTGCTTGACGGTGGCCGCCTGGCCCATGGCCTGGAGGCGCGCGTAGATGAACGGCTTGAACAGCTCGAGCGCCATCTTCTTGGGCAGGCCGCACTGGTGCAGCTTGAGCTCGGGGCCCACCACGATCACGGAGCGGCCGGAGTAGTCGACGCGCTTGCCGAGCAGGTTCTGGCGGAACCGGCCCTGCTTGCCTTTCAACATGTCGGCGAGCGACTTGAGCGGGCGCTTATTGGCGCCGGTGATGACCCGACCGCGACGGCCGTTGTCGAACAGCGCGTCGACCAACTCCTGCAGCATCCGCTTCTCGTTGCGGATAATGATGTCGGGAGCGCGCAGCTCCATCAGCCGCTTCAAGCGATTGTTGCGGTTGATGACGCGGCGGTAGAGGTCGTTCAAGTCGGACGTGGCGAAGCGGCCGCCGTCCAGCGGCACCAGGGGCCGCAGCTCGGGCGGAATCACCGGAACGACGGTCAGGATCATCCACTCCGGCCGGTTGCCGAAGTCGATGAAGGCCTCGATGACCTTCAGGCGCTTGGCGAGCTTCTTGGGCTTGAGCTCGGTGGTGGCCTCGGCGATCTCCTGGCGCAGCTGGTCACGGATCTTGCGCAAGTCCATGCCTGACAGCAGATCGCGTATCGCCTCGGCACCGATGCCGGCCGTAAACGCGTCCTGACCGTACTGCTCGACGGCCTGGTTGTACTGCTCCTCGGTCAGCAGCTGCTTCTCGTTGAGTGTGGTGGTGCCCTGCTCGGTGACGATGTAGTTCTCGAAGTAGAGAACCCGCTCCAGATCCTTCAAGGTCATGTCGAGCAGCAGGCCGATGCGGCTCGGCAGCGACTTCAAGAACCAGATGTGGGCAACCGGCGCCGCCAGCTGGATGTGGCCCATGCGCTCACGGCGCACCTTGGCGAGGGTCACCTCGACGCCGCACTTCTCGCAGATCAGGCCCTTGTACTTCATACGCTTGTACTTGCCGCACAAGCACTCGTAGTCCTTGATGGGGCCGAAGATGCGCGCGCAGAACAGCCCGTCGCGCTCGGGCTTGAAGGTGCGGTAGTTGATGGTCTCCGGTTTCTTGATCTCGCCGAAAGACCAGGAGGAAATGTCTTCCGGGCTCGCAATCGAGATGCGAATCTGGTCGAAGGTGGGAACCTGCACCTGCTGCTTGAAGAGGTTGGTGATCTCGTTCATCGGCTCACTCTCTCTGGCGGCTGAACGACCGTGCGGTCTCAGCCTACGGTATTGTCATTCCAGTCGTGCACGCGCCTTCGCCGGGGCGGGGGCGCGTGCATATCATTCGGCGGCGGCCTGCGGCAGCGCCGGCCTCTCGTCCGGCGCCAACTCGGCAGGCGGCGGCACCACCTCCGAGTTGACGAGCTCGACGTTGAGCCCCAGCGCCCGCATTTCCTTGACCAGCACGTTGAAGCTCTCCGGGATACCTGCCTCGAACGCATCGTCGCCGCGCACAATTGCCTCGTAAACCTTGGTGCGGCCGGCAACGTCGTCTGACTTGACGGTTAGCATCTCCTGCAGCGTGTAGGCGGCGCCATAGGCCTCGAGTGCCCACACCTCCATTTCGCCGAAACGCTGTCCGCCGAATTGCGCCTTGCCGCCCAAGGGCTGTTGGGTGACGAGCGAGTAGGGACCGATCGAGCGGGCGTGGATCTTGTCGTCCACCAGATGGTGCAGCTTCAGCAGATATTTGTAGCCGACCGTCACTTTGCGATCGAACGGCTCGCCAGTGCGGCCATCGTGGAGCATCACCTGGCCCGTGGTATCGAAGCCGGCCTTCTTGAGCAGCTCGACGATCTCGGGCTCGCGCGCGCCGTCGAACACCGGCGTCGCCACCGGTACGCCGTCCTTGATCTTCTCGGCCAGCATGACCAGCTCGTTGTCGTTGAACTTGCTGACGCCGTTGCCGGGCCCGTAGATATCCTCCACTGCATCGCGCAAACCCTTGGCCTGACCGCTCTCATGGAAAGCGTGCAGCGCATCATCGATAATGCGGCCGAGACCCCGGCAGGCCCACCCCAAGTGCGTCTCGAGAATCTGGCCGACGTTCATGCGGCTCGGCACGCCCAGCGGATTGAGCACCACGTCGACGTGGGTGCCGTCATCCAGATAGGGCATATCCTCGATCGGCACGATCATCGACACGACGCCCTTGTTGCCGTGGCGGCCGGCCATCTTGTCGCCGGGCTGGATCTTGCGCTTAACGGCAACGAAGACCTTGACCATCTTCATGACGCCGGGAGGCAGCTCGTCGCCGCGCTGCAGCTTGTCCACCTTGTCGACGAAGCGCCGCTCCAGGCTCTTCTTGGCGTCCTCGTACTGCTTGCCGATGGCCTCGACCTCCGCCATGGCAGCCTCGTCGGTGAGGCCGATTTCCCACCACTGGCTGCGCGGGACGTCGGACAGGATCTCCTCGTTTATGGTTGTACCCTTGCGGGCATTCTTGGGGCC
This sequence comes from uncultured Alphaproteobacteria bacterium, assembly GCA_963724565.1. GTDB lineage: Bacteria > Pseudomonadota > Alphaproteobacteria > Rhizobiales > Hyphomicrobiaceae > AWTP1-13. The sequence continues at coordinate 301,238 of CAVRVK010000011.1, forward strand.
CTTGGCCGCCTCCTTGCCCATGAGCGCCACCTTCAGGCGCGCGTAGACGTTGCGGTCGAGGATCTGCAGCTCGTCGTCGCGGTCCTTGGCGAGGCGCTCGATCTCCTCGCGCTCGATCGCCATGGCGCGCTCGTCCTTCTCGACGCCATGCCGATTGAAGACGCGTACCTCGACGACGGTGCCGTTGACGCCGGGCGGCAGACGCAGCGAGGTATCGCGCACGTCGGACGCCTTCTCGCCGAAGATGGCGCGCAGGAGCTTCTCCTCCGGCGTCATCGGGCTCTCGCCCTTGGGGGTGATCTTACCGACCAGGATGTCGCCGGGGTTCACCTCCGCGCCGATGTAGACGATCCCCGCCTCGTCCAGGTTCTTCAGCGCCTCTTCCGAGACGTTGGGGATATCGCGCGTGATCTCCTCGGGCCCCAGCTTGGTGTCGCGCGCCATCACCTCGAACTCTTCGATGTGGATCGAGGTGAAGACGTCGTCGAACACGACGCGCTCGGAGAGCAGGATGGAGTCCTCGAAATTGTAGCCCATCCACGGCATGAACGCGACGAGCACGTTCTTGCCGAGCGCCAGGTCGCCGAGGTCCGTGGAGGGACCGTCGGCGATGATGTCGCCCGCCTTCACCTGATCGCCAACCGTCACTAGCGGCCGCTGGTTGATGCAGGTGTTCTGGTTGGAGCGCTGGAACTTGCGCAGCCGGAAGATGTCGACACCCGGCTTGGAGGGGTCGGTCTCCTCGGTGGCGCGGATGACGATGCGGGTGGAGTCCACCTGGTCGACGACGCCCGTGCGGCGGGCGGCGATGGCAGCGCCCGAATCGCGCGCGACCACCTCCTCCATGCCAGTGCCGACCAGCGGCGCCTCGGCCTTGATGAGCGGCACAGCCTGACGCTGCATGTTGGAGCCCATCAGCGCCCGGTTGGCGTCGTCGTTCTCCAGGAACGGGATGAGAGCGGCGGCAACCGAGACGAGCTGCTTGGGCGACACGTCGATGTAGTCGACCTTGTCTGGGGAGACCAGCAGCACATCGCCCTGGTAGCGGCAGGTGATGAGGTCGCCGGTCAGCTTGCCCTTGCTATCGATCTCTGCGTTGGCCTGCGCCACATGGTAACGCGCCTCCTCCATGGCGGAGAGGTAGACCACCTCGTCGGTCACCTTGCTCTTCTCGACCTTGCGGTAAGGGCTCTCGATGAAGCCGTACTTGTTGACGCGCGCGAAGGTGGCGAGCGAATTGATGAGGCCGATATTGGGGCCTTCCGGCGTCTCGATCGGGCAGATGCGGCCATAGTGGGTGGGGTGCACGTCGCGCACCTCGAAGCCGGCTCGCTCCCGGGTGAGACCGCCCGGTCCCAGCGCCGAGAGCCGCCGCTTGTGCGTGATCTCGCTCAGCGGGTTGGTCTGGTCCATGAACTGGGATAGCTGCGAGGAGCCGAAGAACTCGCGCACGGCGGCAGCCGCCGGCTTGGCGTTGATCAGAGTCCTGCGGCATGACCGTGTCGATATCGACGGAGCTCATGCGCTCCTTGATGGCCCGCTCCATACGCAGGAGGCCCAGCCGATACTGGTTTTCCATCAGCTCGCCAACCGACCGCACCCGGCGGTTGCCGAGGTTGTCGATGTCGTCGATCTCGCCCTTGCCATCACGCAGGTCGACCAGCGTCCTGATCACGGCAATGATGTCCTCGGGGCGCAGGGTGCGCACGGTGTCCTCGGCCTTCAGGTCGAGGCGCATGTTCATCTTGACGCGACCTACGGCCGAGAGGTCGTAGCGCTCCGGATCGAAGAACAGACCGTTGAAAAGCGCCAGGGCAGCTTCAAGCGTCGGCGGCTCTCCCGGGCGCATCACCCGGTAGATGTCCATCAGCGCCTCTTCCTGGTTGGCGTTCTTGTCGATGTGCAACGTGTTGCGGATGAAGGCGCCGATCGTGACGTGATCGATATCGAGGATCGGGAACTCCTTGACCTTCGTCTGCTTGAGCTTTTCCAGCAGCTTGGCGTCGAGTTCATCGCCCGCCTCGCCGAAGATCTCGCCCGTCTGCATGTTGACGATGTCTTCGGCGAGATACTTGCCGGCGAGATCTGCGGCGCTGAACAGCACCTCCTTCAGGCCCTCCTCTGCCAGCTCGCGCGCCCGCTTGGCGGTGATCTTCTCGCCCGCCTTGACGACCACCTCGCCCGACTTGGCATCGACGAGATCGGCATGGGGTGTCATGCCGCGCATCTTCTCGGGGATGAACGGAACCTTCCAGCCGAGCTTGGTCTCCTTGACGCGGATCGACTTGTAGAAGGTCGACAGAATGGTCTCGTCGTCGAGGCCAAGCGCATAGAGCAGCGTCGTCACCGGCAGCTTGCGGCGCCGGTCGATGCGGACATAGACGATGTCCTTGGCGTCGAACTCGAAGTCGAGCCACGAGCCGCGGTAGGGGATGATGCGGGCGGCGAACAAGAGCTTGCCGGAGGCATGGGTCTTGCCGCGGTCGTGATCGAAGAACACACCCGGCGAGCGGTGCATCTGGCTGACGATCACCCGCTCGGTGCCGTTGATGACGAAGGTGCCGTTCAAGGTCATGAACGGCATATCGCCCATGTAGACGTCCTGCTCCTTGACGTCCTTGACGGAGCGGGCGCCCGTCTCCTCGTTCACATCGAACACGATGAGGCGCAGCTTCACCTTGAGCGGGGCAGCGTAGGTCATATCGCGCTGCTGGCACTCGTCGACGTCGTACTTGGGCGGTTCGAACTCGTAGCGCTCGAAGTCGAGCGTCGCCCGGCCCGAGAAATCGGATATCGGGAACACCGACTTGAACACCGCCTGCAACCCCTGATCCGGCCGGCCGCCGGGCGGCTCCTTGACCATAAGGAAGTCATCGTAGGAGCTTTTCTGCACCTCGATGAGGTTGGGCATCTCGGCAACTTCGGCAATCGAGCCGAACTGCTTGCGGATGCGCTTGCGGCCGCTGTAGGTCTCAGCCATTTCGAGTTCCTTGTCCTTCGTGGCGAAGGGAAGCTTAGCTTGTCAGCTGCGGGGACGCCGGCACTCCGCAGCTCGCGTTCAACTGTCGTATCGCTCGGCCCGTTGCGGGGATCCGTTGATCACGACCCGGCTGCGGGACGTGTGGGCGCACGTCCCGCAGCCGGCCGTTGGGTGGGCCTTACTTGATCTCGACAACCGCGCCCTGGTCCTCGAGCTGCTTCTTGATCTTGGCAGCCTCTTCCTTGGTGACGCCTTCCTTGATGGTCTTGCCGCCCGCCTCGACCAACTCCTTGGCTTCCTTGATGCCGAGGCCCGAGATCAGCGTGCGGACTTCCTTGATCACGTTCAGCTTCTTGTCGCCGCCTGACTTGAGGATGACGGTGAATTCCGTCTGCTCCTCGGCCGCGGGCGCTGCTGCGCCGGCTGCCGGGGCTGCGGCAACCGCAACCGGGGCCGCGGCCGACACGCCCCAGCCCTCCTCCATCATCTTGGACAGCTGGGACAGCTCGAGAACGGTCAGCTTATTGAGCTGATCCATGATGCCTGCGAGATTTGACATGACTTCAACTTCCTTCGTTTGATCGTTTGCGTTGCGCGGGACGCGCTCGCGCCCCAATTCGTTTCCAGCTTCGGCTCAGGCGCTCTTTTCCAGTTGCGCCACGCGGGCCGCGAGCGCACGCGCCACCTTGGCGCCCGGCTCCTTGACCAGACGCGCCATCCGGGTCGCGGGTGCTTGCACCAGGCCGATGATCTTCGCCCGCAGTTCGTCGAGCGAAGGCAGGTCGGCGAGCGCCTTGACCCCGCTGCTGTCGAGCCGCGTCCTACCCATCGCACCGCCAAGGATGATGAGCTTGTCATTCTCCTTTGCGTACTTGACCGACACCCGGGCCGCGCTGACCGGGTCTTCGGAGTAGGCGATGCAGGTCTGACCGCTGAGAAGATCGGAGACCGTCTCGACCTCGGTGTCCTTCAGGGCCAGCTTGGCCAGCTTGTTCTTGGCGACCTTGACCGCTCCACCCGCGTCCTTCATGCGTTTGCGGAAGTCGGTCATCTGGGCGACTGTCATGCCCTTGTAATGGGCGACGACGATTACGCCGCTGCCCTTCCACTCCTCGTTGAGCGTCGTCACGAGCTGACGTTTTTGAGCTCTATCCACGTTGCTCACTCCATCTTGCGACCAGCGCCACATCGGGCACTTTCGGTCGCGGGTTGCACCTTGCCGCCGGTTCAAGCGGCGCGATTTAGGAACCCGTCCTTCCTTCGCGCGCTGGCGCAAAGGTGCAGAACCCAAGAGGCTCAAACCGGAGCGACACTGTCGCTACCCGTTTCGTCTCCCGTCTCATGCAGGCCCTTTAGCAAGGCTTAGGCCGGATAGCTCCGGCACCGGCAATCTCGGACAGGCGTTGGGAATGGGAGCGAAAAACTCGCTGTCCAGCCCAATTGATCCGGACGCGAAGTCCGGAAAGGTCATGCGCTTTAGATGCCTTGCCTCCTCTCACGCCGGACCGGCGCCGGTTAAACTCGATAGATCGACCTTGACTCCCACGCCTTGCGTGGAACTCAGCGAGACCTTGTTCAGATAGTTGCCCTTGGCACCCGCCGGCTTGGCCTTCACCACGGCGTCGACAAACGCCTTGATGTTCTCCACGAGCTGCTTTTCCGAAAAGCTCGCCTTGCCGACACCGGCCTGCACTATGCCGGCCTTCTCGACACGAAACTCGACGGCGCCGCCCTTGGCGCCCCGCACCGCCGACGCCACGTCCATTGTGACCGTGCCGACGCGCGGGTTGGGCATCAGACCGCGCGGGCCCAGCACCTTGCCGAGCCGCCCCACCAGGCCCATCATGTCGGGTGTGGCGATGCACCTGTCGAAGTTGATATTGCCGCCCTGCACCTGCTCGACCAGATCCTCGGCGCCCACCACGTCGGCGCCCGCAGCCTTGGCCTCCTCGGCCTTCGCGCCCCGCGCAAAGACCGCAACCCGCAGCGTCCGGCCCGAACCGTTCGGCAGGTTGCATACCCCGCGCACCATCTGATCGGCGTGCTTGGGATCGATGCCCAGGTTCATGGCGATCTCGACGGTCTCGTCGAACTTGGCCTTGGCGCGCGACTTGACGACGTTCACGGCCTCGGTGACCGCGTAAGCCTTCTCGCGGTCGACGCCGGTGCGCGCTGCCTTCATGCGCTTGCCGATCTTGCCCATGTCCTCACTCCACCACCTGAATGCCCATGGAACGCGCGGTCCCGGCAATAGTCTTGACCGCCGCGTCCATGCTGTCGGTGTTGAGGTCCTTCATCTTCTGCTTGGCGACCTCGCGCACCTGCGCCATCGTGACAGTGCCCGCGCTCGACCGGCCGGGCTCCTTGGAGCCGCTGCCGATCTTGGCGATCTTCTTGATCAAGTAGGACGCCGGCGGCGTCCGCATCTCGAAGCTGAACGAACGGTCCGAGAACACCGTGATCTTGACCGGGATCGGAGCGCCCGCCTCGAGGTCCTTGGTCTTGGCATTGAACTGCTTGCAGAACTCCATGATGTTGAGGCCGCGCTGACCCAGGGCTGGGCCGATAGGCGGCGATGGATTTGCCTGGCCTGCAGGCACCTGCAGATTGATATAGCCGTCGATCTTCTTCGCCATTACCTACCCTCTCACCCAAGCGCGCCGCGGCTCTCGCCCGCGTCAGCCCACCTTCTCGACCTGACCAAACTCCAGCTCGACCGGCGTCGGCCGGCCAAAGATCAACACACCGACCTTGATGCGCGAGCGGCCCTCGTCGACCTCCTCGACCTGTCCTTCGAACGAAGCAAACGGACCATCCGCCACTCGAACCTTCTCGCCGATCTCGAAGGTGATCATCGGCTTGGGTCGCTCAACGCCCTCCTTCACCTGGTAGAGGATGCGCTTGGCCTCATCCTCACTGATCGGCGTTGCCTTGTTGTCTGCTCCAAGAAACCCCGTCACCTTCGGCGTATTCTTGATCAGAAGATACGCAGCGTCGGTCATCGCCATCTTGACCAGGACGTAGCCGGGGAAGAACTTGCGCTCCGCCTGCACCTTGCGCCCGCGCCGCACCTCGACGATGTCCTCGGTCGGGACGAGCACCTCCTCGAAAAGGTCCGACAGCCCCGCAGCCTTGGCGCGGTCCTTTATCGCTTCCGCCACCTTGCGCTCGAAGTTCGAGTAGGCGTGCACGATGTACCAGCGCTTCTCCATCGTTGAGTCTTTCGGCCTAGATGCTGTTGTCGTCACGAGCTAACCGGGGATCCGCGCGCCCGCCCTGAGTATTAATGAAACGGTGTAGCCGATGATCTGATCGGCGATCAGGAAGAATATCGACGTGAGCGCGACCATGACGATAACCATGGCCGTCGTGATCCAGACCTCTTTCCAGGTCGGCCACGTCACCTTCGACACTTCCTGACGCACCTCTTGGATGAACGTCAGGGGATTTTTCATCTGCCCATGCACCTCCGGCCGACAAACGCCCGGCCGCCCGCTACTTTTTCTTCCCTCTACGACTTTACGCCGCCCTTAACCCTCGCGAGGGAGGCCACACGGACAAAAGGCAGCAGCGATTGGCAGGGGCGGAGGGTCTCGAACCCCCAGCCTTCGGTTTTGGAGACCGACGCTCTACCAATTGAGCTACACCCCTTGAGTCCGGGCCGACCCGCGCGGGACGGCTTACATAACGCAGTTCGCCGCCCTTGTCACATTTTTTTCTTGACAAGGGCCCGGATTAGGGTTTGGCGGCCGATACATCCCCTAACCCGCCCTTTTTCAAGCATTTTCCTAGCCTTGCCGTCGGCCCTAAACCAACTCGGGATACCCACCTACTCGATGATTGAAGTGACGACGCCGGCACCGACCGTGCGGCCGCCCTCGCGGATGGCAAAGCGAAGCTTCTCCTCCATCGCGATCGGCGTGATCAGCTCGATCGTCACCGCAACGTTGTCACCGGGCATCACCATCTCCGTACCCTCGGGCAGCGACACCACACCCGTAACGTCGGTCGTGCGGAAGTAGAACTGCGGACGGTAGTTGGTGAAGAACGGCGTGTGACGACCACCCTCCTCCTTCGTCAAAATGTAGGCCTCCGCCTTGAACTTCTTGTGCGGCTTGATCGAGCCCGGCTTGCACAGCACCTGCCCGCGCTCCACCGCGTCCTTGTCGATGCCCCGCAACAGGCAGCCGACGTTGTCGCCGGCCTCACCCGAATCCAGAAGCTTGCGGAACATCTCGACGCCCGTCACAACGGACTTCTGCGTGTCCTTCAGGCCGACGATCTCAACCTCCTCGCCAACCTTCACCCGCCCGCGCTCGATGCGGCCCGTAACAACCGTGCCGCGGCCCGAGATCGAGAACACGTCCTCGATCGGCATCAGGAACGGCAGGTCCTTGGGACGCTCAGGCAGCGGGATGTAGGTGTCGATCGCATCGAACAGCTTCAGGATCGCCTCGTCCGCAAGAGGGCCCTTCTCCCCGTTCAGAGCCTGGATCGCAGCACCTCGGATCACAGGCACGTCGTCGCCCGGGAACTGGTACTTCGACAGCAGCTCGCGCACCTCCATCTCGACCAGGTCCAGAAGCTCAGGGTCGTCAACAACGTCGCACTTGTTCAGGAACACCACGATGTAGGGAACGCCAACCTGCCGCGCCAGCAGAATGTGCTCGCGCGTCTGCGGCATCGGCCCATCGACCGCCGACACAACCAGGATGGCGCCGTCCATCTGCGCCGCACCCGTGATCATGTTCTTCACGTAGTCGGCATGCCCGGGGCAGTCCACGTGCGCGTAGTGCCGCTTCTCCGTCGCATACTCCACATGCGAAGTCGCAATCGTCAAAATCTTCGTCGGATCGCGCCGCCCCTGGCTCTCGGACGCTTTAGCCACCTGGTCGTAGGAGATCGCTGTCTGCGTCCAGCCCTTGTCCGCAGATACCTTCGTCAAGGCAGCCGTCAAGGTCGTCTTGCCATGATCGACGTGACCAATCGTCCCTACGTTGCAGTGCGGCTTCGTCCGCTCGAATTTCGCCTTCGCCATCGCCGGTCCTTACTACTTGCTAGCGGTTGGTCTAACTTCAGCGCGGGACTACTTTGCCCGCGGGGTTCGCTCTTTCTCGCTTGCACACTACCCTTCGAGGAGGGCATGGAGCGGGTGAAGGGAATCGAACCCTCGTCATCAGCTTGGAAGGCTGTTGCTCTACCATTGAGCTACACCCGCGTGTCACGCACAGTTGCAGCCATCGATGCAGGGGCCGCGGTCGCCAATCTGACGCTGCCCGAGTTCCCGCGGAAGGGTACCATCTTTTCCTCTTGCACCTTCTGCGACCGCACCAGGAGGCCTCACAGCCATTGTCCCTGGTTGGTGGAGGGGGTTGGATTCGAACCAACGTAGGCGAAGCCAACGGATTTACAGTCCGTCCCCTTTAGCCACTCGGGCACCCCTCCCAAAGCAGGGGTCCAGCCCCCGAGCCCAAACGAAATCGCCCCGCCGTCGCCAGCAGGGGCAATTCCAGGCCTATATGGTGGTCGCAACGCATAGTGTCAACCATAAAGCAGCGGCCATGATGCGGTGGCCAAGTGGTCTGGCCTTGAGCCAGCCCGGCCGATCTGGAACACGGACCAACAAGCCACAGAAGCGACCCGGATGCGCAACAAATACCGGCCAAAGACAAGGCACGAGGCCCGCCATGCCAATGCGGACGAACCGCCGCTGATCTTCGGCATCCATGCCGTGGAGGCGGCGCTCGCCAACCCTCGCCGCGAGGTGCGCAAGCTCTACCTCACCGACAACGCGGAGCGCCGACTGCGCCAAGCTCTGGGTGGGCGGCAGCTCATGCACGAGCGCGTCCTGCCCAAAGACCTCGACCGCCGCCTCGGACCTGACACGGTGCACCAGGGCGCCCTGCTCGAGACCGCGCCGCTGACGGAGCCGACCTTGGAAGCGCTGGCAGAGCAAGGTGCGGGCCGGCCGCTCCTCGTGCTGGACCAGGTCACCGACCCGCACAACGTCGGTGCGATCCTCCGCTCGGCAGCAGTGTTCGGCGCAGCCGGGCTCATCATGACGCGGCGGCACAGCCCTCCGTTGGCGGGCGCGCTGGCGAAGTCGGCCTCGGGCGCTCTCGAGCATGTGCCGGTCGCGTTGGTGCAGAACCTTGCGCGTGCCCTGGCCGAACTTAAGGAGCTATCGGCCACCATCATTGGGCTTGACGGTGATGCCACGGATTCGATCGAGACACTCGTCTGGCCTGATCGTCCAGTCCTGGTGCTCGGCGCGGAAGGCCGGGGGCTGCGCGAACTGACGCGCCAGAGCTGCGATCGGCTCTGCCGCATTGCCACTGACGGCCCCCTGGCGAGCCTGAACGTGTCGAACGCGGCTGCGGTTGCTCTGCATCTGGCCGCCATGCGTCGCCTCGGCCTTTGACCGAGCACACAATAAAGAAGGCGCCGCGCGAGCGGCGCCTGAAACGTCGATCGGCTCTGCCAGCCGTCTGGCGATCAGTCGCAGATCATCGGCCGCCAGCAACGATACTCACCACCGCGGCAGATGCGCTCGCCATAGTTGTTGAACCAGCAGCCGCGACCCACGTAGTCACACTGCCTGGGGCCCCGATAGCAGCCAGGGCCGTAGTCGTAGTAGCGCGGGCCGGCGTAGGCCCCAGCGATGCCAAGGCCAAGGATGGTGCCTATCGCAAGGCCTGCAGCAACGCCACCGCCACGGCGGTGGGCCTCGGCGGGCTGGATGGTGGCAGCGACGATGCCGAGCATGAGCATCAGCCCCGCCGCCGACTGCGCAAACTTCTTCAGCATGGTGATCTCCCCATAGCGGCCGCCGCCGCCGTCATGTCGATGCGTTTCAATTGAGGCTTCCGCCCCCAAGCGTCCAATTAGACGCCTACAGCACATGAATGTGGCCTTAACGCGGACCACTGAAGCAGCGTTCCCTTACTCACAGAGAAAGCAGTGCCAACCTAGTCGCCGTTTTGCTCTGGTCTGGGATAACCCCAGGCCGGATAGTAGCGATACCGGGGACCATAATACTGGGCGCGATAGCGGTAGCGCATCTCAGCGCGCGGCACCCAATAGCTCGAGGCGTAGTAGGGATAGTACCCAGGCTGCCAGTAGTACCAGGAGCGGGGATCGTAGCGGTAGACTTTGCCTTTTGCGTCGAGCGGAGAATAGCGACCGTATCCGTCCGGGTTTTCGCGTCCACCGGCGGCGACCTGTCCGCTCGTGAGTGCGGTCGGCGCGACCAAGACCGCCAATAGAGCCAAGCGGGCGCTCGCACGCATATGTGTCTCCTCGCAGTCGCCTGATCCAATGCTTCTCGCGACGAAAGCCTGGACCCACTAACGAACAGTTAAAGCACAGAGACAGCTGTCAGCGATATGGCAGTCAAACCACATGGGTGAGCCGAACAGTCAAGGTCGCTGTCGGGCTAGCGTGACGAGGCAGGCTCCAATGAACGCGACCGAGGAGCCGCGGCCGTGTGCTGAGGACGATAGGTGCGCCAGATGAGATAGCCGAAGGTCGCTGACGCGACCAGAAAGGCCACAACGGCCATCTTCAGGCCATCGCCTAGCCGATGCGTGAAACTCGTTGCAACCACTCCTGCGCAGATGCCGATCGACGCCGCGAAGAACAGGGCCGTCAAGATCTCTATCGTGAGGTGAAACATTGTGCGCACGGCATCGCTCCTTGGGTCAGGCTGGACGCCACACACAGCTGGCGAAGCTTATGTGATTCGCCGACCAGGCGGAAAGGGCCACAACACCCGCGGCCGGCCATTCGCGCCGCTACCAGTGGCGGTAGCGATAGCAGCACGGATAGACCCAGTAGTAGGTCGGGCTGCGGTACTGGTTCACCGGATAGCCGGCCACCACGTACTCATTGTGAAGCCAGCGAGTGTAGGCGGCGCGCTTGCGCCAATGCCAATGGTAGCCCGCATGATGGCGGCGTCCATACGCTGGCCTATCAAGGTCCGCCACACGGGTAGTTGTACCACCCGGGGCACCGGGCGACGGTGGGCGATCAAGCGCCTGTGTGGGAGCCGCCCATACTGCCAGCGTCACCGCCAAGGCTAGCGGGAAAGCGCAAGAACGGCGCATGCAAATCCTCCGAGGCGCAACAGGTCTGCCATTATCCAACAGAGACGAGCGGGGAGCGATGAGGGCTTCGAGCTAGGGTAAAGGCACGTTGCAGCTCCACCGCGCTGCCCAAGCACGATCGGCTTGACTGGGCAAAAGTGCCGGACTATCGCCACCGGGTGGCCTGCGCGTGCCGGCTTAGCTCAGCGGTAGAGCAGCGGTTTTGTAAACCGAAGGTCGGGGGTTCAATCCCCTCAGCCGGC
>CAVRVK010000012.1:0-88442 GCA_963724565.1 uncultured Alphaproteobacteria bacterium
CATGCGCCACATCCCGCGTGCGAGTGCGAGCGTTGCCACGATCGGCAGACCTTCTGGGATTGCCGCGATCGCGAGTGCAATAGCGGCCTCGACCATGAGGAACGTGTCCTTGCCCTGCGCCAGGCCAATGCCGCCAATCAGCGCGGTCAGGATGAGCGTCACCCACACAAGCTGGCCCGAAAGCCGCAAAAGCTTCTTCTCAAGCGGTGACCTCTCAGGTTCAGCTTCTTCGACGAGCCGTGAGATCTGACCGAGTTCGGTGTCCATACCTGTTGCGACGACGACGCCAATTCCGTTGCCGCGGGTAATACTCGTACCCTTGAAGAGCATCGATGAACGATCGGAGACGCGCGCACCGACGTCGACCGGGGCGATGGTCTTGCCAACTCCCATCAATTCGCCAGTAAGTGTGGAATTCATCGACCTCCAGGTTCGATGTTTCCACGAGCCTGAGGTCCGCCGTGATAACATCCCCTGCGTCGAGCAGAACAATGTCTCCCGGCACCAAGCGTTCGGCTGGAACGAGACGCGTACGCCCGTCCCTGCACACCCGAGCTGACCGGGTCCCGAGCACCCGTAGCGCCTCGATGGACCGGACCGCCTTAATTTCGGTTACGAACCCGATAAGGGTATTGAGAACGAGCACGCCGGCAATGGCGCTGCCTTCCTCCCATTCCCCGAAATAGAATGCCAATCCCGCGGCTACGGCGAGCAAACCGACAACGAGGCTCTGACACTGATGAACGAGGATGGCAAACGCACCGACCCTTTGCCGCCCGCCGATCGTATTCGGTCCGTAGTGCTTTAGCCGCTGGCCGGCCTCATGCTCGGAAAGACCGGTGATGATGGAGACTTCAAGCGCAGCGAGCACGTCAGCAGCAGGCCGCCCGTGTGGCAAGTCAAGCAGACCTTTGGTTGTCTTGGGGATCGTCATCGGGAGATACAGGTGACCCTGCTAGATATCCGGTTGCACGTTAGCCGATAATCAGCGACCGGAGCACGCTAATGCCAAAGCATGCCTCGTGATGACATTATTCTCTGTTTCAAAAGTGCATCGGCAGCACAAATCCCGACAATCGTAGCATCGATGCGCTGCTTGCGGCCGAAATTGCCGAGAAGGCCCAAGCAATCTGTGTTGGCTTATTTCATAAAGGCGTGGGGACCCGAGGAACTATGGGCGCAAATCGGAAGCAACATCACTGCCTATGAGGCTCTGACTTGGCCAGGCATTCTTCTCCAGCCTTATCCCCGTAACCATCGGCAATATCATTGGCGGTGGTGGATTGGTCGGCCGCGGCGATTAGCCTAAATCCTGTGAATACAAACTTCATATCGGGTCATTCGAAAGCCTACGGACGCACCGCCAAGAGCCATTAGTTACACATGGCCAATGATCGCGTGCTCATAAATGTCTTCCTCCTGGGCGTTGTGGATCCGCACCAGGGCCTCGATCAACTCGATTACACGTTGCGCGTCTCGAATGAGGTATCGATCGGCATTGTCGGGAGACAGGCCCGCCTCGAGCTGTCCCAAAAGACGCGCCAGATGGATAATCTCGCGATGCGCTCAACTCATCGCACCCAAGCCGTGATTGTCGGCGAGGAACTTCGCGAGTTCTGGATAAACCTTGGTCTCATCGTTCTGTTCGTGTTTGACGATCTGTCGGGCGATGATCTTGTTTGCCTCTGAAATCAACGCAACCGCTGCGGCGCCCTCGGCATCGTCCAGCGCATCGGCGATTTCCCGCAGTCGGTCGAGCCCGGGTTCCATCCGTTCGTGATCCTGCCGTAGGATCGTTGCCGTTGCCGCGGGCATTGCCCGACGGCCGAAATGGTGGCCTGGCGTCAGGGCGCGCAGCGCATTGAGGATCACGGCTACATCGATCGCTTCCTGCGTCAATGCTCCGGCAATCGGGGGCAACCAACCGATGGCAGCAAACGCCATCGCCACACCCGACATTGCCATGCCGGCAACGATGCTCTGCACAGCGATACCGCGCGCACGCTTCGCGATGGAAACGGCATCGGAGACCCGATCGAGCCGGTCGGTGAGAATGACGACATCCGCCGCCTCAGACGAAGCGCTGGCCCCCCGAGCTCCCATGGCAATGCCGACGTTTGCCGCCGCCAGCGCGGGGGCGTCGTTCATGCCGTCGCCAACCATTACTGTTGGATGCAAGCGCTGCTCGGTTGCTACCGCGTCGACCTTGTCGGATGGGACACGATCGGCAAGCACTGCGTCGAGGTCGAGGGCCGCCCCAATGGTTTCGGCCGCATCGGCACGGTCTCCTGTCAGCATGACGATCCGCGACACCCCGGCTGCCCGGAGCGCCTGCACGGCACGTGGAGTCTCGCGCCTAAGCTCGTCACCCAGCAGCAAGGCGCCGATTGTGCGGCCGTCGACCGCCACGAAGACACTCAAAGCAGAGCGCCAGGCCGCCCGTCTCAATGCCCGCACCGCCCACTCTTCGGGCTTGCGCGCGCCATAGACCAATTGATGCGATCCAACCCGGATCACACGACCGTCGATTACGCCCTCCAGCCCGGATCCCATCGTCTCACGGACTTGGGACGGAACCCATAGTTCGAGCCCCTTGCCGAGAGCGGCCTCTACAATGGCGGCTGCAACCACATGATGTGACGCCTGCTCCACCGAGCCGGCAATCCTGAGAACCTCGTCCGGGCTTTCGCCGGGGGCTGTCTCGATCGCAACCAGACGAGCGCCCCCAACCGTCAATGTTCCTGTCTTATCGAACATCACAGTGTGCGTTCGTGCGAGTGCCTCGAACGGCTTGCCTCCCTTGATAAGGATGCCAAGGCGCGCCGCTTGCGCGACGCCGGCGATGAACGCAACGGGTGCTGCCAGGATCAGCGGACACGGGGTCGCCGCGACCAGCACGGCCAGCCCGCGAATGGGATCGCCCGACAGCAGCCAGGCGCCGCCAGCAACGAAAAGGCTGATTGGAAACAGCAGCAGCGCATAACGATCGGCGAGACGAATAAACGGCGCTTTGGCGGTTTGAGCTGCATTCACCATTCGAACGATACCGGCGTACGTGCTCTCGCCCGCCGTCGCCCTGGCCCAAATCTCGAAGGTCTCCCCAGCGTTTACCGTGCCGCTCCGCGCAGGCTCTCCTTCCCGGCGCGTAACCGGGATTGGCTCGCCGGTCAGCGCGGCTTCGTCTATCATGGCGCCGGAACCCAAAATGATTCCATCCACCGGGATGACCTCACCAGCACGCACGAGAATAATGTCGCCTAAAGCCACTTGCTCAATGGGAATGTCCGCAATCGTCAAATCTCGACGGCGATGGGCAATTCTAGGAGCGCGATCGATCAATGACTTCAGGTCACGCTCGGCCCGTGCGATTGCCAAGTCTTCTAACATATTGCCGCCGGCATACATCACGGCCACAACGACGCCGGCAAGATTCTCACCAAGCACGAGAGCGGCGGACATCGAGACAAAAGCGATGGCATCGACTTCCAAGCGTCCCGCCAGGAGGTCGCGGATCATGGAGAAGAGCAGACCGATAACAACGGGCGCGGTACCCGCAGCCCAAATCCAATTTGCGATCTCACCTCGGCCAACGCTCCACGCAAGCAGACCTAGGATCAGCCCACCGAGCGCAGTGACAATCAGGGCTCTTCGAAGAAGGCGCTCTGTGAGAATTGCCGACATTAGGTGGTGTTCCGGAAAGTAGAGTTGCGCGTGGCCAAGCCCCACCATTAGCCAGTGAAGGGCCTGAGGGATAGCGCCGTATCCGTCAGGTGGAATTCCGAAACCAAATCTCAAATTACTCCCCACCAACATGCCCAACAGATGAACCCAATTAGGGCTTCTGGAACATGCACCTTTCCAAGAAATGCCCCCGATCGTGCAGCGACAGTCGTTTCACTTCCTGTTTCTCTCCAAGTTTCTTCTGGCAATCGGTGAATTTCACCTCGTTCTGAGCCCACCGCTTTTTCGCTGCATCCGCGTTCCAGTGGATGGATTTTCCGCTTGTGTAGAGGCTTGACTTGGGCTCAGTGCCGATGTTGCTTTTTGAGCCGACGCGCCTCCGATGGTCGCCACGACAAAATGCCCGCTCCTCCCAATCGTCGCCATTTGGACATGGATGAGACCCCCGAGTGCTTCTAGGCCACCGCTCGCGAGACATGGCGGCGAGGCCGCTTGATTAGTCTTCGTAGTCGATCGATCGCTTCGGGTTCTTGACCCAAATCAACCCGGATGCACGGTTATCTTTAAATCATCCGCCAAATGATCCCGGTATTTGATGCGGATCAAAGTCGCTTAGACAAAAGCACTATGAAAATGCCCTCTGGGCTCATCTCGGCAATTGGTCCTCGGAACCTTCGGTTATGGTGAGTACTTTCATTCAATCTGCCCTGATCCTGCTACGCGAAGGCATCGAAGCCCTGCTCGTGATTGCGGCGTTGGCGGTGTACCTCGACAAGGCAGGCGCGCGAGATCGGCTTGCCGCGCTTTACGTTGGTGCCGGTGCTGCCATCGCCGCCAGCCTGCTAGCGGCGTGGATGTTTGAAGCCTTCAACAATGGCGTGCACAGCGATCTCATGGAAGCCGTAGTTATCGTCGTAGCTGCGGCGCTGATGCTCTACGTTAGCGGCTGGTTGATTCTTCGACAGGACCCGCGCGCCTGGAAGGGCTTTCTCAAGAAGAAGGCGGACGAGGCGCTTGCCGAAACGCACCGGCGTCGCCGTTGCGGCACTCGCCTTTCTTGCGGTGTTCCGCGAAGGCGCGGAATCCGTGCTGTTCATCCATACGCTGGCAAAGACCTCGGATGGCTTCAGCATGGAGCTGATCGCCGGGCTGGTAGCCGCTGCAGCCTGCCTAGCCGTCCTGTTTTTTGTAATCAACAGCGTGGCGCGCCGCTTGCCGCTGCGCTTTGCGTTCATCGCCACGTCGGCGTTCCTATTTTTAATGGCCATCAAGTTCATCGGCCTGGCTATGCTGGAACTACAGGAGCAGCAGTTAATACCCTATACAGATTTAGGTGGCGCGAGCTGGCTCGCCAGCATCGGCTTCAATCCGAGCGTCGAGGCAATTGCAACGCAACTAGTGGTGACCCTACTCGCTGGCCTGACCATCGTCCTTCTGGACCGGCATAACCGGATCGGCGGTGCGCAACGGCGAGCTTGATAGTACTCGCGCAGACAGCAAAGCAGCCCTGACAGCGACCGGCCCCTTTCTGGCCGTTGTCGCTGCCTGCGTCATGACCAGACCTGGCAAGTACCCCTCGATCAGGAAATTGCCGGTCGAACCTCCCATGACGCCGCGAGTTCGACCTCATCACGCTCAAGAAGCGGACGTTGAGTCCATTTGCGCAACGGTTTATCGAATAAGCACCCGGTAATCGCCAATCGCTTTCTGGAAGAAATAGCCCTCGGCAGACGCTGTCATCATATCGCGTATGGGCTTTTCGGCGTTTTGACGATGTCTACGGGACGTCTGCTTTCCCCTCGATAGCGACCTACGAACGGACGTTGCTGGACATCTCAAACGTGCCACAAGCGCAAATTTTCAAAATAGTGGAATGTACGGCGCTAGTTGCGTCGCGGGGCAAATGACTGATTCGGGAAAACTGATGCCGACGGCCGCTGGATGACAATGAAGGGCCGGTTGGCAGACTTATGGCAGGTGTTGCAAGCTGCGGTCAGTTGGTCATATGCGATTGTAAACCGGGCGCGGTCCTTTGCCTTGATCGCCTTCTCAACATCTTCGATCGGCGCCAACGCGACCAACTCGATCATTTTGCCGACGGGCATACCTTTGTAATCAGGAACGTGTTTGGCAGCGTTCTCCAACACCTCTTTAAGTTCGTCGATTTCGTAGTCGGCCAGTTCCCAGTTCCCGGCATTGCCTGCAAGCCAGAGCTTGGCGTGGCGAATTTGCGTGAAAATCATAAATTCGATCAGTTCGGGCTTGTAAGGGGGATGCGACTGTTGCTGGCCTGACACGGCAGCCGGATAAAATAAGAGTGCCAGAAGGGCAGACAGCCCAGAGAGTTTTTTCATACCACCCCCGACTTTTCGACAGCTACTTGCGTCAATTCGATGCGCTGCCGATCCACATCCGGCGCAGCACGTCGTTCCGTTTGATGAAGTGATGCCGCAGTGCGCCGACGACGTGCACGGCGATCAGAACGCCAAGCAGATAGGAAACAATAGTGTGCAATTCCTCGAACAGATTGTGCAGGCCGCGGTCGTTGACGATCTGCGGCACCGAATCCCGAGCAAATCCCTGGCCATCGGCGTGCGGAAGGTTCCGGCCAATGCCCAGCCGGTCAGCGAGGCCGCAAACATCAGCACATAGAGCAGCGCGTGTCCCGCTTGCGCGGCGACCCGCTCCCATCGTCGTAAGTCGCCCGGCAGAACGGGCACGGGATGGAGCCAACGCCACAAGAGCCGCAGAATTAGAAGCGCCATAACGTCGTAACCGAGTGCGGCGTGCCAGTTATAATTGGCGAAGCGTTCCGGGCGCGGCGTTACATGCGTCATCCACCAGCCGTGGATAAGGAGCACCAGGATCGTTATTGCGGCGACCCAGTGCAGCGTCTTCGCTGGCCAGCCCCAGCCGGTATCGCTATTTCGGATCATTACCCTGCCCCTCGGAACATCCGAGGACAGATTGGAACCATTCTAAATCGTGGTCAACGGTCCGGCGTCAGGCCGCCGCAACTGCATCGGAGAGCGTTGTGCTACGGACGAGCATTACCCCGACGGACCTTGTTCAGCTCACTCCTGGCTGACAGCGCCGCCACTCTTGCACCGAACCGTCAGCACCTTGGCGCGCATGAGCTAAGTATTCGCCGAGCAATTGGATCGATATGGTTGCGCCAGCGCCGGGCTCGCCGGGCGGAATGACGTAGGAAAAGTAGTGTCGAGTGTAGTCACCGCTTGTTGGCTGGCCGCCGGGCGTCACAATGGCGGGACCACGGATTGTCATTCTCTTGCCATCGGATCGGCACCAATCGCCGTCAATTGCATCCGCAACGACAGGCTGAACAAGACCAAACAGAACGACACTTACCGCTCCGGAAAGATAAAGCATCCACTTCAGCATGACCCAATCTCCGTTCTTCATTCGATCACCTCGTCGGCGCGGGCGAGCAACGTCGGCGGCACCGTGAAGCCGAGCGCGCCTTTGGCAGTCTCAGTCACGATCCTCGTACGGGATATTCAATAGTTGGCCGCATGCCGATGCAAGGCGATGGTGAGAGATCGCACACGATCATTCAAATGCCGGATTGACCCAGATCAAGATGGTTGGGTCAGTCTGGTGTAGAAACTGGGCCAAGGAGGCTAACGAAAATGACCACATTCCCAGACCGCGAACACGGCTTCGAAGCGAAATTTGCGCACGACGAGGAATTGAAGTTCAGAGCGACTGCGCGACGTGTCAGCCGATGTTCAGAACCGTTGGAGCTTTGCGAGGAACGTCGATTGGGACGGCGCGGGGGTAGCCAACGATGATTGGTGCCACCGGCATCCATTCCTCAGGAATGGCCTAATAACTTTTTCGCGTTCGGTGTGTTCAGGAAGCTCTGCGCAAAACCGATCCAGCAAGTGCCGAGCCCGTGGGCGTAAGCGGATAGCATGAAATTCTCGGCCGCGAGTGCGCAGTCCTCGACAATCCATGGCCCCTGCTGAGCCGCCGAGATCACAACCAGGACTGGCGCGTGGTAGAAGATATGAAAATCCGGCTCGCTGAGCCGGGGCCCGATTTGCTCGGCCTGGGCGCTCGGCGTCATATTGGCGAGCATATAGCTCTTGGCGTCACGCGAAATCTCGTTGAGCATTTTCTGATCGCGCACTACCGTGAACGTCCACGGCTGCTGGTGCATTGCATTGGGCGCGTACACTGCAGCATCGACTAATTTTTGGATCGTTTCGTCATCGACTGTCTGCGATGTGTACTCTCGCACTGAACGACGGCTGAATATTGCTTCGTTGAGGTCCATCGGCGCGTTTCCTTTCCCGTCACTAACGCCAGCCAATCAATACCTTGGTTGCCCAAGCAGATTTGATTTGAATCAATTGCGCGTCGCGAAAGCGCTTCGACACGTCATCTTCGATCCGATGAGATGGCGCTGCATTTCCCTCGAAGCACGCAAAAGGGCTGTCGGTGCATAGCCAATCAGCGCCAACAGCGTTCGTATTTGGTGATCGTGCCCACCGCGGTATCCTAAGCAGACGGTTAGCGCGATCGAGGCGCTTTAATTGATGATTGATATCGAAGTGTTCTGCAGCCCGTGAATACTGATGAGATCGAATAGACGCGTCGCATTATCGGGTTGCAATCGCACGCAGCCGTGGGAGACTGCGCGGCCAAGATTTCGGACCTCTGTCGTTCCATGAATCGCATAGCCTCGCAGTAAGAAAATTGAATAGGGCATCGGCGTGTAATCGTATAATTTCGAATAATGCATCCGATCCAGGAGATATGGCCTGTAGGTTCCTACTGGAGTTCGATACCCGCGTCGCGCTGTTGACACGGCCCAAGTGGCGAAACGAACACCATCCACATCGACGTTCATTTCCTGTCGCGAGACCTCAATTCGAACTGCGATATCAGCTCGTGCGTTATCCATGTGTATTGGAGCCATAGGCAGGGAGGCCCCAAAAATCATGAGCTTCAGGTAAAACAGAAAAGCTCGCGCGCTCATGACGGTTAATCGCAATTCAACATCAAAGCCAATCCATCACCGTTGATCTGGCAGTAGCGGTACACATGGGACCGTACCGCATGGTGCGACTCCTATAATCGATTTTATCTTGAAAATTATTGCGCGGATCGCGCGACAATGCTTTGCGCTAGATCAATCGATCCTTTGCTGCGCAATGATTACACAATATCAATTGGACGATACTGCGTTACAAATCTCGGCGGTCTATGGCCGCAGAAACTACGACTTTTGATCGATGTCGACGATCTCTACTTCCACCTCGAGAGTCTTCCGCCTCGATTGACCTGCAGTTTGATTGTACGACCAATGCCTATATGTTCGAGTTGATCGGTCAAATCGAACGAACTTCGGATCGGTTGACCATTGACACCGATAATGACGTCTCCGATTGCTTTGGTCGACGCATTCATAGCCCGTAAGGCCGCACGTTCCGCCGGAGATCCAGGACTGACGCCGGCGACGATGACTCCCTGGACTCCCAACCGCATCGCCTGTCCCTCATCGCCTATCACGATGCCGATCCCCGGCGTTGGTATTCGTCCATTCTTGATGAGGTCTGGCGCTATGCTTTTGACGATGTCGACTGGGATTGCGAAACCGAGTGCGCTGCCCGAACCCGCAATCGAATAAGCCACGGTGTTGATACCAATCAGCCGACCGGATGCATCCAGAAGGGGCCCGCCGGAATTCCCAGGATAAATTGCGGCATCGGTTTGAATTATGTTGCTGACTTGCCGGCCTTCGCCTGTCGGCAACCGGCGCTTGAGCGCGCTTATCACACCGGCCGTCAATGACTGATCGAGGCCAAAAGGACTTCCAATGGCATACGCCCACTGTCCCACATTCAGGTCGCTGGACGTACCAATTGCAATCGGCGGCGGCACTTGCCGCGATACTTTCAGGCGGATCACCGCAATATCATAGTTCGGTGCCGAACCGACAATTTCGGCTTCGACTTGGTCGCCCGAGGCGAGCCACACCGTTATCGAGCTGGCATCTTGCACAACGTGTGCGTTGGTAACGATGTTACCGGTAATATCCCAGAAAAAGCCGGATCCGGTCTTGATACCAGACTTAGATGAATCGTCACTGACTATTACGGATGTAATCTCCACAACCGACGGAGCCACGCGTTTAAACAGGTCGATTGTCGAGCGTTCAATTTCCACCAAACTCCCGCGTGATCTCCCAGGATTCGAACTGAGCGCCGTAAGCAGATCCTCGACATAAGGTCGGGCGGTCACGCCGACCAAGGCAGCTACAATTCCAATAACTGCGATGCGTATGAATGTGAATGTGCCGTTCACGAATCTAACCTCAATTCATAATAATATGACCGCCCAAGAAGGGTCCGGCTACGCCAGCTGCAGTACTCAACGGCAATGCTGAAACGGAGCCAGTTGTGAACAGCGCCAAGCTTGCGGCAAATACTGGAAGCATCATTGCAGATCTAAGAATTCGCAGGGAAATTACCTCCGACAAACCACCTCAATACGCCCATGTCGAGCGCAGCATCTAATTACGGCGAAGCAGAAGCCTCTTCATTGATTTACCTCAATTGACCTGCGGCGGCCGGTGGCATTGGCTGTCTATCGTTTTACGCTGCCAGAACTTGGTCGCCAGTATGCGGCTAGCAACTTCGAAGGAGGAGCAGTGAAAGACCCATACGAAACGCTGGGGGTCGCACGTACCGCCTCGGCCGAGGACATTCAAAAGGCGTACCGCCGGTTAGCCAAGAAGCTGCATCCAGACCTCAACCCCGGAAACAAGGAGTTGGAAGAGCGATTCAAGGAGGTTGCCAGCGCCAACGACCTCCTTTCGGATCCGGACAAGCGTCGACGGTTTGATAGCGGAGAGATTGACGCTTCAGGCGCCGAACGGCCCCGCCAGCGATTTTACAAGGATTATGCAGCCGAGGCGCCCGCAGGCCATCCTTACGAGAATCATTCCGGCTTTGCGGATTTTGCCGACTCGGACGATTTGTTTGCGGAATTGTTTAGACGGCGGGCCGAGCAAGCAAGGCGTGCACCTGGGCAGGACTTGCACTACCAACTCGCGATCGAGTTTCTCGACGCGGTCAATGGCGCCACCAAGCGGCTGACGTTACCTGACGGTGGAACGCTCGACGTAACAATTCCTCCTGGAATTGAAGCGGGGCAAATTCTGCGGCTTCGCGGAAAGGGTGCCCCGTCGCTCGGTGAAGGCGCGCCAGGCGACGCGCTGGTGGAGATTTCGGTTAATCCACATCGTTTCTTTTCTCGACATGGGGACGATATTCACCTCGACCTGCCGATCACCCTGACAGAGGCCGTACTTGGCTCGCGCGTCCGAGTACCGACACCGACCGGAGCTGTCACGCTGACGGTGCCGAAGGGATCGAACACAGGTGCTATGCTCCGTCTGAAGGGGAAAGGCGTTCCGCGGACGGGTGGCCATGGCGACGAGCTCGTCAAGCTCAAGGTCATGTTGCCGTCAGAGCCGAATGGTGAGTTGGAAGCCTTCCTCGCTGACTGGAAACCTGGAACGAACTACGATCCTCGCCGGGATATGCAGCCATGATCATCAGCAAGATGGAATTTTTAGATCGTACACAACTCGACCTTGAAACCCTGGAGGTTTGGATCGAGGAAGAATGGTTGGTTCCGAGCGGAACAGCCACAGATCAAGCCTTTTCTGATGCTGATCTGGCGCGTGTAAAATTGATCCAAGAACTGATGCAAGGGCCGAGGACGACTGGCAGGGCTGGAAGGCCCTGACCGATGCGGTCGGCGCAAAATGCCAGCTGGTGGGCGACGACCTGTTCGTCACCAACACCAAGCGCTTGAAGGAGGGCATCGACAAGCGCATCGCCAACTCGATCCTGGTGAAGGTGAACCAGATCGGCTCGTTGTCGGAAACGCTCGATGCCATCGCCATGGCGCAGGCGGCGGCATACACCGCGGTCATCTCGCATCGCTCGGGCGAGACGGAGGATTTCGACAATCGCCGACATTGCGGTCGCCACCAACGCCGGCCAGATCAAGACAGGCTCGCTGTCGCGCTCCGATCGCACCGCCAAGTACAACCAACTCATCCGCATCGAGGAGGAGCTGGGCGACATGGCGCGCTATGCGGGCAGGGCTGTGCTGCGCTCGTAGGGGCCTCAGCCGCGCAATGCTGAGCCGCGAAAATCGCGCGCAAGTTGTCCGACCGCGCTTTACGTGGGCTTAACCGCGGTGGCCTACTGTGCAGCCGTCCCCGTTGGGACATCATCACCAGGTTCCGCGTTCACCCCAAGTATGACGGGCGGCTAAGCCGCCACGGCATGACCCTGGTGTCGCTTCTGCCCACTGGCGCTAACCCGTCCGTCGCACACTTCGAGTCGAGCGGCCGCGCGGCGCATCCCGACTACTCCTAGGCTCCAGCACGCTGGGGCCGACGGTCGGGGTTGCGCGGCCGTTTCGTTGCCTCGTGCTAGGCCGCTTCGGGCCGCAGGCAACCCACGTCCGCCGGCCAAGTCTGGCCTTGCCGTGGGGTTTCTTGTACGTTTTCCGCGGCCGCCGCCCCTTCCCGAGACAAGGTAACGCCCCCGCATGTCACGCCCCAACGGCCAGCAGGTCATCCCAGCATTCAGCCGCGATCAGGAGATCCACGCCTATCGCGAGATGCTGGTGATCCGCCGCTTCGAGGAGAGGGCAGGCCAGCTCTACGGCATGGGCCTGATCGGCGGCTTCTGCCACCTCTACATTGGCCAGGAAGCGGTGGTGGTGGGCATGCAGATGGCGATCCGCCAGGGCGATCAGGTGATCACCACCTATCGCGACCACGGCCATATGCTGGCCTGCGGCATGGACCCCAAGGGAGTGATGGCGGAGCTGACCGGGAGACGCGGCGGCTACTCCAAGGGCAAGGGCGGCTCCATGCACATGTTCTCCAAGGAGAAGAACTTCTACGGTGGACACGGCATCGTCGGCGCCAACGTGCCTTTGGGTGCGGGCATCGCCTTCGCCAACGCCTACCGCGGCAACGGCAACGTGTGCCTCACCTATTTCGGCGACGGCGCCGCCAACCAGGGCCAGGTGTACGAGACCTTCAACATGGCCAAGCTGTGGAAGCTGCCGGTCATCTTTATCATCGAGAACAACAAGTATGCGATGGGCACCTCCATCGAGCGTTCGGCGGCGACGACGGATTTCTCCCAGCGGGGGCGCTCGTTCGACATTCCGGGCGAGCAGGTGGACGGCATGGACGTGCGCGCGGTGAAGGACGCGGGCGATCGCGTGGTGAAGATGGTGCGGGAGGGCAACGGGCCCTACATTCTCGAGATGCTGACCTATCGCTATCGCGGCCATTCCATGTCGGACCCGGCCAAGTACCGCTCGCGCGAGGAAGTGCAGAAGATGCGTGAGGAGCACGACCCGATCGAGCAGGTGCGACGGCGCCTGCTGGAGGGGCGCCTGGTGGGCGAGGACGACATGAAGGCGATCGACGCGGAGGTGCGCAGCATCATCAACGCGGCGGCGGAGTTCGCCCAGTCCGATCCGGAGCCGGAGGGGAGTGAGCTGTGGACGGATGTGCTGCTGCCCGTGCCCGCGTAACAAAAAAATCGATCGTTCGAGGCCCGAGGAAATGCCGACCGAGATCCTGATGCCAGCGCTGTCGCCCACCATGGAGGAGGGCAAGCTCGCCAAGTGGCTGATCGCCGAAGGGCAGACCGTCAAGGCGGGCGACATCATCGCCGAGATCGAGACGGACAAGGCCACCATGGAAGTGGAGGCGGTCGACGAGGGCAAGGTGTCGAAACTGCTGGTGGCGGAGGGCACCGAGGGCGTCAAGGTGAATACGCCGATTGCGGTGCTGGACGGCGATGGAGCTTCCGCACCGATCCCGGGCGCTGCCGAGGCCGCGCACGAGGTGCGCAAGCCCGACGGGCAGTCGAGCTATGCCGACGTGAAGCCGAAGGCGATGCCCGCACAGCCGGCGCCAAAAGTGCGCGAGCCCGAGATTGCGCTGGGGACCGAGACCATCACCCAGACCATGCGGGAAGCCCTGCGCGATGCCATGGCGGAGGAGATGCGCCGCGACAAGGACGTGCTGCTGATGGGCGAGGAGGTGGCGCAGTACCAAGGCGCCTACAAGATCAGCCAGGGGCTGCTCGACGAGTTCGGGCCGAAGCGGGTGATCGACACGCCGATCACCGAGCAGGGTTTCGCCGGCATCGGCGTCGGCGCGGCGATGGCTGGCCTCAAGCCGATCGTGGAGTTCATGACCTGGAACTTCGCCATGCAGGCGATCGACCAGATCATCAACTCGGCTGCCAAGACTCACTACATGTCGGGCGGCCAAGTGAGCTGCCCCATCGTGTTCCGCGGTCCCAACGGTGCGGCGGCCAGGGTGGCTGCCCAGCACAGCCAGTGCTACTCGGCCTGGTACGCGCACGTGCCCGGCATGAAGGTGGTGGCACCGTCCAATGCGGCGGACGCAAAAGGGCTGCTGAAGGCTGCAATCCGTGACCCCAACCCCGTGCTCGTGCTGGAAAACGAGATCCTCTACGGCTCGTCGGGCCCGGTGCCCAAGGGCGAGTGGCTGGTGCCGATCGGCAAGGCGCGGATTGCGCGCGCGGGCTCCGACGTGACCATCGTGTCGTTCGCGCGGGGCATGCTGTACGCGCTGGACGCTGCCGCTGAGCTCGCCAAGGAGGGCATCGAGGCGGAGGTGATCGATCTGCGCTCGCTGCGCCCGCTGGACCTCGAGACCATCGTCGAGAGCGTGAGGAAGACCAACCGGCTGGTGACGGTGGAGGAGGCCTGGCCCGTGTGCTCGGTGGGCTCGGAAATCTGCGCGCAGGTGGCGATGCAAGCCTTCGACTATCTGGATGCACCGCCGGCCAAGGTTTCCGGCGCCGACGTGCCCATGCCCTACGCGGCCAACCTGGAGCGCCTGGCGCTGCCGTCGAGTGCGCAGGTGGTCGAGGCGGTGAAGAGCGTGCTGTACGTGTGATCGATGGCTGAACTCACCTATCGAGGCACCTGCCACTGCGGCGCGATCCGCGGCACGCTGGTCGCCACCAAACCTGCGGCCAAGCTGCAGGTGCGGGCCTGCCAGTGCGGCTTCTGCACGCGGCACGGGGCCATGACGGTGAGCGACCCCGAAGGACGCGCCGTGTTCGAGATCGATCGGGCGGCGCTCACCAGGTATCGGTTCGAGACGCGCACGGGCACGAGCCTCATTTGCGGGCGCTGTGGGATGTATGCCGGCGTTGTCCTGGAGGATGACGGCGGGGTGTGGTCGGTGATCAACGTGCGCGGGCTTGCCATTCCGGAGTTCATCGGGCGCGCGCGCCGAGCCGGTAGTGTACGAGGGCGAAACGGCCGAGGCGCGCATCGCCCGTCGTAAGGCGAAGTGGACGCCGACGGAGATCGTGTGGCGATGACTGTAGGTTGGGTCGAGCGTCAGCGATGACCCAACGCAGAGAAGTATCGAAACGGGTGTTGGGTCTGCCCCGGCCTTCGCCGGGGTTGACCCAAACCGACGAAGACGAGAACGCGATGCCGACCGAGATCCTGATGCCCGCGCTGTCGCCCACCATGGAGGAGGGCAAGCTCGCCAAGTGGCTGGTCAAGGAAGGCCAGCAGGTGAAGGCCGGCGACATCATCGCCGAGATCGAGACCGACAAGGCCACCATGGAGGTGGAGGCGGTCGACGAAGGCACGGTCGGCAAGCTGCTGGTGTCGGAGGGCACGGAGGGCGTGAAGGTCAACACGCCGATAGCGGTGCTGCGTGGGCGAGGGAGAGAGCGCCCGCGACCGCGCCGGCACTGAAGACCCGCTGCGCCCCCTAGAGCAGCGGCTGCAGCCGCCGGTCCTGCTCCGGCAGAGAGTGCGGCACCGGTCTCGCCAGCAGCAAGGGCATCGACCAGCGGCCGCACCGGTGCAGAGAAGCGCGCCGGCGGCGAACGGGCATGGCGAGCGCATCTTCGCGTCACCGTTGGCGCGGCGGCTCGCCAAGGATGCCGGGCTCGATCTGGCTGCGCTCGCGGGCTCCGGCCCGCACGGGCGCATCGTCAAGCGCGACGTGGAGACCGCGGTCAAGAATGGCAGGCGCGCGTCTGCAGCCGAAGGCTGGAACGGCGGTGGCGACCAAGCCTGCCGTGCCGCTGACGCCGCAGCCGATGGCCGACGACAAGATCCTGGCGCTCTACGAGAAGGGCTCCTACGAGGTCGTCCCGCACGACAACATGCGCAAGGTGATCGCCCAGCGCCTCACGCAGTCGAAGCAGACCATCCCGCACTTCCGATTGAGCGTCGATTGCCGCATCGACGAGCTGCTGCGCGCACGCGAGCGCATGAACGCCGTGTCGCCCAAGGATGGGCCTCGGGCCTACAAGCTCTCGGTCAACGACTTCGCCATCAAGGCGCTGGGCATGGCACTGGCGCAGGTGCCGGCGGCCAACGTCACCTGGACCGACGCCGGCACGTTGCGCCACAAGTATTCCGATGTCGGCGTCGCGGTGGCGATCGAGGGCGGCCTGTTCACGCCGATCATCCGCCACGCCGAGCTCAAATCGTTGTCGGAGATCTCCAACGAGATGCGCGACCTGGCCGACCGCGCGCGCAAGCGGCGTCTCGCCCCGCACGAGTACCAGGGCGGCACCACGTCCATCTCCAACCTCGGCATGTACGGCATCAAGAGCTTCGATGCCGTCATCAATCCTCCGCATGCCACCATTCTGGCAGTCGGCATGGGCGAGAAGCGCCCCGTAGTCAGCGGCGACAAGGTGGAGGTGGCGACGGTCGTCACCTGCACGCTCTCCTGTGATCACCGGGTGGTGGATGGCGCGGTGGGGGCCGAGCTGCTCAACGCGTTCAAGATGCTGATCGAAGATCCCGTGCGCATGCTGGTCTAGGCCTGCCGGCAGGCTGCTCTTGGGGGTGTTCCGGCGCTGCCGCAAGCTTCGCGGCCGAGGCTTGCGAGGGCGCCGTGGCGGCACGGCAACCTTTCGAGCCCTATCCACAGAATCGCTGCTGCCCCGAGCGCGCCTGTTCGCACTTGCGGGGCCATTCGCTTGCGACTGCCTAAAATCAGTCCTAGGAATCATCAGGGAATCACACGAACTAAAGCGTCGCGTCGGTACACGTCAGCACAAGCCACACACTGCAGGGGTTCAGTTCATGGCAAAACTCAACCGTGCCGCCGCCGGGACGCTACTGCTAGCGTCCCTCGTGTTTGCCGGATGCTCGGGCGAGACCGCCGAGGGCATCTTCACCGGCTCTCTCGCCAACAACACGGCGCAGAACGCGCCCGTCGCCGGAGGCCAAAGTCGATCCGGTGTGCGTGTCCCTCGTCGCGCGCATCGACCAACTGCGGCGCGAGGGCATTGGCGACAAGATCGAGAAGGCAGCGGCCAAGCGCTACAAGATGACCCAGAACGACCTGGGCAAGGCCGATCAGCTGATGAAGGCCAACGCCGAGTTCCAGCTGCGCTGCTCGACCATCACGCCGGGCGTGAACAATGCGGGGTTGTCGCTGCCGCCACCCGTCAAGACGGCGAAGAAAACGGACCCCGATGGGCCCGGCAACTCGCCCTGAGCGTGACGCGGCCTGCAGTATTTCCTTGCTTGGCTCCGCCACGCTTGAGGCCGCGTAGCTTGGCGCTCGCCCGACCGGTGCCGCTAGATGCCGCGGCCCGCGGCCGCGCCGGTTGTTCACAGTTCTGCCTCAGACAGTTGAAATCGTTCTGCCATTGTGGTTCCTAGCCGACGCGTCGCACGGGATAATGGGGAGGGATTGGTGGCCCGCATCAATGGTGTCTGGTTGGCTCTCCTTGGCGCCGCGGCGATCCTTTCCGCCTGCGCCGACAGCAGAGCAATGGCGATCCGGGCTGGCATCCCGCTGGCGAGCGGGCAGTCATGCGGCTCCATCCGGCAGGAGCTCGACAAGCTCGACCGCAAGGGGACGCAAGGCGAAGGTGGAGGCGGCCACCGCTGGCAAGAAGCTGGCCCCTGCTGCGCAGGTCGACGTCGACCGCTACAATTCGCTGCTCAACCAGTACCTGGGCGCCCGCTGCCACGTCTGACGCGCCGGTTTGGGCTGACCCAACTTGCTAGATTGCCGGCGGGTCACGTAGCTCCTTCTCCCACGACAATGAACGGCGCCCAGACGGCGGGATGGGCGTTGCGGCCGCCACGCGCGATCAGAGCCAGCATCGACCGGCGCAAGGCTTCCGCGCGGCCCACGCTTGGATCGCGCTTGATCTCGTCGAATGCTCTGGTGATGAGCTCGACGGTGGCTTCCGAGTCGACCGCCCAGTGCGAGACGAGCAGCGCGCGGGCGCCAGCATAGAAGAAGGCGCGGGCCAGACCCGAGAGCGCTTCGGCACCTGCCAGATCGTTGGCTGCTGCGGCAGTGTTGCAGGCCGAGAGCACGACCCAGTCGGCATCGAGCTTGAGCTGCGCCTACCTCCGAGGCGGTGAGCAGGCCATCGTCCTCGTCGCTCGTGCTGTCGGGCGGGGTGAGCACGAGCGCGGGTTCCGAGCGCACTCGCGCCAAGGCTTCGGTCTCGGCGGCCATCAAGCCGTGCGTGGCGAAATGCACGATGCGGGCGCGCGCTAGTGTGCCGTTGGCGGACAACGCTTTCACGGTGCGCTCGCTCGCCGCTTGGCCGAGGTGGACAGCGTCGGTGGGAGCACCGAGCAGGCGCGCCACCGCGCAGAGCTCGTCGGCGGTTTCCGGAAGCGGCGGTTGGCGGCGGATATTCTCGCTGTCGGCAAGGCCGCCGCGGGCAAGCTTCTTCGGTGAACCGGCGCGGCGGTTCGCCGTCACGCAGCGGTGCAGACGTGCGCGGGCAGGCTTGCTTGGCCCACGCCGTGCGGTCGCTGCCGTCGTGGCCGGTCAGCAGGGGATTGCCGAATCCGACGAACGCGTCCGTCGCCTGGCTCCGCTTGGCGAGCCGGCGCAGCGATTTGAGGCTGGCGACGGACGGCAGCACGGTGATGGCGGCGCGTTGGACGAGCCAGGTGGCTTTCGCGTAGGCGCCGGCATCGGACGGGACGCCGACCGGCGGCGGCTCGGCAACCAGAACATGGAACGGCAGGCTGGTGAGCGCTCCCGAGGGCACAATCAAGAGATGCTTGCCGGCGATCAGGTCCTGCATCGGCGCAAACAGGGCGGCGTAGAGGTCGTGGGCGCGCGTCAGGTCGAAGGGGAGGGCGGCGGCCTCGGCCGGCAGCGCAGCGGGCCGCAGCAGGTCGATGCAGCGCCCGGCCGCTTCGCCGCTCCATTCGCCTTGAAAGTCGAGCCCGCAGCGGAGCGCCGCGATCTGACGAGCCAGGTCTTCGCTGTGGATTGGGACCCTTACCCAGCGGGTCTGTGCGCGAGTGACGACCCACACAAAGGTGGCATCGCGCGTCGGCAGCATCAGGAGCAAAGCCTCGGAGGGGGAAAGCAGGCCCGCGACGTCGGCGAGGGGAAGGGGGGCGGCGGTGGTTAGACTTGCGTACTCGGGAAAGCCGCCGCCGAGCGTGCCATCCACCTCATTCAGCTTGAGCTGAGATGGCGGCGGCCTGCTGACGCAGGACAAGCTCGGCATCCGACTTGCGCGCCTCGGCGGGCCGCGACACGGCGGCGATGAGTGCGCGGTCGACGGCCGCCGCCTCCTCGGCCAGGTCCTGGCGCGTGCGCACGAGCTGGCCGAGACGCCCGCCGCCGGCCGCGACCCGCGCCGACATGCCCGAGATCGCCGCGGCGGCGCCGAGCTCGGTCACCCATTGCGCGGTGGCGAAGGCCTCCTCGCGCAGCTTGTCGCGCGCCTCCGCGTCCGAGGTCTTGCCGAGCTCATGGGCGGAGATGACGAGGCCCAGGAACGGGTCGGTATGTTCGCGGATCTCGGCGCGCTCGTCCTGCCCACCAGCGCCGGCGCTGCCGCGGCGGGCGATCCAGATGGCGGTCGCGCGCTTGAAGGCGGCGTAGGCCGTCTGCCAGTCCTCCACGTCCAGGTAGTGCGAGGCGAGGTTGTGCAGGCTGACGGCCAGCAAGGGATGGCTGTCGCCCAATGCCGCGCGGCGGATGGCAACGGCGCGCTCCAGCATCGGCCCGGCTTCGGCGTGGCGCTTCAGGTTGTCGAGCAGGGCTGCGAGGCTGTTGAGACTGTTGCTGGTGTCGAGGTGATCGGGCCCGAGCCGCTTCTCGCGGATGTCGAGCGAACGGCGGGCGAGCGGCTCGGCCTCGGCATAGCGGCGTGCCTGGTGCAGCAGGGCGGCGAGGTTGTCGAGCGCCAGCGCCGTCGATGCGCTATCGGCGCCGAACTGACGCTCGCGGATCGCCAGCGAGCGGCGGAACAGGCCTTCGGCTTCGCCCAAGCGGTTCAGGCCGCTCAGGGCATTGGCGAGGTTGTTGAGCGCGGTGGCGACGCTGGGATGGTCCGGTCCGAACGCCTTCTCGTTGATCGCCAGCACCCTCCGCAGAAGCCCCTCCGCCTCGGCGGAGCGGCCTATGGAGGTAAAGAGCGTGGCGAGGTTACCGAGGCTGATCGCGACTTCTGGATGATCAGGTCCCAGCGCCTTTTCCGAAATCTGCAGCTCGCGCCGGAACAGGGCTTCCGCCTCGGCATTGCGCCCCACGGCTCGGAACAACTCGCCCAGGTTGTTGAGCATGGCAGCGAGGAAAAGGCTATCCGGGCCGAACTGCTTCTCCTGGATGGCGAGCGCGCGGCGCAACGGCGGCTCGGCGAGCGCCAGGCGGCCCTGCTCCTTGTAGACCTGCGCCAGATTGTTGAGTGTCACGGCCACGTTGATGTGCTCTCCACCGTGCGCCTTCTCGAACAGCGCCAGTGCGCGCTGGAATTGCTGCTCGGCGTCGGTAAGGCGTGACTCGTTGTGGTAGATGCGGCCTAGGGTGACGAGGGCCATGGCCGTGTCTGAGTGCTCGGGCCCGAGCACTCGCGTGCGGATCGTTAGCGCGCGCTCGGCGTATTGCTCGGCTTGACGATAGTTGGCTTGCGAGATGGCGAGAAATGCCAGGCTTTGCAACGTAGAGGCAACGTCCGCGTGATCGGGTCCGAGCAGCTTCTCGCGCTGGGCGAGGACGCGCTGCAGCATCGGTTCGGCTTCGGACAGCTCGCCCTGCATGCGGTGCAACTCGGCCAGGGTGAACAGAGCGTACGCCGCCATCGGGTGCTCGTTGCCCACGGCTTTTTCGACGCCGGCGACAAGGCGTTGACCGAGCGGGATGGCGTCCTTGAAGCGGCCCTCCCGCGTGAGCTCGGTGATGCGCCCCATGATGGCCGGCAAATCCTCCGTCTGGGCTGTAGCGGCGGCGGGTGAGAGGCATGCAACAGCGACGAGCGCGGCGAAGAACAACAAGCGCCATTCCTGAAGTACGGCCAGCATGGAAAGTCTCTCTTGAAGTGGTCGGTTGCGGCAGCTTGGCCGCCGTGTTCGGCACGGATATGGCGCGCCAGCGCACAGGCTGCTAGTGCTGCAAGGCCGTTATCGGTTCAATGCGGCGGGAGGCTGTTCTCCGCGCAACCGGGGCCTCGTTCGTTCGACTCTGCGAAGACATCAGGGGATACGCTCGCGATGGCCGACCAGAGCTTCGACATCATCATCATCGGGGCGGGGCCCGGCGGCTATGTCACGGCGATCCGCGCGGCGCAGCTCGGCTTCAAGACGGCGGTGGTGGAGCGTGATTTCCTGGGCGGCATCTGCTCCAACTGGGGCTGCATCCCGACCAAGGCGCTGCTGCGCTCGGCCGAGATCTACCACTACATGCAGCACGCCAAGGACTACGGCCTCTCCGCCGAAAAGGTGGCCTTCGATGCCAAGGCGGTGATCGATCGCTCGCGCAAGGTGGCGGGCCGCATGAACAACGGCGTCGGATTCCTGCTGAAGAAGAACAAGGTGACGGTGATCTGGGGCGAGGCGACGATCGAGGCGGGCGGTAAGGTTTCGGTCAAGGGTTCGAAGTCGGACCGCCCAAGGAAGCCCTGGGGCCCGGTAGCTACCAGGCCAAGCACATCATCATCGCCACGGGAGCGCGGCCGCGCGTGCTGCCCGGCATCGAGCCAGACAAGAAGCTGGTGTGGACCTACTTCGAGGCGATGGCGCCCGACCGCATGCCGAAGTCGCTGCTGGTGATCGGCTCGGGCGCCATCGGCATCGAGTTCGCCTCGTTCTATCGGACCATGGGCGCGGAAGTGACGGTGGTGGAGGTGCTGCCGCAGATCCTGCCCGTCGAGGATGCCGAAATCGCGGCGTTCGCGAGGAAGGCCTTCGAGAAGCAGGGCATGAAGATTCTAACAGGCGCCAAGGTGACGAAGCTCGACAGGAAGGCCGACAGCGTCACCGCCACCATCGACGACGGCAAGGGTGGAACGCAGTCGCTCACCGTGGAGCGGGTGATCTCGGCCGTCGGCGTGGTCGGCAATGTCGAGAACCTGGGGCTCGAGAAGCTTGGCGTGAAGACCGACCGCGGCACCATCGTGGCGGACGGCTACGGGCGCACCAATGTGGCGGGTGTCTATGCCATCGGCGACGTCGCCGGCCCGCCCATGCTGGCGCACAAGGCCGAGCACGAGGGCGTCATCTGCGTGGAGGCCATCAAGGGGCTCGACCCTCACCCGCTCGACAAGCTGCAGGTCTCTGGCTGCACCTACTGCAACCCGCAGATCGCCAGCGTCGGTCTCACAGAGAAGGCAGCCAAGGACCAGAGCCGCGAGATCAAGGTCGGCCGCTTCCCGTTCGTCGGCAACGGCAAGGCGATCGCGCTGGGCGAGGACCAGGGGCTGGTGAAGACCATCTTCGATGCCAAGACCGGGCAACTGCTGGGCGCGCATCTCGTCGGTGCGGAGGTGACCGAGCTGATCCAGGGCTTTGCCATCGCCATGCAACTCGAGACCACCGAGCAGGAGCTGATGCACACGGTGTTCCCGCACCCGACGCTCTCGGAAATGATGCACGAGAGCGTGCTCGCCGCGTACGGGCGGGTGATCCACGTGTGACGGCGAGGCCCGCGCCGGAACAAGATTGAGGATCGCGCCGGCGCATCCTACCATGGCGGCGGCGCGGGGCGGGCAAGCAGTCGCCTACCACAGACAGGCCGCAGGGGGAGGTCCGATGCCGGAAGAGTTGGCCGAAATCAAAATGTATTCGGACTACAAGAGCCCCTACGCTTACCTGGCGTTCGACCCGGGCATGGCGCTCGAGCAGAAATACAAGGTGCGGGTGCGCTGGTGCCCGGTCCAACTGGAGATCAAGGGCGCGGGCGAGCGCAGCCCAACGGCCGAGAACAAGATCAGGTACTCCTACCTCGATGCACGCCGCTGGGGCAATCTCCGTCCCGGCGGGCTCGTCGTCAAGGGGCCGGCCAAGGTGTACGACACGACGCCCGCGCTCGTCGGCGGCCTCTATGCAGAAAAACAGGGTCGGCTGATCGACTATAGCCGCAGCGTGTTCGACAAGTTCTTCCGGCGCGAGCTGGAGGTAGATCAGGTGGATGCGGTGGCGGCCCACATCGCGGCGCTCGGCATGTCCGCTGATGGCTACCGCACCTATCTCGCTGGCGAGGGCGTGCGCGCGTTCGCGGCGGCGCAGCAAGAAGCCTCAGCCGACAAGATTTTCGGCGTGCCGATCTTCGTCTTCAAGGGTGAGCCGTTCTGGGGCCACGACCGCATCCCGCTGCTCGAGCATCGGCTGGCGGAGGCCGGCCTGGCGCGCGATCCTTCGCACCGGCCCTCGCCCGAGCCCCGGGCGGCAGGGGCGTGACAACTTCCCTTCCGTAGTGATGGCGGTGTCGCCGATTGAAGCGAGGATTCCATGCGCATACACAATCTCTATGCCGGTGCCGACGGCCTTTCGCACTTTCGCGACATCGAGGTGGAGTGGGCCGAGGAGCGCCATTTCAGCAAGCTCTCCAAGCGGCTGCCGGCCACCGGCATCATCTTCCGCGAGACCTCGGGAGACTACGACCTCGACTGGCACCCCGCGCCGCGGCGGCAGTACATCATCAACCTCGACGCCGGCGTCGAGATCACGGCCAGCGACGGCGAGAAGCGCATCATCGGCCCCGGCGAGGTGTTTCTGGTGGAGGACACCACCGGCAAGGGGCATCTCTCCAAGGCGGTGAGCGGCAAGATGCGGCGCTCGATCTGGGTGACGCTCGATTGAGGCAGCAGCGGTCATGCGCTGGATTGCGGCATTCGACAGGCGTGTGCAAGTCAGCTGTCGGCTTGATCGGCGTGGGGAATATTCCGGCGCACGATCTTCATTGCCAGGAGTAGCGCACCGATCCCGGCCACCAATAAGCCCGTCCACATCTCCCATGCCTGGCCTGTGGAACCGCCATGCGCGGCCGCTAACCCGCCCAGCAGCACCAAGCCAAAGCCGGTCACCTTCTTCTTGAGGAGTGTCATGTCTCACCTTTGAGAGGGAACCTGCCGGTCTTTCGGCAAGCGAGCATTCGACGGTTCGGATTGCTTTCTCGAGATGCAATTTTGGAAGTAGTTGCGTTGTGCTTGCCCACTCCCTTGCGCGGAGCCTGCGAGTTGCGTGGGATGGGCCTTTATGGCTTTCTCCCTACACGCGCGGGCAAGCTGCGCGGATGGTGCGGCCGACCAGGCCGGCGTCACGTCCGGCAATGCGACGATGCACGTGAGGGCGAGAAGGGCAGGAATGCCTTTCATGGTGGCGCTCCTTGCGTAGCGCTCCCCGTTTTCCTCCACGTTGAATCCACGGCGGTGCTCCCGCCAGCCAAACATGGCGTCTCGCGGAGGGGGTGGGGAGTTGAAGGGCGAGACGTCACACGAACATCGTGTGGGTACGCCATTGAGACATCGGGCCGATTGTTGCTATCGGGACAAACCCCGAGAAATGCACGCAGCAGGCGACAAGGGTTTATGATTGACCGGCGTGCCCTTAATCAGCTCCAGCCGCCTGCGGGGCGGGGCACTCGGCGTCTGTGACGCTCGATTGATGTGTAGGGTGCAACAGGCGTCAGCCACATTGCACCGACCTCCGTTCCGCAGGACGGCGCAATGCGGCCATCGCTTTATTGCGCCCTACGATTGCACCCTACGCTTCGTCGACGATCGGGTTCTTGAGCACGCCGATCTTCTCGACCTCGACCTCCACGGAGTCGCCGGCCTTCATCCAGGTCGGCGGCTTGCGCGCGTGCGCCACGCCCGACGGCGTGCCGGTGGCGATCATATCGCCGGGCTCCAAAGTCATGAACTCGGACAGCAGGGCGACGATCCGGGCCGTGGAGAAGATCATGTCGGAGGTGTTGGAATCCTGCATGGTCTCGCCGTTGACCCGGGTCATGATCCGCAAACCCGAGGCGCCGGGCGGCAGCTCGTCGGCCGTGACGATCCACGGCCCCAGCGGGCCGGTGCCGTCGAAGTTCTTGCCCGGCGTCCACTGCGAGGTCTTGCGCTGGAAGTCGCGTACCGACACGTCGTTGAAGAGCGTGTAGCCGAACACGTGGTCGAGGGCCTTGGACTCGGGGATGTGGCGTCCGCCCTTGCCGATGACGATGGTGAGCTCGCACTCGTAATCGAGCTGGATCGAAACCTTGGGGCGGATCACCGGCGCGCCGGCTGCCACCAGCGAGGTCGGCACGCGCAGGAAGAAGGAGGGATAGGTCGGGATCTCGTGGCCGCCCTCCTTGGCGTGCAGCGCATAGTTGAGGCCCACGCAAATGAACTTGGTCGGCCGCGCGGTGGGCAGCGCGGGCTTCATGGCGTCGAGCACGAAGCGGGCGGAGGTGGGCGCCTTCGCTGCGGCCTCCTTGGCGGCCGCGACCGCGCTTGGGCCCGCGGCGATAAGGGCCTGCAGATCCTTGGGCAGCGCCGGGTCGGCTACGTTGAGATCGATGACGGCCTTGCCATCGACCAGCCCGAGCGCGGTGCCTTTGCCCTTTTGGAACATCATCAGTTTCATTGGTCTTTCTCCCTGCGCTTGCGGCCGCAGACGATCATGCGCGGTCTCGCTATTGTCATACCGGGGCTTGTCGGCGGCATCCAGTCACTAACTGGCGCAGCCCGGTGGGATGGATCCAACGGGCCGCCGCCGGATCACGCCGCCGTCGCGCGGCGCCACATGTGATCGATCATGCGGGCGCGGTCTGCGGGCGAGCGGTCCAGCTTTGCCAGAGCATGTAGCACCACACGGCCAGCGTGAGTCCCCCGAGCGTGGCTGCGATCGGCCGTGCAAAGAAGCCCAGGAGATTGCCGTCCGTCTTGATCATGGACGTCATGAAGTTCTGCTCGAACATCTCGCCCAGCACCAGCCCCAAGATGATCGGACCGATGGGAAAGCCGTTCTCCTCCATGATCCAGCCGACCACGCCCATCGCCAGCATGACGATGATGCCGTAGACCGAGTTGGTCATGGCGTAGGAGCCGACGATGCAGAACAGAAGGATGATCGGCAGCAGCACGTTGCGCGGGGTCCTGAGGATCTGCTTGGCCGACTTGATCGCCAGCCACCCGAGCGGCAGCATCAGCAGGTTGGCAAGAATGAAGATCAGGAACACCGCGTAGATGAACTGCGGGTTCTGCAGGAACAAGGTGGGCCCAGGGTTCATGTTCTTCATGTAGAGCACGCCGATCACGATTGCCGTGATGCTGTCGCCGGGGATGCCAAATACCAGCGCCGGGATCCACGCGCCACCGAGGGCGGAATTGTTGGCGGAAGTCGAATCGACGATGCCTTCGATGTGGCCGGTGCCGAATTTCTCGGGCTCCTTGGAGAAGCGCTTGGAGACGGCATAGGAGATCCAGGCGGCGATGTCGGCGCCCGCTCCAGGCAGGGCGCCGATCACGGTGCCGATGGCCGAGCCGCGCAGGAAGTTGCGCCAGTACTTCTTCCACACGTCCCAGATGCCCGTGAAGACGTTGCCGATCTTCTGCGTCAGTATCTGAACCGCCTGGTCAACTGTCACCGCCCCGCGCAGCAGCTCGGACACCGCGAACAGGCCGATCATGGCCGGGATGAAGCTGATGCCCTGCAGCAGCTCCACCGATCCGAATGTGAAGCGCGGATAGCCAGCCGCCGGATCGATGCCGATGCAGCCGATGGCCAGGCCCACAAGGAGAGACGCGAAGCCCTTGAGCGGGCTGTCGGTGGCGATGAACACCGCACAGGTGAGCCCCAGCGCCGCCAGCCAGAAATACTCGAACGAGGAGAAGTTGATGGCGACCTCGGCGAGCAGCGGCGCGGCGACGATCAGAATGGCGACGCCGAACAGGCCGCCGATCACGGAGAACACCAGGTTGACGCCGAGATTGAGGTCGAGCAGACCCTTTTTCGACATCTCGTAGCTCTCGTCGGTATAGGCGGCGGATGCGGGCGTGCCGGGAATGCGCAACATGGCGGCCGGGATGTCACCGGCGAAGATCGCCATGGCCGTGGCGGTGACGATGGCGCCGAGTGCCGGCACCTGCGGCATGAAGAAGGTGACGGGCACCAGCAGAGCGGTGGCCATGGTGGCGGTCAGCCCAGGCATGGCGCCGACGAAGATGCCGAACACCGCCGACAAGACGATCACCACCAGCACGTAGGGGTCGAACACCAGCCGGAAAGCTTCGAATACCGCGTCCCACATCATGACGTTGCTCTAGCGTATGTGCCACTCACAGGATGCTCATCAACCAGTCGGGCAAGGTCATGCTGTTCAGGAACCCGCGCGGCAGCGGCACCCGCATCAGGTGGGCGAAGAAATAGTTGATGGCGAGGACGCTGGCGAACGCCAGCGGCAACGCCTTCAGCGGGGCGACGCGGAACCAAACGAACATCGCCGCCAGGAAGACGAAGGCGACGGGAAGAAACCCGATTGCCTCGGAGGCAAAGATGTAGGCGATCACGAGGCCCAGCGTGAGGAAGAATGACACCAGCCGCCAAGGCTCGCGCGTCCAGGCCGCGAACGTCACCCACCGCTCGCCCGATTGGCGCGCGGAGAGGCCCCGCACAACGAGGATGGCACCGCACAATACGAGGCCAGCGCCGAGCAAGCGTGGAAACAGTGCCGGGCCGAACTTCTGACCGGGGAACGGCGGGAAGTTGAGAGTAAGGGCGATCATCACGCCGGCGAGCACGATCAGCAGCAGGCCGGACACGGCATCGTTGGTTCGCACGGAAATACCCCGGCCTTTGCTGGGCGAGACGGCGGACGCCAGGGCGCCCGCCGCCGCAATAAGGGCTCAGCCCTTGGCCAGCCCCGCAGCCTTCATGGCGACGCCCATGGCCTTGTTGCCTTCGTCCATGAAGCTGGCGAAGCCGGCGGCGTCGGCCCACCTGACGCCGAAGCCGCGGTTGGCCATGAATTCCAGGAACTCCTTGGACTCGTTGATGATCTTGAGCTGGGCGGTGAGCTTGCCGGCGATGTCGGCCGGCAAACCCTTGGGCGCCGCAATGCCGCGCCAGGCGCCGGTGGTGTAGTCGATGCCCATGGCCTCCTTGAGCGTGGGCACGTCCTTGAAGGCGGGGTTGCGCTGCGCCGCCATCACGCACAGGCTGCGCGCCTTGCCGGCGTCCAGCATCGCGCGCGCTTCCGGCACCGAGCAGGTGACGATGTCGATACCGCCTGCCGCCAGGTCCTGCATGGCCGGCGCGGCGCCGTTGGAGGGCACCCAGGGCACGTGATCGGCTTTGAGGCCCATTGCCTGCAGCCAGCCGACCAGCGCCAGGTGCCAGATGCCGCCCTGGCCGGTCCCCGACGCCTTGAATTTCCCAGGAGGACCGCCCTTGATGGCGTCGGCCAGCTCGTTGACGGTCTTGTAGGGGCTGTCGATCCTGACCTGCACGCCCGGCGGATCCTCGTTCATGAGGGCGAGCGGCGTATAGCTGTCGGGCTTGAGCTCGGTGAGGCCCTGCCAGTGCATCATGCTGATCTCGACCGTGATCATGCCTAGCGTGTAGCCGTCGGGCGCGGCGGTGGCGATGGCCGAGTGGCCGACCACGCCGGAGCCGCCGGTGCGGTTGACGACGTTGACCGGCTGCTTCAGGTCGCGCTCGAGCAGCGCGGCGATGATGCGAGCGGTGGCGTCCGTGCCGCCGCCGGCGCCCCATGGCACGATCAAGGTGATAGGCCGGTTCGGCCAGCCACTCTGCGCGCGTGCCGTCCCAAGGCCCAGCGTGGCTGCGGCGCCGGCCGCGGCCGTGCCAGCGAGCACGGTGCGGCGCGTCAGTCTCCCGATCATCGTCTCCTCCAGATCAGATTTCTTGTGGATCCAGTGTAGCGCAATATCCGCCCTGTGCCATGGCACAGTGATGGCGGTTCGGGTGCCCTGGATGTCCGAACGGCAGCTGGCACGAACTTTCTGGTTCCGACGACGTGTTGCTGCGCGTAAGTGGGAGCATGCGGGCACAGCCCACCAATGCCTGGAATGGAAACTGCGCATGTGTGGGGGATTGCCAGGCCAGCGGCTGCGTGTGACGAATGCAACGCGGGAAATGTCATCGAGGCCGACCATGTTGCCACGCAGGTCAACGCTCGCCTTGGGCGTCCTTGCTCTCGGGTCCGCCGCAGTTTGGGCGCACTCCAACGATCGCGGCATGGACTACGGCGCCTACAAGGACCATCGCGGAGTGTCATGCTGCAGCGATGTGCACTGCAGGCCCGCCACCGACTATGTCGACACCATGAAGAACGGGCTCGGAGTGGTGCGCCTGCTGATCGATGGAAAGTGGATCAGCGTTTCCCGCTACTTCGTCGTGGCCGAGGATGCCACAGACGGACGCGCGCACTGGTGCGGAAAGATGATGCGCACGGGTTGGGGCGAGCTGGTGCCGGTTCCGTTCTGCGTAATCCTACCGCCGCCCGCTACTTGAATTGCGCTGCCCCATCGGCGCGGTTGGCTGGCCCTGCCAAATGAGCGTAGCCGTCTAACCCGCAACCTAGCCCTGCCCGGCACTCGCCGCCGCCTCGTCGGCGCGGATATGCGCGATGGAGCGCTCGCGATGCTTCAGCCACCAGCCGTACTGCACCGGCCAGTCGTCCATGGCGTCGAACGCCTTGCGGCCGAGCGCGATCTCGGCCATCTGCGGCCAGCACGGGTTGACCAGCGCTTCGCGTGCGATGGCGATGAGGTCCGCCTGCCCCTTCTGCAGGATGTCCTCGGCGCGGAAGGGATCGACGATCAGCCCAACGGCCATCGACATGATGCCGGCCTCGCGGCGCACGCGCTCGGCATAGGGCACCTGGAAGTGCCAGGTGCGCTTCACGCGGGCTGCGGTGGCCGAGCCGAACAGGCCGCCGGAAGAGCAGTCGATCACGTCGATGCCGCGCGCCTTGAGCTCTCGGGCGTAGGCGACTGTGTCGTCCATGGTCCAGCCGCCGTCGATGCCGTCGACGGCCGAGACGCGCAGGAACAGCGGCTTGTCCTTGGGCCAGACTGCGCGCACAACCTCCGCCACCTCCAGCGGAAAGCGTGTGCGCCCGGCGAAGTCGCCGCCGTAGGCGTCGTTGCGCTTGTTGGAGAGGGGTGAGAGGAATTGATGCATCAGGTAGCCGTGGGCGTTGTGGATCTCGAGCACCTCGAATCCGCATTCGAGAGCCCGCTCTGCGGCGTCGGCCCACTCACACTTGAGCACTGCAAGATCGGAGACGGAGAGCGCCTTGGGCGCGATATAGCCCTCGGCCATGGGCTCGGAGGTGGGTGCCACGATGTCCCAGACCTTCTCGCCGCGGGCCAAATCCTCTGCCGTCAGTGGGCCGTTGCCGAACCAGGGCCGCTGCATGGAGCCCTTGCGGCCGGCGTGCGCGAGCTGGATGCCGGGTGTCACGCCCTGCGCCTTCATGAACTGGGCGATGCGCGCGAGCGGCGGCATGTGCGCGGCCGACCACAGCCCCATGTCGCCGTTGGTGATGCGGCCCTGGTCCGTCACCGCCGTTGCCTCGACGAACACGCATCCCGCGCCGCCGAGCACCAGCCGGCCCCAGTGCGCGAAATGGAAATCCTGGGCGATGCCGTCGACGGCCGAGTAGGTGGCCATCGGGGCGATGACGACTCGGTTCTTGAAGGTGACGCCTTTGATGGCGAGCGGCGTGAAAAGCAATGGCTTGGTGGCTGTCACGATCGGCAGGCCTCCCCGGGACTGGTGCCGCAGGGCAGCAGGGCAACCGCTCATCTGTCAAGACGTGGGCCGTCGCCTGCATGGCAGCCGGGCAGAGGCGAAGCGGATCAGGCCGCGATCGGCTTGGGGCTGCGACCACTGGGCGATGACGCCGGGCACCTGCGCCACGGGCACCGGCCGGCTCAGGAGGTAGCCCTGCGCCTCGGTGCAGCCGAGCGCGGCCAGGCAGTCGAGCTGCTTCTTCGTCTCGACGCCTTCGGCGGTGGTCGCCATCTTCAGCGTCTTGGCGATGTCGATGACGGAGCGGATGATGATGTCGCTCGCTTCCGAGGCGCCCAGGTCTTTGACGAAGGCGCGATCGATCTTGATCTTGCTCAGCGGGAAGCTGCGCAGGTAGCTGAGCGAGGAGTAGCCGGTGCCGAAGTCGTCCATGGAGATGCGCACGCCGAGGTCGCGCAGCTGATGCAGGGTTTGCACGGTGGAGTCGCTCTCCTGCATCAGGATGGTCTCGGTGATCTCGAGCTCCAGGCGCTCGGGCGCCGAGGCCGGTCTGCGCGCAGGAGCTTCGCTGACCGTGGCGACGAGGTTGGCGGAGCGGAACTGCATCGGGCGAGACGTTGACGGCCACCCGGAGGCCCGCGGGCCAGGTGGAGGCCTGCTCGCAGGCCTTGCGGATCGCCCAGGCGCCGAGCGCGGTGATGAGCCCCGTCTCCTCGGCGATGGGAATGAACTCGGAAGGCGGGACGGGGCCGCGGAAGGGATGCTCCCAGCGCATCAGCGCTTCGAAGCCGCTGATGGTGTTGTCGGCGATGTTGATCAGCGGCTGGTAGTGCAGAGCAAGCTCGTCGTTGTCGATGGCGCTCAGCAGGTCGAGCTCCAGCTGGCGCCTGACGCGCAGCTGCTCGGCCATGTTCTTGTGGAAGAAGCGATAGGTGCCGCGGCCGGCGGCCTTGGCGGCGTAGAGCGCCATGTCGCCCGCTTTCAGCAGCAGCTCGGGGTCGTTGCCGTCGTGCGGGGCAAGCGCGATGCCGATGCTGATGCCGATGCGGATGTGCTGGCCGTGCACCTCGTAGGGCTGCAGTCAGCGCTTCGGCCAGGCGCTTGGCCAGCGCTTCGGGCTGCTCGGTGGAGCGCGTCCTGGGCAGCAGGACGGCGAACTCGTCGCCGCCGAGCCGCGCCACGACATGGCCCGCGCGCACCGTCGCCTTCAGGCGCTCGGCTACGGCCTGCAGCAGCCCGTCGCCGATCCAGTGCCCGAGCGTCTCGTTGACGATCTTGAACCAGTCGAGATCGAGGCAGAGCAGCGCGAAGCCGCCGTCGCTCCTCGGAGCCGGATTGCGAGGGCTGCTGCCGCAGGGCGCACTTGGCGAGCTCGTCCTTGAACTGCTGGCGGTTGGCCGAGTCCCGTCAGGGCATCCTCGGAAGCCAGCCGTACGGCCGCCTCCTGCGCCTGGCGGCGGTGGGTGATGTCGGTGAGGGTGCGAACGAAGCCGCCGTCGGGGAGCGGAGTGGTGCGCACCTCCAGCACGATCCCGTTGGGCCGCGTGCGCTCGAACGTCGGGTAGGAGCCGCTCGGCATCGCTGCGGACGAGGTACTGCAGCGGCGTCGTCCCTTCGGCGAGCGGCAGCGAAGCATATTCGCCGCGAGCCTCCTGGTAGCGCACCAGCTCCTCGTACT
This sequence comes from uncultured Alphaproteobacteria bacterium, assembly GCA_963724565.1. Taxonomy (GTDB): domain Bacteria; phylum Pseudomonadota; class Alphaproteobacteria; order Rhizobiales; family Hyphomicrobiaceae; genus AWTP1-13. Next base: position 32,432 of record CAVRVK010000012.1, read on the forward strand.
TCGGCGGGAAGCGCAGGAACTCGTCCGGCAGGTCGAGCAGCCGGACGGCCTGCCGGTTGATGACCGGGATGCGATTGTCCTTGGTGACCAGGAAGATGCCCTGGCTCATGTTGTCGAGGGTGAGGCGCAGCTGCTCGGACTTCTGGCGGGCGCGCCGCTCGCTGCGATGCGCCTGCGCCTTGGCTAGCCGCACGCGCAACTGGCCGCGCGCGCCCCTGACGCTGACGATCAAGATCATGATGGTCAGAATGGCGCCGACGATCGAGTGCCGCAGGGCGTCGCTGCGGGCGTCCGCGTAGACCTCGTCTAGGGCAACGCTCATGGTGACGGCCAGCGGCTGGCCGCGGATCCGGCGATAGGTGACGATGCGGGCGGGCTCGGCGCCGGCGGCCGGCTCGAGGAAAGTGCCGGAGAGGTTGCCGCGGACCTCTTTGAGCAGGCGCGTACCCGTGAGATGTCCTGCCCGATCCTGAAGCGGCCGATGCCGTCGGCGCCGCTCGCCGCGCGCACGCTGGCCGTCGAGCCCGACGAGCGAGATCGTACCGCTGGGACCCAGATTGATCGTCTTGTAGAACTGCGCGAAGTGCTCGGGCTTGAACGCCGCAAGGACGACGCCGGCGAACGAGCCGTCCGCGTTGCGCAGATCGGCGCGTCAGCGGCACCAGCCATTTGCCCGAGGCACGCCCGACCACCGGGCCGCTGATGTACAGGTCATCGGTGGTCCGGCCGACGTGGAAGCGGTAGTGCTCGCGATCGCTGAGATCGAGCGGCGGCGGCCTGTCGTTCAGGCTCGTGGCGCGCAGGATGCCGTCGGCGTCGATGATCGAGAACTGAGTGACGATCTCGCTGACGAACGGTGGGCTGGTGAGCGAGCTGGTACAAGTCGCCGGCGAAACCCTGCTCCTCGAGCACGCCGGCGCAGGTGGACCAGGGCCTGTCCATCTCGCCGATCGAGCGAAGGACGTTCTCCTCGAACAGCAGGGTGAGGTTGTCGTTGTTCTGGACGGCCTCGCGGTAGTCGTTGCCGACCTGGTCCTGGTACTTCCAGACGATGCCGGACCACAGCATGGCGATCATGGCCGCTCCCAGCAGGACGCTGGTCAGCCCGACCGCCCTCGCAACTTGGCGCCTGATGAAGGATAGCCTTCGCATGTCTACAAAGTGTGGGAACCGCTGGTTGCGCCGTGACCCTTTACTTAGCGAGGCGAGCATGAAAGAAGGCGTAACACCTGCCGAAACAATCCTTTGACAGCGTGTGCCACTTTCGGCCGCTGTGGTCTGAGGCACAGCGTCTCGTGCGAGTGTCGCATGCGCAACTTGATGGCTGACGGGGAGCGGCTGTGGGGCGACGCTGATGGAGACCGCCGCCATCGGCGGCACGGCCAAGGGCGGCATCTGCCGGCTCACCCTCACCGACCTCGACCGGGAGGTGCGCGCCTGGTTCCGGCACGCTGCAGAGGCGCTCGGGTTGCACCGTCGCGTGCGACGACATGGGCGTGATGTTCGCGCGCCGCGAGGGTCAGCGGCCGCGACGTGCCGCCCATCGCCATCGGCAGCCATTTGGATACGCAACCGACGGGCGGCAAGTTCGACGGCACGCTCGGCGTGCTGGCCGCGCTCGAGGTGGTGCGTACGCTGCACGCAGGCGGGCTACGAGACGTTCGCGCCCATCGAGGTCGTCAACTGGACCAACGAGGAGGGCGCGCGCTTCTCCCCGCCGATGCTGGCCTCCGGCGTGTTCGCCGGCGTGTTCACGCGCGATTGGGCCTACAACCGGACCGACGCGGCGGGCGTGACGCTTCGGCGAGGCGCTGGAGGCCATCGGCCAGCGCGGCGAGGCGCGCTGCGGCGATCGCACGCTCTCGGCGTTCTTCGAGCTGCACATCGAGCAAGGGCCGCTGCTCGAGGCGGAAGGCCTCGACATCGGCGCGGTCACCGGCGTGCAGGGCATGCGCTGGTTCGAGGTGACGGTGACGGGCCAGGACGCCCACACGGGCGCCACGCCCATGCACCTGCGCAAGAATGCGCTGCTCGGCGCGGCGCGCATCGTCGAGCGGGTGGAGGCGATCGCGCGGGCGCACGCGCCGCTGGCGGTGGCCACCGTCGGCTCGATGCAGGTGCGGCCGAACTCGCCCAACGTGGTGCCGGGCGAGGTGTTCCTCACCGTCGATCTGCGGCATCCCGAGGCGGCGATCCTGGAGGCGATGGAGGAGGCGGCCACGGCGGCGCTGCGCCGAGGTCTGCGAGCCGCTGGGGCTGACGGTCGCCGCGACCAAGGATCTGGGACCAGCCGCCGGTCGTGTTCGATGCCGAGTGCGTGGCGGCGGTGCGGAGCGCCGCCGCAGGCCTGCGGCTACAAGGTGCGCGACATGGTCTCGGGCGCCGGCCACGATGCGGCTTACGTCGCCCGCGTGGCGCCGACGGCGATGATCTTCGTGCCGTGCCGCGGCGGCATCAGCCACAACGAGGCGGAGTACTCCTCCAAGGAGCAGTGCGCGGCCGGTGCCCAGGTGCTGTTGCAGGCCGTGCTCGACTACGACCGTTTGCTGGCGGAGCGGCACGCGGGCCGCGGCGGCGCTTCTTGAACGCCCTGGCGTTGACCTGGCATTCCAAGCGCCGGCGATCCTGGAGCGCAATTGCAAGCGGAGGCCAGTCCGTCGAGCGCTACGGCAGCCGGTAGACCGCCTTGGCGTTGGCGGTGAGGATCTGCTTGCGGTGCTCGGGGTCGAGGCTCGCGGGAAAGGCGCGGAAGGGATCATCGAAGTCCCAGTGCGGATAGTCGGAGGCGAACAGCAGCCGGTCCCAGCCGATCCACTCCATCATGTCGAGGAGCTGGCTCTTGCGGGCGGGCTCCTCCATGGGCTGGGTCGTGACCCAGACGTGCTCGCGGATGTACTCGGAGGGCTTGCGCTTCAAGTGCTGAACCTCGCCGCGCATGCGCTCGTAGAGCTTGTCGAGCCGCCAGGCGAGCGGCGCCAGCCAGGCGAAGCCGCCCTCCACGAGCACGACCTTCAGCTTTGGAAAACGCTCGAACACACCCTCGATGACCAGGCTCGTCACCACCGTCTGGCAGGAGGTGGAATGGCCGGCGCCTTCCTCGACGTAGTACGACGGCCAGCCGGCACCCGTGTAGGGGTGGCCGCCGGCGCCGAACACGTGCAGGGCGACGGGGAGGCCGTTGCGCTCCGCCGCCTCGTAGATCGGCCAATAGCGGCGGTTGCCCGCGGGATCAGAGGTGCGGGTGAGCATGAAGACTTGCGCGTAGGCCGGATCGGGGGCGCAGCGCTCGATCTCCTTGGCCGCTGCGGCGCCGTCCTCATAGGGGACGACGATGGAGGAGCGCAGGCGCGGCTCGCGCCGCGTGAAGAACTCGCGCTGCCAGTCGTTGATGGCCGAGGCGATGGCCCCGGAGAGGTCAAGGTTAATCTCGCTCTGGCCCGAGATGCCGAGCGGCCCCAGGATGCCGTAGGCGACGCCGTAATGGTCGAGGTATTGCGCGCGGATGAGATCGAGGTCGGAGCCGGGCGGCCCGCCGGCCTCGGGCCAGGCGTCCCGGCGGCAGGCGCGCGGCGCCGACTTGGGGTATGGCTCGTAGCCCATGCCGTGGCGGCGGCGCGTGCCATAGGTTGAGAGCACGTCCCACCAGCGGGCCGGCATGTAAGGCTTGAGGTCGGCGAGCGAACGCAGCGCGGGGTGCACGTCGCCGTCGATGATGGCAAGGCGGGCTTGGGACTGGCTTTCGGAGCGCTGTTTGGTGTCGGCCTCGGGGCCCAGCGGGGCGTCCAGCATCATGCGGTCCTCCCAAGCGCGGCGCTCGCAATTGCCGACCGACTTCGCGGCCAGGTGGTCATCGGCAATTTTCGAGACTAAGCCACACTTGAACTAACAATGGCTAGTGTCCTTTTGTCTCCGAATTGCCGAACCACCTCGCCGGCAAACCAGGGCATGCACTCAATGGCAAGTTCACCACAGAAGATCTGTCTGCCTGGTCTGAGATCTGCCGCCATTGGGAGCCTCTGCCGTAGCCCCTTGATCTTGCGGCAGGTTCGCTTCGAATGCTGCCGAACTGGCTGCGGGAAGGTTTGACCCCAAGGAGAAGTTAACGGTCCTTGCATTCAATTCGTGGACCGGTCCGATTGCTGGCAGCCATTACAATACCAGCCGTAGCCGATAGCCGACACGACGGTGCGCCGTTCTGCGTCACGATCCGTGTTTGATCAATCGCTACTGACGCAATCTGCCGCAAGAAGCAAAGTGGGGGTGACAACCTGCTGAGTCTGTAGGCACACCTAAGGATAGGTCCACCATGGGCGATTCAAACCCCGCGCGCCCGCTACGGCGAGGGCCGGTCGAGCGTCCGCATTGCGCTATCTGCGGCGAGGCAACGCGCCAACCGATCCCTTTCGGCATGGTGCGACCGTCGCTGGCCACCGGGCTTGCCGCGGCACATCCCAACCTGACAGCCGACGATGTGATCTGCCGCAGGCATCTGACGGAGCAGCGCACACGCTATGTCGAGCAGTTGCTGGAACGCGAGCGCGGCGAACTCTCGGAATTAGAGCGACAGGTGGTCGAGAGCTTGGCCCGGGAAGAAACGGTCGCCCGCGACATCGAGGCGGCGTGGGCAGGAAGGCGCACGTTTGGCGAGCGGGTCTCCGACTTCGTGGCCGATTTCGGCGGCAGCTGGCACTTCATCATTAGCTTCTTCATCATTCTTCTCGTGTGGATCGGTTTCAATGTGTGGGCGGCGACGCGGGCGATCTTCGATCCCTACCCGTTCATTCTGCTAAACTTGGTGCTCTCCTGCCTTGCGGCGATACAGGCCCCGATCATCATGATGAGTCAGAAGCGCCAGGAGGCGAAGGACCGGTTGCGGTCCGAGAATGACTACCGGGTCAATCTCAAGGCGGAGTTCGAGATCCGGCACCTGCACGAGAAACTCGACCATCTGATCAACCGGCAGTGGGAGCGGTTGGCTGAGATCCAGCAGATTCAGCTTGAAATCATGGAAGACCTCGCCGCGCGCCGAAGTTGATACCAATAGCCATTTTGGCACTGGGCTGAAGGTCTCGCCGATGCAGCAATTCCGGCAGCTATACAGGGGTACAGCTGCCGCGGGTCCGGCAAGGTTTGACCTATTTCTGCCGCGCCATGGTTGCTTGCCATGTTTCATGGCCAGCCTTCCAAGCCTAGCATCGGCGCCGACGCGGCAGACTTGATCGACGAGATACGCGGCGTTCACGCAGAAGCGCGGCTCCTGTCAGGACAGGTCGGAGTTCTCTCAAGCAGAAATCGAAAAAGCACGCGACGTAGGGGACTTCTCGATCATCACGCAAGGCGAGGATAGGTGGCGAGCGGATTGTCGATCAGAATCTTGCGGCGCAGGGCTGGCGCTATACCGGGCGGCAGCATCGTGTCGCCATCGTACTGCCAGTGCGGGAAGTCGGTGGCAAACAGCAGCATCTCGTCCGACTGCAGCTGATCCATGATGCGGCCAATCTGCGCTGCGCCGGGCAGTCCGTCAAACGGCTGAGCGGTGAGGCGGACGTGGTCGCGCACGAATTCCTCGGGCGGGCGGTCGATCCAGGGCACCTCGTTGCGCACTCCGCGCCAGAACTTGGAGAGGCGCCACAGATAGGGCGGCAGCCAGGTGACGCCCGATTCCAACAGCACCACCTTGAGCTTGGGGAACTTCACGAATACGCCCTCGCAAACGAGGCTGCCGAGCTGGGTGTGGAAGCCGAGCGACTGGGCGGCGTAGTCCTCGAGGTAGTAGCTGGGCCAGCCGGAGCCCGTGACGGCGTGGTGGTAGCTGGAGCCGGCGTGGATGCCGACCGTGAAGCCGTGGCGCTCGGCGGCGGCATAGACCGGCCAATAGACCGACTTGCCGAGCGGCTGCTCGCCGAACGCCAGCATCAGGACCTGCACGAAGCGGAAATCGCCGGCCCGGCGCTCGATCTCCTCCACGGCGCGTTCGGTGGATTGCATCGGGAGGACGACGGAGCCGCGGAGGCGAGAGTCCTTGGCCAACCATTCGGTGGCCAGCCAGTCGTTGACGGCGCGGGCGAAGGCGGCGGCCAGGTTCTCGTCGCGAAAGACCTGGACCGGGAAGAGGCAGTTGCAGATGGCATGGGCGAACCCGAAGCGGTCGAGGGTGGCGGCAGCCGCCTTGACCGGATCGGCGTCGGCGCCGCTTTCGCGCCAGTCGGGACGCCGGGTGAGGGGCGCGTTGGGGGGATAGGCGATCGATTCCCAGGTGTCGATGCCGCGGGTTTCCACCGTGTCGCGCCAGTGATCGTCCATGTAGCGGGCGAGTTGGTGCGGGGTGGGGTTGCGCGGATGGAAGTCGCAGTCGATGGCGCCAGTCCAGTCTTGATCCAAGGCGTTGCTCGTTTTGCCCGTTGGCGGCTTGGTCTATGATTGCAGCATAGCCCAGGACGGCAGAGCCGGGGAATTCCCATGTCCGACACGCAGAGCATGGCCATGCTGGAGAAGCGGCGCATCGAGGCGGCGATCCTCAAGCACGTCTACGACACGCTGAAAGCTAGCCACGGCGCGGAGGCTGCGAAGAAGGCAATCGCCGAAGCCGTGCGCAAGTCGGCCATGGATCAGGCCGCCGAGATGGCCGCCAGGGTGGGCGGCAACACCTCGTTGCAGACTTTCATCGACCGTCAGGAGATGTGGACGCGCGGCGGGGCGTTGGAGCGCGACGTCATCGAGCAGAGCGACACGCGCTACCGCTTCAACGTCACGCGCTGCAAGTATGCGGAGATGTACCGGGACATGGGGCTGGGCGAGATCGGCCATCTGCTCTCCTGCCAGCGCGACGGCACCTTCTGCGAGGGCTATGACGACCGCATCAAGCTGAAGCGCACGCAGACCATCATGCAGGGCGCCACCCACTGCGACTTCGACTATACGTTCGAGAAGGATTGAGCCGAGCAGCCCTTCGCGAGGCTATTTTGATGACAGCTCTCCAAGCCATTCAGTATGGCGGCGCCTTGCGCGCCCGCTGCATCTTGGCGGCTTCGGTCCACCAGGCAAGATCATCGGCGAAGCGGGGAAAGGACTTCTCGAGGAACTTTCCGGCCTCGCCCACCGGCTTGCCGTCGGCGCTTAGGGCCTGGGAGATCGGCCCCACGGTCAGTGTGCTCGACACGACCAGCATACCCATCTCCGACAAGGTGCCGTGCCAAGCGAAGTTGGATCGCGCTCCGGCAATGCGACCTGCTGAATAGCTGGCTATCGCGGCGGGTCGCCAGAACCATTCCTCGAGGAAATGATCGGTCAGATTCTTCAGGCCCGGCTGCATTCCCCAATTGTATTCGCCGGCAACGAAGACAAATGCGTCGGCAGCGCGAATTTTCGAAGCGAGGCCCTCCAAGGGTTGGGGTGCGGAACCCGGCGCGTACTCCTTGTACATGCGGTCGAGCATCGGCAAACCGACCGCCTTGGCATCGATGAGCTCGACATCCTCGCCGCGCGCCTCGAGGCCGGCCACAAGGTAATCCGCGAGACGGATGCCCATTCGATCGGAGCGATAAGACCCGTACAGAACGAGGATGCGGTCGGCCATGGGGTGCTCCTGACTATGCCGGCGGACCCTGGGGAACCCCTGAGCCCATGGATGCTGGTCATGCTCGACCCAACAGAGGCCAGCTTGGCGCTTGCAGCGTTGCGGGTCCAGAACGGCAGAAATTGGCGTCAGGCTCCAGGAGGCTCTTATTGCGCCCGTATGTGGCCCTTGCGACATTGCGCAGTCGTCGGAACTGTCGGTAATTTTGGCCCGGTTGTCCGTCCTCTGGGGGTGGCATGCTCAGATCTGCCCACCGCCTTGTCTGGGCTGGGGTTGCCGGGGCCCTGTTGGCGTCCGGCGCCGCGCAGGCGCAGCTGTCGCCGGACTGGACACGCTGCATCAGCCAAGCCGGTAAGTCGGCGCCTGACATCGTGGCCAGCGCCTGCAGCAACGTGATCGCCTCGGGGGCTGCGGACGCCAAGAACCTGGGCATCGCTTATGGCAAACGCGGCAATGCCCACCACGACAAGGGCGAGTACGACCGCGCCATTGCCGACTACACCAAGGCCATCGCGATCAATGCAAACGATGCCGTCATCTACAACAACCGCGGCATCGCTTATCGCGCCAAGGGCGACAACGACAGCGCGATCGCCGACTACAGCAAGGTCATCGAGATCAATCCGAACGATGCCATTGCATTCAACAACCGCGGCATCGCCTATCGCGCCAAGGGCGACAACGACAGCGCGATCGCCGACCACACCAAGGCCATCGACATCGATCCGGAGCTGGCAAGCGCCTACAACAACCGCGGCGTCGCCTATCGCGCCAAAGGCGACAACGACAGCGCAATCGCCGACCACACCAAGGCCATCGACATCGATCCCGAGCTGGTCAGCGCCTTCTACAACCGGGCTCTCGCGTATCGGGCCAAGGGCGACAACGACCACGCCATCGAAGACACCACCACGGCCATCGAGATCAATCCAAGGCACGTCGGCGCCCACTACAACCGCGGCCTCGCGCACGCTGCCAAGGGCAACCACGAGCGGGCGATTGCCGACTACACCAAGGTCATCGATATCAATCCCAGGCATGCCGGCGCCTACCACAACCGCGGCATCGCCCACGGGGCCAAGGGCGACAACGAGCGCGCGATGGCCGACAGCACCAGGGCCGCCGAGATCGACAAGCGGCAGGCCGAGGCCGCTGTCATCCCCGCAAGCGCCGCCAATGTGCAGGTTCCAGCCCCTGCGGTCGAGAAGGCCGCCTTGGCCCCGAGCAGTGCCAATGTGCAGGTGCCGGCCCCTACGGTCGAGAAGGCCGCTTTGGCCCCGAGCGGCACCAGCGTGCAGGTTCCAGCCCCTGCGATCGAGAAGGCCGCCTTGGCCCCGAGCGGTGCTAATGTGCAGGTTCCAGCCCCTGCGGTCGAGAAGGCCGCTTTGGCCCCGAGCGACGCGCCGGTCTCACCCTTCACCTTGGTGCTGAAGACCGACCTCGGCGCCCAGGAGCTCACCGTGGTGGAGAATGACACGGTCGTGCACGTGTGGCCGATCTCCTCGGGCACGCGAGGCTACTCGACCCCAACCGGCACCTTCCAGCCGAAGTCGGCGCACCGGATGTGGTATTCGCGCCAGTACGATTGGACACCGATGCCCTACGCGATTTTCTTCGTGCGCGGGGTGGCTTTCCACGGCACCACCGCCGTCTCACGGCTGGGCCGGTCCGCATCGCATGGCTGCATTCGCCTGGCCACCAGCAACGCCGCCCAGCTCTACGACCTGGTGCACAAGCACAGCTTCGCCAAGACGCAGATCGTCGTCTTCGGCAAAGCGATCCATGATCCGCCCACCGCAGCCCAGCGCACCCCGACGGCCAGGAGCACGTCGCCCAACACCTTTGCGAGCTGGGTCAAGACTCTGTTCAATCAATAGCCGTGATCGCCGTCATCGGCAGCGCGTCGACAACACCGCGTCGTCGGGCTCCTGCTCTCCTGCCGGCGCCAAGCCGCTAGCGACGACGTCAGGTATTTGGATCGAAGCGGAAGCACCTCGCAAGGACAGGCACTTGCCGATTCTGATCCAGAGCCGAAGTTCGTGGACCCTAGGGGTGAAATGCCTAATTTCGACCACGCTCCCCATATGTGCGGGCTTGCCGGTATGACGTAAAGTCGACCACGTAGGGGCCAACACAATGTCTCAGTCGGACAAGGTATTCATCGGCTCGATCCCGAAGATCTACGACGACTACCTGGTGCCGCTGATTTTCCAAGGCTTTGCTCAGGACCTTGCGCAACGCGCAGCCAACCTTTCGCCGACTACCGTTCTCGAGACCGCCGCCGGTAGTGGTGTGGTCACGCGCGCGCTTGCACCCAAGCTTTCTCAGGGTTGCCACTATGTCGTCACTGATCTCAACCAGCCGATGCTGGATCAGGCTGTGGAGCGCCAAGGCGCGGACGCCCGGATCACCTGGCAGCAGACAGATGCGCTGGCCTTGCCGTTCGACGATACCGCATTCGATGTAGTCTGCTGTCAGTTTGGCGTAATGTTTCTTCCCGACCGCGTTCGCGGATATCGTGAGGTGAGACGGGTTCTCAAGCCCGGCGGCCACTGGCTCTTCAACGTCTGGGATCGCATCGAAGAGAACACATTCGCGAACGACGTCACTAACGCGCTCGCTGAGTTTTTTCCGAGCAATCCGCCGCGCTTCTTGGCGCGGACGCCCCATGGCTACCATGATGTGCCGTTGATCCGTGAGGAGCTGGAGAGGGCCGGCTTTTCCAATTTTACGATCGAAACGCGCCGAGAGCAAAGCAGCGCGCCATCTGCGCACTATCCAGCACTTGCCTACTGCCAGGGTACACCGCTGCGCAACGAGATCGAGGCAAGGGGAGCAGACAAACTTCAGGCCGCCACCGAGTATGCAGCCGCGGCAATTGCGAGCCGGCATGGAAACGGTGAGGTGGCAGCAAAGATCCAAGGGTTTGTGATTACGGCGACCCCTTAGCCCCATGGGCTTTAATGTCTCCTTGTGGCACGCTTCCCCCGGATGTGTACAGAGGACTTCACGGGGAATCCTGGGTGAAGAAGCTGACTTCGTTCCAGGTCTGTGCGTAGGCCGCGCCCTGCGGGGAGGGCCGACGTCCCTCAGCCATACCTCATGGAATTCGAGTGAACTCCTGCAGCTTGGACGCTTCGATCCCGTTCGCCATCATGCTGGCCTTGTAGCGATTGGCTATGGCGAGGAGCCGTGCTCGATCACCAGCGACGCAGCGGTCAGGGCCCTTAGCATCGGGCCCGGGGACAAGGTCGGCCGGCGTGTCGTCGCCGCATTCGAGGAAAGTGAAAGGGAGCCTGTCTTGCAGCCGTGCATCGACCACGCCGTAGTTGATGGGGCGCCCCGGCGGGATCACGACTACAAGGTAGAACCCTTCCCCAATGGCATGAAAGGAGAGGATCGTCGTGTCGCGGCTGTCACCGTCACTGTAGATGTAGAGGTTGCCCTGACGCGCTATTTCGACGGTGAACTTGTCATCACCAGATCTCCTCTCGAATCGTCCCGTCGGAAGATCGGTGGCGCCCTTGCTCAAGTCGAAGATGGGGCTTTGGGAGACGATGCAGCCTGCGAGCGCAAGCATCATTGTGCACTGGAGCACGGCGCGCACGAACGTGGTCAGCATAACGCAAGATCCAATCAAGCGATGTAAACGTCGGGCACGTGTCGTGATCGGCGCGAAGACCGATCCTCACAGACTACCAGCACAGGTTTGTGCGCTCTTTTTGTTCGCCGCTTCGGAGGACCGGATGCGGCGAAGCTAGACGAATTTCTGGCCGATCCGCCGAAGATGGTGCCTGGCACGTCGATGTGGGTGGGCAAAGTCAATGACCCTCAAGAACGGCGAGACCTGATCGCCTATCTCCGGAGCCGGATATCTCTCTGGACTTCTACCCGAGATGAATTGAGCGTGGTTCCACGGCTCCGAACTATCGATGCAACGGAGCCGAGACTGGCACGAAACTATCGAACACAAGAATCTTTGCTGCACTGCATGAGTTAAGAAGTGGCGCCCCGTCCTCGTGCGGAGCGAAAGGGCGCATCGTCCGCTGTTGAGCGCGTATCTGCCGTGCCGAGACCTCTCTGACCTGGCATGCGCGTGCCGTACCGTCCCGGCTACGCAAGGGCCTCAAAGCAAGGTCCGGAAAGGGCTGACACATCACTCCGGCAGCTTGTGGTCTGCAAACTTCGCGCGCAGGTCCTTCTTGGAGATCTTGCCCGTCGCCGTCATCGGCAGGGCCTCGACGAACACCACGTCGTCCGGCATCTGCCACTTGGCGATCTTGGCTCCGAGCGCATCGAGGATCTCGGCCTTGGTCGGTTCCGCGCCCGGCGCCTTCACCACCACCAGCAGGGGGCGCTCGTTCCACTTGGGATGCGGCACGCCGATCACCGCGCAGTTGGCGATGCCCTTGACGGCTGCCAGCGCCGAGTTCTCCACGTCGATGGAGCTGATCCACTCGCCGCCCGATTTCACCAGGTCCTTGGTGCGGTCGACGATCAGCAGCCAGGCATCGGGGGTGATCTTGGCGACGTCGCCGGTGCCGAACCAGCCTTCTGCGTCGATCTGCTTCTTGGAGGCCTCCGCGTTGTTGAAATAGCCCGACACGATGGTGGCGCCGCGCACGAACAGCTCGCCCGAGGTCTCCCCGTCCGGCGGGGCGCGGTTGCCCTTGTCGTCGATCACCTTGAGGTCGACGCCGAACATGCGCCGGCCCTGGCGGGCGCTGAGCTTGGCCCGCTCCAGCGGCGGCTTGCCGCGCTCCTCGGGGCGGAACAGGGTGAGCGTGCCGACCGGGCTCATCTCCGTCATGCCCCAGCCGTGGGTGACCTCGATGTCGTAGTCGCGCGTCAGGGTGTCGATCATGGCCTGCGGCACGGCCGAGCCGCCGCTCAGGATCTGCTTCAGGTGCTTCGGCTTGCCGCCGCGCTTCTTGAACTCGTCGATCAGCCCCAGCCACACCGTCGGCACGCCCCAGCCGGCATCGGCCTCCTCGTTCTGCATCAGGTCGTAGAGCGTCGGGCCGTCGAGCTTGGCGCCGGGCAGGATGAATTTGCAGCCCGTCAGCGGCGTGATGTAGGGCAGGCTCCAGGCGTTGGCATGGAACAGCGGCACCACCGGCAGGATCTTGCGATTGCCCGCAAACAGGTCGGGCCGCGTGGCGATCAGGAAGAAGGTGTGCAGCATCATCGAGCGGTTGGAATAGAGCACGCCCTTCGGCTCGCCGGTGGTGCCCGAGGTGTAGCAGAGCGCGCAGGCGGCGTTCTCGTCGAACTCCGGCCACTCGAACTTGGCGTCCATCTCCGACAGCAGGCCCTCGTAGCACAGCAGCCCGTTGAGCTGGCCGTTGGCCGGCATGTGCTCGCGGTCGGTCATGAGCGCGTAGGTCTTGACGCTCTTCAGCGCAGGCTTGAGCTTCTCGACCAGCGGCAGGAAGGTCAGGTCGAAGAACAGCGCGGTGTCTTCGGCGTGGTTGGCGATGTAGGCGATCTGCTCGGGGAACAGCCGCGGGTTGATGGTGTGGCAAACCGCGCCGATGCCGGCGATGGCATAGTAGAGCTCGAAGTGCCGGTAGCCGTTCCAGGCGAGCGTGGCGACCCGGTCGCCAGGCTTGATGCCGAGCCCGATCAGCGCGTTGGCGAGCCGGCCGATGCGCTCGCGCGAGGCGCGGTAGCCGTAGCGATGGATGCCGCCTTCCACCGTGTTGGAGACGATCTCGACGTCGGGGTAGACCTCGGCGGCATAGTCGATCACGCTGGAGACCAGCAGCGGCCGGTCCATCATCAACCCGCGCAGCATTGCCTCATCCTCCCTGGAATGCTTTGTGGGGTGAGAGTAACCTTTAGGTAAGGCCCCCGCCAAGTCGGGGCTTATCGAACCAACAGACTAGCCAAAAAGGAGCGCACCGTGGCGATCGTGGAAACGCAAAGAGCAGGGCGATGTAGCCGTCATCGTCATGGACAACCCGCCGGTGAACGCGCTGGGGCATGCTCTGCGGGTGGGCCTGGAGAAGGCCTTCAACGAAGCCAGCGCCGACCCCGCCATCAAGGCCATCGTGCTGACCGGCACGGGCAAGTTCTTCTCGGCCGGTGCCGACATCGCCGAGTTCAAGACCGGCGTTCAGAAGCCGGATCTGCCGGAGATCATCAACCGCATCGAGCAGGGCGCCAAGCCGGTGGTGGCAGCGATCAACGGCACGGCGCTCGGCGGCGGGCTGGAGCTGGCGCTTGGCTGCCACTACCGCGTCGCCGCCAAGGACGTGCGCCAGCTTGGCCTGCCCGAGATCAAGCTCGGCATCATCCCGGGCGCCGGCGGCACCCAGCGGCTGCCGCGGGCCATCGGCGTCGAGCAGGCGCTGCAACTCATCACCACGGGCGCCTTCATCGATGCCGCCAAGGGCGCGGCCGCCGGCCTGATCGACAAGGTCGCCGACGGCGATGTGGTGGCGGCCGCCGTTGCCTTTGCCCGTGAGCAGGTGGGCAAGCCGCCGCGCCGCATCGGCGAGGTGAAGATCGACAAGGTTCCGGCTGGCCTGTTCGACAAGGCACGGGCCGCGATCGGTCGCCATGCGAGCGGACCGCTGGCGCCCAAAGGCGGCGATCGATGCGGTGGAGGCGGCCACCACGCTGCCGCTCAAGGAGGGTCTCGCGCGCGAGCGGGCGCTGATCGGCGAGGCGATGGTGAGCCCCTACGCCCGGGCGCTGCAGTATGCCTTCTTCGCCGAGCGGCAGGCGGCCAACCTGCCCGGCATCGGCCCCGACACCAAGCTGCGCGACGTGAAGACGGTCGGCATCCTCGGTGCCGGCACCATGGGCACCGGCATCGGCCTTGCCTTCCTCAACGCCGGCTTCCCGCTCACCATCGTCGAGACCACGCAGGAGGCCCTCGACAAGGGCGTCGCCCGCGTCAAGGACACGCTCGATGCCAACGTGAAGCGCGGCCGCGCCACCGAGGCGCAGGCCAAGGAGCGCATGGCGAAGCTCACCCCGTCGCTGAAGCTCGAGGATCTCGGCCAATCCGACCTCGTCATCGAGGCGGTGTTCGAGAACATGGCGCTGAAGAAGGAGATCTTCGCCAAGCTCGACAAGATCGCCAAGCCCGGCGCCATCATCGCCACCAACACCTCCACCCTCGACGTCGACGAGATCGCCGCCGTCACCAAGCGCCCGCCAGGACGTGGTGGGCCTGCACTTCTTCTCGCCCGCCAACATCATGCGCTTGCTGGAGATCGTGCGCGCCGAGAAGACCGGCGCGGATGTGATGGCCACCTCGATGGCCATTGCCAAGAAGATCGGCAAGGTCGGCGTGCAGGCGGGCGTGTGCGACGGCTTCGTGGGCAATCGCATGCTGGCCTCCTACGGCGGCGAGGTGCAGGCCATGAACCTGGAAGGCGCCATGCCGCAGGAGATCGACGGCGCGCTGGAGACCTGGGGCATGGCCATGGGCCCGCTGGCGGTCAGCGATCTCGCCGGCCTCGACGTCGGCTACCGCATCCGCAAGGAGAGGAAGCTCACCGGCGAGGCGGCGCAGTTCGCGCGCATCCCCGACAGGATCGTGGAGATGGGCCGGCTCGGGCAGAAGACCGGCGCGGGCTATTACAAGTACGACAAGGACAGGAAGCGCCAGGTCGACCCGGAGATCGAGGCGATGATCAAGGCCGAGGCCGAGGCGCTGCAGATCAAGCAGCGGCACATCCCGGCCGAGGAGATCGTCGAGCGCTGCCTGCTTGAGGCTCGCCAACGAGGGCGCCAAGATCCTGCAGGAGGGCATCGCGCTGCGCGCCAGCGACATCGACACGATGTACTTGTACGGCTACGGCTTCCCGGCCTGGCGCGGCGGGCCGATGTGGCAGGTCGACAACGTCATCGGCATGAAGCAGGCGGCCGAGAAGATCAAGGCCTACGAGGCCAAGTACGGCCCGCGCTGGAAGATCGCGCCGCTGATCGAGAAGCTCGCGGCGGAAGGCGGGCACGTTCGCGGGGCTGGACACGAAGAAGAAGTAAACCTCCCCCTCTCCCCGCTTGCGGGGAGAGGGTACTCAACAGAGTCCTCCCTTGCCCAATCCCGCCGCCGCCCCGCTCAACGCCAGCCCGATCGTGTTCCTGCGGTCGCTGGCCTTCATCAACTATCTGGGCTACGCGGGCTGGGCGGCGCTGCTCTACAACTTCACCGTCGAGCGCGCCAATTTCCAGTGGTTCGAGACCGGGCTCACGCAGAGCATGCGCGAGCTGCCCGGCTTCCTCGCCTTCACCGCCATCTTCTGGCTGCTGGTGATGCGCGAGCAGGTTCTGGCCTACGCGGCGCTGCTGATATTGGGGCTCGGCGTCGCGCTCACCGGCTCCTTTCCCACGCTCACCGGCGTGCTCATCACCACCTTCATCATGTCGGTCGGCTTCCACTACTTCGAGACCATGAGCGTGTCGCTGCAGCTGCAGCTGCTGCCCAAGGCCGACGCGCCGCAGCTGATCGGCACCATTACGGCGGCGGGTGCGGCGGCGCAGTTCGTCGCTTATGGCGGGCTCGCCATCGCCTGGTGGGCCGGCTGGCATTCCTATGAGCAGCTGTTCCTGGTGGTGGGACTGGCGTGCATGGCGTTGACGATCGCGGCGATGGCCTACTTCCCGCGCTTCCACGGACCCGTGCCGCAGAGGAAGCACATGATCCTGCGAACGCGCTATTGGCTCTACTACCTCCTCACCTTCACCACAGGCGCGCGGCGGCAGCTGTTCTTCGCCTTCGGCGGGTTCCTGCTGGTGAAGAAGTTCGGCTATTCGGTCGCCGACATGGCGAGCCTGATGCTGGTGGTGACCGCCGCCAACACGGTGCTGGCGCCGCGGCTCGGGCGGCTGGTGATGCAGGCTGGCGAGCGCCGCACCATCATGATCGAGAACATCGTGCTGATCTGTGTGTTCGCCGGCTACGCCACGACGGGCAACGCGCTGGTGGCCGGCGCCCTGTTCGTGGTCGATGGCGTGTTCTTCACGCTCACCTTGGCGCAGCGCACCTACTTCCAGAAGATCGCCGATCCCGCGGACGTGGCCTCCACGGTGTCGGTGGCCTTCACCATCAACCACATCGCGGCCGTGACGGTGCCGATCGCCTTCGGCGCGCTCGGCATGATCGACCCGGCGATCATTTTCTGGCTCGGCTGCGGCATCGCCACCATATCGCTCTCGTGCTCGTTCCTGGTGCCGCGCCATCCGGCACCCGGCCATGAGACGGTGCTGGCTGCGCCCCGCCCGCAGCCGGCGGAGTGATTGTTTCGTTGTCCGCCACACTCGGGCGACACGCCGCCTGCATCAGAATGGTTTGCTGTATAGCCCCGGATTTGTCTTCACCACCCGCTTGCACGTCTGCTTCCATTCCCGTTTGGACATCCCGCTCGTGTTGTTCCACGTCGCCAAGCATCGGCCTAACGGCGTTGCGGCTTTCGCACGGACGATCCCTGCATCGTCCCGGTGCTGCGCCGGTGCCGGCGCGAGGAATGGCGTGATGGGAGCGGCAGACGCGGAGCTGAGCGGTAGGCCCGAAACGCCAGCGGCCGCTACGCTGGCGCTGAGCATCATGGCAAGTCGAGTGTGGTGGTGAGCGCTGGCAACCATCTTGAACCTCCTGCGTGCTCCATTGCGCAGGATGCAGGGAGCGCCAGCTCGGTCCTATCGAGGGAAACCCTGAATGGCCGGAGCGCAGGGAGCGGTGCGGACGTGCGCGCGCAATCACGGCCTAGTCGAGAAACCACCGTCCGAGGCCCAGCAGGTTGCCGAACATCACCAGCGCGAACAGCCCATAGCCCGCAGCGTAGGCCAGCAAGCGCCAGCGCTCGTCGCCGATGTCGGGGCTCACGAAAGACCTCACGCCCAGGCACGCGCCGACGGCGAGCGGCGACAAACCTGTCGGAACCAGCAGCAGGCTTGTGGCGGCGTGCAGCCAGGCGAGGTGCGCGATGTGCTTGGGGTCGGGGTTGTTGTAGCTCGGCAGCCGGCCGAGATGCACGGTGGCTGCCGTGGCGAAGGCGGCAAACAGCATGAGCCAGAGCCAGGGTGCGAGGGTCGCGAGCGCGAGCCCGGTGCGGGCGAGGGAGTGCACGGCTTTCACGGTGGCGGGCCCTTCAAGCTGCCTCCGGCGTCCAGTTGCGCCTGCGCCGCGCCAGCCTGTCCTCCGTCGCCTCGCCCTCGAAGTCCGCCGCCGACTGCGCCAGCTCCGCGCGGTCCACGTCGTCGAAGGTGTTGGCGTTGAACACGGCATAGCGCGTCCCGTCCAGCACGCAGGTGACGATCGGCACCACGCCGCAGTTGGCGCAGACATGAAAGTCGGCCGTCTTGGTGCCGAAGCGGTAGCGCGTCACCCGCGCCTCGTCGGCGATGTGCAACTGGAAGCGCCCCTGCGGGTGCGAGGTCCACACGCCGCCGTGCTTGCGGCACATGCCGCAGCCGCAGGCGCGCACCGGGATCGTCGGACCTGCCTCGGGCCGATCGAAAGTGAAACGGATGTTGCCGCAGTGGCAGCTGCCGGCGATGCGCCGGGTGGTATCTGGGTTGGGCATGCCGATCGGCCTCGGGCTCGCGTGCTCGCAAAAGGCTAGCACGTAAAGGGCAGCCCGAGGACAAGACCTTCTTTGCGATCAATGAGTTTGGCTCGGCGCTCCGGTTGCTCCTGGCGCATCTTTGCGGCGGCGCGATCGCGCTGTCCTGGCCCTCACCGTCTTCCTTGGCGCGTCGGTCTTGAAGACATAGGGATCGCTGGTCGTGCCGTCCGGCAGCAAGCGCACCGCCGCGCGGTAGTTCGGCAACTGAATGAGATCCTCCTTGCCGATCGCCGGGTGGAACCACGGCGCCAGCAGCTCGGCGTCTATGTGACTGATGCGAAAGGCCACGATGGTGCTGGCGTTGCCCAGCACCTCCTGGCCGACGTTGGGACGCCAGCCACGCCCGGCGATCTGCCCGAAGTTCTGGTTGGCCAGCACATAGGAGAGACCGAACTTGCGCATCTGCGCCATGCTCATCGAGAGCCCTTCATCGGCGTAGGACTGGAACTCGTCGAGATAGACGCGGAGCGGCAGCGGCGCCTTGGCAGGTGCGCCGACATGAGCCGCGGCGTGCAGCTTGAGATAGGCCGACAGGCGGCCGAACAGCAGGCCGCCCAGGAAGCGGGCGTCCTCGTCGCCGATCAGGCGCTGGGCCAGGTTGATGAGGCAGATGCGCCTGTCGGTAGCGATCCGGCCGAAGTTCACACTCGACTTCGGCATGCCGATGATGCGTTCGATCACCGGGTTGCCCGAGAGCTGGGTCAGCTTGGCGTCGACGTAGGGAGCCACATTGTCGATCGAGGCATTCTCGCCGGAGTGCGCGATCCTGGCTGCGATCCGGTCCCAGAACATCTTGACGCCCGCGTCCGGACAGCAGCGCGTCAGCTCGGCGCGGAAGCTGGCGTCGGCGAAAAGCCTGCGCACCTCGCTGAGCACCGCTTTGTCCTCGCGTCCGGCCAGCACCAGAAACACCGCGTTGCGGAAGTAGTTCTGGAACATCGGCCCAAAGGCTTCGGCCGGCTCGGGATAGACGATCTTCATCAGCGCGATGAGATCGTTGGCGCAGCGGTTGCGCTCGACCGCTAGGTCGCTGCCGATCGGCTCCAACAGGTTGAGGGTGAAGGCGCCCTCAGGATCGGTCGGGTGGAGGTAGAGCACGTCCTTACGCCGCCTCTTGGGCACGAGACGCAGCACGTCCTCCACCAGGCTGCCGTGCGGGTCGATGACCACGATGGCCTCGCCCGCCTGCATGTCCTGGGCGATCATGTTGGCCATCAGCGTGCTCTTGCCCGTGCCCGTGCCGCCGATCATGTAGAGATGCTGGGCGCGCGCTGTGTCGTCCAGGATCACCGGCGTGGCGTCCTCCGCGTGGCTGCCGAGGCGCACCCCGCGGCGCGTAGCAGCCGTCACGCGCTCGCGGCGCGCTTTTGCGGTGCGGTGCCGTTCGAGGATCGCCGGCAGCGCTTCCAGAAAGGCAAGGTCGATGCCCGGCCAGGCATCGGCCAAGTAGAGCGTCTCCTCCTCGTTT
This sequence comes from uncultured Alphaproteobacteria bacterium, assembly GCA_963724565.1. Lineage (GTDB taxonomy): Bacteria > Pseudomonadota > Alphaproteobacteria > Rhizobiales > Hyphomicrobiaceae > AWTP1-13. The sequence goes on from CAVRVK010000012.1 coordinate 52,059, forward strand.
TCGCGCGCGAGCGGCGAGCCGTAGAGGCAGCGCGAGACGAGGTCGAGCACCACGGGCGGAATCTCCGCTTGCGCGGTGAGGCGCGAGCGCAGGCGCACGCCGGCGGCCGCGGCATACCAGGGACCGAGCGCGCGCAGCTTCTCCTCCAGCCATACGCGCATGACCGGGTTTTTGCCCGCGGCGCCGTCGAGTTGGCGCGCCAGCGCCCGGTACAATTCGGCCAGCGTGCGCATGAGGGGGGCGCTGCGTGTAAACCGCTGCAGGCGAAACTCGATCTGCGCACCGTCAAGCGCGGGCTGCGACAGCACTCGCGCGAGCCGCTCCAGGTCCGGTCCCCACGGGCTCACGGCCTGCGCCGGAATTTTGAGGGCCCGGGCCAGGGCAGTCAGCTCCGGATGGCGCTCAACGCGGCATGGCAGGCACAAAGCGCCGGTGGCATCGGGCTCGGATGCCGTTGTCCCGTCTACAACCGCGTTCGGGGCAGCCGTCGGCATGTCCGTGAGCCGCACCCATCTGCCCCGAGGGGCGAATGTCGTACGCGTACGCGCTCACCGTTGCCCCCTCGTGTTCACCAGAGTAGTGGCAAACTCGAAGCTGGTCTCGAGCACCGAGCGCTGCGCTTGGGATCTGCCCGCTTCACGGAGTGCCAGGCCGAGTCGGATCGGCGCATCGCCCCCGAGCGCCAGCGTCAGCCGCATCTCGTCGGCAGGCTCCAGTGCCGTCAGCAGCGCCTCCAGCGCCTCGATGCTGCTGCGGTCGAGCCCGCAGCAGCCTTCCATTTCCAGCGGCTGCTCTATGAGCTCGAGCGTGCACTCGAGCTGCGCCTTCGGTTGCGCCTCTGCGGCCTTCTCCTCGAGCACCGTTTCGTTGTCGCCGGCACCGGCGCGGCGCCTCAGTTCGTAGACGGTTGCGCCTCGTTCCAAGTCCTTGCTCGACATGTACGCCAACTCCCGTAGGGTTCGCGCAAGGCGACGGATAGCCGGAGCATGCCGGCTGCTCGGGTTGTTGCCCGTGTCTGCTGGATGTGTCCCGCCAAGTCCTGCGCGCGTCGTGGCGAGCCCATGCGCCACGGACCAAGTGTTGCAAGCCCACGGCTTTGTGTTCCGCACCAACAAGGCGCGCAAAAGGCCCCGCTGTGGCCGCGCTATGGCGCTAACGGGAGATGCGCGGATGCAACAGCGTGTCGGCTCTCCGTTTACTTCGCACTCTCGCCCTTGACCTGCGTAAGTCCCAGCTCCGCCTCGAGCTTGGCGATGTCTTCGCGCAAGGTGCGCTGCTCCTGCCCGCGCCGCGCCATCTGCAGCTGAATGGCGCCGACCTCCTTGTTGGCCGCAGCCCGCGCCGAGGGATCGTTCGACGGCCCGTACTTGCGGTGCACCTCGAAGATGCGCTGCTGGTCGGCGCGGTTGGCATCCTCGATCTGGCGCACGCGCTCCTTGAGTTGCGCGAGCTCCACCAGCCTGGCGGTCTGCTGCGGATCGGACTTCTTCTTCAGCTCCTCCTCGACCTGCCGCAGCCGCTGCTCGAGCGCCTCGCTCTCGCTGTCCGTCGGTGGCGGTGCTATCTTCGGCGGCACGCCAGGCGCAGCGGCCAGGTGGAAATAGAAGTCGCCCGTGAGTGCGGAATGATCCCAGGGCACCTGCTTGCCGTTGGTGGCGGCCAGCACCTCGCGGCGCACATCGATCATGACGGCGGTCAAGTTGCGCCCCGGCGCCTTCACGCCCTTGGCCAGCGCCGCCGTGAACGGCGAGTTGCGGCCCACCCCGTCGAGCGCCACGTTGCCGGGCTGCGTCGAGTAGGCGATGAAGGTGCCGACGCCCGTCTGCACCTGCGCCAGGCCGCGGCCGATGCTGGCCGAGCGCGTGCCCATGGAGCGGGCCAGATTGCGGGCGAGCGGGTTGTCGCGGCAGGCATCGAGGAACACGATGTTGGTCTTGCCCTCGCGCTCGAGCTCCATCTGCTTCAGGATGAAATCGAGGCTGACGGCCTCGAAGTCGAGGTCGCGCTCGTTGGCGAGCTGCGCATCGACGGGCACCAGGTAGTTGCGCCCAGACACCTGCAGCCCGTGCCCGGCATAGAAGAAGATGCCGGTGTCGGCGCCGGCCGCCAGCGCGCGCGAGAAGTCGCGCACCTTGGCATCGAAGCCGCGCTTGTCGAGATCGAGCCCCAGGATCACCTCGATGCCCAGCTCCTTGAGCGCAGCCGCCATGTCCTTGGCATCGTTGGCCGGATTGGCGAGAACGTTGGCGTTGGTGTAGGCCGCATTGCCGACGATCAGCGCAACGCGCTTCTGCGCAACCGCGGGCTCGACGAGCGCCAGCGCCGCGACGAAAGCGATGGCGAAATATGCCAGCACCGCGGTCAGGCAAGATCCAAGGTAACGCGCGCATCCACGACGCAGCATGGGCAGGCCCCTCGTTTCACGCACCCGCGCGCACCGTCTCAGCAGCCGATTTGGACATCTCCAAGACCAGGATGTGACAGAGGCCGCTATCTCACCTGCCATCGAAACGCGCGCCGGCGCCTGTTCTCGAACGCCAGGCGGCTCGTGGCCGACGCTTGCGTGCGCCGCCGTTCCCGCACTTTGCGATCGGGCGGCAGCTGTGTTGCTGCGGGCGTTGCCGGCGCCGCGCCGGCCGGCGTGTTGCCGCCGTCCACGTGCGGTGCGATCAGCGTGCGGTAGGCGTGGTCGATTTGGGCGTACTCGTCCTCGCACATCTCTGCCCGGTCCTTGGGCAGCCAGCCCTTCTCCACCACCTCGGCGAACAGCCGCTTGTCGGAGCCGTAGGCGATGCAGAGCAGATTGTACAAGCGCTGCGCCGGCGTGCCGTGCTCGTCCGCGAACGTGACGTGGCGGCCCACGTCGAACTTGCGCCGGTAGAGATCGCGCGCCTTGCGCACCTTGAGTTCGGCCGCGTAGGCGTAGGCGCTGCCGGCGATCAGCCGGCGCTTCTTCTCGGCCGGAAACTGCAGCACATAGTAGGCGGCTATCGCATCGGCCGCGTCCTCCTCGCGGCCCAGCAGCGGCACCTTGAGGAGATCGAACATGGCATGCCCCGCCTCGTGCAGGAAGGTGTCGACGAAGGGCCCGAGGAATGCATCTTCCCGCGCGATGAAGGCCGGCCGCTTGGAGGAGTTGGCGCTGCGCCACATGTCGTCCAGGTACTCGTAGCAGACGGAGATGACGGCATCCTCGTACCAGGCGTTGAACTCTTCGCAGCTCCTGAGCTCCAGCCGCAGGGTGCGGGGCCAGCGCACGGACACCAGCAGCTCCTTCACGCGCTCCAGAGCCTGGTTCTGCTTGAGCATGTCGTGGAGCGGCTTGTGTGCCGCCTTGGTTGGCTCCGAGTATGCGATGACGATGCGGTCCGCTTTCACTGGCTGCGCGCTGGCCGCAGGGGCAGAACACAGCAGAGCGCAGACGCATGCCGCAAGCCCGGTCTCGAGGCCGACTAGTCTCCTCCTGCGGGATCGACGCCCCATGCCCCACGCCTCTCCTGGTTTGCAAGCTGCCGATGGCAGTCTAGTAGCGAGCAATCCTCCGGTCACGAGCCGCGAGCCACCGTGGACAATGGTCACCATAGAGCTCTTGCTCTTGCGTCTTGAATACTGTGGTCGTTGCGACTATAGTGACGCCTGGGGAGCTGGGGCATGCGTGTATTCGTGGTAAGGGCCTTCGCTCGCTTTCAGCGGCGTGAGAGAGTTACCGATACCATGCTTTGCACCGCCCTCGACAACACGGGAAAAGGCCTCATCGACGCCGAGCTTGGCGGCGAGGTCATCAAGCAGCGCATTGCTCGCAAGGGCCAAGGCAAGAGTGGAGGATATCGAGCGCTGATCGCCTTCCGCAGCGGCAAGCGGGCGGTGTTCCTGTATGGCTTTGCCAAGAACGAGCGCGCCAACATCCGCCCCGATCAGCTGACCGAGCTCAAGCTCTATGCCAATCGTTGGCTTGGGCTCGCCGAAGATGGCATTGCGCGTGCTATCGCGGAAGGCGACCTGCAGGAGGTGCATTGTGACGAATAATAAGCCCAAGAAGCCTAACCGCCTCAACCGGGAGCTTGAGGAGATGGGCAAGGCCCTCCACCGGCTCGGCGCCCTCAGTAACGATGAGTACGCCAAGGTCACCATGCGCGACATTGCGCTCGACAAGATCGACCGCGCCGGACCTCCGAGCCCGCGCGAGATCGTTGCCATTCGCCAGGCCGCCCGCATGAGCCAAGCCGTGTTTGCCCGCCTCCTCGATGTGTCCACCGGCACGCTGAGCAAGTGGGAGCGTGGCGAGCTCAAACCACGCGGCCCCGCCGGCCGCCTGCTGCACATTATCAAACACAAAGGCATCGACGCGGTGTTCTGAGTTCCCCCGGGGAGAGGGTCGGGGTGAGGGGCCGCCGCAAGAACGCGTCAGGGTGACCGGATTTGCGGGGACCTGCAGATCCCCCTACCCTGCCCCCATGCCGAACACCCCCATCCACATCATCGGCGGCGGCCTCGCCGGCAGCGAGGCGGCGTGGCAGATCGCGCAGCGCCGGCGTGCCCGTGGTGCTGCACGAGATGCGCCCCGTTCGCACCACCGAGGCGCACAAGACCGATGGCCTCGCCGAGCTCGTGTGCTCCAACTCCTTCCGCTCCGACGATGCCGCCACCAACGCGGTCGGCCTGCTGCACGAGGAGATGCGCCGCGCTGGTTCGCTGATCATGGCCGCGGGCGATGCCCACAAGCTGCCCGCCGGCGGCGCGCTCGCCGTCGACCGCGATCACTTCTCCGCCGACGTCACGCGCACGCTCGCCGAGCACCCGCTCGTCACCATCGAGCGCGGCGAGGTCGCCGGCCTGCCGCCGCCCGAGTGGGACAGCGTCATCATCGCCACCGGGACCGCTCACCTCGCCGGCGCTCTCCGCCGCCATCCAGCAGCTCACCGGCGAGACCGAGCTTGCCTTCTTCGACGCCATCGCCCCCATCGTGCACCTGGAGTCCATCGACGAGAGCATCACCTGGCGCCAGTCGCGCTACGACAAGGCGGGCCCGGCCGGCACCGGCGCCGACTACATCAACTGCCCCATGACGCACGGCCGAGTACGAGGCCTTCCTCGACGCGCTGCTCGCCGCCGAGAAGACCTCCTTCAAGGAATGGGAAGCCACCACGCCCTACTTCGACGGCTGCCTGCCCATCGAGGTGATGGCCGAGCGCGGCCGCGAGACCCTGCGCTTCGGCCCCATGAAGCCGGTCGGCCTCACCAACCCGCACAAGCCCGGCGAGCGCCCCTACGCGGTGGTGCAGCTGCGCCAGGACAATGCGCTGGGCACGCTGTGGAACATGGTCGGCTTCCAGACCAAGCTGAAGCATGGCGAGCAGGCGCGCGTCTTCCGCATGATCCCGGGCCTCGCCAACGCCGAGTTCGCGCGGCTCGGCGGCCTGCACCGCAACACCTTCCTCAACTCGCCCAAGCTGCTCGACGGCGAGCTGCGCCTGCGCGCCGAGCCTCGGCTGCGCTTCGCCGGCCAGATCACCGGCTGCGAGGGCTACGTCGAGAGCGCCGCCATCGGCCTGCTCGCCGGCCGCGCCGCCGCCGCCGAGCGCCTCGGCCAGGCCTGGGCGCCGCCGCCCGCCACGACCGCCTTCGGCGCGCTGCTCGGCCACATCACCGGCGGGCACCTGTCGGCCGACGCGCGATGGAGCCGTCCGCCGAGCCTCGTTCGTTCCAGCCGATGAACGTGAACTTCGGCCTGTTCCCGCCGCTGCGATGCGCCCACGCACGACGCCGCCGGCAACCGCATCAAGGGCAAGGACCGCGGCGCCGCCCGCAAGCGCGCGCTCTCCGCCCGCGCACTCGCCGATCTCGACCGCTGGCTCGCCGCGCCCGCACCGCGCCGCGGCGGAGTAGACGGTTCGCCGCAATCCTTTTCGTTCAGGGTGGATTCCGCTCGCCCGACTGGATCGAGGAGGCGTGCGCGAAGATTGCCATCCTCCCCTCCCGGCAAGAGCGACATCGTCCATCTTTGGACTGGTGCTTCGCGCGGCCTCAGGGCTTTGCCGCGGCCTGCACCGTGCTTTCCGGAACGCCGAGGCGCTTGAGGGTGGCGCGCATGTGCTCGCGGCGCGCCGCGACCGCCGGATTGCTGCGGGCGTTGGGCCGCTTCCAGTCGTCGAGCGTCGCAGTCGGCCGCATCTTCAGGAACTCCCTGACCATCTCGCGGGCCTTCTCCTCCTGGTCGTCGTAGGCATACGCCAGGGCCATGAGGCGAAAAGTATTGTCGTGCTGGCGGTTGGCTTGGTGCGATTGGCGCAACGCCTCGAGCGCGCCCTTGCCGTTGCCTTGATGCACGGCGGCCAACCCCTGCCAGTAGTACCACATGTAGAGGGAGATATCGGTCGGGCTCGCCTCGATGGCCTTCTGCAGCTCGGCGATGGCTTCGTCGTGCTTGCCGACGTCGATCAGCGTGCGCCCCAGCTCCGCACGAGCGGGAAGAAAATTCTGGTTGATCGCCAAAGCGCGCTTGAAGGCGACGATGGCCTGGTCGAACTCGCCTTTGGCTCGCAGCAGGTTGCCGTGGATCGTGTGCCCGCCCGTATTCTCGGTATCGCGCTTGAGGGCTTCGTTGACGGCATGCTCGGCCTTGGCGAGCATCGCGGGTTCTGCGGTCTCGGACTGCCAGCCGTTGAGGATATGTATGGCCACGGCTCGGCCATAGTGAAGGAGGCCCAGGATGTGCGTCGGATCGGCGTCGATGGCCTTCTCGAAGTAGATGATCGCCTCGGCGTTGGTCTGAGAATTGCCCTCCTCGGTCATGAGCTTGCGGCCGAGCATGGTGTAGTGGCCGGCTTCGGGCCGCGCCGGCAGCGGGCGCCGCACCTCGACCCTGAGCACCTCGACGGCAAGCGACCGTCCGATGCGCGCGGCGGTGCGGCCCTGGGCCCCGGGCTGGCCCAGGCGGTAGTCGAAGTCGCCCGCCCATAGTTGCCGGGCGCTCGGCGCCTCGATGAGCTGAACGGTAACGAGCAGCTGCTCGCCTTCGCGGCGTGCAAGGTTGCGCACCACATAGCGCACACCGAGCTGACGGCCGATCGCCTTGGGTTCGCCTTGCGCGCCCTTGACGGCGCTGGTCGGCTTGATGTCGGGGACGAACCCGCGCGGCGCCCGCCATATCCCGGCGGCGATCTCGTCGGCCAGGGTGGCGAGCGCCGTGTCGGTCTCGTCGCCCAGCGCCTTGACGGGCAGCACGGCGATGGAGGGCACCGCCATCATCGTCAGCTCGGTCGGCCGGCCGAGAGGCGCCCAGGTCCACAGCAGCCAGCCGCTGCCGGCCAGCGCGACGACCAGCAGGCTCGCTGCAATCAGGCCGCGGTGCCACTTGGCGGGCAAGAAAGCGGCGGAAGCGGCCTGCGGACGTGCATCCGGTGCGCTCGCTTCGGCGCGCGGCCGCGCCTGGCCGTCCGCAACGGCCTCGGAGACGGGGGCCGCGAACATGTAGCCGCGCCCGTGCACGGTCTTGACGAAGCGGTGATCGCTGTCGCCGAGCGCCTGGCGGATGTCCTTCACGCATTGGACGAGTGAATCGTCGGTGCGGGCGGCACCACCCCACACGGCCTGGAACAGCTCCTGCTTGGAAACGAGCCGGCCGGCGTTCTCGACGAGATGATTGAGGACGGCGAAGGACTGTTGTCTCAGCTCAAGCACCGTGCCGTCGCGCAGCAGGGCCTGACGTGACTGGTCGAGAGTGAACGCATCGAACCGCAGAACACGCATGCTCGCGACCGGTTATTGCCTCAAACCAAAGCGGGCCTTCTATCATTTCGTCTTTGCTTCGGCAAATTTCGTCTCCGTTTCGGGACGCTCGAGCGGGCGGCGTGCAAACGTTTTTGCGCCTGACCCGTGTGCGGGAAGTCGCGTCTCGGGCCTGTCGGTCTCTCTTGGACGGGTCCGGGACTGCGTCTTTGCGCGCACGCGTGCGGCAGCTCCATGACACATTCATAACACTTTGGAGGTTACGCGATGCTGAGGACGGCCGTTGCTAGTGGGTTGGCGCTGGCGCTGCTCGCCACGTTTGCCTTGGAGGCTGCTGCACAGAGCTCCTGCAGCGGTTGGCGGGCGACGTGCCTTGCACGCTGCAAGCAATCGGGGGCCAGCAATTGCTCGCGCTGCTCCGAGCAGATGAGCAGCTGTCGCAAGACCGGCTGCTGGGCGGAGATTGCCCAGTTTGGCGGGGCAAGACACTGCGATTTGAAGAAGTCCTGATCTTGCGCGACCAGCGGCGTCTAGTCTCCAGACAGGTGAGAGAACGTGCCGTCGACGATGCGGGCAACGGGTTGGCGCGCATGGCTGGTGGGCACGGCGGTGTTCGCCGCATCGACGGCGCTGGTCGTCATCGTCGCCCTGTTGCTGCTCGGCATCGGACTCGGCTTCCACTTGCCGCCATAAGCCGGGAGCACGGGATCCGAATTTCCATCTTGTTCTTCAATGCAAGGAGAAACTCCATGGGCACACTCTTGTTTGCGCGCGGATTTCGCGTGCCCTTGGGCCTGGTCGCCTGGATCGCGGTCGTTGCAGGCATGACACTTCCTGCGGTCTGGACCGAGGCGCAGACCCAGGCGGTCAGGATCGTGGCACTCGGGGCCAGCAACACCTACGGCCAGAACGCGGGAGGACCGCCGCGTGCTTTTCCGGCGCGGCTGCAGGCATTGTTGAAGGCCAAGGGCCACAACGTGACGATTACCAACGCCGGGATCAGCGGCAACACGACGACGGACATGCTGCGCCGGCTCAACTCGGCCGTGCCGCAGGGAACCAGGATCGTGATCTTCGGCGCGTGCGAGGGGCTCTTCAACAATCAAAGACAGGGCGTCAGCTCGGGCGACTTCGATATCGCCGCGATCAAGGGTCGGCTGCAAGGACGCGGCGTCAGGGTGATAGAGGCGTGCGGGCGTGGTCTGCCCAGGGGTTCGGACAATATTCACCTGAGCCCCGCAGGACACGCCATGCTGGCGAACCAGCTGCTGCCCGAGGTGCTCGGCGCGCTCGGCAAGCAGTAGCGCGCGCGGTCCAGCCTGCGGCCGCCGTTTTGCCCGAGGCGGTGCCGGCGCTCGCAAGATGAGGTCGCGGCACTCGGGGCCCTTGTGAGCGCGCCCGCCGTGCGCTAGCGGTTTGTCGAGCCGCGCGTTCGGAGGCTCGCCATGACGTCTGGTTCACGCGCCGCGACCGCGACCGCCACGCTCGGCTTCATCGTCCTGCTGGCGCGGAGTATCCTCGCACAGGTTGCTCCGCCTATCTGCGTCGGCGCCGGCGATGTGGTGCAGATCTCGGTATTCGAGACGGCGGGCGGCGGCGGCCGTCCCGGCAACTTCGTGACGCTTCCTGCTCAGGTGATCGACTCCAGAGGTATGTTCCCGGTTCCGTTCGCAGGCGACATCGATGCGGTCGGGCGGCCGCTTCCCGAGATAGAGCGCGAGATCGAGGACAAGCTTGCCAAGCGTGCGATCGATCCGCGCGTCGAGGTCGCGCTCATCGAGCGGAATTCCGCGGGCAGGTGCTTGCCACGGTGAGCTCGCGCGGCGGCAACATGGCAATGCTCGCGCGTCGCTCTTGAGGTAGGTTGGTACGTACGCCAGCATCCATGAAGGAGCCCCCATGTCCCAGTTCGACCTCACTGGCCGCGTCGCCCTCGTCACCGGCGGCAACGGCGGTATCGGCCTCGGCATGGCGCGCGGGCTGGCCGAGGCCGGTTGCGCCGTCGCCATCGCCGGCCGCAATAGTGCCAAGTCCGAGGCCGCCGCCGCCGAGCTTGCCAAGCTCGGTGTGAAGACCGCCGTGCTGACGGGCGATGTCACCGACGAGGCGCAATGCCGCCGGCTGGTGGATGACGCTGCCGCCCGCCTCGGCCGCCTCGACATCCTGATCAACAACGCCGGCATCAACATCCGCAAGCCGCCGCACGAGCTCGCAACCGCCGAGTGGAAGCAGGTGATCGACATCAACCTCACCAGCGCCTTCGTCTGCGCGCAGGCGGCCTATCCGCACATGAAGCAGGCCGGCGGCGGCAAGATCATCAACATCGGCTCGATGCTGTCGATCTTCGGCGCCGGCTTTGCTCCTGCCTACGGCGCCTCCAAAGGCGGCATCGTCCAGCTCACCAAGTCGCTGGCGTCCGGCTGGGCCAAGGACAACATCCAGGCCAATGCCGTGCTGCCAGGCTGGATCGACACCGACCTGACAAAAGGCGCGCGCGCACAGATCAAGGGCCTCAACGCCATGGTGCTGATGCGCACGCCGGCGGCTCGCTGGGGCGATCCCAAGGACATGGCCGGCGTCGCCGTGTTCCTGGCGAGCAAGGCCTCCGACTTCGTCACCGGCACGGCCATTCCCGTCGACGGCGGCTACTCGGCGCAAATCTAGGTCCGGGTCTCGACAGCCAAGCCGTGGCGACGGCGCTCGCTACTGCGAGTGGCGACGTCAGTTGTTCGACCAACAGCAGAAGTGCAGTGCTCAGTCGGAGGATTGCCGGTTCCGATCCCAATCGGACGTTGCCCCCCGAACATCTTGCCTCCTCATTCCACCGGTAACAGATGCGGGTGTGATTCGTTCTGCTTGGCTGCACCAAGCTCCGAAACCGCTACGGGAGGGATGCCCCATGAAGATTTCATCGACCGTTCGCACCACGCTGATCGCGCTCGTTGCACTTGCCGGCTTGTCCTCCGCCAGTCTCGCCGACAGCGGGACCGTCAGGCTCACGATCTACAAGGCTGGGTGGATCATCGGCGGTTCCGGTGGCAGCGGCACTCTCTACTTCCGCGGAAGGGCCTACCGGCTGTCGACCGGCGGGCTGGACTACGGCCTCGTCTTCGGCGGCTCGAGGACCGTGCTGCACGGAACGGTGCGCAACATCACGCGGCCGTCGGATGTGGCGGGCGTCTACGGCGCTGCGGGCGCGGGGCTTGCGGTCGGCCGTGGCGTGCGCGCCATCGTGCTGAGGAACCAGAAGGGCGCCGTGCTGGAATTGACCGGCAGGCAGGTGGGATTGCTGGCGAACGCGGATCTGAGCGGACTTGCGATTACGCTGAGATAGGGACCCGTCGCTGGGTTTGCCGATGTACTGGCGCGGCCCGCCTGCCGCGGATGTCGCTCGCACCGAGCTGGCCCGGTTGTGCTCGCCGCCTCTTTGGCGGCGGGCGAGCCGGCGCTTGCCGGCGGGCGCCCCGGCCGCTAGGCGTGCGCGCAATGTCCGCCATGTCCACGCCCGTGTCCGCCGACCTCCTCTCCGCCCTGCTGCTGTTCGTGGTGGTGACCCTGTTCACGCCGGGGCCCAACAACGCCATGCTGATGGCCTCGGGCCTCAACTTCGGCTTTCGCCGCGGGCTGCCGCACCTGTGGGGCGTGGCGCTCGGGTTCGGCGTGATGGTGCTGGCGGTGGGGCTCGGCCTCGGGGCGCTGTTTGCGGCCTATCCCGCGGCCTACACCGTGCTCAAGTACGTGGGCGCCGCCTATCTCCTCTATCTCGCCTGGCAGATCGCCACCGCCGGAGAGATCGAGGCTGACGGCGAGGCGCGCGGCCGGCCGATCACGTTCCTGGAGGCGGCGGCCTTCCAGTGGCTGAACCCCAAGGGCTGGGTGATGGCGGTCGGCGCCGTCTCCACCTATGCCGCTGTCGCCCAGTTCCCGTTCAACATGGCGCTGATGGCCTTCCTGTTCGGCAGCCTCGGCATCCTCTCCAGCGCCACTTGGCTCGGCTTCGGCATCGCGCTGCAGCGCCTGCTGACCAGCCCGCGTGCGGTGCGGGCGGTCAACATCGCCATGGCCCTGCTGCTGGTTGCCTCGCTGTGGCCGATATTGGCCGACGCGTGGCGCTAGGCAAACAATTGCCAAGCATTTTCGGATATACTATGTATATCCTGAAGGAGGCCGCCGGTCCATGCAAGTTCGCATCGCTAAGTGGGGCAACAGCCTAGCCGTCAGGCTGCCGAAGGCCATTGCCGACGACTTGGGGCTGACCGAGGGCCAGCCCGTGGACGTTGCCATCGACAAGGGAGCAGTGCGGTTGAAGCCTCAGAGCGGCCAAGTGCGGCTTTCGGAGCTCATCGCGGAGGCCAAGCGCCTTGGTCCTGCAGCTCGGCCCGAGGTCGTGGAGTGGGGACCGGACGTTGGCGCCGAAATCATCGAGGACGCCTACTCCAAGCCGCGAAAAAGAACCCGCCGTGCCAAGCGAAGATGACCTCGACGCGGGGGACTTGGTCTGGGTCGAACTGGATCCGGTCCGCGGCAGAGAGCAAGCGGGGCGACGGCCCGCTGTCGTCATAACCACCGCTGCCTACCACAAGGTATCCAGCACAGCTTTTGTCTGCCCGATCACCACGAACCCTGGACCATGGCCTTTCAAGGTGCCGCTTCCGAACAATCTGCGAACTCACGGCGGTGTGCTAGTCGATCAAATGCGCGCCGTTGATCGGACCCAGCGCATCTTTGGCCGGTTGGGCCGTGTGCCGGACGAAACTCTGGAGGAGATACGCGGCATTCTTGCGGCCATGGTTCGCCCGGATAAGTGATGGCGGCGCGGCCTCCTACCTGAAGCGCAAATTCGCGCGCGACAGCTGAGCGACCGTGGTGCAGCCCATCAGCTTCATGTCGCGCTCGATCTCAGTGCGCAGCAGACCGAGCGCCCGCTCCACTCCCGCCTGTCCGGCCGCGGCCAGCGCATAGAGATAGTAGCGGCCGACGCCGACGGCCTTGGCGCCCAGCGAAAGCGCCTTGAGCACATGCGTGCCGCGCTGGACGCCGCCGTCCATCAGCACGTCGATGCGGTCGCCGACGCTGTCGACGACCTCGGCCAGCTGGTCGAAGGCTGCGCGCGAGCCGTCGAGCTGCCGGCCGCCGTGGTTGGACAGCACGATGCCGGTGCAGCCGATGGCCGCCGCGCGGCGTGCGTCGTCCACCGCCATCACGCCCTTGAGGCAGAACTGGCCGTCCCACAGCCGCACCATCTGCTCGACGTCGGCCCAGCTCATCGAAGGATCGAGCATCTCGGTGAAGTAGCGGCCGATGGACATGGCCCCGCCGCTCATGTCCACGTGCTCGTCCAGTTGCGGCAGCCGGAAGCGCTCGTGCGTCAGGTAGTTGATGCCCCACATCGGCTTGCGGGCGAACGCCAGCATGCCGCCGAGCGTCAGCCTGAAGGGAATGGAGAAGCCGGTGCGCAGATCGCGCTCCCGGTTGCCGCCGGTGATGCTGTCCACGGTCAGCATCATGACGTTGACGCCGGCAGCCTTGGCGCGCTGCATCATCGCCTGGTTCAGCCCGCGGTCCTTGTGAAAGTAGAACTGATAGACCTGGGGCGTGGGGTAGGCCTTGCGCAGCTCCTCCAGGCTGACCGTGCCGAGCGAGGACACGCCGAACATGGTGCCGTAGCCGGCCGCCGCCGCCGCGACGGCCCGCTCGCCGTCGTGATGGAACAGGCGCTGCAACGCGGTCGGAGAGCAGTAGAAGGGCACGGCGAGCTTCTGGCCCATCACCGTGACCGACATATCCATTGTCTGCACGCCGCGCAGGATGTTGGGCACCAGGTCGCAAGCGTCGAAGCTCGCCGTGTTGCGGCGGTGGGTGACCTCGTCGTCCGCCGCGCCATCGATGTAGTTGAAAATCGGGCCAGGCAGGCGCTGCTCGGCAAGCGCGCGAAAATCGTGGAAGTTGTGGCAGTTGCTCAGGCGCATTCCTCGTCCGCCCCTGTCCTCGCGCGTACGCTCCTGCGAGCCCTACCTCAAAAGCGCCTGCCGCTGCGCCAAAAAAGGCGCGCCGCCGGCGCGTTTTGCCCTGGAAATCAGGCCCCGGAACCGCTAGGCGTGGGGCGAAATCCCAAGCATCTCCAACCACCGAGCCCGGAAACGACCCCATGCGCGTCTATTACGATCGTGATGCCGACATCAACCTGATCAAGGGCAAGAAGGTCGCCGTCGTCGGCTACGGCAGCCAGGGCCACGCCCACGTCCTCAACCTGCGCGATTCCGGCGTGAAGGACGTGGCGGTGGCGCTGCGCAAGGGCTCGGCCGGCGTCGCCAAGGCCGAGAAGGAGAAGCTCAAGACCATGGAGGTGGCCGAGGCCGCCAAGTGGGCCGACATCGTCATGATGCTCACCCCCGACGAGCTGCAGGCCGACATCTACAGGGACCACCTGCGCGACAACCTGAAGCACGGCGCGGCGCTGATGTTCGCGCACGGCCTCAACGTGCACTTTCAACCTGATCGAGCCGCGCGCCGACCTCGACGTCGGCATGATCGCGCCCAAGGGGCCGGGCCACACGGTGCGCTCGGAGTACCTGCGCGGCGCCGGCGTGCCCTGCCTGCTGGCCATCCACCAGGACAAGAGCGGCAACGCGCACGACCTGTTCCTGTCCTACGGCGCGGCAATCGGCGGCGGCCGCGCCGGCATCATCGAGACCACCTTCAAGGAGGAATGCGAGACCGACCTGTTCGGCGAGCAGGCGGTGCTGTGCGGCGGCCTGGTCGAGCTGATGCGGGCCGGCTACGAGACGCTGGTCGAGGCCGGCTACGCGCCGGAGATGGCCTACTTCGAGTGCGTGCACGAGGTGAAGCTGATCGTGGACCTCATCTACGAGGGCGGCATCGCCAACATGAACTACTCGGTCTCCAACACGGCCGAGTACGGCGAGTACGTGTCGGGGCCGCGCGTCGTCACCGACGAGACGCGGGCCGAGATGCGGCGCATCCTGAAGGACATCCAGACCGGCAAGTTCACCTCCGAGTGGATGCGCGAGTGCAAGGCCGGCCAGCCGCGCTTCAAGGCGACGCGCCGCCTCAACGACGCCCACCAGGTCGAGCAGATCGGCGCCAAGCTGCGCGCCATGATGCCCTGGATCAGGGAGCGCGCGCTGGTCGACAAGAGCCGGAATTAAGGCCGGCTCACCTCGTAGGTCGGGTCGAGCGGAGCGCAGACCCAACACAAGGTCGGTGAGTGGCCCTTGTGTTGGGCTGATCGCTGACGCTCGACCCAACCTACTGAAAGTGACGGCCATGGCTCGGCTTCTTGAACCCATTTCTCCAGGCGAGGTCCTGCTCGAGGAATTTCTGCGCCCGTTGGGCATCAGCCAGAGACCAGCTGGCGCGCGAGATCGATGTGCCTGTGAGCCGGCGTTGCGGGCATCATCAAGGCGCAATCGCGCAGATCACGGCCGACACGGCGCTGCGGCTCGGCCAGTATGTCGGCTCGAGTGCCGAGATGTGGCTCGAACCTGACAGAGCCAGTACGATCTTCGGCTCGCCCAGCGCACGACCTGGCCGAAGATCAAAGCGATGCATGCAAGGCCCACCCAGGCGGCCTGACCCGCAGCGCACCACGCCTCAAGCACTTCGCGAAAGCGACGAGCACGCCGCCTGCGCATCGTCTTCGAGCCGGACAGGCCGGCCGGCAAGCGGCGCGCCTGAACTCTCCGCAGCGGCTCGAGGGGCAAGGCTCGCGTTGCCCGAGTTTTGCGGTCCGTTGTTATTTTGCCATTTTTGCATAGTGTGCTAATCCCGGAGATGAGTGATCCGGGTGAGGACCATGCGTGCGGGTTGGCGTTCGAGGACGTCCGGGAGCCGCAGGATCGGTCGGCAGCGGCCGGCGGCGTCGAAGCCCGCAAGGTGGGCGAGCCGTCCTCGCCCTATTCCGACCAGTACGAGACCATCGTCGCGCCAGGGCCACACACGGCCGACGCCATCGTTCGGCGCGCCGGCGCTGGTGTGGCACGTCGCCATCTGGCCGCGGCGGTCGGTGGATGGCGTCGACGAGGCGTCCGAGCCCTGCGATCCGCACGATACGGCGGCACCAAGCACGTCGAGGCCAAGCACGAGTTCGAGCGCCGCCGCGGGCTTTGGCTCGCAGCAGATCAACAGCTTCCTGGCAAGAGTTGCAGAGCCGGTGCCGTCTGAACAGGGCCGGCGGCGGCGCAAGCAGCTGAGGCTGGTGCCGCCGCACGATCTGCACTGGCAGCCGTCGCCCGCCGATCCCGCAGGACTTCTTCAGGCCGATCGACATCCTCGAGCAGGAGATCGTGCCCTTCACGCTGTGGTGGGGAGGACCGGGCGACACCGGCGCCGGGGCAGTCGAGACGCTATCCGGGTCTGCGTGCACCCGGAGGTGAACGCCGACTACGCCTGCATCAGCTTCTACATGGACATCGGCCAGGCCTGGAACCGGCCGCATGCGGCGGCGCCCGACCCGCGCTGGGTCAGCGGCGGCGCATTCTCATGCAAGCCGTGAGCGACATCCGGCGCCATCTGCGAGGCGCAGCTCGAGCCGGTCGGACCGCGCGGCGCGGCCGCCGTCGACCTGCCCGCTCAACCCGAGGTGCTGCACAGCCCGGACGGCCGCACGCCGGAGGAGCTGCACGAGGCGCTCAAGGCACATCGCAACCTGCTCTATGTCGACGTCTGGGAAGCGTTCGCCGAGGAGATGGGCTGCCGTCTCGAGGATATCGCCGGGGCGCGCGGCGAGGTGTTCGCCAACTTCCGCGGCCTCGTCATGCCGACACGGGGCATGCCGCCTGACCAGCCCGCGTACGCGCCCGAAGCCGGCCGAGACCGCCTCCGCCGGCACGGTGCCGTTCGCCAGTTTCAGCGCCGATGAGGGCTTCAACGTCGACGGCGCCGAGCCCAACGCCGTGGTCAAGGCCTTCTGGCCGTTCGTGCGCCGCATCACGCCGCGCGCCGACTTCCGCGAGTTCATCGCCTGCGGGGTGTTCGACTGGCGCGCCATCTACATCACCGCGCTCGGCTCCAGCAGCCAGTACGGCGAGCACCAGGAGCGCGAGCCGTCGCGCGCCGAAGGAGGGGCAGGCCTCGATCCGCGTGCCGGAGGCACTGCTCGAGGCCGACGAGAAGCCTTTCGCCTCTGGCCGGCGAGCCCCTTCGACAGACCTGGTGCGCACGCGCGCCGGCGGCCGCGGCGGCAACAACCATCCCGTGCGCTACCTGCTGCTCACCAAGCACGCTCCGCACCCGCGCCAGATCGGCCGCATCGCCGAGCGCATCAACACCATGGGCACGATGCGGCTCTATGCGCTCAAGGACTGGGCGGCGATGCGCAACGCCGACGCCTACATCCGCATCTTCGGCCAGGAGCTCGACCAGATCACCAAGAACTGGGGCAGGGACCGCAGGCTGATCAATCGGCTCACCGGCCTCGAGGTCGTGCGCCGGGTCAAGGAGGAGATCAAGCGACTCGAGCAGGCTTTGAGGGGGGCCCACACCGAGGAGGAGAAGCGCAGGCGGCTTGCTGCGTTCGGCGCGCGACGCTGGCCGGCGGAAGAATTGCTTCGTCTGAAGAAGGGGATGCCGACCTACACGCCCGCGCAGCCCGGCGCCGCTGGTGATCCGGCTGCTGCTGCGGCACGTTCTTCTACTGGCGGCGATATCGCGAGCTGCTGAAGGGCATGGAGAACGACCTCGTCGCCGACATCCGCCATGCGGCGCTCTACGAAATCTCCAACGAGGTCGAGACCGAGCCTGATCGACGTCTCCTCCAAGCTCGACGAGCTCGGCTTCGGCGCCATCGGCGGCCTGCACTTCAGGCTCAACCGCTCCGCCTACTACGTGCGCGAGTTCAACATCCTGCTCAAGACCTTGCGCATCCACAACATCCCGACCTGGACATCCTACGAGCAGTTCGTGCGGCGCGGACTGGCGCCTGCGTTCCACTACATGGCGAGCGTCGGCAAGCGACTGCGCGCGGTACGGACACGGCTGCTCACCATCACCGAGACCATCGAGACCACCGCGCTGGTCGGCCAGTCGGCCGCCACCCGCCACAACACCGCCGTGCTGCGGCGGACCACGACGATCGCCATCGTCATCCTGCTGATCGTTCCTGGCCAGCACCAGCCAGGTCCGCGGGAGCGGCGGCTGGGTCTGGCCGCTTCGTCTACAGCCGCCTGCCGGGCTGGCTGACGACGCGGATCGACGAGGCCCTCGTGCCTGGTTGCAGTCCTTCTTCCAGTGAGCGCGGGAGCACCGCATGGCCGTCAACGCCCCCAACCTTGCCGGCAGCAAGACGGCCCTGTCGCGCCGGCCAGCCGCCTGCCGGCCGCAGGCGCGCGCCGAGGCGCAGCGCGATCGGCCGCGCGCCGAAGGGCGAGGTGCGCATCTATCAGCACTCCAACCTGCTCTACTGGTGGGTGGTGTGGGTCTACGGCTTCATCTGCGCCGCCCTCACCTATGCGCAGGGCATCGGCGTGCCGCAGCTTGCCGCCAGCGGCGGACAAGGAGATCCTGTTCCACGCCTCGCCGTGGCTCGGCTCTCGTTCATCGCACTGATCCTGTTCGTCGTGGTCTTCACCAACGTCAGGGCGCGCGGCGTCTACTCGTTCGTGTCTGCTGCTGTTGGCGGTGCGGGCTCGGCTGGGGCATCGACCTACGTGCCCGGCATCGACACGGCGATGAGCTGGGCCTCGCTGCTGCGCATCCACCTCAATCTGGCGTTCTACCTGACGTTCTCGGTGCTGCTGATGCTGATCTGGCTGTTCGTCACCGTCGTTCGTCGACCACTTCACCTGGTGGCGGTTCTCGCCGGGGCAGGTGATCGAGGAGCACCGCGTCGGCCAGGCGACGGGCCACGCCTACAACACGGAAGGCATGGTGGTGCGGCGCCTGCCCGACGATTTCTTCCGCCATCGCTCGGGCTGGGCTTGTCGGGCTCGGCACCGGCGATTTCATCGTCAAGCCGCCGCTACTCGGACACCTTCGAGATCCACAACGTCTGGAAAGCCAATCGCAAGCAGCGGATGATGGAGCGCATGGTCGCCATCCGCATCACGGAAGTCGGCGCAGCACGCAATCCTGATGCGCAGCTGTGGCCGTGCATCCCTTCAGCCGCCGCGAAATTGATCTGTGGATGTGAGGCTCGGCGGTCCTAGGCCGGCCCTGCGCGGCGTAGTCCATAGTGGACCGCATGCCAATTGGCAAATTGAAGAGGAAGAGCCATGAAACGCGCGTCCGTTCTGCTCGTGCTCCTGCTGGGCGCCGCGGCCCTGGCGCTGACGCTCGATGCACCGCTGGCCCAGCAGGCCAAGAAGGCCACCGTCAAGGCCGGCAAGGACGAGAAGGTCTGCCGCGTGCGCATGAAGCCGAGCGGCGAGGTCAGGACCTGGGTGTGCCCGAAGGAACGTGCCCTGCTGCGTCTGGCACGAGATCAACTACGTCAAGTGCGGCACCACCTTCAGCGGTTGCTTGTAAGAGCCAGCGGGCTGACCCGCAAAACAACTTCGCCCCGACCATGGGCCGGGGCGAAGCCGCTGACGCTGCGATGCCGACGCGTCGTCAGAACTTGTAGTTGAGCCCGAAGCGGACGGTCTGCATGCGTGGGCTCGAGATTGGCGGAGCCCGGGGCCAGCTGTGCCGGCGGGCGCGGTCACGCTGTCGAAGTCGTAGTAGAGATACTCGACGCGCGCCGACAGGTTGGGGGTGAGCGCGCGCTCGATGCCGCCGCCGGCGACCCAGCCGAAGTGCGTGTCGGAGAAATTGCCGAGCGAGGAGTATTCGATGTCGGCCCAGGCGGCGCCGGCCGTCACGTAGAACAGCGTGCGGTTGTCGAAGCCGGTGAGGCCGAGGCGGCCGCGCACCGACGCCAGCCAGTTGACGGTGTGGCCGCAGCAGGCGTTGCCGCCGTCGATAAAGCTGCTCGAAATATCGGCCTCGACGCCGTAGACGATCCTGCCCGTCTGGATGTTGTAGCCGATCTGGCCGCCGGCAACCGGCCCCGTCGCCGCTGTGGCTGCCGTCGAAGCCCGTCTCCTGCCAGTTGATGTCCGAAAAGCCGTAGCCCAGGTGCGCGCCCACGTAGAAACCGGTCCATGAGAAGGGTGCCTCGTAGGGCACGGGGTCGCTGTTGGCGCGGCGCGGCCCGGGGCCCGAGGTCGGCCGCCCATGCCGCCGGTGCAAGCACCAGGCTGGCCGCCAGCTCCCAAAGACCAGCGCGCGCAAGTCCTGCCATGGGGTCTTCCTTCTGTCTTGGTCCCTGCTCGGGGTGCGGTCGCCCGACGCGTTGCCTGCCTTGCGACCACACGCGGGTGGCGCTTCCTCCGCAGAACAACACGATGAGCAGCGAGGAAATGGCGGCGCTCATCGACCGAATTGCGCGAAAAGGACGGGTGATCCATCCGCCTGCTCGTCCGCGATTGGGATGCGGGAGTTGGCCCTCACCGTGGCTGCGCCGCGGCGAACCTGGCGACGTCGTGGCATGAAGGGCAAGCGCCTGTTTCAGCTCAAGAATTGATCGAATGCAACATTGCGCAAGAAACGTTGAGAGGGGTGGCCAGACGCGCTCGCGGCTCGGCCCGAAGCCGCCTGCTTTGGCTTGGAACGGCAAGGGGAATCCGGCAAGGTGCGCCGCACCAACGCCGAGCGGAGCGGCCATGCGCCTCGACTATCACGTGCTCGATGTCTTCACCGACAAGCGCTTCGGCGGCAATCCGCTGGCCGTGGTGCTCGATGCCGATGCGCTCGACGGCGAGCGCATGCAGGTGATCGCCCGCGAGTTCAATCTGTCGGAGACGGTGTTCGTCCTCACGCCGCAGAACAAGGCGCACACCGCGCGCGTGCGCATCTTCACGCCGACCGCCGAGCTGCCGTTCGCCGGCCATCCCACCGTCGGCACCGCGGCGCTGCTGGCGCAGATCAAGTCGTCGCGCGCTGCCTGGACCCGGCGATGCCCTGGTCGTGCTGGAGGAAGGCATCGGCACCGTCAGGGTCGGCGTGCGCTTGCGCGGCGGGCGCGGCGCCCTTCGCGGAGTTCGATGCGCCCAAGCTGCCGGAGGAGAGCGGGACGTTGCCGTCCACCGAGCACCTGGCGATCGTGCTCGTCGCTCATTCCCGGCGAGATCGGGTTCGAGAACCACAGGCCCACGCGGTTCGCGGCCGGCAACAGCGTGGCGTTCGTGCCGGTCGCTTCGCTGGAAGCGATCGCCAAGGCGCGCGTCGCTTCGCACCACTGGGACGCGGTGCTGAAGGGCAAGGGGCTGCTCGGGACGTTCCTCTATTGCCGGCAGACCGAGCACACGACCTCGTCGTTTCATGCTCGCTTCTTCGGCCCGGACTTCGGCGTGCCGGAGGACCCGGCGACCGGCTCGGCGGCGGTCGGGTTCGCCGGCGTCATTCACCGCTTCGACGGCCTGCCCGACGGATTGCACAAGCGCGTCGTCGAGCAGGGCTTCGAGATGGGGCGGCCGAGCCTCATCTCGCTGTCGCTGGAGGTGGAGCGCGGCAAGCTCGCACACGGTGCGCATCGGCGGGCACGCGGTGCGCGTGGCGGAAGGGCGGATCGAGGTGTGATCTGGCGCGTGTATGCAGGTTGCTGGCACGCCACGGATGTCCGTTGCAACATCGAGAACCGACGAAAAATGCTACACCGGCTAGATCCCGCTGAGTGCCAGGAGGCGACGCGGGGTTCCACCACCCTGCAGAGGGGCCGGCAGAAGCCGTCACGGATCGAGCTTTCGCAAGCCCGCGATCAGCCGCATTGCGTTCGCCGCGACGCTTGAACGGCCAGCAACGATCGACATAGCTGGCGTTAGCGACCACTGGCAAAGGTTTCCGCACCTCTCGACGCAAATCCGGTGCTCTATCCGCCGCGCGATGCGATCGACTCTTCTGGCAGCGGCCTCAACCCCTCAAACAGTGGCTTCTGCTCTGCCACCTTGGCCTGAATGTGCTCGCGAAACAGCCGCACACGTTTGGTTCGCCTCAGATCGGGATGGTAGAGAAGCCACAGCCCCACCTCATGGCGGCTTTCGGGTTCGCGATAGCGCGTCAAGCTTTGATCGCGGTCGCCCATGAAGCATGGCAAGTAGGCAAGTCCCAGCCCTTCGTGAAGCGCCGCTAGGGTGAGCAGTGTGTCATCGACATAGAGATTGTGGTTGCAACTCGGGCATGCGGACTGCGTCAAGGACTGATGAAAGGCGCAACACTCCACTCCAATCCATTTCGGGGGTGAGCCGCCGGCCCGCAGCGCGGCCACGTAACTTCGTTCGCCGTAAACCGCAGATGCAACACTGGTGAGCGATACTCCAATGAGTGTTTCATTCGGGGCGTTCGTCTGACGGATTGCAACATCGGCTTGGCGCTCGGCGAGGCTCACATACTTGTTCGAAACATTTACGTGCAGCTCGATCTCTGGATATCTAGCGCTGAAGCTTGCGAAGATAGGCATCAGCACCGACGAGGCCATGTTGTTTATCGCCGAGACGCGAAGTGCTCCAGCCGGGCGATCCTCCATTCCGCCGAGCGAGCCTTCGACCCCGAGCGCCTCGATCTCCATCTTGGCGGCGGCCAGCTTCAGCTCCTCGCCTGCCTGAGTGAGTTCGTAGCCCGACGCCTTTCGCTCGATCAGCCGTGAACCGAGTGCCTCCTCCAGCGCCTTGATGCGGCGCGAGACCGTCGAATGCTGGACGTTGATCCGCTTCGCTGCGCCGCTGATCGACCCCTCGCGCGCGACCGCAAGAAAAATTCGCAAGTCGTCCCATTGCATGACACCCTCCAACCCCTGACACCCTTCTAGCCAAAGCAAAATTGTACAACCTTCCAACCAAAGCAAAATTGCACAACAGGCGTCGAAATTTGGCGAATACAGCCTAGGCCGAGGCGCCGTTACCGTGGAGCTGCAATCAGCAGAGAGGAGAAACCTCGTGCGCAATACAATCACCACAGTGGTGCAATTCCGCCTGCCACAGCCGATCAGCCTCGAGGAGGCGACGCGCCGTTTCGAGTTCGAGCGCCCCGAAGTACCGCAATTTGCCGGGATTGATCCGGAAATATTACCTGCGGGCTGAGGATGGGCGCACGGCCGGCGGCGTCTATCTGTGGGAATCGCGTGCCGCGGCCGAGGCGGTCTACAGCACGGAGTGGCGCGAGCACGTCGCGAAGCTCTTTGGCGGCGCGCCTGAGATCACCTGGTTCGACACGCCGGTGATCGTCGACAACGCGGCGCCGGCCAGCAAGGCGGCGTAGCTGGCGCAAGAAGTCGTCAGGATTGGCGCGGGCCGTGCCGTATCGGCGGCCCCGTCGCCCTGCCGCTCTGGGTCTCAAAATTCACCGGACTGGCGACGGCGAACACACGGCCATAGCAGCGCACAACCACAGCCGCGATCATGTCAATTCGGTGCAGGCTGCGCCGAGCCCAATGCTCGTGGCTCGTCGCGTAGCGGATCGGCAGTGGTGACCCATTCACCGGGAATTTCCAGCCGGCATCGCAGCCCGTCGCTGGCAAAGGCGACATCGACCGAACCGCCGAGCTCGAACGGAATGAGCTCGTGAACAATGCTTGTCCCATAGCCAGAAAGACCCGGTGTCGAAACGGTGGGGCCACCGCTTTCCTGCCATTGAATGGCTAGCCGCCCACGCGATCGATCGTGCAACCAGCACCAACGTACGGCCAATCGACCGCCCGGCTTGGAAAACGCCCCATATTTCGCGGCGTTGGTGGCGAGCTCGTGAAGCACCATTGCTACCGGCTCAGCGGCTGCGGCTCTCAAAGTTACATTGGGGCCGATGATTGTCGCATTGCCTGCCGCATAGGGCGCAATTTCACGTCCGACGATCTCCGCCAACGATACGTCCTGCCACTGACAGTGGCTCAGCAGCTCGTGCGTTCGTGCCAACGATTTTATCCGGCCATCGAATCCGGCCACGAAGTCGGTCATCGAGCTTCTAGCTTTTCGGTGTCTGTGTGATGATGGCACTGACTGTCGCGAGCACGTTCTTCACACGATGGTCGAGCTCGGCATTCAGTGTGCGCTGTTGTTCGTCTGCGCGTTTGCGCGCGGTGACGTCGATGTCGACACCCACGGCCCGTGCGGCCGACCGCCACTCGTCGTACGAGACGAACACGCGCGCCTCGATCCAGCGAACCTCTCACCCGACCGAATAATGCGATATTCACCACTATATTCCTCCCACCGCTCGCGGTAGGCGCGGCTCCGATGTGCTTCCCATCGTCCGACGTCCTCAGGGTGCACACCGGCTGCCATTCGCTGCGCGCAATCTCGGTGGTTCCGTCCGGGAACCGTGAATGGCGACGTAGCCCGGAGAGATTTGCATGCGCTCTCCGTTCGATATCGTACGCGAAGCTGCCGACGAGGGCGGCCTTTGCTGCAAAAGCGAGTTGCAGGGTGCGTTCGGCCAGAGCCAGTTCCGCTTTCTTGCGCTCGCTGATATCGACCGTCATGTTTACGACGCCGACGACGGCACCTGCACCATCATGCAAAGGAGTGGGGCAAGGCATGACCGGTATGCGCGTGCCGTCCGGCCGCTCGAGCAGAGCCTCTAGGTTGCGCACCTGACGTCCCTGCTTCAAGGCGATCTCGGTCGGGCACTCTTCCACCGCCATTGGTCTACCGTCGGCGTGGTAGAACCGCGAAAGGTCAGACCATTTGTGTTCACCAATTTTGGGCGTTGCTCCCCAAAGCTCGGCGGCGCTTTGGTTGCAGTAGGTGATGCGCCCGGCCGCATCGGTCACGTAGATGGCTGCTGGTAGCGCCTCGAGCAGCTTGCGGAATTCGCGCTCGTTCTTCTGGATCTCTTGTTGGGCTCGTTTGCGCTCGGTGATGTCACGCGCAATCTTGGAGACGCCGACGATCGCCTGTGTGGCGTCGCGCACTGGCGAAATTGTGAGCGAGATGTCAATCAAGGTTCCGTCCTTGCGACGATGGACCGTTTCGTAATGGTCGATGCGGTCGCCCGCCGGACGCGCTCCGAGGATACGTCGCCTGTTCGTTTTTGACGTCGGACGGAACCAGGATTACGATCGGCTTGCCGATGGCTTCGTCCGCCGAATAGCCAAATAGACGTTCCGCACCTTGGTTCCAGCTCACGATGACGCCGTCGAGATCCTTGCTTACGATCGCGTCATCGCAAGACTCGACGATGGACACGAGCCGTTCGGCGACGCAGCTCTGACCCGTTTGCGTTCGGTGACGTCTCGCGTCAGGCCCTTGATGCGCAAGAGCCTGCCTGACGGTGTCGAATTCACCCCTTGCGCGCTCCTCCAGCCAAACCTGACGCCCGTCGACACAGCAAAAGCGGAAACTCAGATCATACGGACGGATTGCTGGGGACCAAGGCCGCGTATGCATGTCTCTTGAAGCGTTCGCGATCCTCCGGATGCACGCGCGTGAGAAATTCGTTTGGCCGCGAAAGCCCATCCTGCTCGTCGCCAAGAATGAGACCGGCATTGTTGCTGCGCTGCGACTGGCCGTGATGGCATTCCATTCGAAGGCAATCACCTCGCCAGCCGCCAATCCATCAGCCAGCCGATCATTGCTGTCCTTGAGTGCTGCCTCTTTATGCCGCCTTTCGGCGAAGAGGGCGGCGAGCACGAGCGTGCAGGTTGAGATTGCCAGCAGTGTCGCTCGCCCGGCATATGCGCGGTCATGCAAGCTCGGCGGCTCGCCGAAGTCCCCAATCCCGAAGGTCGTTGTCCAGACCACGGCAAAGCCGAGAATGAGCGCAGCGGCCGCGGCAAATACCGGGCGGCAATAGGCGGCCAGCAGCGCAGGCAGGAGCATGCCAAGCGGCAGCGCCGTGTACCAGTAATGCGCGGGCGAGCCGAAGGCGATTGCGGTCACGACGACGAGCGCCGCAAGCGTCAACGTACCTGTCCGCCAATTCCCATTTCTCCGGAAGCTCACGCCGTAGACCGCTAAGACCGATAAGCAGCGGCGCCACCATGATGATGCCCAGTGCATCAGAAGCGAACCAGTTCAGCCAGGTGGTCAGAACTGGCGCGCTCGAACTGTAGAAAAGGATGAAGCCTACCGTCGCCACGCTTCCCGAGATCGCCGGCCCGATCCCTGCTGCCGCAAAAAAGCCGAGCACGCTGGACAGGCTTTCCAGCCTGAAGTCATTGCCGAAGCGGCGTTTGATCAACCAGGCGACCAGTAAAGGCTCCCCCACATTGCACAGCGGCGAAGACGATGGTAGCGGCGATGCTTCGATCGCCCACGAGGCTTGCCAGAGCTGCTTGCAGTCGCGACTCCAGCGGTTACCGGCAGCCGCACCTGCGGCCCGAGAGCAATGAGGGTGCCCGCGGCGATACCTGCGGCCGGCCAGAACACGGCCACGCCGTCGGGCTTTGTCAGCAGAACCAGACTTAGCTGAGCGGCGAAAAAGTAGGCTATGCCCACCGCGACTGCGAGCCCAATAGGGCCAAGCCACGAAAACCATCTACCAACGAGCCAATACGCCGCAGCGCCCGAACTGCATCCGTTCCCTCAGCCCACACACACCTGGCAAGCGGCCCAAACCGGCAACGGGCAACTGAACCAAGTCTTGTTGGAGTCCCGCAACATCTTTTGGCGTTCAAGCCGCGCGCGGGCATCGGGACTTTCACCGATATTGCGCCGGGGAAAGTCTGTAGCCGGAAGAGAAGTGCGAGTTGTGGAGCTACTTGCTCTGGGACCGCAAAGGGCTGCAGCCGCAATGTCCGCATCGGGGTCGATTGCACGCCCAGATTGACTAGGGGGCGCGAGCCGTGGGCACGTCGGCTCCTATACCAACTCGGAAAAGAAGTGCCGCAATGTATGTCAGCCTGCGCTGACCCAGGCGAAAGCCGATCCCTTGCGCTCCACCCGGCCGAGCCCTGGGAACGGGATGTGGTAGCTGAGCACGGGGAGCTTGTCGGTCGCGGCCATATCGAGCAGCCGCCGCCGGCTTCTGGCAGCCTGGCTGCCGTCCATGTCCATGCGCGGTTGCCAGTCGGGATGCGCGAACGAGACGTGGGCGTTCTGAATCGCATCGGCTGTGACGAGAAGCCTGTCCGAGCCTGAAGTAACCAGCAGCGATATGTGACCCGGCGTGTGCCCGGCCGTGTCGACCGCGACGATGCCGGGCGCGACTTCGTCGCCGGGTTTGATACGGGTGGCGCGTGCCGCGATCCGGTTGAACACGCGCCGCGCGCCTGCGGCTATGCCCTCCACCGGTCCCGTGAGCCGCTGCGCCTCGCCCGATGTCCAGAAGTCGAACTCTCGCGCGCCAACGACATACCGCGCGCGCGGGAAACGCAGGCTGTCGTCCAGCTCGTCGACCAGGCCCCAGATGTGGTCGGGGTGCGCGTGCGTCAGCACCACCGTGCCGATGTCCTCAGGCTTGAGGCCGGTCGCCTCGAGGCTGTCCGCCAGCTTGCCCGCAGTCGGCTCCCAGGTGCCGCCGGAGCCGGCATCGATGAGGACGTAGTCGCTACCCGTCTTCACCAGGGCGACGTTGATGTGGAAGTTCACACGCTCCAGCCCAATGGCCTGGCTCGACAGGAACCACCTCAGCTCACCTTCGGGAACGTTGCCGGCGAGCGCGTCGGCCGGCACCACCATGTGCCCGTCGCTCAGCACGAAGATGTCGCGGGACCCGAGCGAAAAGCGATGATGCGCGACGCCGCGCGGCGCCGCCTCTTGCCCGCGCGCGCTGCCCCCAAGGCGCGCAGCACCGAGTGCGACAGCCGCCGCCGCGCCATATTGCAGCACCGCACGACGGCTGTAAGAGTGAGAGACGGCCATGCGCTCATCCCACCGGCATCGCTAAGGACCATCGGCAGTCTATCACGTCTGCGGGCGGCAGTAGGTCTCGCGCACGGCCAGCAGGCAGACGAGGCCGACGAGGCAGCATGCCATCAGCGAGGCGAAGGCCAGCTGATAGGCGCTGGCGTCGTAGACGCGCGCGCCGTGCGCGATTTCCCCGGTCCAGGCAGCATCGAGCAGCACGCCCACCAGCGGCTGGAACAGCGCGCCGGCGCCGGTGACCATGGCGTTGACGAACGCCGATGGCCGTGCCGCTCAGCGTCGGCGGGTGGTTTTCCCGGACGAGCGCGAAGCAAACGATCTGCGCCGAGCCGATAGAGGCCGACCAGAAAGCACAGGCGGCAAGCGCCGGGACCGGCAGGTTGGGCAGGTAGACGAGGGCTGCGAGCGCCACCGTCTGCAGCGCGAGGCCGGCGAGCAAGCGGCGCGCGGCGCCGGCCGATGCGGTCGGAGAGCCAGCCGATGAGCGGCGCGCCGATGCCCCAGCCGACGAACATCAGCGAGGTCAGCGCTGCAGCCTGCGCTGCGGGACAGGCCGTAGGCGGTCTCGAGGAACGGCACGCCCCACAGGCTCGGCGAGCCCGAGCAGCGGGGCGGAGGTGCCCAGGCCGGCGAGGGCGATCAGCCAGTGTCTGGCGATGCGCGCAGCACCTTGCCGAGGCCCGCCAGCATGCCGACCGAGCCCGCCGCTGCCGCGCCGCTTGTCGCGCACCGTGGCCCACGGCCGCCAGCGCCAGCGCCAAGCCGCCGCCCGCCAGCATCAGCATGGCGGTGCGCCAGTCGGAGGCCTCGACCAGCGAGCCGCAGCGGCGCCTGGCCGAACACGCCGCCCGCCATGCCCATGGCCATGGCGAAGCCCCGAGAGCATGGCAAAGCGGTGCGGCGGAAAACCACTGCCCGGCGATCGCCATGGCGCCGACCAGGCTGAAGGCCGCGGAAGCGCCGATCAGGAAGCGGCCCGGCGGTGGCCGTCGCCAGCGTATCGCTGGTGGCAAACAGCACGCAGCCGGCGCCGCAGACGAGGGCGGCAACCGTCATCAGCCGGCGCGGCCCGAAGCGGTCGAGCAGCAGCGCCGACCGGGATCTGCATGCCGGCATAGCCGTAGAAGTAGGCGGCGGAGAGATGGCCCAGCACGCCGGCGCCGACGGCGAAGTCGCGCATCAGCTCTTCGACCATGACGCTGGGCGCCACGCGCAGCACCCAGGCGTAGAAGAAGAACGAGGCCGCCGTGAACCAGGCGAGCAGCGCCAGGCTCTGGCGGGGGTGGTCGATGCTCGGCTGGTGCGCGCATGCCGCCACCATGCATGCCCAGCGCGCCGGCACAATCGCCTGTCGGGAGAGCAGGGGCGTAGGCGCCGCAGGGCGGCTGGCACGGCGCCAACAGGGCTTTCGGAGAGGGCTCTGCCTACTGCTTCGGGCACTTGCCGACGAGCTTCGTCGAGGGCGGCGTTGAGCGCCTTGCCGTCCTCGGTCTCCTCCTCGACGGTCGTCCGTCGGTTTTCCAGGCCGCCTCGAACTCCGGGCCCAGCTGCTTGATGAGCTCGGCGACCTTGGCGTCGGCTACGTCCTCGTCATCTTGTCGCCGATGGCCGTCCAGCGTCCTGGTCATCGTGCAGAAGGCGCTGAGCTTGGCGGGATCGGCGGCCACGGCCTTGAAGGCCTTGATGGCCGACTCGACCTCCGGGCTCGCGGCCAGAACGGCGTAGGCGCCGAGGCAAGCGGCGCAGCAGGCAACGATGGCTCGCTTCATGTGGACCTCTCGAGCATCCGGGCTTCACCCAACCAACGAACGGCGACGGTCATGGTTGCGCCGGTATAGGTGATCCACTGCACTGCAGCACCCCCTCACGCGGGCTATCTGCCATGCCGCTTGGGCACGAAATGTGACAACGCCATCGGAAAGCGCGAAGCCGCGGCGCGATTTGCGCTTGCCATCGGCTCCGCCCTTTGGCTTAAGTAGCGCGGCCAATGTGTCGCGCGAGGCACCAAGTGCCGTGTGCGCCCAGAAAACGAGCAGGCCCGTGAGCTTCGAACGCTCCATCGCTGCGCCCAAGACCGCCGGGATCGCTCCCGACGCGGCGGCGCTGGCCTGCTGAGCCTGCTCCTTATCGGCCCCTGAGCCTCGACGGTCCCGCGCAATGCCGGGACGGGCGCTCAGGGGGTGTACAATCTCAAGCCAACCGAATCGATTCACGCCGGCGCCCCATGCGAGCGCGGCAACACCTCAAGGAACACTCCAATGTCCCAGCAACCCGAAACCGCGGCGGAGCCCGCGCACACCACGACCGCCAACACCGACCGCGTCTTCATTTTCGATACAACGCTGCGCGACGGCGAGCAGTGCCCCGGCGCCACCATGACCTTCGAGGAGAAGCTGGAGGTGGCGGACTTCCTCGACGACATGGGCGTCGACATCATCGAGGCGGGCTTCCCCATCGCCTCGGACGGCGACTTCGCACGCGGTGTCGGAGATCGCCAAGCGCGTCAAGCGGGCGGTGGTGTGCGGCCTGTCGCGCGCGGGCGAGCCGACATCGACCGCGCCGGCGAGGCGGTGAAGCACGCCAGGCGCCCGCGCATCCACACCTTCATCGCCACCTCGCCCGTGCATATGCAAGCACAAGCTGCAGAAGACGCCGGAGCAGGTGCTGGAGATGGTGCACTTCCAGGTGAGCCGCGCGCGCAACTGGTGCGACGACGTGGAGTGGAGCGCGGAGGACGCCACGCGCACCGAGATCGACTACCTCTGCCGCGGCGTGGAAACGGCCATCAAGGCCGGCGCCGGCACCATCAACCTGCCCGACACGGTGGGCTACGCCACGCCCGAGGAGTACTTCCAGATGTTCCGCACGGTGATGGAGCGGGTGCCGGGCTCGGAGAAGGTGATCTTCTCGGTGCACTGCCACAACGATCTCGGCATGGCGGTGGCCAACTCGCTGGCCGGCGTCAAGGCCGGCTGCCGGCAGGTGGAGTGCACCATCAACGGCATCGGCGAGCGGGCCGGCAACGCCGCGCTGGAAGAGGTGGTGATGGCCATCAAGACGCGCGGCGACGTGCTGCCCTACCACGTCGGCATCGACGCCAAGCAGCTCAACCGCGCCTCCAAGCTGGTGGCGGCGGCGACCTCGTTCCCGGTGCAGTACAACAAGGCGATCGTCGGCCGCAACGCGTTCGCGCACGAGAGCGGCATCCACCAGGACGGCATGCTGAAGCACACCCAGACCTACGAGATCATGACGCCCGAGAGCGTGGGCGTGTCCAAGACCTCGCTGGTGATGGGCAAGCACTCGGGCCGCAACGCCTTCCGCACCAAGCTCAAGGAGATGGGCTACGAGCTGGGCGAGAACGCTCTCGAGGACGCCTTCAACCGCTTCAAGGCGCTGGCCGACCGCAAGAAGCACGTCTACGACGAGGATCTGGAGGCGCTGGTGGACGAGGAGATCGCCACCGCGCAGGACCGCATCAAGGTGGTGGCGCTGCACGGTGATCGCCGGCACCATGGGCCCGCAGTCGGCGACGCTGACGCTCGACATGGGCGAGGGCCGGCAGGAGACGGTGCAGGCGACCGGCAACGGGCCGGTGGATGCCACCTTCAACGCCATCATCAAGCTGGTGCCGCACAAGGCCAAGCTGGCGCTGTACCAGGTGCACGCCGTGACCGAGGGCACGGACGCGCAGGCCGAGGTGTCGGTGCGGCTCGAGGACGAGGCGGACGGAGGGCGGCCGGGCCGTGACGGCGCGCGCGGCCGACCCCGACACGCTGGTGGCGACCGCGAAGGCGTATCTCAGCGCGCTCAACAAGCTGTTCGCCAAGCGCGGGCGGCTGCACGCGCAGCAGAGTGCGTGATTGCGTCATCCCGGTCTCCCCGCTTGCGGGGCAGAGGGTCGGGGTGATCCGGGCAGCCGCAAGCGCCGGCGCAAGCTTCTGCCCCATCACCCTAACCCTCGGTCTCGCGCCGATGCAAGCAATGCGCGGAGAGGGAGACTCCGTCGGCGCATCGACCGTCACAGCACGTCAGTCCCGGAGCTCGCCCCATGACCCGAGACCACATCTCCCGCGGCTGCCACGGCGCATGCCGCCGCAATCGCCGACCAGTTCACGCGCCAGGCGGCGCTGTTCGCCGCAGCGCCCGCGCTGCACGACAAGGCCGCGCTCGACTTGCTGGTCGATGCCGCGCGGCCGCTCGCCAGCGACGTTTCGCTCGATGTCGCCTGCGGGCCGGGCTCGGTGGTGCGTGCCTTTGCGGCGTCGCGTTGCGCACGCGCCGCGGGCCTCGATGCCACGCGCGGCGATGCTGGATCAGGCGCGGGCCGGCCGCCGCCAAGGCGGGCGCTCGCCAACGTCGAATGGCACCAGGGCGACGTCTACGCGCTGCCCTTCGCGGACGCAGTCGTTCGACATCGTCAGCTGCCGCTTCGCGTTCCACCACTTGGAGCAGCCGGCGCGCGCGTTCGCCGAGATGGTGCGCGTGGCGCGGCCCGGGCGGGCGCATCGTGCTGTGCGACGCGGTGGCCTCCGACGATCCCGTCAAGGCGGCGGCGTTCAATGCCATGGAGCGGTTCCGCGATCCCTCCACGGTGGAGTTCCGCACGCTCGGCTTTCCTGCGCGGGCTGTTTGCCGCTGGCGGGGCTGGCCGCACCCGAGGAGCGCTTCTACAACCTGTCGGTGGAGCGCGATCAGGTGATCGCCCGTTCGTTTCCGGTCAACGACGACCGCGCCGGGCTCAGGGCCATGCTCGATGCGGCCGTCGACGGCGACCCCATGGGCGCCAACGCGCGCCGCGAGCGGCGGCAGCATGTGGTTCGACTATCGCGCGGCGGTGCTGGTGGGGCGTAGGTTGGGTTAGCGCGGAAGCGCGTAACCCAACACCCTTGGAGCACAACAGATGTTGGGTTACGGGCTAGCGGCCGCTAACCCAACCACGCCCTACTTGGGGGCCGACAGGGCCGCGAGCACCTTCGGCGGCGACATCGGCAGCTCGGTCAAGCGCCGCCCGGTCGCGTTCTTGACCGCGTTGGCCACCGCCGCCAGCGGCGGCACGATCGGCACCTCGCCCACGCCGCGCACGCCCTGCGGGTGCTTGTCGTTGGGCACCTCGATCATCACCGGCTCGATCATCGGCAGGTCGCAGGCGACCGGCATGCGGTAGTCGAGGAAGCTCGCGTTATCGAGCTTGCCGTTGGCGTCGAAGATGCATTCCTCGTTGATGGCCCAGCCGATGCCCTGCGCGACGCCGCCCTGGATCTGGCCTTCGACGTAGCTCGGGATGGATCGCCCGGCCGACGTCCTGGAACGCCGTGTAGCGGATGACCTGCACGCGGCCGGTCTCGGGATCGACCTCCACGTCGCAGATGTGCGTGCCGAAGCCGCCGGCCGCGCCTTCGGTGTTGAGGGATAAGCCGGCGCCGATCGGGCCGCCCGTCGCGCTCGCCTTGGCGGCGAGCTCCGGCAGCGTCAGCGGCTCGAAGTCGCCGGCGTTGGCACCGGCCGGGCGCGCGGCCCCGTTCTCCCAGACCACCGCCTCGGGATCGATCTTCCAGATCTTCGCCGCCCGCTCGCGCAGGTCCTGGATCACCAGCTCGGTTGCGCTTTCGTCACCACCATGGCGGCGGCGAACGTCACACGGCTGCCGCCGGTGAGCGCGCTGAAGCCGATCACGCTCGTGTCGCCGATCAGCGCCTGCACCTGGCGGTAGTCGATGCCGAGCATCTCGGCGACGATGTTGACCATCGAGGCGCGCGAGCCGCCGATGTCGGGATGGCCCGTCACCACCACGACGGTGCCGTCCTCGTTGACGTTGACCTGGGCGCTGGATTCGCCGCCTGCATTGAACCAGAACCCGCTGGCAACGCCGCGCCCCTGGTTGGGCCCCAGCGGCGTGCGGTAGTGCGGATGCTCGAGCGCGGCCCGCAGCGTCTCCTCGTAGCCGATCTTGCGCAACGTCGGGCCATAGGCCGTCTTGGTGCCCTCCTTGGCGGCGTTCTTCTGGCGCAGCACGAGCGGGTCCATCTTCAGCGCCGCGGCCAGCTCGTCGAGCGTGCACTCCACCGCGAAGGCGCCGATGGGCGAGCCGGGCGCGCGGTAGGCCGCGACCTTGGGCCGGTTGCTGACGACGTCGAAGCCGGTGATCTGCACGTTCTCGAGGTCGTAGGGCGAGAGCGCGCAGCCGACCGCGCCGCGAATGGGCGAGCCCGGGAAAGCGCCGGCCTGCAGGCGGTAGGTGGCCTTCACGGCGGTGATCTTGCCGTCCTTCGTCGCGCCGATCTTGACCGTGCTCGACGAGCCCGACGTCGGACCGGTGGCGCGGAACACCTCCTCGCGCGTCATCACCATCTTCACCGGGCCGGCCCGACTTGCGCGACAGCACCAGCGCCAGCGGCTCCAGGTAGACGATGGTCTTGCCGCCGAAGCCGCCGCCGATCTCGGCGGGGATGGCGCGAATGTCGCTCAGCTTGGTGCCGGTGAGCTGGCCGGTCATGTCGCGCACCATGAAGTGGCCCTGGCTGCTGCTCCAGATGGTGGTCTTGCCGTCCTTGGCGACGCTCACGAGGCAGGCGTGCGGCTCGATGTAGCCCTGGTGCACGGGCGCGGTCTTGAAGCTGCGCTCGACGACCACCTCGGCTGCGGCGAAGCCCGCCTCGACATCGCCCAGCGTGTGCTCGAGCTTGCCGGCGATGTTGGACTTCGTTGCGGTGCCCGGCTTGCCGATGACCTTGGCCATGTCCTCATGCAGGATCGGCGCGCCGGGCTTCATCGCCTCGTCGACGTCGATCACCCAGGGCAGCACCTCGTAGTCGACCTCGATCAGCTTGCAGGCGGCCGCTGCGATCTTGGCCGACGTCGCCGCCACCGCCGCCACGGCATGGCCGGCATAGAACGCGCGGTCGCGCGCCATCACGTTGCGGCTGTTGTAGCGCAGGTCCTGGATGCCGAGGAGGCGCCGGCTTGTCCCAGGGGAAATCGACGAGGTCCTTGCCGGACATCACGGCTTTGACGCCCGGCAGCGCCAGGGCCTTGTCGAAGTTGATCGACTTGATGCGCGCGTGCGGATGCGGGCTGCGCAGCACCTTGCCGTACAGCATGCCGGGCTGCGTGAAGTCGGCGCCGAAGGCGGCGCGGCCGGTGACCTTCTCGACGCCGTCGGGCCGGATCGTGCGCTTGCCGATCCACTTGTTGCCAGAACCGTTGTCCGAACCGTTGCCTGTCATCGCTATCTGCCCGTTTTGTGTGCCTCCGCAGAGCCGAGAGTATCGGCACCGGAGGCGTATGCCTGGGTGAAGTCCAAGGGAAGTTCAGCCCGCCCGCATCCTATAGGGATGCGAGCCGCCGCACAACAGGGGAGCATGCCGCCCCGGTATGTGGCAGGTGCAGAAGAGCGCCGCAGGGGAGGCGGTGCTGTGGGGCGTAGGTTGGGTGAAGCACAGCGCAGACCGAACACAGCAGGGTCGGAGCCTGATCGTGTTGGGTCATCGCTGGGCGCTCGACCCAACCTACTGCACTACTGCACCCAGATCACCCGGTAGCGGATCTCGAAGCCCTCCCCGGCGCCGGTCTTGCGCGGCTGGCCGGCGCCCGGCGCGGCGATGAAGGCCGCGCGCTCCCAGCGGCCGAACGCGGTGGTGCGGCGCGGGCTGGCGGGGAGGCCCAGCTGGAACAGCCGGTCGTCCTGGCCCGGCACCTTCACCTCCAGCAGCCGCCAGCGGGAGCGGTAGTAGAGGTCGACGCTGCCGGCGATCACGGCGCGGCCGTCCTCCATGCGCGTAGCCTCGCGCGAGATCAGTGCCGGCATGCGGTTCTTCTCGGTGTGCAGCTCGGCCTTGATCGTCTCGGCATCGGCGGGTGCGACGAGGCCCGGCGGCAGCCGCACCTCGAAGGCCAGCTGCGGCGCGGGGCCGTTGGTGTTGAGCACGGGCCGCGTCTCGTACATCCACCACAGGCCCGCGGCGACCAGCGCGGCGATGCCGGCGATGACGACGGGCAGGCGCCAGGCGATGCCGCCGGCGCTGTGGCGGCCGCGTTTTCTCAGCACGAGCACCACGCCGAGGACGAGCCCCACCAATCCGCCGATGGGGCCGATGCCCCAGATCGCCTGCATGGCGCGCCCGCCCTCGAAGTCGGAGACGCCGAGGAGCCCGCTGATGAGGAGGGCGGCGGCCGCGGCGGCGAACCAGCCGAGCGCGGCGCCGACGAGCCCGGCGATGAGGGCGAGGAGGTAGGTCATGGGGAGGTGGAGGCGTACGTTGAAGAGGTCGAACCTAGCCTAGCAGATGATGCGCTGGTGGTGCGATGAACACGTGTGCGGCGTCGTTGTCACGGTCGGGCTTGTCCCGACCATCCAGCGATCAATGAGCGCCGGAGCAAGCTGATTGCTGGATCCTCGGGACAAGCCCGAGGATGACAGTGTATGCAGCCTGCCCCACCCCGCGAGCGGGGAGAGGGAGCGCGCGCGTCCAGCGCATGGGCAGATCACAGGTTTGGCGGGCGGGGATAGGGAATCGGCAAATTTAATGTTGCCTACGGAGGGATGACAAAGGCCGTTCGCGTTCCTACGTTGCTTGAACCCCCGGAGATGGGACGTGCGTCACCTAGAGGCCGCGTCTCAGGACTAGGAGCCGGGGGCCGCAGTCCGCAAGCCTCTGCGGGCCGGCCGTGAGACCCCACGGATCGCCATGTAGGGGCCCGGATGTTGGCAGAGCAGGGCGCTCGGAGCGCCTGTGCAACGCAACTCTTGGGTCGACAAGGCGCAGGGCGCCCTGCTCCTCCTACCCTCTCTTCTCAACCTCGAGGCCAAAGGCCGGCGAGGCTAAAGGTGCGGCAGGCGTAGCAACCGTCTCGGGTCTGTTCT
>CAVRVK010000013.1:0-29765 GCA_963724565.1 uncultured Alphaproteobacteria bacterium
CATGCGGCGGCTCCTTGCAGGACGTCTTGCGCTGGTGCAGGAGATAGGCCGCCCACGCCAGCGCGCTCACCAGGATCGCCGCCACCAGGAAGAACAGCGACGTGTCGAGCAGCGTGCCGAGCGTGCGCCAGTAGAGGGCGTAAGATCTTCGGCGGCGAAGGCGGCGTAGCCGATCCACAGCGCGCCGCGGTTGCCGGTTTGCAGCGCCCAGTACATGGCCGCAAGCAGGCCGGCGAGCGTGAGGATCGCCAGCAGCAGGAGACGCCCGACCGAACGCGCCCGCTGGTTGTCGAAGAAGCTGTAGTCGTCGATGAACTGGGCGATGAAGAGCGCGCGCGAAGGCGATCGCGAGCGCCATAGGCGAACAGCGCATGCGCGGCCGACAGACGGCGGTCGATGGCGGGCCCGGCCGCGACCGCGGACAGGGCTATGCCCGTGCCGATCAGCGCGACCAGCCAGTGTGCATGCCGGCCCAGCACGAAGAAGCCGAGCGGGACCAGCCAGATCAGCAGGCTGATCGCGGCGAGATGCAGGCCCGGCCGCCAGCCCATCCACACCGCCACCGCGACGGCGGCGACCCACACGGGCAGGAACCCCCAGTGCGCGCCGTCGCTCGAGCATGCGTTCCCACACCGACCACACGACAATCAGAACGAAGGCGGCGGCGAGCGCCGGACGCGATTGCAGAAGCACGGCGGCCAGCAGCGCGCCGAGCGCCCAGTAGAGCACCGCGTCGGGCGGACTGCCCTCCATGTGGTACATCTGCGCGATCAGCATGATGCCGGCGCCATAGGCGGCGATGCCGGCGAGTACGGCGGCGTGCGCGAAGGCATCGAGCTTGCGGGCGAAGAGATAGGCCGCTGCGGCGTAGCAGCCCCACAGCGTCGCCAGGATCGAGGCCGAGGCGCGCGAGCTTCGACATGGCGGTCCAGTGCGCCGCCACGAAGCTCATGATGGCGAAGCCGAACAGCACGGCGCCGAGGATCGGCGAAAATTCCGGCTGCGCCGAAGGCGGACGTGCGGGAGGCGAGATCGGATTTGATGGAGGCGGCGCCGGCGTCGCTGACCCAGCCGGCTGACCTGCCAGCGCGCAAGATCGCGCTCCACCCGTTGACTGTACCAGGACATGGACTTCCCCGCTTCTGCGTGTCCGCCTAGGGATAGCTATGCGGTGAGCCCGCCGGATCTATGACGCTGCCGCCTTCCTCGATGTAGCCGGGCCCCACCGGCACCTTGCCGTGGCCGCCTGGGATGTCGAGCACGTAGGTCGGCTGGGCGAGGCCGGAAATGCGGCCGCGCAGCTGGCGCATGATCGCCTGGCCCTCGGCGATGCGACAAGCGGAAGCGCGCTGGTGCCCGGCGCAGGGTCGGGGTGGTGCAGGTAGTAGGGCTTGATGCGCGCCTCGACGCAGGCGCGCATGAGATCGCGCAAGACTTCGGCGCTGTCGTTGACGCCTCTGAGCAGGACGGTCTGGCTCAGCATGCGGTATGCCGGCGTCGATGATGCGCGCGCAGGCGGCGCGGGCCTGCGTCGCGTCAGCTCGCGCGGCGTGATTGACGTGCACCGCGACATACACGGTCGCCTTGCTCGTAGTCAGGGCGGACACGAGTTCGGGCGTCACGCGGCCCGGCTCGGCCACGGGCACGCGCGTGTGCCAGCGCAAGACCTTCACGTGGGAGATCGCCGAGAGACGCGCCGTGACGTCGGCGATGCGGCGCGGGGAGAGCATGAAGGGATCGCCGCCGGTGAGGATCACCTCCCAGATCTGCGGGCGCGTCGCGATGTAGGCGACTGCCGTGGAGATCGCGTCGTCCGACAGCGCCTGCGGGCCGCCGGGGCCGACGACCTCGCGCCGAAAGCAGAAGCGGCAGTAGACCGGGCACACGTGCGTGAGTTTCAGCAGCACGCGATCGGGATAGCGGTGCACGACGCCCGGGACGGGCGACGCGTTCAGCTTCGCCCAGGGGATCGGCGCGCTCCTCGGGCGCTGTGTTTCAGCTCGCGCGCGTCGGGCACGAACTGGCGCGCGATCGGATCATCGGGGTCGGCGACGGTCGATGAGAGCCGCGATGTCCGGCGTGATTGCGACCGCGTAGCGGGCCGCCACCGCCTCCAGCGCGTCTTGATCGCCTGCAGGCGCCAGTCCGGCCTCCAGCAGCTCGGGAACCGCACGGATAGTGTAGGTGCGAGCAACCACTGTCAGCCCACCGAGCAGGCGGCACGGCCGCGCAATGTGAGCGTCTTGCCCTCGGCTTCGCCCGGCGGCAGGTGGTGCACGGTCAGCACGTAGGTGCCGCGATAGTCCGTTCTGTTGCCAGCTTGAGTGGTCTCCACGACGAGCTCGACGTAACCGTGGGGGGCCGACCCGGGCCGCTCCGGTAGAGGCGCAGCTTGAGCTGCTTGGCGTAAAGCCAGCGCTGCGTCAGGTGAGGGAGGTCGAGGTCCAGCGTCCGCAGGTCGTCCGGAGCGCCTTTGGCCAGCACATCGAGCGTCCCGCCGAAGCTCACGAAGCCTTCACCTACGCCGTGGCTGAAGGTCGCCTCAGCCCCGAACTTCAAGTTGCGGTCGCCGAAGTGGCAGGAGAGGACACCCGAGGCCAGCACCGCGGGACTGCCGAAGAGAACGGCAATACATGCCAAGGCTAGAGTGCGCATCGGTCCTCCCGCCGTTTCAATCGGTCTGCGCCACCGGCGTCCAGAGCACCTGCTCGATGTGGCTTGCGCCGGTGGCGAGCATCACCAGCCGGTCGAAGCCGAGCGCGGCGCCGCTGGCCGGCGGCATGTGCGCCAGGGCAGCCAGGAAGTCCTCGTCGATCGGATAGCGCTCGCCGTAGATGCGCTGCTTCTCGGCCATCTCCGCCTCGAACCGGCGCCGCTGCTCATCAGGATCGGTCAGCTCGCCGAAGGCGTTGGCAAGCTCGACGCCGCAGGCATACAGCTCGAAGCGCTCGGCAACGCGCGGGTCGGAAGCTTTGCGCCGGGCCAGCGCGGCTTGGCAAGCGGGGTACTCGGTGAGGAGCGTGGCGCGGCCGTTGCCGATGTTGGGCTCGACCTTCTCGACCAGGATGCGGCTGAAGGTGTCGCTCCATGTGTCGTCGGCTGCGACGGCTTGATGCCTGCCAGCTGCGCTGCTTGCGCCAGCGCATTGGGCCCGGGTCTGGTCTCGTCGAGTGCGGCGAGGAGATCGATGCCGGCGAAGCGGTCAAATGCTTGCGCCACGGTCATGCGTGTTGGCGGCAGGAAGGGATCGACGCTGCGATCGCCGTGGATGAAGGTGCTGGTGCCGGCGGCCTCGGCGGCGAGACGCCAGCAAGCGCCGCGCAGTCTTCCATCAGCCGCTCATAGGACTCGCTGGCCCGATACCATTCCAGCATGGTGAAGGCGGGATGATGCAGGGCGCCGCGCTCGCGGTTGCGGAAGGCAGGGGCGAAGGTGAAGATTTTGTCCTCACCCGCGGCCAGCAGCTTCTTGCAGGCGAACTCCGGCGAGGTGTGCAGATAGAGCGTGCGCCGGTCTCCGTCGCTCCCGATCAGCTCGGTTGCAAAGGCATGCAGGTGCGTCTCGTTGCCGGGCGATACCTGCAGGGTGGCGGTGTCGACCTCGACGAAGCCTCGCTCCTCGAACCAGCGGCGGATGGCGGCCTTGATACGGCCACGCGCCAGCAGGAACGGCCGCCTGTCGGCATGCCTGTCCGGGCGCCACCATGGGCTGGTTCGATGGGCTTCTGCAAGGGCTCGGTTGTTCTTGGCGATGCGAGAAAAGGCCTGTAGAAAGCGCCAACTTCGATTTGGCGAGCCTGCAGCCGCTTCGGCGCGTTCAGGGCTCTTTCAGCCTCTAAAGATGCGGAGAACGCGACGGTGGTCAAGGTTATCGCAAGCTCGGTGCGCAAAGGCAACGTGCTGGATGTCGACGGCAAGCTGTGCGTCGTCATGAAGGCGGAGAACATCCATCCGGGCAAAGGCACGCCGGTGACGCACCTCGATATGCGCCGCATCTCCGACGGGGTGAAGATCACGGAGCGCTATCGCACCACCGACCAGGTGGAGCGGGCCTACCTCGAGGACAAGACCTACAACTATCTCTACGAGGACGACATGGGCTTCCACTTCATGGAGCCCGAGACGTTCGAGCAGATCCAGGTGCCCAAGGACATCATCGGCGACCAGTCGGTCTACCTGCAGGAGAACATGCCCGTCAACCTCAGCCTGCACGAGGGCGTGCCGATAGCGGCCGAGCTGCCGCAGCGGGTGATGCTCGAGATCGTCGAGGCCGATCCCGTGGTAAGGGGCCAGACGGCGTCCTCGTCCTACAAGCCGGCCGTGCTCTCCAACGGCCAGCGCGTCATGGTGCCGCCCCACATCACTGCTGGGACCCGCGTGGTGATCATGACCGAGGACGGCTCCTATGTGGAGCGGGCCAAGGACTAGCGCCGCTTCCGGCTTGCCCGCCGCGCTGGGCTCCAACGCCTCCTGATCATCTCGATGCGCCGGCTCGACGGCATTGCTGGTGTCGGGTGCGGCCGTGCGCTATCGTGACGTCGTGGGGCCACGACCCCACGGGAGAGACGAGCCCGCCGCAGAGCGATGGCCGTCGGCAGGAGGAAACGCATGAGACGAGGAACGAGCTTTGCCGTACTAGGGGCAGCAATCGCAGTCGCCGCTCTACTTGCGGCAGCGTTGCCGGCGCAGGCGCAGACCATCACGCTCAACGGCGCCGTCCAGTTCAACGATGAGCACGCCTTCACCAAGGCGCTCGTGCGCTTCGAGGAGCTGGTGAAGAAGTACTACGGCAAGCCCATCAACTTCGTCCTGCACAAGAACTCCTCGCTGGGCCTCGAGAAGCAGTATTTCGAGTACATGGCGCAGGGCAAGGCGGTGGACTACGGCATCGTCTCGCCCGCCCACATGTCGACGTTCTCGCGGGCGGCGCCGTTCATCGACGCGCCGTTCCTGTTCCGCGACCTCGACCACTGGAACAAGGTGCTCGACGCCGACATCCTGGCGCCGATCGCGGTCGAGATCGCGCAGAAGGCCGACGTGATGCTGATTGGCTATGCCGGCGGCGGCGTGCGCAACATCTTCATCAACAAGGCCATGGGCTCGCTGGCGGATATCAAGGGCCTCAAGGTGCGCGTGCAGGGCGCGCCGATCTGGAGCCGTACGTTCCAGGCGGCTGGCATGGCGCCGACGGTGATCGCCTACAACGAGGTCTACAACGCCATCCAGAACAACGTGATCAGCGCGGGCGAGAACGAGGCCGCGGGTGTTGAATCCATGAAGTTCTATGAGGTGGCACCCAATCTCGCCATGACCGAGCACGCCATCACCATCCGTCCCATCTGCTTCTCGGGCAAGACATTCAAGCAGCTGCCGCCCGACCTGCAGGCGGCGATCGTCAAGGCGGGCAAGGAGGCCGGGGCCTACGGCCGGCAGGTGGAGTCATCGGAGGATGCG
Organism: uncultured Alphaproteobacteria bacterium; assembly: GCA_963724565.1. GTDB lineage: Bacteria > Pseudomonadota > Alphaproteobacteria > Rhizobiales > Hyphomicrobiaceae > AWTP1-13. The sequence continues at coordinate 5,454 of CAVRVK010000013.1, forward strand.
CAGAAGCTCGAGGCGCTCGAGAAGGCCGGCAAGCTGAAGCGCGTGCCGTTCAAGGACCGCGCCGAGATGGCCAAGCTGGTGGAGCCAGTGATCACCGCCTACGCCAAGGAGATCGGGGCGGACGACATCCTGGGCAAGATCAACGCCATCAAGTGATATCCGGCATGGGCCACGTCTGTCCCCTCTCCCCGCCAGCGGGGAGAGGGAGATGATTCTCTGGCGCCGCTTCACGCAGGTGTACGCCACGCTGCTGTCGTGGCTGCTGGCGTTGTCGGTGGCGATCCTCGTCATTCCGGTGAGCCTGCAGATCTTCTCGCGCTACACCGCCCTCATCCCTTCCTATATCTGGACGGAGGAGATGGCGCGCTTCCTGTTCATCTGGACCATCATGATCGGGGCCATGATCGGAGTGCGCGAGTCCACTCATTTCGAGGTCGACGTGTGGCCGCGCCTGTCGGAGCGCGCAGAGGCCCTGGTGCGGCTGTTGGGCCGGCTCGGGGTTCTCGCCGCCGCGCTGGTGTTCGTGTGGGCGGGCTACCAGTTCACCACACAGGCCTGGCACCGCATCTCCGAGCTCGCCGAACTGCCGCTGTGGATGATCTACGTTGGCCTGGCCGGTGACGGGCGTTACGTGGCTCGTGTTCCTCGGCGAGCAGGTGGTCGGCGACCTGCGCACCATCCTCGGGAGATCAGCATGACCGGCGCCGTTCTCTCGGCGGGCCAGGCGGCGCTCATCCTGTTTGGCCTGTTCTTTCTTCTGATGTTCCTGCGCGTGCCGGTCGCGTTCGCGCTAGGGCTCGCCTGCCTGCCGATCCTCGTAATCGAGCCGCGGCTCGACACCGTGACCCTGATGCAGGAGACCTTCAACGCCTACAACTCGTTCATCCTGCTGGCGGTGCCGTTCTTTCTGCTGACCGCCAATCTGATGAACGTCGGCGGCACCACCGACCGCCTCATGAAGCTCTCGCGCACCATGGTCGGCCATTTCCCGGGCAGCCTGGCGCAGATCAACGTGGTGCTGTCGATCTTCTTTGCCGGCATCTCGGGCTCCTCCACGGCGGATGCCGCCAGCCAGTCCAAGATCTTCATCGAGGCCCAGACCAGGGAAGGTTACGACCTGTCGTTCTCGGTCGCCATCACGGCCGTGTCGGCGGTGCTGGCCGTGATCATCCCGCCGTCGATCCTGATGATCGTCTGGGGCGGCATCCTCACGGTCTCGATCGGCGCGCTGTTCCTCGCAGGCATCCTGCCCGGCCTGCTCATCGGCCTCGCCCAGATGGCAACCGTGCACGTCTACGCCAAGGCGCGGGGGTACCCGACCTACCCGCGCTCGACCTGGCGTGAGCTGCTCTGCGCAACCTGGGTGGCCATCCCGGCCCTGGCGACACCCGGCATTATCATCGGCGGCAAGATCTTCGGCTGGTTCACGGCCACAGAGTCGGCCTGCATCGCCGTGCTTTACGCTGGCGTGCTGTCGCTGCTTGTCTACCGCGAGATGGACATGAAGGGCCTCTACGGGGCGCTGCTCGACACCGGCAAGCTCGCCGGCATCGCGCTCTTCTGCGTCGGCACGGCCAGCACGTTCGGCTGGCTGCTCGCCTACTACAAGATCCCCGAGGCGATCCTCACCGGCGTGCAGGCCTGGGGCATGGGCTTCTACGCCACGGGCTTCTTTGTCGCCTTCGTGTTCCTGGTGGTGGGCTGCTTTCTCGATGCCATTCCGGCCATCATCATTTGCGCCCCGATCCTCGAGCCGCTGAGCAAGGCCGTGACCATGGACCCGGTGCACTTCGCCATGATCGGCATCGTGTCGCTGGCCTTCGGGCTCGTCACGCCGCCCTATGGGCTGTGCCTGATGATCGCCTGCTCCATTGCCGGCATTCGCATCCGCGACGCCATCAAGGACACCGGCATCATGCTGATCCCTATGCTCATGGTGCTGGCGTTGGTGATCGTGTGGCCCAAGGTGTCGCTGCTGCTGCCGAGCCTGATCTCGCCCGAGTTCCTGCGGTAGCGCGTCACGTGAACGCTACCGGCGGCATGGGGCTCCGCTTCACTTCTAGTCGGAAGATGTCGGGCCGCGCGTAGTGGCCCGTGACGTCGAGGGAGCGGCGGGCGCGGGCGGCTTTGGCCGCGTCGATCTCGCCATAGAGGATGCCCTTCTCGCGGTGCAGCGGGCCGGCCAGCACCTTGCCCGACGGCTCGACGATCACCGCATCGCCGTCGCACAGCCAATCGTCCGGCTTGAACAGCGTGTCGCGGCCCGGGAAGGTGTCGGGCACGTCTTTGCCTTGGAGGGCGGTGGCCAGCCCGATCACCCAGCAGCCACCCTCGCGGGCGATGTGGCGCATGCTGGCGAGCCAGGTCTCGCCGCAGTCCCAGGTGGGTGCTACGTAGACCTCGATGTTCTGGGCGTAGAGCGCGTAGCGCGCCAGCGGCATATAGCTTTCCCAGCAGATCGAGCGTGCCGATGCGGCCCGCCGGCGTGTCGACGACATTGAGGCCGGTGCCGTCACCCGGACCCCACACCATACGCTCAGGATTGGTGGGCATCAGCTTGCGGTGGCGATTGAGGATCGCGCCGTCGGGACCGATGGTGACAACGGTGTTGTAAAGCGTGCTGCCGCTGAAACGGCTGTCGACCTCGCTCATGCCGCACACGACCGTCAGACCATGCTTGCGGGCCCCTTCGCAAAGCGGGGCGAGCGCTCCGCCAGCGATGTCGACGGCATTCGCGTGCAGCCGGGCATGGATGTCGCCGGATAGCGCCATGTCGCCGCCGGGGCGCAGGCGCCAGATCCACGTCGGATAGCCGGGCAGGTACGCCTCGGGAAAGATCACGAGCTTGCTGCCGGCAGCAGCGGCTTCGGCGAGGCTCTCGAGCGCGCGGGCCATGGTGGCCGCCAGATCGAGCAGGACGGGCGGCTTCTGCACCACGGCGACCTTGACGGTCATGGTTGCCTCCTAGACAGGGCGGCACGAAGTCTAGTCGCCCTTCTCTTCGCCGCGGAAAGTCGGTTGGCGCGGATGCACCACATCCTTGAACTCGTCGAAGCCTTTCCAGACAGGCTCTACGGGATCGCAGCCCGGCTTTGGCGTGTAGATCGACGGCTCGACTAGCTCGAGCTTGGGGATGTAGCGCGGACAGTTGGGAAAGATAGCGGTGGCCGTGACGCGCACCATCAGTTGGGCGCCAACGGTGTGCGCCAGGAGCGGATCGTCACGGGAAACCGCGGCAGTGCCGTTGACGCGGAGGCGCCGCGGGCGGCCGTGCATGGCGATGAACAACAGACCGACGTTGGGGTTGACGAGCAGGTTGCCCAAGCTCTTGAACATGCCGTTGCCGTCGTAGTCGGGGAAGGCCAGTTCGTTGGCAGCGGTCACGCGCACGAAGCCAGGAGCGCCGCCCTTGAAAGAGCAATCGGGCCTCCCTTCCGCGTCGGCGGTGGCGATGAAGAAGTAAATGGTGCTCTCGATGAAGGCCTTGTCGTCCGGGGTGAAGGCCGTGCGGTTGAAGCCCGCCAACCGGTCCGAGATGCGGCGGCTCTCGAACTCGTCCTGCAGGCGACGGCTGCCGGAATTGTAGAAATCGGTATCGGACATGTACAACCTTTCGTGTGGCTCCAGCGAGTTCGCGCACATGCTGGACCAGACCGGGATACGCATTTCGGCGCATCGCGCCCGCCATTCTCGGCTGCCCCTTGGCGCTAAGCAATGGCACCAAGTATCAGGGCTTATCCCCTTGCCCAGGCTCGCCTATGTGGGTTAGCAATCTGACCTGGTATACCAGAAGGCTAGGCCGGAACCAGCAAGCCGCACAACGGCTGGACCGACCAAGGGAGGAACGAAGGGGTGAACAGCGAGGTCGTCTCGAGCCTCGGTAGCAGGGCGTTAGCTGAACCGGCGACGGCGGCCGCGGCTGCCCGATCGTTGCCCCCCGTCCTCGAGATCGAAGACCTGCACGTGCACTTCGTGACCAGCCACGGCACCGTGCGCGCCGTCGAGGGCCTCAGCTATTCGGTGCATCCGGGCGAGATGGTGGCCATCGTCGGGGAGTCGGGCTCCGGCAAGTCGGTCTCGGCGCTCGCCGTGATGCGCCTGCTGCCGCAGGCAACTGCGCGCATTCCGGCCGGGTCCATACGCTTCGACGGCCAGGAGCTGTTGAAGCTCTCCGAGGAAGGCATGCGCCGCATCCGCGGCCGGCATGTCGCGATGATCTTCCAGGAGCCCATGACCTCGCTCAATCCGGTCCTGCGGATTGGGCTGCAGATCATGGAGCCGCTGACGATCCACCTGAAAATGGATGAGAGAGCGGCGCGTACGAGGGCCATCGAGCTGTTGACGCTCGTTGGCATCACAGATCCCGAGAGCCGCCTGGGCCAGTATCCCCACCAGCTGTCCGGCGGCATGCGTCAGCGGGTGATGATCGCCATCGGCCTTGCCTGCAATCCCAAGTTGCTGATCGCGGACGAGCCGACCACGGCGCTCGACGTGACCATCCAGGCGCAGATCCTGGAGCTGATGAAAGACCTGTCCCGGAGGCTGGGCGTCGCGGTGGTCATCATCACCCACAATTTAGGGATCGTCGCGCGCTACGCCGACCGGGTGAATGTGATGTACGCGGCGCGCCTGGTGGAGAGCGGAACGGCGGAGCGGGTGTTCTCGCGGCCGCTGCACCCTTATGCGCGCGGCCTGCTGGCGGCCGTGCCGAGGTTGGACCGTGGCCGCAGCGCCAAGCTCGCCACCATCGAGGGGGCCCCGCCCAACCTGCTGGCCCCTCCGGAAGGGTGCCGGTTCAGGCCGCGCTGCCGCTTCGCCATCGACGAGTGTCACACACCGCCGCCATTCGTCGAGGCGGAGCCAGGTCATGTGGCAGCATGCCATCGCGTGGCGGAAGTCGAGGCGCTGGACGCCAGTCCGATCGAAGGGACCAGCGCCGCCAAGGTGGCGCACGGCAACGGCAGCGATGTCATCCTCGACATCAGGAACGCCAGCAAGTTCTTCCCGATCCGGAGTGGCCTGTTCGGGCGGACGAGGACCATACGGGCTGTCAACGATGTGACGCTCGATGCCAAGCGCGGCGAGACGCTGGGATTGGTGGGCGAGTTGGGTTGCGGAAAGTCGACCTTGGGCAGGCTGGTGCTGCGGCTCGACGATCCCACGGCCGGCGAGATCCGGTTCGAAGAGGTGGACCTCGCCAAGCTCAAGCGCCACGAGATGACGGCCGTGCGCAAGAAGATGCAGGTCATCTTCCAGGACCCGTACTCTTCACTCAATCCCCGCATGACGGTGGGCCAGATCATCGCCGAGCCGATGCGCGTGCACGAGATCGTGCCGAAGCCCGAGATCGCGAGCCGGGTGTCGGAGCTGCTGCAGCTGGTGGGGTTGTTTCCGTATATGGCGCTGCGCTACCCGCACGAGCTGTCGGGTGGCCAGCGCCAACGCGTCGGCATTGCGCGTGCGCTCGCCGTCAATCCACGGGTCATCGTGTGCGATGAGGCGGTGTCGGCGCTCGACGTTTCGATCCAGGGCCAGGTCATCAACCTGCTGGAGGAGCTGCAGCAGAAGCTGGGGCTAACGTACCTCTTCATTGCGCACGATCTGGCCGTCGTGCGGCATATCTCGAGCAAGGTCGCGGTCATGTATCTCGGGCGCATCGTCGAGTACGCGCCGGCCGATGAGTTGTTCGCAAACCCCAGGCATCCCTACACGCAAGCCTTGCTCGCCGCCGCCCCGGTGCCCGACCCGGTGGTCGAGCGCACGCGGCCGAGGCGTATCATCAAGGGCGAGCTGCCGAGCCCGCTCAATCCTCCCTCTGGCTGCGTATTTCATCCGCGCTGCCCGCTCGCCACGGAGGAGTGCAAGAAGGCGGTGCCGGAGAGGCGCGAGCTGGCGCCCGGCCATTTGGTGGCCTGCATTCACGCCTGAGTGGCGGGACAGTCAGGCTGATCGGGGTGGGTCGGGCGACTTGCCGGCATTGCATCCGAGCGGGCGACGCGTGCGGGGAACATCGCCGCCGCCCGACCCAGTTCCAGACGAGGCGACGATCAGTCCTTCCTGTGGAAGGTGTAGTCGGCCGAGTAGGGGACGTTGAGGAAAGCGCCGGCGCGGTCGCATGCGCCTTCGGCGACGCCGCCCTTGGTGTTGAGCCGCTGGACGGTCGTGATGCCGCTCAGCTGACCGGTGCCGCGCCGTGACGTCACCTCGAGTTTCAGCAGCGGGATGTCCTGTGCACTGGCGCCGGGCGCACGGCCTGCAACCTTGCCGACTACGGCGCTGCCGTCCGCCAGTTCCCAGTTGGGGCCGGCGTAGTGGCGGCCCACGGTCTTGCCGTCCACGATCAGCGTGGCGATCGGCTCGCGGAATTGCCAGGCGAGCTTGCCGGAAACATCAGCCTTGCACTCGTAGACCTGCGCACCCTCGGCATGGATGGTGGCGACCAGCGTCTCGTTGGGGGCGGCGATGGTGTCCGGCAGGTTGGCCGCGGCCATCGACGGCATCAGCACCAGCAATGCAAGAGTGAGGCGGGAAACGGTCGTAAGCATTTGTTCGTGCTCCATGATCAGTGGGCCAGGTTGGTGGGCGCTGCGGGCGCCGGTTGCTGGCGCGGAGAACTGGGCCGGCCAGGAACGCGGCTGCCAGTAGCATTCGACGCGGTGCAGCGCCAATTTGACTTTGCAATAGTGTGTATTGGGATTTTCAGCGCCTGGCGCCTCGACGGCGCAGCACCTAAACGTCGAGCGCCCGGCGCACTTCGTAGACTTCCATGATGCGCTTGTTGCGGTGCAGCCAGTCGCACACGAACTGCCAGGTGCCGTCGCTGTAGGTGTCGCAGACCTTCACGCCCTTGATCACTACCCAGTGCCCCTCTTTGCCCACATGCAGGGCGAGGATGTAGTGGATCCAAGGGTTGCGCTGCCGGTGCATCCAATTGCTCCACAGCGGCGGGCGCTCCTTGCGCGGACGGCCCATGAAGCTCTCGTTGAGCTGCATGGTGTAGCCGAAGTGGGCAAGGGCGGCGGCCACCTCCTCGGTATAGGTGCCCTTGATCACCGGCCTGCGGCCGGCCGGGACGTCGCGGAAGGAGCGGATCTCGTCCTCGACCTTGCTGACCGAATAGCCGGTGATGGCCGAGAGCACGATGGGACCGCAGAAGGCGATGCGGCCCGTGTCGTTGTTGGCTTCGTGCAGGCTTGACGAAATGCGGGCGGGCGCCTCATCGAGCGCGGGTGGCATGCGAGGTCCTCGGAAACGGAACGGCTGGTTAACTGAATCTTTCCACGAGGGCGTTAACGAAAGATTTCCGCGCCGCTTCCGCGGGATGCACGCGCCGCTCAGGCGACCGCGACACCCCACGCAATAGTTATCCCCATCCCGTCAACAGAAATGGCGGGGCCGGTGCACAATCCCGGTTTGAGAGGCAACCCAGAACGGCTAACACTGACGGCGGACTTCCTTACACTGGCATCGCAACATTAGGGGCCCCGCAAGGGGCCCCATTTTTTTGTGTGCGGGGATGCAGTGCGGGGGCCGGGTCTGACGCAAGAAGGAGTGCCTGAGCACGACATTTCGCCTTGGGAAATCCGACGACAACTGCGGCTCTTCTTATCGCTCCGCCACGGCATGCTAAGGTCTCGCGACTTTGATCAGCGTGAGGCGATATGGACAAGACGGGTGACGACGAAACGGAGCGCGGTTTCCTGCGTGGGCTGCAGAGCTACGGCGACCGCGACTTTTCGATCTACATGCGGCGCGCGTTCGCCAAGTCGATGGGCTACTCGGGCGACGAACTGGCCCGTCCCGTGGTCGGGATCGCCTTTACGCATTCCAAGTTCAACCCCTGCCACCGCCACTTCCCCGAGCTGCTCGACGCGGTGAAGCGCGGCGTGGCAGCGGCCGGTGGGCTGGCGCTCGAGTTCCCCACCATCTCGCTGCACGAGTCCACCCTCGCGCCCAACTCCATGAAGTTCCGCAACCTGATGGCGATGGACACAGAGGAGATGATCCGCGCCCAGCCCATGGACGCGGTGGTTCTCATGGGCGGCTGCGACAAGACCGTGCCGGCGCAGCTGATGGGCGCTGCCAGCGCCGGCAAGCCCGCGATCGAGCTGATCGGCGGACCGCAGATGACCTCGCGCTACAAGGACGACCGCGTCGGGGCCTGCACCGATTGCCGCAAGTTCTGGACCCAGTTTCGCGCCGGCAAACTCGGGCAGCGCGAGATCGAGGCGGTGGAAGGGCGGCTTGTCACGACTGCGGGCACCTGCGCGGTGATGGGCACCGCCTCCACCATGGCGGCCATCGCCGAGGCGCTGGGCATGACCTTGCCCGGCACGGCCGCTATTCCGGCCGTGCACGCCGACCGGCTGCGCGCGGCCGAAGCCACTGGCGCACGCGCCGTGGCGCTGGCGGGCTCGGACCTGACGCCGGACAAGATCATCACTGCGAAGTCAGTCGAGAGCGCCACGCGTGTGCTGCTAGCGCTCGGCGGCTCGACCAACGGGGTAATCCATCTGGCGGCGATCGCCGGGCGTGTGGGCGTGAAGCTTGATCTCAGGCGCCTCAACGAGCTGTCCGACACGACACCGGTGCTGGCCGCGGTGAAGCCGGTTGGCAACGAGTTCTACATGGAGGATTTCTTCGCCGCCGGCGGCATCGGCGCCGTGCTGCGCGAGCTCAAACCCCTGCTCAATCTCGACTGCATGACCATCTCCGGCGAGACGCTGGGTGAGCGCCTCGCAGCCGAGGAAGGCGCCTATGTGGATCGCCGCGTGATCAAGTCGGCCAAGGAGCCGCTGGAGGCGCAGGGCGGCCTCGTCGCCCTGTTCGGCTCGCTGGCCCCCGACGGGGCCATTATCAAGCGCTCCGCCGCCACGCCGGCGCTGTTCGAGAAGACGGGGCGCGCCGTGGTGTTCTCCTCGCTGGAAGACCTCGCCGCCCGCATCGACGACCCCGGGCTCGACGTGACGGCCGACGATTTCCTGATCCTGCAGAATGCGGGGCCGCGCAGCGCCGTGGCCATGCCCGAGGCGGGCTTCCTGCCGATCCCGAAGAAGCTGCTGGCGGCCGGCGTGAAGGACATGGCGCGCATCTCCGACGCGCGCATGTCGGGCACGGCCTACGGCACCATCATCCTGCACGTGGCGCCCGAGGCGGCCGTGGGCGGGCCGCTGGCGCTGGTCCGCAACGGGGACCGTGTGCAGCTGTCCGTGAAGGAGCGGCGGCTCGATCTGTTGGTCGACGAGGCGGAGCTGGCCAAGCGACGGTCGGGTCATGGGGTCAGACCCGCAGGGTCTGACCCCGCGCTGCGCGGCTACGACAAGCTGTTCCGCGAGAGCGTCATGCAGGCGCCCGACGGCTGCGACTTTGATTTTCTCAGGGGTCAGACCCGCAGGGTCTGATCCCACCTATTTCCGCAGCAGCAGCCGGCGCAACAGCAGCACAACCAGCGCCATGAAGACGCCGGCGAACACGATGTCGCTCAGGAAGTGGGCGCCCTGCGACATGCGCACGGCCCCTGTGACGAGGCCGCCCACTGTGCCCGCAATGATCAGGGTCATGGCGCTTTGGGGGAACAGTGCGGCGGCCGCGTAGAACACCACATAGGTGGAGGCGGCCTCGCCGCTGAAGAACGAGCAGTTCCGCTCGCATTGGTCGCTGCGCACCAGTGGTGGCGAGTGGGCTTTGGTGCCACCGAACTCGACGATCTGCCTCGGTCGGGCTCTACCCCACTGGTCCTTGAAGATGATGTTGGCTACTAGCCCAGGCCCCGCGGCGAGGCACGCGGCGAGGAACAGCCAGTGCATCTTGCCGAGCCTGAGCCATTGATGGCGCCGCAGCCAGGTCAGAACCAGACCGGCAAGGCTGAGTGCGAGGATGCCGAAGTAGAGGACGATGAAGGCCTGGCGCAGGGCTCGCACGCCCAGGAGATCCCGTCCGACGAAGCCGGTCTCGGGCGAATACAGGGCACGGGCAACCGCCAAGTCGATCTGGGGCATGGCGAGGAACGCGGCACTGGCGATGCCACCAACAGCGAACGTCACGATCCAAGCGAGGGCGGGCAAGATGCGAGCACCTTAGTTCGATGGTTGGTGATGAGGTCACACACCCGCAGGGTCTGACCCAGAGCCACGTCAGCGCTCCGCCATCAGCCCGGCGATGTTGAGGATGGTCACCCGGCGGTTGCGCCGCTCCGGCCCCTGCGTGTCGACCTTGAGGAACTGCTCGCCGTAGCCCTGGGTGACGAGGTTCTCTGCCGGCACGCCGAAGTTCTCCGACAGCACTTCGGCGACGGCCTGGGCGCGCCGGTCGGAGAGACTGAGATTGTCCTCCGACGGCCCGACCGCGTCGGTGTGCCCCTCGACGAGGAACACCGCCTCGGGATTGCGCTCGAGCACCCGCAGCATGGCGCGCGCGACGCGCTCGAGCTTGAACTCCTGGTCCGGTCCGACCTCCCAGGATCCGAACTCGAAGGTGATGGTGTCGAGATCGATGCGGCGCACGCGCGCGCGCAGCTCGTAGTTGTCGCGAATTTCATCAAGCGAGTAGCCACGCTCCAACCTTTCGATGGGTGGAGCGTCGAGCGCCTCGTCGAGGTCGTCATCGGAGGCGCCGTCGTAGTCGACGATGTACCTGTCGTAGGGAATAGTGACGCGCGGCGGCGGCATGTTGAGGTAGACGATGCCGCCGAGCAGGCCGATCCCGAGTCTCACGCCAAGATCGCGACGGAAGCGACGGTTGTCGATGAGGTTGTGCTCGCGGCCGTCGCGATCGCGGCGATAGCGGCGGAGGAGGCGGCCGTTGGCGTCCACCACGGTGATGATGCGCACGCCGTCAGGGCGCACGTAGAAAGTCTCCGTCGTGCCGTCGCCGCGCTTCTCCGATCTGGCGCCGGGCTTGCGCGCGAAGCGCTCCGACTCGTCGTGGCGGATGACGGCGCGGTTGCCCTCTTTGACGATGAAGCGGTTGCCGGGTTCCTGGATGACCTTGCGCTTGCCGCCATCCTCCACACGCTCCAGCCGGTTCTTCTGGATCTGATCGAAGCGCTTGATGGCTGGACCCTGCGGCCCGCCTGGCGCGACGAGGCTGGGGCCGGTGGGGGCCGGTGGAGGCAGCGATTGGCTGCGGGTGGGGGAGGCTTGGGTCCGCCGTAGGGCAGCAACGGGCCGGGGCCGGGCGGAGGTGAGCCCGGGGGGCCGGCAGGCTTCTTGAACCGCGGTGAGTCGGGATCGCCGGAAGGCTTCTTGAACGGTGGCGAATCCGGATCGCCGGGAACGCGCCTGAAGCTGTCCTTCTTTTCTGGGGGAGGCAGCCGCTTCTCGACCGCCGGCGGAGGCTGATTCATGGCCTTGGGAGGCGGCGGCGGCGGTGGAACGAATGCCTTGGGCGGCGGCGGCGGCGGAGCAATCGCCTTGGGTGGCGGCGGAGGAGGAGCGATTGCCTTAGGTGGCGGTGGTGGCGGTGGGCGCTTCTCCGGCGGCCTCTCGCGCTCCTTTCTCTCGCGCTCCTTTTTCTTCTTCTCCTCTTCCGATTGCGCGTAGGCACCGTCGATCAGGCCCACGCGGTTGGCGATCACGCCGCCGCAGTCGCGCACAGAGCGGTGAGGAGAGCAGCACGGAGGCAGCGGTGAAGAGCCATCGTTATGCGCTGAAGGGTCCCAAAGTCCATGGCGGCGAGCCGAGCCTTGGTCGTGCGGAGCGATATTTGCCGGTCACCTTTGCGGATAACGAAATGGTGATACTTTGCGGCGGCAGCGAGGCACAGTTTGCGCTATTTGGGCCGGGATGTGGTGCGCACTGCATTGCAGCAGTAGGGACAGTGTGATGAACAGCATCGAGATCGTGGAAGTGGCGCCTCGCGACGGCTTCCAGGCCGTCAAGCCCTTCATCCCGACGGAGACCAAGATCGCGCTGATCGAGGAGCTGGCGGCCTGCGGCTTCTCCCGCCTCGAGATCGGCTCGTTCGTCAGCCCCAAGGCGCTGGCGCAGATGGCCGACACGCCGGAGATCATCCAGCGTGCGCGGCTGCCGAGGGCCATGCGGGTGATGGCGCTGGTGCCCAACGCCAAGGGCCTGCAGCTCGCGCTCAATGCGGGCGTCAAGGAGATCAGCTGGGTGATCTCGGTGTCGGAGAGCCACAACCGCTCCAACGTCAACCGCAGCGTGGACGAGAGCTTCCGCGACTTTGCGGCGGCATGGGGCGGCCTCGGCGCGAGCAAGCCCAAGCTGCGTCTCGGCCTGTCGACCTGCTTCGACTGCCCATGGGAGGGCCGGGTGCCCGAGGACAACGTCATCCGCGCCGTGGAGCGGGTGATCGAGACCGCGCCGGACGTCGAGATCGGCATCTGCGATACGACGGGCCGGGCAGCGCCCGACCATGTCGGCCGGCTGCTTGGCCGCATCATGCCACGCTACGCCAGCGACCGTGTCACCTTCGCCTACCACGGCCACGACACCTACGGGCTCGGTGTGGCCAACGCGATCGAGGCCTACCGCCAGGGCGTGCGCGTCATCGACGGGGCGGCAGGCGGGCTGGGTGGGTGTCCGTTCGCGCCCGGCGCCGCGGGCAATACGGCGAGCGAGGATCTGGTGTTCGCGTTCGAGCACATGGGGGTCAGGACCGGCGTCGATCTCGGCAAGCTGCTCACGGCTGCCGATCACGTGGCGGCGGTGGAACCGTGCCAGGCCGGCGGCAAGCTCCGGACCGTGCCGAGGAAGCGTGCGCTGGCGGGCTATGGCGAGGCGACGCGGGGCTTGCCGGCTTGAGCGCCGGCCCGTCTGAGGCGAGGAGCCTCAGCTCACTTCGCCAGGACGCGGCTTGCGGCGCAAGGTCGCCGCCTTGGTGGGCGTCAGCGCGTTGATCGCTTGCGTGCGCTTGGCGGCGACCATGCGGGGCGCTGCCAGGAACTTGATGCCGATGTCGGCGCCCGCGCGCCAGACGACCTGGCAGTTCGCCTCCAGGCCATCGAGCGGGATCAGCAGCTCGAAGGTGTCGGGTGCGTTGACCGAGCCTTCCACTCTCACCCGCGCGCCGGTGGCAGACATGTCCCGCACCAGGCAGTCGATGGTGACGTGGCGGTCGGCATAGGCGATCTTGCCCGACTTGAGCATGCGGCGGCGCGCGGCCATGCGCGCCTCGCTGCCGACCTGCGGGGCAAGCGCGGTGTTGCCCACTGAATGCAGGTGGACGACGGTGCCAGTATTTTCAGCCGTGACGGCCAACGCAGTTACTCCCAGTGCTGGGGCTTATCTTCCTCCTGAGAGTTGTGATCTCGGTTAACCTGGGCTCTCGCCGGCGATTAACTTAAGAGGCACGGTAAAGTTTAGGTTGGCCTATACGCTACTGGTCGGCGCGCGCCACATCCAGCCGGTGCACGATGCCCTGCGTTGCGCTGTTGAGCGCAGGGTAGCGCTCCAGCACCAGCGGATCGTGCCCAGGCACCACCCGCTTGGGCGAGCCGGCCAGGGCCACGAGACGCCGGTAGCCGTCCAGCACATCGGCGATATCGCAGGTGATCGGGAACACCTTGCCCTTCTCGAAGTTCTCGTAAAAGTGCGAGGCGTCCGAGGCCAGCACCACCGGCCCGGTGGCAGTGGCAACCCGCACGCACTGCAAGCCGCGGCTGTGGCCGCCGATCTTGTGCACCGTGATGCCGGGCGCGACCTCGCCGTCGCCGTCCTGGAAGATCACGCGGCCCGAATAGACATTCTTCACCATCTCGCACACGTGGTCGGCCGTGAACGGATAGCGCAGGAAAGTGTGGCACATGCAAGGGCCGGTTGCGTAGGCCATCTCGGCGGCCTGCAGATGGAAGTGCGCGTTGGGGAAGGCGCCGAGCGTGCCGGCATGGTCGTAGTGCAGATGGGTAACGATGACTTGATCGACGGCTCCAGCGGCAACGCCGACCTGCTCCAGGGCAGCCGCCGGGGTCCTGTCTACCTTGCGACCGCGCTTGGCGCCTTCGGCCGCATCGAAGCCCGTATCGACCACGATGGTGCGCTGAGCGTTGCGGACGACCCAGACGAAGTAGTCGATCGGATGCGGGGAATCGTGGTCATCGGCAGCGATGAAGCTCTCGAAGCGCTTGCGCTGGGCAAACCTGGCGTACTTGAGGGCCAGGATCTCGTAGGTGTCACTGCTGCTCATGTGGACTGCTCCTGCAACTCGAATGGGCACCTACAATGCTTCCGAAGCAAACCCGTGTCATCATAGAGAGTGATAACCGGCCTACGGCGGTGCCGCGCGCATGCGACGGCTTGGCTGCGGTGCCGGCAATCGCCATCTGGTAGTTGGGGTGGGGCGAGGGGTGATGGCCAATCGCATGAATGTGTCGTTTCTGCAGGAGCTGCTCAACTCGATTGCCGAGCAGGGCCGCCACTTGCTGCCGCGTTCCCTACGCGGACCGGGCCGCGAGGACGACATCGAGAACGCTGGCTGCTGCGCTGGTGTCGAGCCGCGGTGAGGCGTCAGGCGTCGCCATCGCCGGCGAGGTGCTGCGGCACTACCGCAGCCGTTCGGCCAACGATCGGATCGCCTTCCTGGGCTTTCTCGCCCGCACCATGCAACCCGATGCCGCGCGAGGTGACGCGGGCCGCCAAGGCTTTCGCGGAGGAGCCGGGCACCGAGTCGATGCGCGATCTGCAGCGCGCCGTGGAAAGTCCGCGCCTCGAGTTCTTCCGCCGCCTCAATCTGGCGCCCGGCGCCACCGCCCAGATCGTCGCCTTGCGACGCGATCTGTTGGCCGCCAACGACCCGGCACTCGCCCAAGTCGATGCGGACCTGCGCCGCCTGCTCGCCTCCTGGTTCAACCGCGGCTTCCTGGTGCTGCGCCGCATCGACTGGCAGACCCCGGCGGCGATTCTCGAGAAGATCATCGCCTACGAGGCGGTGCACGAGATTCAGGGCTGGGACGACCTGCGGCGCCGCCTCGATCCAACCGATCGGCGCTGCTTCGCCTTCTTCCATCCCTCGCTCATCGACGAGCCTATGATCTTCGTCGAGGTGGCGCTGACGGACGACATGCCGGCCTCGATCGGCTCGGTGCTGCAGGAGGCACCCAAGACAGGCGATGCCGTCGAAGCGCCGACCACGGCGGTGTTCTACTCGATCTCCAACTGCCAGGACGGCCTGCGCGGCATCTCGTTCGGAAACTTCCTGATCAAGCAGGTGGTGGAGGAGCTGCTCAAAGAGCGCCCCACGCTCAACACCTTCGTGACCTTGTCGCCGGTGCCCGATTTCGCCGACTGGCTGAAGGAGGTGCTCGACGATGCGGATGCCGACCTTCTCACGCCAGCCGAGCGCAGCCGGCTGGCGGTGCTCGGCGACCCCGGCTGGGTCAGCAGCCTGCAACTGGCGAACGCCATCAAGCCCAGACTGCTGCGCCTGGCCGCGCACTACTTCCTGGTTGCCAAGGCCCGCGACGGGCGGCCGCCCGACTCCGTCGCCCGCTTTCATCTGGGCAACGGCGCGCGGCTCGAGCGCATCAACTGGCTGGGCGACACCTCGCGCAAGGGCATGAGCGAGGCGCACGGCCTGATGGTCAACTACCGCTACGACCTGAAGGACATCGAGCGCAATCACGAGGCCTACGCCAACGAGGGCGTCGTGGCAGCCGCCAAGCAGGTGCAGAACTTGCTGAAGGTCGAGCGCAGCCGGCCGGAGACCACCAACAAGCTCCTGCAGATCGCCCGGCTGCGCCCCGGCAAGGCCGGGCCGGAGGAGGGCGAGGCCCGTTAAGGCCGTTTACTCAATTGGGCATCGTCGTTCATTAGCGCCGCGTGAAGGTGGCGGCGGAGCTCGGCCCAGCCGAGCAACACGGATCGGTCCGCAGCTTGCCGTATGCTTCCATGAGTTGGAGCGCGCGTTCGCCGTTCCTGTCCATGTAGTCGGCGAGCATTCCGGCGCTGCAGGCGCGCCACTCGGCCACCTGGTCGGGCGTCAACTCCTGCAGCTTCACGTTCTTGCTGGTTGCAAAGGCGCGGGCCCTGGCCTCGGATGCCGACTGGTGGCTGCGGATCTCGATCTCCACCTTGCTTGCTGCCCGCGCAATAGCGGCCCGATGGCCGGGGGACAGCGATTGCCAGGTCTTCTCGTTGATGACGAGGAAGAAGACGATCGGAGAGTGGTCGGTGAAGGTGACGGTATCTGTGAACTTCCAGATACCGAAGGTTTGCAGACCGCCGAAGCCGACCATGGCCATATCGAGCGCGCCGTCCTTGAAGGCGTCATGGAACTTCTCGACGGTGAGGACGGACGGCTTGCCGCCACACCACGCGACGAACTCCGCCGGGAGCTTGCCGGGCGAAGCCACCCTGTGGTCCTTGAGCCGCGCCGGGTCTGTGACGTCGCGGCCCTTGGAAAAGAACACGTTGTTGCCGAGCGAATGCCACCAGAGAACGCGCACGCCCACCTCGGCGAGGATAGCTTCGTCGATCAGCTTTCTGATTTCGCTGCCGGGGCTTGCCGCCGCGCTCATCAGGGCCTGGAAATTGAACAGGAACGGTTGATCGAGGATACCGACGAGGGGGGCCTTGTACGAGAACTGCTGGGCGGCCGTCATGCCGATGTCGACGGCGCCGGACGACACTGCGTCAACGACCTGATAGTCGGTGAACAGCTGTGCCTTGTCGAAGATCTCGATGGTGACGGCGTCCTTGGACTGCCGTTCGACCTCCTCCTTGAAGCGCGCCAGGCTCCCGCCGAAGACGGGATTGGAAATCGGGAACTGCAAGTTGGCCTTGAGCTTGACCTGTTGAGCGCCGGCATCCCGCGCCGGGAGCGAGCACGCGAGCATCAAACAAAGCAAGCGAACTTTCATGGTGTCCCCCAGTGCAAACTTCGCGCATGACCTGCGCAATCAAGAAATCGGCAACGTAGCCTCCGCTCTTGCGGGCGTGAATTTGTACGACAGCACCTTGCGTGGTCGCCAGGGCACAAATGCCACCCGCCCGGCAGCGCCGCTCAGAAAGTCAGCGCGGTGAAGGCGAGCCTCCGCCGGGCCCGGCGGCCAACGGAGGACGCGAAGCGTCACCTAACGCGGCAACGAGAAAATGCCCGATGGCAGGCCAAGAACCGGCTGGCCTATCGGACCTACATGCACGGGTATATGCAGCGGCGGCGTCGCCAACAGGTTAAAGCCTGCGGGCCGGAAACCCGGATGCGGAACCCCGCAGTCCCCTCCCTTGTACGGCCACGGGCTTTGTGCGTTTACTTCAGGAAAGACCTGGTCTGGCTGTGCGTTTTGGGGAGGTGCGGCCTCGAGCGAGGATGGTGCCATGCGGTATGGCGAAGGCGACCGGCAAAGCGAAAACGTGGAGGATCGGCGCGGCGACGGCGGCGGTGGCATGTTTCCGGGCGGCGGCATGCCGATCCGGATCGGCGGCGGCGGCCTGAGCCTCGGCTCGCTGATCCTCATCGGCATCGTCTGCCTGCTGCTCGGGATCAATCCGCTCACCCTCCTGAGCGACGGCGGGCTGCAAATTCCCGACATGCCGCGGCCCCAGCGCCAGGGCGCTCCGCAGAACGTGCCAGGCATGCCGGGCCAGCCCAGCGTCGGCGACAGCAGCGACGAGAAGTCCCGCTTCGTGCGCTGGGTGCTCGCCGATACCGAGGATGTCTGGGACAAGATCTTCACGGGCGCCGGCCGGCGCTACGAGAAGCCGACCTTGGTGATCTTCAGCGGCGCGACGCGCACAGCCTGCGGCACCGGCCAATCGGCGATGGGGCCCTTCTACTGCCCGCTCGACCGCAAGGTTTACATCGACCTGTCGTTCTACGACGACCTGCGGCGACGCTTCCACGCGCCGGGCGACTTTGCGCAGGCCTATGTGGTCGCGCACGAGATCGGCCATCATGTGCAGAACCTGCTCGGCATTGCCGACCGGGTGCAAGCGCTGAAGCAGCGCGCCTCGAGCGAGGGGCAGGCCAATCTGCTGCAGGTGAAAATGGAGCTGCAGGCCGACTGCTTCGCCGGCGTGTGGGCTTCGCTCGCCCACCAGATGAAAGACCGCCTGCAGCCCGGCGACATCGAGAGCGGGCTCAACGCCGCGGCCGCCATCGGCGACGATCGCCTGCAGAAGCAGGCGCAGGGCTACGCCGTGCCGGAGAGTTTCACCCACGGCTCCTCGGCGCAGCGCGTGCGCTGGTTCAAGCGCGGCTACGACACCGGCCAGACGCAGCAGTGCGACACGTTCAACGCGCCTAGTCTGTAGGTTGCTCCACAAGTGGTCGACGACCCAGCCGACCAACGGTCAATCCACCCCGAAAAGCAGATGGTGCAGCCCACCAGCACGGTTCGCAAAGTGGCATATTTTTGCCACTCGCAATTAGCTTAGTTGAGTTATCCAAAGAATCCACTGTCGAGCGTGGGTGCCGATGCGCGATAGTTCCTGTGCTGTTGGGGGGCTGGGGCTTATTTGATCGGTTGATTTGCACCTCAAAGAGGCAGGTCCAACGGCAGCGGCGTCGTTAGGGTTCGCGACTTTCATCCCTTGCGGTATTCAGCCAACGCACCGCGCACGGGCTCAGATTTTATCTGCGCGCGCTCTCCTAGCAACGCCGTACAAGCCGCCGCTGCCCGAACGGGCAGTGATCTGAGGAAGGGTGGCATCTGCTGTCCGGAGGGTGTGTTTTGCGTAGAACCCGGAACTTGGATCGCTCAGCGGTCGCACGTTTGGCTGTGGTAGGCGCCGCGTTGTGGGCGCTCGCTGCGTGCGGCATGAACCCGATGTTGCTGTCGCAGCCGGTGGTGGACCGCCCCCATCAACCCCAACATTTGGGTGCGGTCTACTATCTGCCGAAGACCATCCTAACGCTGACCATCAAGTCCTACGGCAGGATCAAGCAGGTGGAGGTGGACGGAAAGGAAGATCCTCGCCCCATTCCCGAGGTGGTCGTCATAGAAGGTGTAGAGCCACGGGAGATCGCCGACAGCCGCTACCCTTACGTGCTGCAGTACGACCCGAGCATCACCTCCAACGATCGCGTGTGCATCGGCGTTTCCCAGGCAGGCCTGCTGCAGAGTGTCGAGGGCGCAGCGGACGACAAGACGGGCGACATCGCCATCGCCATCGCCAAGCTGGCGGGCCGCCTTGCCGGACCCGGGGCGTTCGCCGGCACGGTGGCCAAAACAGAGAGTGACAAATTGTTTACCGAGTTGCGCACGATGAAGATCGACATCGATCCGCTGGACGAGCGTCAATGGCAGGTGGTCAACATGGCCATGCGGGCAAACCTCGGGCCCATTGCTGCCAATTACGAGTTTGGCGTCGGCGATATCAAGAACCTGGTCGGAGCGGCGAGCCCGAAGAGCTGCCCGTTGAACAGCGTCTGCTATCGTACGCGCGTTCCTGTTCAGCTCTTCCTGGCACGCAAGCGCGGGCGCGACTACCAAGTCACGTCCAGCGTGTTTGCCAAAGTCGTGAGCCAGAAGGTAACTGCGAACATCGACGTATCGCGGGCATTCATGGTGGAGAAAGTCACCAAGCTGAAGTTCACCAACGGCATTCTGACCGCCGTCAACATGCGCAAACCGAGTGAAGCGTTGGCCGTTGCCAAGCTGCCGTTGACGGTGCTCGACGCCGCCATGACGTCGGCCTTGGCCGCGCCCGGCAACTTCCTTGCCAAGGCCAACGGCAGCGCGGTGACGACCAAACTGGCGCAGGATGCTGCGGACACCGAAACCAATATCGTCAAGCTGCAGGAACAGCTCAAGGCAATCAGGGAGGGCGACTATTCCAACACACCGGAGACCGGAACGCTGATGGCGGACGCCTTCAAGCTGACGTGCACCACACCGAGTGTCGGGGCCGGAAAGCAAGGGGCCAATGACGGCATCTGAGTGTTCTGATAGGTGATGCCACCTCTGTCGGGAGGACGTTGTTTTGCGTAGGGCCTGGAAGTTCAGTTGCGCGGCATTCGTGCGCTTGCTTGCGCTCGGTACCCCGTTGTGGGCGCTCGCTGCCTGCAGCATGGACCCGATGTTGCTGTCACAGCCGGTGTTGCAGAATGACCCCAATAAACCCCAACAGGTCGGCACGCTCTACTATCTGCCAAAGAGCGTCCTGAGGCTGACCATCAAGTCCTACGGCAGGGCCAAACAGGTGCCCGGCAAGGAAGATCCGATCGCCAGTCCCGAGGTGATCGTTATCGATTCAGCAAACACCAGAACAGTAGAAATTGCCGACACCCGCTACGCCTATGCGCTGCAATACACCCCGAGCGTCACCTCCAACGATCGCGTGTGCATAGGCGTTTCCGAGGAAGGCCTGCTGCAGACTGTGCACGGGGCGGCGGACGACAAGACTGGCGACATCGCCATCGCCATCGCCAAGCTGGCGGGCCGCCTTGCCGGCCCCGGGGCGTTCGCCCGGACCCAAGCGGAGGCTAATACCTTATTCTACGAATTGCGCTCGATGACGATCGAGATCGATCCGCTGGACGAGCGACAATGGCAACTGGTCAACGCCGCCATGCGGGCGAGGCTCGGGCCCATTGCTGCCAATTACGAGTTCGGCGTGGCCGATATCAAGCACCTGGTCGGAGCGGCGAGCCCGAAGAGCTGCCCGTTAAACAGTGTCTGCTATCGTACGCGCGTTCCAGTTCAGCTCTTCTTGGCGAGGAAGCGCGGACACCAGTACCAAGTCACGTCCAGTGTGTTTAAGGATGTCGTAAGTCAGAAAATAACCGCTCACATCGACGTATCGCGGGCATTCATGGTAGAGAAAGTCACCAAACTGTCCTTCCAGGACGGTATTCTCCTTGCCGTCAACATGAAGAAGCCGAGCGAAGGGTTGGCCGTTGCCAAGCTGCCGTTGACGGTGCTCGACGCCGTTATGACGTCGGCCTTGGCCGCCCCCGGCAATTTCCTTGCGAAGGCCAACGGCAGCGCGGTGACCGCCGAGATGGTGGCGCAAATTAAGAGCAATGCTGATGAGGTCGCCAGTCTACAGACCCAGCTCGGCAAGATCAGGGAGGGCGAGGGCTACTATTCAACGCAGGCGGCTGACACTACCGAGGATGCGGCGGTCTTCAAGCTGAAGTGCTACACAAATGAAAAGTAGAGCCTGCCCGGAGCAGGTGTAAACTTTGCGAACGGTTGAGACCGAATGCTCGATTTCAAGCGGGTCGCAGTGCGCAACGGCTTCGGCTCCCTGGTTCTGAGGACCGGGGCCGCGGTAGCGGGTCTTGCGCTGCTCGTTGCCGTGGCCGCGTCGATCTCGGACGCGCCGTTCGTGAGTTCGGCTAGAGCACAGACCACAGAGCCGCCGCTGAACTATGTGCAGCGCCGTCTGCTCAGGGCACGCCTTGCGGACAGCATGAAGAAGCTGAAGGCTGACGTCGACCGCGACCAGAAGCGGGTCTGGGCCGATTGGAAAAGGTGGAACGGCAATCCGAAAGCTCCGTTCGTGAAGCTCTTCGTCTTCGATGACAAGGATCACAAGGTGGGGCCCATTCCAAATGTTATTGATAATATCTATGAAACAATGATCAAAGAGTACGTTACGTTTGTACGAAAAAACCGGGACACGGAATGGAACCCGTGGCCCAAAATTGGAGAGACGCCGTATCGGAATAAGGATAGAAAGATAAATTCTTCGGACCAAAAAGATTATTCCGAGTGCGTGGTTAAGCGGATTGACTATTTTTTTGAGACAAAATGGCGATATTTTAAGCTGCTTAAACAAGCACTTATAGATAAGCAACCTGCACCACCCAGGTTTGGATCTCCAAATAGGGTGACGGAGTGGCGGAGTGCCGTCAAGGATGCTCTGACGTTCACTGGGGGTATAAATGCCTATCTAGGCAAGGACTTTCGCGATCCCGATGCGGATCGGATATTGGACCCGTCGCGAAAGTGTCCGCTCGAGCTCAATCCGACGAGCGAAGCAGAAGACCAAGGTGTTGGCACGCTGCCACTGAGCGTCGATTGGAGCCCGAAGTGCTTGCGATCGGATGTGTTGGGGCCAGGCCGCAGGGTTAAGCCGTATCACCCTACAACCGCCGCACTGATGTACGACGATGGCGGCCGCGCCGGCCTTAGCACGTATTGCTCCGGTACCCTGATCGCGCCCAACGCGGTGCTGACGGCCGCCCATTGCATCTGCGAGACCGGGGCCAAGGACCCCCGTGGGCAATTCTACCGGACCGCCGCTGCATGCGTCACCGGTGGCTACAGCCGCCGCGGCCGTGGCTTCTCGACGCTCGCCCCCGAAATCAAAAGGTATTCCTGCAGCACGCGGGCCTGTTCGACATCAGCCACATCGTGGTTCACCCGCAGTTCCGCTGGACCGACGATCTTCCATCGTCGGACCTGGCCATCGTGTTCTTGGAAGCACCGGTGCCGGGCATCGCGCCAATGCCCCTCAATTCCCTGCGCAGGCTGCCGCCCAATACTCCAGCGGCCGCCGTGGGTTATGGCGCCCACAATCCGATCGGCGCCACCGGCGCCATTACCGACACCGCTACCGTGCTGGAGGAGACAGGGCTCAAGCTTCATGCTCCCACAGTAACCGGCCCCTGCAGCCTGCGCGCGCGGTCGAGAAACCTCATCTGCTGGAGCTACCGCACCGCGGACAAGGTCGGCATGCAGCTCGGCAGCACGTGCCGGGGCGACTCTGGGGGGCCGCTATATGCCGACTTTGGCGGCCAGACCTACCTGGTCGGGATCACGTCCGCAGGCGGGCCAAGCTGCCAGCCCGATACGCCAGCCTACGACACCGAGGTCTATGCCTACCTGCGGTGGATACAGAAGGAGCTGGCGTTGAACCCCCCGCCCTCGCCGCCTCGCGGTTCTGTGCCATCGCGGCCGCCGGCTGGGCGGCGAAGGATTGAACCAATTCGCGTGCCATTTCTGCTCGCTGTGTGACCAGCTCGAGGCCACCATCAAGACGCCCGACAATGCTCGCCGTGTGCACATTTCGGTCAATTGCACGCCCGACCAAGCATCCCGGCGCAGTGAGCTGAAGCTGGAGGTTTCCGAGAAACTCGAGAAACGGATGAATCCGATCCTGATAGCCTCAATCACTGTTCGGACCGAAGGAGCCGAAGGGGACGGCTGTGTCTTGCAGCCTATCGGGGTCGATCCCAACCAGGACCTGGACATCAAGCTCAATACCGGGCTGCTGCAGCAATGCCAGATCGTCGCCACGTCCTTCGATCGGCTCGATTGAGTTGGCGCAGGCTCGCCCAGACGACTGAGGCTGCCGCAGCTGGATGCAAGGCCTCAGGCGATGAACGTTCTGGGCGTCGACGTCTACATCGTGTTTGCCCTTGCCGAACTGCGAGCTTGTCTTCTTGCTTTCGTCGCTCCCAGAACTCGAAGGCCTTCTGCATATCTTTCGTTATGCGCACAGCTCCGCTCGTCTTCTTTTCAGACTCCCCTTATTTTCCGTTGTTCGCCGCACGTGGATGCCGACAGCAACGTACTCGCCGCTCGTCATCCTGCAAGTATAGCGGCCCACCGCTTTGACCTCTCATAGGTGACTGGCCCTGTGCACAACCAGGTTGGATTTGCTGCCCTTAAATCGGTCTTTGTCGTCCGGGAAGGCAGCGCCGCTCTGTGTAGCATAGCTCAAGCTCGGCAGCGCCCGGATAGCCCGCACACGTCAACCGTCTATCCCAATACGGGTCCTCCAATTCCGTGCCACGAACCTTAAAAACAAATGCTGATTTGGGTACCAACTCCTCATCCAAAAGGACTGCCCCATAGTCGTAATAGCTCGGGTCTTCGAATTCCACCGCTTTCATCCGACGTTCGGAGGAAATCTGTCTTTCTGTAATTCGCTATTCCATCGCTGCTCCAAGTTGTCGGCGTATCGTTTGTCGTACACAAAACGCGTCGCTGTCGCTGTCTTCGATTTGTTGCCGGGGGTGCTTCCGAGGCTCACAAAGACCTCGCTGACCCCCACCCCTTTTTCCGTGTTTGTCGAGCTTGCTAAGGTTGTGGGCGGCGGTGATGACCGTCTTCGCACCAACCAGGAAGCCAGTTCCCGTTACACGGTGACATCGCCGGGAAACTTGCTTTCGTATAGCAAACCGCGCACCATTTTTGGTCAGGTCACCCTCACCCACCCGCTGGAGCTTCGCGCTAGCGAGCAAGGCGAAAAACTGGTCTACAGTCTCCTTGGCTGCTCTTTCTTTGGGTACTGTCTCTTTGGGTACTGTCTCTTTGGGTACTGTCTGCTTGGGTACTGTCTCTTTGGTTCCTGTCTCCTTGGTTCCTGTCTCCTTGGTTCCTGTCTCCTTGGTTCCTGCACTCCTTGGTTCCTGCTTCCTTGGTCTCCGGTTTCCGTGGCCCCTGCTTCCTTAGTCGCT
>CAVRVK010000014.1:0-200685 GCA_963724565.1 uncultured Alphaproteobacteria bacterium
CAGCCGGGAAATTCGATGATCTCGGCCATAAACGTACCGTCCGCATCGGGCGTAACAAATCGCGCGTATGGCCGTTTTAGATACTCATTCGGCGTCATCTTGGTCTCCGTCGTCGTCACCCTGGTCGTCTTCGTTATCGAGCCGTTCCTCCCACGCGAGAACATCCTCCTCAAGCTCGTCCAGAATGCTGTTGCGGACTTTTTGGGCCGAGGTCCCTGCCTCCATGGTGGGGGATTGAAACGGGGTAGTGTTCAGGAAACTCGACGCTCTCCCAGGTGGGTTCTTTGCCTCGTTTCGCCAGTGTTCGCCCAAGTCGCTTTGCGCTGCCCATAGCGAAGCGCGTCCAAATCCTCCCGATGCTCTGCGAGGGCGTGTCGATGAGTTCGATCTCTCGCGCCGCCGACGTGAGCTTCAGCACGGTCGTCAAGGTGCTGATCGATGCCGGGAACGTTTGCGTCGCCTTCCACGACCAGATCGTCCGCAACGTCCCTTCCAAACGCGTGCAGGTCGATGAGGTTTGGTCGTTCACCGCCGCAAGGAGAAGAATGTCCCGAACATGAAACGGCCGATAGAGGGTGCTGGCGTTTGGACGTGGACTGCACTTGATGCGGACTCCAAGCTGATCGTTCAGTGGTTCGTCGGCGGCCGCGACGGCGACTGCGCTAAGCTGTTCATCGACGATCTCGAGACCCGGCTCGCCAACCGCGTGCAGCTCACCAGTGACGGCCATCGCGCCTACCTCGATGCCGTGGAAGGCGCGTTCGGCGACGACGTTGACTTTGCCCAGCTCGTCAAAATCTACGGGACGGCACCGGAAGCCGAGAGGCGCTACAGCCCGCCCGAGTGCATCGGCACCAAGCCCAAGATCTTTGGCGAGCCGGACCGCAGCACATTCAACCTCGTACGTCGAGCGGCCAGAACCTCACGATGCGGATGCACATGCGCCGCTTCACGCGGCTGACCAACGCCTTCTCGAAGAAGTTCGAGAGCCACGTCCACATGGTCGCGCTCTACGCCGTTTGGTACAACTGGTGCGCATCCACAAGACGCTCAGGATTACCCCGGCCATGGCCGCAGGGCTGACTGACAGGCTCGATAGGCGTCGAGGATATCGTGGCGTTGATGGAAGCGGCGCCCTCGGAGGCCGGAAAGGCCGAAGATCTACAAGAAGAAGCGGCTGCAGATTTCAAACTGAGACACTACCGGCTTCCGGCTCAGATTGTGATCGAGAGCTGGCGGCAACATTACAATCGCGTGCGGCCGCATTCGTCGCTGGGCTATAAGCCGCCTGCTCCCGAGGTCGTGGCATGGCCGGCCTCGCCAGCTGTTGAGAACGTTCCGCCGGCCACAGCGTCGCGTTCGTCTCTAAACTAACAATGGAGGTCGACCACTCGGTGCAGGCTGCTCAGTCGGAGGGTTTGCGATGGCTAGACATCTCCCGCGGAATGCCCTTCGAATTGTGCGGCAACTCCCGCAAATTCTTGCCACCCGGATCACTCCCATTCGGCCAGCAGAGCGGCATTCCTTGCCGGGCAAGCTGGTTGTGTCGCTTACGTCTTACCCGCCCCGGTTCGCAACGCTCGGGCTCACCCTGCGCTCACTGCTGCTACAGGACGTGCGGCCTGACGTGCTGGTGCTTTGGGTGTCTGTTGCTGATCGGAAACTGCTGCCGCGTAGCGTGACCAGCCTACAGCAGTTCGGGTTGGTGATATCTGAGTGCGAGGACGTGAAATCCTACAACAAGATCATCCCGGCGCTGAAAGCTTACCCAGACGCGTTCATCATCACGGCCGACGACGATATGCGCTATCCCGAAGGCTGGCTGCCGCAGTTCGTCAACGAGTATCGGCGCCCCGATGAAATCCTGTGGTCCAGCGCGCCCGGCGGGTCGTGCTAGCTCCTGATGGCAGGCTTGCGCCCTACCGAAGCTGGCACTTAATTGCCGCAGACGATGCTGGACCAACCGTCTTCCCGAATGGGGTCTGGCCTGTACCGTATCTGCCGAATACGCTCAGCCCCGAGACAGCCAATGCGGCCGAATTCATGCGGCTATGCCCGTACGCGGACGACGTGTGGCTCTTTTGGATGGGCCACCGCGCTGGAAGTGTCCGTCGGGCCATCGTCCCTCCTGAGCGTATCAGGTCGTGGCAAAGGTTCACGCGGTCACCGAATTTTTGGAGCAAGAACAGGAATGACGGCAACGACAGGCAGATTGCTGCTATGACGCATGCGTACGGCGTACCGGAAACGCTGACCACTGATCGGCCCCCATTGCGTCGAGCCGGATAGCACAGCGCACTGGGTGACTTGACAGCGAAACACCACCGGATTTGTGGTGCGCGGCCTTCGCCGCCATAGCGCCGTCGCGTCAACAAGTGCGCGTTTCTGATCGTGCTAACCCGGCGTGGATACTGAGCCCTCGCAGAATTTGTTTGACCGTCCGTCGGCTGGCGTCCGGTGGCATCCCGGGTGCCACTCGCGAGGGCCATGGAGAGCGAGACGCCGGGTGAACGCAGAGCTGCAGGTACAGATGCTCCACGCGTGGCTTGCGAAACATCCGTGCCCGACCGGCACGCGCATCTCAGAGCACGTCACGCACAGCGCGACGCCAGAGACGCCCTGCGACTGCTGGCGAGCGGCTTGTTTGATGCAATCACCTGCGGCGCAGCGCCGACAGAACGCGCACCGATCGTGCCGCGGGCCGTTCAGGACGTGATCCAACCCGGCCAGTTGTTCACAGCGGCCTCAGCCGGGCTTGGTTGCCAAAGTGAAGAAGCCCGCGGCCGCCACCGCATCTCGCCTGAGCGCATTTCAGCTGTGCTTGCCGCCCTGCCGGCCGAAGCCCCTGGCTGAGATTGTGCAGGCTCTCAAGAAACCGCCGCCGAAGCGCTCACGAGGGCGGCCGGCGCGCGATCTGCAAGGATCAGATGGAGGGCATGTGGAGTTGGTCCGCGAGCGGAAAACAGAAATGGCCGGGTCAGGTATTGGGCGATCTGTGACTGTGGAAACGTTGCCGCCGTTGATGCCGCGAACCTCACACGTGGGCGGAGCCGCCAGTGTCGTCAGTCCGCTGATAACAATGGCGCAGCCAACTTTAAGCCATAAGCCCTAGCGCTGGTTCCGCGGTGGCGGCCACGCGCAGCATGCCCGTACTATGTCATAGAGGCATCCGCCCGGCCAGTGCCTTTAGGCGCGGGCGAACCCTGATATGGTTGCGCCAGAGGCAGGTGAATTGGCCTATCGTCTTCGTTTTGTCGCAATCTCCTCATAGTCGAGTGATGCGGGCCGCGAGGCAGGAATGGCTGGCGCTAGCGCACTCAAACAGGTCCTCTACATCAATCGCGACAGGGGATGAGCATCGGCGCCGTCTCATATGCGCCGAACTCGGTCGGATCGGCCTAACAGCAACGCGGTTACCCGCTGTCGACCGGGTGGCCGTGCCCCCAGACCTAGCCGGCTACTTCGCGCATGTTGTGCAGAAGCGGTCCACCGATCCCGCCCGGTGCGATCGGCTGCTACGCCAGCCACCTCAGGGCCTACAAGCAGATCATCGCCGAGCGTGCTGGAGCGACATTGGTTCTGGAGGACGATGCTGACCTCGACGATGACCTTGTCGAGGTCATTCGACAGACGCTCGCCATGCTCCCGGCCGGTTGGGACATGGTGCACCTTGGCCAGTCGCCTCGCTACGCCGTGAAACCGCTGGCAGCGCTACCTAACGGCAGGAGGCTCGTCCGGTATTCCCGGATACCGTCCGGGACGGTCGGCTACCTGATCAGTTTGGCCGGCGCAAGGAAGATGCTTGATCCGGCCGTCCAGCGCTTTTGGGCCATCGATCTGGACACCCGGCGGTCATGGTTGTTCGGCCGCATGTCTATGGTGTGGTGGCGCCACCAATCAGGCCGAACAAGCAGCCTCCAGCACCATCACCATCGGCGACCACATCAAATCGACAGCGCGCAGGGGCCTGCCGCGCCCCACGGCCTACTCCTGGACCAACACGCCGCTGCACACGACGCGTGGCCTCGTGTTCAACGTGCGCAAGCTCGGCCTCGTGGTGGCTCCGCTGTTTTGCGATCAACTGCGCCGTCAAGCTGCGGGCAGCACTCGTGCCACTGGCCCGACACCTCGCAACTCCCGCTCGGACGCACGCCAATCATCGCCAGTTTGAGACGGTCGCGTCGCAGCGATCCGCCACACAACGAGGCATGCCCAAGATGTAGGGCTCGCCGAGGTCACCGGCAACGCAAGGAAATCGATTGAAACCGCCAGGGTTGAAAATGTGCCAGCCACGTAGATGATGTCGTCCTCGGGGAAGCATAAGAGCGCACCGCCTGGCTGAATGCGTGCACGCCAGTTGACCGGACCCACGCGGGAACCAAAAATTCGCGTTGTGCACGAGGCTTTGCTTTCGCGCGCTGGCAGCCTCGGCTTCAGGCTTTCCGCACCAGCTTGGGGCCGGGCTGTTACGGGCTTCTTTGCAAACACTGGGCGGCGCACCCAATACCCGGCGGCAGTCAGCGATTGACGTGCACTGATCAAACTGCTCCAGTCAACCATTGTTAGTGTGCTACATGCGGGTGTGCACATGGTCGGACCATCAAGCAGTACTTTAGCGGTACCACTCTTGACGATCGGGGTGTTCGCACTCCTGACCGCTGTGTTGCTGCCGCCAGTCTAGCCGCGTCAGAAGTTCGAACTTTCTGGGCGCACCACGCCGCAGTTTGGCGTGCCCATACTTCTGGGGTGCCGTCAATTTTTCTCCAGCCCGGGACTCGGCCATCTCGGCTTTGAGCACGTTTAACGCATTCAAGGCGACCGTCTCGATAACCCGAACGCTGCAACCGAGTGGGATGACCACTTGAAGCGGGCTGTCCCAGCGCCCGTCGCACACTGCTTCATCCCACCTGAGCGACCGTACTTCCTTGTCGCCGCGCTTGGTCTTGGGGTGACCTCGGTCAAGGCGAACATGCTTGATGGCCTTGGCGATGTCTCGCAAAGGGGCAATCTCGGGATGGCGCGTGGCAAGCTTGGCACGGTAGGCCGTGTTGTTGGCGCCAGGCGCCATTCCATTGCTGGCGTAGTAGATGCGGGCCGCAAGCGCCTCCACGGTATGGACCACGCTAAGGTTGTGGCGGAAGTTGCCGAAGTCTGCCGCCAGAGCGGCGATGTTTGGCTCAACAATCTCCGGGTCCTCGCGCAGCCAAATCCACCACTTCGACATCAGCGACGGAGATGCCGAACCGCTCGCAGTACTCGCGCTGGCTGAAGGCCTACGGCGCGTTCGCAGCCAGGCAGGGCATCCTGCATGTATGGATCATCGCCTCAAAGGGCGAGCACGTCTGGCGGGGCTATCACATCCAGAATGTCAACGCTTACGCCAGCGGCCTGAAGACCTGGATGGTTCGCTTCCGCGGTGTGGCGACCAAATACCTCGACAGCTACCTCGGCTGGCGCCGCATGATCGATCGCGACGGCGAGGACGCGACCCCGGCGCACTATCTCATGGCCGCCGTCGCATAGGCTGCTACGTCAGTGCGGTACAGAGCCTTTTGCTTCTGTAATCAAATAGCAACAGAATGGTTTGGGAATTTGCGGGAACAATTGGCACCTATTTCTGGACATCAAGATAAAGGACAGACGTCAATTTGGAGTCTTATTCCTTGGATTTCAATGAGATCCATGACGTCATCCAAATTGACTTGTCGACAGCGTCACGAATTAGCCGGAACTTTCCGAGACTTGGATAGGCGTCAAACTCTATTCGATCATGAATGTTGCATTTCGAAGACCGAGCGTTGCTGATCGGCAATGCGGGTGCCATGGACAGGCATGGGCTTGGGCGGCTCGCGGCCGCAAGCGGCCGCGACCGGGTGCTATCGCGCGGCCGAAAAAGGGCCGCGCGACGGAACCCGCTGACGCGGTTTCCGCCCATGCGGGTTGCGCCCCCTGCCGCAGAAACCACGATTTCAACGAGACTAGGCTACGCATCATCCACGTAGTGCGGTGACACTCTCGGACTCACCACGAGGCAGTGCCGAGTATCTGCCTCGCGAAGCCGTCCCCCTGAAGGGGCCGAGGGCAAGGACGGCTCCGCGAGGCAGATACTTCTCTGGGCCCAATGCTTTGCAGGAGAAAAGGCCGAAGGGCGGCGTGCGTTTTGCCACTAGTCAGTATAAGAGGCGCTGCAATACACTGATATTGTCTGAGATGGTTCCTTCCCATTCACGGAGCTTCATTCCCTCCCCCGCCCCTTCTTAATTCCAAATACCCAATTTACAAACCACTAGAAAGAACGTATGATGAACTGCAATTGACAGTTTGGAAGCGTGGAGGGATTTGTCATGGCGTCCCCAAAACGTGCTCCCGCAAGTCTGTTGGCGATCTGCGGGTCTGATCCGGTTCCCTGCGTCCGCGCACCACCAGCCCACCGCCCAGCTGGTCAGCACCGACGCGCCGCGGCAACCGGCCTGGTGCAGGGTCGCCGTGATCGCAGGCGGGGGCGAGACGTGTCATGACGCTCAAGGTCGGCGTGTACCTGACGGACGATGTGGCGCGGCGATTCAAAGTCGCACTCAGACGCCCCCGCACCACCAAATCCGCTCTCGTCAACGAGGCGCTCGCCTGCTTCCTCAGCCCGCCACCCACCAAGGAGCCAGGCGAGGAGATGCTCCAGGCTCTCAGAGCCCTGGGCAAGCGGGTGCGGCGACTACAGCGCGACACCCTGGTACTCAGCGAGACCTTGGCCGTTTTCGTGCGCTACTTCTTGATGGTCACGCCACCAGTGCCCGAAAGCGAGCGTCGTGCTGCCGAGGCGCTCGGACGCGAGCGCTACCAGGTCTTCGTCAGGGAGATCGCCAAGCGCATCGCCTCTGATACGGGCCTGATCACCGACGTGATGCGCTCGATCGTGGCCAGCCACCCCGACCTTGCCGCTCGAGCGATGGCCAAAGCCGAACGGCAAAGCGCGTCCGGATCGCTGTCCTTTGGCGATGCTCTTGGCAGGCAGCCCTACAAGTTTCATGAGGGCGCCTCTCATGCCTGACCCCGGCAACAGCGAGGCGGCGCATTCTCATCGCTGCGCGGCTAGACGTCGCCACGCGAAGTTGTCTGGCGCGACGCCCTGCGACCCAGCTTCGCTCTCGTGTCGACAGGACCGGAGCAGCTAACACAGTCCCCATGGAGGCACCATGACCGACGATGATCACTACCGTGAGAGCCTCCGCGAGAAAGTCGCGGCCGAGCATGGCTTTCAGCTCTACAAGCGCTACTCCGAGAAGCATGCCGCCAAGTACCTCGGCTGCGACTACTCAACCATCAAGCGCAAGCGCCGTGCCGGGCTGGTCCCGTTCGTCGATGTCGGGGGCGGCTCAGTCGCCTACATGGGCTATCACATCGCCGATTTCATCCTCTTCGGCGTCGACGCCAAGTCTCCCCCAATGCGAGCTGAGCCAGCAGCCAGCGGAGATCCAACATGGCCAGGTACACCCAACGAAAGTTCCAGCTCGGCGAGTGGTTCCTCTGGCAACGCAGCGACAGCCCCGCCTACTACCGCGCACGCTTCGACCGCTGCACCGGCAAGTTCCAGCGCGTTAGCCTTGGCACGGATGACTTTGAGCACGCCAAGCACCTCCTCGAGGAGTGGTGGCTGCTGAGCCGCTCCGTAAGGCAAGAGGGTGCCGCGGACGCATCGCTCGCCGACATTCTTCGGCGCTACTTCGACAATCACGCCAAGCATCTCCCAAGCGCCAGTGGCAATCGCGACGCGCTGAAGAAGTGGCTCGACTACTGGCAGGAAGCCTCAATCGCCGACCTTTCGGTCGAACGGCAGGACGCCTTCGTGAAGCATCTTCAGCAGCTCGGGCTCAAGCTCAGCACGATCCAGCGCACGCTCAACATCGGCAAGGCCGCGATCTCGCGCGCCTTCAAGCGCGGCGAGCTGGCCGCGATGCCCTTTGTGGTGTCGGTGTCCGTCAAAGGCCATCCGCCCAAGGGCCGGCCCATGGAAGTGGCGGAGCTATCGCAACTCTACGACGCAAGTGTCCCGCACGTGCGCACCTTCATCCGCTGGATGCTGGGCACTGCGGCGCGGCCAGAGGCCATCCTCCAGCTGCGCTCAGAGCAGGTGGAGTGGTCGCACGGCATCATCCGGCTCAACCCCGAGGGCCGCGAGCAGAACAAGAAATACCGCCCAGTCGTGAGACTTCCCAAGACCCTCGCTGGCGAGGTCTTCGAGGGATGGCTCGTCACCCACAAGGGCGGCGAGCGCGCCGAGAGCATCAAGACCGCCTGGCGCGCGGCTGTCCGCCGATCGGGATTGACCGGCGCCGTGCGGCCTTACTCGCTGCGCCACACGGCAGCCCGCTGGATGCGGCTGCACGGCGTCCCCGCCGAGGAGGTCGCCCAGCAGCTCGGCCACCGCAGGCTCGGGGTGACGGGGGTTTACACCGAGTACGACCCGGAGTACCTGAAGGCCGCCTGTGGCGCTCTTGATACGCTTCTTGCAGCCGTACTACCCAAAAGCTACCCAGTTGGGGGAGGCGGTCGATCGGGAAAAACAAGAAAAATCAAAGGTTAGCTGCCGTAGCTCAGTGGTAGAGCACTCCCTTGGTAAGGGAGAGGTCGAGAGTTCAATCCCCTCCGGCAGCACCATATCTCCGATCGCGACCCTCCGATCGCAACCGGCCGACTTGCGAGCCGACTTTGCGCTGCCCTGCCTCTAGCAGCGGCGTGAGAACGGCCAGCCCGAAATGGCGCCGATCTCGGCCAGCGCCACCAGCGAGCCGTCGAGTTGCGACAGGCTGACGGGCGGCTTGGCAACCTGCAACGGGCCGCGGCTGGCAATATCTGTCCAATAGGGCAGCAGCAGGCTGTGCAGCTTGCGCATCGTCACCGTCTCCGACGGCGCCTCCTGGTGGGCGATGCGGCGGTGCGACTGGCGACGCAGCCAGACGCAGGCCGCATGCCTCACCTCGCTGGCGACGTCGGAGTTCTGCGGGCCTTTCAGTTGCGCGATTTGCGGCACGTCGCCGCCACTCGGCACGATCTCCAGCAGCGCCACCCGCTCGCCGAGGCAGCGGATGCCGAACAGGCGGCAATGGTGGAAGGCCAGCTTCTCGCCATAGCCGTCGACGCAGTTCTTCATGGCGATGCGCTCGTTGATGATGTCGTCGGCGCTGACGAGGGGGACGAACTCGAAGCCGCACACGCTGGCGCCATCGAGCCAGGTATCCGCGATCGGTTGATCGCCGAGGTAGACGTAGAGCTTGACGCGGTTGAGCCAGTGCTTCGCCTCGACGACCGCCGTCTTGTAGCTGGTGCGGGGGCTCCACGGCGCGAAGGGCCAGCCTGCGCAGTGCAAGTCTCGGCGCTGCGAGTGCCAGGCGAACAGCGCGAGCGGGAGGAGGGTGCGCGGGTCGAACGTGCGGCTTTCCGCAAGCAGCCTCTGCCTGGCCGTCCAGATGGCGAAGTGCTCGTCGCACAGGCGCGCCGCGTGGGACACCGCGGCCAGCCAATTCGGCAGCGCGGCCATGGACGAGGGCACGTGGTTGGCGATCAGGCGGTTGAAGTTGGCGCTGTAGTGCGCCCAGTCCAGGCGATCGGGACACGCCTCGGGCGGCAGGCAGCGCAGGCAAACCGGAAGTCCGAGTGCGGCGGCTACCTCAGCCAACGGCCGCCCCTGCTCGATGAGCTTGATGGCCGCGAGCCTCGCCTCGTGCGGTCCATATCCGGTAGCAAGTGCGTACAGCAGCAACGGAAAAGTGTACGCGAGCTGGCCGACGTTGTGGGAGATGGCCGCACAACGGCCGACGCGCTCCCGCAGGCGTGGGGGGAAGCGCTCAAGTGGGTTGTTCAGTCCATCAGACGCAGGAACTCTTTTCGCCATGGTGTCCGCCTAGTGTGAGTGGGCGGCCGTCAGCGTGCGGCCCTATCAATGTAGGCGGTGGCGGGACGCGAAATTTGCCGGCGGAATCAAAAACCCGAATGG
Source organism: uncultured Alphaproteobacteria bacterium (assembly GCA_963724565.1). Taxonomy (GTDB): domain Bacteria; phylum Pseudomonadota; class Alphaproteobacteria; order Rhizobiales; family Hyphomicrobiaceae; genus AWTP1-13. The sequence continues at coordinate 9,989 of CAVRVK010000014.1, forward strand.
CGGCGAAAATGGGGTGCCGCAGATTTTGTGCGGTGCGCGGTAAAAACCTCCGGTCTCGACGTCTAATAAGTAAGGAGGGATGTGCCCGGCACTAGCTGGCGAACGCGCAACAGAGTACTTGTCTGCAGCCGACGCCCGAGCGTGCCCTGTTCGGTGTAGCGTAGCACTCCGGTGGGGGGGCGTTGATGGCACGACCAAAAGAACAACGCAGAACGGTGATGAACTGAAGGTACTGTTCAATGGTTTGTTGAAGAAATTGGCCAACGATCGACCCCCCAAGTCAGCTTTGGCGGCGTGTCGTTCGAGGATGCGACTACAGAGGTGATTCGTCCACTCTGTGCGAGCAGGGCTTGAGGAACTGCCGAGGTCGTGCTTGCACGTGAGGGCTTACGTTCTGGCCCGCGCCACGCGAACTTTTGGTCGGCAACAAGCGACGAGAACGCGACCACCAGAAGGTCCTCGACCGCACGGCGCCCAATCGAGCCCGATGGAGAGTCTGTTGGAGCGGATTCTCATCGACGACGAGATCGTCGGATCCTCACGCTGGCATGGACCGCGCTCGAAGGCAGACACTTCGAGCGCGGGCTGCTCGTCCTGCCTGCGCTTGGCGTGGACAAGAAGGACACGAAGCTGCTGGCCAAATACCTGGAAGTGTCCCGCGCCAAAGGTCACCAAGGCCAAGACCCGCGTTATCGGATTACTGCGGACGATCGTTCGGAACTGCATGATGTTGACAGCAATGGGGATTCACAATGACGTCCCTGCGCAAACGCTTTGACGTCCAGCTCATGCGGGAAGCCCACCGCTTGGCACGAGCGCCGCGTTGAGGAGTTCGTCGCGAGCCTGGACAGATTGATGCTGCCAGCGGACTGATTTTGCCGGCTGCAAACAGGATTGGCCGCGCGAAGGCGAGACGGAAGCGCCTCGCAGCGCCCCGATGTCTGACCGACGTGGAATCCGATCGACTGACGTGGTGCGGGGCCATTGCGGCTGGTGCGGTCGGATCGGCGACGGTTGCTCAACAGAGTGAAAATTGAATGTGAATCGGTCCTTGCTCGCTACGAGGATTTTCTAGCACAGAACGATGGATCGCATTTTTCGACGCGGGCTTTGCGCATCAAGGCCACCTTGTGCGAACGGTTGGGCTACGAGGTGTTCCAGACCTGGTTTGAAAGTGTGGAGCTCGAAGACTTTGCTCACGGAATAGTCTACGCGTCGGTTTCGACACGCTTCGTGAGCCGTTGGATATCTACACGTTACTACGAAGCATTGCTGTATTGCTGCCAAACCGAGTTTCCTGGCGCGCGCCGAGTAGAAATTGCCGTGCGACCTCACGCGTCATCCGATGTTCGCCTCGATCAAAAGGACGAACTTCCGCAGGGGCTTGTCTGCGAACGAGAGGGCCGGCGAGCGTGGTTTCGGGGGTTTGTAGAAGGCTCGCCGTTGGACCCGCAGCGCACACTCGAGACATTCGTTGTTGCGCCGGGCAATCGGTCCGCGCATGCCGCGGCGATGGGGATTGTCGAAGGAACTGCCACCCGGACCGTCGAGCGTGAGCCTGTCTACTTTCACGGCGCAGCCGGAGTTGGGAAGACGCATTTGCTGCATGCGGTGGCCTGGGAGATGCAGCGGCGAAATCCCAAGGCCAGAATTCTCTACCTATCCGCCGAGCGATTCCGGGCGATGTTCGTTGCCTCCGTCCGGCGCGACGAGCCACTCGATTTCATTCGCAGAGTATGCGCCGCAGAGACTTTCATGATCGATGGATTGGACTTGCTCTACGGCGAACAATCGATTGAGGCGCTGGATCATATTGTCGAAATGCTGGTGAGCAGCGGGCACCAACTAGTGGCGGCATCGAGATCCTCGTTGGCCGACATCAAGAGGTTCGGCGAGAGCCTGCGGCGGGAGCTGTCGCGAGGCCGTGTGGCCGCTGTCGACGCAGTCGGGTATGCGCACAGATACCGCTCCTTCAAGCACTCCTTCGATAATGAAAAATACATTGAGTGCGAACCCGTCGAGTTCGATCGAGGCTCCCCGCATTGCGGACTTGAATTCTATTTTCAATATAAACCGCAATGGTGGTGTGCAGGGAATATTGGTGGTGCAATGGGTTGGGAATAATATTGTAGACCTGATCGATAGGACAATAATTATCTTGTTATCGAACCACAGTCGAGTGCCAGCTATTGCCCCGCCAGTCAAGCGACAGCAGCTCGCGCATGCATATTCTTATAGCAATATTGGAGATGCCGAATTGACTAGACATGATGAAGTATCGATATCGCAGACGAACGCTTGTATTCCAAATGTCGGTATTCCGGTCGTGAACCGAGTTTCCGAGCCAGCCGCCGATCGCCTGTCGCAGCTGTTTGCATCCAACGCACGGGTGGAAGTGGTTCGGCTGGAAGACTTGCGGACGATTGCGGGCGTCGTCGTGGACACGCTTACACCTTGGAAAAAGCAGCGCGACGAAGCGAAGAAGGCGCAGGTCGGGAGCGTTGCTGATGAAGTAGCCGGCGTGGGTACGCCGGCCCGTCGCGGCAGCGTGCGTTTGGGTCTGGTCAGCCGCATCGACGAAGGCCTGGAGCTCGAGCTGTTCGAGCTCGGCGGCAAAATAAAGTTCTTCGACCACACGAAAGGCTATGGATTCATCACCCCGGATGAGGGCCTGCCGGATGTGCTCTTGCACGTGAGCTGCCTGCGCGCCGGCGGCTATCAGACCGCGCCCCTGGGTGCCAGGGTGCGCTGCCAGGTGCTCAAGCGTCCGCGCGGCTTGCAGGCTTTTCGAATTCTGGACATGGATGCCGATTCGCCCAGCGTGGCAGCCTCAGTGCCGGTGCGATCGTTTTATGTCGCACCGGAACCCCAGAGTGAGTGGGAACGAGCCGTGGTCGAGTGGTTCGACAGGGAACGGGGGTACGGCTTCCTCAAAAGCATGTCAGATGGCTGCGCCATCTTCGTTCACGGAGGCGTGCTGCTCCAGTCCGGCTTCGCCACACTGCGGCCTCGGGAAAGGTTGGAGGTGAGGTGGGGTTCAAGTGCCAAAGGGCGCGTGGCGGTCGACCTGAGACCGGCCGGTGCGTGGGATGAAGACGAACCTCGGAACGCGGGTGATGGCTGCTAGGTGAGAGACGCTGGCGGGCCGCTGGATAGCTGGGCTGCGCGCCGGTATGGGATTCCTTCGTCCTGCTGTGGCAGATTGCCAACGATCCGCTCTGGAGGAAACGCGCCCATGGCCAAAGCCCGCAAAGTCATCATCACTTGTGCCGTCACCGGCTCGATCCACACCCCGTCGATGTCGCCGCACCTGCCCATCACGTCCGAGGAGATCGCGGACGCAGCGATCGGGGCGGCGGAAGCGGGCGCCGCCGTCGTGCACCTGCACGCGCGCAACCCCAAGGACGGCCGGCCCGACCAGTCGCCGGAGGCCTTCGCGCCGTTCCTCAAGGTGATCAAGCAGCGCTCCAACTGCGTCATCAACATCACCACCGGCGGCGGCATGGGCATGACCGTGGAGCAGCGCGTGGCTCCGGCCGCGACCTTCAAGCCCGAGATCGCCTCGCTGAATATGGGCACCATGAACTTCGGCCTCTTCCCGATGCTGCAGCGGCAGAAAGAGTTCAAGTACGACTGGGAGAAGCCCTACATCGAGGGCACGCGCGCGGGGCTGTTCAAGAACACGTTCGCCGACATCGAGTACATCCTCACCACCTGCGCCAACAACGGCTCGCGCTTCGAGATCGAGTGCTACGACATCGGCCACCTCTACACCTTGCGCCACTTCGCCGACCGCGGCGTGGTGAAGCCGCCGTTCTTTATTCAGTCCGTGTTCGGCATCTTAGGCGGCATCGGCCCGCATCCGGAGGACGTGGCGCACATGAAGCGCACGGCCGACCGGCTGTTCGGCAACGAGTATCACTGGAGCGTGCTGGGCGCGGGGCGCAACCAGATGGCGATCGCGGCGCAGGCCGCCGCCATGGGCGGCAACGTGCGCGTCGGCATGGAGGATTCGCTGTGGCTGGGCCCCGGCCAACTCGCCAAGAGCAACGCGGAGCAGGTGGGGAAGGTGCGCCAGATCCTCGAGGGCCTCGGCCTGGAGATCGCCAGCAGCGACGAGGCGCGCGAGATCCTCAAGCTCAAGGGCGGCGACAAGGTGGGGTTTTGACCTGTGCGCCTGACTGAAGGCGCACCTGCGTTGTGAAGTGGACTGGGTCCCGGCCTGGTCCCGCTCGCACGCTGAGCGCGCGAGCGGCGCCGGGATGACGTTGGAGTGCGTGGCCGCCCGCGGGGAGAGAGGGTGCATCCTTATCCCCGCTCTCTCCAGCCGTGCTACATTTCGTTTTACCCCGGACACGGGGCGGCAGGTTCTAGAAGCGCCGTCTCGGATCAGGAGCCGGGGGCCGCAGTCCGCAAGCCTCTGCGGGCCGGCCGTGAGACCCCACGGATCGCCATGTAGGGGCCCGGATGTTGGCAGAGCAGGGCGCTCGGAGCGCCTGTGCAACGCAACTCTTGGGTCGACAAGGCGCAGGGCGCCCTGCTCCTCCTACTCTCTCTTCTCAACCTCGAGGCCAAAGGCCGGCGAGGCTAAAGGTGTTGGAGAGGATAAGGTTTCAGGTTTCAGGGGTCATGTTTCAGTCCTCGCTAAACGCCTGGTCCCTAGAACCTGATCCCCGAAACCCGGTTCTACGCGCGGCCACGCAGGCGCCCGACGATACCAGTGGGGAAGAAATAGACGCTGAGGATGAACAGCAGGCCGAGCCACAGCAGCCAGCGGTCGGGATGGAGCAGGTTCGGCAGGAGAGGCACCGCAGCGGTCGCCTCGGAGGCCAGCTTCATCAGATTCTGCAGGTAGTTCTGGGCGATGATGAAGACGGTGGCGCCGAGCACGGCGCCGTACATGGTGCCCATGCCGCCGATCACGATCATCAGGAGAATGTCGACCATGATCTCGAGCGACAGCGTGGTGGCGGGGCCGGTGTAGCGCAGCCACAAGGCCAGAAGCGCGCCTGCCAGCGCCGCCATGGCGGCGGACAGCACGGTAGCGGCGGTGCGATAGTAGACCACGCGATAGCCGATCGCCTCGGCGCGGAAGGCATTTTCGCGCACCGCCTGCAGCACGCGGCCGAACGGCGAGTTGACGACGCGCAGCATGAGCAGGAACAGCGCCGCGGAGGCGAAGAAGGTGAGGTAGTAGCCGATGAGCCGGCCGTTGATGGCGACGCCCAGCACGCGCTCCTCGAACACGCGAAAGCCGGGCGTCAGCCAATGGGGGATGGTGTAGTTGAGGCCGTCCTCGCCGCCGGTGAGCGAGGAGAGCTGCGACACCAGCAGCTCGAAGGCACTAGCCACGGCGAGCGTCACCATGGCGAAGAAGATGGCCCGCACCCTGAGCGAGAAGAGGCCGATCAGCAGGGCCAGCAGGGCCGCCGCGATTGTGCCGAGTGCGGCTCCGATGACCACCGCGGTGAAGCTCGGACCCATCGGTCTTGAGCGCAATTGCCACGCCGTAGGCGCCTAGCCCAAAGAACATGGTGTGGGCGAAGGAGACGATGCCGGTGTAGCCGAGCAGCAAATCGTAGCTGGCCACCAGCGCGATGAAGATGCAGATGCGCGCCGCCGTATCGAGCGAGCGGGTGCCCGGGAACAGGAACGGCGCAAAGGCCAGGCCCAGCGCGATGGCGATCAGCACCAGGCTCAGCACTACGCCGCCAGGGCGATCGCCGGAAATGAGCCTGATCAACATGGGTGCCCGCTCACTTCGCCTTGACGACGGCGTAGAGCCCTTGCGGGCGCCACATGAGGACCAGCACCATCAGGCCGATGTTGGAAATGAGCGCCACCTTCGGCGCGAGGAACGCGGTGTAATTGGCCATGAGGCCGACCAGCAGCGCGCCGATGAAGCAACCCTCGATCGAGCCGAGCCCGCCGATGATGACCACGATGAACACCAGGATCATGATCTCCGAGCCCATGTGCGCGGTGATGGTCTCCTGGTAGAGCGCCCACATCACACCGCCGGCGCCCGCCAGCGCCGAGCCCACCACGAATACGGCGACGAACAGGCGGCGGATGCGGTAGCCCAGCGCCTCCACCATCTCGCCGTTCTCCACCCCGGCGCGCACCAGCAGGCCGATCTTGGTGCGGGTGAGCGCGAGCCGCATGGCGAGAAACACCGTCAGCCCCAGGGCGGCCGCCAGGATGCGATATGTCTCGACCAGCGCGCCGCCGATCACCACCGAGCCCTTCAATGTTTGTGGCCGCGACAGGGTGATGGCGTCGGGTCCCCAGATCACGTGGATGAGCTGCTGGGCGACGATGAGCCCGCCCATGGTCACCAGGATCTGCTTCAGGTGGAAGCCGTAGACGGGGCGCACGATCACCCGCTCGAACAGCCAGCCGAGTGCCCCGGTTGCCGCCATCGCCACCAGCAGCGCGGCTGCCAGCGCAGCGAGATTGAGCGCCACCGATGCTGCGCCGGTCCAGCCCGCAAGCCGCGCCAGCACAGTGACGCCGACGAAGGCGCCGACCGCGATGAAGGCACCATGGCCGAAATTGATCACGTCCATCAGCCCGAACACGATGGTGAGCCCGGACGCCATCAGGAAGATCATCATGCCCATGGCGAGGCCGGCTGCGGTGAGCGTGAGCCAGGTTGTGGGCACGCCGATGAGCGCCAGGCCGCCGAGCGCGATGATCGGCACCAGGAGCACGGGCAGCCAGCTCTCCAGCCGCTCGCCGAAGCTCGGCCGCAGAATCGTCGGCGCGATGACAGCTTCGCTCATTGATGCGCCTCCAGGCTGAGCCCCATCAGCCGTTCCTGCAGGCCAGCGTCGGCCGCCAACGCCGCCATGGTTCCCGTGTGCACGATGCGGCCGTCGTCCATCACCGCCACCGTGTCGCCGACCTGACTGGCCATGGCGAAGTTTTGCTCCACCAGCAGGATGGTGGTGTTGGTGCGCTTGAGCTCGGCGATGGCCGCGGTCATGGATTTGATGATGGCCGGAGCTAAGCCTTTGGTCGGCTCGTCGATCAGGATCAGGCGGCGCGGCTCGATCAGGGCGCGCGCGATCGACAGCATCTGCTTTTGCCCGCCCGACAGGTTGCCGGCCGGCAGCGTCCAGAACGTCTTGATGGGCGGGAACAGCCCGAACAGCCACTCGAGCCGCGCCGCATCGATGGGGCCCGACCGCGCCGCCAGGATCAGATTCTCCTCAACGGTGAGGTCCGTGAACAGCCCCATGTTCTCCGGCACGAAGGCGATGCCGCGGCGTGCGATGGTCGGCGTTTCGAGCGCGGCGATGTTCTCGCCACCGAACGTGATGCGGCCCTGTGCGACGCGCCACAGGCCCATGATGGTGCGCAGGCACGTGGTCTTGCCCGCACCATTGCGGCCGAGCAGCACGGTGATGCCGCCTTCCGGCACGGCGAAGTCCACCCCTTGCAGGATGTGATATTGGGCGATGTAGGTGTGCACGCCCTCCAAGGTGAGCAAGGTTTCAGGCACGGGCCGCCTCCACCCCCAGATATGCCTCCTGCACGATGGGCGAAGCCATCACCTCGCGCGGGAGCCCGTCCGCCACCAGCCGGCCGTTGTGCAGCACGACGATGCGGTCCGCCAGCGAGCGGATCACGTCCATCTTGTGCTCCACCAGCAGGATGGTGCGCGAGCTGTCGGCCTTGAGCTCGGTGATGAGGTCGAGGATCACCGGCACCTCGTCCACGCTCATGCCGGCGGTCGGCTCGTCGAACATCAGCACGGGCGAGCCCAGCGCGATCAGCATCGCCACCTCGAGCTTGCGCTGGTCGCCATGCGGCAGTGCCGACACCTTGCGGTCGGCAACGTCCAACAGCTTCACCCGCGCCAGGACCTCATCGGCACGCGCGGTCAGCTCGGTGTGGGTGTCGGCCATCGACAGCATGTCGAAGCCGCGCCTCGCCTTGGCCTGGGCCACCAGGCGCACGTTCTCCCGCACGGTGAGGTTGGGAAAGAGGTTGGTGAGCTGGAATGCGCGGCCGATGCCGAGATGCGTGCGCTCGGCGACGCCGGCACGCGAGATGTCGTGGCCATCGAGCAGAACGGTGCCGGCCGTCGCCTTGAGCTGGCCGGAGATCAGGTTGAAGTAGGTGGTCTTGCCAGCCCCGTTGGGGCCGACGATGGCGGTCAGCGTGCCGCGCTCGAAGGCGCAACTCACCCTGTCGACGGCGACGTGGCCGCCGAAGCGGATGGTGAGGCCCTGCGTCTCGAGTGTGGGGGAAGCCGCGGCCATGTTCACTTCGGGGAAATCGCGGCGATGCATGTCCCCTCTCCCCATTCATGGGGAGAGGGCTAGGGTGAGGGGCAGCCGCAGACTCCCAACGCTGGAGTGTGCCGCTGCCCCTCACCCCGACCCTCTCCCCGCTAGCGGGGAGAGGGGGACGCTCGTCTCACTTCTTGTTCAGGATCGGGATCTGCATGTCCTCGATCTTGAGCTCGCGCACCAGCTCGGGGATGCCCCACTCGACATTGGGATCGACCTTGATCTTGAAATGATACATCGACTGCAGCGCCTGATGATCCTCTGGCCGGAAGCACATGCGGCCCTTGGGTGTCATGAAGCAAAGACCCTCCATGGCGGCGATCAGCTTCTCGGTGTCGGTGGTGCCGGCTTTCTTGAGACCTTCCACCACGGCGATGCCGGCCGCCATGCCGCCGGCGGTGAAGAAGTCGGGCGGGCTGTTGTGGCGCTTCTTGTGCTCGGCCACCAGCCAGTCGTTCACCGGATTCTTCGGGATCTCGTAGTAGTAGTAGGTGGCGCCCTCCATGCCGGGCAGCTCCTTGTAGGCCTTGAGCGCCGCCAGGATGTTGCCGCCGGTGGCGATCTCGATGCCGAAGCGCTCCGGCTGCAGCGCCTTGAGCTTGCCCAGCGGATTGTTGGCGCCGGCCCAGATCACGAAGATGAACTTGCGGCCCTTCTCGTCCTTCAGCGCATCGAATATGCGCTGCGCGCTCGCGGTGAAGTCCGTGGTGTCGGTCTTGGCGTATTCCTCGAACGCCAGCTTGGCGCCGGTGGGGGCCAGCGCCGCCTTGAACGCGGACACGCCGTCGCGGCCGAAGGCATAGTCCTGCGCCAGCGTCGCGATCACCACGCCGGGCTTGCCGAGCGCCACCGCGTTGGACACCGCGTCCTGCGAGGAGTTGCGCCCCGTTCGGAAGATGTAGCGGTTCCAGTTCGACCCCGTGATGGAGTCCGCCACCGCCGGCTCGACAAGCAGGATCTTCTTGTGCTCCGCCGCCACCGGCAGCATGGCGAGCGCCACGCCCGAGTTGACGGGGCCGACTGCCAGCGCCGCGTTGTCGTCGCCGTAGGCTTCCGCCAGAACGGTGCGGCCGACATCGGGCTTGGACTGCGTATCCTTTTCGATCACCACGATCTTGCGGCCGAGGACCTCCATCTTGCCGCCGGTGGCGTACTCGAGCCCCATCATGAAGCCGATGTGGGATTGCTTGGCATAGGCCTCGAGCGGGCCCGTCTTGTCGTAGACGTGGGCTATCCGAATGTCCTGCGCCTGAGCGCCGGCGCCAAAGGCAGCAAGCGCGAGCGCCGCTGCCAAGATGGTCCTCAACACAACGAACCTCCCTCACACCTCGAGTTGAACTGAGCCTGAGCTGGGCCACCACGCCTCGCAGGGCCGGCCGATCTGCACTGCAGATGTATCCGCCTTGGCAGCCTGCGTGACCTGGAGGCTGGGCAATCCTCCCACCCGCAGGTCAGTGAGCACGCCTTCGCGGCATACGCAACAGCCCGCAAGCGCGCGCATCCGCCCGCGCCCGCAGCAGCATGTGGCGCTGGAGCAACGACTGAGAAATGCTGGGCATATCGGGCTGCATCCGGCAGTCTTCCCATTGACACCCATTTTAACCCATGTAATCCCATGTAAGCCCAGTTCACGTCGTCCCGCGCCCTCGGGGGCAATCGCAGCGCGAGACGTGGACTGGGCCGAATTGGCTCGCAGCCAAGGGAGTGTGGTGGACGGCGTCAGGCGAGGCTCGAGCAACGGGGATGGACCGCTTTGTCTCGACATTCATCAACAAGGTCGACGCCAAGGGCCGCGTCTCCGTGCCCGCCCCTTTCCGCACCATCCTCGAGCGCGACGGCTACGCCGGCGGCATCTACTGCTACCCCTCGCTCGACGCTCCAGCGCTCGATGCAGGCGGCAAGAGCCTTGCGGAGAACATCGACCGGCTTCTCGACGGCCTGCCGGATTATTCGGACGAGCGGGACGAGCTGTCTGTCGCGCTCTATGGTGACGTGCGTCACGCTCACCATCGATCAGGACGGACGCATCGTGCTTCCTGAAGCGCTTCGCACCCACGCCGGCATATCGACCCACGTCGCCTTCGTCGGCCTCGGCCAGAAGTTCCAGATGTGGGAGCCCGCGCGCTTCGACGCCCGCCGCGCAAGCGCGCGCGAAAAAGTCCGCGACCATCGCAAACTGTTCAGCGCGGGGCGCCGCCACTCGGGGGAGGGCGGCGAGGGAGGAGCACGGGAATGACGGCGCGCAGCGGCACCCCAACGGCCGAGGGTGTCCGCAGAGGGACGCTGCGCCACGTTCCCGTGCTGCTTCCCGAGGTGCTCGGCGCTCTCGCTCCGCAGGCCAACGAAACCTTCATTGACGGCACGTTCGGCGCCGGCGGCTACACGGCCGCTCTGCTGCGCACTGCGCACGGGCGTGCGCGTGCTGGCGATCGATCGCGATCCCGCTGCCGTTGCTGCGGGACAGAGCCTCGCTGCACAAAGCCAGGGGCGGCTGACGCTGGTCGAAGGCACGCTTCGGCGATCTCGATCAGATCGCTTCGGAGGCAGGGCTTCGCGCCGGCCGACGGCGTGGTGCTCGACATCGGCGTCTCCTCAATGCAGCTCGACGAAGCCGAGCGCGGCTTTTCCTTCCAAAGCGACGGCCCGCTCGACATGCGCATGGGCGGCGAGCGGGCCGACCGCTGCCGACGTCGTCAACACGGCGAGGACGATGCGAAGCTCGCCGACATTCTCTTCCATCTGGGCGAGGAGCGGCGCTCGCGCGCGATGGCTCGCGCCATCGTTGCGCCGCCGCAGCGAAAAACCGTTCACGCGTACATCGGAGCTCGCCGAGCTGGCGGAGACGGTGCTGGGCCGTGCCAAGATCGACGGCCGGCACGCCGCCACGCGCACGTTCCAGGCGCTGCGCATCTACGTCAACGACGAGCTGGGCGAGCTGACGCGAGGGCTCACCGCGGCCGAGCGCGTACTGAAGCCGGGCGGGCGGCTGGCGGTCGTCACCTTCCATTCGCTGGAGGATGGCATCGTCAAGCGCTTCCTCAAGCGGCGCGCCGAGGCCGCACGCCAGGGCTCGCGCCACCTGCCGCCCGGCGAATCAGCGCAAGCTGGCGCCGAGCTTCCGGATCGACGAGCCCGCGCCCGATAAGTCCGCGGCGAGAGCAGGAGATCGACCGCCAACCCCCGGGCGCGTTCGGCCAAGCTGCGATCGGCAACCCGTACGGAAGCGCCGCCCTGGCCGGCGGAAGCGTTGGACCCGGCCATTCCCCGCCTTGTGAGCTTGCTCCGCGGCCGTGTCATGTTTGACGCCCCATCGGGTGCGCAATATCAACCGAGCATGTGCCGCGCCACCAAACGAAGCCCTTCAACGGTCGAGGCGCAATGAAACTCTCCATGCTGGCCGGCCCGGAGGTCGCCGTCCCGCCAGGATGCGGCGAGGTCGAGATTGCGGGCATCACGGCGGACAGCCGCGCGGTGCGGCCGGGCTGGCTGTTCGCGGCGCTCGCCGGCGCCAAGACCGACGGCGCCCGCTTCGTGGCCGATGCGATCGGCAAGGGCGCGGCGGCGATCCTCATGCGGAGCGGCGCCGCCGCCGAGCGTGCCCGACGGCGTGCCGGTGCTGACCTCTCGCCGGAGCCGCGCCGCGCGCTGGCACTGATGGCCGCGCGCCTCTTTCCGCGCCCAGCCCGAAACCACGGTCGCTGTGACCGGCACCAGCGGCAAGACCTCGGTGGCCGAGTTCACGCGCCAGATCTTCGCCGCGCTCGGACACAAGGCCGCCTCGCTCGGCACCATCGGCCTGGTGAAGCCCAACGGCAGCGTCTACGGCGGGCTGACCACGCCCGACCCGGTGGCGCTGCATCGCACGTTGTCGGAGCTCGCCGGCGAGGGCATCACGCACCTCGCGTTCGAGGCGTCCTCGCACGGGCTCGACCAGTACCGGCTCGATGGCGTGCGGCTGAAGGCGGCCGCCTTCACCAACCTCGGCCGCGACCACCTCGACTATCACCCGAGCATGGAGGCCTATCTCGCCGCCAAGCTGCGCCTGTTCACCGAGCTGCTGCCGCCCGGACGGCGTGGCCGTGGTCAACGCCGACGGCGAATATGCGCGCGACGTCATCGCCGCCGCCCGAGGTGCCGGCCGTGCAGCTTCCACGACCGTCGGCAAGGCCGGCGACACGCTGACGCTCGAAGAGCCTCGCCCCCGATGGCTTTGCCCAGCGCCTGCGCGTGCGCCACACGGACGAGGCCTTCGAGATCCGCCTGCCCCTGATCGGCGACTACCAGGCCACCAACGCGCTGCTCGCCGCCGGGCTGGCGATGGCCACCGGCGAGCCCGCGGACAAGGCCCTGCAGGCGCTCGCCAAGCTCAAAGGCGTCAAGGGCCGGCTCGAGATCATGGGGCTGGTGCGCGGCGGCCTCGCCGTCATCGACTACGCCCACAAGCCCGATGCGCTGGCGGCGGCGCTCAAAGCCTTGCGTCCGTTCGCGCCGGGCCGGCTTGTGTGCGTGTTCGGCTGCGGCGGCGATCGCGACAAGGGCAAGCGCCCGATCATGGGCCAGATCGCCGCCTCGCTGGCCGACACGGTGATCGTCACCGACGACAATCCGCGCAGCGAGGACCCGAAGGCGATCAGGGCCGAGATCCTGGCTGGCGCGCCCGGCGCGCGCGAGATCGGCGACCGGGCGGAGGCCATCCGCGCCGGCGTCCAGGCTGCTTGGCACCGGCGACGTGCTGCTGGTTGCCGGCAAGGGCCATGAAACCGGCCAGATCGTCGGCTCCACGGTGCATACCCTTCTCGGACCACGATGCGGTGCGCGACGTGCTGACGGAGACGGAGATCGGATGACCGAGCCGCTGTGGCAGTGGGACGAGCTGGTCGCGGCCGCGGAAGGGCGCGCCGACGGCACGCCCTCGGTGCCCATCACCGGCTTCTCCATCGATACGCGCACGCTGGCTCCCGGCGACGTGTTCGTGGCGCTGAAGGCCGAGCGCGACGGCCACGACTTCGTCGGCGATGCGTTCAAGGCGGGGGCGGCGGCAGCGCTGGTCTGCCAAGGGCTATCGGCGCGGCACGCGACGATGGCGCCCTGCTTCGCACCGCCGATTCGCTCGTTGCGCTGCAGGCCATCGGCCGCGCGGCGCGCGTCCGCACCAACGCCCGCATCGTCGCCGTCACCGGCAGCGCCGGCAAGACCGGCACCAAGGAGATGCTGCGGCTGTGCCTGTCCGATGCCGGCGCCACGCACGCCTCGGAGAAATCCTACAACAATCACTGGGGCGTGCCGCTGACGCTGGCGCGCATGCCGAAGATCGACCGAGTTCGGCGTGTTCGAGATCGGCATGAACCACGCCGGCGAGATCACGCCGCTCACCGAGATGGTGCGGCCGCACGTGGCGGTGATCACCACGGTGGAGCCGGTGCATCTGGAGTACTTCCCGTCGGTGGAGGCCATCGCCGAGGCAAAGGCCGAGATCCTGCAAGGGGCTGGTGCCGGGCGGCACGGCGGTGCTGCCGCGCGACAATCCCGCACTTCGATCTGCTCAAGGAGCGCGCCGTCCGCCGTCGGCGCCAAGATCGTGAGCTTCGGCTTCGCCAAGGAGGCCGACATCGTCTGCATCCAGGCCAATCTGGAGGCCAGGGGCTCCTCCGTCATCGCCGGGCTCGGCTCGCAGCGCTTTCCCTATCGCGTCGGCGCGCCGGGCGAGCACTACGTGAAGAACTCGCTGGCCGTGCTGGCGGTCCTGCTGGCGCTCGGCGCCGACCCCATGCGCCGCCTGGCCGGCGCTGGCGCGCATCACCGCCCCCGCCGGGCGCGGCGCCGCGCACCCGGCTCGATGCCCCCGACGGCCGCATCCTGCTGATCGACGAGAGCTACAACGCCAACCCGGCCTCCGTGCGGGCGGCGCTCGCCGCCATGGCCACCACGCCGCGCGCGGATTTTCCGCGCCGCGTTGCCGTGCTGGGCGACATGCTGGAGCTGGGCGATGCCTCCGCCGACCTGCACCGCGGCCTGAAAGAAGCGGTTGACGCCGCCGGTGTCGATCTGGTTCTTGCCTGTGGCCCGATGATGCGGCTGCTGTTCGACGACGCTCAAGCCGCGCCAGCAAGGCGCCTGGGCGCCGGACTCGGCGGAGCTTGCCGAGCTGCTGCTGAACGCCGTGCGATCCGGCGACGCGGTGATGATCAAGGGCTCGCTGGCGAGCAGAATGGCGCCGCTGGTGGAGGCCCTGCTGGCGCGGTTCACGAACGTTGGCGGATAGGGCGCGGCCGCGCCCTAGCGGAGGATGGAATGCTGTTCGAGCTGGTGAGCCTGAGCGATCAGATCAATGCGCTGAACGTTTTTCGCTACATCACCTTCCGCACCGGCGGCGCCATCATGACGGCGCTGCTGTTCGTGTTCCTGTTCGGGCCGGCCATCATCGACGTGCTGCGCATCAAGCAGGGCAAGGGCCAGCCGATCCGCGAGGACGGGCCGCAGACGCATTTCGCCAAGCGCGGCACGCCCACCATGGGCGGGCTGATGATCCTGTCGGGCATCACGGTGGCGACGCTGCTGTGGGCCAACCTGTCCAACTGGTACGTCTGGATCGTGCTGTTCGTGACGCTGAGCCTTCGGCGCCATCGGCTTCTACGACGACTATCTCAAGGTAAGCGCCGGCCAGGGTGCGGGCTTCTCGGGCAAGTGGCGGTTCGCTGCCGAGGTGGTGGTGGCCGCGGTCGCCGCCTTCGCCATGATGCGCATCGGCAGCGCGGGCTTCTCCTCGTCGCTGACGGTGCCGTTCTTCAAGACCGTGGTCATTCCGCTCGGCGTCTTCTTCATCCTGCTCGGCATCTTCGTGATCGTCGGCGCCGGCAACGCCGTCAACCTCACCGACGGCCTCGACGGTCTGGCCATCGTGCCGGTGATGATCGCCGCCGCCACCTTCGGCCTGATCGCCTACCTGACGGGCAACGTGCGCTTCGCCACCTACCTGCAGATCCACTACGTGCAGGGCGCCGGCGAGCTTGCCATCATCTGCGGGGCGATCATCGGCGCCGGGCTCGGCTTCCTGTGGTTCAATGCGCCGCCGGCCATGATCTTCATGGGCGACACCGGCTCGCTGGCGCTCGGCGGCGCGCTCGGCGCCATCGCGGTCGCCACCAAGCACGAGATCGTGCTGGCCATCGTCGGCGGCCTGTTCGTGCTGGAGACGCTTCTCGGTGATCATCCAGGTCGCGTCCTTCAAGCTCACGGGCAAGCGCGTGTTCCGCATGGCGCCGCTGCACCACCACTTCGAGCAGAAGGGCTGGCATGAATCGACCGTGGTGGTGCGCTTCTGGATCATTTCGGTGGTGCTGGCGCTGGTCGGCCTCGCTACCTTGAAACTGCGCTGATGGCCCGCCCTCGCCGCCGACTTCGGCGCTAGAGTGCCTCGATGACCCCCGTCACCACCTTCGCCGGCCGGACTGTTGCCGTGTTCGGGCTCGGCATGTCCGGGCTCGCGAGCTGCCGCGCGCTGGCCGCCGGCGGGGCCACGGTGGTTGCGGGGGACGATACCGCGGCGAGGGCGCGAGGCCGCTGCCACGGCCGGCGCGGCTGTCGAGGATCTTGCCGCCGCCGACTGGAGCCGGTTCGCGGCGCTGGTGCTGGCGCCCGGCGTGCCGCTCACGCATCCCGAGCCGCACTGGACGGTGGCAAAGGCCCACGCCGCCGGCGTCGAGATCATCGGCGACATCGAGCTGTTCGCGCGCGAGCGGGCCAGGCCAGCGCCCCGGACGCGCCGTTCGTCGCCATCACCGGCACCAACGGCAAGTCGACGACCACGGCGCTGATCGCGCACATCCTGCGGGAGGCCGGCAGGGACGTGCAGATGGGCGGCAACATCGGCACCGCCATCC
Source organism: uncultured Alphaproteobacteria bacterium (assembly GCA_963724565.1). Lineage (GTDB taxonomy): Bacteria > Pseudomonadota > Alphaproteobacteria > Rhizobiales > Hyphomicrobiaceae > AWTP1-13. The sequence continues at coordinate 26,169 of CAVRVK010000014.1, forward strand.
TGGCGCTCGCGCCGCCGGCACCCGACCGCTGCCACGTGGTCGAGATGTCGTCGTTCCAGATCGAGCTGACGCCGACGCTGGAGCCCACCGTCGGCATCCTGCTCAACATCACGCCCGACCATCTCGACCGGCACGGCACCATGGAGCACTACGCCGCCCTCAAGGCGCGGCTGGTGCAGCACGCCAAGCATCCCATCATCGGCGATGACGACGACTGGTGCCGCGACATCGGCGAGCGCCTGCGGCTCGCCAACCGCACGCTGGGTCGACATCGTCTCGGCGCGCTCGCGCGTCGGCCACGGCTGGTACGCGGACGGCACCGAGCTGGTCGCCCGCGCGCCGTGGACGGGACCGCTCGGCGCGCTTCGCCGACCTCGCCGGCATCGCCTCGCTGCGCGGCCAGCACAACCTGCAGAACGCGCTCGCCGCCAGCGCTGCCGCCATGCAGCTCGGCGTCACGCCGGCGCGAGGTGGCGGCCGCGCTCGCCACCTTCCCCGGCCTGCCGCATCGGCTGGAGGAGATCGGCCGGGTCGGGCGCACGCTCTTCATCAACGACAGCAAGGCGACCAATGCCGACAGCGCCGCCACGGCGCTCGCCGCCTTCGACCGCGATATCTTCTGGATCCTCGGCGGCAAGCCCAAGCAGGGCGGCATCACCTCGCTCGCGTCCTATTTCCCGCGCGTCGCCAAGGCCTATCTGATCGGCGAGGCGACCGAGGAATTCGCCGCCACGCTGGAGGGCAAGGTGAGCTTCGAGCGCTGCGGCACGCTGGACCGGGCGGTCGCCGCAGCCGCGCGCGACGCAGCCGCGAGCGGCGCTGCGCCAACCGGTCGTGCTGCTGTCGCCGGCCTGCGCCTCCTTCGATCAGTACCGCAACTTCGAGGTCAGGGGCGATGCCTTCCGCGCGCTGGTGGAGGCGCTGCCGGGCATCGAGCTCAGCCGGCGGAGCCGGAACTAGTGCCAACTCGCAACTCGCTGTTGCCCCAAAGCACCGGCATTGGTGCCCGAGCCGCCCGGATGCATCGATACTGGCCATGACTTCAATGACGTCCCCATCAGTCATGCTCGCCGCCGGCGGAACCGGCGGCCACCTGTTCCCGGCGTTCGCGCTGGCCCAGGAGCTGGGCCGTCGCTCCATCCCCGTCGATCTCGTCACCGACATGCGCGGCGACCGCTATGGCACCAGCTTTCCGGCGCGCGCGATCTATCGCGTGCCCTCGGCCACCTTCGCCGGGCGCTCGATATTCGGTGCCGGCCGGACGGCGTGGATGCTGACGCGCGGCATCGCCGCCTCGCTCACGCTGCTGCGGCGACGGTGAAGCCCGGCGCGGTCGTCGGGTTCGGCGGCTATCCGGCTTTCCCGCCGCTGGTCGCTGCCCGGTTGCGCAAGATTCCCACGGCGCTGCACGAGCAGAACGCGGTGCTCGGCCGCGCCAATCGCGCTGCTGGCAAACCACGTGAGCGTGCGTCGCCACCTCGTTCGAGAACACCAAGCTGCTGACCGGCCGCGCGCTTGCCAAGGCGCGCTTGACCGGCAATCCGGTGCGCGACCAGGTGGTCGACTGGGCCACGCAAAGCTACCAGCCTGCCACGAGCAGCGGGCCGTTCTCGCTGCTGGTGTTCGGCGGCAGCCAGGGCGCGCGCTTCTTCTGCCGATGCGGTGCCGCCGGCGCTGGCGACTGCTGCCCGAGACGAGGTCAGGGCCCGCCTGTTCGTCGTGCAGCAGTGCCGCGAGGAAGACCTTGCGCGCGTCGAGGCAGGCCTACCAGGCAGGCCGGCGTCCGCGCGCATCTTGCCACGTTCTTCGCCAACCTGCCCGAGGAGATGGCAAAGGCCCACCTCGTCATCGGCCGCTCGGGCGCCTCGACGGTGGCGGAGCTTGCGGTCATGGGCCGCCCGGCGATACTGGTCCCGCTGCCGCATGCCATCGACAACGATCAGCTGCAAGAATGCGCGCCGGCTGGCCGAGGCGGGCGGCGCCTGGTGCATGGAGCAGAAGGACCTGACGCCCGAGGCCCTGGCCGAGGTCATCGGCCGCCTGCTTGCCGCGCCGGAGACGCTGACGCGCGCGGCCGCCGCCGCCAAGGCCCAGGGCCGCCCTGATGCGGTCCAACGGCTCGCCGATCTTGTCGAGGAGCTGATAGGCCGGCGGCCAGGAAGCGCCTGAAAAGCGCGTAGACTGCGATTGGCGAGGCGGCCGCGCCGCCAGCGAGGGAAAGAACACTGCATGCAGATGCCGCTCAACATCGGCCCCGTGCACATCCTCGGCATCGGCGGAATCGGCATGAGCGCGATCGCCGAGATCATGCACGCCAAGGGCTACACGGTGCAGGGCAGCGACCAGAAGGAAAGCGCCAACGTCAAGCGCCTGCGCGCCAAGGGCATCCGCGTGTTCGTCGGCCACGATCCGGTCAACCTGATCGGGGCGCGCTACGTGGTGATCTCGAGCGCGGTGAAGACGCGGCAACCCGGAGCTGGAGGCGGCGCGCTCCAAGGGGCTGCCGATCATCCGTCGCGCCGAGATGCTGGCCGAGCTGATGCGCCTCTATGCGACGGTCTCCGTCACCGGCACGCACGGCAAGACCACCACCACCTCGCTGATCGCCCACGTGTTCAATGCGGCCGGCCTCGACCCGACGGTGATCACCGGCGGCATCATCAACGAGTGGGGCTCCAATGCGCGCCGCGGCGAAGGGCCCTGGATGATCGTGGAGGCCGACGAGTCCGACGGCACCTTCACCAAGATCCCGACGCAGATCGGCGTCGTCACCAACATCGATCCCGAGCACCTCGACCACTTCAAGACGGTCGAGAACATGCATCGCGAGTTCGAGGCGTTCTTCCGCAACATTCCCTTCTATGGCCTCGCGGTGGCCTGCATCGATCATCCCATCGTGGCCGACATGATCGACCGCCTGGCGACTGCAGGCGCGACGGCCGTCGACTGCTGACCTACGGCGCGGACAAGAGCGCGGACCTCGTGCTGAAGTCCGCGCGGGTCGATGGCGGCAAGACCGTGTTCGATGCCGATCTCGGCCAACGCGTCAAAGGCGGCCAGCGCTCGATCCAGGGCTGGAGCGTGCCGATACCTGGCCGCCACAACGCGCTCAATGCGCTGGCCGCCATCGCCGCCACCAGCGAGGCCGGCATCAGCGACGAGGCGATCCGCAAGGCCATGGCCAGCTTCTCGGGCGTCAAGCGCCGCTTCCAGTTGACGGGCACGTGGAACGGCATCGCCATCTACGACGACTACGGCCATCACCCCGTGGAGATCGCCGCGGTGCTCAAAGCCGCCCGCGCGGGCGCACGCGGCCGCGTCATCGCCGTGGTGGAGCCGCACCGCTACACACGCGTGCGCGATCTCTTCGACGAGTTCGCCGCCTGCTTCAAGGATGCCGATAGCGTCATCGTTGCCCCGCTCTACTCGGCGGGCGAGCTGCCGATCGACGGCATCGATCACGTGGCGCTGGCTGAGGCGATCCGCGATGCGGGGCACCAGGGTGTTGCCACCATCACCGGCGAGCACGATATCGCCCCCATGCTGCGGCGCTTCGCGGCTTCAGGCGACATGGTGATTTGCCTGGGCGCCGGCAACAGCACCGACTGGGCCCATGCCCTTCCTCAATGGCTCGCCGCCGAGCCGCTGCGCGCCGGAGGGGCACTGTGAGCTTTCCCGATCTGGCAAGCGAGCTGGCGGCCGCGTTGCCGCAACTGCGCGGCCGGCTCGTCGCCAACCAGCCGCTTTCAGACATCACGTGGTTCAGGGTGGGCGGGCCGGCGCAGGTGCTGTTCACGCCGGCCGATGCGGACGATCTTGCGTATTTCTTGCGCGGCATTCCGGCCGACGTACCGGTTTTCGTGATCGGCCTCGGCTCCAATCTGCTGGTGCGCGACGGCGGCGTGCCAGGCGTGGTGATCCGCCTGGGGCGCGGCTTTTCCGAGATCGAGGTGGAGGACGGAAATCGCCTGCGCGCCGGCACTGCCGTTCCCGACGTGAAGCTCGCCCGCGCGGCGGCGGATGCGGGGATAGGGGGCCTCGCGTTCTATCGCGGGATTCCGGGCTCGATCGGGGGCGCGCTGCGCATGAATGCGGGCGCCCACGGCCGCGAGACCAAGGATGTGCTCGTGGAGGCCCGCGCGGTCGACCGCCAGGGCAACATGCACACGCTCTCGCTCGCCGACATGGGGTTCAGCTACCGCCACTGCGGCGTGCCGGCCGGACTGGATCTTCGTCGAGGCGGTCTACCAGGGCGCGCCTGGTGACACGGCGGAGATCCAGAAAGAGATGAGCGAAGTCGCCGAGTACCGCGAGGCCAATCAGCCGGTGAAGGAGCGCACGGGCGGCTCCACGTTCAAGAACCCGCCCGGCGCCAGCGCCTGGAAGCTGATCGACGCGGCCGGGTGCCGGGGCTTTCGCGTCGGCGGCGCCAAGGTGTCGGAAATGCACTGCAACTTCCTGATCAACGATCGCAACGCTTCGCGGCGAAGACATCGAGCGGCTGGGCGAGACGGTGCGCGCTCGCGTCAAGGAGACGAGCGGCGTGACCCTGCAATGGGAGATCATCCGCCTCGGGCTGCCGCTTCCTGGCAGGCCCATGGGCGAGGCGCTCGCGGAGGCACTAGCGCAATGAGTAAAGCAGCAAGCTCGCGGCGGTTTCACCACGTCGCGGTGCTCATGGGCGGCCTCTCCGCCGAGCGCGAGGTGAGCCTCAATTCGGGCAAGGCGTGCGGCGCGGCCCTGGAGGAGGCCGGCTACAAGGTGACCCTCATCGACGTGGGCCGCGATCTCGCCGATCAGCTGCGCACCGTGAAGCCCGAGGTGTGCTTCAATGCCTTGCACGGCCGCTGGGGCGAGGATGGCTGCGTGCAGGGTCTGCTGGAGTTGATCGGCATGCCCTACACGCACTCGGGCGTGCTGGCCTCCGCGCTCGCCATGCACAAGGAGCGCGCGAAAGAGGTGATGCGGGCGGCCGGCATCCCGGTCGCCGACGGCCGGGTCGTGGCGCGCGCTGAAGCCGCCAAGGCGCATGCACTGCCGCGTCCCTACGTGCTGAAGCCGGTGACGGAAGGCTCGAGTGTGGGTGTGTTCATCGTGCGCGAGGACCACACGCATCCGCCCGCAAGAGCTCAACGATCCCGGCTGGGCCTACGGCGAATTGCTGCTGGCCGAGCGCTTCATTCCGGGCCGCGAGCTCACCTGCGCGGTGATGGGCGATCGCACCTTGGGCGTCACGGAAATCGTGCCGGCGCAGTCCCTTGGCTTCTACAATTATGAGTCCAAGTACGCAGAGGGCGGCTCGCGCCACCTGGTGCCGGCGCCGATTTCACCGAATGTTTACGAATTGGTGCAGAAGTTAACCTTGATGGCCCATAAGGCATTGGGTTGCCGGGGCGTTTCGCGCGCCGACTTTCGCTACGACGACACTGCGGGCGGATCGGGTGAAGTGATCTGCCTGGAGGTCAACACGCAGCCCGGAATGACGGCGACCTCGCTGGTGCCGGAGCTGGCCCAGCATGCCGGGCTCTCGTTTGCAGAACTGGTGAGTTGGATGGTCGAGGAGGCCAGTTGCAACAGATAGAGGCCAGGCCGGACATCGCGAGGCGGGCGGATCGACCGCCGGCGCCAAATCCGGCCCTTGAGGCTTCTGCATTCGACCCGCTGCTCGCCTGCCGTCTTCATGCCGCCATGCGCAAGAGCCGCGCCCGCAACAGGAGCGCGCGCCCGTGTTGATGCGCACCAACGGCTCGGGACCCCCGGACTTCTTCGGAGTGCTCGACATCGGCACCAGCAAGACTGTGTGCCTGATCGTTGCGCGCCCCAAGGCCGGCGGTGTGCCCTGGCGGCGTCAGAGCGTGCGGCTCGCCGGCATGGGATGTGCGCCCACGCACGGAGTGAAGGCGGGCGTCGTGGTCGACGTGGATGGCGCCGGGCACAGCGTGCGCGAAGCGGTTACGCGCGCGGAGCAGGCCGCCGAGGTCGCCGTAGACGCGGTCTATGTGGCCGTAACCGGCGGGGGAATGCGCTCGCGCACGTTCGAGGCCGACATCCAGATCGAGGGGCGCAGCGTGTCGCCGGCCGACATCGACCGGCTGCTCGCAGCGGGGCGCAAGTACGCGGTCCGCGACGGACGCATGCTGTTGCATATGAACCCGATCGTCTACCGCCTCGACGAGGGCGATCCCCTGTCGGACCCGATCGGCATGACCGGTCGTGTTCTGGGCGCGGATCTGCACGCGGTTACCGCCGACGGCGAGCCCCTCGCCAACTTGCTGCAGGCGGTCGAGCGGTCGGAGCTGGAGACCGTGGGCGTGGTACCGGCGCCCTGCGCCAGCGGTCTTGGCTCCGCGACCGAGGAGGAGCGACGTCAGGGCGTCGTGTGCATCGACATGGGTGCCGGCGCAACCACGCTCTCGATGTTCGCAGGCGGCAGCCTGCGCGCCGTCGACACGCTGGCGGTGGGCGGCCAGCACATCACCTTCGACATAGCCCGAGGCTTGTCGGCCTCCTTTGAGGACGCCGAGCGAATCAAGACGCGTTGTGGCACACTCGATGCCGCCGCATCGCAAGATCAGGGGATGGTTGCTTGTACCCGAGCCGGGGAGGAGGAATCGGCCCTGCATCAGACCAGCAACGCCAAGCTCCACGGCATCATCGCCACGCGCATGGCGAACCTGCTCGCCCATGTCGCCGAGCGCACCGCGCGCCTCGGCGCCGGTCGCCTTGCGGCCAAGCGCTTCGTGCTGACCGGCGGGGCGAGCCAGCTCACTGGCTTGAGCGACTTCGCCGAGCGTATTCTCGCCCGGCCGGTGCGCATCGGCCGTCCCGAACCGGCGCCCGGCATGCCGGCGGATTGCTGCGCGCCGCCTTTTTCAACCGCCGTCGGCCTCGTTCAGCTGGCGCTCGATCCAACGGCGGGGGTGCGCAGGCCGCGCAACGGCTCCGCCCTGGGAAGGCCCACAAGGTTCGAACGCGTCGACCAATCGCTGCTGGATGGTGCTTGAGGACCGAACATGATGAATATGCAAGAGTCCAAATGGGCTGACTTGAAGCCGCGCATCGTCGTGATCGGCGTCGGCGGCGGTGGCGGCAACGCCGTCAACAACATGCTGGCCGCCGGCCTCACCGGCGTTCGCTTCATCGTCGCCAACACCGATGCCCAGGCCCTGTCCGTGTCGAGCGCGGAGACGCGCATCCAGCTTGGCGCACGACTGACGGAAGGCATCGGCGCCGGCGCCAAGCCCGAGATAGGCGAGGCCGCGGCCGAGGAGGCGCTCGACGAGATTCGCGGCGCGCTCGCCGGCTCGCACATGGTCTTCATCGCGGCAGGAATGGGCGGCGGCACCGGTACGGGAGCCGCGTCGGTGATCGCCCGCGTGGCCAAGGAATTCGGCATTCTGACGGTGGCCGTGGTCACCAAGCCCTTCCTGTTCGAGGGCAAGCGGCGCATGCGGGTTGCCGAGGCCGGCATCGCCGAGCTCAAGCGCCACGTCGATACCCTGCTCGTCATCCCCAACCAGAATCTGTTCAAGGTCGCCAACGATCGCACCCCGTTCGCCGAAGCCTTTCTGCTCGCCGATCAGGTGCTCTACGCCGGCGTTGCTTGCATCGTCGACTTGGTGGTCAAGGAAGGGCTGATCAATCTCGATCTGGCCGATGTGCGCGCGGTCTTGAGCGGCATGGGCACGGCCATGATGGGCACGGGAGAGGCCTCCGGCGAGGATCGCGCGGTCGCGGCTGCCAGGGAAGCCGTCATCAATCCGCTGCTCGACGACGTGACGCTCAAGGGTGCCAAGAGCCTGCTCCTGTCGATCGGCGGTGGCAGCGACCTCACCCTGTTCGAAGTGCACGACGCCGTCGACTGCGTGCGCGCCGAGGTCGACCCGGAGGCCAACATCATCTTCGGCGCCACGTTGGACGAGTCTCTCAAAGGCAAGATCCGGGTGTCGATCGTCGCTTCGGGCATGGCGCGCTCGCACCAGGCACCGGAAAGGCCTGCAGGCGGCTCCGAACGGCCTCAGGCGGGCGGTCGAGACTTCCGCGCGCGGCTGTCGGAGGCGATCGCTCCCGATCACTCCCTGCGCAACGACGGGGCCCACTACCACGGGTGGCAGCCGACCGAGGAGGTCGTCATTCGCGAACGGGTGCAGCAGCATCCTGCCGGCGTGGAGCCGTCAGCCCGCGGCGGCCGTCCGATGCCCGCCATCGGCGACTTTCCGGCCAATGCGCAGCGCGAGTACTGGGCCAAATCCAGCGGCAATACAAAAGCAATGCCGGTGGAGCTGCAACCTGTGCGCAAGCTGGGACTATTGGAGCGAATTGCTGGAGGCGGATGGGATCGCCGGCGGCAGGCGGCTGCTCAGCCAGGTTCCGAGGGCCCGCAAGAACAAGCTGATGTGCCAGCGTTTTTCGAGAACGAACGACGCAAGTGATGGCGATACGGTGGCGCAACTGCGGCGAAACGGTAACACAGTGTAAGAAACCGTGATTTGTCGCAGTTTGGGACAGCACAGTATCGTCCGATTCACCGACTCGCTGTGACACGACCGACCAGAAGTAATTTTCCTTAGCTAGATCAAAAGGTTCGGTTGACTTTCGGGTTGGTAATCGGGGGCGGCGATGCCTGGCGACGGGGCTGGCATCTCGCTGATAGGGGATCGAGGGACGTCGCACTATGTCGAAGCGCTTTATAGGCTCGCGACAGACGACGATTGGCCGTGAAGTCGAATTGTCGGGAACAGGGGTCCACAGCGGCGCCAGCGTTTCCATGGTGCTGCATCCGGCCGAGGCCGATGTGGGCTATCGGTTCCTGGTCAGCAAACGCGGCCGGATCGTTTCGGAAATTCCTGCACACGTCGACTTCGTGAAGAACCTGACGTTGTGCACGGTGCTCGGCGACGAGACCGGCGTGACCATCGGCACGGTGGAGCACCTGCTGGCCGCGCTGCGCGGCCTGAGCGTCGACAACTGCTACATCGAAGTCGACGCCCGCGAGGTGCCCATCATGGATGGCAGCTCCTCCGCCTTCGTCGATGCGATCGACGACGTCGGCATCCGCGAGCTGCACCAGCCGCGCAAGTTCATCAAGGTCCTGAAGCCGATCCGCGTCGAAGAGGGCGACTGCTGGGGAGAGCTGAAGCCCCATTCCAGCTTCCATCTGGATATCGAGATTTCCTACGAGACGCCGCTCATCGGTCGCCAGCGCTATGCCCTGGAGATGAACTCGGGCGCGTTCCGCAACGAAATCGTCGCGCGCGCGCACGTTCGGCTTCATGCGCGACGTGGAAGGGCTGTGGAAGGCCGGGCTGGCGCTGGGCGCTTCGCTCGACAACACGGTTGCGCTCGCCGACGACCGGGTGATGAACCCGGAAGGCCTGCGCCATCCGCAGGAGTTCGTGCGCCACAAGATGCTGGACGCGGTGGGCGACATGGCACTCGCCGGCGCCCCATCCTCGGCTCCTACCGGTCCGTGCGCGGCGGCCACCGGCTCAACGCCTACGTGCTGCAGAAGCTGTTCGCCGACGCCGAGGCCTGGACCACGGTGCGTGCGCCTTGGGTGCGCGACTGCGTTCCGGTCGATGTGTCTGCGGGCACGGCAGCGGTCAACTATGCCGCTGACCGGACGTGAGCGCTGGCAAGGCAGCCGTCCACAAACAGCACCCGAACGAGCCGATATTCGGCATGCGATTGGACGCGCCAACACAATTTTGCGCCAAAGTATGCTGATGGTGGCGGCGCTTGCGGGCGGCCAGCTGATTCTGGCTGGACGCGCACGCCCTTGGCAGCACAGGGCAGGCGCAAAGACTGGACTACCCCTCCGGCGCAAGAACCGGGGCGGAGCAGGGATACGGGCGTATGGTGCTTCGGCTTCCGGGCGACTGCTGGGCGTGCGCGTGCTGGCGCATTGGCTCGTTGTTGCCGCTGCGCTTGACAGCCGCGGGCTGCTCGTCCACCAGCGACGCCGCCAAAGGTGCTCAATCCCGACCCTCCCGGCAAGATGTATGCGGACGCCGACAGCCTGCTCAACAAGCGGCTGCCTTCTACGACGCAGCCAAGAAGTTCGAGGATCTCGACCGCGATCATCCCTACTCGCCGGAGGCGCGCCGCGCGATGGTGATGGCGGCCTACGCCTACTACAAGGCCGGCAAGTATCCCGGAGGCGCAGGCCGCCGGCAAGCGCTACACCACCATGCATCCCGGCACCAAGGATGCAGCGCTGGCGCACCACATCATCGCGTCCGTCGAACTTCGACGAGATCAAGGAGCCGCAGCGCGATCAGACCGCCACGCGCAAGGCGCTGGCGGAGCTCAAGCTGCTGGTGCAGCGCTATCCCGACAGCCCCTACAGCCAAGCAGGCGATCAACCGGATACGCATCGCCGAGGACATTCTGGCGGCCTCGGAGATGAACGTCGGCCGCTACTATCTCAACCGCCAGAACTACGTCGGCGCCATCAACCGCTTCAAGACGGTGGTGGCCGAGTACCAGACGACGGCGCAGGTGGAGGAGGCCCTCTATCGCATCTGCGAGGCCAACATGACGCTGGGCATCGTGCCCGAGGCGCAGGCGGCCGCGGCGGTGCTGGGGCACAACTTCCCGAACTCGGACTGGTACAAGCGCTCCTACGCGCTGCTGAAGTCGGGCGGCGTGAGCCCGTCGATCGCCGGCGATTCCTGGTTCACCAAGACGCTGAAAGCGCTGACGCCGGGCGCCAAGAAGCAGCCGGAGGTGCGAGCCGAAGGCGCCGGGCCCCGGCCAGCCGCCGCCCGACGACATGCCGGCGCCCAAGGGCGACGTGCCGACGGCCAAGCGGACCGAACGGACGGCCGCCCTACGGCTGAGCGCACAGCTAGCGGCGGCAACGCCGCCTCTCGCAGGACTGGTCAGTTTTCTGCCTCTGCGGGGGCAATCTCGCCGGCATGAAAGCGAACGCATCCAAGCAAGCCCGTCGAGAGGCTGAGCGAGGCGGAGGCGAAGGCGGAGCTGAAGCGCCTCGCCGCCGAGATCGCCCACCACGATGCAGCTCTACTACCGCAAGGATGCGCCCGAGATCTCCGATGCGGAATACGACGCGCTGCGCCAGCGCAACGCGGCGATAGAGGCGCGCTTTCCCGCCCTGCGGCGCGCCGACAGCCCATCCGACGCGCGTCGGCGCCGCGCCCGTCGAAGCCTTCGGCAAGGTGCGCCACGCCGTGCCCATGCTCTCGCTCGGCAACGCCTTCGACGACGAGGAGGTCGCCGACTTCATGGGTCGCGTGCGCCGCTTCCTGGGCCTTGGGGCCGAGGCCACCGATCGAGGTCGTGGCGGAGCCCAAGATCGACGGGCTGTCCATCTCGCTCACCTACGAAGACGGCCGGCTGGTGCAGGCGCGCAACGCGCGGCGACGGCGTCGAAGGCGAGAACGTCACCGCCAACGTCAAGACGATCAAGCAGAGTGCCGCAGCGGCTGAGTGGCCGCAATGTGCCGGACCGCATCGAGGTGCGCGGCGAGATCTACCTGCCGCATGCCGACTTCAAGAAGCTCAACGCCGAGCAGGCGGCGAGCGGCGGCAAGGTGTTCGCCAACCCGCGCAACGCCGCGGCCGGCTCGCTGCGCCAGCTCGATCCCTCCATCACCGCGCGCCGGCCGTTGCGGTTCTTCGCCTACGCCTGGGGTGCGGCGAGCGCGCTGCCGGCCAAGACGCAATCCGGCGTGCATCGAGGCCTTCGGTCGCTGGGGACTCCCCATCAACCCGCTCACTGCGCGTGCTGCGACAGCCTCGAGGACGTCCTCGCCTTCTATCGCGAGATCGGCGCAAAGCGCGCCTCGCTCGGCTACGACATCGACGGCGTCGTCTACAAGGTCAACCGGCTCGACTGGCAGGAGCGGCTGGGCTTCGTCTCGCGCGCGCCGCGCTGGGCCATCGCGCACAAGTTCCCGGCCGAGGAGGTGACCACCAGTCTGCTCGACATCGAGATCCAGGTCGGCCGCACCGGCGCGCTCACGCCCGCCGCCAAGCTCGAGCCGGTGACGGTCGGCGGCGTGGTCGTCTCCAACGCCACGCTGCACAACGAGGACGAGATCGCGCGCAAGGACATCCGCATCGGCGACACGGTGATCGTGCGCCGCGCCGGCGACGTCATCCCGCAGGTGATGGGCGTGGTGCTCGACAAGCGGCCCAAGGGCGCCAAGCCCTTCAAGTTGCCCGCATGTGTGCCCCGCCTGCGGCAGCCACGCCGTGCGCGAGGTCGACGAGCAAGACCGGCGAGGCCGACGTGGTGCGCCGCTGCACCGGCGGCCTCATCTGCCCGGCGCAGGCCAAGGAGCGCCTCAAGCACTTCGTCTCGCGCAACGCCTTCGACATCGAGGGCCTCGGCGAGAAGCAGATCGAGCTGTTCTACGACGAGGGCCGCATCATGCAGCCGGCCGACATCTTCACGCTGCAGCAGCGCGATGCGCGCCTGCCGCCGGAGGACAGCGGCTGGCCAACAAGAAGGGCTTCGGCGCCAAGTCGGTCGACAACCTGTTCAAGGCCATCGAGGCGCGGCGCAAGATCGCGCTCGATCGCTTCATCTACGCGCTCGGCATCCGCCACGTCGGCGAGACGACGGCGCGCGATCTCGCCAAGGCGCTGGGCACGCTCGACGCGTTCCGCGAGGCCTCGCCGTCGCCGCGGCCAAGGGCGGCAAGGACAGCGAGGCCTACCGCGACCTCGACAACATCGAAGGCATCGGCGAGACGGTGGTCGACGCGCTGGTCGACTTTCTTCGGCGAGCCGCACAACATCGAGGCGCTCGACGACCTGCTGGAGCAGGTCGACGTCGCAGCCGTTCGTGCGCGCAGCGGCGGCAGCCTCGCCCGTCACCGACAAGACGGTGGTGTTCACCGGCTCGCTCGAGAAGATGACGCGCACCGAGGCCAAGGCGCTGGCCGAGCGGCTGGGCGCCAAGGTGGCGGGCTCGGTCTCCAAGAAGACCGACTACGTGGTGGCCGGCGCCGATGCCGGCTCCAAGCTCGCCAAGGCGCGCGAGGCCGGCGTCACCGTGCTCACCGAGGACGAGTGGCTGCGCTCGATCGGGCGAGGCCTGAAAAAACGAAGACGGGCGCCGCTGAGCGGCGCCCGCCGTCGTTCCAGAGCCTCGGCTCGAGCCGTTAGGCAGCGACCTCGACCTGCTTGCGCTGCCTGCCGTGCCGATCGCGATGGTGCGCGGCTTCAGGCGCTCGGGCACGTTGCGCACGAGGTCGACGTGCAGCAGGCCGTCCTTGAGGTCGGCGCCCTTCACCTCGACATGGTCGGCGAGCTGGAAGCGCCGCTCGAACGTGCGCGCCGCGATGCCGCGGTGCAGGAACTCGCGCTCCTTCTCCTCGGCCTTCTTCTCGCCCGACGACGTTGAGCGTCTGCTCCTTGACGTCGATGTTGATCTCGTCCTGGCCGAAGCCCGCCACCGCCATGGTGATCCGGTACTCGTTCTCGCCGAGCCGCTCGATGTTGTAGGGCGGGTAGGCGGTCGGGCCCTGCGTCGAACGCCGGACACGGAGTCCAGCAGGTTGAACAGGCGGTCGAAGCCGACGGTGGAACGATAGAGGGGGGTAAAATCGATGTGTCGCATCACAAGTCCTCCTTTAGAAGCGACAGTGTCTCTGCCTGCCCGAAGGCCGGGCACTCACCTGCCCATCGGGGCCAGGCAGCTCTCGGTGCGCACCCATCAGCGGCATGCGCAGATCTGTATTTGGGGGCGCTTGGCAGTCCGTTCAAGGGGAGTGCCACGGCATCTTTTTGCGGTTGTCGATGCCGGGCTTCGCCCGCCCTCGAAAGGGCGCCGCGCCGCCTCGGCCAACACTTCGCCTTCATCGCGGGTTCAGGTGCTCAGCCGCCACACTGCAGATCTGTTTCGGGCGCCGGTATCGCGATTTCAGAGGAGAGCGCAGATGAAGAGCTGGGTGTTGGCGGCGAGCCTGCTCGCTGCCGCGGCGATGGTGCCCAGGCGGCGCCTACGCTGCCGATGTCGACGACGACGGTGACCGCGGAGCGTACTAGCGATCCGCGCGGCAAGACGCCTCCGTCCCGCCGCCCCGGATACAACGACCAGGACGACGATGACGACGACGACCGGCCGGCGCCAAGAAGTACTCAGCCCCGCCGCCGTTCGCACCGCCCGGCAACAAGTATCGAGCCAGAACTGCGTGCGCAGCGAGCGAGGTGCGCCAGCAGCTGACCGATTCGGGCTGGCAGGACTTCCACGAGCGGCCAGCCAGCAGGGCGACATGGTTGTGATGAAGCGCGCGCCGCCCGAACGGCCGCCTGTTCGAGCTGACGCTGCATCGCTGCTCGCGGCCAGATCGTCGAGGTGCAGGCCTCTGGAAGGTCGGCCGTCCGGACCCTACGCCTTCAATCGGCCGTACCGCTACGACGACAGGCCGACGGCTACGATCGTCGCTGACGCGACGGTCCGTACGGCAACGGCGGCGGCCCGTACGGCTACGGCGGCCCGCGCCGCTGGTGGTACGGCGACTAGCATCCATCGCTGATTGCTCGCGTGGACCCTGGCTGCAGGCCGGGGTCTTGCTTTGCTCGGTACGCCGCGGCGTCATCGCGCTGCTTTCGGCCGGACGAGCCTGCTATAAGGCGTGCGCAACGTCGGGGGATGCGGACGGCGGGAGGCGGGCATGGATCTGGTCGCGCTGGCCAAGAATCCGGTTCCGAGCGGCGCCACCGCCGGCACCTTCAAGAGCTCGCGGCAGGTTGAGCTTGCGCTTTGCGCGCTGGGAGGCGACGCGCGGCCCGGCGCGCGGCACGGTGTGCCTGTTCCAGGGCCGCGGCGAGTTCATCGAGAAGTACTTCGAGGTGGTCGCCGACCTGCGCCGGCGCGGCTTTGCCGTCGCCACCATGGACTGGCGCGGCCAGGGCGGCTCCGAGCGGCTGCTCTCCAACCCGCGCAAGGGCCACGTGCGCTCGTTCGCCGACTTCGACCAGGACCTCGCCGCCTTCATGAAGGAGATCGTGCTGCCCGACTGCCCGCCGCCCTACATCGCCATGGCGCATTCGATGGGCGGCCACATCCTGCTGCGCAACGCCACGCATGCCGAGCTCGTGGTTCTCGCGCATGGTGCTGTGCGCGCCGATGATCGCCATCGCCGAGAAGCGGCTCGGCGCTCCGCGGCCGGCTCGCGCGCGTCTACGCGGAGATTCTGGGCGGCATCGGGCTCGGCTCGCTCTACGTGCCTCGGCGGCAGCGACGAGCCGATCGAGACTCGGGCCCTTCGAGGACAATCCCGCTGACCACGGACCGCGATCGCTACCCGCGCAACCGCATGGTGATCGAGGCGGCGCCGCGCGCTCGGGCTCGGCTCGCCGACCATCGCCTGGCTGCGGGCCGCGCTGCGCTCGATCGCCAGGCTGACGGCGCCCGACTATCCGCTGCAGCGTCGAGGTGCCGCTGCTGCTGTTTGCGGCCGGCATGGACACCATCGTGTCGACCACGGCCATCGAGGAGTTCGCGCTGCGCCTCAAGGTCGGCACGCACGTGCTCATTCCCGCAGGCGCGCCACGAGATCCTGCAGGAGACCGACGCGGTGCGGAAGGACTTCTGGGCCGCCTTCGACGCCTACATGGGCGTGGACGCGCCGGTGGCCTGACCCTGTCGCGCGCCGAGCTGACACCGGCTAGCGCGGAGCAGCGCCAGCGCCTCCTCGTGCACGCGCGCGTCGCCGGCAGCAACGATGCGCCCGCCCTCGAGCGCCGGCTCGCCGTCCCAGGTCGTGATGCGGCCGCCGGCACCTTCGATGATCGGGATCAGCGGCCACGATGTCGTAGCGGCTTGAGGCCGGCCTCGACGATGAGGTCGACGAAGCCGGCCGCCAGCAGGCAGTAGCCGTAGCAGTCGCCGCCGTAGCGCGTCATGCGCGCGCGCGCCTTGACGCGCTCGAAGGCGGCCGCTCGCCGTGGCGCGGCGAACAGGTCGGGATGGGTGCTGGTCAGGACCGCGTCGGCGAGGCCGGCGCAGGCGCGCGTCTTGAGGCGGCGCGACCTGCCCGTCCGGCCCGCGCATGTGCGCGCGTGCCGCCGTCCGCCCAGAAGCGCTCGCCCGTGAAGGGCTGGTTCATGAGGCCGAGCACCGGCTTGCCGCCCTCCATCGAGGCCGATCAGCGTGCCCCACAAGCGGACTGCCCATGATGAAGGCGCGCGTGCCGTCGATGGGGTCGAGCACCCACGGTGGCGGCCGGCTCCCTGCGACCGCGGCGAACTCCTCGCCGACGATGCCGTGCTCGGGGAAGCGCTCTGGCGATGGCCGCGCGAATGGCCCGCTCGGCGGCCCGGTCGGCGGCCGTGACCGGATCGAAGCCGGCGCCCGCCTGCCTTGTTGGTCACGCCAGCGACCGGCGGAAGTAGGGAAGGATGGCCGCCGCCGGAAAGGTCGGCCAAGTCGTGGGCGAAGTCGCAGGATAGTCCGTCGGCTGCAGGCTTGCGCGCTGCGCGTCACAGTCATGGTCTTCCAATGCTGGCTCGGGCTCCCGCACTAGCACTCGCCGAGCTGCGCCGCACAACGCGGTCTGCTGTCGACCTGTGCGTAGAATCTACGTGGCGACAGGCGCCACATATCCGCTGAAAGCCTTGGCCCCTGGGTGCGCGTGCCATTGCGCAGCACACCGAATACGCCCATATCCAGGGCAGCGGCATGGCGAGCCCTGGCTTGCGCTGTCGCAGCCCACCTTGGGCGTTTCCTCCCTAGACTTGGGCCGTTCTACTCGAGCGGCCCCTTCTTTTTGACACCTGGGCTCATCATCGCCCGAGGCGGTGGCCTCTTGCGCAGCAATGCCGCCCTTAGGTAGGTCAGCATGTTGACCTATGCGGCCGCCGTGACTTCTGCAATGCAAAAAGAAAAGCTTGCAATTTGTGCGTCGCACAGCTACATATTCTGTTGCGAGGTTGGCGATTGCATCGCTGGCTTCGCTGCCCTCCTTGGGCGTTTCCTCCCTAGACTTGGGCCGTTCGTTCCCCGAGCGGCCCCTTTTCTTTTTGTGACCTGCTTCAACGCCTTTCGAGCGCCATCGGAGCGTGCGGCTCAAGGGGTTGCCACGGCAAGGTAGGGGCTCTCGCCACGTCCTGAACGGCGCTGCGCGGAGGGGCTTTTGCCGCCGCTGAGCCTATTGCGCTGCAATATGACGCCTCGCTAGGCCGACGCCTACTCGGCCGCCGCGCGCCGCTCGAGCAGCACCGGCAGGGCCTCGAACACGCGTGCCGCCACATCGGCCAGCGTCCGCCCAGCTTGGCGAAGTCGCCTGCTCTTGGAGAGCGTCGCCTCGTCCAGATAGAGCGCGCGATTGATCTCGAGCTGCAGCGCGTGCACGCCCCGGCCCGGGCTGCCGTAGTGCTCGGTGATGAAGCCGCCGGCGTAGGGCCGGTTGACCTGCACCTCGTAGCCGCTCGCGCTGCAGCACATCGCGAATGAAGCGGGTGAGCTTGGCGTCGCACGAGGCGCCGAACCGGTCGCCGAGCACGAAATGCGGCCGGCCGCCGGCCGGCTGGCCCATGGAGGCCGACGGCATGGAATGGCAGTCGATCAGCATGGCCATGCCGAAGCGCTTGCGCGTCGTCTCCAGCAGCTCGGCCAAGCGCGCTGTGGAACGGCCGGTACAGCCGCTCGATGCGCTCGAATGCCGCGCCGATCGGCAGCCGCTCGCGATAGATCTCCTCGGTGTCGGCGACGATGCGGGCGATCGTGCCAAGGCCGCCCACCACCCGCGCCGACTGGGTATTGGCAAAGGCCGGCAGCCGGCCCTGAAACAGCTCGGGATCGAGCTCGTAGGGCTCGCGATTGACGTCGAGGTAGGCGCGCGGGAAGCGGGCGGCGATCAGCGGCGCGCCCAGCGCCACCACCGGCTCGAACAGCTCGTCGACATAGCAGTCCTCGGACTTGCGCAGGGTGATGCGGATCGAGCCGCGAGGCCTCCAGGAACGCCTTGGGATAGATGCGGCCCGAATGCGGCGAGCAGAACACGACCGGAGTCAGCTGCTCGGCCGGCCTGTAGCAGCGTGTACGGAGGGGTAAGTTCGGCGAGGATCGAGGCGCGTTCACTGTCGGGCATGTCGGTGACTTGGACTTCCGTAATGAACGCTATGCCCACCCCGCGCTGGACGCTGCAGTCGGGACCGCAGCTAGCTCACTCTGCCAAGCGCGCAGCGCCCTGTCCATGCGTCGAGAGACGCATGTCGTGGATGATGCTGCGAGGCATGTTCAGGCGCCCTCGCCCAGTTTCATTGCTCGTTTACCAAATTAGCGCCAGATTTCCCTGGCAACGCGCGGTTGCCACGCTAGTGTGCCGGCTCGGTCGAGCACTGCCGCCAAGGGAACGGGCCCGCGACCATCATGACCGCCAAGCCATCACGCCTGCCGGCCCGGCGCATTCTGCTGGCCGAGGACGACGAGTCGATGCGCGGCTTCATCGAGCGCGCGCTCATCAAGGCCGGCTACGAGGTCGACGAGCTTCGCCAACGGCAAGGAGGCGCACGAGCGCCTGCAAGGAGGAAGCCGTTCACGCTGCTGCTGACCGATATCGTCATGCCGCAGATGGACGGCATCGAGCTGGCGCGGCGCGCGAGCGAGATCGATCCCAAGCTCAAGATCATGTTCATCACCGGCTTTGCCGCCGTGACCCTCAACACCGATTCCAAGGCCGTGAAGGACGCGCGCGTGCTGTCCAAGCCGTTCCACTTGAAGGACCTGGTGCGCGAAATCGATCGCCTGCTGGCGGCGTGAGTGCCCCGTGTTTGGCGACGAGATGCAGGAGCCGCGGCCGGCTCAGCAAGCCTTCCTGGAATGAAGCAGGGCCCTCGCCCCGGCCGGTCGACGCGGAAGGCTTCGATGAAACCGCCGTCGGCCTGCGTGACGTAGATCGTCTTACCGTCGGGACCGCCGGCAGTCGCTCTGTCAGTGGGGAGGAATGCGAGGAGAGGCGAGCCAAGCCCAAGATGTGAGCAGGACAAACGCGACGGACGCAACAGGGACCGGCGCGCGACCAGGAAAAGCCGGGCCGCAAGCGCGCTTGTCACGTGCGCGGATAGCCGATATAGGCAGCCGAAGCCTGCGGAAACGGCCGCGAACCGGGCGCGTAGCTCAGCGGTAGAGCACTACCTTGACATGGTAGGGGTCACAGGTTCGATCCCTGTCGCGCCCACCACGTTGCCGGGTCCGTGTCTCGCCAGGAAACGTCGGAATGAGGATGCTGCGCTGGTGCCGTGCGGTCGCCACCGTGTGCGCGACGTGGCACGCACTTGTTGCCGCAGCCGCGGCCCAGGATCCCAAGGCGCGCCTGCTCGAGTGGGACCAGTGCGTGGAGCGTCAATTCCGGGCGGCCACCAGCAACTCCATCGACAACAATTTGGCGCTGGAGTTCGCGTTCGGCATCTGCCGCACAGCCGAGAGCGCGGTCATCGGCAGCTCCGGGCAGGACTTCGCCACGGCTACGCGCATGATGTCGGAGGCGAAGGCGAAGGTGCGGCGGCGCCTGCTGGCCCAGCCATAGGAACGCGTGCAGTCGATAGGGACCGGCGCTAGTGTCCTTCAGATCGCGAAATTCGTGACCTGGTTCGCCGCACAGTGAGACGAATTTCGCGATCAGGACACTAGTGTGAACGGCCACGCTTGCTGCGCAGAGCTTCGTCGATCAGCGAGTTGGCGATGGTCATGAGCCGGGTCGCCTCATCCCGCTGTGGCGGCAATACGCGGTCGGGGTGATGGAGCTTGGCATATTCGCGACGGATGCGGGCGAGGTCTTCGCACGAAAGACTCGGGGTTAGATGCAACTCGTCAACGACCGCCTCTTGCTCGGATTTTGGCGGGGCGGGCGGCGGCGGCGGCAGATCGGGCTCGTGCTGAAGCTCGGGTTCGGGTTCCGGCGCCGAGCGCGACGTGCCGTCCGCGTAAAGGCGGGCCAGCAGCCCAGTGGAGATGTAGGACTTGATTGCGCCGGCCACTCGATCGAGCGCACCAAAAAACTCGGAACTGCGCGGTGGCTCAGCGGCGGAGACCCGCTCTTCGGCAGACGCATCCTCTTCGTCCGCGGCCGTGGCGGCGCGGCGGGCCTCCTCCAAGGCCCTGAGGAATTCATCGCGCTCCCGTCGACTGGCACTGATCATTTGTGGCTATTGCCATTCTGCCGACACCTCTGCGAGGCTAGTTTGCATTGGCCTTATTGAAGGGTGGTTAAGGCTGCCGCATCAAAGCGTTGAAGTCTGAGGGTGGAGATGCAAAGAAGCCACAACAGGTGGCATTGTTGCTCGTCCAACCCCCCTCAGGTGACGATCAGCCGCTTGCCTAACGCCATCTCCCCACCACCTTAGGGCGGTCACCCCTCGCACCGATCGAACCCACCCGCTCATGCTACGCTTTCTCGTCACAGGCATCGTCGCTGCCGTTCTGCTGGGCGGAATCGCCTGGTTCAACTTCTCGTTCAAGCCGAACATCATCAAGACGGTCATGTCGTCCCAGGTTCCGCCGCCGGCGACCGTGACGTCGGAGACGGCCAAGACCGAGCAATGGATCGAGCAGCTCACCTCGATCGGCACGCTCATTTCCTCCCACGGCGTCGACATTGCCTCCCAGGTCGCCGGAATCGTTACCGATGTCTATGTGCAGAGCGGCGAGGATGCCGAGCGCGGAGCCAAGCTGGTGCAGCTCGACATTGCCGTCGAGCAGGCCGATCTCGCCAGCAGCAAGGCCACCCTGCAGGAAGCGGAAGTTGCCTATCAGCGCCAGTCGGACCTGATCGCCAAGAAAGTCACCTCCGAGGCCAACGTCGACACCGCGCGTGCCAAGCGTGACACGGCGCTCGCCGCCACCAAGAAGATCGAGGCGGTCATCGCGCAGAAGACCATTTTGGCGCCGCTCACTGGCAGGCTCGGCATCCGCAAGGTGGAGCGGGGACAGTATGTTTCGCCCGGCATGACGCTCGTCACCATGCAGCAGCTCGATCCGATGCGGGTCGACTTTCCCATGCCGGAGCAGGTGATCGGCAAGCTGCGCGTCGGCCAGGAGATCGAGGTCAGCGTCGACGCGTATCCAGACGTGGTGTTCAAGGGCAAGATCGAATCGCTCGATGCCCGCGTGGCGCAGGACACCCGCACGCTGCTGGTACGCGGCAGTCTGCCCAATCCCGAGCGCAGGCTGCTGCCCGGCATGTTCGCCAACGTCGTCGTGCTGGTGGGCGCGCCGCGCGAGGTGGTGACGGTGCCGCGCACGGCGGTCACCTACAGCCTCTACGGCGACAGCATCTACGTCGTGGCCCAGGCACCTGGCGGACAAGGCAAGGACGCCGACACTGGCATCGTGGCGGAGCGGCGCTTCGTGAAGACCGGCCAGGCCAGGGACGACCGCGTTGCGGTCATGTCCGGCATAACCGCGGGCGAGCAGGTCGTCACCACGGGGCAGCTCAAGCTCAACCCCGGGGCGCGCATCCGCATCGACAACACCCAGCCGCTGACGCGGCCAGAAGAGCGGCCTAAGCAGTAGCCGGGGCAGACCTCCATGTCGTTCACCGACATCTTCATTCGCCGTCCGGTGCTGGCGACCGTCGTCAGCCTGATGATCCTGCTCATCGGGCTCGCCGCACTGCTCAATCTGCCCGTGCGGCAGTTCCCCAAGCTCACCAACACGACGATCACCATCACCACCGCCTATCCCGGCGCCAACGCCGAACTGATCCGGGGCTTCATCACCACGCCGTTGCTGCAGGCGGTGGCGAGCGCGGAGGGCATCGACACGCTCACCTCGTCCTCAAAGCAGAACGTGAGCACCATCACGCTCAACCTGCGCCTCGATGCCAATGCCGACCGCGCAGTCTCCGACGTGCTGTCCAAGGTCCAGCAGGTGAAGGCGGCGCTGCCGCGCGAGTCGCAGGACCCGGTGGTGGTGCGCCAGACCGGCGACCCTGTCGCGCTGATGTACATGTCGTTCAACAGCCCGGTGATGAAGTCCTCGCAGATCACCGACTATCTCACGCGCGTGGTGCAGCCGCGGCTGCAGACCATCGACGGCGTCGCCAACGCTCAAATCCTGGGCGGGCAGACGTTCGCCATGCGCGTGTGGCTCAACCCCGACAAGATGGCGGCACTCGGCATCACGCCGCTCGACGTGCGCAACGCGCTGGCCGCCAACAACTTCGTCACCGCCGCAGGCCAGGTGAAGGCCGACTTCGTGCAGACGACCATCAATGCCGAGACGTCGCTCAACGATCCGGCGGCGTTCGCCAAGCTGGTGGTGGCAACCCGCGGCGATGCGCTGATCAGGCTCTACGACGTCGCCACGATCGAGCTCGGCCCCGAAAGCGCGGACTCCTCCTCCGTGTTCGACGGGCTGAAGGCGGTGTTCGTCGGCGTGTTCGCCAACCCGACCGCCAATCCGCTCACCGTGATCGCCAAGGTGCGCCAGGCCTTCCCGGATATCGAGCGTCAGCTGCCCGCAGGCATGGAGGCGGCGATCGCCTACGACGCCACCAAGTTCATCGAGGCCTCGATCCACGAAGTGCAGATGACGCTGTTCGAGGCGGCGCTGATCGTGATCGTCGTCATCTTCCTGTTTCTCGGCAACTTGCGCTCGACGCTGATCCCGATCGTCACCATTCCGTTGTCGCTGATCGGAGTGATGTTCGCACTTCTGGCGCTCGGCTACTCGCTGAACCTGCTCACCCTGCTGGCGCTGGTGCTGGCGATCGGCCTGGTGGTGGACGACGCCATCGTGGTGGTCGAGAACATCCACCGCCACATCGAGGAGGGCATGCAGCCGTTCGATGCGGCCATCACCGGTGCGCGCGAGATCGCCGTTCCGGTCATCTCCATGACCATCACGCTGGCGGCCGTGTACGCGCCGATCGGCTTCGTCTCGGGCCTGACCGGCATGCTGTTTCGCGAGTTCGCCTTCACGCTCGCCGGCGCCGTCATCGTGTCCGGCGTCATCGCGCTGACGCTGTCGCCGATGATGGCATCGCGATTGCTCAAGCCGCACACCGGCAGCGGGGCGCTTCAACCGCCTGCTCGACCGCCTGTTCGCCAGCCTGCGCCGCCGCTACGAGCGGCGCCTGCACCGCACGCTCGACCGCCGCCCGGTAACGCTGCTGGTGCTGGTCGCCGTGATGGCGGCGACCGCCATCATGTACATGACCACGCAGCGCGAGCTGGCGCCCGAGGAAGACCAGGGCATCCTGTTCAACATCGTCAAGGCGCCGCAGACGGCCAACCTCGACTACCTGGAGCAGGCAACGGCCCAGCTCGGCAAGCTGTTCGAGACAGTGCCGGAGAAGGAGCACGTCTTCACCATCAACGGCTTGCAGGACGTGCATCAGGCGTTCGCCGGCATCCTGTTCAAGCCGTGGAACGAGCGCAGGCGCTCGCAAAAGCAGATCCTGCAGAGCCTGCAGGGGCCCGTGTCGCAGATCGCCAACGCGCAGGTGTTCACCTTCCCGCTGCCGTCGCTGCCGGGCTCCATCGGCGGCCCGCCGGTGCAGTTCGTCATCACCACCACCGCGGACTACACGCAGCTGGCGCAGGTGCTGGAGAGGATCCAGACCGACGCGCAGAAGAGCGGCATGTTCATCTTCATCGACAGCGACCTGAAGTTCGAGACGCCGCAGATCGAGCTCAAGATCGACCACGACAAGGCCAACCGGCTCGGCATCACCATGCAGGACATCGGCGGGTCGCTGGCGACCTTGCTCGGCGGCAACTACGTCAACCGCTTCAACCTGTACGGCCGCAGCTACCAGGTGATCCCGCAGGTGCCGCGCGACTTCCGCCTCACCGTCCGATTGGCTCAAGCGCTATCAGGTGCGCACCAGCGCCGGCGTCGCTGGTGCCGCTGTCGAGCATCGTCTCCGTCGAGCAGTCGGTGCAGCCCAACGCGCTCAACACCTTCCAGCAGCTGAACTCCGCGGTGCTGACCGGCGTGCCGTTCCCGGGCCGCACGGTGGGCGAGGCGCTCGACCTGCTCAAGGACAAGGCCGCCAAGCACATGCCGGCCGGCTTCACCTACGATTTCCAGGGCGAGAGCCGCCAGTACGTGCAGGAAGGCAATACGCTGGTCATCACCTTCGTGTTCGCGCTCATCATCATCTACCTGGTGCTGGCGGCGCAGTACGAGAGCTTCCGCGATCCGCTGATCATTCTGATCGCGCTGCCGACGGCGATGTTCGGTGCGCTGATCCCGATGAACCTCGGGCTCGCCAGCATCAACATCTACACGCAGGTGGGGCTCGTCACTCTGATCGGGCTCATCTCCAAGCACGGCATCCTGATGGTGGACTACGCCAACCACCTGCAGGAGAACGAGGGGCTCAGTCGGCCGCGAGGCGATCGAGCGCGCGGCGGCGATCCGGCTGCGGCCCATCCTGATGACGACGGCGGCGATGGTGGTGGGCATGGTGCCGCTGCTGACCGCCAGCGGAGCCGGTGCCGCCAGCCGCTTCTCGATCGGGCTGGTGATCGCCGCCGGCATGACGATCGGCACGCTGTTTACGCTGTTCGTGACGCCGGTGGTCTACAGCTACGTGGCCCGCGACCACGCGGCGCACCGCGCTCGGCCAGCGCGCCTCCGCGCGGCGCCTGCGGAAAGCCTGCGGCGGAAAACTAGCGCCCGTCGCGCTTTCCTGGCTGCCGCGCAAAGCCTGTGTTGCCGGGCATACAGCGTTGCATGCGGCCACGCACCTGGGGCCGGCCGTCAACTTTTCGGACCATTTGTGGGTGACTTGTTAACCGCTGCTGCCAGGGTGGTCCGTGTGGTCAGTGAAAAGTAAGCGGTTGTTCCAAGTTCGGTCATGGGCACATCAGTAAACAGTAGCGAACGTCCCGCCGGCGACGGCGTCACCATCTCCTTCGGCGAGCACTTCGCCGCCTCCGAACAGTTCGACGCGATCTTCCGCGAGGGCATGGCCCTGGTGGAGCGCGCCGCGGCCTATCTGGATGGGCCGGGCCGCAAGGAAGCGCGCGCGCTGCGGGGGCCCGCTGCGATGCTGTACGCCACCGAGAGCATGCGCCTCACCACGCGCCTGCTCGAGCTGGCCTCGTGGCTGATGATCCGCCGCGCGCACAAGGAAGGCGAGATCACCGCCGCCGAGGTGCGCAGGAAGCGCGAGCGCGTGCGGCTGACGGCGCCGGGGCGCTTGTCGCACGTCAAGGGCTTCGACGAGCTGCCCGAGGGCCTGCGCAAGCTGATCGCGGCGAGCTTCGCGCTCAACGACCGCATCGTGCGGCTCGACTGCGCCATGGAGGTGGTGGTCGACGGCAGCGCGGACGGCGCCGCGAAGCCCGGTCGAAGCGCAGGTGGCACGCCTGGAGCAGGCGTTCGCCGGCCTGCGCCGCAGCGCCACCAGCGTTCCTGATCCACGGCTCGGCGCGGGCGCGTCCCGGCGACTGGATAAACCACGCAGCGTGTAGGCTGCGCCGCAGTTCCCGGCGCACGAGCGGCATTGCGCCAGCAACCGTTGCCCATGGCCTCTGCGCCTCGGTTCGGGTGCGCAAAAGATGATCAGCCATGGGATGGATAAATCTTTATTCATGCCGAGTGACGGATTGTTTCCCATGTTCCGCAAGGGCCTTGTGGGCCGGCGGAGCTCAGTGACACGTCTGCACGGCGAACGGGGCCGCGAGAACATGCGCATTGCCACCACCTCGAGAATCATGGGTGCGATCGTCACGGCGGCGTTCGTCGTCATGGTCGGCCTGGGCTGGGCGGCCCTGCACGAGCTCAAGGTCGGCGGTCCGGTATACGAGCGCATCGTCAAGGGCAAGGACCTGATCGCCGACGTGGTGCCGCCGCCCGTGTATCTGGTCCAGGCCTACCTCGAGACCAACCTCATCAACAACGAGCCGTGGAGCCTGGAGCCGCGGCGCAAGCGGCTGGCCGAGCTGCGCAAGGCCTACGACGAGCGCATCGCCTTCTGGGGCAAACAGAGCCTCAATGCGGCCAGTGCGCAACCAGTCGCTGGCCGCCGGCCACGCGCCTGCCATGCGGTTCTGGGAGGCCACCGAGCAGCAATTCCTGCCGGCCCTGGACAAAGGGCGATCGCGACGCGGCAGGCGACGCCTTCCTGGCGATGAAAGAGGCCTTCGAGGAGCATCACGCGGCCATCCTCAACGTGGTCGCCGAGGCCAACCGCTTGAACGCGGCGCTGGAGGCGGAGGCCGCTTCCAGCGAGCGCCTGATCATGATCGTTCTGGGCGCTCTGGCACTCGGCGATCCTCGGCATCGTGGTCGGCTGCATCTTCTGCATCACACGCTGGTTCGTGCGCCCCGTCGCGTCCATGACCGGCGAGATGACGAAGCTCGCCGGCGGCGACCTTGCCATCGACCTTTCCGGCCGAGCGCCGCAAGGACGAGATCGGCGACATGGCGAAGGCGGTCGCCGTGTTCCGCAACGCGGCCGAGGCAAAGCTACGGCTCGAGCGGGAAGCGGAAGAGGAGCGCGTGCGCAACGAGGAGTTGCGTCGCCAAGCCGAGCAAGACGCGATCACGCGCGAGCGCGCGGCGGTGGAAGGCTCGATCGGCGCCGGGCTCGCCAAGCTGGCAGCCAAGGATCTGACCTATCGCATGACGGACGACCTGCCCGAGGCCTACCGCAAGCTGCAGTCGGACTTCAACGAGGCCCTGGAGCAGCTCGAGCAGGCGGTGCTAGGCGTGCGGGCCAGCGTGCAGGTGATCGACACCGGCACGGCGGAGATCGCGACGCGCCTCCGACAACCTGGCGCGCCGCACCGAGCAACAGGCCGCGAACCTGGAAGAAACCGCGGCGGCGCTCGAGGAGATCACCGTCACGGTCAACAAGGCGGCCGAGGGCGCGGTGCAGGCCCGGCAGGTGGTGGCGACCGCGCACGACGACGCGGCTGTCGGCGGCGATGTGGTGCGCAAGGCGGTGGAGGCGGTCGGCGGCATCGAGAAATCGGCCCGGCAGATCAGCCAGATCATCGGCGTCATCGACGAGATCGCCTTCCAGACCAACCTGCTGGCGCTCAACGCCGGCGTCGAAGCGGCGCGGGCCGGCGACGCTGGCCGCGGCTTCGCCGTGGTGGCCGTGGAAGTGCGCGCGCTGGCCAAGCGCTCGGCCAACGCCGCCAAGCAGATCAAGGACGCTCATCTCGACCTCGGCCGCGCAGGTCGACCAGGGCGTGAAGCTCGTCGGCGAAACCGGCGAGGCCCTCATGCATATCGTCGGCAATGTCACGCACATCAACTCGGCGATCGCCGATATCGCCTCGGGCGCCCAGGAGCAGGCCGGCGGCCTGAAGCAGGTCAATATCGCGGTGAGCGAAATGGACAAGATGACCCAGCAGAATGCCGCCATGGCCGAGCAGGCCATGGCCGCCGGGCAGACGCTGGCACGCGAGGCCGGCCTGTTGTCGCAGCTGATCGATCAGTTCCATGTCGGTCAGCACGCCGCGGCTGCGGAGCACGCTGCGATCGAGCGCGCCGCCTGAGGCCGATCCGGCCAGGCCAGCGGGTCCGCATCGACTGAACTTGGGAAGTTCACAGCTTGAAGGCGAGCCCGCTCTCGCTCTTTCCGTCCGGGTGCGCCTATTGTGCGGCCGAGACGGGAGGACGCGTGGCATGAGCGGCGACAACGCGCCGGGGCACAATGTTGGCGCGGCGCAGACCGCAGGCTGGTGGTGGAAGCTGCTTGCCGGCCTTGCGGTCGTCTTCGCCCTTTTCCAGGTGCTGGGAAATACGCTGGGCAGCGACCGGGGGCAGGCAGGCTTGCTGATCGCCGCCATTGTGGTCGCGGCGCTGATCGCGGTGGAGCGGATGCTGTTCGGGCAAACGGTGGGCGCCGCGCTGCGCTCGCTTGGGTTCGGACGGCCGGCGGCGATTGGGCTCTTCGCGGCGCTAGGAGTGTGCCTGCTGCTGCTTGCCGTGGTTCCGGTCTATGCGGCCATTCGCGGCGCGCCGGTCGCCTTCTATCCCGGCTGGCTGTGGCTGCTGCCGGGGCTTTTCGCGCAGGCTGGCATTGCCGAAGAGGCACTGTTCCGCGGCTACCTGTTCGGATGGCTGCGCCGGGGTCGCAGCTTCTGGCGCGCAGCCGCGCTGGCGGCGGCGCCGTTCGTGCTCGTGCACCTCATCTTGTTTGCGACAATGCCTTGGCCGGTGGCGTTGGCCGCCGTGCTGTTGTCGGTCGTCATGTCGTTTCCGCTGGCCTACCTGTTCGAGCTCGGCGGCAACACGATCTGGCCGCCGGCGCTGCTGCACTTTTCCGCGCAGGGAGCGATCAAGGTGATGGAGGTGCCGGGCGATGCCACGCTGCCGCTGGTGTGGATGGCAGCGTGCGCAGCGATCCCGTTCCTAATGTTCCTGGTGCGGCGCTCACCGCACTGATCGCGCCCGGTGCCGGGATTCAGATGGCCTCTGCGGCAAGCAGGCCGCGACTGGCGCTGCTTGGCCTACTGCTCCGGCGCGAACCCCGAGGCCTTGACCGCGGGCGCCCAGAGGTCGGAGTCGGCCTTCTGGATGCGCCCGAGTTCGGCGGCGCTAGTGCCCGTCGGCACCAGGCCGAAGGCCAGCAGCCGATCCTTTATTTGCGGTTGCTTCACCGCTTCCACGATCGCCGCGTTAAGGCGGGCCACCACCTCGGGCGGCGTCTTGGCGGGAGCGAACACGCCATACCAGCCGCTGCCGACGATGTCGTAGCCGGCCTCCTTGAAGGTCGGCACGTCGGGCAGGAACGGCGAGCGCGCCGCGTCCGAGGTGGCGAGCACCTTGATGCGGCCGGCCTTGTGCTGCTCCAGCAGGTCGCTGGTGGTAGTGAAGACCATCGTGATCTGCCCGCCGACAAGATCAGTGAGCGCGGCGGCGGAGCCCTTGTAGCCGACATGGCGCAGGTCGAGGCCCGCCTTCTTGGCAAAGGAAACGGCGAAGAAATGCGGCAGCGTGCCGGCCGCCGGCGTGCCGTAGTTGCCCTGGGCGGGGTTGGCCTTCACCCATTCGACCAGCTCCTTGAGGGTCTTGACCGGCACCTGCGGGCCGACCGCGACGGCGAAATCAAAGGTCGCCACCTGCGATACGGGCTGGAAGTCGGCGATGGGATCGTAGAGCAGGGCCTTGTAGACGTGCTGGTAGACCGACATCGGTGCCACGGGGGTGAGCAGGATGGTCTTGCCGTCGGGCTCGGCGCCCTTCACCGCCAACACGCCGAGGCGTCCCTGCGCCCCCGCGCGGTTCTCGACGATGACGGGCTGGTTGAGCGCGGTGCGCATGTGCTCGGCGATGAGGCGAGCCAGCGCATCGCCCGAGCCGCCCCCGGCGAACGGGAAGATGATGCGGGCGGTGTCGCCGCCAAGCTGGGCGCTGGCGGGCGCCGACATACAGGTTAGGGCAGTAACAGCCGCAAACAATAATGCGACGCGAGCGAGTCTCACGGCATTCTCCCTTCGTGAGGTTGTGAGTGTCCGATCGCCGACAAGGCGGTTATCCCATCGGAGAGCGCAGCCGTAAACTCGCTCACCTGCAGATCGCCCGCCAGTCCAAGCGTGGGGTCGGCTGTTGGCGCGCGAAATGCCGGTTCCCCGCGTGCCGCCATTGGTTCAAAGCCGACCGCAGCCACCGCCAAGCGACTCATGTCCCGCCGGGAAATGGAAATCCTCCCCGAACCGTCTTGCGTCTTTCTTGAGCGTGAGGATGTCGCTGGGCCTCGCTGACCGCAATCGCGATTGCCGTGCGTGCCGCTCTGCGGCACGATGGGTGCATGAGGCGCTTGCTGGAAAACCGCTCGCTTGATCGAGGGCTTGCCATCCTGGAGAGCCTCTCACTTCACGGTGCCAGCAGTCTGCAGGACCTGCACGTGCGCACGCGGCTCCCCAAGACGACGATCCGGCGAACGCTCGGCACTCTCATCAACCGCAAGATTGTGCGCCGCAGCCTTGCTGACCGCCTGTACCGGGCGAACGTGGCGCTGCCCATATCGAGCCGCGCTCTCTCTGCCGGCGAGGGTTGGCTTGTGGACCGAGCCGTGCCGCACATGATCGAGCTGACCCGGTCGGCAGGGTGGTCGTGCGACCTGCACATCTTCGAGCGGACCTCGAGCAGGATCGTCGAATTCACCCGACCGCTGAGCCCGTTCTATCAGTACGAGCGCCACATTGATCTCAGGGTCCCGGTGTTTGCATCGGCCGGCGGTCTAGCCGTGCTTTCGACCTGGCCGGATGTCACGGTGCTCGCCCTGATCGACGAGACAAGAGAGCATCCGCGCTGGGCGCTGTCGCGGCTCGGTATTGCTCGCCGTGATCTTCTGGCGATGGTGAGGCGCGGCAAAGAGGTCGGTTACGCGGTGCGCGCCAGTCACTATCGCGGCGAGACGCCTCTTGCCAATACGCTCAACGCTGTCGCCTGCCCCATCTTCCGCGCGGGTGCCGCTGTAGGGGCGTTGGCTCTGCTGTGGCCGCGGGGTCTGTTGTCTCCTGCCCGGTTTGCCGAAATTCATCTGCAGAAACTCAAACACGCGGCCGGCGCCATTAGTGCGGATCTTGTCCGCAGGTCCTTCTGAGCCGGCGCACACGGTCAAATCGGCGCGGATCGGCTTGATGGCGCCTGAAGGGGCGGGGTCGGGCCTCATTGGACCGCTTTGAGCACCCTCCGGCTCGCGCTTGCCGTTAACCATTGGGCTTACGGAAAAATGTTTCACGTGAAACAATTGCGGGGATAGCTGCTTCTCATGAAGCGTCGCGCCGATAACGGCAGAGCCGGCGTTGGCCGCTCACTTCTCTTCCCCCAGATAGCCGCGCCACAGCTCCGCTGGCACGTCGCTCTCGTCCCAGACGCCGATCAGGATACCGCGGCGCTGCGCCCTGCCGCGCATGCGTCCGGACCTGGTGCTTCGGACAGCGTGGTTCGCTGCGACAGGCGCAGGCCCCACTGTGCGAGCGCGGCGGCCAAGACGCTGGCGCTCCGGCTCGAAGGCGGGATCGGCGCCGAGGTCGCGGAATTCTTCGAGGGTCGCTCTCCAGATCGTAGAGCATCGGCCGGAAGCCGATCGCATGGATGTACTTCCAGCGCTTGTCGGCGACCATGAAGAGGCGCGCGTCGCGCGGCTCGACGTCGAGCTTGGCTCCCACGGGGAGGGCATAGTCGTACTCGCTGATGGCGTAGCTGCGCCAGGCGTCCGGCGCGCGGCCATGCAGGAAAGGCACCAGCGAGCGACCCTCCAGGCGGTGCGATTGCTCGGCAGGGATCGCCGCCGAGCACCTCCAGGAAGGTCGGGGCCAGATCGATGGCCTCGACCAGCTCGTCGCAGACCGTCCCGCGCGCCGCGTCCGCCGCGGGCGAGGGGTCATAGACGATCAGCGGCACCTTGACGGAGGGCTCGTGGAACAGGTCCTTCTCGCCCATCCAATGGTCGCCCAGATAGTCCCCGTGATCGGAGGTGAAGACGATCAGCGTGTTCTCGAGGAGACCGCGCTCCTGCATGAACGCGAGCAGGCGACCCAGCTGGTCGTCGATCTGCTTGATGAGGCCCATGTAGACCGGGATGACCTCGGCCCGCACTTCATCGCGGGCGAAGGTGCCGCGCGACGCGCTAGCTCCATGAAGGCGCGATAGACGGGATGCGGATCGCGCCGCTCCTCCTCGGAGCGCACCACGGGGATCACGTCCTCGGGCCCGTACATGCTGTTGTAGGGAGCGGGCGCGACGTAGGGCCAGTGCGGCTTGATGTAGGAGAGGTGCAGGCACCAGGGCTCCTCGCCGGCCTCGGCGATGAAATCCATGGCGCGGCGCGTCATGTAGGGGGTCTCTGCAGTCCTCCTCCTTGACGCGCGCGGGCTTGCGCGCGTGACGCATGGCCCATCCGGAGGCCAGCGCGTTGCCCTCGCCTTGCGCGGCGTTGGCCCAGTCGTGCCAGGGATTGTCGCCGACGTATCCCTTGTCGTTGAGGTAGCGGTTGTAGCGCGGGCTCTGCGGGTCATAGCGGCCCTCGGGGCCGACCGCGTGCAAGCCGTCGTCGCGCTCGTAGGGATCGAAGCCGCACTCCGACACGCGCACGCCGATGATCGAATTCGGGTCGATGCCCAGGCGCTGCATGCCCTCCGTGTCGGCGCGCATGTGCGTCTTGCCGACCAGGACGGTCTGCACGCCCAGCGGGCGCAGATAGTCGCCCAGCGTCATCTCTCCCACTTTCAGCGGATAGCCGTTCCAGGCCGCGCCGTGCGATTGCACGTAGCGGCCGGTGTAGAAGCTCATGCGCGAGGCGCCGCATACCGGCGACTGCACGTAGGCGCGCGTGAAGCGAACGCCCCTGGCGGCCAGCGCATCGATGTTGGGGGTGTGCAGCTTGGGATGGCCGTAGCAGGACAGATAGTCCCAGCGAAGCTGGTCGCACATGATGAACAGGATGTTGCGGGCGTGGCGGGGTTTGGACATGCGCGGGGCTATCGGTGCGATTTTGCGGCGACCCTAGCCGCCTTTGCGCCGCCTTGCCATCCCGTCAGGCCTGCCGTTGTTGCCGCGGCGCGGTTGGCAGCATATGTACGGCTAATTCCAATCGATAGGACCAGCCCCCCATGTCCAAGATCGCCGTCATCGTCGGCAGCCTCCGCCGCAACTCCATCAATCGCAAGCTGGCCGAGGCGCTGGCCAAGCTGGCTGCCCCCAAGGCCCAGTTCGTGTTCTGCAAGATCGACGACCTGCCGCTGTTCAACCAGGACCTCGAGCCCGCCCCGCCTGCGGCCGTCACGCGGCTCAAGGGCGAGATCGAGAGCGCCGACGGGGTGCTGTTCGTCACGCCCGAGTACAATCGCTCCATCCCGGGCGTGCTCAAGAACGCCATCGACTGGGCCTCGCGGCCCTACGGCAAAAACTCCTTCAACGGCAAGCCGACGGCGGCGATCGGCACCTCCATGGGTGCCGTCGGCACGGCGGCGGCGCAGCAGCACCTACGCAGCATCCTGGCCTATCTGCACGTGGTGCTGATGGGCCAGCCCGAGGGCTACATCGTCTTCAAGAAGGACATGCTCGACGCCTCGGGCAACTTCACCGACGAGGCCACGCGCAAATTCATGCAGGGCTACGTCGACGCGTTCGCGGCTTGGGTCGAGCGCATCGGCAAGAAATAGCGGGTTGGAGGCGCGGCTTACGCGCGAGGACCATTGAGAGCGCCGCCCTCAATGGTCCGCCGTTACCCCGCTGTCTTCTGTCAGTGTCGCCAGGCGGTTGCGGCCGCCCGGCAAAGCCAAGGCCCGACGCGACGTGCTGGTCTCGTCGCAATGACCGCTGTGCTCGTCACCCCGCTGCAAGCCCGAAAACGGTCACGCTCAGGTTGTAAAAAAGCTGTTATAGACGATCAACGTCTAAAGGCGTCTACGCCCAGGAGGCGGCGGCGGCAATGTCCGACGAGTGGGCAGACCTCATCAAGCGCTACCGCCTGCGGCACGGCCTGACGCAGGGGCGCCTCGCTGCCGTGGTCGGCGTGTCGCAGCGCACGGTGTCGCGGTGGGAGCGCGGCGAGGACAAGCCCAGCATCGCCCTGCAGAAGCACCTGCGCGATCTGGGATGGACGCCGCCCGCGACGCTGCTGGCGAGCTTGGTCCAGGCCGTCCGCCACTGTCCGGTTCCCCGCGCGCTGTCGCGCATGCCGCGCCTGCGCCTGCTGGCGCTGTCCGGGCCGGCGCTTGCCAAGCGGCCGTCGATGCGCGAATGGATCGGCCGCGATCTGGCGCCTCAGGCACGCGGCATCCTCGCCGACATGCTGGACGACCGCGCCCTGCAGCGGAGCATCGCCGCCGGCGAGATCGCCTGCGTCCAGGCGACGACGAGGAGCGTGCTCGACGCCGGCCATCACCCGCGCATCGGCACCTATCGCACCCTCGTCAGCTATTTCTTCCACGACGGCACGCTCTACAGCGACGCCATCTCCGCCCCAGGGCCTGCCAGGGCCAGGCTCGGCTATTCCGCCGTGCCCATGGATGAGGTCGGCCTGGACCGTTAGCGCGACGTTGCGGTCTCAATTCCTGGGCCGGTGCCGGCGATGCTCCCGGGTGTATTCGAGCAGCTCCGACACGCCGAACAGCAGCAGCATCACGCCGCAAATCACTTCGACTGAAGCCATTAGGCGAGCAATGTTGCTCGCGGGAACGATGTCGCCGTACCCCACCGTACTGATCGTCACGATCGAGAAGTGGATCGCCTCGGAGAAGCTGATGGCCCGGGTGACGGTCCCCACCCGGAAATGATCTGCGCCCGCAAACTGCGAAATGATGCTGAAGATCGACGCGAACAGGATCACGAGCAGGGCGTAGAACGTCAGGAATGCGAAGGCCGGCACCGCCAGCTTGGACATGCGCCCGAAAAACTCCTCAAACAACAGGCCGGCGTCGACGAGAAAGACCGCGACGCTGGTGCTGACGACAAACACAATCGACCCTATCACCAGCATGGAGAGCAGGAACGCACGGTTCGTATTCACGAAGGACTCCGCGAACCAGGACAGCACAACGATCGCCGCGCCCACGAGGAACACGGGCATCAGCCAGGCCAGCGCCCCGTAGAGCGCCTGTCCGCCGCGAATGTCGGGTTTGTCGATGACCGCCTGGATGTCCGTGCGGCGTAGCCAGCACCCCAGGAGAAAAGCGAGTATCGGCAGACAGAATCCCAGAGCCGAAATGTCGGGCCCAATCTGCCCGAACAGCTCCTCCAGGAAGAAGGCAAATATAGCCGCATAG
This sequence comes from uncultured Alphaproteobacteria bacterium, assembly GCA_963724565.1. Classification (GTDB taxonomy): domain Bacteria; phylum Pseudomonadota; class Alphaproteobacteria; order Rhizobiales; family Hyphomicrobiaceae; genus AWTP1-13. Next base: position 60,834 of record CAVRVK010000014.1, read on the forward strand.
ACGGCGACAAGATTGGTGAAGGTGAGTGAGAAAAAGGATCGCCCCGGAAACAGGTGCCGCAGGAATCCCGCCGCAGTCCCGGCCGCGAAAGTGATCACCAGGAACAAGATGTTGGCCGTGCCGGCAACGGCAATTGCCACCAGACCGACCATCGTCAGCGAGGCCGCATACAGCAGCGCTTCACGAGCGCGCACGTTGGCTCCGTCACGTTGTGTCGCCATCTTCGCCGTCTCGCCTTCAACGCGCTGGATGGGCAAGTATAGGTGAGTCGCGGCATTGCCGTTGCGGGCGAAATTCGCGCGCGATGCCGGCTACTGCACGAATTTGCCGAACAGGTGGTACTCCGCCTTCGGCCCGTGCACCACCAGCGTCCAGTGCGTGGCCATGTCGGGGCTGGTGCAGTTGTTGCCGTGGCCCTGCAGGATGAGAGTGACGAGCTGGCCCTTGCCCATGCCGGGCGCGAAGATGCCGGTGCCGGTGACGGGGGAGGTCAGCTTCCACTCCTTGAACAGGGTGGGCCCGGTCGTGCCCTCGCGCTCGTCGAGCCGAGGATCGACGGCGAAAATCGACACCGTGTCGGGAATGGCGAGGATGAGCGTTCCGCTGCGCCCGGCCGTGTCGCGGAAGGTGAAGGTCCAGCGCTTCGCCTCCCGGGCAACCTGCAGCGCGTATTTGTCGGACGGCGTGGCGATGCCCTTGATGTCGCTCGGGTCGCGCTCGCCCATGTAGAGGCTGGCCTCGGCGGCGAAGCGCAGCCGCTCGATCTGCTCGCGCATCGTGGAGTCGAGCTTCGCCGTGCCGACGGTGCGCTGGCCCTGGTTGCTGCAACAGGCGCAGGCGTGCGCACCATCCAAGGCGCCGAGCGTGCCGGCAAGGACGAGACACAGTGCAGCGAGCGCGCGCGGAAGGGTCATGCAGAATGCTCGCACGCACCTCTTGTGGCCGGCAAGCTGGCCGGACTCTGGGTATCGCCCTCTCCACCGGCGTCACTCCCGCGCGGGCGGGAGCCCATGCGCGTCTCCAAGCGCAAGAATGCTGGAGCCGGCCGGCGCGCGACTTTAGCCCCGCGGTGCCGTGCACCCGGGGGTTTGGGGTAGGAGGAGCAGGGCGCTTGCGCCTTGCGATCCAAGAGTTGCGTTGCACAGGCGCTCCGAGCGCCCTGCTCTGCCAACATCCGGGCCCCTACATGGCGATCCGTGGGATCTCACGGCCGGCCCGCAGAGACTTGCGGACTGCGACCCCCGGCTCCTGAGTTGAGACGGCAGCTCCGGAGCTGCCGCCCCATGTCCGGGGTAAGGGAGTTGTAACACAGCTGAGATGGGCGGGGATAAGGACAGGCAGGCGGCAGAGCGCGACGCATGCTCTCCCTCTCCCCGCTTGCGGGGAGAGGGTCGGGGTGAGGGGCAGATACAGTTCGTGCGCCAAGCACGAAGATCGTAGTTGAACCGTTCGCTTCAGCGCTGAGGCTTGCCATTTGGCTGCGATGGCCGCTTGGGCGACTGGCCACGCTGCCTGCTCGGCGCGGAGGGCTGATCGCCTCCGGTGTTGGCGTGCACGAACCGTCCGGCGCGCACGTCGGCTGGCCCGTGCCTTGCATCGCGGGCGGCGCGGTTTAGCTCCTTCTGCACTTCGCGGACGTCGATGATCTTGCCCATCAGTCGTTCCATGCCTCGGCCTGGCGGAACTCTCCCTCCAGGCTGTCCCAAACATACCACTCGTCGACGATCCCCTTGTAGTGCTTTTGGAAGTATTCGGCGCTCTTGGCAAATCGCTGGCGAATGACCGCCTCGGCAATGCCGTGGCCGCCCTCCGCCACGCGCCGGCGCACGCGCGCGATGGAGGCGGCTGCGCTCGGCAGCCGCAGGTAGATCAGGGCCACCGCATAGCCGCGCTGGCGCCACTGCGGAATCTTCCGGGCATAGGTGAGGGAGGCGAGCGTGGTCTCGAACATGAAGGCGGCGCGGGCCTCGACCAGGGTGTCCATCAGTTGCAGCATCTGCCGGCCCGCGCGGACATCGCGCTGCGCCCGCGTGAGGCGGCTGCCGCCGGGCAGCCCACGTGCGATCTCGTCGGCATTCAGATAGGCGAGCTCGCCGCGCGGCTTGTCGAAGTGTTTGTTGGCGAAGCTCGTCTTCCCAGCCCCGTTCGGCCCGGCGATGATGATGATCTGGGGCATGCGTGGAGTGTAGCAGGGAGCGGGCACGCAGCGCCCGCGTTGTCATGGTCGGGCTTGCCTGCCCTCGGACTCGTTCCGAAGGGCCCGACCATCCATCCATCAACTTGCTCCTGCGCTCGCGATGGCACCTGGGGTTGATGCCGAGTGTGGACTGGTCTCGGAACTTGTGCGACTCGAGCAGCCGTGCTGCTAGGCCGTTTCGCAAGCTGTACGCCATAGGCGTTGCTCCGGAAGTACTAGAAAGCGTGCGGCCATTGGCTTGCTTGACGTTAGTGAATCACGCTACCCGAAAGCTACGATGGCTATTGAGGATCACTACAAGTATCTGCGACGGCGCATCTCCCGATGTGGTTGCGTTGACTCGCTGTACGTAATTTGGGCCTACAGCCAGTTCCTGCAGGTTCGCAGCTTCCGCTTCCCCGACGGCATCGAGAAGCATCAGGAGTTTCTCGCCAACAGCCGTGTGAATTTCTTGATCCACGAGTGGGAGCTTGAGACGTTAGCCACTGAGGTGATCCTGCATGCGGAGCGGGGCAACAAAACCATGCGTCAATGGTGGACACTCGCTAGCATCGTCAAGAAGCTTCGCAACCTCGAAAACGAACTGTACGGCGACGACGGTGACCCGGACATCTTCATCGAGATGGCGCGCATTATGCACCGCCAGATATCGTGGCAGCAGTTCCGGCCCAGTACAAAATTGCTCTACCGCTATCACCGCATCTTCAGCGATCCTGCTGTAGATGCGATTTGCCGCAAGGTGGTTGGTTTGCCCGTGGATGGCCTCTATTGCCAGGGCGTCTGGGCGTACGCAGAACTTGCGAGAGTTCCAGCGCTGAAATTCGGCGATGCTATTACACGCGATGCACAACTGTTCTTGCAATTTGCCGGCCGTCCGCTTGCAGAATTGAGGACGCTCATTGCAGCGGCTCATCGGCTCGACCATTCCTACGCCTACCAGGTTGGTCCGCTCAGGCAGTTTCCTCTCGTCACTGTCGAGGCCAATGCCCAACGATATGTTCTCTGCCCGCTTCCGACGTTGTTGTTCTGGCGACTAACTAGTGGCCTCTACTTCGACTTGATCAAAGGCGACCGTGACTTTGGAAACGCCCTCGGCTCCTCGTTCGAGCGCCATGTTGGCGAGATACTTGCTGCTGTCGTGACTTCACCCTCGCTTCGCTATGTCGAGCAGGCGAAATACGGCACCCGGCAAACGCCGAAGGCGACGTGTGACTGGCTGTTGGTGGAAGGTGAGACTGCCGCGGCGTTCATCGAGTGTAAGACAAAGCGCATTAGGGTCGCGGCGAAGACTGCCATGGGCGACCTGACACCCCTTCAAGAGGACATTGGCGTTCTCGCCGACGGTGTCGTTCAGATCTATGAGAGATTCCGCGAATACGAAGCCGGAGCATTCCCCAATCTGTCATTTGTGGCTGGCAGGAAGTGCTATCCAGTCGTCGTCACCTTGGAGGAATGGTACCTGTTTGGCCAAACAGTCGTTGAACTCTTGCGCGAGGCGGTTGAGACCCGCATGCGCGCTGCTGGTCTTAATCTCGAGCTGCTCTCTCGCGTCCCATACTCGGTCATGTCCTGCGATGAATTCGAGGAGGCTGTGCAGATCATAGACAGTGTTGGCCTGGAGACCTTTTTCGGCAGCAAGCTGGCAGACCCTGAGATGCGCTCCTGGCCTTACGGAAACTATCTGCGGCACCACTTCGCGAAAGAATGGAAGGCAAAGAAGCAGGTTTTTCACAATGAGGCTGAGGCGATGTTCAATCGCTTGGCTGCGCATGTAGCTGCGGCGGCGGCGTGAAGAGCCCATGACCCAGCATCAACCATGGACGAAGCCGCCCACGAAGTTCGTTCGTCACAAACGCGAAGACGAAGACTTCCGGGATCTGGCAATCAGCTACCAAAATCTCACGGACCTTTGTGAGTTGTTTGACCGCGGACACCGCTTCATCGCGTCACTGATCGCTGTCGAGATTACAAAGCTCGTTGCCGACGAGGGCAATGATCAAAGCCCCGTTTTTCTGCGCGTTCCGCGTGCGCAAGAGCTTCAGTTTTCCTCATCGCCCGAACGGTTTTCAATCCCGCCCGGCTGTGAGATTGCAGGCAAGTATAATCTGTTGGTTCAAGAGACGATCAGGTCCATGGAGGCTCCGCACGGCATAACGATGGTGCGCAGCGCAGTTCCAAGATGCTGGGAGTATGCGCGCAACGACCTATGGCCGACCTGGGACAACGTTTCCTTTGAGAGGTGGTGGGACGGTATGATCGTCATGTCGGAGTTGCATACAGTAAGGAAGCCTTACAGGTACACGCGGCGAGGGTTGATCAAAGCCATCAGAGATGCCCAGGGCGCACACTCTCGTGGTGCTCTACGCGAGGATGAGCTTCCTCTGAACGATCCCCATGCCTTCACATTCGCGGTTGGCTACTCGGGGCGATTGCTACCTGGCCAGGAGGTGCGGCACGTCGTGGAGATACTCCCGTCTCAGGCTGCCGTCCGACAGATCGGCGAGGAGCTTCTGAATACTGTCAACGCCAACAATCGGGGCGGACTATTGGCCGAATGATTGCGTGATGCCGTAGGTCACGTAGCCTATCCCAGCGCCTCGTTACTCGTCTTCACCCGCTACGCATCCACGTACACCTGCCCGCCCGCCGATCCGCGCCACCGCCCGCTCACCCCGCCCTAACGCAGCTCGGATACGGCGCCTTCTCGCCCGGCACTATTGCGCACAGGCGGATCGGGCTCAGCTGCGCGAGGCGCTTGGCCCAAAAGGCCCTGTCGATCGCCAGCACTTGCCGGCTCGCCGGCGCGCGTTGCGCCCACTGGATCGTGTAGTAGTCGCTCGTGCCCTTGATGGCGAGGATCAGCGCGGTCTCGCTGCGCGTGCTGCCGCCCTCGCTGACGCTGCCGCAGCTGGCGACGGCGGCGAAGCCCGGATGTCCCGCAATCTCGGTTTCGCCGAGGCTCATTGCCGAGAACGTGTCGGGGCAGGCTTTCCTGAAGCCGTCGGCAATGTATCCCGCCAGCAGCCCCGGCGACATCTCGGGCTTCGCGGCAAGCCCCTTGGCGCCGGTCACCGTGATCATCTGGGTCCATCGCTTGACCGTTTCGCCCCTGAGGACGGATTCGCGGATGTAGCTGGTGGCGCCGGCATTCTCGGACCCCGGCACGAAGTTCGCCGGCTGCGAGAACGCCACGAGCTGCCCGAAGATCGGCGAAACGACGGTGACCGCCGCGGCCCCTTTCGCCTGCTGCGCGCCGGCGGGCATGGCGGCGAGCCAGGGCAGGAGCAGCAGCAGCGCTGTCGCCCGGCCTATTTGAACGAGCAACCCAAATTGTCCTGTCACGCAAGTTCCCCCATCTTCGAAACCTTCGCCGGTCTCGGCCTAACCTCTCCCCTGCCCGGCATCCACATACACCGACCCGGCCGCCGCTGTCATGGTCGGGCTTGGCCCGACCATCCAGCCCTCGGCTCGCTCCGGCGTTTGCGGAAAGCTAGATCCTCGGGACAAGCCCGAGGACGACACATGCGGCGCGTGAGGCGGCTACTTCAGCGCCTCGTTCGCCTTCTTCACCCGCTCGGCATCGACGTACACCTGCCCGCCCATCGCGCGGAACTTGGCGCTCATCTCGGCCATCCCCGCCTCGGGATCGACCTGCGTCGTCTCCTCGGCGATTTCGACCTGTTCCTCGTTGAGCTTGTTCGCATAGTCGCGCACGTCCTGCGTGATCTTCATGGAGCAGAACTTCGGGCCGCACATGGAGCAGAAGTGCGCCACCTTGTGCGCCTCCTTGGGCAGGGTTTCATCGTGATACGAACGGGCAGTGTCGGGGTCGAGCGAGAGGTTGAACTGGTCCTCCCAGCGGAAGTCGAAGCGAGCCTTGCTCACCGCGTCGTCCCTGAGCTGCGCCGCCGGGTGTCCCTTCGCCAGGTCGGCCGCGTGCGCCGCCAGCCTGTACGTAATGACGCCCACCTTCACGTCGTCGCGGTTGGGCAGGCCCAGGTGCTCCTTGGGCGTGACGTAGCAGAGCATGGCCGTGCCGAACCAGCCGATCATGGCCGCGCCGATGCCCGACGTGATGTGGTCGTAGCCCGGCGCGATGTCGGTCGTCAGCGGGCCCAACGTATAAAATGGCGCCTCGCCGCACTCCTTGAGCTGCTTGTCCATGTTGATCTTGATCTTGTGCATCGGCACGTGGCCGGGGCCCTCGATCATCACCTGGCAACCCTTCTTCCACGCGATCTTGGTGAGCTCGCCCAAGGTCTCCAGCTCGGCGAACTGGGCGCGGTCGTTGGCGTCGGCAATCGAGCCGGGGCGCAGGCCGTCGCCCAGCGAGAACGACACGTCGTAGGCCCGCATAATGTCGCAGATGTCCTCGAAGCGCTCGTAGAGGAAGCTCTCCTTGTGATGCGCCAGGCACCACTTGGCCATGATGGAGCCGCCGCGGCTGACGATGCCGGTGACACGGGTTGCGGTGAGCGGCACATAGGGCAGGCGCACGCCGGCGTGGATGGTGAAATAGTCGACGCCCTGCTCGCACTGCTCGATCAGGGTGTCGCGATAGAGCTCCCAGGTGAGCGCCACGGGGTCGCCGCCGCACTTCTCTAAGGCTTGGTAGATCGGCACCGTGCCGATGGGCACCGGCGAATTGCGCAGGATCCATTCGCGCGTGTTGTGGATGTTGCGGCCCGTGGAGAGGTCCATGACGGTGTCGCCGCCCCAGCGGATCGCCCACACCATCTTCTCCACCTCCTCCTCCACCGACGAGGTGACGGCGGAGTTGCCGATGTTGGCGTTGATCTTCACCAGGAAGTTGCGGCCGATGATCATCGGCTCCAGCTCGGCGTGATTGATGTTGGCCGGGATGATGGCGCGGCCGCGCGCAATTTCCTCGCGCACGAACTCCGGCGTGATGTGCTCGGGGATCGCCGCACCGAAGCTTTCGCCGTCGGCGAGCTTGGCCTTGGCCTGGGTGAGCGCCGCCTTGCGGCCGAGGTTCTCGCGATGGGCGACGTAGATCATCTCCTTGGTGATGATGCCGGCCTTGGCGAACTCGTATTGCGTCACCGGCTTGCCCGGCAGGCCGCGTAGCGGCGCCGGCTTGTTCGGGAAGTCGCGGGCGAGGTGCTTGCCCGCGACATTGCCGTTGTCCTCCGGCTTGATGTCGCGGCCCACGTATTCCTGGACGCCGCCGCGCTGCTTGACCCACGCCGCGCGGAGGCGCGGCAGGCCCTTTTCCACGTCGATGGTGGCATGCGCGTCCGTATAGGGACCTGACGGGTCGTAGACGCGGAAGGACTTCTCATCCGCACCCTCGCTGAGCGCGATCTCGCGGAACGGCACGCGCACGTCGTCATGGCCCTCCGGCGCGTCATACACCTTGGTCGATGCGCTGATCGGCCCAGTCGTGACCTTGGGGATCATCAGGTCTTTGCTGCGGGTGATCTTGTTCATTGCTTCGGTCCTCCGGCGCATCTCAACTCTCGCCGCAAGCGGCGAAAGGGCCTCGTGCTGATCGCGAACGTGCTGGTGAGGGGATAGCGCGCGTTTTCCGTCCCTTCGCCGGCATGACCCGGATCAGGTTCAAAGGGTGGCGGCGCGGTATCAGCGCCATCTCAGCCGGCTGCCGCCGGCCCCCCTGGAACAGGGCGCAGTCTAGGCCGATCACGGGGGGTGTCAACGCGCGCTGCAGCATGGCCCCTTGCACGGAAGCTCATGTCATCTATCGTCCGGCAAAGCTTCCCGATCGCGCGGAGAACACCCATGGATGCCAATGCTCTCAAGGCGCTGCAGGCCCCGCTCAAGGAGCGCTATCGCGCGGAACCCGAGACCGCAGTCATCACGCTGAAGGCCGAAGGCCGCATCGGCGAGGGCGTCACCTGCTCGTTGCAGACCGGCAAAGCCCTGGTGGAAGCGGGACTGCATCCCGCCACCGGCGGCAGCGGTGCGCACGCCTGCTCGGGCGACATGCTGCTCGAGGCGCTCGTTGCCTGCGCCGGCGTCACACTGAATGCCGTTGCGACTGCCCTCGGCCTTACGGTGCGCGACGCCAAGATCAAGGCGGAAGGCGATCTCGACTTCCGCGGCACCTTGGGCGTGGCCAAGGACGCGCCCGTCGGCTTCCGCGCCATCCGGCTCGCCTTCGACATCGACGGCGATCTGACCGAAGAGCAGCGCGCTACCCTGATGAAGCTCACCGAGCGCTATTGCGTGGTCTACCAGACGCTCACCGCGGCGCCGCCCATCGCCATCACCAGCCGCGTCACGTGATCGCGCTGGCCGGCGCACTCTTGAGCCTTGCGCCGCAAAGGTTTGCGGCCTTGGCACTCTCCCCTTGACACTGCCAGCGGCTCTTTTACAACCCCGCGCCTGGGCAGCCGTCCTGCTGCCCGCGACCCTGCCGCACCGATAAGCGCCCGGTTGGCCGCGCTGTCGGATCGGCGCTGCCGGTCGCTCCTTCATGGCGCCGTATTCATTTGACTTGCCAAGCCTTTGTGAACAGGAGTGCGCGGGGACGCGTAGGGGAGAGAAACGAATGGCCGCCCTCATTGAAGCGCAGGGGCTCGTCAAGAGCTTTGGAACGCTCAGGGCCGTGGATGGGATCACGCTGAACGTCGCACGCGGCGAGGTGCTGGGCTTTCTCGGGCCCAACGGCGCCGGCAAGTCGACCACCATGCGGCTCATCACGGGCTTTCTGGAGCCGGACGCCGGCAGTGCCCGCATCGCCGGCTTCGACGTGCAGCAGCAGCCCAAAGAGGCCAAGAAGCGCCTGGGCTACCTGCCGGAAGGGGCGCCGCTTTATGCCGAGATGACGCCCAGGGGGCTGCTTGCCTTCATCGCCGAGCTCAGGGGCCTGCGGGGGCAGGCCCTCGCCAGGTCCGTCGCCATGGCGGTCGAGAAGACAGCGCTCGGGCCCGTGCTGGATCAGACCATTGAGACGCTGTCCAAGGGATACAAGCGCCGGGTCGGCATCGCCCAGGCCATCCTCTCCGATCCCGAGGTGCTGATCATGGACGAGCCCACCGACGGGCTCGACCCCAACCAGAAGCACCACGTCAGGGAACTGATCACAGACATGGCCAAGGAAAAGGCCATCATCGTCTCCACCCACATCCTCGAGGAGGTCGAGGCGGTGTGCACGCGCGCGGTCGTGATCAATCGCGGCCGCATCGTCGCCGACGGCACCGCCGAGGACCTGATGCGCCGCGTGCCCTATCACGGCGCGGTCGCCATTCGCGTCGCCACCGACAAGTCCGAGGCCCTCAAGGGTGCGCTGGCGGCAATCGCCGGGATCAGCGTCGTCGAGACGGTCAGCAGCGGCAACGGCCAGCTTCTGCTGCGCGCGGTGCCGAAGAACGGCGCCGGCATCGTCACGGACGTGGCCTCCGTCATCCGCCAGAAAGGCCTCGTCGTGGACGAGGTATTCGTCGAGCGCGGCAAACTCGACGACGTCTTCCGCCAGATCACATCTTCCGACCTGGACAAGAACTGATGTCAGAGCTGTTGAGTAACACTTGGGTCATCGCCAAGCGCGAGTTCGCGGCCTATTTCGCCACCCCGATCGCCACGGTGTTCCTGGTGATCTTCGTGGCGCTCACCGGCGCCTTCGCCTTCTACGTCGGCGGCTTCTTCGAGCGCGGGCAGGCCGACCTCTCCACCTTCTTCATCTATCACCCCTGGCTCTATTTGATCCTCGTGCCCGCGATCGGCATGCGGCTGTGGGCCGAGGAGAGGAAGAGCGGCACCATCGAGCTCCTGATGACGCAGCCGATATCGCCGTGGGAGGCGATCCTCGGCAAGTTCGCCGCCGCTTGGGGCTTCATCGGCCTCGCCCTGATCCTGACGTTCCCCATGTGGTTCACGGTCAACGTCCTTGGCCGGCCCGACAACGGCGTCATCGTGGCGAGCTACCTCGGCAGCTTCTTGATGGCGGGGGCCTACCTTGCCGTGGCGTCCTGCATCTCCGCTCTCACCAAGAACCAGGTGATCGCCTTCGTGGTGGCGGCCGCCGTGTGCTTCCTGCTCGTGATGAGCGGACTGGAGCTGGTGCAGAACGTGTTTCGCGTCTGGGCGCCGGCGCAGCTGGTGTCGGCCATCGCCTCGCTGAGCTTCCTCTCGCACTTCGACAACATCACCAAGGGCCTGCTCGATCTGCCGGCCATCGTTTTCTACGTCTCGCTGATCGTGTTCGCCCTGTTCGCCAACAGGATCATCATCGATCTGCGCAAGGCCGCCTAGTGTGATGATCGAGAAGTCCGCTAAATCGCGCTGGGCCAGGATCGAGAGCGGACTTCTCGATCTGAATCATACTAGCATCATGATTTTGCTAGTGTCCTTCAGATCGCGAAATTCGTACCTCGTTCGCCGCACAGTGAGACGAATTTCGCGATCAGGACACTAGAGGGTTCGCGTACCATGGCTGAAGCCAAGCAAAACACACCTGGCGCTTTGGATCGGGCCGCCGCTATGGCCGGCCGCATCAACCGCCATCATCTGGCCTGGGGCGGGCTGGCCCTCGCCGCGATCATTCTGCTCGCAGTCAACCTGATTGCCTCCAGCGCGCTGCGCGATGCCAAGCTCGATCTCACCAAAGAGCGGCTGTACACGATCTCGGAGGGCACGCGCAAAGCCTTGCGCTCGATCGACGAGCCGATCGACGTGCGCGTCTACTTCTCCAAAAAACTCGGCGAGGCCGCGCCCAGCTACGCCAAGATGTTCGAGCGGGTGCGCACGCTGCTCGAGCAGTACCGCGGCATCGCCCGCGGCAAGCTGCAGATCACCTTCCTCGATCCCGAGCCCTTCTCCGACGCGGAGGACCGCGCGGTGGCCGCCGGCCTCAAGGGCATTCGCCTCAACCAGGAAGGCGAGATGGGCTACTTCGGCATCGTCGGCACCAATTCCACCGACACCGAGTTCGAACCTGCCCTTCATATCGACCGATCGCGAGCGCTTTCTCGAGTACGATGTGACCAAGCTGGTGGTCACCTTGGCGAACCAGACCAAGACCGGCATCGGCCTCATCTCCGGCATTCCGATCGAGGGCAACCCCGGCATGCCCATGATGGGCCGGCCGCCGTCACCCGGCATCCTGATGCTCGACCACATCCGCGAATTCTTCCAGGTCAAGAGCATCCCCAAGGAGGCCAAGGAGATCCCCTCCGACATCGGCGTGCTGATGGTCGTGCAGCCGGAAGGCTTGAGCCCCGAGCTGGCATACGCCATCGATCAGTTTGCTCTCTCCGGCGGCAAGGTGCTGGCCTTCGTCGACCCCGTGCCCGAGATGGGCCGCCAGAGCGGCAACCCCATGCTGATGATGATGCAGGGGCCTCCCGATCTCACCGAGTTCGACAAGCTGCTCAAGACCTGGGGCGTCGCCTTCGATACCACCAAGGTCGCGGGCGACATCTCGCGCGCCCGGCGCGTGCAGTTCGGCAGCGGACCGCGTGCCAGCGTGACCGAGTACGTGCTGTGGATGGGCCTCGACCGCCGCAATCTCGACGAGCGCGACGTGCTGACCGGGGGCGTCGAGCGCCTCAATTTCGCCAGCGCCGGCTTCCTCGACAAGACGCCGGACGCCACCACCCAGTTCACCCCCATCATCAAGACCACTGGCGATGCCATGGTGATCCCCGCCGAGAGCGTCAGCATGATGCCCGACGCGGTAGGCCTGTTGCGCAACTACAAGCGCGGCGGCAAGGCACTCGTGATCGGCGCGCGCATCTCGGGCGAGGCCAAGAGCGCGTTCCCCGATGGCCTGCAGATGCCGCCGGCGCCTGAAGCCAAGGCTGATGCGGACGCAGGCAAGGACAAGGCGCCTTCCGCCGACAAGGCGCCGCCGGCCAAGGGCAAGACCGACAAGGGTGCGCCCAAGACGGCCGACAACAAGCCAGCCGACAAGAAGGCGGAGCCCGCTGCCCCCGCGGCAGAGAAGAAAGCCGAGACGCCCGCCACCCCGTCCGCCAAACACATCGCCTCCGGAAAGATCAATGTGGTGGTGGTCGCCGACACCGACTTCCTCAACGACCAGTTCTGGGTCGAGGTGCGGGAGTTCCTGGGCCAGCAGGTGGCAATTCCCAATTCGCACAACGCCGCCTTCGTGCTGGGTGCGCTCGAAAACCTCTCCGGCTCGGACGCGCTGATCTCGCTGCGCGGCCGTGGCATCAGCGACCGGCCGTTCGATCTCGTCGCTGACTTGCGGCGCGACGCCGAGGAGCGCTTCCGTAACAAGGAGCAGGAGCTCACCGGCAGGCTCAAAGAGCTGCAAACCAAGCTTGCCGGCCTTGAGAAGCAGAGCGACGGCGAAAACCTCATCCTGACTGACAAGGACCGCCAGGAGATCGAGAAGTTCCGCGGCGACATGCTTGCAGTGCGACGCGAGCTGCGCGAGGTGAAGCGCGAGCTGAGGAAGGACATCGACCGCCTCGACGGCATTCTCAAATTCACCAACATCGCCTTCGTGCCGCTGCTGATCGGCGTCTTCGGCGTCGGCTGGGCAGCCTACCGGCGCCGCAAGGTTGCAGCCCCGCCGCAGCGGCAGGAGCCGGAGGTCCAGTCATGACGCCCAAGGCCTTCGTCTATCTTGCGATTGCCGCGGCGCTGTCTGTGCTGTTCGCCATCGTCAGCTACGCCTCCAACAACCAGTGGAGCACAGGCCGCGCAGCCGGCGACAAGCTGTTCCCCACGCTCGTGAGCGACGCCAGCCAGGTCGCCGCCATCGAGATCAAGCAAGGCGACGAGGTCGCCGTGCTGGAGCGCAAGGGGGGCAGCTGGAGCCTCAAGAGCCGCGACGGCTATCCCGCCGATCCTGTAAAGGTGCGCGCGCTGCTGGTCGGCCTTGCGGAGGCCGAGCTCATCGAGAGCAAGACGCGCCGGCCCGACAGGTACGGCGTGCTGGAGCTGGAAGACCCGGCCGAGAAGGGCGCCAAGTCGCGCCTCGTGCGGCTTCTGGGCGCCCAGGGCAAGGTCATCGGCGAGGCGGTGATCGGCAAGAAGCGCGTGGAGATTTTGGGCACAGGCAAGGGCGGCACTTACGTCAGGAAGCCCGGCGACCCGCAGACCTGGCTCGCCAACGCCGAGCTCGATGCGCCGCTCGCGATCAAGGATTGGGTCAAGACGTCGGTGCTCACTCTTGACGCTGCCAACTTCAGCCGCGTGACGATCGCGATCCCGGGTGAGGAGGCGCTGAAGATCGAGCGGGAGACGGCAGCTCCGCCCAAGAAGGACGCCAAGGAGGCCAAGGAGGAGCCGGCGCCCGCGCCTCCGGGCAAGCTCAAGCTCGTCGGCTTCCCGCCCGAGGGCAAGAAGCTCAAGGATGCAACGGCCGCCGAGACGCTGGCCCGCGCGCTCGCCTCGATCGATACGGAGGACGTGCGCAAGCTCGCCGCAACGCCCGGCGGCCCGGGCGTCAGCACGGTGAAGATCGAGCAGACCGACGCGCCCTCTCTCACGCTGCGCCTGCGCAAGGACGGCGACGCCTATTGGCTCTCCGTCACCGCCACGGGTGAGGGCGAGGAGGCAAAGAAGGCTGCCGCCGACATCACGCAGCGCACCCAGGGCTGGGAGTTCAAGCTGCCCTCCTACAAGTCGGACGCAATCCTGAAGAAGCGCGCCGACCTGCTGGAAGCGGGCACGTAGCCCGACACTACCGCTACTTCTTCTTCCGGCCGTCGCGCGTGTAGGGGTACATGATCGTGATGTCGGCGCCGGGGATCGACTTATCCAGGCTGGTCCAGACACCCACCACGGTCGACGCGATCTCGTCGGTGATGCCCGCAGCGCGCGCATTCTCCAGGTAGAGCTTGATGTCCTTGAGCTGCAGCTTGGCGGTGAAGCCGGCGTCGTACTTCTCGTTGATGATGCGGCGGGGGAATTTGTCTTCGGTCGCCGTATTGCGCCCGGTCGAGGCATTGACGATGTCCAGCACGGTCTGCATGGCGATGCCCTGGCTCACGCCGAAGGCGATGGCTTCCGAGCTGGCGGCCAGCGCCGTCGCCGAGAGGAAGTTGTTCAAGAGCTTGACGGCCTGCGCCTGCCCCGGCTTCGGCCCGACGTAGAACGGCTTGCCCATCAGGCTCATCAGCGGCTTGACGCGCTCGTAGGCGTCGGCCGGGCACGCCAGCATGATGGCGAGCGTGGCCTTGTCGGCGCCGGCCGTGCCGCCCGATACCGGCGCGTCCACGAACTCGATGCCGGCTTTGCCTAGGATCTGGGCAACGGCCTCCGCCGCCTTGATGCCGATGGTGGAGGTGTCGATCACCGTCTTCACCTTGCGCGGGGAGGCGGCGGCGATCTCGCGCGCCACGGCTTCGCTCACGCTTCCATCGGGGAGGGAGAGGATGATGGTGTCGGCAAGCGCGGCCACCTCGGCGTTGCTCTTGGCCGCGCGCGCCTGCGGCGGTGCGCGCTCGGTGCTGACGGCGTCGGCAACCACAAGGTCGTGGCCCGCGGCAACCAGGTGACGGGTCATGCGATGACCCATGCTGCCGATGCCGATCCAGCCGATGGTCTGTGTCATCGCAATTCCTCCAGCTCGTGCGCTTGATGCAATTTCCGGCGGTCGGTCGGGGCGGTCAAGACCGAGAAATATCCGTCGCCAGCGCAACGGACATTGACAGGGCCGCTGCGTGCTGGCTCAACTGGCTGCGGGAAAAGAAGAATTGCTTCGCCAAAGCGGAGCACTGGTATCGAAGCCAAACCCAAGGAGGAAGCTTGATGACTCCAAGAATGCGCGTTTATGTGCTGGCCGCTGCCGCAGCTGCCGCCGTGCTCGCCCTGGCCGTCATGCCGGCTGCGGATGCACAGGAGAGGAAGTCCATCCGCTGGTCCACGGCGCAGGTAGGCTCCTACGGCTACACCATCGCTGCCTCGATGGCCAAGGTCCTCGAGCAGGCGCTGGGCGGCGAATACACCGTCACCGTCCAGCCGTACCAGTCGCCGACGGTCTCCATGAAGGCGACGATGGACGGGGATGCAGAGATTGCCTACATCGCCGACATCGGCATGACCCAATTCCAGGAGCGGGTCGGCCCCTTCAAGGACTACAAGCCGACCAAGCCCGAGCTCGTGCACACCTGGTACGCCTATCCGATGGAGTCGATGATGGCGACGTCGGCCAAGGAAGCCGGCAAGTTCAAGTGCTGGAGGGATTTCAGCGGCCAGAAGGTGTACTTCACGCAGGCCGGCTTCCAGAACTGGCTCAACTGGCAGCGCATCTTCAAGGCGCTGGGCTACGACTTCAAGCACGTGCAGATCGACAACAAGGCCAACGGCGATGCCCTCGAGCAGGGGACCATCGTGGGCTCCGCGATCTACACGACGGCAGGCCGCTCCTTGCCGCCCTATTGGAAGGAGACCGAGGTCCGCATGGATATCCGGGTCATCAACCCGTGTCCGGATGAGGTCGCCAAGCTCAAGGCGGCGGGGCTCGGCGTGGCTGAGGTCCAAGCGAAGGATGCCTTCAGCAAGGACGTCGGACCCAAGACGCTGCAAGGTGTGCCGATCCTGTTCGGCTACAATGTCCGGTCGGATATGTCCGGTGCCGTCGTCTACAAGATGATCAAGGCCTTCTACGACAAGAAGGACGAATTGGTGAAGATCGATCCGGGCTTCACCCCGATGGCCAAGGACTTCGTCGGCATGCAGGTGCAGGGCATCAATGCCAATCCGGAAGTCCCTGTCCATGCGGGCCTGGCCAAGTTCCTCAAGGAGCACAAGGCCTGGAACGACAAGTGGAAGGTCGCCGGCAGCGAGTCGTGACGACTTGACGGATTTTGCCCTGGGCGGGGAGCTGCACTTCCAGTGCGGCTCCCCGCCACAGGCGCTTAAATGAGATCCGACCACACCAACCAAGCGGTGAGAACCGGGAGCCGCGCTTTCGGCCGGCATAGGAACCATCATGACCGACCGATTGAAGGGACAGTTCACTCTCAGGAACGCAATCTTCGTCCTGGGGTCCATCCAGCTCGCGTGGCTGCTCTGGTTCTACTACACCGGTTACGGCGGTTCGCAGGAACTCGTCGCGCACGTGATGGCGATCGCCTTGGTTCTGCAGATCCTGTTCATGTACGAGCAGGACTATTTCTATAAGTTTCTCCCCGCCATCCTCAATCACATCATCGTCGCGGTCTACATCGGCATCTGCGCCTATTCCTTCATCTATTTCCTCACCGAGTTCGAACGCATCGCGATCTACTCGCAAGGCACCTTTACCAGGCAGGATTACGTCGTCGGGCTACTGGTGTTCCTGCTGGTGATGGAGCTGTCGCGGCTGGCCCATCCAACCCTGTTCTGGGTCAATCTCATCCTGGTGTTCTACACGCTCTATGGCTACCTGAGCCCGCTCGACTTCTTCTGGCATCCGGGCACCAGCTTCTACCGCGTCGTCACGTCGAGCACGGTGGAGCTGTCCACCGGCATCTACGGCATCTATGGACAGCTGGCCCTGACCCTGATTGCCGCGTTCCTGCTGCTGGCAGCCGCCGCCAACGGTTTCGGCGCGCAGGGTGCCATGATCCAGGTGATGCGCCGCCTTGCGGGCCGCTCGCGGCAGCTTGTGCCACAGACGGCGGTGATGGGCTCGCTCGCGATCGGCATGGTGAGCGGCTCGGGCTCTGCCAATGCGGCGGTGGTCGGCACCATCACCATCCCGCTGATGAAGCGCTACGGCGTGCCCGGTACCTTCGCCGCGGCCGCAGAGACCGCCGCATCCATGGGCGGGCTCATCATGCCGCCGATGATGGGTGTCGGCGCCTTCCTGATGTCGGATTTCCTGAACGTTTCCTATTGGGAGGTGGTGAAGCGCGGCTTCGCGCTGGCCTTGGTCTATTACGGGTCGATTGCCTTTGCCATCTATCTCATCTGCGTGCGCCTGCTGCCGCGCGACCTGGTGCCGGCGGCGAAAGTCCCTGCCTACGACCAGGTCCGCACGGCGATCTTCTTCTCCTCCGTCGCCTTCCTGCTCTACCAGATGGGCTGGGTCGGCACTGGCGAGCTGCTGTCGGCCCTCTACACGGCCGCCTTCCTGTTCGGGCTGCTGCTGGTCGCCTTTTTCGTCTTCAAATATGCGCTCAAGGACCCGACGCTCGAGCAGGAGACGCTGTGGGGCAGCTTACGGCGCGCCGTCGAAACGCACGCCGACATGACGTCCTATCTGACGCTGCTGCTCGCCACGCTCGGCATCATGATCGGCCTGTTCACGGTGACGGGGTTCATCAACCGCATGGGGGCGATGATCCTCGATCTGGGTGCCGCCAACATGATCGGTGTGATCCTGATGGCCTATGTGTTCGGCTGGCTTGCCGGCGCGGGCCTGCCGCCGACGGCCACCTACATCATCGGCGCCATCGTCATCGTGCGGCCGCTGCAGGAGCTCGGCATCAACCCTTGGATCGCCCACTTCTTCGTGTTCTTGCTGTCCGTGTGGGGCGAGCTGTCGCCGCCGACCTCGCTCACCGCCGCCGTCTCGGCGCGCATCGCCGAGGCCTCGTTCATGCGCACCATGTACGAGGCGCTCAAAATCTGCGCGCCCATCACACTGATGACGTTCGCCATCTTCACCCGGTCGGACATGGTGGTGACAGTAGGCTGGTCGCAGGTTGCCGCCACCCTGTTGGTTTTTGCCGGCACTGCCGGCGTTACCTTCGCCCTGTTCGGACGCTTTGTCGGCAGTCTCGCCGGCAACATCCCGCTGCGCATCGGCCTTGCCGCTTTGTCTCTTGTGGTCCTGCTGCACCCCGACGGCAACTGGGCGACGGCCGCCGCCGCAATCGTTGTGCCCATCACCCTGTTGGGCGTCTGGCGCCACGTCAACCTGGGCGGGCCGGCGACGGAGCTGCAGCTGCAGCCGGCGCAATAGGCGGCCGGCGCACTTCCGCGCTCGCCTTTCGGGCTACGCCGGCGGCTGGACGACGACGTCCTCGTACCTGTGCCGCTTGGTGATCAGCTTCGAGTGCTGGAAGATGTCGAGGGTCGCCTCGAACGCCGGCCGGGTGATCTCCACGTGCGGGCTCCAGTTGCCGAGCTTCTGGTAGGTGGCAATGGTGGCGGTGAGCACGGCAAGGTCGATATCCTTGAAGTAGGGCGCCTCTGCCTTGGCGACCTCGGCCGCGGGCGTGGCGATCAGCCAGGCGCGGGCCTGGCGATAAGCGCGCATGAAGGCCCGGGCCTGTTCGGTTGCGAGCCAGGCGCGGGTGGCGGCGAGGCTCGAGAAGGCGCAGGGGCCGATGGCATCGCCCACCGCCGCCACGATGTGCCCTTTCCTGTCATGCTCGAGCTGCTGCGGGGCCGGGCCCTGCAGGTGGATGTAGTCGCCCTGGCCGCCGCGGAAGGCGGCGATCATCTTCTCCGTCGAGCCGGCGTCGACGGCCTTGATTGCCGAGAAGTCGAGCCCGCGCTTGAAGCAGGCGTACTTGAACATCGCCATCGGCTGGCCGCCGTGATCGATGACTACTTCCTTGCCCTTGAGCTTGTCCCAGGTGAAGGCGGGGTCAGGGCTGCGGCCGGTGAGAAAGAAGCCGTCCATCTCGTTGATCTGGGCGAAGTGCACGGCCGGTGGGGTCTTGCCCTGCTCCAGCGCGGTGAAGCCCTGGCTCGGCGCCGACTGCGCCACGTGCACCGAGCCGTCGAGCAGGCTGGCGATGGCGGACTTGCCGGGGGCGGAGACGGAGTGCGTGCCCTTGAGCCCCTCCTTCTCCAGGAAGCCGCCGGCCATGGTGGCGATCAGCGGCGAATAGAAAGCGGAAAAGCGCGTGAACTCGATGCGGATCTCTTCGGCCACGGTTCTTCCTCCCATGTGATCGTTCTTTGCCGACCATGGTCACACGGGCGATGGGTGGTGCTCAAGGCCGATCGGATAGGGTCAGCCCCTCAACCAGCGCGCGGGGCATCGAGCGTGGCAAACGGCATTGCGGCCTCGCACGCGCGGGCGGCGCGCAGAACTAGTGCGTCAGCGCCGATCGGCCCGATGATCTGCAGGCCAATGGGCAGACCTGTGCTGGTGAGGCCGCAGGGCACCGATGCCGCCGGCTGCGTAGTGAGGTTGAAGGGGTAGCTGAACGGTGCCCAGTCGCACCACGCGGTGCCCCACTCGCCCGAGCGGGGGACGAGATCGCCGACCTCGAAGGCCGGCAGCGGCAGGGCCGGCGTGACGAGCACATCATACTTTTCGTGAAAGCGCGCGAACACATTGTGCAGGCGGGCGCGCTCGAGCTGGGCGCGGATGTGGGCAGTCGCACCTATCTCGGCGCTTCGCTCCAGCTCTGCCACCAGCAGCGGATCGGCCTGCTCGCGCCAGCCCTCGCTCAGGGCCGCCAGCTGGTACTGCATGGCCGGCCACCAGAAGGTGTTCCAGGTGTCGATCGGATCGCCGCCGAGGTCGGGGTCGGCCTCCTCGACGATGGCGCCGAGGCCGGCGAGCGTCTTCACCGCCGCGGCAACTGCGCTTTCGATCTCCGGATGCACGCGTTTGGCAAAGCCTAGCCGCGGTGAGTAAGCGACGCGCAAGCCGCGCACGCCGGCGTCGAGGCCGGCCTGGAAATCGAGCGCCGGTGAAATCCAGCCATAGACGTCACGGGCATCGGGTGCCGCGATCACCGACATGGCGAGCGCCGCGTCGACAACGCTGCGCGCCAGCGGCCCGACGTGCGCGAGCGTGCCGAGCGGGGAAGCTGGATATGACGGCACGCGCGCCCGCGTCGGCTTGTGGCCGAAGACGCCGGTGAATGCCGCCGGAATGCGGATCGAGCCGCCGCCGTCGGTGCCCAGATGGATCGCGCCCATGCCGAGCACGGTGGCAGCGACAGCGCCGGCCGAGGAGCCGCCCGTCGTCATGCGCGTGTCCCAGGGATTGCGGGTGAAGCCGGTGAGCGGGCTGTCGCCGGTGGCCTTCCAGCCGTACTCCGGCATGGCCGTCTTGCCGAGCACGACCGCGCCGTGCTCCTTGAGGCGGGCGACGGCTGGCGCATCGAACGCCAGCGGGTTGGCGCTGGTGAGCCTGGAGCCGAAACGCGAAGGCATCCCGGCGACCGCGATGTTGTCCTTGACGCCGATCGGCACCCCGTCGGTCGGCCCTTTGGGGCCCCCCGCCATCCAGCGCGCCTCGCTCGCCCGCGCCGCGGCCAGCGCGCCGTCCGGGTCCAGGTGGCAATAGGCGTTGACCGCGCCGTTGAAGCGTTCGATGCGGGCCAGCGTGGCCTTCGTCGCTTCGACCGGCGACAGGCTCCTGCTGCGATAGAGCCCCACGAGCTCGGTAGCGGACAAGAGCGCCGGGTCACGGCTGATGCTGGAATTCATGCGGTCCGCTCTCCTGGCCTATGCGCCCAGCAGGCAAGCTAGCCCGAGCGGAAGAGCGCTGCCAACCTGGCCCGAAACGAAGGATGCCCGCGGGTTGGCGCCGCGGGCATCCGAGGTGGCGTCAGAGGGAAGGCTCAACCCTTCTGCGCCGGTGTTGGCATGGGCTTACGTCTCGTAGGCGTAGCCGCGCTCGCCGTGCTGGCTGAGGTCGAGGCCGGCCTGCTCCTCCTCCGGGCTCACGCGCGTGCCGATCACGAGCTTGACGACAAGGAGGATGATGGCCGAGCCGACGCCCGACCACACCAGTGTCAGGCCGACCGCTTTGGCCTGCGCGATCAGCTGCGCGTCGCGCACGTACTCGGCGACTTTGGCGGTGCCCGGGCTGACGACGTAGTCGAGGATGCCGGTGCCGCCGTACTCGGGGCTGACCAGCAGGCCGGTGCCCAGCGCGCCGATGATGCCGCCGATGCAGTGGATGCCGAACACGTCGAGGCTGTCGTCGTAGCGCATCAGCCACTTGATCGCCGTCGAGAAGAACAGGCAGACGACGCCGGCAACCGCACCAAGGACCGCCGCGCCCATGACCCCGGCATAGCCCGCCGCCGGGGTGACGGCGACCAGCCCCGCCACCACGCCGGAGCACAGCCCGAGCAGCGACATCTTCCAGCGGAAGATGAACTCGACGATCATCCAGGCAAGGCCGGCCGCGGCCGTGGCAATGAAGGTGTTGGCCATGGCGAGACTGGCGCTGCCGGTCGCTTCGAGCGCCGAGCCGGCGTTGAAGCCGAACCAGCCGACCCACAGCATCGCCGCGCCCACGCAGGTGAGCGTCACGCTGTGCGGAGGCATCGGCTCCTGGCGGAAACCGACGCGGCGGCCAAGTATCAGCGCGCCGACCAAGCCGGCGATGCCCGAATTGATATGCACCACCGTGCCGCCGGCGAAGTCGATGGCGCCCCATTGGAATGCCAAGCCCGCGTCGGCCTGTACGGCAGCGAGTGCCTTCTCGGCTTCCGCCTTGGCGGGGCCGGCTGCGGCCTCGGCAACCTTCTTCGCCGCATCGGCGAGCGCGTCCGGGCCGGCCCAGTACCAGACCATGTGGGCGATCGGGAAGTAGACGAAGGTGACCCACAGGCCGATGAACAGCATCAGAGCGGAGAATTTCATGCGCTCCGCGAAGGCGCCGACGATCAGCGCCGGGGTGATGCAGGCAAACGTCATCTGGAAGCAGATGTAGACCAGCTCCGGAATGACGACGCCGTTGGAGAAGGTGGCAACGTTGGAGTCGGGGGTGACCCCCATGAGGAAGATCTTGGAGAGGCCGCCCACGTAGTCGTTGAACGGGCCGCCGGTGAAGGCCAGGCTGTAGCCGTAGAGCACCCACAGGATCGCCACCAGGCAAACGATGGAGAACACCTGCAGCAGCATGGAGACGACGTTCTTGACGCGCACGAGGCCGGCATAGAACAGCGCCAGTCCCGGGATGGTCATCATGAGCACGAACACCGTCGCAACCAGCATCCACGCGGTATCGCCCTTGTTGGGGGTCGGCGCCGGAGCGGCCTGTGCCAGGACGGGGTCGGTCAGGCTGGAGAGCAGGAGGGCAGCAAGCGCTGCAATCGGCACGAAGCGGAAGGCGAAGACGTGCATGTCAGGGTTCCCCCATAAAGCCGCCACCGAAGCGCCCCGCGCCGAGCACGCAAAGCGCTACCGACGTTTCGCAAGACGTGTGCCAGCCGTTAACGAAAAGACTAGTGCTTTGATTTTGCATAAGCGGCGGCCGAATTAGCAGGCAGCCTCTGCCGTCGATGCGGGCAGGCGCATGCTCGCTGGGCAATGCCTGCCTAAAGTGAAGCCATGCCCTGCAGTGGGGTCATGCCATCGCCTGCACACGCCAAGCGCAGGTTGGTGGCGGCCTGATCAGCGATGAGGCGGCCAGCGATCAGAGCTTGAATTCCTCGATCCTGGCGAAGGCGGCGCGCAGGGCATCGGACCAGGCCAAGGACAGCTTGCGGAAGTATTCGTCCTCGGCCTCGATGCGCTTCTCGCGGCGCACGTCGAGGCTGTCGCGCTCGTAGATCAAAAGGTCGATCGGCAACCCGACCGACAGGTTGGAGCGCAAGGTGGAATCGAACGACAGCAGCGCGAGCTTGGCCGCCTCGCCTAGCCGCATGGTGGGCTGCGCCACCCGGTCGATGATCGGCTTGCCGTACTTGTGCTCGCCGATCTGGAAATAGGGGGTGTCGTCGGTCGCCTCGATGAAGTTGCCCTCGGGGTAGATGTGGAAGAGGCGCGGCACCTCGTCGCCGATCTGCCCGCCGAAGATGAAATTGGCGTTGAAGGTAGAGCCGCTGTCCTCGAGTGCGGGGCCGTCGCGCCGGCGCACCTCGCGCAGGGCGTCGCCCACGAGACGCGCGGCGCGATAGAGGGAGGGGACGGTGAACAGGCTCTCCGCGCCCGGCGACAGCTCCTCCACCAGCTGCTCGTTGATGAGGCTGATGACGGATTGCGTGACGGCAAGGTTGCCGGCCGACATCAAGACGATGACGCGCTCGCCCTGCTTGCGCCAGTAGTAGAGCTTGCGGAAGGTGGCGACGTTGTCGTTGCCGGCGCTAGTGCGCGTGTCGGCAGCGAACACCAGGCCGCGGTTGAGTCTGATCGCCACGCAGTAGGTCATGCGGCAGTCCTCGGCGCGCGGGGCAGGCCTTGTGGTGAGGCGTAACGGAGCCTGCGCGTCATTGCTGCGCGCTCTGCTGCTGCTGTTGCACGGCGACGGACACCTCCAGCTTCTCGCCGCCCCCTCCGCGCCGCGATCCGATGATCGGCGCTGCATAGGTGGCGTCGAGGCCGCAGGCAAGGCGCACGTAGTGGTCGGTGGGGCAGACGCGGTTGGCGATGTCGAAACCAACCCAGCCGAGCGACTCCACCCACGCCTCCGCCCAGGCGTGGTGCGCATCGGCGGGGGCCGCTTCTGCCGTGTCCGCCGCCTCCTCGTCGGGGTCGGGTCCGTCGCCGTGCATGAGCAGGTAGCCCGTGACGTAGCGCGCGGGGATCGCCAGGGTGCGCGCCGCCGCAATGAAGATGTGGGCGTGATCCTGGCATACGCCCTTGCCATCGGCCAGCGCCGCGGCGGCCTCGGTGTGGGCGTCGGTGCTGCCCTTGACGTACTCGACCCGGTCGCGAACCGCTCCTACGAGCGCGTGCAGCCGTGCGATCTGGTCCTGCTCCGGAATCGACGCTGCGAGGTCACGGATGGCCGCATCGGGGCGAGTCTGGGGCGTCTCTTTCAGAAACACCCGCGGGGGGATGGCCTTGCCGAGATCGGCGACGACGCCGTTCGTCTCTTTCGTGTCGACCGTACCGCCCGCGTCGATGACGAGCTCGCTGTGCCGGCCGCTCAGCGTGACGAGGTGCACCGTGTTGCCGAAGCCGTCGCGGAACTGCAGCGGCTCGCCGCAGCCCGGCACCCGCACGTGCCAGTCGACGACGCGCTGGCCCGCGAACGGCGCAGGCGTCAGCCGCAGGCTCTGCACCGTGTAGCTCACCGGCTCGGCGTAGACGTAGCGTGTGACGTGGCGGACGCTGATCAGCATGAGGCCTAGTGTCCTGATCGCGAAATTCGTCGCCGCGTGCGGCAAACTCTGAACGAATTTCGCGATCTGAAGGACACTAGCTAAATCATGATGCTAGTGTGATTCAGATCGAGAAATCCGCTCCCGAACCTAGCTTGATGCGATGATGCGGATTTCTCGATCATCACACTAGCCGTCGGTGAAGTGGTAGGTGGCGGAGATCTCGTTGCCCAGCCGGTTGTTGCGGGCGATGAAATCGTTGAGGAACTCGTGCAGGCCCGTCTGGAAGATGGCGTCCATTTCGCCGTCGGCCAGGCCGCGCAGGATATCGCTCGCCAGCGTCTGCGGGCCGTTGACGGCCCCGTAGAAGTGGCCGAGCTCGACCAGCGCCAGCATGATCTCCTCGTAGCAGGAGCGCAGCGAGCGCGGCATCTGCCGGTTGAGGATCAGATAGTCGGCGACGCGCCAGGGCTTGTAGCTGTCCTTGTAGACCCAGCGATAGCTGCGGTGGGCGGAAACCGAGCGCAATATCGCCGCCCACTGCACGCTGTCGATCTCGCCGCCGACGATCTCGTTGTGAGGCAGCAGCACGTAGTATTTGACGTCGAGGATGCGCGCGGTGTTGTCGGCGCGCTCCAAAAAGGTGCCGAGCTGGTTGAAGTAGAAGGTGTCGTTGCGTAGGATGGTGTTGAGCAGCGTGCCGCGGAAGAGCGCCGAACGCGCCTTGATCCAGTCGAGCATCGGCGGCAGCGAGTTGGGGGTCATGGCGCCGCCGTCGATGGCCGAGAACTCGAGCCAGGCGCTGTTGAGGCTCTCCCACATCTCGCGCGTCAGGGCAGTGCGCTGGGCGCGCGCGTTGCGGCGCGCGGTGGCGAGGCAGGAATAGACGCTGGAGGGATTGTCGGCGTCGAACAGCACGAAGTTGACGACGTCGTTGGTGGCGTAGCCGCCGTACTTGGCCAGATAGCCCTTCTCGCAGCCGGCGCTGCGCAAGGTGGAAAGCCACTCCTCGTCCTGGCCGTGGCCCTCGCGCGGCAAGAGCGCGATGCGGTAGCCGACCTCCAGCAGGCGCGCCATGTTCTCGGCGCGCTCCATATAGCGCGACATCCAGAACAGGTCGTTGGCGGTCCTTCCGAGCATGCGTGAGCCCTAGTAGGTTGGGTCGAGCGCTAGCGATGACCCAACATCAACGGGCATCAAATGGTGTGGTGTTGGGTCTGCGCTCCGCTTGACCCAACCTACGTTGAAACTTGACCCCTGAAACCTGACCCCTGATCCCTGCATCGCCCTACTCCTGCAGCACCCAGGTGTCCTTGGTTCCTCCGCCCTGGCTGGAGTTGACCACCAGCGAGCCCTCGCGCAGCGCCACGCGCGTGAGGCCGCCGGGAGTCAACCGCACCCGGTCGCCGATGAGCACGAACGGGCGCAGGTCGAGGTGGCGCTCGGCGATGCCCCGTTCGACCAGCGTCGGGCAGGTGGAAAGGGCGAGCGTCGGCTGGGCGATGTAGCGCTCGGGCCGGCCCTTCACCAGCATGCGAAACATGTCGATCTCGTCGCGCGTCGCGGTGGGGCCCACCAGCATTCCGTAGCCGCCCGAGCCGTGCACCTGCTTCACCACCAGCTCGGACAGGTGCTCCAAAACGTAGGCGAGATCGTCGGGCTTGCGGCACACATAGGTCGGCACGTTCTTCAGGATCGGCGCGCGGCCCGTGTAGAACTCGACGATGTCGGGCATGTAGGTATAGATCGACTTGTCGTCGGCGATGCCGGTGCCTGGAGCGTTGACGATGGTCAGGCGGCCAGCACGGTAGACGTCGAAGATGCCGGGCACGCCAAGCACCGAATCGCGCCGGAACACCAGCGGGTCGAGGAAGGCATCGTCGATGCGGCGGTAGATGACGTCGACCTGCTTCAAGCCCTGGGTGGTCTTCATCATCAGCGCGCCGTCGGACACGACGAGGTCCTGTCCCTCCACCAGCTCCACCCCCATCTGGTCGGCCAGGAACGAGTGCTCGAAGTAGGCGCTGTTGTGGATGCCGGGGGTGAGCACGGCAACTGTGGGCTCGCGATCGAGGTTGGCGGGCGCCACGCTTTCGAGCGTCAGGCGCAGGTTGTCGGGGTAGTCCTCCACCGCCGCCACGCGGTTCCTCGCAAACAGCTCCGGGAACATGTGCATCATGGTCTCGCGGTTCTCCAGCATGTAGGAGACGCCGGACGGCGTGCGCGTATTGTCCTCGAGCACGAAGAACTCGTTCTCGCCCGTGCGCACGATGTCGATGCCGATGACGTGCGAATAGACCCCGCGCGCAGGCTCCACGCACATCATCTCGGGCAGGAAGGCCGCGTTCTGGATGATGAGGTCCTCGGGGATGCGCCCCGCCCGGATGATCTCCTGGCGGTGGTAGACGTCGTACATGAAGGCGTTGAGCGCGCGCACGCGCTGCTCGATGCCGGCCGCCAGCCGGCGCCACTCGGCCGCCGAGAGGATGCGCGGGATGATGTCGAACGGGATCAGCCGCTCGGTTGCCGCCTCGTCGCCGTAGACGGAGAAGGTGATGCCGGTGCGCCGGAACAGCGCCTCCGCCTCACTACGCTTGCGCTTGAGGTCGTCGATTTGCTGCGTCTGCAGCCACTCGGACACCGAGCGGTAGGGCTCGCGGACTCCCGTCCCGCACCCGTTCATCTCGTCGAAAGCCGCCGGCGATCGCGCGTCCACGTTGTTCCCGCTCTGGCCCAATCCCCCAAGCCGAGGGTGCAAATTTTGGGCAACTGCCACGACACGACAATAGAATGACAGTGAGCGGTTGGCTATCGAGCGCGTGTGCCTCCCCAATGAGCAGGATGTTTATGGGGTAGGCAGCAAATTCTGCTCGCGCCGCCGGGCAATGGCACAGCGGCCACGTTCATATTGTGCCGCGGTTGATCGCGATCGGGAACGCGAGTTGGTCGGGATGCAGGGGGCGGGTCGGCAGCCGAAGGACGAAAGCCCGTTCGGGTGCTGTTTTCAACTTTGCGTTTTGCGCTTCAAGTCGGCTGGCGAGATCAGCACGGAGAACTGCTCGCACCAGATGATGACGCTCTGAAACTTGGAGAGATCGAGGCCAGCCGGGATCGGGTAGCGCTGGCTGCCCTTGAAGGCGCGCAGGCGGCCGAGATCGACGAACATTTCGCCCTGCAGCTCGGAGCTGGCGCGGATTGGAGCCTTGGGCACGAGGTAGACGTGGAACTTGGGGCCCGGACCGACCTCGAAGTCTGGCCCGAGGTAGACACTGTCCTGGCGCACGGCAACGCTGCCCTTGCCCCAGTGGACGGGGTCGCTCGGGTTGGCGTGGATGAAGGTGCCTTCCGCGACGATGGGAGCACGCGTGTCGGCAACTGTCAGTTGCTCGGCCGCGGGCGGCGGCGGGAACACGAACGGGAACAGGAAGAAGCCGAGCGCCACGCCGAAGCCGGTGCCGAGGGCGCCGCCGGCGAAGAAAATAGCGAGCGAGCGCCACCACATCGACGCTTCCTCCGTCAGCTGTTGATAAGGTCACTCTATACGACAGCGGAGCGGTCACCTCATAACAAGTGCGCACAAGATTGTGGGGCTGGCGTGAGCCCGCGCCCATGGTCCTCGCTTGGCCCGAAGCGGGGCCTCGTTCGCCGGGCTTTGCCGGATACTGTGCATTGTGTGGGCTTCTTGCCGATACGTAATGTGACAATGACCGCGCCTCTGTTAGTGTGCGGGGCGGGCGCAGACTGCCGTATGCTGGACCAATACCTGCGAAGTGATCGCGCAGGGCACAACGGGGGACGGATCTGATCGTGAGCGCAGAAGAGACTTATGCCCGGGCCGCTGCCGCGCGCGACTGGGTGAAAATCCTTGCACGCTACCGCGAGCCGAACCACACGCGCAGCGTGTTCGAGCTGGTGCTGACGGCGGGTTGCTTCGTCGCCTTCTGGGTCCTCACGTGGGCTGCGCTGTGGCTCGGCTACTGGCTGGCCCTGCTCGTGGCGGTGCCGGCCGCCGGCTTTCTGGTACGCCTGTTCATGATCCAGCACGACTGCGGCCACGGCTCCTTCTTCCGCCAGCGCGCGGCCAACGATTGGGTCGGCCGGGCCATCGGTGCCCTGACGCTGACGCCCTACGACGCCTGGCGCCGCGACCACGCCATCCATCACGCGACCTCGGGCAATCTCGAGCGTCGCGGCATCGGCGACATCTCCACGCTCACAGTGCGGGAATATCTGGCGCTCTCGCGCTGGCGCCGTCTCGGCTATCGCCTCTATCGCAACCCGTTCGTCATGTTCGGACTGGGGCCGGCCTATCTGTTCATCGTGCAGCATCGCCTGCCGTCGAGCGTGCGTCGCTCGGGCTGGGCATCGTGGATCAGCACGATGGCGACGAACGCGGCCATCGCCGTCGTCATCGCGGCGATGATGTGGGCGGTCGG
Organism: uncultured Alphaproteobacteria bacterium; assembly: GCA_963724565.1. Classification (GTDB taxonomy): domain Bacteria; phylum Pseudomonadota; class Alphaproteobacteria; order Rhizobiales; family Hyphomicrobiaceae; genus AWTP1-13. Next base: position 89,324 of record CAVRVK010000014.1, read on the forward strand.
CGTCAAGCCGTTCCTGCTCGTGCACCTGCCGATCACGCTGCTGGCGTCATCGATCGGGGTGTGGCTGTTCTACGTCCAGCACCAGTTCGAGGAGACCTATTGGGCGGGACCGCCGACCTGGAGCCAGCACGAGGCGGCGCTGCACGGCAGCTCGCACTACGATCTGCCCGGCATCCTGCGCTGGTTCACCGCCAACATCGGCGTGCACCATGTGCACCATCTATCGAGCCGCATTCCCTACTACCGGCTGCCGCGCGTGCTGCGCGACTTTCCCGAGCTCAAAGGCGTCGGGCGCCTCACGCTGCTGCAGAGCCTTGCCTGCGTGCCGTTGGTGCTTTGGGACGAGGGTCGCCAGCGCCTGATCTCGTTCAGAGACCTGCGCAGGTCGCATCTGCCTGCAACGAAACGCTGAGCGGCCGCAGGGCTTGTCAGGCTAATTGTCGACGGGCGGATTTTGCGGCGCGGCAGGCCTGTGCATCATCAGCCAGAGGCGCACCAGCAGTGCCGCCCCGGTCAAGCCGAATACTACTATCACCGTCGCCAGGATCAGCGCGCGATCGTCGGTTAGCGCGGCGGCAACAAACCCCGCAATGACGCCGAGCGTTACCATTATCGCCACCGCCAGCGTGGCGTCGAAGTAGAGACGGATGGTGTCGAGCATGCGCTTCTCACTCTGGAGTGCAGTTCAGGTCTGCCGCCGAACGAGCTGGCCCTCGCGAGCCACGCGCTCGAAGGCTTCAGCCGAAGACTTGATGCGGTAGGTCAGCTCGCTGTCTTGAGCAGGCAGCAGGCGCAGGACCTTGTATTCCCTGGACGAGGCCGACATGGCCGCCCGCCCGGGGTTGAAGTTGACCAGTTGGCCTACTTTGAACTTGTGCATCGACATCCAACCTGCTTGCGAAGTCCGCTCCCGAACCTAGCCCAGCGCGATGTAGCGGACTTCTCGATCATCACACTAGGCCTAACGGCCCTTCTTGTCGGCGTTGCTCTTGGCACCGCCCATCGCCTGCTTGGGCGCAAACGACGAGGTCTGCGGGGCCGCTTTGGGCTTCTCGGCCTTGGGCTTTCTCTTCTCCCGTCCGCCACGCTGCTCACGGTTTGCCATGCGATGTCTCCATGCCGAGATTGCGATCGAAAGCTGCTGCGCAGTCCGTCCGCGACCGGGGTTCCAACAGGGCTCGGTAGGTGGTTCCCGGCGCACAGCGGCGTGCACCTTGCCGGAGTCGACTGATCAAAAAACGGGGCTAGCCGCGATCGGATCGCGAGGACTCGAGCGTCCATCGGGCGCACCATTCACAGTACGCCGTTGGCCGGCGCGCGTCATTACATTCTTTTTTTGCCGACGCCCGCGGCTCGAAAGGTCGGGCAATTGCACACGAATTGATGCAGCAACGGGTTCGGCCAGGCTCTATCTGCTTGTATTTTATCCTATCGAAGTGCATATGTATCAATGCCGGTGCGGTCCATAGTGGGCCGCGCATCACTTTTTGGTTGGACACTCGCCGTCACCGGCCATGTGCCTTTCCCGAACCTGCTTGCCGGGCCCAGGTGGCCCATGTTCGGCCGGCTCCACTTCACGCGCAGCGGAAAGGCGTATCTCCCGTGAAAATCAACGGAACGGTCAAGTTCTTCAACGTTGCTAAGGGCTTTGGGTTCATTGCGCCAGAGGACGGCTCCAAGGACGTGTTCGTGCATGCGACGGCGCTGGAGGCCGCAGGCATCAAATATCTCAACGAGGGCGACAAGGTTTCGTTCGTCTTGGTCGACGACCGGAAAGGTCGCGGCAAGCAGGCCTCGGAGATCGAGAAGGCTTAGCTGACGTCCGTGTAAGTCGGGCGCCGTTCAACTCAGCAAGCATGGCTGCAGCAGTACGCGCGGCCATGACAACTATTGAAGGCAGTCCATGACAACCATCTCCGATCGCAGCAAAGCGCTGCGCGGCACCAAGCGTGTCTGCCAGGCATGCGAGGTGCGGTTCTACGATCTGGCGCGCGACCCCATCGTGTGCCCGGCGTGCGGCGCTGTGTACACGCCGGCCCCGGCGCCGGTCGCGCCTCCCACCCCGTCCTACACCGGCAAGACCGGCTGGCGCAGAGGCGTCAAGCGCGAGGAGCCAGTGGCGGCCGTGCCCGAAGAGGTGCCCGAGGCCCCCGAGGTCGAGGAGGAGGAGGCGGCGGACGAGCCTGCGGCCGTGGGTCCCGACGAGGACATTGTGCTGGAGCCGGAGGCCGACGACACGGACGTGTCCGACCTGGTCGGCCATGACGACAAGGACGCCAAGGAGCGCTGAGGCTACCGCTGCGCCGGTTGGTCGGCTGCGGCGGTTGCGACTTACTCGAGGGAGAGGGACGGGTTGGCATGCGCCTGTTGATGAGCCTCGCGCTGTTGCTCGTGACGGCGAGCTTCGCCGTGGCGCAGGTCGCGCCCCCGAAGCCGCCGGCGGCCAAACTCTCCGCCCACGAGGAAGCATTGGCCCGCGAAAAGGCGCACGTAGCCGCGGTGATCAATTGCGAAGAGATGTGGGACCGCGGGACGCACATGAGCAAGCAGGCCTGGTCGCGCACGTGCCGGCGCGTGCAGGATCGGTTCCGCAGGGACGAGCTCCGGTAGCCGCAGGGCCCCTTCAAGTCGGCCTTTGCGCCTGCGCCTCCAGCAGCGCGATCAGGCGGTCGAGCTTGTTGTCGATCTGACCCAGATGATAGGCGATGTACTCGGCGGCATTGGCCATGCGCCGGTCGACCTGGCTCAGCGTGTCGGGCGAGGGGTCCGGCAGAAACTCGGCCTCCATGTCAGCCCTCACGCGGTCCTTGATCGCATCGGAATCCATTGCCTGCTCCTCGGCTTGTAAACGTGTCGGGAAACCCGCGCCGTGACGGATCGGCGCGCCAGTCCGCATGCGCGAGCCTAGCACGGCTCGGGGCCCCCGCTGGCACAAACTGGACTGCGCAGGAAACGGGTGGCGCTCGCGGCGACTCGCGCTAGGCTGCAAGTGCGATCACTGACGCGAAAGTGGTTGTGGCGCCGGTTGCCGACCGTTTTCGCAAGCGCGGGCGCACCACCTCGCGCGAACAACAAGGCCACCCATGCTCACCGCAACGCGCACCTCGCGCGACACCGCAACCGCCACACAAACGCGGCCGCAACCATCCCTCGACTGGGCCCGCATCGCCGCCGAGCTCGATGCAGCACGGTTGCGCAACCACGGGCCCCCTGCTGTCGCGCGATGCGTGCAGCGAGATCGCGCGCCCTCTACGCAACCGAGGCCCCGTTCCGCAGCCGCGTCGTCATGGCGCGGCACGGCTTCGGCCGCGGCGAGTACAAGTATTTCGCCTATCCCCTGCCGCGAGCTCGATCGCGGCGCTGCGCGCGGCGCTCTATCCGCCGCTTGCGCCGAGATCGCCAACCGCTGGAACGAGGCGATGGGGATCGCGGTGCGCTATCCCGGCCGAGCACGACGAGTTCCTGCGCGCGCTGCCACGCGGCCGGCCAGACCAGGCCGACGCCGCTGCTGCTGCAGTACGGCCCCGGCGACTACAACTGCCTGCACCAGGACCTCTACGGCGAGCACGTCTTCCCGCTGCAGGTGGCGATCCTGCTGTCGCGAGCCGGGCAGCGATTTCACCGGCGGCGAGTTCGTGCTGACCGAGCAGCGCCCGCGCATGCAGTCGCGCGCCGAGGTGGTGCCGCTCGCGCCAGGGCGACGCCGTGATCTTCCCGGTGCACCACCGCCCGGTGCAGGGCACGCGCGGCGTCTATCGCGTCAACATGCGCCACGGCGTCAGCCGCCTGCGCTCCGGCCACCGCCACACGCTCGGCATCATCTTCCACGACGCCAAGTGAACCAACGCGGTGCCACGGGTGCCTCCCGCGGGCGCGTGAAGCCGTGCGGCGGCAGGCGCCGCGCCGGCGCAGAATGACTTTGCGGATGACAGCGCGGCGCGCACGCGGTCAGTGAGCAAAGGGCCAATTCGGTCTCGCAACAGGGTTTACGCTCCGAAGGATCGGGGAAATCCCCGATTTCTCGGGTCGACCAAACTTGCTTGATGCACCGGTCCCCACACGTGAGCACCAACAGAAGCGGAGCAAGAGCTATGCTTAGTCCTGAAGCCAAGCAAGCAGTGGCCACCGAACTCAAACGGTTCGCGGGTGATCTGAATTTGTCTGATGATCAAAAAAGCAAACTGCAAACTGCGCTCGAGAGCGCCCGCGAAAAGATCGACGAGATACGCCAGACCAACCCGGACCTGACCAGGGCTGATGTGATCGCGAAGCTGAAGTCCGTTCGTGGCACTGCCCGCGAACGACTTGTTCAATTCCTGACGCCGGAGCAGCTAGGCAAATGGGATGCCGAAATGGCCAAGGCCAGGAGCTTCCTGGGCATCAACTCATAGGCCAGTCAAGGGGCGGAGCCGCATTCCGTGCGAAGGCGCGTAACCCTCTGTCTCAATTGATCGAGCCCCGCAGTCCCGCGGGGCTCTTTGTTTGCCGTCGATTCTTCCTGAAGCCAACGCACGTCCAGCGAGCCTGGTCGAGGTCCTTGGGGCTCTGCCGCGTCGCCTGCGCTTCACAGCGGCCCGCTTGACCCGGTCTCCGTCGTTCTGCATGAGCTCTCGTAGCGCGATCGCCCTGGCGCTCAGCATGACCAGCGCCCTCACGATTTCCCGGGTCGTGACATCTGGAACGTGAGACCGGACGAGGTCGCAGAGGAGATCGTCGGAATATTCCGACGACAGCGCCTCAGGTGTCTCTTCCAAAACTTCGATTAGCGCATCGAACACGCCGTCCTCACGCTCGCTCTGCCTCAGTGCGAGTTCGCGTTCTGTCTTGCTGGGATGTTCGGCCGTCCCAGGCGCCTTCGGAAATTTTGCCATGGCCCCTGTTCCCCCGTACCGCGCTACATTGTTTCGAGCGGTGTCTCCTGCTGCCGCCGCCAGTCCACTTTCAGCATCAATGAACATGATGCCGATGGCTTCAAGCGCTCTTCACTGCCTATCGTACGCTTAGCGGCCGTCTGTTTCTTTTCGGCCATTGGCCAAATGAGACATGGCGCGATCGCCAATCGCTCTTGCAACTCTGATCGGGAGGCCATAACCCGAAGGGCAGCACGGTGCAGTCCTTCGCCGTGTGCAACAGTCTAACCCTGCCGCGCCACGTTGGCGATGCGGGTCGGCACGCCGAACTCGCGATGGCAGATGCGGGCCAGCACCGCGATGCCTTGCGCGGATTTCCTCGTGCGTCGGGTTGGCAAAGCACAGCCGCGTGCGGGTTCGCCCGCGCGCCTTGTCCACCGACCACTCCGGCCCGGCATTGATGGCGACGCCCTCGGCCAGCGCCGCCTGCGCCAGCTTGGTCGTATCGACCGTATCGGGCAGCTTCACCCACAGGAACATGCCGCCCGGCGGCGCGCTGAACTCCGCCGCCGTGCCGAACTGCTCGGCGAGCGCCTCCATCAGCGTCGTCGAGCTTGGCGCGCAGGCCGCGGTTGAGCGCCGGCACGTGCGCTGAAAAATGCGCCGGGCAGTATTCGCCGAGCACCATCTGCTCCAGCGCGCCGCTGCCCGCGTCCGTCTTGAGCGCCTGGATGCGCGCCAGCACCTCCCACTTGGCGACCACGTAGCCCACTCGCAGCGCCGGCGCGATCGACTTGGAGAACGAGCCGATGTGGATGATGCCCTCACCGCCGGCCATGGCGTACAGCGCCGGCGGCCGCCGGCCGGTCCACACCAGGTCCGAGTAGCACTCGTCCTCGAAGATCGGCACGCCGTGGGCGCGCGACAGCGCCAGCAGCTCGGCCCGCCGCGCCTCGCTCAGGATGGTGCCGGTCGGATTGTTCACCGTCGGCACGAGTAGATGTACTTCGGCTTGATGCCGCGGCGCCGGCAGTCCTCCAGCGCGGCGGCGAGCGCATCCATGCGCATGCCGTCCTGGTCCAGCGGCACGCCGATGACGTTGGCGCCGATGCGTGCGAGCCGAGACAGCGTGCCGCCGTAGTTGTCCTCCTCCACCAGCACGGTGTCGCCCTTGCGCCAGCAGCAGCGCGTTGACGAGGTCCAGCCCCTGCAGCGAGCCCGAGGTGATCAGGATCTCGTCCGCCGTGCAGGCGATGCCGGCGTAGCTCTTGAGCTTCTTGACCAGGAACTCGCGCAGCGGCCGGTAGCCGAGCGGCCCGCTGTGCAGGCCGTAGGTGGAGAGCGTGCGGCCCTCGCGCTTGCAGGACGGCCGTCGCCGCGGCGATCAGCTCGTCCACGGGCACGTGCTCGGGGTCGATGTGGCCGCCGATGAAATTGTACTTGGGCAGCCCCGTGTAGCGCGCCGCCGGCGCCGGCTGGTTGGGCGCCAGCAGCGGCGTGAAGTCGAACGGCTGGGCGGATTGGGCAGAAGGGCCGGCCATGTGCGTTTCCCCGGAGCGTGTTCTTGTCGCTGCATGAGACCTAGCACCGGCCCAGCTGCGCCGCATATCTGCAATTTGCCAATGCGGCTATGCGCCTGCACCTGAAGACTGGTTCGTGGTCCGGTCGGTCGCTACCATCGCCACCAACAGGCCCAAGGCGATACGCGATCCGCGTTGCCCGGTGGGCGAGAAGCCTACCGGGGGGAAGCCAGTGCATCTCTTGGGCGCAACGCTCGCGATTCTGTCTGCGGCGACGTTTGCCCTCACCAATGCCACCGGCCGCCGCGGCGTCATCACCGGCACCGCGGCGCAGGGCATGGTCATCAGCATGCCCGTGGGCCTCGCGTGCTTTCTGGCGCTCGCGCTCGTCACGGGCGCTACCGCGACTTCGGCCGGCTTGGCACCTCGGCGCTCGCGTCCCTCTCGGCTGCGGGCGTTCTGCATTTCGTGTTCGGGCGATACTGCAATTTCCGATCGAGCCAGGCAGCGGGGGTGAACCTCACCGCCCCGGTGCTGCAGCTCAATGCCGTCGTCACGCTCGTCCTGGCTGTGGTCGTTCTGCGACGAGCCCTGCACGCTGCTGCAGGTCGCCGGTGCCGTGCTGATGGTCGCCGGGTCTCTCGTCACCCAGCGCGCCTCGCAACCCGCCGCCGCGGCCAAGCCGCATGACGTGCCGGTGTTCACGCCGCGCGTCGCCGCGGGCTTCTTCTTCGCCTCGATGGCAGCGCTCGCCTATGGCACCTCGCCCATCATCATTCGCCAGGCCCTCGACGGGGCTGGACCGCTCGGCGGCCTCTGCGGCGGCTCCGTCGCCTACGCAGCAGCGACTGTCGCGGTCGCTCTTGGGGCTCCTCATCCCTTCCTTACGCCGCAACGTGACGAAGGTGAGCGGCGAGAACGCCCGCTGGTTCGTCTACTCGGGCATCTTCGTGGCGGCGGCCCAGGGGTTCCTCTACTCGGCGCTGGCCGTCGCGCCCATCATGCTGGTCATTCCCCTGCTGCAGCTCTCGCTGGTCTTCCGCTTCCTCTTCGCGCTGCTGCTCAACCCTCACCACGAGGTGTTCGGCTTGCTGGTCGTGCTCGCTACCGTCGTATCGATTGCCGGCGCCTGCGCCGTCTCCATCGACACGAATTTCATCCTGCAGTGGCTCGCCATCCCCGAACCCCTCGCCGCCATCTTGCGTGCGCGGCTCTGACCGCTGCGGCATCAGCCAGGCTCAATGCGTGCTGACTGTGTTGCCGACTACAAGTAGGATCAGGCCAGCTTCTTGCTTGCGCTCGGCGGCAATTCACCATGAGCAGCCGACTGGAAAGGATGCGGTCGAACCCGGCTGGCGATTGGTCCATCGCCGATGTAGAAGCACTTTGCCGCGAGCACGGGGTACGCTGCACCCCGCCAAGCGGTGGCGGCTCGCACTACAAGGTAGCCCACCCGTCCCGTCGTGATATTCTTACGATACCCAGGCGCAAACCGGTGAAGCCTGTCTACATCCGCAAACTCGTCCGTTTCATCGAGGGTGTCGCGGGAGCCGACAAATGAACGCAAAGCTCGAGTACCCTGTTCTGATTGAGCCACTCTCTGCCGAGGATGGCGGGGGCTTCCTGGCAACGGTGCCAGACCTGCCCGGCTGCATGTCGGACGGGGAAACGCCGGAGGAGGCGCTAGCGAACGTGCGCGATGCGGTGGCGGCCTGGATCGATGAAGCCCGTGCGCTCGGCCGCACCGTGCCGACGCCATCGCAGCGTCACGTGGCAGCGGAATGAAAGTTGTAGGGCGCAATAGGCGACGGCCGTATTGCGCCGAGATGCCGTCAAAGGCGCAATACGCTTCGCTATTGCGCCCTACCCCCGCGCCTTCGCCTCCACGCGCCGCGCGTGCAGGATCGGCTCGGTGTAGCCGTTGGGCTGCTCGCGGCCCTTGAAGACGAGATCGCAGGCCGCCTGGAAGGCGACCGAGGCTGTCGAAGTTCGGCGCCATCGGCCGATAGAGCGGATCGCCGGCGTTCTGCTCGTCGACCACCGCCGCCATGCGCCGCATCGTCTCCATCACCTGCGCCTCGCTGGCGATGCCGTGATGCAGCCAGTTGGCGATGTGCTGGCTGGAGATGCGCAGCGTCGCGCGGTCCTCCATCAGGCCGACGTTGTTGATGTCGGGCACCTTGGAGCAGCCCACGCCCTGGTCGATCCAGCGCACCACGTAGCCGAGGATGCCCTGCGCGTTGTTGTCGAGCTCCTTCTGCACCTCCTCCGGCGACCAGTTCACGCGGTCGGCGACGGGGATGGTGAGGATATGGTCGAGCGAGGCGCGCGGCCGCGAGCGCAGCTCCGCCTGGCGCTCGGCCACGTCGACCTTGTGGTAGTGCAGCGCGTGCAGCGTCGCGGCCGTCGGCGAGGGCACCCAGGCGGTGTTGGCGCCGGCCTGCGGGTGGGCGATCTTCTGCGCCATCATGTCGGCCATGCGGTCGGGCATCGCCCACATGCCCTTGCCGATCTGCGCGTGGCCCGGCAGCCCGCAGGCAAGCCCGATGTCGACGTTCCAGTCCTCGTAGGCCTTGATCCAGGCGGTGGCGCGCATGTCGCCCTTGCGGATCATCGGGCCCGGCTTCCATCGAGGTGTGGATCTCGTCGCCGGTGCGGTCGAGGAAGCCGGTGTTGATGAAGCACACGCGATGCTGCGCGGCGCGGATGCACTCCTTGAGGTTGACGGTGGTGCGCCGCTCCTCGTCCATGATGCCCATCTTCAGCGTGTTGCGCGGCAGGCCCAGCGCGTCCTCGACGCGGTCGAACAGCTCGTTGGCGAAGGCCACCTCCTCGGGCCCGTGCATCTTCGGCTTGACGATATAGACCGAGCCGGCGCGGCTGTTGCTGAACGCGCCGGTGCCCTTCAGGTCGTGCATGGCGATCAGCGAGGTGACCACGCAGTCGAGGATGCCCTCCGGCGCCGGCTCGCCGTCGCGGTCGAGCACGGAGGTGTCCATCATCAGGTGGCCGACGTTGCGCACCAGCAGCAGGCTGCGGCCGTGCAGGGTCAGCTCGCCGCCGCCGTCGGGCGTGGTGTAGACGCGGTCGGGGTTGAGCCGGCGCGTCATCGGCTGCGCCGCCCTTGTCGAAGGTCTCCGACAGCGTGCCGTTCATCAGGCCCAGCCAGTTGCGGTAGGCCGCCACCTTGTCGTCGGGATCGACGGCGGCGATCGAATCCTCCAGGTCGACGATGGTGGTGATGGCGGCTTCCAGCACCACGTCGGCGACGCCGGCGATGTCGGTCTTGCCGATGTAGTGGCGGTTGTCGATCTGGATCTCGATGTGCAGGCCGTTGTGCCTCAGCAGGATGGCGCGCGGCTCGGACGGATTGCCGCGATAGCCGACGAACTGCGCCGGATCGGCGAGGCCGACCAGCTTGGTCGCGCTGCCAGCCGATCAGTCGCGCGGCCTGTCGAGCCAGGTCTCGTCGACGCTCTCGAAGCTCACGACCAGGCGGCCGTCCTGCACGGCATAGCCGCGCACGTCGGCGTGCGAGCCCTTGGCGAGCGGCGCGATCTCGTCCAGGAAGCGCTTGGTCCAGGCGAACACCTTGTTGCCGCGCACGGGATTGTAGCCGCCGCCGCGCGTCGCCCCGCCGTCCTCGGGCATCGCATCGGTGCCGTAGAGCGCGTCGTAGAGGCTGCCCCAGCGGGCGTTGGCGGCGTTCAGCGCATAGCGCGCGTTGGTGACCGGCACCACGAGCTGCGGCCCGGCGATGCGGGCGATCTCGTCGTCGACGTTGGCGGTGTCGACGGCGAAGTCGGGCCCCTCGGGCACGAGGTAGCCGATCTCGGCCGAGGAATGCCTTGTAGGCGGCCAGATCGAACGGCTTGCCCTTGCGCGCCGGTGCCAGGCGTCGATCTTGGCCTGCAGCTCGTCGCGCTCTGTCGAGCAGCGCGCGGTTCTTGGGCGCCAGGTCGTGCACGATGCGATCGAGGCGGGTCCAGAAGCGCGGTCTCCGGCACGCCGGTTCCCGGCAGCGCTTCCTTGTTGATGAAGTCGTAGAGGACCTTGGCGACGCTCAGGCCGTCGACGAGCGACGCGCTCTGTCATTGCTTTCTCGCTCCGGCTGGTTGGGACGGCTCGGCTACCACACCGTCCTTGCATCAGATCGTCGATCTCGCGCGGGCTATAGCCTGCCTCGGCCAGAATGTCGCGGGTGTGCTGTCCGAGCACGGGCGCGCCGCAGCGCGATCGCGCCCGGCGTGGCCGAGAACTTGACCGGCAGGCCGAGCGTCTGCACCTGTGCCGACCACGGCATGCTCGACCACCGGCACCATGTCGCGCGCCTTGGTCTGCGGGATGCGCGTGCATCTCCTGGACGGACAGCACCGGTCCGGCCGGCACGCCGGCCTTCTCCAGCAGCGCCAGCCATTCGGCGCGTCGTGCGCTGCTGGAAGTGGGGTGTCAGCAGCGCGATCAGCTCCGGCAGGTTGGCCATGCGGCCGGCGTTGTCGGCAAAGCGCGCATCGCCGGCGATTTCGGGCGCATCGAGCACGCTCCAGGAACTGCAGCCAGGTCTTCTGGTTGGAGGCGCCGAGTGTGATCCAGCCGTCCTTGGTCTCGAACGCCTGGTAGGGCGCGCTGAGCGGATGCGCCGAGCCCAGCGGCCCCGGCGACACGCCGGTGGCGAAGGCGATGGCCGACTGCCAGTAGGTCTGGATGATGCCGGCCTCGAACAGCGAGGTGTCGACGCGCTGGCCCTGCCCGGTCTTGAGCTTGTGCGCGTAGGCGGCGGCGACGCCCATGGCGGCGAGCAGGCCGGCGGTGATGTCGGTGATCGGCGCACCGACCTTGACCGGCGGCCGGCCCGGCCCTTCGCCGGTGATCGACATCAGGCCCGACATGCCCTGCGCGACGAGGTCGAAGCCGCCCTGGTTGGCCAGTGGGCCGGTGCGGCCGAAGCCCGAGATCTCGCAATAGATGAGGCCCGGATTGATTGGCCTTGAGCACGTCGTAGCCGACGCCCAGCTTCTCCATCGTGCCCTTGCGGTAGTTCTCGATCAGCACGTCGGCGTTGCTTCACCAGCCGCTTCAGCACCTCCTGGCCCTTGGGCTGCTTGAGATCGAGCGGCGAGCCCGCGCTTGTTGCGGTTCATCATCATGAAGGCGGCCGACTCGCCGTCGATCGAGGGCGTGCAGCATCTGCCGGCTGTCGTCGCCGATGTCGGTGCTCTCGATCTTGATGACGTCGGCGCCCATGTCGGCCAGCATCAGGCCGCACACCGGCCCGGCCATCACGTGGCGACAGGTCGAGGACGCGCATGCCGACCAGCGGGCCCTGATGCCGAGGTGCTGTCATGGCCATGCGCTCGCGAGCCTCACTCTATGTCCACAGCTTCGAGGGTCCTCGGCCTTCAGCCCCAGCTCCCGTCGGCCGGCAGCGGCGCGAAGATAGCTTCGCACCAGCTCGGCGTCACGGCCTCGAGATGCGGCGGCGACCACTTGGGGCTTGCGGTCCTTGTCGACGAGCAGCGCGCGCACGCCCTCGGGAAACTCGCCGTCCTCGAACAGCCGCACGGTGAGGCGGTACTCGACGTTGAGCGCCTCCTCCAGCGAGGCGAGACCGCGCGCGCGCGGATGGCGGCCAGCGTGAGCTTCAGGGCCTTGGGCGACTTCTGCGCCAGCGCCGCAGCGGTCTTGGCCGCCCACTCGCCCGGCATGCGCCGCGAGTGCCGCGAGGATGTCCTCGACGCCGATCGAAGGCGAAGGCCCTGATCGATGTCGCGGCGCCAGCTCGTAGAGCGAGGATTGCGGCGCTGCGTCGATGCTTGAAGGCTGCGATCATCTCGCCGACGCGGCCGCCCGTCGGATCGATCAGCCTTCGATCAGCGCGCCGAGCTGCGCCGAGGCACGATCAGGACGTCGGCGAAGCCGGGCGTAGATGGTCGTCGAGCCGCCCGCATGCGAGGTCTCGCCGGTCAGTCCGAGGTAGACGCCGCGTCTCGCCGGGCGCGTGCGCCAGCAGCCAGGTGCCGCCGACGTCGGGGATCAGGCCGATGCCGGTCTCCGGCATGGCAAGCTGCGAGCGCTCGGTGACGATGCGATGGTCGCCGTGTGGCCGGACAGGCCGATGCCGCCGCCCATGACGATGCCGTCCTGGATGGCGACGTAGGGCTTGGGATAGCGGCCGATCAGGGCATTGAGCCGGTACTCGTCGCTCCAGAACGTGCGCGCCAGCGACGAGCCCTCGGTGCGGCTGTCGTAGAGGCCGCGCACGTCGCCGCCGGCGCACAGGCCGCGATCGCCTGCTCCGTCCAGCACGACCAGCTCGACCGTCGGGATCGTCTCGCCAGGCCACCAGCGCATCCCAGATCCGCCCGACCATGGCGTAGGTCAGCGCGTTGAGCGCCTTCGGCCGGTTCATGGTGATGCGCCCGGCGCGGCCCTCACGCCGGATCAAGACCTCGTCAGTTGCCGCTTGTTCCATCGTGCTTCCTTGACTTTCCCTGAGACTGGGGATTAGCGGTCTGCGCGGCCGGCGCAATCTTCGGCTGCGGCAAATGGTATTGGCGGGCGGCATGACTGTCTGGCAGAAGATTTCAGGATTTGCGACCGCCGTCGGCGAGGCCGGCGGCAGCGCTGCTGGGCGACTTGGCGCACGTCGCTCGGCCTCGGGCGCGATGCGGGCAAGCCGGAGAAGGACATCGCGTTTACCATCGCCGTCATTGCGCTAGCGCCAAGATGGCCAAGGCGGACGGCGTCGTGTCCTGCGTCGAGGTGGAGGCCTTCAAGCAGGTGTTCCACTTCTCGCCGGAGGAGGCCAGCCACGTCGAGCGCGTCTTCAATCTCGCGCAGCAGGATATGGCCGGCTACGAGACCTATGCCGACCAGATCGCCGCTCTGCTCAAGGACGACCGCAAGCTGCTCCAGCACGTGCTGGAGGGCCTCATGCACGTGGCCACCGCCGACGGCGTCATGCATCCCAAGGAGGACGAGTTCCTGCACGATGTCGCCCACCGCTTCGGCTTCTCGCGAGAGCGAGTTCCGCTTCTTCCGCGCCCGCTTCGTGGTGGACAACGACAACCCTTACGACGTCCTGCAGCTGAGCCCCGACGCCACCGACGACGAGATCAAGGCGCAGTACCGCAAGCTGGTCTCCGACAACCACCCCGACAAGCTGATGGGCCGCGGCGTGCCGGCGGAGTTCGTCGATATCGCCAACCGCAAGCTCGCCGCCATCAACGCGGCCTACGACACCATCGCCAAGGAACGCGGGCTTTGATCGCCAGGCCCGACACCGCGCTGGCCGGCGAGCTCGTCCCTCGCCCAACTTCGAGCCCGCGGCGGGGCGGCCTGCGCCGCCAGCATGCTGCTGCTGCACTACACGGGCGTGCCGACTGCCGCGCAAGGCCATCGACTGGCTCACGCGCGTCGAGAGCAAGGTCTCCTGCCACTACGCGGTCGACGAAGCCGGCCGCATCACGCAGATGGTGGCCGAGGAGATGCGCGCCTGGCACGCGGGCGAGGCGGTCTGGGCCGGCGAGCGGGACATCAACTCGGCCTCGATCGGCATCGAGATCCACAACCCCGGCCATGACGGCGGCTATCCCGATTTTCCCGATGCGCAGCTGCAAGCGCGTGGAAGCTTTGTGCAAGGATATCGTTGCCCGCCACCGCATCGTGCCCGGAGCGCGTGCTGGCGCACTCCGACGTCGCTCCCGGCCGCAAGCAGGATCCGGGCGAGAAGTTTCCCTGGACGCGGCTTGCCGCTGCCGGCATCGGCCATTGGGTGGAGCCGGCGCCGGTGATCGCAGCCGAGCCGGGCATAGCCGTGGGCGTGGCGGGCCCGCTGGTGGCGGATGTGCAAATGCTGCTCGCCCGCTACGGCTACGGCATCGAGGCGACCGGGCTCGTCGATGGCAGGACCGAGCAGGTGGTGACCGCCTTCCAGCGCCACTTCCGCCAGGCCCGCGTCGACGGCCGCATCGACCAGTCCACCATCACCACGCTGCAGCGGCTGATCGCAGCTCTGCCGCAGGGCTCCCCAGTCGCCTGAGCCTTTGCAACGAAGCATGGTTGACGGTCGAAGCAATTGCCGGTTGGGCACGTTGTTCGTTATGATGACCTATGGTTGCAAGAGACGAAGCGCTTCGAATTCTGCGAAAGCACAAAGCTGAGCTGAAGGCCCAAGGCATTCGGCGCGCAGCTGTATTCGGTTCCGTCTCGCGCGGCGAGGCTGGGCGCGGCAGTGATCTCGATGTCCTGATCGAAATTGAGGACGTCAATAGTCTGACGGTGTTCGACTTTGTCCGCATCAAGCGTGCGGTCGCTGACCTGTTCTCTGGCCGCATCGACGTCGTCAACGCCGGCTCTCTGAAGCGCGAAATAAGCGATTCGGCCCGACGCGACGCTGTCTATGCCTTCTAGGAGCCCGCAGGGTCCACTCAAGGACATCAGGGACAATATCAAGCTCGCGCAGTCATTCGTCGAAGGCTTCACCCTGCGCAAGTTCAGAAGCGACAAGCGTACGCTCTATGCCGTAGTTCGCTGCCTGGAGATCATCTCGGAGGCATCACGGCGTCTTCCGCCAAGTCTAAAGAGACGGCATGCCAATATTCCTTGGCAGGACATTGCAGGTGCGGGAAACGTCTACCGGCACGACTATGAAGAGATATCGATCGCGATGGTTTGGAATACCGTGAAGGTGCTGCCCGGCCTCCTTGAGATCGTAGAGGACGAATTGCAACGACTAAGCTCAAATCGCTAGCCAGCAGCGGCTACGTGCGTTCGAGCTTGTCTACGTGGTGGAAGGGGCGGGTTCGGTCTCAGCCCGCCGCACATGCTCCGCAATCCGCTGCGCGACCTCGGCCGCGTGGGTGGCGATCATGAAATGCGCCGCTCCCTCGACAAGGGTGAACGCCGCTCCGGGGATGTGCTCGCCCAGCAGCTCGTTGGCGCGGCGCGGAGCGGGGTGACTGGCCGTGCCCGTCATGACCAGCGTCGGCACCTCCAAGCTTGCCAGCGCCGCCGGTGTCAGCGGATACCCGCGGGCGCTGGTCCAGTCGACAATATTCACGTGCGTCGTCTCGATGGCGTAATCGCGCACGCGCTGCGGCCAGGATGCGTATGTGCCCGCGCCGCCGTAGAAATCGATCATGGCCGCTACCGCCTCTCTGTCGCCGCCCCCGAACGCCGCGAAGTAGCGGTCGGTCATCGTGCGGAAGGCGCCGTAGTGCTCATCCTCGCCCACCGCCCGCAGCAGCTCCAGCGCCGGCGCCTCCACGATCGAAAGACTGGCCAGCGGAACCTGTCTGCGCAGCGCCACCACCAGCGAAACCAGCCCGCCGAAGGAATGGCCGACCAGATGCACGGGGCCGCCGGCGCGCCGGATCACCGCCTCCAGCGCCTCGGCCTCGTGCACGATCGAAGCGTCCTCCTTGGTGCGCCGCTCCGCCGTTCCTCCATAGCCCAGCAGGCTCGTGGTCACGCATCGGAAATGGCCGGTCCATTCGGCCATCACCGACCGCCACGCGGCGCCAGTGCTGCAGGAGCCCGGCACCAGCACCAGCGTCGGGCCAGAATCGATGCTGGGCCGCTCTCGTCGTAGTCGATGCGCCCGCGCCGGTCGTCGATCATCTGCCGCAAACCCTCAAAGCAACAGCTTGCGGCAATCAGAGGAGGTCCGCAATCATGCGCGCCGCGCGTCTGGCGCCGTCGGCCTCGACCGGCTTGAAGCTGGCCGGCGTCCGCAATGCGTCGACCATCGCCTCGGCGATCATGTCCGGCGTCGACGTGGCGAACTCCATGCGCCGGCCGGCGCCATAGCGGTCGAGGCGGTGGGCGACGTGGAAGTTCTGCTCGAAGTGGTTCTTGAGCGGGAAATAGAGGAACGGCGTTCCGGCCGCGGCCAGCTCCATGCAGGTGGTGAGGCCACCCTGCACGAGCGCCAGATCGCAGGCCGCCAGATGCCGGTCGAGATTGGGCACGAAGGCGCGCACCTCCACGCCGGCCGGCGCATTGAGCGAGGCGGGGTCGATGCGCGGACCCGCCACCAGGATCATGCGCAGCTCGGGCATGCGCGCGTGCACGATCGGCCAGCTCTGCAGGATGCGCTTGATCAGATGCGTGCCGACGCCCGAGCCGCCGACCGTGACGATGCACACGCGCTCGTCCGGGCGATAGCCGAGGCTTTCGCGCAGCTCCGCGCGGCTGCCGAACGTGTCGGGATGCTCGCCGATGATGTAGCCGGCGAAGTCGAAGTGCTTCGGCACCCAGTCGCGCATGGCGGGCAGGTCCTTGCCGAACGACAGCGGCACGATGTCCTCCGGCTGAGCCGACGAAGATCGCCCGGTCGCGCACGCCGGGATGCCGCTCGATGTGCTCGATCATCTCGGCGTTGTAGTCGGTCGTCAGGAACGCCTCGTGCTCGCCGCCCGACGGCATCGGCACGTAGCCGACGAAATCGGTGAACCAGGCGAGCTTGGCCCGCTTCAGCTCCGGGTGCTCGTGCCAGTAGTGGTCGATGTCCCAGGCCTCGTCGGCGATCACCAGGTCGTAGTCGCCCTGGTCGACGGCATCCTGGAAGATCATGAAGTTGTGCGATCAGCACCTCGTCCATGCGGCGGATGGCCTGGAAGGCAGTTGAGGTCGTGCTCGCCCGACTCGAGCTCGATGTGCCGCGTCTCGCTGGCGAGCCGCGCGCTCAGCGGATGGATGCGCTCGCCGCAGGCGTCGAGCAGCCGCGTCACCGGGTCCTGCGCCAGCCAGTCGACCTGCAGGTCGGGGTGCAGCTTGCGCAGCTCGCGCGTGATGGCGATGTCGCGCCGGCCGTGCCCGAGGCCGATCGGCGAGGAGAGATAGAGCGCCTTCTTGGTCTTGCCCGAGGGCTGCCGTCCGCTTCTTGCCGGGCGCCGGAATGCCGAGCCTGCGATCGAGGAAATCGTTGATCAGATCGTTGCACTTGGCCGGAAAGCGCCCGAGCGGATTGTGCCCGCCGCCCGGAATGGTGAACAGCTCCGCGCCCGTCAGCTCGGCCACCACTTGGGCGCGCGCATAGGGCTGGATCTGGTCGTTGTCGCCGTGGATCATCAGCAGCGGGCAGCGGATCTTGCGATACATGCGCCTCGCCGACGTCGAATGCCGGCGGGATCGTGCGCGCCTCCACCGTCTTGACCAGCACGGGACCCTGTCGTTTCGCCGGCCCACTCGATGCCGTCCTCGATCTGCCTGGTCGAGTGCGGCTCGGAGCAGATGTTGCGGACGAAATGCTCGGCGAAATCCGGATAGTCCGCCAGCCAGTAGTCGCGATTGTACTTGTCCCAGCCCTCGAACCGCTCGCGCTTGGCCGTGAAATGCTGTCGGCGTCAGGTAGGGATAGCCCGGGCCGACGGTGGCCGCCGTGCCGGCCAGGATCGCCGCCTTCACGCGCTCGGGGTGGTGTGCGGCCAGCACGCAGGCGTGCATGCCGCCGAGCGACAGGCCGACCAGGATCGCCTTGCCGGCATCGGTCGCGTCCATGACGGCGAGCGCGTCGGCCACGTAGTTGTCGAGCGAGTAGGCCGCAGCCTCCGTCGGCTGGTCGGACTTGCCGTTGCCGCGCGGATCGAAGGTGATGCAGCGGAAGCGCTCGCTGAAGTAGGGCAGCTGCGCCTTGTAGACGCGCGAGTGCACGATGCTCCACGGCGGCAGGAACACCATCGTCTCGGGCCCGTCGCCATAGACCTCGTAGTGGATCTTGACGCCGTCGCGTTCGACGAAGCCGTCCTTGCTCGGCAGTTTTGCGCGCATGACATCACCTCGCCGTGGATGCAGCTTCCGCAATGCGAATGAGATCGCCGACGCGCCGCAGCGCCTGGCGCACCGGCACGCCCTTCTTCTCGCCGCCGAGCAGATAGAGGCTTTCCGCGCCCATGAACGCGCAGCCGATGAGTGCGGCGACCTCCTCGGCCGAGAACGGACCGAGGCCCCCCAGCTCGCCGCTCGGCCTTGCGCGCGAGCTCGGTGAGGAGATCGAACCAGGTGATCAGGCCGGCGCGGACGACTTTGGCGACCTCGGCATCGGCCCAGCTTGCCGCCGTCAGCTCCTGCAGCACGCGCACGTAGCCCGAGGCGATGTCGTCGTCGAGATAGTCGCAGGCCCGGTCCCATTGCTCCGAAAGCTTGAGCGTCGGTGTCGTCGAACAGCGCGTTCTGCCGATCGAGCAACTGCGCGTTGAGATACTCGAACAGCGCCAGCACCATCCCCTGCTTGGAGCCGAAGTGATAGTGGATCTGGCTGAGCGGCACGCCGGCGGCCGCCGCCACGTCGCGCGTCGACAGCCCGGCATAGCCGTTCTGGCGCAGCACCTTCTTCGCCGCCTCGAGCAGCGTGACGCTGGTCTCCGGCTTCTTTGCCAATGCGCGTGCCATGCCGCCTCCCGCCTCGACTGCCCTATCGCGTGCGCTACGGACGCTTCGATGCCGCTGGCGGCCTGTCGGCATCCGTCTTCAGGGCTGCCGGCCGGGCAGCGGGATCAGCATCGACACCTGCTCGCGGTAGCGCCGGTACTGATCGCCGAACAGCGCGATCAGGTCGCGCTCCTCGAGCTGGATGCCGATCAGGATGTAGCCCGTGGTCGCCACTGCGAACAGCAGGTGACCCACGGTCATCGCCGGCGTCGCCCAGAAGGCCAGCAGGAAGCCGAGATAGAGCGGATGCCGCACCTGCTTGTAGAGCAACGGCGTGCGGAACTCCGGCGCCGGCAGCGTCCGGCCGCGCAGCCGGGCGTAGACCTGGCGCAGGCCGAACAGCTCGAAATGATTGATCAGGAACGTGCTGATCGAGCACCAGCGCCCAGCCGATCCAGAAGACGGCCTGCAACAGGACGACGCCGGCAGGGTTGGTGACCGACCAGACCAGCCCCGGCATCGGCTGCCACTGCCAGTAGAGCAGCAGCAGCGCCAGGCTCGCGAACAGCACGTAGGTCGTGCGCTCGACCGACTGCGGCACGAGCCGCGTCCACCAGCGCTTGAAGGCCGGCCGCGCCATCACGCTGTGCTGGATGGCAAACAGCCCGAGCAGCAGTGTATTGACCAGCAGCGCCGCGGCCACTGGACCCGGCTCGCCGCTGTCGATGGTCTTCGGCACCGGCAGATTGCCGACGAAGGCGATGGCATAGAGGAACGCCACCAGAAACACGAGGTACCCAACCGCACCGTACGCAACGGCAAACATGCCACTCATGGGGTGTCCTTTCGCTCGATATCGCGAGGGCCGCTTTGCATAAATTCGGCCGACCGACCGAAATATATTTCGGTCGACCGACCGAGTCAAGTAGGTTGGCTGCTCCCTGGCGTCATCCCGGCGCGGCGCGCAGGCTCCGCAGGCGAGCCGGAATCGGCAGGGACCCAGTGCACTTGCCCGCGAGGGTGCACCGGCGGATCAGCACGCCGACTTGGCCAGCCTTCAGGGGTGGCGCCAGCCTGCAGCCCGCCTCGCAACCTCGCGCGTCGTACCCGGATTTCGACAGGCTCGGCGTTTGCGGGCGCAAGCACCCCTTGACCCCGCGCCCCGAAGCCCCCTTATTCCCGTTTGCCAGCTGGCCGGACGGCCGCTGCCGGGCGATGAGGCTTTGCGGCCAGACGCGCCCGGTGGAGGAAAGTCCGGGCTCCAGGGATCGACGGTGGCGGCTAACGGCCGCCGGGGGCGACCCCAGGGAAAGTGCCACAGAGATGAGACCGCCGGAGCGGGGCAACTCGCAAAGGCAAGGGTGAAACGGTGCGGTAAGAGCGCACCGCGCTCCTGGCAACAGGGGCGGCACGGCAAACCCCACCGGGAGCAAGACCGAATAGGGGTGGCACGGGCGCTGAGGGCAACCTCGGCGACCAGGCTTGATCCAGGCCGCCGCCCGGGTTGGTTGCTAGAGGCCGGGAGCAATCCCGGTCCCAGATGAATGGCCGTCGCGGGGCTTCGGCCCCAGACAGAACCCGGCTTACAGGCCAGCTGGCAAATTTCTGGGAAGTGCCCGTAAGTGCGGGCCTTACCGTCCCTTTCAGCAGGTAAAGTGAATGCTGGAGATGCGGCGGATACTGCCCTGGGCGACTAGGGTCGAGCCCGCTCTACCGGACTGGCCTCCGCCTCCCTTTGCCGGCTGTCCTCGAAGCGAAACGCTGTGACTCCATCGCACTCGACCCTGCACTTAGGGCACGCAAATTGGGCCTTGGGCGTCCGCGTCATCATGAAGAGGCTCCCCTCTTGTACGCAGCGCGGGCAATACGGCCTGCCCAGTGGAGTGCCGTCCGATGCCTTGCGGTAGTAAAAACCGCGGTACTCGACGAGTTCTTGTTTCTCGCGAAAGGCAGCTTCAAGCCTCCCTATTTGGCCGTCCTTCTCGCTGGACTCCTTCTGTGCCTCTGCCAAGGTCATTTGGGCGGTGGCCAGCGCACTCGATAGCTCAGCAATCTTCAGTTTGAGTTCAGCCTTGTCGAACTCCCGGTCGATTTGGTTGAGGCCCTTGACGACGTTCACGGCCTGACTAATGGCGGTCAAGGCAACGGCGAAATCCACCATCGATGGCTCCATCAGGCACGAATCACTCAACCTCTCCAAACATCATACCGCAGGTTTGGACCAGAGCGGGGCTAGGCAGGGCGAGCGTCGGGTCCGCGATCCGCTAGGGCAACGTCAAGTCTTGGGCGAGCTTGGTGGCACAGGTGCCCGTGTCTATTGCGCGGATGATCAACAAGCTCTGGACCGTGTCGGGCGGCTAGGCACCGGCGGTTACGCTGTCTTCCGCGGCTTGATCGCGGCGATGTCGTCGTTGACGGCCCGGCGCACGGTCTCGACATCGAAGCGGCTTTGGATGCCGAGCCAGAACTCGGGCGTTGTGCCGAAGTAGCGGGCGAGCCGCAGCGCCGTGTCCGGGGTCACGGCCGTCTCCTCGCGCACCAGGCGCTCGATGCGCGTGCGCGGCACGCGCAGCTCGGCTGCGAGAGCGTAAGGACTCATGTCGAGGGGTGCCAGAAACTCCTCGCGCAGGATTTCTCCCGGATGCACGGGAGCCAGGGGGTTCTTGCTCACTTGCCTATCTCGCTAGTGATAGTCGACAATCTCGACGTTCTCCGCATCGCTGCCCGTCCAGATGAAGCAGAGCCGCCACTGATCATTGATCCTGATCGAATGCTGCCCTGCTCGTTCGTGCTTGAGCGCCTCGAGGCGATTGCTCGGCGGACTGCGCAAGTCACTCAACGTTCTCGCTTCGGCAAGCATTACCAGCTTGCGGCGCGCGGGCCGGATCACGTCCGCCGGAAACCCTTTGCCCGGGTGATGGCCCTCAAAGATCGCCTTGGCGCGCCTATCCTTGAAGCTCTTAATCACGCCATCAGGCCCGCCTTCCCGAGCGTCTAGTATCATGATGTGATACTAATGTCAATCAGAGGTCAGCTAGTGTCGCCCGCAAAAGACGCCGCGGGGTGCCCTCAAGCGTCTGCGGCACGCGCAAGCCCAAGCCGGCGCACGATCACAAAGCCCAACGTTGCCGTCGGGATGAAGGCAACCGTGTAGGCGAGCACAAGGAACTCATAGAACGCCAGCGACCAGCTCCCCATGATGGTCATGCGAAACGGCACGAGAGCGAGCGTCACGATTACGGCCCCTAGAAACAATGCGTACCCCGTGATGGCAAGGAGCGCGGCGCGTCCGGCAGCCTGGCCGGCGCTCGCCACCCCGCGCGTCCCCTTCGGGCCATGCACCCACAGCGCAAACACCACCGGCAGCGCGACGATCTCGGCAAGGCCGCACAGGACAAACGGGCGCTGCCGGTAGTAGCTCAACGCTGCCGAGATGACCCGCATTTCGCGCATCAGGGCCGCCTCGTTGGGATCCCAGGCGGAGCCGGGCGACGTGAGCAGCCAGATCAGAGCCACCCCCATCAGGCCGCAAAGTGCCAGATAGATCGCAGCAGCCGCGGCAAGGCGGGCCCACATCTCATGTCCCCCCGGATGCGCTCCGCGACCATGAGCCGGCCAGGCCGCGTGCGCGGGTCCACCTGATCCGTTTTCAACGCAATTCGCGCCTTTTGCGGGGCGCCGATTGCGCGGCCACCTCCCCCTGCCCTCATTTTGCCGATGTTTTGCCGACCCTTACGCACCAGCGGGGACCCAAGTAACGCGTAACGGCAGGGCAGCTCATGAGAGCCTCCGCTCATTCCGGCATTCGTCCGTTTGCATACGACGACTACGGGGGTCTGGACCCCGATGGACACGCCTTCGATGGCGGGTTGTCGCCTGACGAGAGGATCGGCCGCCCGCTCAGGCGCAGGGGCCGCAAGACCCTGTGGAGCATCGTCCTCCTCCTGATCGCCTTCGGCGCGACCTGGGGCCTCTACGGCCACCCATCCACCTGGCCGGTCCAGCGGTGGGCCAACTACGCCACCGCGCAGGCTACCGCCGTCTACACCGCGCTCGAGCGCAAGTGGTCCGAGTTCGAGCGTCGGCCAGTGGCCGCCGCCGAGCAGCCCAAGCCGATCCTTGAAAAACTGCCGCCTCCCGAGTATTTGCCGGCCATCAAGACTGCGGCCGCCCCTGTCGCGCCCGAGCCGGCCAAGGCGCCGCCGTCGCCGATCGTCACCGGCTCCCTTCCGCCGACAACCCTCAACCAGCCGGTCGAGCCGCTGCCGCCTCCCGCCGTCGACCGTTCCGACCCCTTCCAGGTGAAGGCGGAATTGGTGGGGCTGCACCCCGGCCTGTCGCGCGTCCTGCTCACCCGGCTGTCGGAGACCGACTACCGCAATGCCGGCATCGCCATAAAGACCGCGCTGGCCGAGACGCCCGAGGGCAGCAGCTTTCTATATCCCCGCGAGCGCAAGGCCGGGCTGGCGCTGTTCAAGGTGCACTTCGTGCAGGGCGCCGGCTCCGACTGCCGCCGCTACGTCGTGACCATCACCAAGGACGGCTGGGCGACGACGGCCTTCCCCATGGAGAAGTGCGGACCTCAGTTCGTCCGCCGGGTGCCGGTTGCGCGGCGCCAACCTGGATAACGGGTCGCCGGGTGACGTTGCGCGGCTGCAGAGTATTGGGGAGCGGGTGCGCCTGGCGTCCATCGCCCTGCTGCTGTGGGCAGTCTGCGCTGCTGCCTCGGCCCAATCGGTCAGCATCGACCGCATCCTGGTAACGAGCGTCGGCATCTATCGGGCGGTCGAGATAGGCACCAGGCCCGCGCCATCTCTCGCCTCCGGCGCCCACACCCACGTCGAGGACGCGGCGCTCGTGAAGCGCGGACAGATCGTTCCGGCCCAGAAGGGCGTGCGCTTCGGCTACACCTACAGGGTCATCGGGCAACCCCTCAGAGCCCAAGTGCCATTGCGCTTCGTTACGCTCTACCCTGCGCCCGGATTGGTGAACCCAAACACCGGCAAGCGCACCCGCCAGGACGAGGTGTGGGACTTGAAAGCCGTCGGCGAGCCTTATGTGGACGGCTATACCTTCGACCACGACTGGGAGATCGTTCCTGGTGCGTGGACCTTCCAAATCTGGCACCAGGACAGGAAGCTGGCCGAGCAAAAATTCACCGTCGTCGAACCTTGAAGGCCTTGGCTCGCGCGACCGGCTATAGTGGCACCGCCCGTAGCCGTCTCTGGGGAGGGAACCGAGCCGTGGCATCCAGCGTGACGATACCGCTTTGGCTCGCCATAGCGGCCGCGATCCTGGCGCTCATCGCCCTCATCGACCGGCTGTTCAGCCCGGCGCTCGGCTGGTGGCTGCGGCGGCGGGCCAACCGGGCCATCGACGAGCTGAACCAGCGCCTGCGCCTCAAGATCCCGCCCTTCAAGCTCGCGCGCCGGCGCCAGCTGATCGAGCAGCTGATGTTCGATCCCGAGGTGCTCAAGGCGGTCGAGGACGAGGCCAAGGCGCGTAACGAGCCCAAGAGCGTGGCGCATGCCCGGGCCCGGCGCTACGCCCGCGAGATCATCCCCTCCTTCAGCGCCTACGCCTATTTCCGCGATCGGCGCGTCGCTCGCCAAGCGCATCTCCACCTCGCTCTATCGCGTGCGCATCGGCGCCTTCGACGAGGCCACGCTCTATCAGGTGCCTGACGACGCCTCCGTGGTGTTCGTCATCAATCACCGCTCCAACATGGACTACGTGCTGGTCACCTACCTGGTGTCGGAGAACTCCGCGCTCAGCTACGCGGTCGGCGAATGGGCACAGGTGTGGATGCTGCAGAGTTTGATCCGCGCCATGGGCGGCTATTTCGTGCGCCGCGACAGCTCCAATGCGCTCTACCGCAAGGTGTTGGCGCGCTACGTGCACATGGCCACCGCCTCCGGTGTCGCCCAGGCTGTGTTTCCCGAGGGTGGGCTGACCCGCGACGGTGCGTTGCGGCCGCCCAAGCTCGGCATCCTCTCCTACATGGTGTCCAACTTCGATCCCCAAGGCCCGCGCGACATCATCTTTGTGCCGGTCGGCCTCAACTACGACCGCGTGCTGGAGGATCGCGTCCAGGTTGCCGCCGCCGCCACGCCGAAGGGTGAAAAACCCCGCTTCGCCTTCAACCCGCTGGTGCTGGTGGGGTGGCTGCTGCGCAGCCTGTGGCTCCGGCTGCGCGGGCGCTGGTTTCGCTACGGCTATGCCTGCGTCAGCTTCGGTCGCCCCCTGTCGCTCAGAGAATATGTGCGCGACCGCGCCATCGATTTCCGCTCGCTGGCCGCCGACCCGCGCTTCGCCGAGATCGACCGTCTGGGGCAACGCCTGATGCAGGAGGTCGGGCGTGTCGTGCCGGCGCTACCCGTCTCGCTGGTGGCGACTGCGGTGCTGGGCGCCGGTGAACGGGGCTTATCGAGCTTCGAGCTCAAGGGCGCAGTATTCGAGCTCATCGGGCGCCTGAGCGCTGCCGGCGCGCACGTGCACATCCCGCGCCAGGATCAAGAGTACGCGGTGGAGGTCGGCCTGCGCATGCTGACGCTCCGCCACCTGGTCGAGCAGCAAGACGGCCTTTATCGCGCCAATCCAACGGAGCGTGCCTTGCTGGCCTATTATGCCAATGCCATCGCGCACCTGGTCGGCGACGAGCCGGCGGCGTACGCCCTCACGGGCGCATAGCATTGGGCTCAGGAACGGCTCCTGCGGCGGCGTGCCGGGCGGAGAGCCCCGCCAGATAGGTGCCGATCAGGTCGTCGATCAGCCGCGCGGCCGTCTCCGTCGTCACCACCGACAGCTTGTCGGCAGTCGACAGCGACGTGATGCCGTGCACGCCGGCCCACAGCACGCGCGAGGCCCGCCGCAGGTCGGCCTCCTGGCCTGGGCCGAAGTGCGGAGAAAGCGCCCGCTCGACATGGCTCATCAGCCCCTCGAGCTTTTGCTGGTACCATGCAGGCAAATCGTTGCCAGCCGGCAGGTGGTGCTCGAACAGCAGATTCCACAGGCGCGGCTTTTCCTGGGTGAAGGCCAGATAGGCGTGGGCGATCTGGATCACCCGTCCGGCGGCATTCCTGTCAGCCTGATGAATGTCCGAAAGACGCTTGTCCAGCGCGTCGAGCACGCGTGCTTCGACATTGAGCACCACGTCGTCCAGGTTGTCGAAGATATTGTAGATGGTGCCCGGCGAATAGCCGATACGGCGAGCGATCTCCCGCGCCGAAAGTCCCGCAAGTCCCTGCGCGTCGATGATTTCCTGCGCAGCGTCGAGTATCAGCTCGCGCAGCTGCTGCGGGGTGTGCGTCGACCGTCGTCCCATAGCCATCTCGGGCGGCACTCTCCCGCCGGCGTGCTCTGAACAGTCGCCAGCATAGGTTGAATGCGCCCCTTTCCGCAATTGCAACCTGCGGCAGGCTGCCACGGGATACGAAACGAGCGGGGAGCCCTCCTGCGCCGTCCGATCAGAAGGTGGGAGACGGACAAGGCGTGCCGTCACTCTTGAGCAGCATGGCAGCTTGGCCGCGCGGCTTCATGAAGATGCGCTCGGTCAATGCGTAGGTGCCTGGACCGCCCGCGCCATTGGGAAACCCCTGCTTCAAGAAGTAGTCGAACAGGATCGGCGTGTAGGTGTAGGTCACCTCCGCCACCACCACGCTGTCGTTGGTGGTGACGAGGCCGGCTGGCAGGGCATAGGTGTCGTTCATGCAGGCGCAGGTCGGAGTGGGATTTACTCCGGCGCCGAGAAGGTGCACTGCCACGATTGCTTGGTGGTCGTGGCGTCCTTCGACGAAGACGACACATTGCGCATCACCACCTGTAGCGGGCTCTGGCTGTAAGGGGCCATGATGAAACCGCCGATCCGCAGGATATCGGTGATTTCGTTGTTGGAGATCGAGGTCTCCTTGCGCGCCACGAGGTCGGCCGTCGAGCTTGCGACCTGGGTGACGCGGCGGTCGACCGTGATGGCTTGGCTCAGCTCCACCGCGCCGATGAACATGACCATCATGATCGGCACCACGAAGGCGAACTCCACCGCCGCGATGCCCTTCTTGTCCTTGCGCCAGCGAACAGCGAAATCGCGTGCTCGCCCGAGTGCTGCGCTGACCGATATCCGTGGCATGAGGTACCCTGACGAAGCCTAGTTGGTGGGATACGGTTCTGTGCGGAAGGTGACGGAAGCCTGTATCAGCAGCGATCCGTCATCGATGTTGCTGGTGGCGAGGAACGGCAGCTTGCCACCGAAGCTCCATGGGTAGCAGACGGTGGCGAGCACGACGGAGCTGGCGCCCCCCGGGTTGAACTCGGCCTTCGACTGGTCGATCATGGTTCCGCCCGTGGCGCAAACCGGCTGACTGATACTGCCAAAGCCCCCGCTGTTGCTCTGGACCATTATGATCGCCTTGTTGCAGTCGATATACGAGGGCGCCTTGGCGCACAGCGCCGCCTTGAAGGCTTTCTTGCGATCCTCGTCGGTCTTCAATCCGGCGTAGATGCCGACGCCCTGCTGAAATTGGCCGGTGCGAATGGCGCGCGCGGCCTGCCAGACGGCGTTCTCCATCGTGAAGACGGTGAAGAAGTAGAGGCAGACCGAGATGATGCCGAACAGCAGCGCGACGAACGGCATCGAGACCATGGCGAATTCGACCGCCGTTAGTCCGGCCTCGTCCTTGTGCCAGCGACGCAGGCGCACATGAGCCCGCCGCATAGAACGTCCAAGGCGCCGCATCATGACAACGCTCTCCACACGCACATTTCTTTTGGATTATGCAAAGGCCCGATAAAGGCTTCGTAAATTTGTTTACAGAAATTTAGCTTGGTAAATCCGAGATGAGCGCCATCCCGCAACTGTCATGCGGGCACTCGTGCCGGGATCGGGCTAGTTGCCGCCTTGGGAGCCGTCGGCCGCTTTGTCCGACATGCCCGCCTTGCGATCGGCCGCCTTGGCCATAGCGTCGAAGTAGGCCTGTTCGTCGCCGATGGTGACCGTCGGGTTGCACTGTGGCGTACAGTTGTAAGTCTGGCGCAGGACGCCCCGCTGCAGGTTCACAGCGCGCGCATCGTCGCGCCTGACCATGATGCGCCGTTCGAAGATCACCTCGCGCTTGTCGTCGAGCACGATCATGTTCGTGACGCCGAACGACTTGCCGGTGACCACCAGCAATCCGCCTGTTTGTACCGTGACGTCCGCGATGACCGGGTTGCCGATGATGATCTCCGATGCCGGTTGCGGCAGCCGCAGAAGCTGGGATTGGTCGTACTTGACGATGATGTCGTCGCCCATCTGCGCTTCAGGTGCGACCATCGCGCCGAGCGTGGCGAGGAGTGCGAAGTGCGACCGCGAGAGCTCGTCCAATGACGCGCCTGGCGTGAAGGGAAATCATGGCAATTCGACCCTTGGGATCGGAGCGGTCGCGAGAATCGACTGTGCCGGATGAAATGGTGAAGGAAGAGCAAACGCATCGGGTCGCTCGCGTTGCCCTGTGGCAGTCCATGCAACTGTTAAAGTCTTTGCCAGGATGAATCCGGCTGCCGCCCTGCCTCACAAAGCTTCCGTCATGGGCATCCGCGACCGGTAGCCTGGAGTCCCAGGCAACCTGGTTCCCGTAGTTTCGATCTATGCCATAGCAAAACGCAGCAGTAACAGTGCGGTAACCAACAACATCAGAGATAAATCGAAGTCGTTCCTGCTTTCGTCAAGAAGGAATCTGAAGTATGTACTACAGATTACATCATTTATCGATTGTTAATGTAGATATCAAGCTAACCTATACGACCAACATCTAACTCAGCACTGGTCAGTTGTTTTTACTCGACTTTAATTTGCCTTCGCTAGCATCCGGGTCAGTTCAGCCACCCGGGGCCCGACTCCTTGAGGCGTGAACTACCGCGCACTCGCGCTACCTAGGAAAAGCTTGGGAGAGCTGTCATGCAGAACTTCGTTGCACGTTTCGTCAAGGACGAGTTCGGCGCCACCGCTATCGAGTACGGCCTGATCGCCGCCCTCATCGCGGTTGCGATCATCACTGCCGCTACTCAGCTTGGCACGCAGATCGCCACCACCTTCGGCAAGGTCAAGGACGAGATGGCCAAGACCAACTAATACTGGCCTACGCGGCGGCCGCGGCCGCCGCCACGAGGCTGCTCGCTTCCCGCGGGCAGCCTCGTGCTTTTTTTGCCTCGAATATCTCCCTGCCCCGCTGCACCTTAACCCGCGCTTGAGGGGTTGTTGGTAGCCTTGCGCAATGGGGGGCGTCCGTTCTCCGCGTTGCAGGTCATGGCAGAAATCGTACTTCTCACTGTCTTTCCAGGTGTGGTCCTGTTCGCGGCGGCGATGGACCTCTTCACCATGACCATCCCCAATCGTCTGTCGCTCGCGCTCGTGGCGACTTTCGTGCTGCTCGCGCCGTTGATGGGGCTCGGCCCTTGGGCCATGGCTTGGCACTTTGGTGCTGCACTGCTGGTTCTGGCCGGCGGCATTCTCCTGTTCATTCCAGGCTGGATCGGCGGAGGCGATGCCAAGCTGGCTGCGGCGGTTGTGCTGTGGTTGGGCTTTGACCACACCCTGATCTTCCTGATCTGTGCGGCGCTTGCCGGCGGCTCGCTGGCAACGACCATTCTGGCGCTGCGGCAGATGCCAGTGCCGGCCGTAGTCGCCACCCAGCCCTGGGCGGCGCGCTTGCTCAGCCGCGACGGCGGAATACCTTACGGCATCGCCTTGGCCGTTGGCGCCCTGTGGGTGTATCCGCAAACCGCCTGGTTCACCGGCGTGGCCGGCTGAGGCGTTCTCGCAACACTGCTTAAGCTGCTGTTCATCCGCGCCGGCGAATGGGTGCCGTTCGTCCTGTTTTGCGCCCGCGGTTAACTCACCATTGATGATTCGTTGCGCACATTGCGCCTTGGCGATCTCTCCCGGGCGAAAGGACCAAGTGCGCGATGAAACGGGCACAGTTGCTGGGCGTCACCATTGCCGGAGTGTGCGGGCTCGGTGCTTTCTACGGCGTGCTGAGCATTGTCAACCGGCCGGCCAGGGTTATCACGCAAGAGGTGGCGGTCAACACGACCCAAGTGCTGGTTGCCAAGGCGGACATCGGCCTCGGCCAGATTACCGGCACTGAGAGCTTTCGCTGGCAGGATTGGCCGCAGTCGGCTCTGAGCCCCAGCTACATCCAACGCAGCACCCGTCCCAACGCCATCTCCGATTTCAGCGGCGCGGTGGCGCGCACGCCGTTGCTGCCCGGCGAGCCGATCACAGCCTACAAGCTCGTCAAAGCGGGCGACGGCGGCGTGCTCGCGGCAATTCTGCCCGCCGGCATGCGGGCGATTTCCACGCGCATCAAAGAGGAGACCGGCGTCGGCAGACTGATCCTGCCGAACGACCACGTCGACGTGATCCTCACCATGCGCAGGCGCGGCGACCACATCGCCGATACGCTCTTTCGCAACGTCCGCGTCCTCGCCATCGGCCAGCTGATAGAGGCCCGGGAGGGCAAGAAGCTCGCCGAGGGCAATACAGCCACCCTCGAGCTCACCCCCGGGCAAGCCGAGGAACTCGCTGCCGCCAATTCCAAGGGCGAGATTTCGCTCGTCCTGCGCAGCATCGCCGACATCAAGGGCGGGGACGAGAAGTTGAGTACCCAAGTGAAGATACTGCGCTACGGCGCAAGGTCGCGTGCGCAGGGCGTTTCGAACTGAGTTTGCGTGCATCCCAGTTGGCCTGGCAGGAAGGTTGCCGAACATGCGAATGCTTCAGGGAGGACCGGCGCGGGTATTGCTGCTCGCACTGATCGGAGCAGTCGTTGCCCCACTTGCCGCCCTCGGCGCCGACCGGGCGACGCGGCCAAGCGATGTGATGCAGAACTCGGTGCTGCAGATCCCAGCGCGCGGCCCCTTCCCCATGACGATCAAGGTGGCGATCGGGTCCAGCAAGTCGATGCTGGTGCAGTTCCCGTTCGAGCTCAAGGACGTGCTCGTCGCCGATCCGGAGAAAATGGATGCGGTTGTGCAGTCCTCCAACCGCGTCTTTCTGATCGGCAAGAAGGTCGGCCAGACCAACGCCTTCTTCTTCGATACGCAGGGCAGGCAAGTGCTCACGCTCGAGGTGTCGATCGGTGCCGACCTGAGCGCCCTGGACGACCTCATCAAGCGCTTTATTCCGGGATCGAGCGTCAAGTCCGAGATGGCGGGCAACGCCATCGTCCTGACAGGGCTCGTGCGCACACCGGTCGATGCCTCCCGCGCCGGCGATCTTGCCTACCAGTTCGCCCAGGCCAACCGCAACGCCATCTCCTCGACGACGACTACTTCGGGCAAGGGCGGAACCGAGACCGAGACCCAAACCCAGGTCGGCCAGGGCCAGCAGGCCACGTCGACCAAGAAGAGCGATCTTGTCATCAACCTGATCACCATCGAGGGCGAAGAGCAGGTGATGCTCAAGGTCACCGTCGCCGAGGTGCAGCGCACGCTGCTCAAGCAGTTCGGCGTCAACCTTGGCGCCGTCATCCAGTCGGGCAACATCACGACGGGCATTTTGAGCGAGAACGCGCTTCCGCTCACTTCGGCCGCGGGCCTTGGCAAGTTGCCGCGTGCCGGCTCTGGGAACGGAGGCATTGGCGGCGGGCGCATCAATCTCCTGCGCGACCTCCGGAGTGCTCTGCAACTACAACCCCGGTCCTGTTGGTAGCAATGCGTTCGGCAATTCCGGCGTGTCCAATAGCTTCTCGGCCGGCAACACGGCCATCACGAGCGCGCTGCGCGCAATGGAGCGCGATGGCCTCGTCAAGACGCTGGCCGAGCCCAACCTGACCGCGGTGTCGGGCGAGACGGCCAAGTTCCTGGCCGGCGGCGAGTTCCCCATCCCACTGGTCGACAGCACCGGCAAGCTCTCGGTGACCTTCAAGGAGTTCGGCGTCGGCCTCGCCTTCACCCCGGTGGTTCTCTCGGAAGGCCGCATCAGCCTCAAGATCGAGACCGAGGTGAGCGAGCTCACCGATGCCGGCGCGGTCACGCTCTCCGACATCAGGATCCCGGCGCTCAAGAAGCGCCAGGCGAAGTCCACGGTTGAAATGCCCTCGGGCGGCTCGCTGGCGATTGCCGGCCTCATCTCCGAGGACACCCGCCAGAACATCGACGGCTTCCCGGGCCTAAAGGACGTGCCCATAGTCGGCACGCTGTTCCGCAGCCGCGACTTCACCAAGAACGAGACCGAGCTCGTCGTCATCGTCACGCCGTTCATCGTGCGGCCGACCGCACGCAAGAACCTCGCGCGGCCCGACGACGGACTGATCGCGGCCTCGGATCTGAAGGCCAATTTCCTCGGCCACATCAACCGCATCTACGGCAAGGGCAGGGAACTACCGCCCGGCGCTTTCAGAGGCGACTACGGGTTCATAGTGGAATAGCTGGACCATCGAGGATCAAGAAAATGCGCTCTCCGATCGCCAAAGTGTCCGGCTCCAAGCAAGCCGCAAAGGCACTAGCGCTCATGTCTATTGTCGCTGCCGCCCTGGTCGGGTGCAAGGCGTCGGAAGAGACCGGTGGCCACGTCGCCGGCTGGACGCTCGTCGACCCCTCGCAGCGGCATCCGATCCTGGTCTCTCAACAACCCGCGACTTTGACCATCCGGGTGCCCAGCAGTGCGCCTGGGCTGTCCGCCGGCCAGGTCGACCAGGTCGCCGATTTCCTCGGGCGCTATCGCCGTGTGGACAGCGGCAACAGCAAGCTTGTCATCGCCGTTCCGAGCGGCTCTCCCAACGAAGGCGCCGCCATGCGGGCGGCCGCCAATCTGCGTGAGATGATCAGGGAGTTCGGCTTCTCGGAAAGCACGGTCGCCATGCAGCCCTACGGCGGCGGCCGCGATCCGAGCGCGCCCATCCGCCTGGCGTATCTGCGCTACGTCGCCGAGGCGCCCGATTGCGGCAGCTGGCCTACCAACCTGGCCTTTGAGCCGCGAGCACTGAACTATCCCAACTTCGGCTGCGCGCAGCAGCACAACCTGGCAGCGCAGATTGCCAATCCCGCCGATCTTCTTGGGTCCACGCACGATGGCGCCGGCCGATGCCGAACGCCGCACGGTGGTGATCGACAAGTATCGCCAGGGCAAGGTGACGGGCGCCGAGAAGAGCGGCGACGAAAGAGTTGTGGTCAAAGGCGAATAGTCGGGGTTTGACATGAGCAATCAACCATATTCGGTCGCCGAGGAAGGTGAACCCGGCCGCGAGCTGGTCGCGGTGGAGGCCGACCTGCACGATGTCAGCGCGCCGCAAAAGGCCCGCCCGATCCCGCGTATCTCCATCCAGGCGTTCTGCGAGGACCCCAAGACCGCCGAAGCGCTGCAGGCCGCTACCGTCGACAGACGGCTGGCCAAATCGCATGTCAGCGTGCACATGGGCGGGGCACCGGCAGCGGTCGCCCACTACCTCGAGAGCCCGACACCCAATCTGGTCATCGTCGAGACGACGCTGCCTCGCGCCCAGATGCTGTCCGAGCTCGACCGCTTGGCCGAGAGCTGCGACGCCGGCACCAAGGTGGTCATCATCAGCCACGTGAACGATGTGTTCCTCTATCGGGAGCTGATCAAGCGCGGAGTGAGCGAGTACTTGATCGCCCCCATCGCTCCCATGCAGTTCATCGAATCCCTGTCGAACCTCTACAACAACCCCGACACCGATCCCGTCGGCAACGTCATCGCCTTCATCGGCGCCAAGGGCGGCGTCGGCTCCAGCACCGTTTGCCACAACGCCGCCTGGTCCATGTCGGAGGTCCTCAAGTCCAACGTGGTCGTGGCCGATCTCGACCTCGCCTTCGGCACCACCGGCCTCGACTTCAACCAGGATCCGGTACAGGGCATTGCCGAGGCGCTGCAGAGCCCGGAACGGCTCGACGAGGTGCTGCTCGACCGCCTGCTCACCAAGTGCTCGGAGCGGCTCAGCATCTTTGCCGCCCCGGTGGTGCTCGACCGCGACTACGACATCTCCGCCGATGCTTGCGACATCGTGCTCGATATCGTGCGCCAGAACGTGCCCTTCGTCGCGGTCGACCTGCCCCACACATGGACGCCTTGGGTGAAGCGGGTGCTGCTGCAAGCCGACGAGATCGTCATCACCGCCGTGCCGGACCTCGCCAACTTGCGCAACGCCAAGAATCTCATCGACCTCTTGAAGCAGAACCGTACCAACGACGGCCCGCCGCGCCTCGTGATCAACATGGCGAAGATGCCGAAGCGCCCGGAGATCTCGGTCAAGGAGTTCTCCGCTGCCCTCGATCTCAATGCGTCGCTGGTGATCGAGTTCGACTGCGAGTCGTTCGGCCTTGCCTCCAACAACGGCCAAATGATCGAGGAGTTCTCCGGCAAGGCGAAGGCTGCGCCTCAGTTCCGCGAGCTGGCCCTCGCGCTGGCACATCGTAAGGAGAACAAGGAAGAGAAGAAGAAGACGTCGTCGCTGGCGCCGCTGGGCCCGCTGCTTGAGAAGCTGAAGTTCAAGCGCTAGGAGCCATCAGATGTTCGGCAAGCGTTCGTCCGAGGGTGCCGCACCCCGCCGCCCGATGCCTCTGCCGGAGGCCGGCGCCGTCGAGGTCAAACCGGTCGAGACCAAGGTAGCCCAATTGGAGCGCGCACCGGCGCGCCCCGAGCCGGTGGTCCAGGAGCGGCGCCACTCGGAAGAGTACTACGACGTCAAGACCACCGTCTTCAACGCGCTGATCGACACCATCGACCTGACCCAGCTCGCCAAGCTCGAAGTCGGCCGCCGCGCGCGAGGAGATCCGCGACATCGTCAGCGAGATCATCCAGATCAAGAGCGTGGTGATGTCGATTGCCGAGCAGGAGGAGCTGCTCGAGGACATCTGCAACGACGTCCTGGGCTACGGCCCGCTTGAGCCGCTGCTCGCTCGCGACGACATCGCCGACATCATGGTGAACGGCGCCAACACCACCTACATCGAGGTCGAGCGGCAAGGTGCAGAAGACACCGGTGCGTTTCGCCGACAATGCGCAGCTGATGAACATCTGCCAGCGCATCGTCAGCCAGGTCGGCCGGCGCGTCGACGAATCGAGCCCGATCTGCGACGCCCGCCTTCCCGACGGCAGCCGCGTCAACGTCATCGCCCCGCCGCTTGCCATCGACGGACCCACGCTCACCATCCGCAAGTTCAAGAAGGACCGTCTCAAGCTCGACCAGCTGGTGAAGTACAAGTCCATAACGCCGGAGGCCAAGACGATCCTGGAGGTCATTGGCCGCGTGCGCTGCAACGTGCTGATCTCCGGCGGCACCGGCTCGGGCAAGACGACGCTGCTCAACTGCCTCACTGCGTCCATCGACAACGACGAGCGCATCATCACCTGCGAGGACTCGGCCGAGCTGCAGCTGCAGCAGCCCCACGTCGTGCGGCTGGAGACGCGTCCTCCCAACCTCGAGGGCGAGGGCGAGATCACCATGCGCGATCTCGTCGCGCAACTGTCTGCGCATGCGTCCTGAGCGCATCATCGTCGGCGAGGTGCGCGGACCGGAGGCGTTCGATCTGCTGCAGGCCATGAACACCGGCCACGACGGATCGATGGGCACCCTGCACGCCAACAGCCCGCGTGAAGCCATCAGCCGTCTGGAGTCCATGATCATGATGGGCGGCTTCCAGCTGCCGCCCAAGACGATCCGGGAGATGATCACCGGCTCCATCGACGTCATCATCCAGGCCTCGCGCCTGCGCGACGGCTCGCGCAAGGTCACCCACATCACCGAGGTGATGGGCATGGAAGGCGACGTGGTGATCCTGCAGAACCTCGTGGTGTTCGAGATCACCGGCGAGGACGCGCAGGAAAAGATTGTCGGCCGCCATCGCTCGACCGGCATCGCCCGTCCGCGCTTCTGGGAGCGGGCCGAGTACTACAAGGAGACCAAGCGCCTGGCCGAGGCGCTGTCGGCGGCCGAGGTCCACGACACCCGCGGTCAGCCGATGGGAGAGGCGCGTGGATAACAACGACCTCATGCTGGTCGGCTTGCTCGGCGCTCGCCGCGATATCGGTGGCCGCGGTCGTCTATCTGGTGCTTTCGTCCTTTCTGTCGGGCGATCGCGCGGACCAGCGTATCCAGGCCGCCACCGAGAACAAGGGCAGGCGCATCGCTCTGAAGCAGCAGGTCGGAGACCGCCAACAGCCGCCGCCGTCAGGTTGCCGACACGCTGAAGGAGCTCGAGGACCGCCAGAAGCAGCGCGAGAAAGTGTCGCTGCGGCTGCGTCTGGAGCGCGCCGGGCTCGACATAGAGCCGCGCGTGTTCTGGATCGCCAGCGCCGTGAGCGGACTGGTGGTCGGTGTCGCCGTCTGGGCGATGGCGCCGAACCTGCCTATCATCGTGCCCCTGCTCGCCGCCTTCGTCGGCGTACTGGGTGTACCACGCTGGGTCGTCGCCCGCCTGACCAAGCGTCGGCAGTTCAAGTTCACCGACGAGTTCGCCAACGCCATCGACGTGATCGTGCGCGGCGTCAAGTCGGGCCTGCCGCTGATCGAATGCCTCAATATCATTGCCCGCGAGACGCCTCAGCCGATCGCCGGGGAGTTTACGGAGCTGGTCGAGCAGCAGCGTGTGGGTGTGCCGCTGGCCGAAGCCTTCGACCGCATGATGGTGCGCATGCCGCTGGCGGAGGTGCGCTTCTTCTCCATCGTCATCGCCATCCAGGCGCAGGCCGGCGGCAATCTTTCCGAGGCGCTCGGCAACCTGTCGGGCGTGCTGCGCGACCGCAAGCGCCTGCAGGCCAAGGTGCGCGCGCTGTCCGCCGAGGCCAAGGCTTCGGCGGCCGTGCTGGGCGCGCTGCCGTTCATCGTCATGCTGCTCGTCTACGTTACGACGCCGTCCTACATCGCCCTGCTTTGGACCACGCGCATGGGCCAGTTCCTGCTGGTGGCGGCGGGCTTCTGGATGACGTGCGGCATCCTGGTGATGAAGAAGATGATCAACTTCAAGTACTGAGCAGACATGCCCACAGCAGGCCTCATGGGAACGCCGCAGCCATGTTCGAAGCCATTGTAACGCTGACGCAACCGCAGATCTTCGTGACGCTGCTGGCGGCGATCGCGGCGTTTGCCACCGCATTGACGGTGCTGATGCCGATGTTGAATCGCGATCGGCTCGATGCGCGCATGCAAGTCATGGCGACCGAGCGCGACAAGATGCGCGCCGCGCGCCTCGCCGACCTTGCCAAGAAGGACGGTCAGGGCAAGCTCAGGACGGCGCCCAAGGGCTTCATGCAGGAAATCGTCGATCGCTTCAATCTGCGCAGCGTGTTCGACTCGGAGGAGGTGCGCGACAAGCTGAAGATGGCCGGCCTGCGAGGCCAGGCACCACTGGTCACCTATATGTTCTTCCGCATGGCCATGCCCGGCATCGTCGCGGTCATCGCCCTTCTCTATCTCTTCGTCGTTACCGACTATGGGTATCCCCCGATCGTAAAGCTCGGGCTGGCGATCGGCGCGGGCTACATCGGTTTCTACCTCCCCAACTTCTTCGTCGAGAACCTGGTGCAGCGCCGGCAGACGTCCATCAGGAACGCTTTCCCGGACGCTCTCGACATGCTGCTGATCTGCGTGCAGTCGGGCATGTCGGTGGAGGCCGCCTTCCAGAAGGTATCGGGCGAGGTCGGAACCCAGTCGCTCGAGTTGGCGGAGGAGTTCAGCCTGACAACGGCCGAGCTCTCCTACCTGCCGGATCGGCGCCAGGCTTTCGAGAACCTCGGTAAGCGCACGGGCTTACCCGGCATCAAAGCCGTGGCAACCGCCCTGATCCAGGCCGAGCGTTACGGCACCCCGGTCGGGCAGGCGTTGCGGGTGATGGCGCGTGAGAACCGCGATATGCGCATGGCCGAAGCCGAGAAGAAGGCGGCAGCCCTGCCGCCCAAGCTTACAGTGCCGATGATCGTGTTCTTTCTGCCCGTGCTGTTCGTGGTGATCCTGGGTCCAGCCATCATCCAGGTCTTCAAGTATCAATAGTGGCTCTTCTGCAACACGGCAGTAAGCACTTTGGCCTCTACAGGTGCCTGAATCTCCCTCCAAACCCGAGCGGAATTCACGCCGTAAAGTTGGCGTTTGATCAAAGGACTTCATTCTGAAGCAAACCTGATTTACATCCGTGGCGCCGGGCCTACGGAGGTATTGCCATGAAGAGGATTGTATTGCTCGCTGGCGCGATAGCGCTGGCTGTTTCGATTGCGAGTGCCTTCGCGCAGGACGCCGGCAAAGCCAAAGCGCCGAGCAAGCCGCGTACGCCGGCCTCCATCGAATGCTCCAAGCAGGCGGACGCAAAGGGCCTGCACGGCAAGGAGCGGGCGAAGTTCCGCAGCAAGTGCAAGCGCGACGCTGCCAAGGCCGCGAAAGCCAAGTAGCCGCGCTTCGGCCTACCGTCCGGAACTACCGCGCCTTTAAGAACGGCCGCATGCCCTCGCGGGCCAGCTCGTCGGCTCGCTCGTTCTCGTCGTGCCCGGCGTGACCGCGCACCCAATGCCATTTCACCTGGTGGCGTTGTTGCGCAGCATCGAGCCGCTTCCAAAGCTCGACGTTCTTGACCGGCGTCCCAGCCGCGGTCTTCCACCCCTTGCGCTTCCAGCCGCCGATCCACGTGCTGATGCCCTTCTGCACGTACTCGGAGTCGGTGTGAACATCGACGCGCGAAGGCTCGGGAAGCGCTTCGAGCGCCGATATTGCCGCCATCAGCTCCATGCGGTTGTTGGTGGTGGATGCTTCCCCGCCCGTCAGCTCCTTGCGATGGCCGTCGAAGATCAGTATGGCGCCCCAGCCGCCGGGCCCAGGGTTCCTCGCGCAGGCGCCGTCGGTGAAGACGGTGACAGTAGGCTTGCCGGTCATTCGGTTTGCCGCCTCCAGGCCGTACTCGCGCGCCGCGCGAACGGTGCGATGGAACCTGAGCTTGCGCAGGTATTCGGTAGGGTCCTTGGGATGCACCAGCGCGTTGCTGGAGGTGTGCAGCCAGTCGTGCGCCCGGGTCAGCAGGAAGCGCAACGCGGCTCCCCGTGCCAGCAGCGGCAGCGCCTCCGATTCCGCGGGGGTCAGCGCGCGGACGCCCTGGTAGCCCTTCAGTAGCGCCTGACCCTTCGTGAGGTTGAAGGAATTGTCGCTTTCGAAGCACCACGCGTTGAGCGTGACGGCAATGTCGTAGGCGAGCGCGTCGTTGCAGGCGAAGTAGAAGTCGATGAGCGCGGAGAGCTTGTCGCCTAGAAAGAAGACGTTGTCGGGAAACAGATCGGCGTGAATGATGCCCTGCGGCAGACCGCTCGGCCACCGTGCTTCCAGGTCCGCGAGTTCCTGCTCGATCGTGGCGGCCAGGCCCGGCGCGATCTCGTCGGCGCGCAATCGGAAGCGCTCGTAAAGGGGACGCCAGCCGGCAAGCCCCAGCGCGTTGGCGCGGGTCCGTTCGAAACCGCAGCCCGCCACATGCAATCTTGCCAGCGCCTCGCCCACGGCCAGGCAATGGCTGGGCTGCGGCCGCCTGATCCACACGCCTTCCAGGAACGTCACCAGCGCTGCTGGCCGGCCGGCCAGCGTTCGCAGCATGCGGCCTTGCACGTCGCGAACGGGAGTAGGGCAGTTGATGCCGGCCTTGCCCAGGTGCTCCATCAGGCCCAGGAAGAACGGCAGGTCGTCGCGGGCTACGCGCTTTTCATAGAGGGTGAGAAAGAACGGGCCCTTGTCCGTGTGCACGAGATAGTTGGTGTTCTCCACGCCCTCGGCGATGCCCTTGTAGGAGAGGAGCGCGCCAAGGCCGTAGCTGGCGATGAACGCCGCCAGTTCGTCGTCGGAGACTTCGGTGTAGACCGCCATGCTGGCTTGGCCTCGACGGAAACCGGCGAGTGGGATGATCGAAAGGGTTTAGGGCGCGCCCGCCTCGCGCAACTCCCGCGGCACATTGAAGGCAATGCGTTCTTCGGTGGTGACGACACTTTCTACCGTCACCTCGAAGCGTGCGCGAAAAGCGTCGAGAATCTCGGTGACGAGCACCTCCGGTGCCGATGCCCCGGCCGTTATGCCGACCCTGGCCGCGCCCTGCAACTCGGCCCAGGGTATGTCGCCCGAGTGCTGAACGAGCAGCGCCTTGCTGCAACCGGCCCGCTCCGCCACCTCGACCAGCCGAAGCGAGTTGGAGCTGTTGGGCGCGCCCACCACGATCAGGGCATCGCAGCGCGGCGCAATCGCCTTGACGGCGGCCTGCCGGTTGGTCGTTGCGTAGCAGATGTCTTCCTTGCGCGGCCCGACGATGGCAGGAAAGCGGGCCCTGAGAATGGCGACGATGGCGGCGGTATCGTCGACCGACAGCGTGGTTTGCGTGATGTAGGCGACCCGGCCTGGGTCGCGCGGCTCGATGCGCTCGGCGGCCTCGGCGTCCTCGACTAGTGTCGCAGCCCCAGCCGGTAGCTGCCCCAGCGTGCCGACCACCTCGGGGTGGCCGGCATGACCGATCAGCAGGATCTCGCGGCTCTCCTCATGGTGCATGCGCGCTTCTGCGTGCACTTTGGAGACGAGGGGGCAGGTGGCGTCGAGGTAGAACAGGTTGCGGGCCCGTGCCGCCGCCGGAACCGACTTTGGCACCCCGTGTGCCGAAAAGATCACGGGTGCGCCGGTTTCGGGAATCTCGTCGAGCTCCTCCACAAAAATGGCGCCTTTGGCCTTCAGGGACTCGACCACGTGACGGTTGTGAACGATCTCATGGCGGACATAAACGGGTGCTCCGAACCGTTTCAGTGCCAGTTCTACGATCTTGATGGCACGGTCGACACCTGCACAAAAGCCACGCGGGGCCGCCACGAGAAGGGTGATGGGGGGACGCGGGCGCTCTGTCGACACGGTTAACTGGGCCATGAAATAGGTCGCATGTTCGTTGTTGGTTCACACTCCCTTAGCTTGGCTCGGGACGCCGTTGACAGTAAAATTGCAAATCGCCGGACTTTGGACCAGTGGGCCGCGGGCGGGGCTCGTTGGGTAGGGAATACCGGTACGCAAGAAACCGGGCAAGTGTTCGGACAGGGGCGCTGTGACGCAATCGGTGTGTAACGCATTGGTCTCGCTTGCGAGACCGCTGGTCTTGGCCATCCTGCTCAGCGGGCTCGGCGCTTGCGGCATGTCATCGCTTACGTCTGGAATCGGCGGCGGCTGGTTCGGCAGCAAGAAATCCACCAACACCGACGTCGGCTCAGTCAACCAGGACGAGCTTCTCACCGCCGCCAAGACCGACAGCGGTTCGTTGGCGGGCATCGGCGGCGGGGTGGCGCACGGCTGCCCGCGCTTTCAGGTCTGGTCGCGCGACGGCTATGTGACCGTCTACGAGGCAGGCCACATCGGCGATGCGCTCGCCGTCATGCACCGCGGCGAGATCACCAAGACCGCGCGCGAGTGCAACATCGAGCCAGGCCGCGTCACGGTGAAGTACGGGTTCTCCGGCCGCGTGCTCTTGGGGCAGAAGGGCAAATCAGGGCGCGTAACGCTGCCTGCCACCGTCTTCGTGGCGGATGCCAAGCGGGAGAAGATCACCTCAGAGAAGGTGAGGGTCGACGTTGATGTCGCCCTCGACAACCCCATCGGCTATTTCTCGATCGTGCGCTCGGTGAGTTTCCCGATCCCGGAGGGGTCCCGGCCTGGCGAGTTCGATGTCTACGTCGGCTTCGATCGCAACATCCCGGGCGCCGGCTAGCGAACGCTTCGTCCACAATTTGCGCATTCTCGCGCCTTGCGGCTGCCGGTGACGGTTTGACTTCATCGGGTGCGGGCGTATCATTCCACTCGCCAAACGATACCCGCGGAAGAGACCGCTCCGTGCGCAAGCGCGGCGCGGCGCCGAAGGAGCAACCGCCCCGGAACCTCTCAGGCAAAAGGACCGCAGGTTGATGGCGCTCTGGAAAGCAGCCGGACAATCCGGCTCACCGAAGGGGTAAGGCGGCTGGACCGAAGGGTCTGACGCTGAAATCTCTCAGGTCCCGCGACAGAGGGGGCTTGAACCCGTGCCAACCGGTGCGGGAAGCAAGCTGCGTGGGACGAGCGAGCATGAGCGCTACCTCTAAGACGGCAGCTTTGCAACGCACGCCGCTCTACGAGCTGCACGTGTCGCTCGGCGCCAGAATGGTGCCGTTTGCCGGCTACGAGATGCCGGTGCAGTACCCGCCTGGCATCCTCAAGGAGCATCTCTTCACGCGCGAAAGGGCGGGGCTGTTCGATGTCTCGCACATGGGCCAGGCGTTTCTCATCGGCCCCGACCACGAGACCAGCGCCGCCGCGCTGGAGGCGCTCATCCCCGCCGACATCGCCAACCTGAAGCCCGGGCAACAGCGCTACAGCCAGCTTCTGACCGAAAGCGGCGGCATCATCGACGACCTGATGGTGACGCGCTCGGCCTCGGCCGAGGACGACGGCACGCTGATGCTGGTCGTGAACGCTTCACGCAAAGAGGTGGACTACGCCCACATCGCCGCGCGGCTGCCGGACGACGTGCGGCTGCAGCCGGCGCCGGAGCGGGCGCTGCTGGC
Organism: uncultured Alphaproteobacteria bacterium; assembly: GCA_963724565.1. Classification (GTDB taxonomy): domain Bacteria; phylum Pseudomonadota; class Alphaproteobacteria; order Rhizobiales; family Hyphomicrobiaceae; genus AWTP1-13. The sequence continues at coordinate 131,581 of CAVRVK010000014.1, forward strand.
GCTGCAAGGCCCGGCAGCCAAGGACGTAATGGCGAAGCTCTCCGATGTCGCCGCGGGCCTCGTCTTCATGAGCGCCGCCAGCGGCAAGGTCGGCGAGTTCGACTGCCACATCTCGCGCTCGGGCTACACCGGCGAGGACGGCTTCGAAATCTCGGTGGCCGCCGCCAAGGCCGACAAGCTGGCACGCCTGCTGCTGGCGCAGGAGGGCGTGCAACCGATCGGTCTCGGCGCGCGCGACTCGCTCAGGCTGGAGGCTGGCCTCTGCCTCTACGGCCACGACATCGACGAGACCACGAGCCCCGTCGAGGCCGGTCTCGAGTGGTCGATCCAGAAGCGGCGCCGAACGGAAGGCGGCTTTCCGGGCGCCGAGCGCATCCAGTCCGAGCTTACGGGTGGCCCGAAGCGCCGCCGGGTCGGCATCAAGCCGGACGGCCGCGCTCCGGCGCGCGAAGGCACTGAAATCCTGGCGCTGCTGGGCGATCGGCTCGGCAGCATCACCTCGGGCGGCTTCGGGCCGACGGTCAACGGCCCCATCGCCATGGGCTACGTGCCGGCCGGGCGCGCCGAGCCCGGCACGCCTCTGAACCTGATGGTGCGGGGCAAGGCGTTATCCGCCAGTGTCGTGCCGCTGCCGTTCGTGCCCCACCGCTACGTCCGCAAGAGCTGAACAGGAGCGAGGATTTTCCCATGGCCACCGAGCGCTTCACCAAGGACCACGAGTGGATACGCGTCGAGGACGGCGTCGGCACTATCGGCATCACCGACCACGCGCAATCCCAGCTGGGCGACATCGTATTCGTCGAGGTGCCCGAGGTGGGCCGCAAGGCGGCGCAGGGCGAGGCCGTCGCCGTGGTGGAGAGTGTCAAGGCGGCGAGCGACGTGTACTCCCCCGTTGCCGGAGAGGTGATCGCGGCCAACGCCGACCTTGCCGGCAACGCGGCGTTGGTCAACGAGGACGCGGAAGGGCGCGCCTGGTTCTTCAAGATCAGAATCGCCAATGCGGCCGAGCTCGACAAGCTGATGGACCGCGCCGCCTACGAGGCCTTCGTGAAGGAAAGCAGCTGATGCGCTACCTGCCCCTCACCGACGCCGACCGCAAGGCCATGATGGCCAAGATCGGGGTCGCCGACATCGAAGCCCTGTTTGCCGACGTGCCGAAAGACAAGGCGCTTCGCAAGTTGGTGGACCTGCCCAAGGCCAAGGGCGAGCTGGAGGTGGAACGGGAGTTGGGCCGGCTGGCGGCCGGCAACGTGTCGGCCGGCTCGGTGCCCTTCTTCGTCGGCGCAGGCGCCTACAAGCACCATGTGCCGGCCACCGTCGATCACCTGATCCAGCGCTCCGAGTTCCTCACCTCCTACACGCCCTATCAGCCCGAAATCGCGCAGGGCACGCTGCAGTACCTGTTCGAGTTCCAGACCCAGGTGGCGATGTTGACGGCTATGGAGGTGGCGAACGCCTCCATGTACGACGGCTCCACCGCGGCGTCGGAAGCGGTGCTGATGGCGCACCGCGTGACCAAGCGGCACAAGGCGGTGCTCTCCGGCAACCTGCATCCGCAGTACCGCGAGACCATCGAGACGGTGGCGCGGCTGGCGGGGCACGAGGTCGTGGCGCCGCTGCCGCATGGCGCTGCGGAAGACCTGCCCGGCCTCATCGACGCAACGGTGTCGTGCGTTGTCGTGCAGAACCCCGATTTCTTCGGGCACGTGCGCGATCTGACACCGCTGGCGGAAGCCGCGCACGCGGCCGGCGCGCTGCTGGTCGCCGTGTTCACCGAGGTGGTGTCGCTCGGGTTGATCGAGCCACCGGGCGCTATGGGCGCCGACATCGTGGTAGGCGAGGGGCAGTCCATCGGCAATGCGCTCTCCTTCGGCGGGCCCTACGTCGGCCTGTTCGCCACGCGGCAGAAATTTGTGCGGCAGATGCCGGGCCGGTTGTGCGGCGAGACGGTGGACAAGGAGGGCCGGCGCGGCTTCGTGCTGACGCTGTCGACGCGCGAGCAGCACATCCGTCGCGAGAAGGCCACCTCCAACATCTGCACAAACTCCGGCCTGTGCGTGCTGGCGTTCACTATCCACATGAGCCTGCTGGGCGAGGCGGGCCTGCGGCGCCTGGCGCGCATCAATCACGCCAACGCAGTGAAACTCGCCGACCTGCTCGCCAAGGTGCCGGGCGTGAGCGTGCTCAACGACACGTTCTTCAACGAGTTCACGATTCGGCTGCCGGGCAAGGGTGCGGAGGTGATCGAGAAGCTCGCCGCAAAGGGCGTGCTCGGCGGCGTGCCGGCGTCGCGCCTGTCGCCGGACAATCCGGACCTGGCGGACCTGATCATCGTTGCCTCAACCGAGGTCAACACGGACGAGGATCGTGCGGCCTACGCCAAGGCACTGCGGCAGGTGGTGCGATGATTGCATCTGTAGGGCGCAATAGCGAAGCGTATTGCGCCGTTTCACCGTCGCTCGGCGCAATGCGGCTTCGCCTTATTGCGCCCTACGATCGCTCGCGGGAGATTGCCCCATGCTGAACCGGCAAGGACGGCCGACGGCGGCGGGCGAGGCCGAGGCGGGGCAGAGCGAGACGTTCAGCGGCAACCGGGGCTTGGCCATCGAGGAGCCGCTGATCTTCGAGATCGGGCGCACGGACACCACGGGCGTCGACCTGGCCGAGCCGGGCAAGTTCTCCGCACGGCTCGGCAAGCTGGTGCGCAAGGAACCTCTGGGCCTTCCCGGCCTCTCCGAGCCCGAGGCCATGCGCCACTTCGTGCGGCTCAGCCAGAAGAACTACGGCATCGACACCGGCATCTTTCCGCTGGGCTCGTGCACCATGAAGCACAACCCGCGCCTCAACGAGAAGATGGCGCGCACTCCGGGCTTCGGCGACATCCACCCGCTGCAACCGCTCACCACGGTGCCGGGGGCCATCGCCCTGATCGCGGAGCTGTCGCGTTGGCTCTCCGAGCTCACCGGCATGCCGGCCATTGCCATGACGCCCAAGGCCGGCGCGCACGGCGAGCTGTGCGGGCTGATGGCCATCAAGGCGGCGCTGGAGGCGAGAGGCGACAAGCGGTCTATCGTGCTGGTGCCGGAGTCGGCGCACGGCACCAATCCGGCAACCGCGGCTCTGTTGGGCTACCGGGTCGAAACGGTGCCGGCACGTGACGACGGCACCGTCGATCCCGAGGAGGTGAAGAAACATCTCTCTTCCGAGGTCGCTGCTATCATGCTCACCAACCCCAACACCTGCGGGCTGTTCGAGCGCGACGTGGTGGCAATCGCCGATGCGGTGCATGCGGCCGGCGCCTTCTTCTACGCGGACGGCGCCAACTTCAACGCTATTGTCGGCAAGGTGCGGCCCGGCGACCTCGGCGTCGATGCCATGCACATCAACCTGCACAAAACGTTCTCCACCCCGCACGGCGGCGGCGGTCCGGGTGCCGGCCCGGTGGCGCTGTCGGCGGCGCTGGCGCCGTTCATGCCGGTGCCATATGCGGTCGCTGACGGTGACGGCGTGCGTTACGTGGAGCACGCGGGCGACAGCGAGGACAAACCCTTCGGGCGCATGTGCGCCTTCCACGGCCAGATGGGCATGTTCGTGCGGGCTTTTGCCTACATGCTCTCGCACGGCAGCGACGGCATGCGGCAGGCGAGCGAGGACGCGGTGCTCAACGCCAACTATGTGCGCGCCTCGCTGTCAGACCTGATGTCGCTGCCCTTCGGCAACCGGCCCTGCATGCACGAGGTGCTGTTCGACGACAAATGGCTGGAAGGCACCGGCGTCACCACGCTCGACTTCGCCAAGGCGATGATCGACGAGGGGTTCCACCCCATGACGGTGTACTTCCCGCTGGTGGTGCACGGCGCCATGCTGATCGAGCCGACGGAGTCGGAATCCAAGGCCAGCCTCGACCAGTTCATCGGTGCGTTGCGCGGGCTGGCCGGGGCCGCCAAGGGCGGCGACGCAGCGCGCTTCAAGGATGCGCCGCGCTTCGCGCCAAGGCGGCGGCTCGACGAAACCAAGGCCGCGCGCGAGCCCAAGCTCAGGTGGCAGCCGGAGCCAGTGCGCAAGGAGGCGGCCGATTAGCATGGGCGTTCTCGTCGACGGCGTCTGGCACGACAAGTGGTACGACACAGCGAGCACACGCGGTCGCTTCGTGCGCGCCGAGGCGAGCTTCCGCAACTGGATCACGCCGGACGGCGCGCCCGGGCCGACGGGCGAGGGCGGCTTCAAGGCCGAGCCCGGCCGCTATCACCTCTACGTGTCGCTCGCCTGCCCGTGGGCCAATCGTACGCTGATCTTCCGCGCCCTCAAGGGGCTGGAGGGGATGATCGGCGTCTCGGTAACGCACTGGCTGATGGCGGAGAACGGGTGGACGTTCGCGCCGGGCGAGGCCGTGGTGCCGGATACGGTCAACGGCGTCTCCTACATCCACCAGCTCTACACGCTGGCCGATCCGCGCTATAGCGGGCGCGCCACCGTGCCGGTGCTGTGGGACAAGCAGCGCGGAGCAATCGTCAACAACGAGTTCGAGCGAGATCATCCGCATGCTCAACTCGGCCTTCGATGGCGTCGGCGCCAGGGCCGGCGACTACTACCCCGAGCCCCTGAGAGCGGAGATCGATGCAATCAACGCGCGGGTGTACGACACCGTCAACAACGGTGTGTACAAGACCGGCTTCGCCACGACGCAGGAGGCCTACGAGGCGGCGGTGTTGCCGCTGTTCGAAACGCTGGACTGGCTGGAGCAGCGCTTGCGCTCGCGCCCCTTCCTGCTGGGGGCGCAGCCTACCGAGACCGACTGGCGCCTCTTCACCACCTTGGTGCGCTTCGACCCGGTCTACGTCGGGCACTTCAAGTGCAACATCCGCCGGCTGATCGATTACCCGGCACTGTTCGCCTACACGCGCGACCTCTACCAGTGGCCCGGGGTGCGCGGCACGGTGAACCTCACCCACATCAAGCGGCACTACTTCATGAGCCACCGCACCATCAATCCGGCCGGCATCGTGCCGGTGGGCCCGGTGATCGACTACGATTGGCCACACTGCCGCGAAAACATGTGATTGATTTCATGCGTTTAGTCAGAAGATCTTGCCAATAGGTCAGCAATGCTGACATAATTTCGACTCCACGGAAAATGGAGCTGATCGTGGGAAATCTCACACCAGCGGCCCAGTGGGAGCCGCGCTATGCCGCCCGTGCCGAGCGCATGCGCGCGTCCGAGATCCGCGAACTGCTGAAGGTGCTGGAGCGGCCGGGGATCATCTCCTTTGCCGGCGGTATTCCCGATCCGGCCCTGTTTCCCGTCGACGAGGCCAAAGCTGCTTACGCCGCGGTGCTAGGCGACGCCCCGCTGGCAAGCGGCGGGCTGCAGTACTCGGTGAGCGAGGGCTACCTGCCGTTGCGCCAGTGGATCGTGGGGCACATGGGTAGTCTCGGCGTGCCGTGCGAGCCGGACAACGTCATCATCACCTCGGGCTCCCAGCAGGCCTTGGAGTTCATTGGTCGGCTGTTGCTCTCCCCCGGCGATACGGCGCTGGTGACGGCGCCCACCTATCTCGGCGCCCTGCAGGCCTTCTCGGCCTCGGAGCCCCGCTACGAGGAGCTGCGTCCCGAGGACGGCAATCGCACGCCGGCCTCTTATGCAGACGCTGCCGGCCGCGCCGGCGGGGATGTGAAACTCGCCTACGTGGTGCCGAGCTTCGCCAATCCCACAGGCGAGACGCTGTCGCTTGTGGCGCGCGAGCGGCTGCTCGATCTGGCCGCCGAGCTCGACATCCCCATTGTCGAGGATGCCGCCTATGCCATGTTGCGCTTCGAAGGCGAGCCGCTGCCCTCCATCTTGGCGCTGGAGGTCAAACGCCGCGGTAGCATCGAGCGGGCGCGCTCGATCTACTGCGGCACGTTCTCGAAGGTGCTTTCGCCCGGCCTGCGTGTCGGCTGGATCGTCGCATCGAAGCCGGTGATCCGGCGGTTGGTGCTGATCAAGCAGGCGTCCGACCTCAACAGCGCCACCATCAACCAAATGGTCATGCACCGCATGGCCGATGCGGCGTTCGGCACCCAGGTCGAGCTGGCGTGCGCGCACTATCGCCGCCGCCGCGACGCGATGCTGGCTGCCCTCGCCAAGCATATGCCCAAAGGCGTCACCTGGACCCGTCCGCTGGGCGGGCTGTTCATTTGGCTCACCTTGCCGGAGGGGATCGATGCCGCCAGCCTGCTGCAGCGTGCGCTCGACGAGACGGGCGTGGCGTTCGTGCCCGGCGGCGCATTCTTCTTCGACGGCCGCGGCCGCAACACGCTGCGTCTGAGCTACTCGCTGCCGGGCGAGGAGGCGATCGATCGGGGTATCGCCGGGCTGGCGCGCCTGATCTGAGGCGCTGGCGTCCCAGGATATCCGAAGGCCCACCGGCTGCGGACGGAAGCTGTGGCAGTGGGCGACCCGAATGGGAGACTTTGGGACGAAGCCCATCCTTGTGCGGCTTCATGCTGGGTCTATACAGGACGCATCGCAGTCCCATGCTGTGCGCAGGCGTGGGGTTCCCTGATCGCTATCTGTAGCGGAACAGCAAGGAGTACCGAGACATGGCGAAGCCCAGTCTGCAGAGCAAGATGAGCGAGAGTGGCGATGTCGTCGGCATGCTGCGCAATTCCAAGATTGGCATGTACGTCTATCCCGTCGTCGCCTCGGAGTTCTCCAACTGGCGCGACGAGCAACGCGCCTGGCGCCACGCCGCGGTCCTGTTCGACCAGTCGCACCACATGGACGAGCTGACCGTCGAAGGGCCGGACGCGGCAAAGCTCTTGCAAGGTCTCGCGGTCAACAGCTTCGCCAATTTCGCCACCAGCCGCGCCAAACATTTCGTGCCCGTCTCGCCCGACGGCTACGTGATCGGCGACATGATCATTTTCCGCGAGACCGAGAACAAATTCATCCTGGTCGGTCGCGCACCGACGGCCAACTGGATCGAGTTCAACGCTTCGCTCGGCAAGCACAATGTCAAGCTCAGCCGTGACCCGCGTTCGCCCTCGCGGCCCGACGGCAAGAAGGTGGACCGCGTCCACTACCGCTACCAGATCCAGGGTCCGGATGCGCCCAAGGTGCTCGCCAAGATGAACGGCGGACCGGTGCCGGACATCAAGTTCTTCCACGTCGATTGGATCAATGTCGCCGGGCGCAAGGTGCGCGCGCTGCGTCACGGCATGGCGGGAGCGCCCGGGCTCGAAATCTGGGGGCCCTATGCCGAGAAGGACGAGGTGCACGCCGCTGTCCTCAAGGCCGCCGCCGACGTCGGCGTCGATCTGCAGCCGGCGGGCGCGCGCGCCTATTCCACCAACACGCTGGAGTCCGGCTGGATCCCCTCGCCGTTGCCCGCCATCTACAGCGGCGAGGAGCTGAAGGCCTACCGCGAGTGGCTGCCCGCCGCGGGCTACGAGGCGACCTGCTCCATCGGCGGCAGCTTCGTCTCCAAGGATATTCGCGACTACTACACCTCGCCCTACGAGCTGGGCTACGCCATGTACATCAAGTTCGACCACGACTTCGTGGGCCGGGCGGCGCTGGAGAAAATGCAGGGCAAGCCGCACCGCAAGCGAGTGACCTTCGAGTGGAACGCGGAGGATCTGCTCAGGGTGATCGCCTCCAGCTTCCGGCCGGGCGAAGAGAACTACAAGTGGATCGATCTCCCGCAGCCCAACTACTCCTCCTCGGGCTTCGACCGGCTGATGCTGGGCGGCAAGATCGTGGGCTTGTCGATGTTCAATGGCTACAGCTTCAACGAGCGCTGCATGCTGTCGCTCGGCGTCGTCGAGCCTGACATCAAGGAAGGCGACGTGCTCACCCTCATCTGGGGCGAGCCCGACGGCGGCACGCAGAAGACCTCTACCGAACGGCACAAGCAGGCGGAGATCCGCGTGCGCGTATCGCCTACGCCTTACGCGCGGGAGGCGCGCGAGCACTACGCCCAAGGGTGGCGCACGAGGAGTGCCTGACGGCGGAGCGTCCGGGAGCTTGCGTTCCCGGAGGTCGAGCCCCGAGGTGCGAGTCCATCCCAGCACGCAGGCAGACGAGAGTCACTCCGCCGTGGCGTCGTGGCGCATGATCACGATGGGGTTCTCGATCAGGCGCACGTCGATCGGCTTTGCCGCAATGAGCTTCGGGTTGTGCGGCAGGGGGTTGTCGCGTCCGCGCGGAGCGTTGAGCCAGTGATCGTGGCTCGGGATTTTGTCGATGCCGAGGGGGTAGATCGTCACCTTGTCCGGCTCGAACTTCAGCCTCAGGAAATTCCTGTAGTTCTGGATTCTCAATGCTGCGAACGCCTCTCCGGAATGCATGCGCGCCACGACGCCCGTAACAACCCAGTACAAACCCCACAGCGATCCCCCGATCAATGCACCAAGCCCGATCATCAGCACCGGATACATGGTGAAGCCAACCAGCTGGCGGACCGCGGTGGGTACCTTGGGGCCAGGTTGGGCGCGCTGCGCCTGTTCCTTGCGCTTGAGGGTCTCCAGCTGTTCCTGCACGATCTGAGGCTGGCGCGCCCGTTCCTTGTATAGCGTGTCGAACTGGCGCTCGAGGAAGGGCGAGGCTTGGTTGTTCCAGCCGACGACAAGCAGCGACAGGGTGAACATGGCGGTCATGTGCGCCAGGAAATGCGCAGTACCGACCAAGAATTTAGTTGCATAGCGGCGAATGCCCGGCCGATCGATCGCGTCCACGTACCACACCAGGGCGGCGTACAGCCCGGCCACCAGCACGGTAAGGCTGACCGACGCGATCATGGCCTGCACGAGATAGAGCGGCATCAGGGGCAACACTTCCCAGATCGTTGTGCTGAGGCCCAGCTCGTCGATCTTGCCGAGCGAAATCTGCTCCTTGGTGACGAGCGACTGGAACTCCCACGTGATCAGCCAATAGATGAGCCCGATGCCGATCGCGAAGGCTGGGTTGTAGAAGGGGAAGAACACATTGGCGAGGCTCAGCCAGTAGCTCCTGCCCTTGCTCGGATAGCACTTGGGCGCCTGCGGCCGCAGCGGCCGGCGCCTGCCGCGTCCGGGCTCTGCGGCGTCCTTCAGCGGCTCCAGGAGGACGTCCTGCACATCCTGAACGGCCTGTTCCACGACGTTGTCCGCCGCCACGGTGTTGCGCTTGAGGCGGATGTCGTATTCGCGCGGGCGCCAGGCTTCTCCCGGGCGCAGAGCGGGTGCGTCCGCCGGAGCGGTCTCGACGTCCTCACGTCGCTCGGGCCAGCGCACCGAGATGTTGTTCTTGAGGACGTGTGTGGGATGCAGGAAGGCGCCGCCGCCGCCGGCCGTTATAAAGTGCACGTCGAGTTCGTGGGCGTAGTAGCGGTTGTAGTGATGCCAGTCGCCGGCGATAACGGCCGCGATGCGCGCGCCCCTGGCCCTGGCGATCGAGGTGATCTTGAAAAAGTTTTCTTCCTCGTCCACCCCCTGCAGGTCGGCGATCATCCAGGACGGTTCGGCCAGGCAGATGATGAGATTGTCGCCAGGCGCAATCTGCTTGGCCATCGCCTCGAAGTAGCTGACCTGCGCGGTGTCAAGGTACTTGGAGAATTGGATGTCGGCGCCCCAGATCCACCAGTTGTAAGGCAGACGCATGGCCCAGTAGCTGCGATGCTGCTGGCATTGCCAGCCGCCGATCACGTTGCCCTTGGCTTCCGACAGGCGATCGCGCGAGGAGCAGAACAGGCTGTCGAACGAGTTCAACCCATCGTACCAGTCGTGGTTGCCGGGGATGGCAAACAGCTTGCGGTTCGGGTCGCGTACTGTGAACGCCCAGTTGAAGGGCTGCAGCAGGCGCTTCTTGTACTCCTCACGCGTCGCCTGCGGGTAGCACTGGTCGCCACCCATGATCAGGATTTCGCCGTGGCGCAGCTTGCCGGCCCCGCGCACATCCAGGCTGTCCTGGGCGAGCAGGTAGGCGGTCGTATAGGTGGCGTCGAAGCCGTCGCCGACATCGGCCACATAGTCCACCCACAGCGCGCCCGAGGAGTCGAGCGTCACGCGATGCTGGGGATGGTCCGTAGCGGGGTTGCTGTAGTCGTAGCGACGGGACAGCTCCTGGTCGTCGCAAGGGTCCGTGACCGCCTGCATCAAGCGCTGGTCGGCATATTGACCGAACACGGACGACACGATCGTGCGTATGCCGACGCGCGCGAGCAGCCGCGGATCGTACCACGACACCATCTGCGGCAGGCGCCCCGCGCGCAGCTGGCGTAGAGGGTTCATTTCCATGGATCGTGTCTCCCCCGGGCGAGGCCAGCCAGCCGCCCGGACCGTGACCCCCGCGTGGCAGCAGGGTGGCGCGTCAATCCGCCAGAAGGAAGAGCCCCGCGCGTTGGCAGTGCATCGCCGTTGCCGAAATATCGCACAAGTTGCGTAGTGGGTCCGCGCCTCCTCAGGTTTGCGGCAACGCTCGTGCCTTCTCCCGCAACACGAACTTTTGGATCTTGCCGGTAGAGGTCTTGGGCAGCGGCCCGAACACTATAGTCTTCGGCACCTTGTAGTGCGCCATGTTGGCGCGACAGAAGGCGATGATGTCGTCGGGTGCGATTGCGCCGCTGCCGGGCTTCAAGGTGATGAACGCGCACGGGCTCTCGCCCCACTTGGCGTCTGGTCGCGCCACCACGGCGACCTCCATCACCTGTGGATGGCGATAGAGGATCTCCTCGACCTCGAGCGAGGAGATGTTCTCTCCGCCCGAGATGATGATGTCCTTGGAGCGATCCTTGACCTCGATGGCGCCGTCGGCGTGCCACACCGCAAGGTCGCCGGAACGATAAAGGCCGCCGGCGAAGGCCTCCTCCGTGGCTGCCTCGTTCTTGAGGTAACCCTTCATCAGCGTGTTGCCCGCAAGGGCAATCTCGCCCATGGAGGTTCCGTCACGGGGCAGCTGCGCCAGCGTCTTGGGATCGGCGACCATCATCTGTTCGATCACGGGGTTGGGCACGCCCTGGCGCGCCATGCGCGCGTAGCGCTCTGCCGTCGGCAACTGTTGCCACTCGGGCAAGGGCGCGCAGTAAGTGGAGGGGCCGTAGCTCTCGGTGGTGCCGTAGAGGTGCAGCACCTCGAAGCCCATTGCCTCCATGCGCTCGATGACGACGGCAGGCGGCGCCGCGCCGCCAGTTGCCACCTTTGTGCGCAGCGGCAGCGGGCGCTTCGCTTCGGCGGGCGCATGCACCAGCATGTTGAGCACGATCGGTGCGCCGCACATGTGCGTGATGCGGTGCTCGGCGATCGCCTCGAAAATGCGCGCGGGCTCGACCTTGCGCAGGCACACGTGCGTGCCGGCCGCTGCCGTTAGCGCCCAGGTGAAGGTCCAGCCCGAGCAATGGAACATCGGCAAGGTCCACAGATAGCGGCTGTCGTGGTCGAGCTTGAAGGTGAGCGCGTTGGCGAGTGCGCCGAGATAGGCGCCGCGGTGGCTGTAGACCGCGCCCTTGGGATTGCCGGTGGTGCCGCTACGTGTAGAGCAGGCAGATCGAGTCCCACTCGTCGTTGGGGCCCGGATAGACGAAGTCCGGGTCGCCCGAGGCGATGAAGCTCTCGTATTCCAGGCCGCCGAAGCTCGGCGCGCCTGCCGTCTCCGCATCGGCGATGTCGACCACGATCGGGCGCTTGCTGCCGAGCTTCTCGAGCGCGGGCGCGATGGTGGAATGGAACTCGCGGTCGGCGAGCAGCAGCTTGGCCTCGCCGTGCTCCAGGCAGAAGGCGATCAGCGGCGCGTCGAGGCGGACGTTGATCGGGTTGAGGATGGCACCGATCATCGGCGCCGCGTAGTGGGCCTCCAGCATCGCCGGTACGTTGGCGGCGAGTATCGCCACCGTGTCGCCGCGCCTCACGCCGGCTTTGGTCAGCGCGTGCGCCAGCCTTCGCGACCGCGCGTAGAACTCGGTGTAGGTGAAGCGGCGGCTGCCATGGATGATCGCCGTGCGATCGCCGAAGAAGCTTGCGGCGCGCGCCAGAAAGCTGACCGGGCTCAACGGCACGAAGTTGGCTGAGCGCTTGCGCAGCTCAGGGCGCTCGTGGGCCATTTCTTCCTCCTTGAGGCGCGTCCAGAGTTTCATCGGGTTACCCCATTGTGAGCGGCGGGCCCTGCCGGCCACGACGGCTCGACCAATCATGCGCGCATCGACGCCGCGCGTGAAGCCTGTCGGGTTCAGGTGCAGTACCAACCGAAGCATGGTGCGACAAGACCGCAACCCTCTTTGCGCCAAGTTCCACACCCGCGAACGCGCAACGTGTGGCGTCGCGAGCATGGTGAACAGCCGGCATCGTGCTGGACGCGACGCAGACGCCATTAAGGTTGCAATCGAAGCAGCCTTGCAGCCGGTGAGACGGCATGTGTCAGTGCCTCGGGGGGACGGCCGGCACCTGACCACATCTGCGCGTCGGCTCACCGGATCGCCAGCCAGAACCCTACTCGAGATCGCGACTGGCGCATCGCCCGTTCATCGGCGATGCGCCGAACAGTCAGGAGCATCACAGCATGTTCAACAGGAAGGCAGCTGACGAGGCCAACTACCCCGGCTCGTCCGACCGTGTCACTCCCTTCGTCGCAAGGGACAGCGAGCCAGGCGGCCATCGCAAAGCCAACGGAGTATCGGCACGCGCCATCATCGATGCCGGCCTCTGCATCAAGGGCGACCTCGAAACTGACGGGGAAGTCCAGGTCGATGGTCAGATCAAGGGGCAGGTTACCTGCGCGCACATCATTGTCGGGCAAGAGGGCGGCATATTCGGGGATATCAAGGCTGACGAGGTGGTCGTGCGCGGCAAGGTCAAGGGAACCGTGCGCGCAAAGCGCGTCATCCTCCAGCAGGGCGCGCACATCGAGGGCGACATCTTTCACGAGAACCTCGCCATCGAGGATGGGGCCCGCTTTCAGGGCGCGTCCAAGCAGGAGAACTTCGAGCCTGTAGTGCCGGCGGCCAAGTTGAAGGTGATGACGGAAGAGACCAAGCCAAAGCCGGCTGACGTCGCAGACCCGAATCGGCGCAAGGGGCAGTCCGACTGACCTTAGCCCGTGGCCAGCAGGTGGCCGCCGTCGATGGTGATCACGCTGCCGGTCATGAAAGCCCCGGCGTCGGAAGCCAGCAGCAGCAGCGCCCCGTCGAGCTCCTCGAGCCTGCCCGCGCGCGCCATCGGCACCCGCGACAAGACGCTTGCCGGCGTCGCTGGCCAGGAAAGCGTCGTTGAGCTCGGTGGAGAAATAGCCGGGCGCCAGCGCATTGACGCGAATGTTGTCGCGCGCCAGCTCCAGCGCCATCGACTTGGTCAGGCTCACCACCGCCGCCTTGGAGGCCGAGTAGGGGGCGATGGCCTTGAGCACGGCAAAGGCCGAGATGGATGCGATGTTGATGATCGACCCGCCGGACTTCTTGGCGCTCATGCGACGGGCCGCTTCCTGGCCGACGCGGAACACCCCGTCGAGATTGACCTCCATCACGCCGCGCCACTCGCTGTCGCTCATCTTTAGGAAATAGGACCCCGCCGGCACGCCGGCGTTGTTGACGAGCACCGAAACGGGCCCCAACTCGGCCTCTGCGGCATCGAATGCGCTGACGATCGACGCGCGATCGGTGACATCGAGTTCGACGGCGGCCGCCTTCCCCGCCGGACGCGCGGATTTCGGATTGCGAGCTGTTGCAGGCGGTCGAGGCGGCGCGCCGCCACGGCAACTTTGGCGCCGGCGTTCGCCAGCACGCGGGCAAAGTGCCAGCCGAGGCCGGAGGACGCCCCCGTCACCAACGCCGTCTTGCCGCGGAGGGAGAAGCGATCGCCTGGCATTGCTCCATCTTTCCTGCTGGCACAGCATACGCGCGCCCTGCAAGGTGATACAACTCAGCGCTATCCCGACCCACCCTTGCTAACAGCCAGGTAGTGCGCGCGTTGCAGATGGTACAGGCTGATCCTCCATTCGACGGGCTGGTCGTCGAACGTGAAGGCGATGCGCTCGATCCTGAGCAGAGGGGTGCCGGGCGGAATCTTCAGCTTCGCGCTCGTCTTTGCGTCCGCAGCAGCGGCCGTTACGCGCTCATCGGTTCGCAAGACGAGAACCCCGTGGTCCCTCTGGAAGATGTCGTAGAACCTGTCAGGAATTTCAGGCAGGTCGGCAAGGCCGGGGAACGTGGCTTCTGGAAGCGAGATGCGTTCGGTCACGAACGGTTTGGCGCCGCGCATGCGCAGGCGATCAATGCGAATAACGCGCGCATTCCTCTGCAAGCCCAACGCCCTTCGCTCGATTCGATTGACCTTGCGCACCACACACTTTGTGCTGCGGCTGAGAGGTATGATGCGCTTGCCCTTGTGGTCGAACACGTTGAAGAAGTGATATAAGATGTCCTCCGGCGTGAACACGAATGTGCCGTGCCCCTGCTTGCGGATGACGAGCTTGTCTGCAGCCAGGGTCTCCAGCGCCTTGCGCGCGGTGCCCTGGCTTACGTCGAACTCGTCCGCGATCGCGAACTCGCTGGGAATGCGCTGGCCAGGCTTCCACTGGCCAGAGCGAATGCGTTCGACCAGCTGGGCGTGTATGCGGGCATAGAGCGACTGTTTAATGGTCTTGCCTGAGGTAACTTTGCGAGGCATTAAGTCTGGTATCCCTGGAACATAACTTGGGTCTTATATAAGAATCTTCCGCGAACAGACCGTGCGCGGAAAGAGCAGCATGGAGAAGAATTCGGATGAGTGCACCACATTTTTTAGTCCATAGCCCAAAGGATAACGTCGGCGTGGTGGTGGTGGAAGGCCTCAAGGCCGGCACCGCCATGCTGGGCGTGGTCACCGAGACCGACGCAACGCTCAAGCTTGAGTCCAGGCACGACATCCCGATCGGGCACAAGGTGGCCCTCAAGGCCTTCAAGAAGGGCGATACGGTGATCAAGTACGGCGAGGATATCGGCAGGATCGTCGCCGACGTGGGCGTGGGCGAGCACGTGCACGTGCAGAACCTCAAGACGAAGCGCTGGTGAGGAAGCTGGAATGGCAGCAAAGTCAAACGGCAAGAGCCAAGGGCAACCTGCGGTTCAAGGGCTGGCGGCGCGAGAACGGGCGGGTCGGCGTGCGCAACCACGTGGTGATCCTGCCGCTCGACGATCTGTCGAACGCCGCGTGCGAGGCGGTCGCCAACAACATCAAGGGCACCTTGGCGCTGCCGCACGCCTACGGCCGCCTGCAGTTCGGCGCCGATCTCGACCTGTTTTTCCGCACCTTGATCGGCACCGGCTCCAACCCGAACGTCGCCGCCGTGGTGGTGATCGGCATCGAGGACAGCTGGACCAATCGCGTGGTCGAAGGCATCGCCAAGACCGGCAAGCCGGTGGTGGGCTTCGGCATCGAGGGCCACGGCGATATCGCCACCATCGCCAAGGCCTCCTACAAGGCCAAGGAGTTCCTGCAGCGGGCCTCGGAGCTGGAGCGCGAGGAGTGTGGGATCGAGGACCTGTGGGTGTCGACCAAGTGCGGCGAGAGCGACACCACCACCGGGCTCGCCTCGTGCCCGACGGTCGGCAACATGTACGACAAGCTGATCCCCAAGGGCATCCATGGCGTGCTTCGGCGAGACCTCGGAGATCACTGGCGCCGAGCACATCGCCAAGGAGCGCGCCATCAATGCCAGGATCGGCGAGAAGTGGATGAAGGTGTTCCAGGCCTACCAGGACGAGGTGATCGAGGCGCACAAGGTCGACGACCTCTCCGACAGCCAGCCGACCAAGGGCAACATCGCCGGCGGGCTCACCACCATCGAGGAGAAGGCGTTGGGCAACCTCGAGAAAATCGGGCGCACATGCAAGTACATCGAGGTGCTGGAGCCGGCCGAGGCGCCCGCTGCCGGGCCGGGGCTCTACTACATGGACACGTCGTCGGCGGCAGCCGAGTGCGTGACCTTGATGGCGGCTGCCGGCTACGTGGTGCACACCTTCCCGACCGGCCAGGGCAACATCATCGGCAACCCGATCGTGCCGGTGATCAAGATCTCGGGCAACCCCAAGACCGTGCGCACCATGGGCGAGCACATCGACCTCGACGTGTCGGGCATCCTGCGCCGCGAGCTGACCTTGGATACCGCCGGCGACGCGCTGATCGACATGATCGTCCGCACCGCCAACGGGCGGCTGACGGCGGCGGAGGCTCTGGGCCACCGCGAGTTCGTCATGACCAAGCTCTACCGCAGTGCGTGAGGCTCGCGTGCGGCCCGGCGCTCGTAGCGTTTACTCGCGGCCAAACGATTTGCGCAGCTCGGTCTTGGCTCGCTCCAGCACCTTCCTTTGGCTGGCCGGAAGCTTGCGGCCGGCCCGGTTGATGTGGAAGGTGAGCATCGACAAGGCCGAGCGGTATGGTGGTGCCTTGCGTCGCGTGCTGGTCTCGGCCGAGCGCTTGAGGGACGCCGCGATGCGCGCCGGGTCCTTCCAGGTGAAGACGCCGTGCTCCAGGTCGAGGGCGTTGCTCGTCCGCATGACTTCGGCCGACCAGCGGCTGCTCGCGCGCTTCCTGGCCGGCCTCCTGCGCGGGGCCTTACTTGCAGGCTTCCTCGCTCGCGCCATCTCGCCGTCCTTCGGCTGGATCGTCAGCCGCCGCCCGCGTGCTTGAAATACTGCACGGCGCGCTCGTGCTGCTCCGCCTTGGCCCGCGTCGGGAAGATGCCGAGGTTGCGGCGCTTGCCGGTGCGAGGGTCCTTCTTGCGCGAATAGAGGCGCCATTGACCGGACTTGAGCTTCCGTATCATGGCGCGCCTCACGCTGCCCGATCGACGACCCCCTTCACGCCCTCGTGCCTGGCGCAGTGGGCGCAGCAATACATCTTACCCTTCGCCTCGATGCCGTGCCCGACGATGCGACAATCACAGTGGGCGCATTTGGGCGCCATGGCCTGGATTGCGCACTCGAAGCTGTCGAACGTCATGGTCCGGCCGTGTTGGGTGATTTGGAACGCCTTGTCGTAGTCGTTGCCGCAAACATTACACTGGGCCATGTTCACACTCCTTCTGGCCCCCGACCTAGCTCATTCCATCGTAGGACTCCCGGGCGCCCTGCGCCAGTATCGCGACAGGCAGGCCGGCGGGTGCCACACCAAGCAGAACCCCTCCCGGTACCGCCGAGTTCCCCCGCTCC
This sequence comes from uncultured Alphaproteobacteria bacterium, assembly GCA_963724565.1. Lineage (GTDB taxonomy): Bacteria > Pseudomonadota > Alphaproteobacteria > Rhizobiales > Hyphomicrobiaceae > AWTP1-13. The sequence continues at coordinate 148,716 of CAVRVK010000014.1, forward strand.
GACTTGCGGTCAGGGCAACGGAGAGGCATGGTGCTGACGGAATTCGGGCTGCCGCAACGGGAACACGGCGTGAAGATCACCCGCATCCGCGACGCGGTCGCGCCAATTCCCTCGCCAATGCGCAACGCCGTCATCTCCTTCGACAAGATGACGATCAGCGTGGTGGCGGTCGAGACCGACCTCGTGCGCGAGGGCAAGCCGGTGATCGGCTACGGCTTCACCTCCAACGGGCGCTATGCCCAGTCGGGGATCATCCGCGAGCGTCTGGCGCCGCGCATCCTGGAGGCCGATCCGGCGAAGCTGCGGGACGAGGCCGCAGGAACGCTCGACCCCGAGGCGATCTGGGCCGCCATGATGCGCAACGAGAAGCCTGGAGGCCACGGCGACCGTGCCTTCGCGGCAGGCGCCATCGACATGGCGGTCTGGGACGCGACGGCGAAGATCCTCGGCACGCCGCTGTGGCGTGTGCTGTCGGAGCGCTGCAACGGGCACAGGTTCGACGCCCGCGTGCTCGTCTACGCTGGCGGCGGCTACTACTATCCCGACAAGGAGAAGCAGGGCTTGCAGGACGAGATGCGCCAGTGTCGCGATCTCGGCTATCGGCTCTTGAAGATGAAGATCGGCGGCGCGCCGCTGGCGGAGGACCTCAAGCGCATCGAGTGGGCGCTGGAGATCGCGGGAGACGGCGCGAACCTCGCTGTCGATGCCAACGGCAGGTTCGATCTCGACACTGCGCTCGCCTACGCCCGAGCTGTCGATGGCTACGGGCTCGGCTGGTTGGAGGAGCCAGTGGAGCCCCTCGACTATCGGGCCCACGCCGTGCTGTGCGAGGCGACTGCAACGCCGATAGCGACGGGTGAGAACCTGTTCTCGGTGCAGGACTTCCGCAACCTGGTGCGCCACGGCGGCATGCGCCCGCACAAGGACTGGCTGCAGCCCGACCCGTCGCTCTGCTACGGGCTCACCGAGGCCCTGCGCATTCTCGACATGGCCGATCGTGCCGGCTGGTCGCGGCGCCGCTGCGTGCCGCACGGCGGACACCAGCTCGGTCTCAACATGGCGGCCGGGCTTCAGCTCGGGGGCACCGAGAGCTATCCGGGCGTGTTCCAGCCCTACGGTGGCTTTGCCGACACCATCCCGGTCGTCGACGGTTACACCCGGCCGCACGAGACGCCGGGCATCGGCATGGAGCTGCGGGCCACCATGTTCGCCGACATGCGCAAGCGGCTGGAGTTCGAGTGAGGCCTAGCGTAGGGGACAGCATGACCGACATCGTCGTCACCGAATTCCTGGAGCCGGCCGCGATCGAGGTCCTAAAGAGGGACTTCAAGGTGCACTGGGACCGCGAGCTGTGGACCAAGCGCGCAGACCTGGAGAAGCTTGTGCGCGCCGTGCCGGGGCTGATCGTGCGCAACCGCACGCGCGTCGATGCGGCACTGCTGGAGCTGGCGCCGAAGCTCAAGGTCGTGGGCCGGCTGGGCGTGGGCCTCGATAACATCGACGTCGCCGAGTGCGAGCGGCGCGGCATCGAGGTGTGCTCCGCCCGCGGCGCCAACGCCACCTCGGTTGCCGAGTATGCGATCGCCATGGCCATGATCCTGCTGCGCGGGAGGGCCTATCGCGACACGCACCGGCTGGTGGCTGGCGAATGGCCGCGCGAGGAGCTGGGACGGGGCTTCGAGATCGCCGGCAAGCAGCTCGGCATCATCGGGCTCGGCTCCATCGGCTCCACCACGGCGCGCAAGGCACGTGGGCTGGAGATGCGCGTGGTTGCGTGCGATCCCTATCTGCCCGAGGGCAACGAGAACTGGAACCTGGCGGAGAAAGTGACGCTGGAGGAGCTGCTGGAGACGGCGGACGTCATCACCATTCACTGCCCGCTGAATGAGGAAACGCGCGGGATGATCGCCGGGCAGCAGCTGGCGCGCATGAAGAAGGGTGCGGTGCTCATCAACTCGGCGCGCGGCGGCATCGTCGACGAGCCGGCATGCGCGGCAGCGCTGAAGAGAGGGCACCTCGGCGGTGCGGCGCTTGACGTATTCGACGACGAGCCCATCAAGGCCGAGGTCGGCAAGCTGTTCGCCGGCCTCACCAATGTGATCCTCACGCCGCACATCTCCGGCGTCACGCTGGAGGCCAACCACCGCGTGAGCTTCATGACGGTGGAGAGCGTGGCGCGCGTGCTCAAGAAAGGCCGATGAGCGAAACCACCGTCATAGCGCCGGACAAGCTCGAGGCGCTGATCGCGGCGGCGCTGGTCGCCTGCAACACGTCAGAAGCGAATGCTCGCTCGGTCGCTCGTGCGCTGGCGCAGGCCGAGATCGACGGCCAGAAGGGGCATGGCCTCTCGCGCGTTCCGAGCTACGCGGCGCAGGCCAAGGCGGGCAAGGTCGATGGGCACGCTACGCCAGAAGCGCGCCAGACGCGGCCCGGCACGCTCATGGTCGACGTGAAGAACGGCTTTGCCTTTCCGGCCTTCGATCTGGCCATCGAGCGCCTGCCTGAGATCACGAAGGCGAACGGTATTGCCGCGGCGGGCTTCACTCGGTCGCACCATTTCGGCGTTGCCGGGCGTCATGTGGAGCGGCTGGCCGAGGCCGGCCTGGTGGCGCTGGCCTTCGGCAATACGCCCAATGCCATTGCACCTTGGGGCGGCAAGCGGCCGATCTACGGCACCAATCCGATCGCCTTTGCCGCTCCGCTGCGCGGCCGGCCGCCGATCGTGGTCGATCTGGCGCTGAGCCAGGTGGCGCGCGGCAAGATCCTGACTGCGGCACAAAAGGGCGAGGCCATTCCCGCAGGCTGGGCAGTGGACGAGCAGGGCCAGCCGACCACCGATGCCAACGCAGCGCTCAAGGGCGCCCTGCAGCCCATCGGCGGGGCCAAGGGCGCGGCTCTGGCGCTGATGGTGGAGGTGTTGGCCGTGGCCCTGACGGGTGCCCGGTTCGGCTTCGAGGCGAGCTCGTTCTTCGATGCGCAGGGAGGCCCGCCGGGGGTCGGCCAGCTGCTTATCGTCATCGATGGCGATGGCTTTGCGGGGGGTGACGTGGCGGCGGACCGGGTGGCAGCGCTTGCCGCCATGATCGAGGGCGAGGGCGCCGCCCGCTTGCCGGGCACACGGCGCATCGCTATGCGCGAGAAGGCCCAGCGCGAGGGCGTCGCGGTAGATGCGAAACTGCTAGCGGAAGTGCGGGCGCTGGCGGGGGCCGCCGCCTAGCGGCATGAATATTGGGTCCGGCCCGCGCGGCGGCTATTGCCAGCGCACCTCGAACGGCGTCAGCCGTACCTTGGCATCTTTGTGCGCGGCGGACTGGGGGTCGGTAGGACCGCCCGCGCGGAACACGTCGACCGCAACACCTGCAACCGTCACGTCCGGCCTGGCACGATAGGCGATGTCGCGGCGATCGACCGTCAGGACGCCGTTCACCCAGACGCGCAATGTGCCATCCTGCATCTTGGGGGTGTTGAGGACCACCTCCTGCTCGACCTTCATCCAATGGCCGCGGGCGAACTCGAACGCCTGTCGCTCGGCTGGCATCGCCTGGGAGACACCGCTTTCGGTGACACGTACCGTCACGCCGCCGCCCTCTTTGGGGCGCCACGCGAGCTGGACCGCGAAGCTGTTGCCTCCCTCGGTCCCGTCCGTGCCAGCGATGCCCGGCAACACGCCGCCCCGGTGAAATTCGAAGTCGGCAGGCAGCAGCACGCTGTAGCTCAGGCACGCGCTGGCCTTGCCTTGCAAGGCGCGCGGGTGCCATGGGAAGCTGGTGCCGCCTGAGAATTTGGTGGCTACGCCCTGCTGCGAGACGGACGCCTTCTGCAGGCTCACGGCCATGGCGAACGCAGCGGGGCCGTCCTTGACCGGCCCGATGGTGACACTGTCGATCACGCCGACGTCCTTGCCGCCCAGGCTCGCCTGCAACTCCGCGGCGGTCAGGACGCCGCCGCCCCGCTCGAGGCCGAACGTGGTCATGGCGTGGTAGCGCTCACTGCAGGGGGCAACGGGGGTGGGCATTAGCACCGACCAAGCTGCCGCCAGCACCGCTGCCCCACCCGCCAGCGCAGCGGCGGCGTTGAAAAGCAGGAACTTGGGTTCGGGCAACCGCATGCAACTCTCCGAGCCGTGAGCGGAAAGGAGTTTGGCAGGGGGTTGCTAAGGATTGCTGAATGGCCGTTAACCGGTCCCATCCAGCTATGATGGGTGCGGCTTCACGCCCGGGCCTCCCCGGCGCTCGCTCGCAGCGTTTGGGTGATCCGGTCCGGCGGCCTCGTTTCGCGCATTTTTGGGCTTGTCACTGCGGGCGCGCGACCTGCCGGGACAGCAAATGCTCTCGACTTCGTGAGCAGCTTGCGATACTCAGCGGTTCTCTTCCGACCTACCACTCTGGGAAAGGCGATAACGCGTTTGCCCATTGTGCTGGTCCAAGCGCCAGCCGAGCCGCCCGTCTGTTTGCACGGACCAGGCGGCCCGGCAGAGGAGCTTGATCGCTTTTGAGGCTTTTGGGGAGCCATTACCGAAGCTTAACTTTGCACGCCGGGCCGACACGGTCACAACCACGTGCCAAGTCTGGGCAAGCGGCGCCAGTCCGAACAAACCGTGTAGCAGCGACCACTGGATCGCACGCGCTAGTCGCCAAAGGGAAGGGCAAGGGGATGTCTGAGAATTCCGTGCAGAGCGGGGGCCCGGTGAAGCCGGCGGCAGGCGGCGTGGCCGCCAGTGTGCCCCAGTTTTTCGTCGACCTCGCCAAGAACGCTCCCGCCATGATGTGGGTGTTCACGGTCACCACCTTCCTCTCGGCGCTGCTGCTGTTCGCCATCCAGCCGATGTTTGCCAAGATGATACTGCCGGTGCTCGGCGGCTCGCCGTCGGTGTGGTCGGTGTCGGTGTTCTTCTTTCAGGGCGCGCTGCTCGCCGGCTACATCTACGCCCATCTGCTCACCACCAGGGCGCCGCCGCATCTGACGGGCATCATTCATCTGGGCGTGTGCCTCGCCGCCGTCATCTGCCTGCCGATCGGATTGTCGACGCGCTGGGGCGAGCCGCCGCAGGGCGAGCCCTACCTCTGGCAGCTTGCCGTGTTCACGGCTTCGATCGGGCTGCCGTTCATGGCGGTCTCCGCCAACGCGCCGCTGCTGCAGGCGTGGTTTGCCAGAAGCGGCCACCCCAACGCGCGCGATCCCTACTTCCTGTACGCGGCGAGCAACCTCGGCAGTTTGATCGCTCTCCTGGGCTATCCGTTCATGCTGGAGCCCGCGTTCGGCCTCTCGCAGCTGAGCCATCTGTGGGCCTATGCCTACGGCTTGCTGATCATCGCCCTTGCCGGCTCGTTCTACCTGATGCGCGGCGCGCAAGCGGGCGGCGTGCCGGACACGCCGGCCCTGCCGCCCGGCGCCGAGGTCGCCGCGCCGCCGCCGACGCTGCAGCAGCGCCTGGGCTGGGTTGGTCTCGCCTTCGTGCCCTCTGCGCTGGTCACCGCCTTCACGGTGCACATCACCACCGACGTGGCGTCAGCCCCGCTGCTGTGGGTGATCCCGCTGGCGCTCTACCTGCTGACCTTCGTGCTGGTGTTCCGCGACAACCCGCTCATTTCACGCGAGTCGCTGCTGTTCCTGCATCTGGTGGCGCTGATCGTAGCGCTGATCACGCTGTCGCAGCTCCAGAGCGGCAGCTGGTTCGTGACCAGCTCGACGGGCGTGGCGGTGTTCTTCACCACGGCCATGTTGGCGCACCGGACGCTGTATGAAGCCAGGCCTGCGCCCCGCTACCTGACCGAGTTCTATCTGTGGATGTCGTTCGGCGGCGCGCTGGGCGGCATGTTCACCGCGCTCATCGCACCCAAGATTTTCAACCAGGTGTTCGAGTATCCGCTGCTGCTCGCCCTCTCCATGGCTTGCCGGCCGGGTGCGCTCGCGCTCACGGGCGACAAGGAGAAGCGCAAGGAGGAGCTGATCGTCCTGTGGCTGATCGCGATGATCGGGATTCTCGCCATCATGTGGCTGCCGACGATCGCCCTCAACAACCGCATCCTGATCAGCCAGTGGGGCACGACACCGCTCGTGGTGCTGTTCCTCGCCGCCATCCTGATTGTCAGCGTCAAGTTTCCGCCGCGGCAGCTGGTGGCAGCCCTGCTGATGGCCCTTGCCTTGATCTGGTTGCCGTCCAATCCCAATCGCGGCGACGCGCAAAGGAGCTTCTTCGGCGTCTATCGTGTGCAGCCGTCCGAGGACGGCGCCTTCAAGATCCTGATGCACGGCACCACGCTGCATGGATCGCAACGCTTCTACGGCGACGACGGCAATCCCGTCGACGACACCACGCCCACCACCTACTACTACCCGGGCAGCCCGATCGGCCAGACGATCGCCAAGCGGCGCGAGATCCTCGCTGCCAAGGGCGAGAAGGGCCGCTACGGCATCGTCGGCCTCGGCACCGGGTCCAGCTCGTGCCACAAGCGCGAGGGCGAGACCTGGAAGTTCTTCGAGATCGACCCCACCGTCATCAAGATCGCCAAGAACCCCAAGAATTTCACGTTCATCACCAAATGCCAGCCCGACATCGACATCGCCATCGGCGATGCGCGCCAGACCATGGCGAAGGAGCCCGACGAGAGCTTCGACCTGTTCATCATCGATGCCTTCACGTCGGACGCCATTCCGGTGCACATGCTGACGAAGGAAGCAGTGGAGATGTTCCTCGCCAAGCTCAAGTCGGATGGCGTGGTGCTGCTGCACACCTCCAACCGTTACCTGGACCTCGACTCGGTGCTGGGCGCTACGCTGAAGGAGTTGCCGCCCGGAACAGCCGGTATCGTTGCCTCCGACACCAACGCCGACCGGAGCTACGCCCAGTCGTCGTCGACCGTGGTGATCTTCGCCAAGAGCGAGGAGGCGCTGGCGCCGTACCGTTCGATCGATGGGGTCGTCGAGATGGACGACGGCGGCCTGCGGCCGTGGACGGACGACTACTCCGACATCCTGGGTCCGTTCATGAATTGGTTCCGCGGCCGAGGGTAACGTCGACCGCGCAATGCCGGCTGCCGGCTATGCGGCAGCCGGTCGGGGTTGTTCCCGGCGATTGATCTCGTAGCTCGTGACGAACGTCTCGCGGTTGTTGCCGTAGACTTCGGTGCCGTTGAGCAAAAGATAGCCCTCCGGGACCTGCTGCAGCTCGCCCCACGGGGCTACCAGCTCGAATCCGCCCGCGAAATACAGCACCTGGACATCGCCCTTGGCTTTGTAGATGGCGCCCGCTTCCGTCTCGCCCGTGTGGCGATCGTAGAGGGAGGCAAACTTGTCGGCGCGGATGACGTACACGTTGGTGAAGCCCGCCTTGTCGTGCAGCACCTGACCTTCGGTTGAGAGGTTGGTCACAACCCAGTCTCCCGGTGCGGCGCTATTTTGCGACTCTTACCGTTCCACCGCGTCTCCACTTTCTCGGCGGTCGTGGCCTGGCGCGCAGCGACCAGGCCGATGCGGCGTGCCTTCTGCGGTAGCTTCCCGAGCTTGACCGCAACGGCGCGGAAATCGGCCGGCGTCAATTGCCGATGAGCCATGAGGCGGGGCTTGCGCCTGAACCTTCCTGTCGTCTCGATGGTGAACGGCGGAGGCGTGGGGGCGGCGTTGCCCGGTCCGGCCGCGACGTCGAATTGCTGGCGGAAGTCGGCCGCTGCAACCTTTCTGTCGGCGGCCGCGGCGCCGACCTTGTACATCTGCTCCATCAAGTCGGGCCGGTCGAGTTGCTTCAGACCCTCGATGAAGCCATCGTTGAGGGTGGCCTTCAAAGCATCGTCCAATACCTCGCTCAGCCAGGGTATCTCGAGCTTCGTGTCGTACCGGATGAAAGACAGCAGCGGCTTTGCATCGGACTTGAGCGCTTCGGCATGCAACAGCTCTCCCTTCATGTCTTTGATCTCGGAATTGATCCACCATGGGCTTGTTGGTGCCGAGAGCCACTGCAGGAATGTGAGGGAGACGACATCTGAATTGGCCGCCAGGCTTTGCAGCGCCTTGGCCGCGAAGTAAGGTGGAAGCCACCGCATCAAGAAGCTGGGCTTCAGCCGCAAGCGATAGCTGCCGGTGCCGACGGAGACCATGAGCAGGTGATCGGCGCCCAGGCGCCAATTGAGGCGGTATCCCTCGATGCCGGCGAGCATGAGCAGCATCAGCGCCGGATTGTTGAAGGGGGAAACTCCGCCATCGATGAACAGGCCGGTGCCCTCCTGGCTCCAGCGGGGGTGGTCGGCCGACAACCCGGACAAACCCAATCCGGTAGTTCTCGGCACCATGCGGATGCGCTTGGGGGCGAAATAGTAGGGTGCGGCGGTGCTGGCGCAAACCAGATCGGCAATCCGGTAGTGGCGATTGCCGAGGTAGGAGAAGTCCTCGGGGTCGTCCCAGTACTTGGCCTTTGGATTGTTGGTCAGCACCCACGGGCTGCCGGTGTCGAGGCGCTTGGTGATGATCGCCAGACCCGTCTTGAGATCGGCGTCTTCCAGCGTTTGCTGGCCCAGCAGTTGGCGCGCATGCTTCCTCAGACCACGCGAGGTGAAACGCGGCGCGAACGGAAGACGCAGCCAGGGGTGGCGGAAGATGTGCGGCGTCCAATCGTTGAACATCTTCTTGATTTCGGCGACCGGGTAGCCGAGCGCAATTAGGGTGGCGAGCAGGGAGCCGACCGAGGTGCCCCCCACGAGATCGAAATAGTCCGACAGGCGGAAATCGCTGCCGCGGCCCGAGCGCTCTCTCAGGATCTCCTCGATCTTCTCCAGAAAGGCAATGGTGACGATGCCCTTCACCCCGCCGCCGTCGAGGGCAAGAACCCGCTTTGGCCCCGGCGCAAACAAATGCTCTTCGAGAGTTGGTGGCACGGACGGGCTCCCCCCGCTTTCAGCTATTTACGAATGCGAATGCCGAACGATAAGCGGTGCTTCTCTATGCCGGCGGATATTAGCAGGTATCAGAACGAACCCAATGACGCAGGTGGCCCCTGGGTCCCGCAGTGCAACGATGTGCACGTGGCTGTGGCAGGCCGGCGCAAGCGCGAGGCATCGGTCCTGAGGACCGGTTGAGCGGGAAGGTCGGCGGACCCTGTGATGGATGGCGCACCCGACAGGATTCGAACCTGTGACCCCTGCCTTCGGAGGGCAGTACTCTATCCAGCTGAGCTACGGGTGCGTGGCGCCGCGCGTTGATACTCCATTTGACCCAGGGCCGCAAACGCCGCAAAATCTGCCTCCGCGCGGTCAACAGATCGACCTGCGAGCGAGGATCACCGGCATGGCTGAGCGAGAAAGGCATCCGCCGGCCGGGCGAGGTCGGCGATCGAGCTGCCGCCAGGCTTCGATGCCGGCGTGTATTTCATCGGCCGCATCCGCACGCCGTTCAAGACGCGCGACGATTGCCCGAAGAACAGCGCCGCACTCCGATGCGGTCGGCCGGGTCGAGCTCGATCCGCGCTATGCCGCGGGCCTGAAGGACCTGCAGCTCTATTCGCACGCCATTCTGCTCTACTGGATGGACCGGGCGCGGCGCGACCTCATCGAGCAGGTGCCGGCGCATCTGGGCCGCCCGCGCGGCACGTTCGCGCTGCGCTCGCCGGTGCGCCCCAATCCGATCGCGCTGGCCGTGGTGGAGACTCGTCAAGATCGAGGGCACCGTCCTGACGGTGCGCAACGTCGACTGCGTCGACGGCACGCCGCTCATCGACATCAAGCCCTATTTCGCTTCCATCGACAGCGTCCCGAACGCCCGGCGGCCGTGAACTGACCTGCCTCGGCAGGCGCGCTGACTTTCGCCCGCGCGGAGCCTATAGTGCGCGCCCATGGCCACCACATCCGCAAAGCCCAAGAAATCGCCCGAGCCGCGCCGCGACCTGCTCGGTGCCGCCCGGCGAGCCGGTGCCGGTCATCAAGGGCAGCCACGTCTACCTGATCGACGGCTCGGGCTACATCTTCCGCGCCTTCCACGCGCTGCCGCCGCTGACGCGCCCCTCGGACGGGCTGCCGGTCGGCGCCGTGCACGGCTTCTGCGCCATGCTGTGGAAGCTGCTGCAGGACGCGCAGCAAGTCGAGCGGGCCGACGCACCTCGCCGTCATCTTCGACGCCAGCGAGAAGACCTTCCGCAACGAGATCTACAAGGACTACAAGGCGCACCGTCCGCCGGCGCCGGAAGAGCTCGTGCCGCAGTTCCCGCTGATCCGCGACGCGGTGAAGGCCTTCAACATCGCCTGCATCGAGCAGGACGGCTTCGAGGCCGACGACCTGATCGCCACCTACGCGCAAGGAGGCGCTGGCAGCCGGCGGCGACGTGACGATCGTCTCCTCCGACAAGGACCTGATGCAGCTGGTGCAGCCGGGCATGTCGATGCTCGACACCATGAAGAACAAGACGATCGGCCCCGACGAGGTGCGCGAGAAGTTCGGCGTGCCGCCCGACAAGGTGGTCGACGTGCAGGCGCTGGCCGGCGACTCCACCGACAACGTGCCGGGCGTGCCGGGCATCGGCGTCAAGACGGCGGCCGAGCTGATCAACGAGTACGGCGATCTCGACACGCTGCTGGCGCGCGCCGGCGAGATCAAGCAGCCCAAGCGCCGCGAGCGGCTGACCGAGTTCGCCGAGCAGGCGCGCATCTCGCGCGAGCTGGTCCGGCTCAAGGACGACGTGCCGCTCGAGGTGCCGGTCGAGCAGCTCGGCGTGCGCGATCCGGAGCCCGATGCCCTGCTCGGCTTCCTGCGCGAGATGGAATTCACGACGCTGACCAAGCGCATCGCCGAAGGGCTCGGCAGCGGAGGCGCCGCCGCCGGTCGAGCGGCCGGCGGCGCCAGCGCGCCGCACGATCCGCCGCCGGCGGCAGCCGGGTGCCGCGCCGCCGAAGCTCGGCGGCAAGGCCCGCAGGCGGGCGTCGAGGCGACGCCGGCAGCGGCCGTCGTCGGCCGTGGCTGAAGGCAGCGACGGCCGTGCCGATCGACCGCTCCAAGTACGAGACCGTCACCGACCTGCCGCGCCTCGAGGCCTGGATCGCGGAGGCCCGCGCCGCCGGCCGCTGTCGCCTTCGACACCGAGACCACCAGCCTCGATCCGATGCAGGCGGAGTTCGTCGGCTTCTCGCTGGCGGTGGCACCGGGCCGGGCCTGCTACGTGCCGCTCGGCCATCGCGTCGGCGCAGCGGCAGCCTTCGATTTCGGCGAGGGCGAGCTGACGCAGGTGCCGATCGCCGAGGCGCTGGCCGTGCTCAAGCCGCTGCTCGAGGATCCCGCGGTGCTCAAGATCGGGCAGAACCTCAAGTACGACTGCCTCGTGCTGCGCGCGGCACGGCATCGCTCTGGCGCCGCTCGACGACACCATGCTGATGTCCTACGCGCTCGACGCCGGCCGCGGGCAGCACGGCATGGACGCGCTGTCCGAGCGCCATCTCAAGCACGCCTGCATGCCCTTCACGCAGGTGCTGGAGCACGCGCCGGGCGCCAAGAAGTCCGACAAGACCTTCGCGCAGGTGCCGCTCGACAAGGCCACCGAGTATGCCGGCGAGGATGCCGACGTCACGCTGCGCCTGTGGATGGTGCTGAAGCCGCGGCTGGCGGCCGAGCGCATGACCGACCGTCTACGAGACGCTGGAGCGGCCGCTGGTGTGCGTGCTGGCCGACATGGAGCGCGCCGGCGTCAAGGTCGACCGGAGCATTCTCTCGCGGCTGACGCTCGACCTTCGCGCAGCGCGTCGCGCGGCTCGAGGAGGAGATCTACGAGCTGGCCGGGCACAAGTTCAACCTGGGCTCGCCCAAGCAGCTCGGCGAGTTCCTGTTCGACAACCTGAAGCTGCCCGGCGGCCGCAAGACCAAGACCGGCCAGTGGGAGACGCGCGCCGGCCTGCTCGACGATCTCGCCGCCAGCGAGGAGCTGCCCGAGCAGCATCGCAAGCTCATCAACGTCATGCTGGAGTGGCGGCAGCTCACCAAGCTGATGTCGACCTACACGGACGCGCTGCCGCAGCACATCAATGCCGAGACCGGCCGCATCCACACCAGCTATGCGCTGGCCTCCACCACGACCGGCCGGCTCGCCTCCACCGATCCCAACCTGCAGAACATCCCGATCCGCACCAAGGAGGGCCGCGAGATCCGCACGGCCTTCATCGCCGAGCCCGGGCACAAGCTGATCTCGGCCGACTACAGCCAGATCGAGCTGCGCGTGCTGGCCCACATCGCCGACATCCCGCAGCTGCAGGAAGGCGTTCGCGGAAGGGCTCGACATTCACGCCATGACGGCGTCGGAGATGTTCGGCGTGCCGATCAAGGACATGCCGGCCGAGGTGCGCCGGCGCGCCAAGGCCATCAACTTCGGCATCATCTACGGCATCTCCGCGCTTCGGTCTCGCCGCCCAGCTCGGCATCTCCAAGCAGGAGGCCGGCGACTACATCGCCACCTATTTCAAGCGCTTTCCCGGCATTCGCGACTACATGGAGGCGACCAAGAAGCGGGCGCACGAGCGGGGCTTCGTCGAAACCATCTTTGGGCGGCGCATCCACTATCCCGAGATCAATACCAAGAACCCGTCGATGCGCGGCTTTCTCGAGCGCGCTGCCATCAACGCGCCGATCCAGGGCTCGGCCGCCGACATCATCCGCCGCGCCATGATCCGCATGCCGCGCGCGCTGCAGGAGGCGCGACTCGATTCGGTGCGCATGCTTCTGCAGGTGCACGACGAACTGGTGTTCGAGGCCAAGGCCGCCGAGGTCGAAAAGGCGCTGCCGACCATCGCGCGCGTAATGGAGAAGGCCGCCGAGCCGGCCGTGCGCCTCATCGTGCCGGTCCACGTCGACGCCAAGGCGGCCGACAATTGGGAAGCGGCGCACTAGCGGCAGCAATCGGTGGATGCAGCATTGGCCGCATCGACTGTCCGATGCGCGCCGCCGAAAGAACGGGCCGGATTGCTCCGGCCCATTGTGCGACCATGCGAGCTCGACGCCGCCGCGCCGGCTCTCGACAACGTCGACTCTATTTGATCAGGAATTTCTCGATCTTGGCGCCATCCTGCCAGCTTGGCGCTGAGCCAGCGCGGCTTGCGGCCACGGCCGGTCCAGGTTTCGCTCGGATCGTCCGGGTTGGCGTACTTGGCGGCCACGGTCCGGCCCTTGCCGCCGCGGCCGCCGAAGATATCGCTGACCTTGAAGCCGGCGTCGGCGATCATGCGCCTCGACTTTCTTGCGCAGCGTCCGCGCGGCTGCGGTCCTGCACGCTCGCCCTGGCCTTCTTCACCTTGAGCTCGAGTTCTGTGAGCTCCTTCAGGGACATTCTGTCAAGTTCCTTGGCCATTTCGATAGATTCCTTCCTTACTGGCAATAGAATGGTCCACGCACCTGTATTGCTAAATGACAAATGCCAGATTAATCCGCAATACCAATGTTTGCGGCCCTCTCGTCTTTTCACCAGTTAATGACCCGCATCGTCAACTAGGGTTAAGCCGGCGCCCGCGACGCAAAAACACATCGGCTATCGGCGGCGGTAATCTCCATACTCTCATCGCCGCGAACGCCGGGACCGATCCGATTGGGTCAATTCTCCTTCTTACAAAAGAGCATCGATGGCAGTTACAAAGATGCCTCGACATTGCAACTCTGAGCTGCGCGACCGTCGCCCGAGATGACTGCTGGGACTGCAAAAAGGCGCCTATTCTCCAATGGTTGCGACTTTGCGCGGGCGAATGCGCAACGCCAACGTCGGCTTGCTTGGATTGGCGAGAGGAGCTGGGGCGTCAACGTCCGTTGGTCACGCCATGCGCGAGGTGCGATGGCTTTGCAATCCAAGCGGGCTGCGTGATAGTCACCTGGGACTTCGAGGCCAAACAGCGGGCGCGATGCTACTCGTGGCTCAATCGCCCTTCGACTCCGCGACGTTTCGGCCGCTTCGAGACGGCAGGAGCCGCGCCTGAAATTTCGGGCTGGATGTGCATATGGCCGAGGCGGACACGCCCCTTGATCACCTTGTCACCGTGCGCGATTGGCTGCGCTATGCGGTCAGCCGGTTCTCGGCCGCCAAGCTGGTGTACGGCCACGGCACAGCTACAGCTTTCGATGAGGCGGCGTTTCTCATCCTGTCGGCCCTCCACCTGCCGATCGACACGCTCGATCCTTGGCTCGATGCGCGCCTGCTGCCGGCCGAGCGGCAAGCCGTGCGGGACATGATCGAGAAGCGCGTCGCGACGCGCAAACCGGCGCCGTACTTGACGAACGAGGCCTGGGTCGGAGGCCACGCCTTCTATGTCGACGAGCGGGTCATCGTGCCGCGCTCCTATATCGGCGAGCTTCTTGGTGACGGCCTTTCCGGCGTCGTGGGCGATCCCACGGGCGTCGAGCGCGTTCTCGACCTGTGCACCGGCTCGGGGTGCTTGGCGATCTTGGCTGCGCTGGCTTTCGAGGAGGCGAGGATCGATGCCAGCGACGTATCGGCCGATGCCCTGGCGGTGGCGGCGCGCAATGTCGCACGACTATGGGTTGGAGCAGCGCATTTCGCTTATCCAGTCGGATGGCTTCGCCGAGCTGGGCGGGCGCCGCTACGACCTGATCCTGGCCAATCCGCCTTACGTCAGCGAGGTGGCGGTTGCGGCCTTTCCGCCGGAGTATGCGGCGGAGCCCGTCATCGCCCACGCCGGCGGCGCCGACGGCCTCGACATCGTGCGCCGCATCCTGGCCGAGGCGGGCCGCCACCTGACGGAAACCGGTACCCTGGTCGTCGAGATCGGCACCGGCCGCGCCATCCTCGAGGAGGAGTATTCCGACCTGCCGTTCGCTGTGGCTGGATACGGCCGAGAGCGAGGGCGAGGTATTCGCGCTCAGCGCCGCAGGCCTGCGCTGACAGGGCCGCTGCCAGAGCTTGCCGTTTCTTCGGCGGGCAGGTCTTGCTAGCCTGCCGTGAACGAGGACATGCGATGGCCGATGCCGACCCATTTCTGAGCACCGAGCGACGCCGCAACGTCGAGGGGCCCTTTCTTGGGGAGGAGGTGCAACTCGCCAACCGCAACAGCGGAATTCTGCTGGAGGCCCTGCGCTACGACGTGACGCCGGTCGGCATGCACTATCTGCTCAACCATTTCGACGTGCCGTATGTGGCGGACAGCAACTGGCAGGTGGAGCTGGCGGGCTCGGTGGCGCGGCCAAGTGCTGTACCGCTGGAGGAGATCAAGGCGCTGCCGGCTCGAACGCTGCCGGTGACGCTGGAATGCGCCGGCAACGGCCGCGGCACCATGCAGCCACGCTATCCGAGCATGCCCTGGCTGAGCGAGGCGGTGGGAACGGCGGAATGGACCGGCACACCGCTCCGGCATGTGCTGGAGCGCGCCGGGTTGCGCGAGGATGCGGTGGAGATCGCCTTCATCGGCGCCGACCGCGGCTTCGACAGCGGGCACGAGCACGCCTTCGGCCGCAGCCTGAAGCGCGATGCAGCGCTGAGCGACGACGTTCTGCTGGTGTGGGCCATGAACGGCGCAACCCCTGCTGCCCCAGCACGGCTTTCCTCTGCGCCTGATCGTGCCCGGCTGGTACGGCATGGCGAGCGTCAAGTGGCTCGATCCGCATCGAGGCGCTGGACAAACCCTACGACGGCTACCAGCAGGCCGTCGGCTATCACTATCGCTCCGAGCCGGAGGGCCCGCGCACGCCCATCTCCCACATGCGGGTGAAATCGCTGATGGTGCCGCCGGGCATTCCCGACTGGTACACGCGCCGCAGGCTGGTGGATGCGGGGACGATTGCGCTGATGGGCCGCGCCTGGTCGGGCGGCGGCGTGTCGATTGCCAAGGTGGAGGTGGGGATCGACGGCGCCTGGCGGCCGGCGGAGCTCGATCCGCCGCTTGGGCTATTCGCCTGGCGCGGCTGGCGCGCGACGTGGAATGCCAAGGCCGGCGAGTATGAGCTTTCCTGCCGGGCCACCGATGCCAACGGCGAGATGCAGCCCATCGAGACCCGCTGGGACGCTGGCGGCTTCGGCAACAACGCCGTGCATCGCGTGCGGGTCAAGGTGAGATAGGGCGCGAAATGAGCACGATCGAAGTGTCGCTCTGGCGCGGCAAGGCCGACGGCCGCTATCAGACCTACACGGTGCCGCAGCGCGAGAACCAGACCGTGCTCGACGTTGTGACCTGGGTGCAGCGCCATGCCGACCCCACGCTGGCCTACCGCTTCGCCTGCCGCGTCGGCATGTGCGGCTCGTGCGCCATGACGGTCAACGGCCGCCCGCGCTGGACCTGCCGCACGCACACCTCGAAGGTGGTGGAGGACGGCAAGCTCGAGGTTGGGCCGCTCGCCAATCTGCCGGTGATCAAGGACCTGGCGGCCGATCTGCAGCCGTTCTTCGAGAAGTGGCAGAAGGCCAAAGGCGTGTTCGCGCCGAGCAAGACGCGAGCCGACCCGATCGAGAAGATTTCCCCGGCGAGCAAACCGCGCGTCGAGGCCGATGCGGCGATCGAGTGCATCAATTGCGCCGTGTGCTACGCCGCCTGCGATACGGTGCGCTGGAACGAGGATTATCTGGGTCCTGCTGCGCTCAACCGCGCCTGGACGCTCGTCAACGACGTGAAGGATGCTGGCAACAAAGGTCGCCTTGCCGCCATCGCGGAGGCCGGCGGCTGTCATGCCTGCCACTCGCACCAGAGCTGCCAGGAGCATTGCCCCAACAAGCTCAACCCGACGGCGTCCATCGCCGGGCTGAAGCGACGCGCGATGCAGGCGTATTTGCGCGGGGATCTGTGATGAATGTCCGCCTCTATATCCTGCAGCGGGCAACGGCGCTATCATGGTGCCGCTGGTGCTGGCGCATCTCGTGATCATCTTCTACGCCACCAGCCGGGGCTTGAGCGCGGCGGAGATCCTGGGTCGCACGCGGGGTAGCGTCGGCTGGGGGATGTTCTACACGCTGTTCGTGCTGGCGGCGGCCACGCACGGTGCCATCGGCGTTCGTGTGGTGGCGTCGGAGTGGACGTCGCTCGAGCCGTGGCGGCTCAAGTTTCTGACGTGGGGGTTCGGTGTCGCGCTGGCGGCGCTGGGCCTCAGGGCCGTGGCGGCGGTGGTGCTGTGAGCAACGACCTCCGACAGCCAGCCCGTCAGCACGCCGGCGGCCATCGGCGCAATGCCTTGTGGGTCGCGGCCATGGTGCACCGCCTCTCGGGGCTGGCGCTCGCCTGCTTCCTGCCGCTGCACTTTCTGGCGCTCGGGCTTGCCATCGATGGAGAGGCGCGGCTCGACGGTTTCCTCAAATGGACGGCCAACCCGCTGGTCAAGGTTGCCGAGACGGGCCTCGTGTTCCTGCTGGCGGTGCACATGCTGGGTGGCATCCGGGTGCTGGTGATCGAGAATTTGCCCTGGCGCGAGGGGCAGAAGCGGCTGGCGACGGCTGCCCTTATCCTTGCCGGCATCGCCGCCCTCGCCTTCATCGCCCGCGCCGTCTAAGAACAGCCAATGCTCGAACGGCTCAAGACCGACATTCTGATCCTGGGCTCCGGCGGGGCCGGGCTGTTCGCGGCGCTGCACGCCTTCGAGGCCAATCCCGACCTCGACATCACGGTCGCCACCAAGGGCCTGATCGGCAAGTGCGGCTGCACGCGCATGGTGCAGGGCGGCTACAACGTGGCGCTCAACCCCGGCGACTTCATCGAGCGCCACTTCATGGACACCATCGAGGGCGGCAAATGGCTCCCCGATCAGGAGCTGGCCTGGACCCTGGTGACCAAGGCCGTCGAACGCGTGCACGAGCTCGAGAACGAGGTCGGCTGCTTCTTCGACCGCAACGCCGACGGCACCTTGCACGGCAAGGCGTTCGCGGGGCAGACCTTCGACCGCACGGTGCACAAGGGCGACCTCACCGGCATCGAGATCATCAACCGGCTGATGGAGCAGGTGTGGGCGCGGCCGATCAAGCGGCTGGAGGAGCACCGCGCGGTGGCATTGATTCCGGCCAAGGACGGCGGCTCGCTCGCCGGCGTGCTGCTGATCGACATCCGCACCGGCCTCTTCCGGTTCGTCGAGGCCAAGGCCGTGCTGCTGGCCACCGGCGGCGGGCCCACCATGTACCGCTACCACACGCCGTCGGGCGACAAGAGCATGGACGGGCTCGCCATGGCGCTGCGCGCGGGGCTGCCGCTGCGCGACATGGAGATGGTGCAGTTCCACCCCACAGGCCTGCTGGCCGGCCCCGATACGCGCATGACCGGCACGGTGCTGGAGGAGGGCCTGCGCGGTGCCGGCGGTCATCTGCTGGATGGAGCGCAACGCCGCTTCATGGCCGACTACGATCCCAAGCTGGAGCGCGCCACCCGCGACATCGTCTCGCGCGCCATCTACGCCGAGATGCGCGCCGGCCGCACCACCAAGCATGGCGGCGTCTACATCAAGATGGGACATCTGGGGCCCGACAAGGTCGCCAAGCAGTTCAAGGGCATGGTGGAACGCTGCGCCGACTGCGGCTTCGATCTGGCGGGCGGGCTGGTGGAGGTGGTGCCGACGGCGCACTACTTCATGGGCGGGCTGGTGTGCGGGGTGGATACCTCCACCGAGCTGGCAGGCCTGTTCGTGGCGGGCGAGGACGCCAGCGGCATGCACGGGGCCAACCGGCTCGGCGGCAACGGCGTTGCCAACTCGACCGTGTTCGGCGGCATCGCCGGCGAGACCATGGCCGGCTGGGTCGCCGCCAATCCGGGACATCGCGCGGCCGACGAGGCGCTGATCGAGGCCGAGATGGCGCGGGCGCAGCATCCTTTCCAGCGCGAGGGCGGTGACCTCAACGCATTGCGCGAGCGCCTGCTGGACACCATGTGGGATGATGTGGGTGTGCTCCGCGATGCCGCGGGCCTGCGGCGCGGCCTGGACAAGCTGGACGCCATCGAGGCTGAGCTGCTGCCGGCGGGCGTGCCGGACGGTGATCGCGCGTTCAACTTGACCTGGCACGACTGGCTCAACCTGCGGTCGCTGGTGGAGATCTCCAAGGTGATTGCTGTTGCGGCGCTCAAGCGCGAGAATTCGCGCGGCGCCCACTATCGCGAGGACTTCCCGGGCGAGGGCGACCTCGCCAGCTCGACCTTCACCGTGGCGCGCCAGCAGGGCGGCGCGCTCGCCATGACCGACGAGCCCGTGCGGTTCACTATCGTGCGGCCAGGCGAGAGCCTGCTCAAGGAGGCGGCTGAGTGAATCTGCGCGCGAATCTTGCCGGGCAGGAGCATCTCCGCGATATGATGAGGAGGCTGACTCGACAAGGTGCACAGAGAGGATGAGCGTGGCGGACGTGCTGTTCATGGTCGGGCTGGCGGTGGCCGTGGTGCTGCTCGGCCTGCTGCTACTAACCATGCTGTTTCCCGCGCTCCGCATCTGGCCGACACCGGGAGAGCGCACCTGGCAGAGCTACGTCTTCTGGCCCCTGTTCCGCGGGTTGAACTTGCTGTGCTTCCTGATGGCGCTGGCGGATCGCACGAGCTTTCTCGGGCTTCCTGTGTGGCTGCGCGCGGTCGCAGGCCTTCTTCTTGCGGCCTCGCTAGCGCTATTCGTCTATTCGTTCCGCCTCCTGGGCCGGGACAACAGCTACGGCGCCCAGGACGGCCTGGTGACGCGCGGCATCTACCGATGGACGCGCAACCCGCAGAACGCGATGCTGGCCGTCGTCTACGGTTGCCTCGCGGTCGCGGCCGACAGCGGGCCCACGTACGTTCTCTGCGCAGCCATGATCGCCGTCTACGTCCTGATGGTGCTGCTCGAGGAGCCCTGGCTGGCGGCGGCCTACGGAGAGCCCTATCGGCGCTACTGTCGGCGCGTGCCGCGGTTCTTCAACTGGAAGCGGGCCGCAATAGCGGCACGCGCGCAATGGCAGCCGCGTGCGCGGGCAAGCCAAGCTGCTCTCAAGGAGACGGTGAAGTGAAGACATTGTGCGCGGAGAATGAGGTGAGATGGATCGCGGGGACAAGCCCCGCGATGACATGTGCGGCACGCGAGGCGATCCCATGATCCCGATATCCGCGTTGCAAAAGACAGCCGAGGCGCTGATGGCCAAGGCGGCTATCGAGATCCCGGACGATTATCTCGATGGCCTGCGCCAGTGTGCCAACACGGAGAAGGGCGATCTCTCCGCCTTCGTCATCCAGGCCATGCTGGAGAACTACGAGGCGGCCAAGGAAGACCGGCGCGCCATGTGCGGCGACACCGGCGTGCCGCGCTGGTACGTCAAGATCGGCAACGAGGCGCGCATCGAAGGCGGGCCGATCGCGCTGGAGAGCGGCGCTGCGGCGCGCCACCGCCAATGCCACGCACGACGTGCCGTTGCGCCCCAACCGCGTGCACCCGCTCTGGCGCACCGACCACAACAACAATGTCGGCATCAACGCGCCGGAGATCGAGTACTCCTTCCACCCCGACGCCGACTGGATCGAGCTCACCACCGTGCACAAAGGCGGCCTGTTCGGCTCGGACTACCGCATGCTGTTCCCCGGCGACGGCATCGACGGCATCAAGCGCTTCTATCTCGACACGCTTGATCGCCTTCGGCAAGCGCGGGCTCGCCTGCCAGCCGGCCATCGTCGGCGTGGGGCTCGGTGGGTCGAAGGACATTTGCATGGTGCTCGGCAAGCAGGCCGCGTGTCTGCGCGTCGTCGGCTCGCGCAACCCCGATCCCAAGATCGCGGCGCTGGAGGATGAGCTCAAGCAGCTCGGCAACAGCATCGGCATGGGCGCCATGGGTTTCATGGGCGTCGTCCATGGTGGTCGATTGCCACATCGAGGTCGGCTACTGCCACACCGGCGGCATGCCGATGAGCGTGCACATGTTCTGCCTGTCCTCGCGGCGGGCGACCGCGCGGGTTGCGGCCGACGGGCGGGCGGAGTTCCGCACCGACCCAATGTGGTTCACGGACTACATGCGGCGCACGACGGTGGAGTGGGACGCGCCGCGGCGCGAGGCGGCGGAGTAGGTTGGGTCAAGCAGAGCGCAGACCCAACACAACGGCGTGGGAGCTTCAGTCGCGTTGGGTCATCGCTCCGCTCGACCCAACCTACGCGCAATCGGCGGCATGACCCAGGACCTCGTCAGGGCCAGCAAATTCCTGAGCCTCGTGCTGCGGCACAGGCCAGAGAAGATCGGGCTGGCTATCGATGGCCAAGGCTGGGCGGACATCGGCGAGCTCATCGAAAGGGCGGGAGCGAACGGTGTCGCGCTGACGCGCGAGCTGATCGCGGAGGTCGTCGCAACCAGCGACAAGCAGCGCTTCGCACTCGATCCGACAGGACAGCGCATCCGCGCCAACCAGGGCCACTCGCTCGACGTCGACCTGGGGCTCGCACCGACGGCACCGCCAGCCACGCTGTTTCATGGCACGGCCGAGAAATCGCTTCGGCTCATCCGCGCCGAAGGCTTGAAGCCCGGGCGCCGGCAGCACGTGCACCTCTCGCCCGATGAAGCAACCGCCACCAAGGTCGGCCAGCGGCATGGGCGCGCCGTGGTATTGCGCATAGCTGCGGCCCGCATGGCAGCAGCGGGCCATGCATTTTTCCTCTCGACGAACGGGCTGTGGCTGACCGACTGTGTGCCGGCCGAGTTCATCGCGTTCCCGCCAGAACAACACTAGGAGGATCCCATGCGCGCCGCCGTCCTGACCGAAGTCAACAAGCCGCTGCAAATCCTCGACCTCGAGCAGGAAGGCCCCAAGGCCGGCGAGGTGCGGGTGCAGGTGAAGGCCGCGGGAGTGTGCCTCTCCGACTACCACATCATGAACGGCGACTGGCCGTTGCCGCTGCCCATGGTGCTGGGCCACGAGGCCGCCGGCATCGTCGTCGAGCTGGGCCCGGGCGTGCAGAACGTCAAGAAGGGCGACCACGTCATCTTCTCGTTCCGCCCCAACTGCGGCCACTGCCGCTACTGCGCTAGCGGCCGCTCGGTGATTTGCAACGGCCACGACGATTCCCCGCGCTGGCGCATGCATGACGGCACAGCCCGCGTAAAGCTCAACGGCGAGCCGGTCAATCAGATGGCGCGCATCGGCACGTTCTCCGAATACGTGGTGTGTCCGGCCGAGCAAGTGGTGGCTGTGCGCAAGGACCTCCCCTGGACGCATGCCGCCATCATCGGCTGCAGCGTGGCGACGGGCGTCGGCGCCGCCATCCGCCACGCCAAGGTGGAAGCGGGCTCCTCCGTGCTGGTGGTGGGCTGCGGCGGCGTCGGCCTCAACGTGGTGCAGGGCGCCAAGCTCGCCGGCGCCAAGACCATCATCGCCTGCGACCTGCTCGACAACAAGCTGGGCTACGCGCGCGAGTTCGGCGCCACCCACACCATCAACGCCAAGAAGGAGGACACGGTGAAGCGGGCGCAGGAGCTGACCGGCGGCGGCGTCGACTACGCCTTCGATGCCATCGGCGGCGCCAAGACCATGGAGACGTGCGTGGATGCCATCGCGCCGGGCGGGCACGCCATCATGGTCGGCATGCCGGCCTTCACGGACCGCGCGCAGATCAATCCGTTCCAGGTGGTGTTCCAGGAGAAGAAGATCACCGGCACCTACTACGGCTCGATCCGCCCGCCGGTCGATTTCGGCGTGCTGGCCGACCTCGACATGGACAAGCGCATCAACCTCGATGGCCTGATCAGCCGAACCTACAAGTTCGACGAGATCAACGAGGGCTTCCGCCTGCTCACCCAGGGTGCGGTGGCGCGCGGCGTCATCGTGTTCTGAGGCTGCAGCGGCGGCGTATGGTTAATATTGAACGCGAGATTGTTTCACGTGAAACAATCCCCGCTCCCCACTCTTCGGTGGGGACAGGGTTAGGGTGAGGGGCAGCCGCCGGCCCCGCAGCGCGGGTCAGATCGCGACCCGCGGCCTGAGCATGCGCACGAAGGCGGCTGCGGCCTGCTGCATCTGCTGGCAGGCGGAGCGAAGCAGGCTGCCGATGCTCCCGGCGTCCAGCCTCTTTCCGGCGGCAGAGCCGTCGCCCAGGTAAACGAGCCAGTAGGCGACTGCCAAGCCCACCCCGCCGACGATGTTGCCGAGCGTCACGGGGACGATGTTGCCGAGGAAGGCAGCCAGCGTGATGTTGGCCCCGTTCAGCATGCCGACGGGAAGAAGATAGAGGTTGGCGACGCAGTGCTCGAAGCCGAGCGCCACGAAGGCGCCGATGGGAAAGATGATCGCCAGCACCTTGCCCTCCACGTTGCGGGCGGCCACGCTCAGCCAGACGGCCACGCACACCAGCATGTTGCAGAGCACCCCGCGCAGGAAGGCCGGCACGAAGCCCAGCTGCGCCTTGGCTTCCGCGATGCGCACGGCGGTGGCCTTGACGCCTCCGGAATCGAGAATGCCGGTGTGGTGGATGACGACGGCGAGCAGGACCGCGCCGGCGGCGTTGGCGGCGTAGGCCACGCCCCAGTTCCGCCAGATGCAGCGCAGAGACACCTTGCCGCTGGCCAGCGCCACGATCATCAAGTTGTTGCCGGTGAACAGCTCACCGCCGGCGATCACCAGCATGACGAGCCCGAGGCTGAACGCCACACCTGCCGCCAGCCTGCCGAGGCCAAATCCCAGGTGGCCGTCCGTGAGGGCCAGCGTCGCCAGCGCGCCGCCGAGCCCGATGTAGACGCCGCCGAGCACGCCCAGGATGATCAGGCTACGGCGCGGCAGGCCCGCGCGCTTCTCGTTGGTCGCCAGGATGCGAAGGGCAATGTCGGCCGGCGTCAGCGTATCGGCCGAGGGCTGCTGGATGGTCACGCGATCGGTCATGGTCATGGCTTTTGCTCTGCCGTTGTGCCTTGGATGCTCGATCGAAACAGGCCGGCGTCAGTCGAGCGTGATTTCGGCGTTAGCTGCGGATGACGTGCGCGTTAAATAGTTCGCTGGATCCCCACTTACGACGGTGCCGACGCGGCGTATGTGATCCTCAGCACAGCTGCGCGGCCGAAAGCGGGATTTGTGTGCCGCCCATCACAGCTGGGGCGCGGCGGGCGCTGCGAGCGAATGCGCGGGTCTGCCATTCCATCCCCGGCGCCCCTGTCCTAGGATCGC
Organism: uncultured Alphaproteobacteria bacterium; assembly: GCA_963724565.1. Lineage (GTDB taxonomy): Bacteria > Pseudomonadota > Alphaproteobacteria > Rhizobiales > Hyphomicrobiaceae > AWTP1-13. The sequence goes on from CAVRVK010000014.1 coordinate 172,730, forward strand.
TTCGAGAGGATCATGCCTATGCCAGCCAAACCGACACTCAAGACCGTGCACCTGAAGCTCCCCGCTGCAACGGAGGACCTGGCCGCCCTCGAGCTCGGCACCGTCGTCTACCTGACGGGCCGCCTCTACACGGCGCGAGAGGGCGTCTACAAGAAGGCGGTGGAGGAGGGCGCAGGGCTGCCGGCGCCGCCCGAGGCGCTGGGCTTTGCCAACTTCCACTGCTCGCCCGCCGCCTCGCTCGAGGCCGACGGCAGCGCTACCGTCGGCGCCGTCACGGCCACCGCCTCGTTCCGCTTCGCCAAATGGCTCGAGGGCTGGTTCGCGCTCAGCCGCTGCAACATCATCATCGGCAAGGGCGGCATGACCGGCGACATCTACAAGCGCCACTTCGTGCCCAACAACGCCATCTATCTCACCACCGTCGGCTACGGCACCGGCGCGCTGCTGGGCCGCGGCATCAAGCGCGTGGCCGCCACTCACTGGATCGAGGAGCTGGGCCTGGCGCAAGCCATCTGGGTGCTGGAGGTGGAGAACTTCGGGCCGTTCCTGGTCGAGAGCGACCTTGCCGGCAACTCTCTCTTCGAGCGCGAGAACGCCAAGATCGCGCCCGGCATCGAGGCGCTCTATGCGGGCACCAAGCCCGCCACCATGCGCCGCTACGGCGAGACCGACGACAAGACCGACGAGGTGATCTAGTGGAGGGAGTAGGGAATGGGGGCGGCAATTCACGATTGCTCCGTCATCCCCACTCCCTATTCGCTACTCCCTACTCCCTACTCCCACTATTCCTCAGTCCTCGAACTTGAACGAGATCTTGAGCCGCTCACGGTACGACTCCACCTTGCCGTCCGAGATGGTCACATCCTGCTCGCAGACCTCTGCTACGCGCCGCTCAGGATCTCCGCCAACGCCTCGACCTTTGGCGACCGCACACCCTTGCGCCAAATGAGCAGCGTGGCGATCCGGTTCTGACCTCGCGGCAGCGGGAGCACTTGCAGGCGTTTGCTTTCGGGAAATGTCGCCAAAACGCTGCGCGGCAGCAGCGCGGCCCCCATCCCCGCCAAAACGCAGCCCAGCATGGCGTGATAGGAACCGAGCTCGATCACGCGCTCAGGCAGTTCGCCCGATGCCTCACACCAAGCCTCCAGGCGCTTTCGGTGCGGACAGCCGTGCTCGAACACGATCACGCTCTTGGGCACCCGCTTCGGCCCGAGCTTGGCATAACCCTTTGCCGCCACCATCACCGGCTCTTCGTGGAAGGCGACGATGCTGTCGAACTGAGTTCGCGGGTACCGGCTCTGCCACGAGCGCCGCATCGATCTCATCGGCTAGAAGGGCGGTCGCCAGCTCGGTGGGGTTGCCCGTCTTGAGCTCGAGCCGGACGTCAGGGTAGCGCTGGCTGTAGGCAGCAAGGGGCGCCGGAAGCCGCACGGCGGCGGTGCTTTCCATTGCGCCGAGACGTAGAAGCCCGCGCGGCGTCAAGTCCTGCACCGCGGCACGCGCCCGTTCGGCGAGGGCCAGTATCTGCTCAGCGTACTCGAGCAGCGTGCGACCTGCTGGCGCCAGCTGCATGCGCTTGCCCTCTCGCAGGAACAGCGCGACGCCCAGGCCGTCCTCGAGCTGGCGGATGCGCGTAGTCACGTTGGATTGCACGCGATTGAGGCGCCTGGCGGCGCGCGTGACGCCGCCTTCGCGCACGACCGCCAGAAAAATGCGCAGGTCCGCCAGATCCATTCATCTCACACTGAGATCATTTCAATCACTATTATTCATTTTTCATCATGTTCCGGCAATGGCAATTTGCGTGGTGCAGATCAAATCGAAGGAGGAAATGACATGCCGAAGGGGTATTGGATCGTTCGTGTTTCGGTGCGGGATAGCGCGCGCTACCCCGAGTATCTGGCGGTGGCGCGCCCGGCGTTCGAGAAATATGGCGCGCGTTTTCTCGTGCGCGGCGGGCCGTTTGAGGCAAAGGAGGGCGGCAGCCGGGAGCGCAATGTGGTGGTGGAGTTCGCCGATCCGGCGACCGCGCGCGCCTGCTACGCCAGCCCCGAGTACCAGGCCGCCAAGGCCGTCCGCAACGCCGTCGCCGACGCCGATTTCATCATCGTCGAGGGCGCGTGACGGCATGGGCGAAGCGTGGCGAGTTCAGTCGCACCATGCCCCCAGCGGCACTCGAACTCTGCAGAAGAGTTGCGGCGACCAGCCTGTCGTCGGCCGCGCTCGCTCAATCCTCGAACTTGAACGAGATCTTGAGCCGCACACGGTACGACTCGACCTTGCCGTCCGAGATGGTCACATCCTGCTCGCAGACCTCGGCAACGCGCAGGTCCCTGAGCGTAGAAGAGGCGCGCTCGACCGCGGCGGCCGCCGCTTTCTCCCACGATGTGGTGCTGGTTCCGACGATCTCGATGATCTTGTAAACGCTTTCAGCCATGACGTCCTCCTTGACACTCGACTGGGACTGGTACGAAAGGCGGACAGTGCAAAGAAGAAAGTCTAGGTGGGGCAAGCTGCGATTGGCAATCGGTAGAATCAGCTGCCGATTTTTGCACCTGCGAAGGGCCCGCCCCCACCGAAACGCATTCCGCGAAGCGGCTTCAGCGTGTCAACGAGCTGTGTGCTGCGCCAATCTGGCGGTTGAGGCCGCGCGCCGGAACGACTAGGCTTCCGCTGGGGAAGCTGACAAACACGAAAGTCGAGGGGAGCTCACGCCGCCTGCCCTTCGGCGTTTGCAGAAGGGGCGTGCGTGCTAGAACCTCAGCCTGATCTTCTCCCCGACGCTGGGCTTGCGCCGAGGTCTGGGGCCCTGCGCGGCCTCGGTGTCACTGTGGCGGCGATCTCGGTCCTCTGGCTGCTTGCAGCGAGCCGCTGGATCAGCACGCACGCCGTGGTTCCCTGGGATAGCAAGAACCAGTTCTACGCGTTCTTTCGCTTTCTCGCCTCGGCGCTCGCCGTGGGCGACTCGCCGTTCTGGAACCCCTACCACTACGGGGGGCATCCAAGCGTTGCCGACCCGCAGTCGCTGATATTCGCCCCCGCCTTCCTGGTTTGGGCCTGGTTCGATCCGACGCCATCGATGCGGGCCTTCGATCTCATCGTCTACGCTCATCTGCTGATCGGAGGGCTCGCCCTCGGCGTCATTGGCTGGCGCCGAGGCTGGGCCCCTGCCGCCTCGGTGCTGGCCGCCGCCGTGTTCATGTTCGGGGGACCGGCTGCCGGCCGCCTCCAGCACACCGGCATCATCCTGAGCTATTCCATGCTGCCGCCTGCGCTGCTCCTGATGTCGCTGGCGCTGCAGCGCCGATCCCTGCTGCTCGCCGCTGCCTTCGGCGGGGTGGCCGCTATCCTGTTGCTGGGCCGCAACCAGGAAGCTCTGTTGTTGTGCTTCGTCCTGGTGGCGGCGTTCATCGGCGAGGTCGTGTCGGGATCCCACCGAGGGCGATGGCTCCGCGAGCGCAGGGCCGTGCTGGCAACCATGGGGCTCGTCACCACAGCGCTCACTGTAGTCCCTCTGTTGCTGACGCTTGCAGTTCGCGGCGCTGTCCAACCGGCCCGAGATCCAACTCGACAAGGCGTTGGAGGCCTCCCTCTATCCTGCAAACCTCGCTTCGATGGCGGTCGCCAACGTCATGGGCTCGCTGGAGGCGACGAACAACTACTGGGGACCGAACTACGAGACGTTGCCCGAGGTGGCCGCCACCGACCGCTCGTCGAACTACCTCTTCGTTGGGTCAGCTACCACCATTGTGCTGCTGTGGTTCGGCCTTGCCGGCGGCGGCCTTCTGCGCCGCGGATCGCGTCTGCTGACGGGCCTGCTCGTGTTGGCGCTGCTTTACATGCTCGGCCGATACACGCCGCTCTACGCCTGGGCATTCGAGCACGTTCCGGGGATCAACCTTTTCCGCCGTCCCATCGATGCCGCATTCATATTCGTTGCCGTTCTCGCCATGCTCGTCGGCCGGCTGCTAGCGGATTACGTGCGCGAAGGTTTGCCGCGCTCGCCGCGCTGGCGCCGGATCGCCGTTGCCGCCGGAGCGCTCACCCTGATCGCATGGGCTGTGGTCTTCGCCGCCCGGTGGGATCACGGGTGGGATGCATTGCGCGAGGTGCTGAAGGCGGCTCCGATCGCGCTGGCGGTAATCGCCACCCTGGCCTTGGCACGATCGGCCTCGGCGCGCGGCGTCGCTGCCGCCTGCGTCGCCGCCGTGGCGGCGGGAGAACTCCTCTGGTGGAACGCCGCCTCGAGCCTCAACGCCGAGCCGCCCGGCTACTACGCGGTCCTGCAGAACCCAACGGGCCAGGAGGCTGCTGCGCTCGCCATTCTGGAGCGGGAGATCGAAGCTCGCCGCGCGCAAGGCGAGCGGCCGCGCGTGGAGGTAGTGGGGGTCAGTGGATCATGGCAGAACATCGCGATGACGCGCGGGCTCGAGGCCACCAACGGCTACAACCCGCTGCGCATCGGCTGGTACGACCGCCTGGTATCGCCCGGCGAGACGACGTACATGGTCGACCAGCGCCAGTTTCCCGCGTCCTTCGACACCTACGACTGTGCGCTGGCGCGGGAGCTGGGCCTCGAGTACGTGGTTCTCGGCCGGCCGATCGAGGAGGTCCCGCACCTGGTGCGCCGGCCCGTGTCGGAAGTGCTGCTGGCCGGGCCGAGGGTGTGGATCTACCGTCTCGCCGATCCGGAGCCTCGGGTCAGGTTCATCAGCCGCGTGCAGGTGGCCAACATCAGCGCCGAGGTCAAAGCCGGCCAGTTCCGCGTCAACCCCGCAGCGGAGACCGCGCTCATCGACCACGACACGGCTCCTTCGCGCAACTACGCGGCCATGCTCGGCAATCGCGAGGGCGACTTCGCCCAGATCGCGGTGTGGCGCCCCGATCGCGTCGAGGTGGATGTGGATGCCCTGCAACCCGGCGTGCTGGTGCTGCACGAGGCCTTCTATCCGGGCTGGGTCGTGGAGGTGGATGGGCAGCCGGCGCGGTTGTTGCGCGCCAACGTCCTGTTCCGCGGCGTGGAGGTGGCTGAGGGCAAGCATCACGTGGTGTTCCGCTTCGCCCCCCTGTCGCTGGCCAACCTCGGCGATGCTGCGCTCACGCTGCTGCACCGGCGGCGCTAGCTGCAATCCGCGCTAGGTCGAGTTCTGCCGGCCGATCTGCTATCAAGTGAGACGGTTGCAAACCCCGAGCGGCGGGAAAGCCCATGTCCACACCGGTGCTGCCGGATCGCGCGCGCGTCGTGGTGATCGGCGGCGGCGTCATCGGCACCTCGGTCGCCTATCATCTGGCGCATCTCGGCTGGAAGGATGTCGTGCTGCTGGAGCGCGACCGGCTCACCTCCGGCACGACTTGGCACGCGGCCGGGCTGATGGTCACCTTCGGCTCCACGTCGGAGACCTCGACCGAGCTGCGGAAGTACACCCGCGATCTCTACAGCCGCCTCGAGGCCGAGACCGGCCAGGCGACCGGCTTCAAGCCGGTCGGCTTCATCGAGGTCGCCGCCGACGCCGACCGGCTGGAGGAATATCGCCGGGTCGCCGCCTTCAACCGCTGGTGCGGCGTCGACGTGCAGGAGATTTCGCCGGCGGAGGTGAAGCGACTGTTTCCGCTGGCGCGCGTCGACGACATTCTCGCCGGCTTCTACGTCAAGGACGACGGCCGCGCGAACCCGGTCGACGTGACGATGGCGCTCGCCAAGGGCGCGCGCATGGCGGGCGCGCGCATCATCGAAGGCGTGGCCGTCGACCGGCGTGCTGCGGCAGGGCCGGCGCGTCACCGGCGTCCGCACCGCGCTCGGCGACATCGAGGCCGAGTACGTCGTCAACTGCGCCGGCATGTGGGCGCGCCAGCTCGGCGAGCGGCGACGGCGTCACCATCCCCAACCAGGCGGCCGAGCACTACTATCTGATCACGGAGACGATCGCCGACCTGCCGCCGCAACCTGCCGGTGCTCGAGGACCCGGCGTCCTACGGCTACTTCCGCGAGGAGATCGGCGGCCTGCTGGTCGGCCTGTTCGAGCCGGTCTGCGCGCCGTGGAACGTCGGACGGCATTCCGGAGGACTTCTCGTTCGGCGAGATCCCGCCCGACTGGGACCGCATGACGCCTTATCTCGAGAAGGCGATGAACCGCGTTCCCGTCACGCTCGAGGCGGGCATCAAGAAATTCTTCTGCGGCCCGGAGAGCTTCACGCCCGACCTGCGCCCATCGTCGGCGAGGCGCCCGAGCTCAAGAATTACTTCGTGGCGGCGGGCCTCAACTCGATCGGCATCCTCACCGGCGGCGGCATCGGCCGCGTCGTGGCCAACTGGATCGTGCAACGGCGACGCCGGACGTCGACGTGACCGGCTTCAACATCGATCGCCTGCACAAGTACCAGGCCAATCCCGAGTACCGGCGCGAGCGCACGATCGAGTCGCTCGGCATGGTCTACAAGTGCCACTACCCGACGATGACGCCGCAGACCGCGCGCGGCGTGAAGCGCTCGGCGATCCACGACCGGCTGGCGGCAGCCGGCGCCTATTTCCGCGACGTCAGCGGCTGGGAAGGCGCCGACTGGTATGCGCCGGCGGGGCACGCGCCGAAGGTCGAGAAGCTCTCCTGGGGTCGGCAGAACTGGTTCCCGTGGTGGGAGGCCGAGCACCGCGCCGCGCGCGAAGGCGTGATCCTCATGGACATGTCGTTCATGAGCAAATTTGCGGTGCAGGGCCGCGATGCCGGACGCGTGCTCAACCACATCTCGGCCAACAACGTCGATGGCGCGGCCGGGACCATCACCTACACCCAGTGGCTCAACGAGCAGGGCATGCTCGAGGCCGACCTGACGGTGACCAAGCTCGACGAGGAGCGCTTCTTCGTCGTCGTCACCGACACCATGCATCGCCACGCCGAGACCTGGATGCGCCGGCACATCCCGGACGGCGCCAACGCCTTCGTCACCGACGTCACCTCCGGCTATTGCCAGATCAACGTGCAGGGCCCGCAATCGCGCGCGCTGCTGCAGGCGCTGACCAGCGCCGACCTGTCGAACGACGCGTTTCCCTTCCGCACCGCGCGCGAGATCGACATCGGCTATGCGCGCGTTCTGTGCATCCGCATCACCTATGTCGGCGAGCTGGGCTACGAGCTCTACATCCCGAGCGAGCAGGCGCCGCACGTCTACGAGCGGCTGGTCGAGGCCGGCAAGGGCTTCGGCTTGCGCCACGCCGGACTCAAGGCGCTGGCCAGCCTGCGCATGGAGAAGGGCTATCGCGACTACGGCCACGACATCGACAACACCGACAACGCCTTCGAGACCGGCCTTGGCTTCTTCGTCGACTTCGCCAAGCCTGGCGGCTTCATCGGCCGCGAGGCGGCGCTGAAGCAGAAGGCGGCGCCAATGCACACGGCGTCTTGCGCAGGTGCTGGTGAAGGATCCCGAGCCGATGTTGTTCCACGCCGAGGTCGTGCTGCGCGACGGCAAGCCGGTCGGCTACGTGCGCGCGGGCTCCTATGGCCACACGCTCGGCGGCGCCGTCGGGCCTCGCCATGCTCGAAGCTGGCGAGCCCGTCACGCCAGCTTGGCTGCGGGAAGGCCGCTGGGAGGTCGACATCGCCGGCAAGCGCTACCCGGCGCAAGTCTCGCTGAAGCCGCTGTACGACCCCGAGATGAAGCGGATCAAGGCCTGAGCGTTCATGTCATCCCGGGCCTTGTGCCCGGGATCCATCTATCAGCTTGCTTTGGCGTTTGTTGATGGCTGGATCCCGGCGACAAGCGCCGGGATGACTTATCAGGTAACCGGCGGACGCTCGAATGCGACGCCGCAGAAGTGGCAGCGGGCGGGTAGGCGCAGCAGCGTCTTGGTGCGCAGGCGCGAGCCGCAGCGCGGGCACTTCTCGCTCAGCTGCAACAGGGTCGCGGCGGCGACCAGCACGACCACGAGACCCAGCACCGATCGGCGCACCCAAGCGATATCGCCGTAGACGAAGACCAGCAAGGCGCCCAGCCCCAATAGGGAGAAGGCGACCACGTGGAAGCGCGTCATCTGGCGTTCCCACCGCCACAGGCGCTCCAGCTCCGCTCGCGTCAATGGCTCGGGCGCCTGCACCTCGCTCACTCCTTCGGAATCAGGCAGCCTTCGCCGGCGGCCGCTTGATGGCGGTGATGGGCGAGCCGGCACGTGCGTTGCGATCGACCACGGCTTTCAGCGGCTCGACCACCACCGCCATGTGATGCGCGTTGGCGTGCACCAGCAGGAACGCGTCCGTCATCATGCCCACGTGGCCCTGCCAGAACACGAGATCGCCGCGCTCGAGCCCATCGGCATGCCCTGGAATGGGCACCTCGCTGCCGAGCTCGTCTTGCTGCATGTCGCTGTCGCGCGGGCAATCGAGCCCTGCCGCCTGCATCGCCACCTGCACCAGCCCCGAGCAGTCGAGTCCCAGCCTGGTCTTGGCGCCCCACAGGTAAGGGGTGCCGATAAAGCGCTCGGCAACGGCGACGAAGTCGGGGGCGTGCCAGGCGAGGTCGGCGATGTGGCGCGAGGGGACGAAGCTGCCGTCCTCGAGCCTGGCGAACGCCGCCCCCATTTCGGCCACGCTGAGCGTGGAGTTGAGGCTGAGCGGCAGCCACGGCGGCGCCTTCACGTCGGCAGAGGGGTAGAGAAAGGTGCCGAGCGCCCGCACCTTGTGCGTCGGCGTCTTTACCTGGGCGGAAAGCGCGCCCGGGCGCAGGTAGCCGACGTAGCCGTCGCGGACGAGCTGCACCCAGGCCCACCCGTCGCGCTCCTCGTATACGGTCACGTGCTCGCCGTGCAGCACCTCGCTGGTCCAGCTCGCGAGCGCTTCGGGGCGGCCCCGCAGGGGCGTCGCCGAATGCACCACCTGGCGCACCTGACCCGCGGCATAGCGAGGCGCCGAGATCACGTCGCGCAGAGATTCGGCCGCCAGGTCTTTGCGGTAGGGGTGCCTGCGGGCATCGAGAAGCGTCGAGGTCACGGTAGCTCCCTGGCTCCCTATTGCGCCCCGGCCGTGCGGAGCACTTCGAACAAGGCGCGCGCACCCTGCACCTCGCCCCCCTTGGGCCCGAGCGCCTTGGCAGCGGCGCGCCATCCGTAGATGTCGAGATGCGCAAAGCGCCGGGCCTGCTTGACGAACCGGCGCAGGAACAGCGCAGCCGTGACCGAGCCGGCGAATGGAGCGTCCGAAACGTTGTTCATGTCCGCCACCGGGCTGTCCAGCATCGACTCGTAGCCTGTCCAGAGCGGCATGCGCCATACCGGATCGCCGACGCGGCTTCCGGCGGCGGCAATCGCGCCGGCGAAGGCATCGTCGTCGGTGTAGAGCGGCGGCAGTTCGGGGCCCAGCGCAACGCGTGCCGCGCCTGTCAGGGTGGCGAAACTGACAAGCGTGTCGGGGCGTTCCTCGTCGGCTAGCGCCAGGGCATCGGCCAGCACCAGGCGGCCTTCGGCGTCGGTGTTGCCGATCTCGACGGTCTTGCCGGAGCGGCTCACGAGCACGTCGCCGGGGCGGAACGCGTTGCCGGAGATGCTGTTCTCCGCGGCCGGGATCAGTACGCGCAGCCGCACATCGAGCTCAGCTGCCATCACCATGTGGGCCAGCGCCAGCGCGGCGGCAGCCCCGCCCATGTCCTTCTTCATGAGCAGCATGCCGCTGGCGGGCTTGATGTCGAGGCCGCCCGTGTCGAAGCAGATGCCCTTGCCAACCAGGGTGACGCGGGGCGCCGATGCCTTGCCCCAGGTGAGGTCGATCAGCCGCGGTGCACGATCGCTGGCGCGCCCGACGGCGTGGATCATGGGGAAGTTCCGGGCTTTGAGATCGTCACCGACGATGCTCGTCACGTCGGCTCCGTGCCGCTTGGCGAGCCGGCGCGCGGCATCCTCCAGCTCCTGAGGGCCCAGATCGCTCGCCGGCGTATTGATGAGGTCGCGCGCGAACCACACGGCGTCGACCGTCGCCAGCGCCCGCTCGTAATCGGCGCCCTGCGGCAGCTTCAGCCGCGCCACCGGCTCGCCGTTGTTTGCCGACTTGTAGCGAGCGAAGCGGTAGGCGCCGAGGCCCCAGGCGACGGCCGCCAGCTCCGCATCCTCGACCGGCGAGGCCAGATGGTAGAGGCCCGGCGGCAGCACGCCTGCCAGCGACCCCAGCGCCAGCTCCGCCCTGTCCATGGGATCGGCGGCACGCGCCTCCCCGAGCCCGAACGCCACGCCCGCCAGCTCTCCCCCAGGCCCCGGCAGCGCCACGTGCTTGCGGCTCGTGCCCTTGAAGCCCTGCGCCTCGAGCCAGGCCTTCTGCGCGTCGCTGAGGGGCGCCTCGCGTGCCCATTGCGCGTCCCGTGCGAGCCACACCGGGATCGATTTCTTCTCGGTTCCGGCTGGTAGGAGGACGGTTGCCGGGTCGGCCGTCGACATCGCGGGCGTGTCACGTGCGGGCATGAGTGGTCCATCAGCAAGGAAGGCAGGACTTTGCTCGGCGTCAGGGCAGTGCCGCGGAAGCAACAAGGGCCGCGCTGCCCCGTGCCGGTTAACCGACCTTAATACTTAATTGAGGGGCAGCCCGGAAGACTATGCCCTGCTGGGATGATTCGCGCTTGCGCGCAAAGGGCTGAGCATGTCGGTTCTAAGGTTCGACCGGATCGCGGGGCCTTTGCACCGCCTGGGCCTGCTTGCGGGCATTGCTGCCTGTCTGGCACTGGCCGCCTGCAGTCAATCGGCCAGCAGCCTTCTCGAACTCGCCGCCAACGATGCCCCGGACCAGGCCAAGGCCGAACAAAAGGGTGGCAAGGACGGCAAGGCTTCCGCCAACGACCTGGCCAAGGCCACCGAGTACTGGGGCAAGGAGTTCGCCAAGAACCCGAGCGATACCGAGAAGGCCCTCAATTACGCCCGCAACCTCAAGGCGATGGGCGCAAAGCAACAGGCGCTGGCGGTGTTGCAGCATGCAGCCGTTCTTGGCGCCGGCAGTCGCACCTTCTTCAGCGAGTACGGCCGGCTGGCGCTCGAGTTCGACCAGGTCAGCCTTGCCCAGCGCCTGCTGGAGCACGCCGATGACCCCACCAATCCCGATTGGCGCGTGATCTCCGCGCGCGGCACGGCGCTCGCCAAGCAGGGCAGCTACCGCGAAGCCATTCCCCTCTACGAGCGTGCCCTGGCGCTGGCGCCCGAGCAGCCCTCGGTCCTCAACAACCTGGCGCTGGCCTACGCCATGGAAGGTGGCGCGGAGAAGGCGGAGCCGCTGCTCAAGCGCGCCGCGGCCGCCGGCGAGCGTGACCCGCGCGTCGCGCAGAACCTGTCGCTGGTGTTGGGCCTGCAGGGCAAGTACGACGAGGCCAAGCTGGTCGCCGCCCGCAGCATGCCGGCCGACAACGCGGCGGCCAACGTGGACTACATCCGCAGCATCGTTCTGGCCGATGCGCGGCCGATGGGGCCGGCACCCAAAGTCGACACCGTGGCGAGCATCCGCCCCGCCCTGAAAGGTGCGGCTGTGGACAACACGGACGCGGGCTGGGCCCCGCATGTGGCCGTTGCGCCCAAGCGCTAGAGCCTGCAACAAGCCGCTGTCACTCGCCGCCGACGATGTTCCTGATCGTCGGAATGCTCAAGAGGACCGTGGCGACGAGCCAGATGCCCATCGAGACCGGCGTGCTCGTGCGCAATCTGAGAATTCGCTCGTAGAGTGCGGCGGGTATGCCGGCGATCAGCAGCGTCATAATCGCGATCGCTGCGGGCGTCACATACGCAAGCCGCGCAGGCGTGACCAGCGGATAGCCCCGCGTGGCGAGATAGAGAATGTAGGCGACCGAGTCGAAGAACGGCGACCACTCCAATCCGTTGAACACGGCCACGGCGATGGTAGCGAGCAGCAGCACTTGTGTCGTGCGCGCGGAAGGGCTCGCGTTGCCGGCGACAGGCATCGGCCTCACCACCAAAGCCTCACGCCAAGCCCCAAGGCGACCATGGACAGAACGACCCTGGCAGCGATCAGCCAGGCGATCGCGCACGCGATCACGCCCGCCGGCGGCACGATGCGCGGTGTAACGGCGCCGACCGGGCCGGTGATTGGCCACGTGATCGACCCGAAGAGCCGGGCAATGCCCCCATCGCGGCCGACGGTGGCCGCCAGCACAAGACGAAGCAGAAGCAGGAGGATGAACGCGCCCATCAAGAGGTACGGCAACTGCAGGGACCAATAGGTGAAAAGGCTCACATTGCGCATGATCGGCTGGCACTCGGTTGGAGATGGAACGGTTGTGAGGGCAACCCTGTTTGTCGGTCAGTAGAACGTCCGATGCAAGGCCCCTCCATTTCGTCGCATCTTCGGCAATAATGGACATCTAGAATCGCCTTCGCCGCCGGCATGCCGCAGGTGGCGCCAATGGAGACACAGCTCATGGGTACCGCCGGCTGGATCATCCTGGGACTGCTCGTGCTGGTCGGCCTCTGGCTGATCATGACCTACAACGGTCTGGTCGCGCTGCGCCAGCGCTGCCGCCAGGCATTTTCCGACATCGACGTGCAGCTGAAGCAGCGCCACGACCTGATGCCCAACCTGGTCGAGACCGTGAAGGGCTATGCCGTCGCACGAGCGGGGCACGCTGGAAGCCGTGGTGCAGGCCCGCAACGCCGCCGTCAACGCGCAGGGGCCGGCGGCCCAGGCCGCAGGCCGAAGGCATGCTGCAGGGCGCGCTGCGGCAGCTGTTCGCGCTGTCGGAGGCCTATCCCGACCTCAAGGCCAACCAGAACTTCCAGCAGCTGCAGGGCGAGCTTGTCCGATCTCGAGAACAAGATCGCCGCCGCCCGCCGCTTCTTCAACAACACGGCGGCCGAGTACAATTCCACGCGCGAGAGCTTCCCGGCGGTGCTGTTCGCCCAGTCGATGGGCTTCGGGCCGCAGGAGTTCTTCAACCTGGACGAAGGCGAGCGCACGCGCCGTGCAGACCGCGCCGCAAGTGAAGTTCTAGCCCGACAGTCCCCTCTCCCCGCTTCAGTGGGGAGAGGGTTAGGATGAGGGGCAGCCGCGGTCACCCCGCTGGAGCTTGTTTCCGCCCCTCACCCCGGTCCTCCCCCGTAGGACGGGGAGAGGAAGAGGCCAAGCAATGTTCCAAGCCTACGGACTCTACGGCCACATCCAGGCCAACCGCATCCGCTCGGTCCTGCTGCTGGCGGGGTTCGTGGCGCTGCTGCACGCGCTGCTGTTCTCGCTGCTGCTGATCTGGAGCGCGTTCCTGGGCGGCACGTTCGACGAGATCGTGGCCGGCGCGGTGGGGCAGTTCGGCCGCTCCTGGCCGGTGGCCATGATCGCCTCGCTGCGTCTGGTTCGCCATCGCCTATTTCGCCCACCAGACGCTGATCGGCATGGCGACCGGCGCCAGGGGCGTCACCCGCACCCAGGCGCCCAAGCTCTACAACGTGCTGGAGAACCTGTGCATCTCGCGCGGGCTGCCGATGCCGGCGCTGCAGATCATCGACACGCCCGCGCTCAACGCCTACGCCTCCGGCCTGCGCGAGGGCCAGTACGTGGTGGCCGTCACGCGCGGCCTCGTCGACACGCTGGCCGACGACGAGCTGGAGGCCGTGCTGGCGCACGAGCTCACCCACATCCGCAACCGCGACACCCAGCTGATGGTGATCGCCGTCATCTTCGCCGGCATCTTCGCCTTCTTCGGCGACATGATCATCCGCGGCTGGGACTTCCCCTACGGCTGGTCGCCGACGCCCGAGGCGCCAGCGCTCGCCTTGGGATGGCAGCGATCCTCCAGTCGCAGCGGCGGCTGGACCACCGGCGGCGACGACCAGCGGCGATCGCTCGGCGGCAGCGGACGCAGCAGCGGCGGCGGCGGCGGCGCCATCATCGCCATCGTGCATTGCCGTGGCCATCATCCTGATCACCTGGGGCGTCTCGACGCTGATCCGCTTCGCGCTGTCGCGCTCGCGCGAGTTCCTGGCCGACGCCGGCTCCGCCGAGCTCACCAAGAACCCCGACGCGCTGGTCCGCGCGCTGCGCAAGATCGAGAACCACGCCGCCTTCGACGTGCCCTCGCGCATGGAGGCGTTCTTCATCGAGAACCCGGTGGCCGACCGCGTCAGCGGCCTGCTCTCCACCCACCCGTCGATCGAGCGAGCGCGTCGAGGCGCTGCAGCGCTACGCCGGCGCGATGGCGGCGCCGCAGACACCGTGACACCCTAGCAGCGACACGTCAGGACTTTGCGCGCGCCTCGGCAAAGAATTGACCGCGCGACGTGCCAATGCTTCCATGGGGCCGCCCGTTTGGGGCCTGGGAAAGCGACGTCGATGACCAAGGAAATCCGCACTTTGACTGAAGCCGACATTTCGTCGCGGCCGAACGTCACGCGTCGCACGCTTCTGCATACGCTGGGACTTGGGGCTGGTGTCGCCGCTGCCGCCGCCTTTGGGCGTCCCGCGCTTGCCCAGCAGCCCAAGCGGCGCGACCCGTGTCGCGATCGGGACCACGCTCCGAGCGACAACGACGGCTGCGCGCCACCGGCACCGAGTTCTTGAAATCGCAAACTTTCCCGCTGCAGGGGCCGCCCTGCTATGGCTTCAGCCCCACGGTCAGGCGGTTCGGCGGCCCTTGTCGCGGTAGCGGTGGGCGTAGTCGTAGATGCTGACCAGCACGGCCGGCGAGCTGTCGACGACGGTAGCCAGCGCCGCCCCGGTTGCCAAGGGCACGCACATTGGTGATGGAGACGGCATCGGCCGGAGGCGCGGCAGCAGCCAGCGCGTTCTCGTTGCTCGGCCGCAGGCGGACGCGGCGCGGCGGAAGATGTTGCGAAGCATGGTCGCTGTCTCCTCGGCGCGCCGTGCCGCCGCATCAGTTCGTGGTCAGCTGAACGGGTAGATCGATAGCTGCGCTGCTGCAGCGCCAATGGTGCGCGCTTCACTTCGCTACACGACCTTGTGAACGGCGTTCGATGCCCGTAGCATCCTGGCAGCCCGGCGCCCAGCAGCGGCCGCAACGTTTCAGACGCGAAAGGGGTGCAGCATGGCCATGCCGGCAGCGGCATCGAGCACGACCGCGCGCGGCAACATCGCCACCGCCATCGCCATTCTGCGCCAGCGCTTCGGCGAGCGGCTGCAGACGGGCGAGGCGATCCGCCGCCAGCATGCCAACACCATCACCTGGATCCCCAACCAGCCGCCCGACGCGGTGATCTGGGTGGAGACGCCAGGAGGAGGTGCGCAACGTGGTGGAGGTGGCGCGCACCCACCGCGTGCCGATCATCCCCTTCGGCGCCGGCACCTCGCTCGAGGGCCACATCAACGCGCCCGCAGGGCGGCCTGTCGCTCGACTTCTCGCGCATGAACCGGGTGCTCGGCCGTCAACGAGCGCGATCTCGACTGCGTGGTGGAGCCCGGCGTCTCGCGCAAGCAGCTCAACGACTACCTGCGCGACATCGGGCTGTTCTTCCCGGTCGATCCCGGCGCCGAGGAAGCCACCATCGGCGGCATGGCCTCCACGCGCGCCTCCGGCACCAACGGCGGTGCGCTACGGCACCATGCGCGAGAACGTGCTGAACCTCACCGCCGTGATGGCCGACGGCTCGGTGGTCAAGACGGCGCAGCGCGCGCGCAAGTCGGCCGCCGGCTACGACCTCACCCGCCTGATGGTGGGCTCGGAAGGCACGCTCGGCATCATCACCGAGCTCACCGTGCGCCTCTACGGCATTCCCGAGCGGATCCTGGCCGCCGTCTGCCCGTTTGCCACCCTGGAAGGCGCCTGCAACGCCGTGATCCAGTCGATCCAGCTGGGCGCTCGGCGTCGCCCGCATGGAGGTCGTCGACGAGGCCACCATCCAGGCCGTCAACAAGCACTCCAAGCTGGCGCTGGAGGAGAAGCCGACCCTGTTCCTCGAGTTCCACGGCACCGAGGTGTCGGCCCGCGACCAGGTCGAGCTGTTCCGCCAGATCGCCGAGGCCGAGGGCGCGATCCGCTTCGACTGGGCCGAGAAGGAGGAAGACCGCCGCCGGCTGTGGAAGGCGCGGCACGAGTTCTATTGGGCCGTCAAGACCACGTGGCCCGGGCCGCGAGGCGCTTGGCCACCGACGTCTGCGTGCCGATCTCGCGGCTGGCCCAATGCCTGCTGGAGACGCAGGCGGACATCAAGTCGCTGGGCCTGATCGCGCCGATCGCCGGCCACGCCGGCGACGGCAACTTCCACACCCAGCCCATGGTCGATCGCGCCAACGCCAAGGAGATGGCCGCGCTCGACACCTTCCTCGACCGCCTCACCAAGCGCGCCATCGCCATGGAGGGCACCTGCACGGGCGAGCACGGCGTCGGCCAGGGCAAGACCAAGTACCTCAAGGCCGAGCTGGGCGACGGCCTGGCCGTCATGCGCGCCATCAAGGCCGCGCTCGACCCGCTCGACATCATGAACCCGGGCAAGATCTACCCGTGTAGGGTAGCATTGGGTGATGGCGGCTCGTCGCGTCGAGCGAGCGGCCGCCGCGTGAACCATCGGTTCCGCACGCCAGACCCCGCGGAGGCAAATCATGGGCATTCCTGTCATCGAGCAGGCGAAAATCCAAGCCCAGGTCCTGGTTCCTCTTATCAAGGCCCTGCAGGCGGAATTGGGTGAGGCGCGCGCAAACGCCCTTGTCCGCAAGGCGCTCGGCGACATTTATCGCCGCCACGGAGAAGAGTTTTGGCGGGCGAAGAACGAGGAGAATTTGGGGAACGTCATGACCTCGGCGTTCGCCACGTTCGCCCGTGGGGACGCGCTCGACTATCGCGTACGCGAGCAATCGCACGATAGCTTCGACATCGACGTTACCGGATGCCGGTACGCGCAGTTCTACAAGGAGCTGGGTGAGCCGGACCTTGGCTTCCTGCTGGTTTGCAGCGCGGACTTCCCCATGGCGGAGGGGTTTGGTCCCGACATAAAGCTAACGCGCACGCAAACCATCATGCAGGGTGCTAGCCACTGCGATTTTCGATACAAGCGGCAGACAGAGCAAGACTGAGGGCTAGCGTTCGCGCCAACGGCGCAAGCCCGGTGAGCCGGGATATGCTGCGAGGTCGAGTACGTCGTAGATTACGGATGGGACGCGGCTGCGCCTCGGTCTCCCACTGACGGGTGGGTTGTCGGGACTCACGTGTTCGACTTCAACAGAATGTCCCCGTTGATCCTGCGCACGTCGCGCAGGCCGCACAGCGCCATGGTGACGTCGAGTTCCTTGCGGATGATCTCCAGCGCCTTGGCGACGCCGGCCTCGCCCATGGCGCCGAGCCCGTAGATGAAGGCGCGGCCGATGAACACGCCCTTGGCGCCGAGCGCCAGCGCCTTCAGCACGTCCTGGCCGCAGCGCACGCCGCCGTCCATCAGCACCTCGATGCGGTCGCCGACGGCCTTGGCGATCGGCGCCAGCGCCGAGATCGACGACGGGCGCCGTCGAGCTGCCGCCCGCCGTGGTTGGAGACGATCAGCGCGTCGGCTCCGCTCTGCGCGGCCAGCTCCGCGTCCTCGGGGTCCAGGATGCCCTTGAGGATCAGCTTGCCGCCCCAGCGGTCCTTGATGCGCTTGACGTCGTCCCAGTTGAGCGTCGGGTCGAACTGCTCGGCGGTCCAGGACGCGAGCGCGCGCGTGTCCTTCACGCCCTTGGCGTGGCCGACGATGTTGCGGAAGGTGCGCCGCTTGGTTGAGAGCATGCCCATCCACCAGCGCGGCTTGCTGGCGATGTCGATGATGTTGGCCAGCGTCATGCGCGGCGGCGCGGTGAGGCCGTTGCGTGATGTCCTTGTGGCGCTGGGCCAGGATCTGCAGATCGAGCGTCAGCACCAGCGCCGAGCAGCCGGCGGCCTTGGCGCGGCCGATCAGGCGGTCGATGAACTCGCGGTCGCGCATGACGTAGAGCTGGAACCAGAACGGCTTGTCCGTATTCTCGGCCACGTCCTCGATGGAGCAGATGCTCATGGTCGAGAGCGTGAAGGGGATGCCGGCCGCGGCCGCGGCGCGCGCCGCCAGGATCTCGCCGTCGGCGTGCTGCATGCCGGTCATGCCGACCGGGCGCCAGCGCGACCGGCATCGCCACCGGCTGCCCCACCATGGTGCTGGCGAGCGTGCGGTTGGAGAAGTCGACGCGCGACGCGCTGGCGCAGATGGATGCGCTGGAAGTCGGTCTCGTTGGCGCGGTAGGTGCTTTCGGTCCAGGCGCCCGAGTCGGCGTAGTCGTAGAACATGCGCGGCACCCGCCGCTGGGCGAGCAGGCGCAGGTCCTCGATGCAGGTGATGATGGGCTCGGCCATTGTTGTTTCCTCCCGCGGCGCGAGCTGCTGTGGCGCGCGCCTGCTAGCGCGCCTTTCCAGCACTGGCGAGGGCCCCGATCAAGCCTCGCGCACGGTCCGGCGTGGAAAATACCGGCGAAAAGCCAACGGGGCTGGCATCGGCCCTGCCCTCATGTAGCAGCCAGGATCAGACCGGGCAGATGGTGCAGCGAGCGCTCGCAATGCTCCGGCACAGCGCCCTCGCGGGCGGCCAAGCCAATGCGATTGTGCCAGAATACCGGCATGCCGGCGCCTTGTGCGCCGGGTACGTCCGAAGCCGAGCCGGCCACGAACAGCGTGCGCTGCGGGGTGGTGCCAAGCGCCGCCAGGGCGGCGCGGTAGGGCTCGGGGCGCGGCTTGTAGAAGCCGGCACGTTCGGCCGTGACCACCACCTTGAATGGAGCGCCGGCGCGCTGGGCCGCGGCCTGCCCCAGGCGTTCCGAGCAGTTGGTGACGACTGCGAGCGGCAGGCGCTCGGCGAGCGTGGCGAGGATGGCGGGCGCCTCGGGCCAGGGCTCGATCTCCTGCCAGCAGCTCTCGACGCGATCCGCGCATTCTGCCGGCAGGCCGGCATCGACAGCCGCTTCGCGCACCAGGGTCTCGTAGGGCCGGTAGGCGCCGCAGCCGTAGGTGATCTCGAGATAGCGCTGGCGCCAGCGCATGCCATCCTCGGGCGACCCGGCGATCGTGTTCCACAGCGTCCAGGAGTCGAGCAGGGCCGTGAGCAGATCGAACATCACGGCGTCGAACTGTGCGGTGCTGGAGCCGGCGGAGGTCATGAGGGGCTCGCGTTGCGGCAGAGGCTTTGAGTTTGCAGCCCACACTACGCGACTTTCGACCGCTTGCCGCCAGGTCCGCACAGGCCGCGCGCAGGCGCGGGCGTTCCGGGGCGGCCGGCCAGTGCAGCCTCTTTGCTGCCGTCCGCCCTTCTGTTAGCTTCCATCGCGTAGCGTTTGGCGGGTATCTGCGAACCTCTCGCAGGGTCTGCACACCCGAAAGGCGTTGCCGACGCGGGCGTAGTTCAGTGGCAGAACATCAGCTTCCCAATAGGTGAAAAATATTATTAATATCAATAGCTTGATATGTTCTGGGCTCTCTGTGGGCTCACCGGTCGAGTTGGAGAAATATGGTGTGAGGCGGTCACAGCGAAATTCAAATAGTGGCGCTGCGCCCAGCTTTGGGCGAACGGCATGGATCGCGGCGAGGTAGGTCATGTCCGATCCCAAGCTAATAAACTCGAAACACAACGGCCGGTTCACCCGTAACGGGATCACGGTAGAGGTTTGTATCTATCGCCTTGAGCATACAAAATGGAAGCTTGAAGTCGTCGATGAGGGCGGCACGTCGATTGTTTGGGATGACGAATTTGACACCGACGACGCGGCGCATGCCGAGTTCTTGCGTTCAGTCGAGACCGAAGGTCTTGACGGTATTTTGTGGGACCCGCATAGGCTCCACTAGCGACGTTGGGCTGGACGCCATTGCACGGTCGCCGAGCCCCGACAAGCAGACGTCTTGAGCGCCGCTTGCCCACGGGTGGTCGTGTCAATTCCTGACTCATGCGGCGCAAGAAGATGCGTCTACGGATTGATGGAGATGTGAGCGACTCGACGAGGCGGCGCACCGGATCCCAGGGTCGGCCAGCCGATCGTTTGCGCGGCGCCGTTGGCGGTTCGGGTGTGAAGAATGGAAGTGCCCCGCAATCCTTGTGGACGCGGGGCAACGAAGTCGGCGGCAATCTAAGCTTCTGGGGCTCAGGCGGCTGGCTTCATTGCCTTCGCCGCAGCTGCCTGCACCTGCTCGAACACGTGCTGAGTCGCGCGTGTGGAAAGATCGAAGAACTCTTTCGTCTGCTCGGTCGTTTGAGCAGCAAGTTTCTGGAAGAACTCAGCGTGCAGTTTCAATGCTTCTGGTAGCGACTGTGCTTTTGCGATCGCACGAGCAGCGGTGAATGATGCGTCGATGTTGGCCGTCAGATTCTGGACCAGCTTCTCGTTCAGCATTTTCGTGCTTCCCCAAGCGGTCTCTGCCACTTCGGTCAGAACTTTTGCACTCTCCTGCGCCGTTGCGGCGCTCTTCGTGTAGAATTCGTGCGTCTTGGCAACGCTCTCCTGGGCGATAGCTTGGACGTTGTCCGGAAGGCGAGCGTCCTTGAGGAACTGCTCTGCCTGACTGAATGCTTGGTTTGCGACTTGGCGGGTCATGGTTGTCGTCCTTGAAGTGGCGGGGGGTTGGCGTCATACGCTAGCATGCACATAGTGCTGATTATTGTGCATTGCAACACCAATTTGTGCAATGCCGCATCACGTTACCGTGAACCGCAATGCCGCCGCCCGGACCTAGGGACGAAGGCGGAGCAACGTGCGCTGCGTTGTGCGTCCCTACAAGCAACCCGGCCGGTCTGTTGCTCGCTAGATGCAACCGATGCACTATAGCAAGCGGAATATTTCTTGGGACTACAATAATTGTACATAAGAATTTCCATTCTACTCGTGGCGGTACATGGAGATGATCTAGAATATAAATCTAATGTACACCTATACTGCAATTGAGGTTGTTGAATAATTGTTTCTACAATGCTTGTTTTCGGCCAACAAATAACTATATGTCTATGGTGATTTGAGTGATGAGCATTCAAATTGCTTTTGCAATCTGATAGTTTAGGAGATGCGGAATGTCCAACATCACACAGCCGGAATTCAACAAGCCACTAGTACTCGCCCACCGGAATGAGAGGCGAAATCCAGCAGAAGTGGGGCAAGTTCAGCGCCCAGGAGATCACCGCCCTCAAGGACAAGGACGACCTGGTGGCTAAGGTCCAAGCGAAATACCAGCTCGACAAACCCCAGGCGCAACGCGATGTCGATGCGTTCGCGAAAGGGCGGCAGCTCTAGTCATGCGTAGCTGCCACGAGGTCGCCCTCGGCAAATGCCGGGGGCGATCAGATCTGCGGCTTCCAGTCGAAGCCATTGCGTCTTCTTTTTGCGACCAAGCCAATCTTGCAGGGAAGCACGCCGAACAGTGGAGAGGAACTCGATGACCATCTTCCTGTCGCGGTTCATGAATGAGGCGGACGCGGAGCGGCTCGTAACAGCTTTCTATTTCGTCCTCACGGGATGCGTTTTTGCCTTCCTGACATTGGTTACCTTGCTTCGCTGATCCGAAGGCTGAAGAAGAATGTTTTCTTCTTTAGTGACCGAGTAAAGGGCCACATCATGCACGAGAAGAATGCACTAACCTTGTGGAGCGTGGCTGCGGATGGGGCGGGCTGGCGCGATCGAGGGGTATCATAGTGACGCCCGCTGTTTCGGTTTCTTTCTTTAGACCCGAGTTCGACGACTTTCTCTACGCGCCCATCGCCGCGGACAGAAATGAAATGCCCCTCAGCGTCCTTTCAGCGCTAGCGCGACTGGACATTGATCCTTGGGAGGAGGCAGCTGAACTATCCGAGCTTCCGAAGTTTAGTGCCGCGCAGAGATTGGCCGCGTTGATTGTGCAATTACCGGGCGGACGATGGACACAGGCGGATTCGAAGACAATTGCTGATCGCCTGATTGAGCTCTTGCCGCGCCGTAGCAGTTCCAAGATGCCGTTAGCCGAGAAGGCCCATGGCGTTCGTGAGATGACCGGCTCCGCTGCGACAAAAATGCTGATCTGTGCGGCTTTAGCGGCCACTGCCCTCATCATTGCAGCAAACCGTGAACCGTCGTCGCGAGGCGACGATGTTGACGCAGCCGGCCTTCAACACAGCCTCCCGACCGCAGACAGTCACGACCGAGTTCCCGCTAATAACGATCACTTCAGCGGCCAGACCCCAGCAGGTGGTACGGTCCTCAGCGCGTCCGCAGTTCACGTTGTCCGGTAGCTGCCGGCGTGTGTCGCGCAGGTTGGGCGCGCCCTTGTAATGCTGCAATGCAGCATTAAATGCCCCGAGTGGGGAGCGATGAGCTCTCGTTCCGCCGGCAAAGGGGGCTTCATGAAGGGTTTGAAAGAGACTTTCGCCAACCTCGCCACGCTCCGGGAACGCTTCGAACGGCTTCTCTCATCCGCGGAAAAGCGCGGCAGACCTTGGCGTCCGCCTCCTGTCGGAACCACGCGCCTGCGCGAGGTTGACGACTTCGGCAGCAATCCTGGCAACTTGCGCATGTTCACGTACGTGCCGCCAAAGCTAGACGAAGGTCCTGCTCTTGTTGTGGCTCTGCACGGCTGCACCCAAAGTGCTGCTGTTTACGACCACGGCTCCGGCTGGTCGACGTTGGCTGACACTTATGGATTTGCGGTGCTGTTCCCAGAGCAGCAACACTCAAACAATCCCAACAATTGCTTCAACTGGTTTCTTCCATCCGACGCGCAGCGCGATCGCGGTGAGGCGTTCTCTATCCGCCAGATGATAGAGAGAGTGACCAAAGACCATGGCATCGATCGGAGGCGCATATTCGTGGTTGGGTTGTCGGCGGGTGGGGCAATGGCCTCCGCGATGTTAGCGTCGTACCCCGAAATATTCGCAGGTGGAGCCATTATCGCGGGCCTGCCGTACGGTTGCGCCACGAACGTTCAGGGTGCGTTCGAAACGATGGCACGCAGCCGCGACCATTCCCCTCAACAATGGGGTGACCTGATCCGATCCGCTTCTACACACCGCGGACCGTGGCCAAAAGTCTCCATATGGCATGGGAGCTCGGACGCGATCGTTAATCCAGGAAACATGGAGGCTGTTCTCAAGCAATGGATCGACACTCATGGAGTGTCCGTTCGTCCTCGCATTGAGCATGAGATCGGTGGCCATTCGCGACGCGTTTGGCGCACTGAGGCGGACGATGATGTGATCGAGGCCATCACCATAGCGGGCATGGGTCACGGAGTCCCGCTCGCGTCGAATGGAGGTTCTGAATCCTGCGGAAACGCCGGGCCCTTTCATTTTGACGTCGGCGTTTCTTCGAGCCACCATATCGTTAGATTCTGGGGCGTTGCCGACAAACCAACAGCCTTCACAGTCAAAGGTGCAGATCACGCACGGGCAGATCTAGTCCCAACAATGCCGCAAGCCGTTGAGCCGTTGCTGGTAGCGCGAGAAAGCGTGACCACCAGGGAGCAAGTCAGCTCTCGTGGTCTTCAAACGGGGAGGGAAAGGGATGGTCGCGCGGCCGCGGGGGTCGACGATCCAACGGTCATCATTACAGCAGCGTTGAAAGCTGCGGGCTTGTTGGGCGAATCGCCTGGGTTTCCTAACGCAAGCACAGTTGATGCCCGCAGGATCATCGCGACGACGTTGCGATCCGTAGGACTATTGAAGGAATAGCTGATGATCAGCCTCGGCAACATTCGCCTCCCCGACACGGCGCACGCCGAATATGGCTCCCCCCGGCCATGCTTCCTGACGCTTTGACTGCGGGGTACGTGCCGTCCAAAGGGCAGGGAACGAGGCTATTTTGGTGGTGACTCTTTTGACAACAAAGCGATTGCTTCCTGCACGGTCGTCATAAATTGCGCAGGGAAGATGATGGTCGAGTTCTTCTCGATCGAGATTTCAGCCATCGTCTGGAGCGTCCGGAGCTGAAGTGCCACGGGATGCTGTGTGATGATGTCGGCTGCTTCGCCGAGCTTAACCGCGGCTTGAAATTCCCCTTCGGCGGCGACGATCTTGGCGCGTCGCTCGCGCTCGGCCTCGGCTTCTTTGGCCATTGCGCGCTGCATGTTGTCGGGGAGGACAATGTCCTTGATCTCCACTGCCGTTACCTGGGTGCCCCACGGCTCTGTGTGCCGGTCGATAACGTTCTTGATCTGCTCGTTGATGCTTGCGGTATCTGACAGGAGCTGATCGAGGCTGAACCGTCCGACCACATTGCGAACTGTGGTCTGGCTAATCTGATTAATGGCATCATAAACGTTCTCAATTACGATGACTGCTTTTTCGGGATCAGAAATGTGATAGTAAGCTACCGCGGCGATGTCGATTGAGACATTGTCCTTCGTAATGATTTTTTGCGAGGGGATTTGCATCGTGACGGTGCGCAAGGATACGCGCACCATTTGTTGGATCGGAACGAAGATAAGCGTGAGGCCCGGCCCGCGCACACCCGTGAACTTGCCGAGAAGAAATACGACGCCACGTTCGTACTGGCGTAGCACGCGCAGCGAGATCAAGAGATAAACGAGTACGGCACCGCCGAGAATGTAGACGATCACGCTCATGGCGAGTCCATTGTGTTGTCTGTAGGGCGCAATTCGCGTGCAAACGAAGGCGTAGAAAATGTGCGTACTGTTGACGATGAACGCGGTGACACCACTATGTAGCCTAGCTCCTCAGTCTAGCTGCTCGTAAGCAAAATTGCTCACTCTGTTAACCAGACAGGCGCATTTGGCGGGTCAGCGCGGGCTGATGGTTACCTGGTGGCTTGTTGCAAGCGAATGAGCACTTTCCGAGTCTGCCGAACCGAACGAGAGCCGGCTAGGGTGCACACGGGCCGCCAAATGGCACTCAATAGCACGAACGGCCAAGGCCAAGGATTTTCCTCAGATCCACGCGCAGCTGCGGATGGCGCCTACCCCCTCACAAGCACAAGGCTTGGGCCGCCTGGTGGCAGATGCGGTTCGAAGTAGTCAGCTCAAGGGCTGACGGACAACTGAGTGCACCAGGTGCCTGGCCCGGCACTTCACCTGCCTCACACCGCTGCCCTTGCCAGGTGGGAGACTGAGGGACGGCTTGCACTGTCATGAGATGTCTTTGGCTACTCCTGCGCAGCGCGAGATCGACGCCCGGCACTAAGCGCTCGCGCGCATTGCCGGAAAATCGAACGTCACTGATGGCGGACATTGGTCTCCAAATCATGAAAGCTGCGCCGAACTGCTGGGCGGCGGTGCTCTTGCAGTGGAACGATTTGCCGACCCATGCTCAGAGGGAGCTCTTCGAGCATTCCATCTGCCGGCGTCGAACCACGCCAGATCGCGCTACTGAAGGAACAGATCGCCCGTTCCTTCACAAGCACAAGGATGACAACAGGGAGCGTGAGTGACAGATTATGCTGTCCCCCCTCGGGCGTGGGAGCGCGCAGCTATGATTGATAGTGGTGCAAGTCTGATCGAGGGATCGATCAAAAAAGATCTGGTTCTCGCATCCGAGACGGGGAGCCTGCGACGGTTACTTGCGGCGTCCGGGCTTGCATTTCGTGTCTTGTCGCTGAACCTTGAGGAGAACACACCAAATCAAGCGCTACTTGAGACTCTAGGGGAGACAAATCCCGCCGATGTAGCTGAGCTGCTTGCACGGAGAAGGATCGAGGAGGCAAATGCGCATGTTCCTGGAGCGCTGATTATTGGTGCCCATCAAGTCATTTCGCTCGACGGAAAGGTATTGGAAAAGCCAACGACCGTTGACGCTGCCCGCGACAGATTGTTCGAACTTCGTGGCAAGACGCATCAGCTTCACTCGGCAGTCGCGCTAGCCGAGGACGGCAACATCACCTGGACCCACGTAGAGACGGCTCAGCTGACGATGAGGTCGTTCTCGGCCCAATTCGTCGGTCGCTACCTTGCTGCTACCGGCCCGCAAGTCTGCGATTTGCCAGGCGCTTATCAGCTCGACGGCGTTGGGCTTCAACTGTTCGACCGGATTCAAGGCGACTATTTGACGACGCTCGGAGCGCCCATCTTTCTGCTGTTGGCGCGCCTTCGCGAAAGCGGCATCATAGCTTCCTGATAGGTTGGGAGGGATGGACTACTAAGCGCGAGACGCACGGGAATACGCATTGGGTCGCCGAGGCCAAGCGGTCGGCCGCCCAACCTTATGTATTTGCGCGACGGTAAGTCCGAGAGAGCTCCACGCTCCGTCCGAAAACACCGAGGCCACTCGGGCGTTGCTGTCATCCGACGACGGTTGCGAACAGGGGATCAGTTGCCCCGTCTTTGCGCTTGTGCGGCTGGTCGAGCGATAGGAACGGCACGACGCCCCGACCGCTCTTGCTGTCGATGATGATCTTGTCGGCGCTGCCGAGTACGCGCTCCATGGTCTCCAGGTACATGCGCGTGCGCGTCACGTCGGGCGCCTTCTTGTATTCCTCCTGGACCTTCAGGAAGCGCGCCGTTTGCCCGATCGCTTCAGCGACCGTCTGCAGCTGATAGCCTTTGGCGCCCTGCAGGATGCGCTCGGCTTCGCCGCGGGCCTCGGGAACGATGCGGCTGGCGTAGGTGAATGCGTCGTTCTGCAGCTTCTCCTTGTCGGCGGCCGCCGCTTGCACGTCGCGAAACGCGTCGATGACCTGAGTCGGCGGGTCAATTTTTTGCAGCTGCACCTGATCGACGCGGATGCCGGAGCCATACTTGTCGAGCACGCCCTGCATGAGCTTCTGCACTGCCTGCTCGGTCTTCTGGCGCGCGCCCGTCAGGATCGGCTGGATATTTGACTGGCCGACGACCTCGCGCATGGCGCTCTCGGCGACGGCCTTCACGGTGCCTTCGGGGTTCTGGATATTGAAGAGGTATTTCAGCGGATCCTGGATGCGCCAAAAGACGACGAAGTAGATTTCGACGATGTTCTCGTCGGCGGTCAGCATCAGGCTCTCCTCCCGCACCGAGCTCACACTGCCGGCGACGTTGCGTGTCGCCCCGCTCGTAGCGCATGCCGATCTCGATGATGTTCTGCTGGGTCACTTTCGGCAGGCGCACCTCATCGATCGGATAGGGCATGCGGAAGTGCAGGCCGGGCGGCTCCTGGCGGGTGACTTTGCCGAAGCGCATGACGACGCCCAGTTCGTCCGGATTCACGTGGAAGGTGAAGGCGTAGAAAGCAACGACGGCGGCTAGGACCGCCGCCAGCAGCAAAACAACCGGGCCGGGTATGCCTGTGCCCCCAGGCATCACCTGCTTGAGTTTGTCCTGACCGCGCTTCAGGATTTCTTCGAGATCGGACTTGTTTTGCGATCCTCCCGAAGGCCCCGGGCCCCACGGCCCGCCGCCTTTGCGGCCTCCACCGCTCTGATTGCTCCCAGGCATCAGGCTCGCCTTTTTGTCGCGCTCGAGCTTGCGCGAGAGCGTCCTTGGGACGCAGGGTGATGAATTCAATCACATAGCAGGCCGCGTTGCACAGCAGGTTGTCCGGAATTGGGGGTAAGGAAGCTCGTGCGACTTGCGGAGCGGGGATTGTCGGAACCGATTGATGGCCAAGTTTCGTAAGAAGCCGACAGAGATTGAGGCATGGCAGTGGGACGGCACAGCAGCGGCTGACGCGCGCCCAGATTGGGTTCGAGTTGGTGGCTATCAGATCACGACCGAGCGCGAGCTAGTGGTTCCGACACTTGCGGGCGTGAGGTACGCGGCGCTCGGCGACTGGATCATCAGGGACGCTACGGGTGAAATTTACCCATGCAAACCGCATATCTTCGAGGCTACCTACGAAGCCGTCGAAGAATAAGGAAATTGTGCACGCCGGCGCGCGATCGAGCCGTCGATGCGTGCCAGCCGTCATGTGCTACCGCCGCTATTTGTGCTTTTCGCCAACGGAGGTCGTGAATGAAATCCACCCACCGTGATCTCGTAAAAATTCGGGCACTGATCGAAGCGATCAAAGAGGCGAAGAAGGCGGGTTACATCAACCCCGTCATCGCCGATTGGGTCTTGGAGGAACTCCAACAAGGAACTGATTGATCAGGTCGAGATCGATGAGCCGGAGACAGGAG
>CAVRVK010000015.1:0-72826 GCA_963724565.1 uncultured Alphaproteobacteria bacterium
TTCTGGTACGAGGAGTTCGCCGACGTCCGCGACGCAATCCAGCGCGAGAAAACGCTCAAGCACTATAACCGCGAGTGGAAGATCAACCTCATCGAGCGCACCAACCCGCACTGGGTTGACCTGTATCCAACGCTGCCCGGTGTTGCGCCTGTTCCAGTCCTTGTCCCCCGCGGAGCGCTGGATCCTCGGACCAAGTCCGAGGATGACAGTTGAGTGCGTGGCGAGCGGCTTCACATGTCATGCTCGGTCATGTTTGGGAGTGTCCCGAGGATCTATCACCCCGCTTACTCCGTAAGCTTAAGGTACGCGGTGCCATCACAGGAACGATTATTGTCGATCAGCATGACGTCGGTTGCCGCGCCGGCGGATCAATCCAAACCAGCGTACCACTAAAGTCGGCTAGGTAGTCGGCATCAAACTCTATGGTAAGGTCGCCTTCGACAAGGCCATTCTCTTTGATCACGAAGGGCCGTGAAGCTTGCGTGCAGTCACCAAGGCTCACGAAGAATGAGACTGCTTCTTAGTGTGATCGCGTGTTCCCAAAATCTGTTCCACAGCCATTGATGATCACCGCGGACAGCGTTGAGGTTTACAGCGAGGTGCTGTCTCGCGCCTCGGAAGACGACGGCCAGTCGGTAAACGGATGAAATTCGTGAAGCGCCGTACCGCAGCGCGCATGTATCTTGGACACGCGGTCGATGTCGTCCTGAGTAGGTGCAGTGGTTGACAGGTCCCAGACGGCCGGGTCCTTTGGTGCCGTCCCGCTTGGTCAAACGGGCGCGTCCCGGAAAATAGAGTGATTTTCTTTTGTTAAGGAGTTTAAAGACTGCGCCAACTTTGTAGTCCTTGCGGAGCTGCGGTCATGTGTTTCGGTCTCAACCTCCGACGCGATCACGCACATCTGGGCGATGCCCTCACATACCTTGCGCATCTGCAGAAGCGCTGACTCAAGGTGGATCAACGAAGCTTGGTCCGCCCAAAGCTGACGCCGAGCGCTGATGAGGCGAACCTTCAGTATCCACGCCGCACGAACGTAGCGCTCAAGGAGTTCCTTCCTGGTAAGGGCGTGTTTCACTCCGCCGCCTGCCGCTTCCCCCGCCCGTTGGCGCTGCGCCGCCCCAGCAGGTCGCGCAGATACTGACCCGTATAGCTCTCCTTCACCTTGGCCACGTCCTCCGGCGTGCCCTCGGCGACAATGCGGCCGCCGCCGTCGCCGCCCTCGGGCCCCATGTCGATGATCCAGTCGGCGGTCTTGATGACCTCCAGGTTGTGCTCGATCACCACCACCGTGTTGCCGGCATCCGCCAGCTCGTGCAGCACCTCGAGCAGTTTCGCTACATCATGGAAATGCAGGCCCGTGGTCGGCTCGTCGAGGATGTAGAGCGTGCGGCCCGTGGCGCGGCGTGACAGCTCCTTGGCGAGCTTGATGCGCTGCGCCTCGCCGCCCGACAGGGTGGTGGCCTGCTGGCCGATGTGGATGTAGCCGAGCCCCACGCGCGCCAAGGTCTCCAGCTTGTCGCGGATCGAGGGCACCGCCTTGAAGAACTCCGCGCCCTCCTCCACCGTCATGTCCAGCACGTCGGCCACCGACTTGTCCCTGAACTTTACTTCGAGCGTCTCGCGGTTGTAGCGCTTGCCCTTGCAGACGTCGCAGGTGACGTACACGTCCGGCAAAAAGTGCATCTCGATCTTGATGACGCCGTCGCCCTGGCAGGCCTCGCAGCGCCCGCCCTTGACGTTGAACGAGAAGCGGCCCGGCTGGTAGCCGCGCGCCTTGGCCTCCGGCAGGCCGGCGAACCACTCGCGGATCGGCGTGAAGGCGCCAGTGTAGGTGGCGGGGTTGCTGCGCGGCGTGCGGCCGATCGGCGACTGGTCGATGTCGATGACCTTGTCGAGGTGCTCCAGCCCCTCGATCCGGTCGTGCGCGCCCGGGTGCTCGCGCGCGTTGTTGAGCCGGCGCGCCACCGCCTTGTAGAGCGTATCGATCAGCAGGGTGGACTTGCCGCCGCCCGACACGCCGGTGATGGCCGTGAGCAGCCCCAGCGGGATCTCGGCCGTGACGTTCTTCAGGTTGTTCTCGCGCGCGCCGATCACCTTCAGCGACTTGCCGTTGCGCTGCCGCCGCCGCCTCGGCATGGGGATCTGCCGCACGCCGGTGAGGTACTGCCCGGTGATGCTCTCCGAGCTCGCCATGATGTCGTCGGGCGTGCCCTGGGCGACGATGTTGCCGCCGTGGATGCCGGCGCCCGGGCCGATGTCCACCACGTGGTCGGCGGTGAGGATGGCGTCCTCGTCGTGCTCCACCACGATCACCGTATTGCCGATGTCGCGCAGGTGCTTGAGCGTTTCCAGCAGGCGGGCGTTGTCGCGCTGATGCAGGCCGATGGAGGGCTCGTCCAGCACATAGAGCACACCGGTCAGACCCGAGCCGATCTGCGAGGCAAGCCGGATGCGCTGGCTCTCCCCGCCCGACAGCGTGCCCGCCGCGCGCGACAGGGTGAGATAGTCGAGCCCCACATCGACCAAGAACTGCAGCCGCTCGCGGATCTCCTTGAGGATGCGGGTGGCGATCTCGTTCTGCTTGGCTGTTAGCTTCTTCGGCAGCTCGGCGAACCACTCGTTGGCGGCGCGGATGGAGAAGTCCGTCACCTGGCCGATGTGGAGTGCGTCGATCTTCACCGCCAGCGCCTGCGGCTTGAGGCGATAGCCGCCGCACGCATCGCACGGGTGGGCGTCCTGGTAGCGGGAGAGCTCCTCCTTCACCCAGTCGCTGTCGGTCTCGCGGAAGCGGCGCTCGATGTTGCCGATCACGCCCTCGAACGCCTTGGTGTTCTTGTACTTGCGGACGCCGTCCTCGTAGGTGAACTCCACCTCCTCCTCGCCGGTGCCGAACAGGATGGCGTCCTGCACCTTCTTCGGCAGCTTGGCCCACGGCGCCGTCATCGACACCTTGAAGTGCTTGGCCAGCGCGTCGAGCGTCTGCTCGTAGTAGGGCGAGGTGCTGCCGGTCTTTGCCCAGGGATAGACCGCGCCCTGTTTCAGGCTCAGCGTGTGGTCCGGCACCACCAGCTCGGCCTCGAAGCGCATCTCGGTGCCGAGACCGTCGCACTTGGGGCACGCACCGGCCGGCGCATTGAACGAGAACAGGCGCGGCTCGATCTCCTCGATGGTGAAGCCGGACACGGGGCAGGCGAAGCGCGCCGAGAAGGTGATGCGCTCGTGCGTCTCGTTCTTGTTCTTGAGGATGCCGGCCTGCTCCCTCTCCTCGCGCTCGGCGCGGACTCCCTCCCCCCTCGTGGGGGAGGGTTGGGGGAGGGGGGATTCCAGAACATCAGAGGTTGGGCTTCCCCCCACCCCTAACCCCTCCCCACGAGGGGGAGGGGAACCGGTCGCGTTCTTGGCGCGGGCGGCGATCTTGCCGGAAGAAGCGAGCGGCTTGTCCGCGAACTCCGCAATCGCAATGCCATCCGCCAGCTCCAGCGCCGTCTCGAAGCTGTCGGCGAGCCGCGTGGCGATATCGGCGCGCGCTTTTTCATTGCCCGCCTTCGGCAGGACCAGCCGATCCACCACCACGTCGATATCGTGCTTGTATTTCTTGTCGAGCTTGGGCGCCTCGGCGATCTCATAGAACTGGCCGTTGACCTTGACGCGCTGGAAGCCCTTCTTCTGCAGCTCGGCCAGCTCCTTGCGGTACTCGCCCTTGCGGCCGCGCACGATCGGGGCCAGCAGGTAGAGCCGCGTGCCCTCCGGCAGCGCCAGCACCCGGTCCACCATCTGCTGCACGGTCTGGCTCTCGATCGGCAGCCCGGTGGCCGGCGAATAGGGCACGCCGACCCGGGCGAACAGCAGGCGCAGGTAGTCGTAGATTTCCGTGACCGTGCCGACGGTGGAGCGCGGGTTCTTGGATGTCGTCTTCTGCTCGATGGAGATGGCCGGCGACAGCCCGTCGATGTGGTCGACATCGGGCTTCTGCATCATCTCCAGGAACTGGCGCGCGTAGGCCGACAGGCTCTCGACGTAGCGCCGCTGGCCCTCGGCATAGATCGTATCGAACGCAAGGCTCGACTTGCCCGAGCCCGACAGCCCCGTGAACACGATCAGCGCGTCGCGCGGGATCTCGAGGTCCACGTTCTTGAGGTTGTGCTCACGCGCCCCGCGCACGTGGATAGATTCTGTGGGCTTCCCCGCCCGGCTGGGCCTTGTGGGCTTCGATGGGTCCAAGCTTTTTGGACTTGCTCATGAGGGGGGTCTAGCGGAAACGGGGAGGACCGGCAACGCAAGCCAGCGCCGCCTGCACAGGCTCCGGTCAAAGCGGCTTCAGCAGGCGCAATTGCTGGCAGGAGGTGTCAGTCTTGGCGAACGCCGGCGACAGTTGGGCTCGCCCAATATGTGGGGTATCTGGCAAGCAAAGTGAAGCACTACGGAGATGGTGGGCGATGTAGGGATCGAACCTACGACCCCACCCGTGTGAAGGGTGTGCTCTACCGCTGAGCTAATCGCCCGAAGCCGCACCCATTGCCACAGGCTCTGGCGGGATTCAAGCAAAAGCCCCGCGCCGACGGGCCGGCCGCTCAATCGCCCTCACCGAGGCTCGCGCCGCGATCAGATCGAAATCGCCGCCCAGCACCGCGTCGAGCCGGCCGCGTGCGCCAGGCCCCGTTCATGTTGCGCACCAGCGGGGCGGGGTCGAACGCGATAGCGCCGCACCACCGCATGCGGCGGCGCGCTTGCCTGCAGCGCGTCGAGCAGCGCGGCGCGCAGCCTTGCCGCCGGCAGGTCCCCGAGCGGCGCCACCGCGAGCCGCACGCGGGCCGTGGCCCGGCCGCGGCCCTTGTCCTCGTCGCGCCTCCAGCACGTGCAGCCCGGCTTCCTGGGCCAGCAGGCGGTGCGCACCAAAGCCGCTGATCGACGAGCAGCGGCAGGCCGCCCGCGCCGCGCCCGGCAAGCTCCGACAGCTGCATGTGCCGGTTGCGGGCCCAGCCGCGGTACATGTCGAGCACGCGCGCACACCATGCCGCGTCGCCTCCCGTTCGCCCGCGCTCCAGCGCCGGCTCCACCTGCAGCGCGACCTCGATCGGGGCTCTTCTCGTGCACGTCGCGCATGCCCTTCCTTGAGCAGGTGCAGCTGCAAGCGCGAGCCGGCCTACCAGCTCGCGCGACGACGCGGCCCGAGCGTTCCGTTCCCTTGGCGAGCCGCGCCCGCAAGGCCTCAGCCGTGCGCATCGCCGCCTGCACCCGGTCCATCAGCGCGAAGCCGCGCCAGGGTCTCGTGCCGGTCCGGGCGCGACCAGAAGCCGGACGCCGACATGTCCTGCGACAGCGGATGACTTGAGCTCCTCCCACTCCGCGGAGGCCAGCGCCTCGGCGATGCCGGCGTACTCGCCTCCAGGGCCTACCGCCTCGGCTGCCGTGCCGTCCGGGCGCCAGGATCATGGTCGGCAGCCCCGGCGGTCGCTCCGAACGCTTGCGCGCTCGCCGGAGCCTCGCCGTCGGGATCGACGAACTCGGCCTGGATCGCCCGCCCGTCGCTGCGGATGAACACGAACTGGTCGCCCTCGGGAAACCGCTTCTCGACGATGGTCGCCGCCAGCGGCGCGATCACGTACTGCTCGATGGCCCGCTTCAGCGGCCGCGCGCCCATCTCCGGCGAGAAGCCCTTCTCGAGCAGGAACTCCTGCGCCGAGGCCTCCCATTCCACCGCCCACTCGCGGTCCTTGAGCCCCCGCCGCTCGAGCACGCGGCCGAGCTCCTTGTCAAGGATGCCGCGCATCAGGTCGCGGCGTCAGCGGATGGAACACGATCACCTTGTCGAGCCGGTTCTGGAACTCGGGGCGGAAGGTCTGGCCGATCGCCCGCAGCACGTGATCGCCGGTATAGGCCTCGGCCGTCGGCGCGAAGCCGAGCCCGGAATCGCGATGGCCGGTGGCGCCGAGGTTGGTCGTCAGGATGATCAGGCAGTGGCGGAAGTCGGCGACGTGCCCCAGCGTGTCCGTGAGCCGCCCGTCGTCGAACACCTGCAGGAACAGGTCCCACACGTGGGCGTGCGCCTTCTCGAACTCGTCGAGCAGCACCACCGAGAACGGTTGCTTGCGCACGCGGCGATGAGCGAGTCCGCGTCGCCGCGGCGTCTCGCTGCTGCCCAGGATCTTGACCGTCGACTCCGGCGTCTGCAGCTCGCTCATGTCGAGACGGATCAGGCGGTCGGCCGAGCCGAACAGGAACTCCGCCGCCGTCTTGGCGAGCTCGGTCTTGCCCGTGCCCGGTCGGCCCCGCGAACAGGAACACGCCGATCGGCTTGCCCGGATCGTTGAGCCCGGCCTTGAGCATGGCGATGCGGTCGACGACGGCGCCCACCGCCTCGTCCTGGCCGATCACGCGCGCGCGAGAAGTAGGTGCGAATGGCGGCGAGGTCGACGCGCTCGTTGTTGTCGAGGATCGAGACCGGCAGGCCCGTCAGCTGCGACAGCGTCAGGATCACGCCGTGCGGATCGACGCGCTCGCTGCCGTCCTTGGCGGCGCGAGCGACCGTCAGCTTGATGAGATCGAGCACCGGCCCCGGCAGGCTGGCCGGCGCTCAGGTACTGGCGCGCGGACGTCGAGCGCGGTGTCGACGCAGGCCGGATCGATCGGCAGCTCGGCCGCCGTGCGACCACGCCGGCAGCAGCGCCAGCGCCAGCTCGCGCGTCTCCTCCTGCGACAGCGGCTCCAGCCGGACCACCTCGAGCAGCGCTGCGCAAGCGCCGGCCGCAGGCGCATCAGCCGCGCCGTGCTCGCCGGCGAGGCCTCCGTCCAGACCACCAGCCGCCCCGCGGTGATCGCCGGCAGGATCTGATCGAGGATGCTGGCCGCCTGGCCCTGGTGCGTGCCCGACAGCGCGATCTGCAGGATGTCGGGGACGTACCAGATGACCTTCTTGGAGACCGCCAGCTCCTCGATGGCGCGCTGGATGCGGCCCTCGAGCTGGCCGAACCACTGCTGGCCCGCCATCAGGTCGGCGCCGCTGGCCTCGAACACGATCCAGCCGTCGCGCTCCAGGCGCTTGGCCAGCAGCCGCAGGAACGACGGTCTTGCCGACCCTGGTGCTCGCCGCTCGCCAGCAGCGACGCGCGCCGGTGCCTCCAGCGAGGCGGCCTCCGCGGCCTCCAGCACCTTCGCGCCAGGGCTCGGGCTCGACGAGCGTGTCGAGGTCCTTCGCCTCTTCCAGAAGCGCCCGAACGAGGTCAGGAATGCGCGGTCGATGGTCGGTCTGCTGCAGCCGCTGCAGATCGTCGATCAGCGCGGTCGCGTAAGGGTGGCGCACACGCTCGAGAAAGCGCCTTCACGGCGCGGATGCCGCCACCGGCGGCACCGCGACGCCCGAACACGGGCGCATCGCCCAGCCGTCTCGCGCTCGCGCGAAGTAGTCGCGAAACAGCATCGGGATGACGGGGTTCTCGCACCACCAGTCCTTGGCGCCGGCAAGCGGCGCGCCGACCGCCGGGCGCGGTTGCTCGGCTGCTGAGAAATACTCGAGCGCGAAGTGCATCGGCCAGGGGTAGAGCTTGTCGAAATGCGCCACGACCTGCTCCATGCGCCTGCTCGCCGTCCCGCCGCTCCTTGCAGCGCGGCGAAGGCGGCGCAGGCGAGCGCCCAGTTCGCGCCCAGCGCGTATTGCAGCACGGTGTCCAGCGGCACGCGTGTCGGGCATCAGCAGCTCCACGGCCTCGCGGAATGCGCGCTGCTCGGCGAGCCTCGCGGGTGCATGCGCAGGTACTGACGGCGGGCGCATAATACGCTCTCCAGCCGGTGCAGGCGCGCGCTCAGCGGCTCGCGCAGTCGGCGCGTCGCGCGGCTCGAGCAGCTGCGCTAGGAGGCGGGGCCGTGGGCGGTGCCGAAGCCTGCTGCTCGATCGCCGCCAGAACGCGTCACGCTCGCCCAGGCACGCAGCTGTCGCGCACCGCAATGCCCGGCCCCGCAAACCGTGGCGCAAGCGCGAGCGCTGCTGCCGACAGCGCGGCAGCAGCAGCCACACGACCGCCAGGCCGATCAGGAGGCCGATGATGTTCGCAAGACTCTCACCCATACGCGGTCGGCCGACGCCGGACGCGACTGTCAGAATTTCCCCTCGCGGTGTCAACGCCGTCCACGGCGGCTCTGCGCCCGGTCCTCCGCCTTGCCCGCTCGACCCGCCCCGCAGTAGCTTCGCTCGCCCGTCTGGCAGGGAGAGACGCGGGTGGCGGACTGGCATCTGTGGCTGCCGCCGGCGCTGACCAAGCGGCGCTTTCGCCTCTACACGGCGGGCCATCTGGTATCGGTGATCGGCGGCTGGATTCAGCAGGTCGCGCTGGCCTGGCTGGTGTTCCGCCTCACCCAGTCCACCTTCCTGCTCGGCCTCACCGGCTTCCTGCTCAACATCTTCTATCTGCTGCTCGGACCGGTCGCGGGCATCGCCGCCGACCGCCTGCCGCGCCTGCCGACGCTGATCGTCATCGACTCGGTGCTGGCCGCGCTCTCGCGTGCTGGCTCGCCGTCATGGGGCTCGCGGGCGTCGACAGACATCAACGCCTACCTCGCCGTCGCCGCGCTGATCGGCATCGCCAACGCCTTCGAGATGCCGCGTGCGCCAGACCCTGATCAAGGACATCGTCGAGGACCGCGCGCTGGTCACGAGCGCGCTCGGCGTCAGCGCCATGGTGTTCAACCTCGGCCGCATGATCGGCCCGTCGATCGCCGGCGTGCTGCTGGTCTACGTCTCGGAGGCCTGGTGCTTCGTCTCTCAACGCGCTGAGCTACGCCGCCATCATCGGCGCGCTGCTCGCCATGCGCCTGCCGCGCGCGTCCGCGCCCGGCCGCCACTGGCGTCCAGCCCGCGGGCTTCCGCGCCAACCTGTCCGTGCTGCTGTCGTTTCCCGGCCGTGCGCTACCTGCTGCCGACCGTGGTCGCCATCGGCCTGTTCGCCACCCCGTACGTGCCGCTGATGCCCTCGATCGTCGCGCACTTCTTCGACGGCCAGTCGTCGACGGTCGGGATGCTCATGAGCGCGGCCGGCCTCGGCGCGCTTGCCTCCGCCACCTACCTGTCGCTGCAGCCGGGCTACGGCCGCCAGATCCGGCTCGTGTCGCGGCGCCGCTCGCGGTCGGGCTGGTGCTCTTCGCCTTTCGCCTGGTCGCGCGCTGCTACCTCTGTCGATGCTGCTGCTGGCGGCGCTGGGCGCCTCGGCTCTGATCGCCGTCAACGCCACCAACGCGCTCCTGCAGCAGTCGGTGCCCGACCACTGGCGGGGCCGCGTGATCGCGCTCTACAGCATGTCGTTTGCCGGCACGGCGCCTATCGGCGGCCTGCTGGCGGGCACGCTGGCCGAGCGCATCGGGCTCACGGCGACGCTGACCATGAACGGCGCGCTGATTGTCGCAGCCGGCCTGTTCGGCCGCTGGCGGCTGCACAACCATCCCGAGGCCCTGCGCGGCCTGATGCGCAGCCTGAGCCGCTAGGACCAATGCCGGTCCGGTCGGGTTGCAAATGCCACGCCGTGCGGGTATGCGCCGAGGCCGATAACCGTCAGAGCCGTGGCATGAAACCATGCAATCCTTAGCCATACTTGCGACCGCGCCGCTGGACCCAGGATTGCCGCGCTCGCGCTCGCTGCTGGCCCTCGGACCGTGGCCGCTCTGGCGCAGGAGTGCGGCAACACCGGCGCCGGCTTCGACGGCTGGCTGCAGCCGCTTCAAGGGCCAAGGCCGCCGCGCAGGGCATCTCCTCCTCCGCCATCGTCGTCCGGCCTCGACGGCGTCACCTACGATCCAACCGTCATCCGGCTCGACCGCGGCCAGCAGTCCTTCAAGCTGAGCTTCGAGGAGTTCTACGCCCGCCGCGTCGACAACGCCCTCATCGCGCCGCGGCCACAGCCTGATGCGCACGCACGCCGCCACGCTTCGATCGCGTGCGAGCAAGCGCTTCGGCGTGCCGCCTGAGATCATTGATCGCCATCTGGGGCCTGGAGACCGCCTACGGCTCCGACACGCGGCGCCCGCTTCTCCATCGTGCGCTCGCTGGCGACGCTGGCCTACGACTGCCGCCGCTCCGCCGTTCTTCACCGGCCAGCTGCTCGACGCCATCCGCATCGTGCAGCGCGGCGACATGACGCCCAGCCGAGATGCGCGGCGGCTGGGCCGGCGAGATCGGGCAAACCCAGTTCCTGCCCACGCCCTATGTCAAGTACGCGGTCGATTTCGACGGCGACGGCCGCCGCGACCTCGTCCGCAGCGTGCCGGACATCCTGGCCTCCACCGCCAACTTCCTCAAAGGCCACGGCTGGCAGGCGGGCCAGTC
Source organism: uncultured Alphaproteobacteria bacterium (assembly GCA_963724565.1). Taxonomy (GTDB): domain Bacteria; phylum Pseudomonadota; class Alphaproteobacteria; order Rhizobiales; family Hyphomicrobiaceae; genus AWTP1-13. The sequence goes on from CAVRVK010000015.1 coordinate 10,310, forward strand.
GTGGGAGCCGGGTTCGGCCAACTACGCCGTCCTCAAGGATTGGAACCGCGCCGAGGTCTACCAGCGCACCATCTCGGTGATGGCCACCAGGCTGCGCGACGGACGCGGCGCCCCGCGCTCGTAGGGCGCAATGAGCGGAAGCGGTATTGCGCCGTGCCAGCGTTGGTTCGGCGCAATGCGGCTGTCGCCATATCGGGCCCTACGGACGCCCGGCCAGAGCGTACGACATGCATCTTGTAGGCTAGCGCCGCCGCCGTGTAGTCGTAGGCGTGGAAGCCCTCGATCGGCGCGAACTCCACCAGATCGGCGCCGACGACGTTGCCCGCCGGCGCACGCCGCGCCGCAGGATGGCCAGCGCCTGCCAGTAGCCGAGCCCGCCGGGCGTCGGCGTGCCCGTCGCCGGCATGATCGCCGCATCGAGCGCATCGATGTCGAACGTCACGTAGACCGGCCGGCCGGCCAGCGGCGCCACGATCTCCTCGATGTCCCAGCGCGCCTGGTCCTTGGCCCAGTGGATGGTTATGCGGTCGCGGTTGGCGTCGTAGAACTCGGCTTCCGGCTTGGAGAGGGCGCGGATGCCGACCGACACCAGCGACACGCCCGGATGGTCGAGCACCCGGCGCATGGCCGCGGCGTGCGAGAAATCGCTCGCCCTGATAGCCGTCGCGCAGGTCGGCGTGGGCATCGAACTGCAGCACCACCAGGTCCTGGTGGCGCTTGCGCAAACGGGCCGCACGGCACCCGGCGTCAGCGAATGCTCTCCGCCGAGCACGAACGGGAACTTGCCGGCCGCCAGCACGGTCTCGACGAGGCCGGCGAGCTGCTCCAGCGCCGCCTCGATCGGCCGCTGCGATGGCCGGCTCGCGCAAGGCGGCCACGCCGTAGTCGAGGTAGGCCTCGCGCCCGAGCTCCTCGTCGTAGAGCTCGAGCTGGTGGCTGGCCGCCAGGATCGCCGACGGCCCCGCCACCGTGCCGCCGCCGTAGCTGACGGAGGCCTCGAGCCCGAAGGGGATGACGACGGCACGCGCGGACGCCGGATTGGCTGGCATCCGCGCGCTCCAGGTTCGAGGAAACTGTCCTCGGCCGGCAGGTAGTCGAGCTCGGCGCTCACGCCTGGACCTGCTCGCGCCGAGTCTCTGCTGGCCCGGCCTCCACCGGGTACATCGTCAGCATCGGCTCATCGAGCAGGATCGCCTCGTCGAAGGCGCCGTAGCCGTTGAACCGGCTGGCCAGCGCCCGGCCGTAGGCGCCGGTGTTGCCGAACTCGATGTAGTCGCCTTCCCTGATCTTCTCCGGCAGGCGGAACGGACCCCTTCATGTGGTCGATCGTGTCGCAGGTCGGGCCCCACAGCGACGAAATCGGCCATCGCCTCGCCCGCCTCCACCGGCTGGCTGACGAGCTTGACCGGGAAGGTGAAGTCCAGGTGCGCGGCATCGAACAGCGAGCCGTAGCTGCCGTCGTTGATGAACAGCTCGTTGCCGCGGCGGGCATCGACGCGCACGATGAGGGACTCCGCCTCCGCCACCAGCGCGCGGCCCGGCTCGCACATCAGCCGGCAATGGTTGCCGATCGGCAGCTTCTCGACGCCGGTCGCTGATGGCATGCATGAAGGCCGACAAGCGGCGTCGGGCGCGGCAGCTCCGCAGTAGATCGACGGAAAGCCGCCACCCACGTCGAGCCGGTCGAGCACCACGCCGGCCTTGACGATCAGCTTGCCAACCTCGGCCAGCGCGGCGACGTAGGCCTCGGGCGTCACGGTCTGCGAGCCGACGTGGAACGTGATGCCGAGCTCCTTGGAGGCCTGCCGGGCCTTCACGAGCAGGCGCGCAGCCTTGGCGCCGGTGATGCCGAACTTGCGCTCGAGCGGGATCTTGCTGTTCTTGGCCGCGACCGCCACGCGCACCCACAGCGTCAGGTCCCGGCAGCCGCCGGTCTCCTCGAGGATCTTCTTGAGCTCGTCCTCGCTGTCGAGCGCAAAGCTGCGCACGCCGAACTCGGCGAACGCGCGGCGGATGGCCGTGCGCGACTTCACCGGGTGCATGAAGTGCAGATGTCGCGCCGGGGATGGTCGCGGCGTCCTCGATCTCGGGCAGCGAGGCCACGTCGAAATGGCGGATGCCGGCGCCGTAGAGGGCACCGAGCAGGAACACCGAGCTGTTCGCCTTGTAGGCGTAGGCCACGTCGCCCGGAAAGTTCTCGATGAACCAGCGGGCGGCCCGGCCCGCCGCATGCGGCCGGACAGCCGATGACCGGAAGTCCGGCTTGGTTGCGCCGATCAGTGCGCTCGCAGAGGGGAACCTGTGCATCTCATGGGACCTCCACCAGTCGGGTTGGACCAGGGCGCTGCTCGAACCAGCAGAAGCCGCCGTGACGTTCGGAAATCGGAAATAAGATTATAGGGGGGTGCTGTAAAGACCTTTTTGCCCCCGCGACGGACGGAAAAAGTTTTGCAAGCTAGTCGAGCGCGCTACAGCGGCGGGCTCACGCGTCGGCCGGAAAGGCTTGCACGCGAATCGCAGGCTACGGCGGCAGGCTCACGCGTCGGCCGGACGCGTCTCGTGCAGCACGCCGTCGTCCAGCCGCAGCACGCGATGCATGCGCTGGGCGAGCTGCATGTTGTGGGTGGCGATCAGCGCCGCCACGCCCGTGTGCTGGATCAGCTCCATCAGCTCGCGAAACACCAGCGCCGAGGTGCTGGGGTCGAGGTTGCCGGTCGGCTCGTCGGCCAGCAGGATCTTGGGCGAGTTGGCGAGCGCGCGGGCGATCGCGGTGCGCTGCTGCTCGCCGCCCGAGAGCTGCGCTGGCCGATGGTCGAGCCGCTCGCCGAGGCCGAGCATGCCGAGCAGCTCGCCGCCCCGCTGCGCCGCGTGCCGCCCACGACATGCCGCGGATCATCTGCGGGATGACCACGTTCTCCAGCGCGGAGAACTCGGGCAGCAGCTGGTGGAACTGGTAGATGAAGCCCATCTCGACGCGGCGCACGCGCGTGCGCTCGTTGTCGGTGAGCTGCGCGAGCAGTCGCGGCCGTTGACGAAGACGCGGCCGGCGTCCGCCGTCTCGAGCAGGCCGGCGATGTGCAGCAGCGTCGACTTGCCCGCGCCCGACGGGCCCGACCAGCGCCACCGCCTGGCCCGGGTAGAGGTCGGCGTTGGCGCCCTTCAGCACGTTGATCTCGCGGTCGCCCTGGCGGAACACGCGGTGGACGTCGCGCAGCTGCAGTACGGGCCGGGCGTGAGGAGTCCTGCACGGGTCTCACTCGTAGCGGAGCGCTTCGACCGGGATCGAGCCGGGAGGCGCGCCAGGAAGGATAGAGGGTTGCCAGCACCGAAAGGACCAGGGCCATGACGACGATGGCCGCGGTCGTCTGCCAGTTGAGGTCGGCCGGCAGCCTGGTCAGGTAGTAGACCTCCTCGTCGAACAGCCGCGTGTCTGGTCAGCCAGGCCGACGAACTGGCGGATCTCGTCGATCCTCCAGCAGAACAGGATGCCGAGGAGGCAGCCGCCGAGCGTGCCGACGACACCGATGCTGGCGCCGGTGATCAGGAACACGCGCATGATCGGCGCCTTGCGGCTGGCACCCATGGTGCGCAGGATGCCGATGTCGCGCCCCTTGTCCTTCACCAGCATCATCAGGCCGGAAATGATGTTGAAGGCCGCCACCAGCACGATGATGGACAGGATGATGAACATCATGTTGCGCTCGACCTCGAGCACGGTGAAGAAGCTCTGCGTTGCGCTGGCGCCAGTCGACGTAGTGCATCGAGGGGATGCCGGCCGCCTTCATGTCCGCGACGTACTTGCCCGACGTTCTCGGGGTCCTCGACGATCACCTCGAGCACGTCGACGGAATTGCCCTTGTTGAAGAAGCGCTGGGCCTCGCTCCAGCGGCATGAAGATCATGCTGCGGTCGAACTCCGACATGCCCATCTCGTAGAGCGCCAGCGACCTTGTAGGCCTTGATGCGCGGCGACGTTGCCGAAGGGCGTGCGTGGCCCCCCGCGGCGAGATCAGCGTGACGCTGTCGCCGACGTTGACCCGCAGGAGCTGGGCCAGGCGCATGCCGATGGCGATGCCTTCCTGCTTGTCGAAACCCTCGAGCGTGCCGGCGCGGACATTCTTGGAGATCAGCGGCAGCGCCTTCAGCCCATCCTCGCCCAGGCCGCGCACCTTGGCGCCGAGCGCCTGCGCCGGCGTGGAGGCGATGACCTGGCCCTCGATCAGCGGCACGGCATGCTTGACGCCCGGCGACGCCTCTGCAGGCGCTTGGCCACCTCCGCGTAGTCGGGGAAGTCGTCGGTGCCGACCTTGTAGACAACGACGTGGCCGTCGAGCCCGAGGATCTTGGCGAACAGCTCCTTGCGGAAGCCGTTCATCACCGCCATCACGATGATGAGCGTCGCCACGCCCAGCAGGATGCCGAGAAACGAGAAGCCGGCGATGACCGAGATGAAGCCTTCCTTGCGCCGCGCGCGCAGGTAGCGCAGCGCCAGCATCCATTCGAACGGGGCGAACGGCCGGGTATCGCGGCGGGCGCGGTCATGGCCGGTCATGAGTGCTCGCAGTCACTCCCGACCTCGAGTTGCCCCACACGCGATCGCGCGTCAGGCCAGAGATACGCGCTGGGCACGCACCTGCTCGACCAGCCGCTTGACCGCCGCCTCGGGCGACAGGCTCGCGCGCTCGCCCGACTTGCGCTCCTTCACCTCGACTTCGCCGCTCTTCAGGCCCTTCGGACCGACGATGAGCTGATAGGGCAGGCCGATCAGATCCATGCTGGCGAACTTGCCGCCCGCCCGCTCCTGCGTGTCGTCGTAGAGCACCGATGATGCCCGCCGTTCTCCAGCTTGCCGTAGAGGTCGTCGCACGCCGCGTCGGTGTCCTTGTCGCCGGCCTTGAGGTTGATCAGCCCGACCTCGAACGGCGCCACCGGCACCGGCCACACGATACCGGCCTCGTCGTGGCTGGCCTCGATGATGGCCGCCGGCAGCCGCGACACGCCGATGCCGTACGAGCCCATCTGCACCGCGATCATGCTGCCGTCCGGTCCCTGCACGCGGCACCCCATCGGCTCGGAGTACTTGGTGCCGAAGAAGAAAATATGGCCGATCTCGACGCCGCGCGCCGAGACCCGCTTGTCCTGCGGCACTTCGCGCTCGAAGCGCGCCTGGATCGTGCTTCTCGTCGGTGGCGGCGTAGTGGCGCGTCCAGGCCGCGATCAGCGGCGCCAGATCGCCGTCGAAGTCGACGTCGGCGCGGCGGCACCGGCGTCTCCAGCAGGTCGGCGTGGCAGAACACCTTGCTCTCGCCGGTGTCGGCCAGAATGATGAACTCGTGGCTGAGGTCGCCGCCGATCGGCCCCGTCTCGGCGACCATCGGAATCGACTTCAGCCCCATGCGCGCGAAGGTGCGCAGGTAGGCCACGAACATCTGGTTGTAGGCGTGCCGCGCCGCCTCGGCCGTCAGGTCGAAGGAATAGGCATCCTTCATCAGGAACTCGCGCCCGCGCATCACGCCGAAGCGCGGCCGCACCTCGTCGCGGAACTTCCACTGGATGTGATAGAGGTTGCGCGGCAGGTCGCGGTAGGACTTCACGCCGTCGCGGAAGATCTGCGTGATCAGCTCTTCGTTGGTCGGCCCGTAGAGCATCTCGCGCTCGTGGCGATCCTTGAAGCGCAGCATCTCCGGGCCATAGGCGTCGTAGCGCCCGCTCTCGCGCCACAGCTCGGCCTGCTGCAGCGTCGGCATCAGCAGCTCGATGGCGCCGGAGCGGTTCTGCTCCTCGCGCACGATCTGCTCGATCTTCTTGAGCACGCGCAAGCCCAGCGGCAGCCAGGAGTAGATGCCCGCGCTCGACTGGCGGATCATGCCGGCCCGCAGCATCAGCTTGTGCGAGACGATCTCCGCCTCGCTCGGCGTCTCGCGCAGGACGGGAAGGAAATAGCGGGAAAGGCGCATGGAACCCCGTTGGCTTCGCGCAGAACGCGCCGGGCGCCGGGCGGCTGCAGCGAAACATGGCGCCGCACCGGCTGCGGGCCCGCCCACTGAGCGCAGCGGCGTCATATCCGGTTCACGCGGGGGTGGCAATGTACAGCGCTCGCAACCGAGAGCAACGGCGCTCATCCACTGGCGTTTTGGCGGTCCGGCAACGAGTGCCGGCCGTCGTTCGGCTGCCCATTGTTTACGAATGGAAAGATTGCTTAGCTCGCGCCTCTGCAACTTCAACGCAGGGGTGACAGAAGGCCGCGGCTTAGTTATTGTGCACGGGTCGAGACAAAAAAGGGCAGCAAGGCCCGCTTGGCGCAGGGCTCGAAAGCCCAAGTCTGGGGATGGAGTGACGCTACCGACACGCTGTCGGCGTCGAGTAGCGCAAGTAAGCACGATGATGAATTGCAGAGCAAGGCGCGTAGCGCCTTGCTCTTTTCGTTTGGGCGTGGCTATTGGGCTGCGCCCCAGCAGATCGCGCCCAGATCGACGATACCGTACCTGACGAGCGCCCAGAGCGCCGCCGAACAGCAGCGCGGAGATCAGCGTCGTGATCACGACGACGCGCAGCAGGCGCGGCGCCGTCGGCGCGCTTTCCGGCGTGCCCGGAACGACGGCACCGTCCTCGCCCTGCGTGCGCACGCCGATCGGCAGCACGGCGAACAGCACCGTCCACCAGATGATGAGGTAGATCGGCGATGGCGAAGTGACAGCTCATGGCGCTCAGGCCTGCTCGATCTCGACGAGCGTGCCGTTGAAATCCTTCGGATGCAGGAACAGCACGGGCTTGCCGTGCGCGCCGATCTTGGGCTCGCCGTCGCCCAGCACACGCGCGCCCGCCGCCTTGAGCCGATCGCGCGCCGACGAGGATGTCGTCCACCTCGTAGCAGATGTGATGGATGCCGCCCGCCGCGTTGCGCTCCAGGAAGCTCGCGATCGGCGAGTTTTCCCCCAGCGGCTCCAGCAGTTCGATCTTGGTGTTGGGCAGATTCACGAACACGACGGTCACGCCGTGCTCGGGCTGCGGCAGCGGCGGCGGAGACCTCCGCGCCCAGCGTGTCCTTGTACTGGGCCGTCGCAGCCGCGAGGTCGGCACGGCAATGGCGACATGATTGAGACGTCCGATCATTGGTCGCAGTCTCGCTCCTCAGCTGCCGTCGCGTCGGGACGCCGACGCAGCGTGCAGAGCGCAGCCATCACCGTTCAGCCATGCCTACGACCAGGCGCGCGCTATGCGCGCACCACATCCGCAGCTCCGGCCGTTATCATCAGCGCGGACGCGCGCGTCACCAGCACCTTGACGATGGGCCGCTTGCCCCAGGCCTCGTCCACCGCGGCCCGCACCGCCCGGCGCACGGCCTCGCGCACCATCTCCGCGTCCTTCTGGCGGTCGCGCGGGATGCTGGCGAGCGTGCCTTCGACCGCATCGCGCACGATCTCCAGCATGGGCTCGCCATCGGCGTCCGCGAGCGGGCACGCCGTCGAGCATCACATCTCGGCGTCCGGCACGACATCGCCGCGGCCCGATGCGGCGCAGCGCCACGATCAACGACGCCCGCAAACGCCAGCGACCGGCGCTCGCGCACCGGGCCGTCCTCGCTCGGCACCAGCAGATTGCCGTCGCGGAACAATGCGCCCGACCGGGGCTTCGTCGATGATCTCGGCCGGCACCCGGCGCCAGTCGCACGATGTCGCCGTTGCGGACGGAGCAGCACCTCCTTGACGCCCGCGGCGCGCGCCAGCTTGGCGTGCTCGGCCAGGTGCCGCGCCTCGCCGTGCATGGGAATGGCGATGCGAGGCTTCACCAGCGCGTACATCTCCTTCAGCTCCTCGCGGCGGGGATGGCCGGTGACGTGCACCAGCGCGTCGGCGTCGGTGACCAGCTCGCAGCCCATATCGACCAGCCGGTTCTGGATCTCGCCAACCGCGCGCTCGTTGCCCGGGATGGTGCGCGAGGAAAAGATCACCAGGTCGCCCTGGTCGAGCTGATGTCGGGATGCTCGTCGGCGGCGATGCGAGCCAGCGCCGCGCGCGGCTCGCCCTGGCTGCCGGTGCACAGCGCCACCACCTCGTGCGCGGCTGCAGATGCGGAATCTGGTTCTGGTCGTGGTACTTGAAGCTCTGCCGGCAGGTAGCCCGTCTCCATCGCCACCTCGATCATGCGATGCATGGCCCGGCCGGCGACCACCAGCTCGCGTCCCGCCGCACGCGCCGCGTCGGCGACCGCGCGGATGCGCGCCACGTTGGAGGCGAAGATCGTCACCGCCACGCGCCGCTTGGCATCCTTGACGATGCGCGCCAGCGACTGCGCCACGTCCGCGCTCCGACGGCGATCGTCCCTCGCGCAGGGCGTTGGTGGAATCGCACACCATCGCCGTCACGCCCTCGGCCGCCGAGTGCGGCGAGCCGGGCCGTGTCGGTGGCAGCGCCGACCACGGGCGTGGGATCGAGCTTCCAGTCGCCGGTGTGCAGCACCAGGCCGAGCGGCGTGCGGATGGCCAGCGCGTTCGACTCCGGGATCGAGTGCGCCACCGAGATCGAACTCGACGCCGAAGGGTCCCACGTCGAAGCGGCGTTGAGCGGCACCTCGCGGATCGGCAGCTGCAGCCCGCCGCCGTACTCGGCGAGCTTGCTCTTGAGCAGCGCGGCCGTGAACGGCGTCGCGTAGATCGGCACCTGCAGCCGCGGCCACAGCTCGATCACCGCGCCGAAATGGTCCTCGTGCGCGTGCGTCAGCACCAGCCCGGCCAGGCTGCGCGCGCTCGCGCCTCGATGAAGCGCAGGTCGGGCAGGATGACGTCGACGCCAGGATCGTTCTCGCCCTCGGGAAAGGTGATGCCGAGGTCGACCATCAGCCACTGCCGGTCGTCGGCGGGGCCGAGGCCGTAGAGATAGCAGTTCATGCCGATCTCGCCGATGCCGCCGAGCGCCATGAACACCAGTTCGTCGCGCAGTGGCCCGCCGGCTCGGTCCTGCGTTTGTCTCGCCATCAACCCGCCTCCCGCGCGGCCGTCGCAGCGATGCACATCGCCGAATGTCACGGTGCGGCGCTGCCCCTGCCGATCGTCGCATGCAGCAGCGCACCGCCTGCGATCGAGACCGACGAACGCGCCGGCGATCCGCTCCGTTCCCGTGTTGACCGTGCACGCCTCCCCGGCCGGGCCCGCGCGCTCGAGCCACGCTTGCGCGCACGCGCGCGAAGCCCACACCGTCGTCCCACACTCGCAGAGCCACCGCTGCATGGCGCGCATCCAGACAGCCGAGCATCGCATCCGGCGAAATGCCGCACGCCGTGCACGGCCAGATGCGTCGCCTCGCGGCCCGAGGTCTGTCGGGATGCCAGGCGAGGTTGATGCCGATGCCGATCACCGCCGTCACCGCATCCTGGCCGGCAATGCTCTCCGCGAGAATGCCGGCGCACTTGGCCTGGCCGATCAGCACGTCGTTGGGCCACTTGAGCCGCAGGCCGGCGGTGCGCGCCCCGCCGCCTGCCTCGCGATCGCGTCGACCGTGGCGACGCCGGCCAGCAGCGACAGCTGCGGCGACCACCGCCGGCGGACAGGCGAGCTGTGACGAGCAGGCTGGCGTAGAGATTGCCGGGCTCGGACGCCCAGCTGCGGCCCGAGCGGCCGCGGCCGGCGGTCTGGCGCCGCGCCATGATCCACAGTGGCCCAGCCTCGCCGGCAGCGGCACGCGCCAGCGCCTCGCGGTTGGTGGAGCCGACCTCGTCGAGAACGACGCTGCGAACAGGCTGCGGCACAGGCACTCTTTCCGTCGTCGAGCGACTCGGGATAGTCAGAACAGGCTCTTGGCCGCCGTGCCCGCAGCCTCGACCAGCGGCGCCGGCCACACCACGTAGAGCAGGATGTACAACGCCGTCACCCCCATCACCAGCGCCGCCTTCGGCTGCACGCTGCGCAAACTGCGCGCGCGGCGTCGTCGAAGAACATGATCTTGACGATGCGCACGTAGTAGTAGGCGCCCACGACGCTCGCCAGCACGCCGATGATCGCCAGCGCCCACAGCCCCTCCTTCACGGCCGCCACGAACACGTAGAACTTGGCGAAGAAGCCCGCGAGCGGCGGAATGCCCGGCCAGCGAGAACATCAGGATCGCCAGTACCGTCGCCATGCCGAGGTTGGTCTGCGCGAGGCCGGACAGCTCGTCGATGTCCTCCACCATGCCCTCCGGCCGCGCGCATGGCCAGCACGCAGGCGAAGGCGCCGAGCGTCATGGCGACGTAGATCACCAGGTAGATGATCACGCCGCGCGCGCCCTCGGGCGAACCGGCCGCGAGCCCGATCAGGGCGTAGCCGATGTTGCCGATGGCCGAGTAGGCGAGCAGCCGCTTGATGTTGGTCTGGCCGATCGCGGCGAAGGCGCCGAGCACCATGGAAGCGATGGCGAGCGCCGTCACCACCTGCTGCCACTGCGGCTTGACGCCGGCGAAGCTCGTCGAGCGCCACGCGCATGAAGCAGCGCCATGGCCGCGACCTTGGGCGCGGCGGCAAAGAACGCCGTCACCGGCGTCGGCGCGCCCTCGTAGACGTCGGGCGTCCACATATGGAACGGCACGGCGGAGATCTTGAAGGCGAGGCCCACCAGCAGGAACACCAGGCCGATGATGAGGCCGATGTTCTGCGCCCGCGCCCGGCTGGGCCGCCGCGGCGGCGATGGCCGGCGAAGCCGGTGGAGCCGGTGAAGCCGTAGATCAGCGACGCGCCGTAGAGCAGCATGCCGGACGACAGCGCGCCCAGCACGAAATACTTGAGGCCGGCCTCGCTCGAGCGCAGGTCGTCGCGCCGGATCGCCGCCATCACGTAGAGCGCCAGGCTCTGCAGCTCCAGGCCGAGATAGAGCGAGATGAGATCGTTGGCCGAGATCATCATGCAGCATGCCGGCGGTGGCCAGCAGCGCCAGCACCGGATACTCGAACTTCAGCGAGCGCACCTGGCGCAGGTAGTCGAACGACAGCAGCAGGGCGCCGGCCGCGGCGACGAAGGTGAGCACCTTCATGAAGCGGCGCGAAGTCGTCGACCACGAAGGCGCCCTCGAACAACCGGTGCGTCTCCGGCGGGCTGCTGCAGCAAGCAGCCATGCCGCCAGCGCCAAGACGACGATCGCGAGCCAGCCGATGACCTCCGCTTCGCGCGTCGCTCTCGGGCCGGAATACGCCGAGCATCAACAGCGCCATGGCGCCGACGACCAGCACGAGTTCGGGATAGAGCGGCCAGTAGGCGTGCAGCTGATCCATCGGCTACCGCCGCCTACCGCACGTTGAGGGCCGAGGCCGCCTTGATGGCCGACTCGTAGTCGGAGACGAGGGTCTTCACCGACACCGCGGTCACATCGAGCAGCGGCGCCGGATAGAAGCCGAAGAATACGACGAGCAGCACCAGCGGCGCGAACACCACCACCTCGCGGTAACCGAGTCGGAAATGGTGCGCAGGGCCGGCTTCTCGAGCGGCCCGAAGATCATGCGGCGGTAGAGATAGAGCGCATAGGCCGCCGACAGGATCACGCCGATGGTGGCCAGGAAGGCCACCCAGGTGTTGGCCTTGAAGGCGCCGAGCAGCGTCAGGAACTCGCCGACGAAGCCCGAGGTGCCGGGCAGGCCCGACGTTGGCGAGCGTGAACACCATGAACACGAAGGCGTAGATCGGCATGCGGTTGACGAGCCCGCCGTAGGCGGCGATCTCGCGCGTGTGCATGCGGTCGTAGACGACGCCGACGCACAGGAACAGCGCGGCCGAGACGAGCCCGTGCGAGAGCATCTGGAAGATGGCCCCGTCCACGCCCTGCACGGTGAAGCTGAAGATGCCCATGGTGACGAAGCCCATGTGCGCCACGCTCGAGTAGGCGATCAGCTTCTTGACGTCCTCCTGCGCCAGCGCCACCAGCGAGGTGTAGATGATGGCGACGATCGACAGCGCGAACACCAGCGGCGCGAACTCCTGGCTCGCCAGCCGGAAACATCGGCAGCGAGAAGCGCAGGAAGCCGTAGCCGCCCATCTTCAGCAGGATGCCGGCCAGAATGACGGAGCCGGCCGTCGGCGCCTCGACATGCGCGTCCGGCAGCCAGGTGTGCACCGGCCACATCGGCATCTTCACCGCGAACGAGGCGAAGAAGGCAAGCCACAGCCACCACTGCATGTCGGCCGGGAAGCGGTGCGTCAGCAGCGTCGGGATGTCGGTGGTGCCGGCGTGCCAGTACATCGCCATGATGGCGATCAGCATCAGCACCGAGCCCAGCAGCGTGTAGAGGAAGAACTTGAAGCTCGCGTACACGCGGCGCGCGCCGCCCCACACGCCGATGATGAGGAACATCGGGATGAGGCCACCCTCGAAGAACAGGTAGAACAGCACCAGATCGAGCGCGCAGAACACGCCGATCATCAGCGTTTCCAGCACCAGGAACGCGATCATGTATTCCTTGACGCGCTCCTCGATCGACTCCCAGCTGGCGATGATGCAGAGCGGCATCAGGAACGCGGTGAGCACGACGAACAGCACCGAGATGCCGTCGACGCCCATCTTGTATTTGATGGAGCCGCCGAGCCACTCCATCTCCTCGACGAACTGGAAGCCGGCGGTACCCTTGTCGAAGTGCGCCCAGATGTAGAGCGACACGCCGAAGGTGAAGAGGGTCGTGTAGAGCGCGATCCAGCGCGCGTTGCCCTTGGCTTCCTTGTTCGGAGCGGCGATGTAGCAGCGCGCCCGACCAGCGGGAAGAAGGTGACGAGCGAGAGGACGCCGAAGCCGCTCATCGCGTCACCCCGCTCAACAGCGCCCGGATGTCGTTGAACATGAAGGCGGTGACGATCAGCGCCACGCCGATCAGCATGGCGAAGGCGTAGTGGTAGACGTAGCCGGTCTGCAGCTTGACGACCCGTGCCGGTGGTCCAGCAGCACGCGCGCCGCCACGTTGTCCGCGCCCAGCCCGTCGATGATGGCGCCGTCGCCCCCCTTCCAGAACAGCCGCCCAAGCCAGAACGCCGGCCGCACGAACAGGAAGTCGTAGAGCTCGTCGAAGTACCACTTGTTGAGCAGGAACAGGTAGACCGGCTCGAACATGCGCGCGGTCACGACCGGCAGCGAAGGCGCCACGATGTAGTAGAGGTAGGAGAGGGCGAAGCCCGCACAGCCATGGCCCAGAACGGCGCCCAGCCGACCCAGCCCGGAATCTCGTGCATGGCGTGGCGGATGTGGTTGTTCGGCGCCCTCGAACAGCGACGCGCGCCAGAACTCACGTGTAGCCCTCGCCGATGAAGAACCACTTGAAGGCGAAGCCGGCAGCCACGGCACCGAGCGCCAGCAGCAGCAGCGGCACCAGCATCACCCACGGGCTCTCGTGCGCGTGCTCGTAGGTCTCATGATCGGCGCGCGTTGGCCCGTGGAAGGTCATGAAGATCAGCCGCCACGAGTAGAACGCGGTCATGAACGCGGCGATCACCAGCAGCCAGAACGCGTAGTTGGCGGGCGTATGCGCCGCGAAGGCGGCCTCGATGATGGCGTCCTTGGAGATGGAAGCCGGCAAAGCCGATCAGATGCGGGATGCCGAAGCCGGTCAGCGACAGCGTGCCGATCAGCATCACGATCCAGGTGATGCGGATCTTCGGCGCAAGGCCGCCCATCTTGCGCATGTCCTGCTCGTGATGCATGGCGTGGATCACCGAGCCGGCGCCCAGGAACAGCAGCGCCTTGAAGAAGGCGTGCGTGAAGAGGTGGAAGATGCCGGCCGAGTAGGCGCCGACGCCGCAGGCGACGAACATGTAGCCGAGCTGCGAGCAGGTCGAATAGGCAACCACGCGCTTGATGTCGTTCTGCACCAGGCCGACGGTGGCGGCGAAGAAGGCGGTGACGGCCCCCACCAGCGTCACCACTTGCAGCGCGACCGGTGCCAGCTCGAACAGCGGCGACAGCCGCGCCACCATGAACACGCCGGCCGTCACCATGGTGGCGGCGTGGATCAGCGCGGAGACCGGCGTCGGCCCTTCCATGGCGTCCGGCAGCCAGGTGTGCAGCAGGAACTGCGCCGACTTGCCCATGGCGCCCATGAACAGCAGCAGGCACAGCACCGTCAGCGTATCCCACTGGTGGCCCAGGAACTCCATCGGCTTGCCGGCCACGCCGGGCGCGGCGCGGAACACGGCGTCGAAGCCGATGGTGCCGAACACGGCGAAGATGCCGAAGATGCCGAGCGCAAAGCCGAAGTCGCCGATGCGGTTGACGACGAACGCCTTGATGGCCGCCGCGTTGGCCTCGGGCTTCAGATACCAGAAGCCGATCAGCAGATAGGAGGCGAGCCCCACGCCCTCCCAGCCGAAGAACAGCTGCAGGAAGTTGTCGCTCGTCACCAGCGCCAGCATGGCGAAGGTGAACATGGAGAGATAGGCGAAGAAGCGCGGCCGGCTGTCGTCGTCGGCATGTAGCCGATGGAATAGAGGTGCACGAGGAACGAGACGGTGTTGACCACCACCAGCATCACGGCGGTCAGCGTGTCGACGCGCAGCGCCCAGGAGACGTCGAGCTCGCCCGAGGTCACCCAGCGCAGCACCGGGATGCGCGTCGTCTCGCCGTTGAAGCCCACCTGCCAAAGCGCGACCCACGACAGCACCGCGGCGATGCCGACGAACGAGGTGGTGATGATCTCGCTCGGCCGCGCGCCCGATGGCGCGGCCGAGGAAGCCCGCGATCAGCGCGCCCAGGATCGGCAGGAACACGATGGCGTGGTAGATCATCGCCGGGTTCCTGCGCGGTCCGGAGGGAGCCGGGGGAGTAGGGAGTGGGGAGTGGGGAGTGGGAGGCTGGAGCTTGCATCATCCTTCCGACCTTGTCTTGCAGGGCTCTGATCAGCGAGCGCAACAGCTTTCCAACGCGCTCGCTCATGGCCAGGATCTGCTCTGCGTCCGCCTCGCCCATCAACTCGACTGCCTGAGCGAGCAAGACGTGGGTCTCCAGCTCCTTCAACGATCCCTGTGATACGCGGAGGAACTGGATGTAGGCACCCGTATTCTCGCGGCCATTGCCCTCCGCAATGTTGGCTGGGACCGATGCAGCCGAGCGGCGGATTTGGGCCGTCAGACCGAAGACCTCGGAGCGAGGAAACGACCGCGTCTTCGCATAGCAAAGCTTGGCGAGTTCCATCGCCTGCTGCCAAACGACCAGATCGCGGTAGGAGCGAACGGGCGTCACGCGGGCTAACTCCCCACTCCCTATTCCCCACTCCCCATTCCCTTCTCATCAGCCCTTCATCATGTTGACGTCTTCCACCGCGATCGAGCCGCGGTTGCGGAAGAACACGACGACGATGGCGAGGCCGATGGCCGCCTCGCCGGCCGCCACCGTCAGCACGAACAGCGCGAACACCTGGCCCGACCAGGTCGCCCATGAAGGCGGAGAACGCCACCAGGTTGATGTTGACGGCCAGCAGCATCAGCTCGATCGACATCAGGATGACGATCACGTTCTTGCGGTTGAGGAAGATGCCGAAGATGCCGAGCGTGAACAGGATCGCCGCAACGGTCAGGTAGTGGCCAAGGCCCACGGTCATGCGCGCGCGTGCCCTCACCAGCCCAGCACGCGCACGGCGATCGCCAGCGCGCCGACGCACCAGGATCGTCACCCACACCCACCGGCTGCCAGCTGAAGAACGAACCGATCAGCTCCATGGACGCCATGTCCTCACTGCTGCGCCGCCCTTGCCGGCGGCACGATCGCCGTCCCCGGCGCCATCTTCACGACGTCGATCGCCGTCGCCCTGCCGCGCGCCACCTGCGCCGCGATCGACTGGCGCTTGACGCCTTCCTTGTGGCGCAGCGTCAGCACGATGGCGCCGATCATGGCGACCAGCAGGATCAGCCCCGCGCCCTGGAAGAAGTAGACGTACTTGGTGTAGAGCACGCGGCCGATCGCTTCGGTGTTGGTGATGCCGGAGCCGATCGACGGGATCGGCGCCGAAGGCGCAGCCGAGCGCGCCGGCCGCACCAAGCTGGAAGCCGAGCACCAGCACCAGCTCGGCCAGCAGGATCAGCCCGACGAGCGGCGCCGAGCGGCGCGTTCTTCATGAAGCCGGCGCGCAGCTCGGCGAAGTCCACGTCGAGCATCATGACCACGAACAGGAACAGCACGGCCACGGCACCGACGTAGACGACCACCAGGATCATCGCCAGGAACTCGGCGCCCAGCAGCACGAACAGCCCCGCCGCGTTGAAGAACGCGAGGATCAGGAACAGCACCGCATGCACGGGATTCTTGCGCGGCGATCACCATGAAGCCCGAGGCCACGGTGACGACGGCGAACAGGTAGAAGAAGGCGGGCGCCAGCGTCATCGCCGCCTCACCGGTACGGCGCGTCGAGCGCGAGCGCCTTGGCGATCTCGCGCTCCCAGCGGTCGCCGTTGGCGAGCAGGCGCTCCTTGTCGTAGTAGAGCTCCTCGCGCGTCTCGGTGGCGAACTCGAAGTTGGGCCCCTCGACGATGGCATCCACCGGGCAGGCCTCCTGGCACAGCCCGCAGTAGATGCACTTCACCATGTCGATGTCGTAGCGGGTGGTGCGCCGCGTGCCGTCGTTGCGGCGCGGCCCCGCCTCGATGGTGATGGCCTGCGCCGGGCAGATCGCCTCGCACAGCTTGCAGGCGATGCAGCGCTCCTCGCCGTTGGGATAGCGGCGCAGCACGTGCTCGCCCCGGAAGCGCGGCGAGATCGGCCCCTTCTCGTAGGGGTAGTGCAGCGTCGCCTTGGGCTTGAAGAAGTAGCGCATCGACAGGAAGAACGCCGAGACGAACTCCTTCAGGAACAGCGAGCTGACGGCTTGTCTGAGTGCCATGGGACGTTGCCTTCAGGGCGCGAGTTCGAAGACGTGCAGCACGCCGGCGACCGCCACCACCATGATCAGCGACAGCGGCAGGAACACCTTCCAGCCGAGCCGCATGAGCTGGTCGTAGCGATAGCGCGGCACGAACGCCTTGACCATGGCGAACATGAAGAAAACGAGCACCAGCTTGCCCGTGAACCAGAAGATGCCCGGCACCCAGGTCGAGCGGCGCGACGGCCAGCGGCGGCAGCCAGCCGCCCAGGAACAGGATGGTGGTGAGCGCGCACATGGTCGTGATCGCCACGTACTCGCCCAGCATGAACAGCAGGTAGGGCGTGGAGGAGTATTCCACCATGAAGCCGGCCACCAGCTCCGACTCCGCCTCCGGCAGGTCGAACGGCGGCCGGTTGGTCTCGGCCAGCGCCGAGATGAAGAAGACGATGAACATCGGGAACAGGCCGAGCCAGTGCCAGTCGAGCGCCGAGTTCGGCAGGCCGTACCGCGTGCCGATGCCGGTCTTCTGCGCGTTGACGATGTCGGTCATGTTGAGCGAGCCGACGCACAGCAGCACCGTGATGATCACGAAGCCGATCGAGACCTCGTAGGACACCATCTGCGCCGCCGACCTGCAGCGAGCCCAGGAAGGCATACTTCGAGTTCGAGGCCCACCCGCCCATGATCACGCCGTAGACGCCGAGCGAGGAGATGGCGAACAGGTAGAGGATGCCGACGTTGAGGTCGGAGATCACCCAGCGGCCCCAGCTGTTCTCGTTCACCGGGATCACGGCCCACGCCGCCAGCGCCAGCACGGAGGCGACGAGCGGCGCCAGCAGGAACACGCCCTTGTCGGCGCCGGCGGGGATCAGCGGCTCCTTCAGCACGAACTTCAGCAGGTCGGCGAACGACTGCAGCAGACCGAACGGCCCGACCACGTTGGGACCACGGCGCATCTGCACCGCCGCCCACACCTTGCGGTCCATCAGCAGCAGGAACGCGACGCAGACCAGCAGCACCACCAGCAGCAGCACGCTCCAGAACGCCATCACCAGCAGCGGCCACAGATAGCCCTGCCAGATCTCAGACCAGGACCACGCGTTAGCCATGCGTTCCCGTGGTCCCTCGCTCCATGCTCTTCTTGAGCGCGCTCAGCTCGGCCATCACGGCGGACGCGCGCGCGATCGGATTGGTGAGGTAGAAGTCGCGCACGGCCGAGCCGAACGGCTCCGCCCCGAGCGCCCCGCCGCGCCCGGCCAGCGCCTCCGACGCCCGCCGCATCGGCGGGCTACCACCGCATCGAGCCGTGCCAGCTGCGGCGCCGCCTTGTACATGGCCGCGCGCAGGGCCGGAAGCGTGTCGTAGGGGAGCGTCTGGCCGACGTGCGCGGAGAGCGCGCGCACGATCGTCCAATCCTCCTTGGCGTCGCCCGGCGCGAAGGCGGCACGGGCCGTGGTCTGCGCACGGCCCTCGAGGTTCACGTAGGTGGCGCTCTTCTCGGTGTAGGCGGCGCCCGGCAGCACGACGTCGGCGCGCTCGGCGCCGGCATCGCCATGGCTGCCCTGATAGACGACGAAGGGCGCCGCAGCGCGCTCCATGTCGAGCTCGTCGGCGCCCAGGAGATAGGCGACGTCCAGCGCGGCCAGGATCGATGCTCGCCCTTGCCGGGCACGAAGCCCGAGGTCGAGGCCGGCGACGCGCGAGGCCGCGGTGTGCAGGACGTTGAACGCGTTCCAGCCGGCGTCCTTGCCTTCCGCCGCCAGCAGCGCGATCTTGGCCGCTGCCGCCAGGACGGCCGCGCCGTCGGCTCGCGCGGCCGCAGCGGCGCCGACGATGACCATCGGACACTTGGCGTCGCGCAGCACGCCCGGCGAAGCTGTGCTTGCCGTCGAGCACATCCTTCAGCGTCTGCGGACCGGCGCCAAGGTAGTCGTACGGATAGGTGAGGTCGACCCGTTCGCCGATCAGCGCGATCGCCACGCTGCTCTGCCGCCAGCGCTTGCGGATGCGCGCGTTGAGCACGGCCGCCTCGAGCCGCGGGATTGGTGCCGATCAGCAGGATGGCATCGGCCTGCTCGATGCCCTCGATGGTGGAATTGAACAGGTAGCTCGCGCGGCCGAGCTTGGGATCGAGCTTGGCGCCGTCCTGCCGGCACTCGACGTTCTCGCTGCCGAGCCGCGCCAGCAGGTCCTTCAGCGCGAACATCTCCTCCGCGCCCGCCAGGTCGCCGGCGATCGCGGCGATGCGGTCCGGCTTGGCGTCCTTGAGCTTGAGCGCCACCAGCGCCAGCGCCTCGTCCCAGCCTGCCGGCTCGAGCCGGCCGCTCTTGCGGATGTAGGGCCGGTCGAGGCGCTGGGTCCTCAGCCCGTCGGCGACATGGCGCGTCTTGTCGGAGATCCACTCCTCGTTCACCGCGTCGTTGTTGCGCGGCAGGATGCGCACCACCTCGCGGCCGCGGCAGTCGACGCGGATGGCCGAGCCCAGGGCGTCCATGACGTCGATGCTCTCGGTCTTGCGCAGCTCCCAGGGCCGCGCCGCGAACGCCCAGGGCCGGTGCGTCAGCGCGCCGACGGGACACAGATCGACCACGTTGGCCGACATCTCCGACATCATGCCGCGCTCGAGGTAGGTGGTGATCTCCATGTCCTCGCCGCGGCCGATGGCGCCCAGTTCCTCGACGCCCGCCACCTCGGTCATGTAGCGCACGCAGCGCGTGCACTGGATGCAGCGCGTCATGTCCGTCTTGATCAGCGGGCCCAGATATTTCTCGTCGACCGCGCGCTTGTTCTCCGCGTAGCGCGAGCCGCCGACGCCATAGGCCATGGCCTGGTCCTGCAGGTCGCACTCGCCGCCCTGGTCGCAGATCGGGCAGTCGAGCGGATGATTGATGAGCAGGAACTCCATCACCCCTTCGCGCGCCTTCTTCACCATCGGCGAGGTGGTGTGGATGACCTTGGGGCTGCCGTCCTTGTTCGGCGGCAGATCGTTGACGCCCATGGCGCAGGAGGCGACGGGCTTCGGCATGCCGGCCACCTCGATCAGGCACATGCGGCAGTTGCCGGCGATCGACAGGCGCTCGTGGTAGCAGAAGCGCGGGATCTCGACGCCGGCCTGCTCGCAGGCCTGGATCAGGGTGATGCCGTCCTCGACCTCGATGGCCTTGCCGTCGATGATGAGCTGCTTGGGCATTCCTGCTCCCGCAATTCCATCAAGTGCGCCCGACAGCCGGCTTGGCTGCCAGGCGTATCGCGACGCCGACGATGAGCACGCCCAGGCCCAGCCACAGTAGCATGGGCTCGTAGGGCGTTCTGCCGATCAGCCGCGCGAACCCCGCTATGAACCCGCACACGTCCCTGCTGCTGTAGAGGCAGCCGACGAGATCGAACACGCTGGTGCCACCGCGCGGCGCACCCGGGGCGCGCGACAGCTCATGCACAATGGTGGAGTAGAACGCAAGCCACCAGGCGAACGCCGCCACAACCACGGCGCCGCCGCCAATGATCAGGATGGTGCCCAGCCTCTTGAAATCCATGGCCTAGCTCGTTCGCGTCCGGTAGGCGGCCAGCAGATCGGCGACAGGAATGCCCTCGATGGTCATGCCGTCTAGGCCACAACCGGCGATGGACATGCCCGTCAGGTTCGCGTCGGAAATCTTCACGCCGGCCATGCATGCATCTTCGATCGTGGCGCCGGACAACCTCACATCGCGCAAGCGTGCACCGGACAGGTTCGCGTTCTCGAACGCCGACCCGGCCAGGTTCGCATCGTTGGCATCGATGAGTTCGATCCGGCCATGCAGCTTCATCTGGCTACTCCGCCGCCTGCTTCTGGGCCGCCTGGTGGCGCTCGATGCGCGCCTCCATCTCCGGGCGGAAATGGCGGATGAGGCCCTGCACCGGCCAGGCCGCCGCATCGCCCAGCGCGCAGATGGTGTGGCCCTCGACCTGCTTGGTCACGTCGAACAGCAGGTCGATCTCGCGCTTCTCCGCTTCGCCGCGCTCCATGCGCTGCAGCACGCGCCACATCCAGCCGCAGCCCTCGCGGCAGGGCGTGCACTGGCCGCAGCTCTCGTGCTTGTAGAAGTAGGCGATGCGCCGGATGGCGGCGATGATGTCGGTCGACTTGTCCATGACGATGACGGCCGCCGTGCCCATGCCCGACTTGAGCTTGGACAGCGTGTCGAAATCGAGCGTCAGGGTCTCGCAGATGTCGGCCGGCAGGCAGCGGCATCGACGAGCCGCCAGGGATCACGGCCAGCAGGTTGCTCCAGCCGCCGCGCACGCCGCCCGCGTGCCGCTCCAGCAGCTCGCGCAGCGGGATGCCCATCTCCTCCTCGACCACGCACGGCTTCTCGACGTGGCCGGAGATCTGGAACAGCTTGGTGCCGGTGTTGTTGGGCTTGCCGATACCGGAGAACCAGGTCGCGCCGCGGCGCAGGATGTCGCCCGTTACCGCGATCGATTCGACGTTGTTGACGGTGGTCGGCGCGCCGTAGAGGCCGGTGTTGGCCGGGAACGGCGGCTTCAGGCGCGGCTGGCCCTTCTTGCCCTCCAGGCTCTCCAGCAGCGCGGTCTCCTCGCCGCAGATGTAGGCGCCGGCGCCGTGGTGGACGATAGAAGTCGAAGTCCCAGCCGTGGATGTTGTTCTTGCCGATCAGCTTGGCCTCGTAGGCCTCGGCGACGGCCGCCTCCAGCCGCTCGCGCTCGCGGATGAACTCGCCGCGCACGTAGGTGTAGCAGGCGTGCGCGCGCATCGCGAACGAGGCCAGCAGCGCGCCCTCGATCAGCAGATGCGGATCGTGCCGCATGATCTCGCGGTCCTTGCAGGAGCCGGGCTCGGACTCGTCCGCGTTGATCACGAGGTAGCTGGGCCGCGGATCGCTCTTGGGCATGAACGACCACTTGAGGCCCGTCGGGAAGCCGGCACCGCCGCGCCCGCGCAGGCCGGAGTTCTTGACCTCGGTGATGATCCAGTCGTGGCCCTTGTCGATCAGGGCCTTGGTGTTGTCCCAGGCGCCGCGCGCCTTGGCGCCGGCCAGCTTCCAGTCCTGGAAGCCGTAGACGTTCTTGAAGATGCGGTCCTTGTCCTGCAGCGCCACCGCGGTCAGCCCCTACTTCGCAGCCTTGGCGTAGTCCTTGAGCGTCGTCGGCCCGCCCTGCGGGACACGACGCCTGCCGGCCGATCTGCGAGCCGGGCTTCGGCGGCTTGCCGCTCGGCGAAGCCGTCGAGCACCTTCTCGAACAGCTCCGGCGTCAGGTCCTCGTAGGTGTCCTTGCAGATCTGCACCATGGGCGCGTTGGCGCACACGCCGAGGCACTCGACCTCCTCCCAGGAGAAATCGCCGTCGGCCGAAAGGTGATGCGGGTCGTGGTGGATGCGGTCGCGGCACACCTCCACCAGCGCCTCGGCGCCGCGCAGCATGCAGGGCGTGGTGCCGCACACCCACACGTGCGCCTTCTTCCCGACCGGGGCGAGCTGGAACATCGTGTAGAACGTGGCGATCTCGTAGACGCGGATGTAGGCCATGCCCAGCATGTCGGCGACGCAGGCGCATGGCCGGCTCCGGCAGCCAGCCGTCGTGCTGCTCCTGCGCGCGCCACAGCAGCGGGATCACGGCCGAGGCCTGCTTGCCGGGCGGATAGTTGGCGATCGTCGCCTGGGCCCACGCCTCGTTCTCGGGCGTGAAGGCGAAGCTCGCGGGCTGATCGGGGGAAAGTCTGCGGACGGCCATGCGGTCTCTTGCTGCCTTTCGCACGAGGGCGTTCGGTGGCGGCACCCTTATAGGCGGGGATTCACCGATTGTCGCGGGATCTTTGGCCGATCTGGAGCCGGGGAAAAGGTGGCAAATTGGCCGTGCACCGGCCCGCAATCGCGATTGCCTACGCGCGCGCCGCCATGTCAACTCCGCGCCCTGTCAGCTATTTCTCCCGGCCCATCGCCAGGCCGCCGACGCAAGTCCGATGCAGGCAAAGCCGCACACGACGTGAAACGTGGTCTGCGCCCAGCGGCCGGTCGACGTGGACGCGATCGAGGCATCGGCGAAGCACACGACCGCGCCGAGCGTGAACCAGAGCGCCAGCGCCCGCCATTCCCGCAGGGTTGCAAACGCAATGGCGAGCAGCCCCAGCCAAACGTTGCGCAGTCCGATGATGTAGTAGAGCTCGTGCCCCAGCGGCCGGTCCGGCACGCCGAACGTGCGCGCCGCATGCTCCGGGCCTGATGAAGTAGCGGACGCCGAGGACGGTCGAGCAGCACGCCGCCGAGGAGGCAGAGCATCAGGATCAGGCGCTGATTGCGCGTCAGCTTGACCTCGACCACGCCTCAGACGTCCGGCAACAACTCAGCCAAACGGGAAGAGCGATGCCCGGGGGAGCGATGTCGAGCTGGCCCCCGTTCAGGATCCGTGTGGCAATTCCACCGTTCTCGTCACGGGCATGGTGGACCACGACTTTCTTCGTCGGGTTGACGATCAGATAGTGCCTGATGCTGGGAACGGAGAAATACTCCACCAGCTTGTCGCCCGTGTCATCCCGCTCCGACGAAGGGCGAGGTTATCTCAACCACAACGAGCGGCGCTTCCAGAATCGTCGAATCGAGGTCCGTTGCGACGCTCGCATTGGATTGCGGCATCGCGGCTCGCGCGAATGCTCGTCGTCTATGACCACCGTCATGCCGTCAGTGAAGACGGTGCACGGCAGGCCCGAACGCTTGCACCGCATCGTCAAGGGCACGAAAAACCGCAGCCTTGACAAGATTGTGCCGCGCGCGCTCCGGCGCCATGGCCACCACCTCACCGCGCACGAGCTCATAGCGGCCGTGCGGCTGGGCGGCTCGCCCAGGCGAGGAACTCGGCCACGGTCATGCGGCGTTTCGATTGGGCAGTCATAGCAAGTAATATAGCACAACCAGCGCTGGTTTGGTCTCCTGCCAACGTGCGCCAAGGCTAACGATCGATCTCGCCGAACACCACGTCGAGCGAGCCCAGGATGGCGGAGACGTCGGCCAGCATGTAGCCGCGGTTCATGAAATCCATGGCCTGCAGGTGCGCGAAACCCGGCGCGCGGATCTTGCAGCGGTAGGGCTTGTTGGTGCCGTCGGCGACCAGGTACACGCCGAACTCGCCCTTGGGCGCCTCCACGCCGGCGTACACCTCGCCCTTGGGCACGTGGAAGCCCTCGGTGTAGAGCTTGAAGTGGTGGATCAGCGCCTCCATGGAGCGCTTCATCTCGCCGCGCTTGGGCGGCACCACCTTCTTGTCGTCGGTGACGTGCGGGCCCTGGCCCTCGGCCGACATGCAGCTTCTTGCAGCACTGCGCCATGATCTTCACCGACTGGCGCATCTCCTCCACGCGGATGCAGTAGCGGTCGTAGTTGTCGCCGTTCTTGCCGATCGGAATGTCGAAATCGAGCTCGGAATAGCACTCGTAGGGCTGGGCCTTGCGCAGGTCCCAGGCGGCGCCCGAGCCGCGCACCATCACGCCCGAGAAGCCCCACTTGAAGCAGTCCTCCAGGCTGACGATGCCGATGTCGACGTTGCGCTGCTTGAAGATGCGGTTGTCGGTCAGCAGCCCCTCGATGTCGTCGAGCACCGCGGGATGCGTCTCGCAGAACTTGGCGATGTCCTCGATCAGCTTCTCGGGCAGGTCCTGGTGCACGCCGCCGGGGCGGAAGTACTTGGCGTGCATGCGGCTGCCCGAGGCGCGCTCGTAGAACACCATCAGCTTCTCGCGCTCCTCGAAGCCCCACAGCGGCGGGGTGAGCGCGCCGACGTCCATGGCCTGGGTGGTGACGTTGAGCAGGTGCGACGAGCAGCCGGCCGATCTCGGAGTAGAGCACGCGGATCAGCTGGGCGCGCTTGGGCACCTCCAGCTCGAGCAGCTTCTCGATCGCCAGGCAGAAGGCGTGCTCCTGGTTCATCGGCGCGACGTAGTCGAGCCGGTCGAAGTAGCCGATGGCCTGCAGGTAGGTCTTGTGCTCGATCAGCTTCTCGGTGCCGCGATGCAGCAGGCCGATGTGCGGATCGACGCGCTCGACCACCTCGCCGTCGAGCTCCAGCACCAGGCGCAGCACGCCGTGCGCTGCGGGATGCTGCGGCCCGAAGTTCAGGTGGAACTGGCGGATTTCTGTTTCAGCCATGGCTTCACCGCTTCGCCTTCTCATCCCCCGGCAGCACGTAGTCGGTCCCCTCCCACGGGCTCATGAAGTCGAAGGAGCGGAACTCCTGGGTCAGCTTCACCGGCTCGTAGACCACGCGCTTTTGCGCATCGTCGTAGCGCACCTCGACATAGCCGGTGAGCGGGAAGTCCTTGCGCAGCGGGTAGCCCTGGAAGCCGTAGTCGGTGAGGATGCGCCTGCAGGTCCGGATGGCCCGAGAACAGGATGCCGTACATGTCGTAGGCCTCCCGCTCGAACCAGTTGGCGGCGGGAAACACGTCGACGACGCTCGGCACCGGCGTGTCCTCGTCGGTCTCGCACTTCACGCGGATGCGCTGGTTGCGGCGCGGCGACAGCAGGTGATAGACGACCTCGAAGCGCTGCTCGCGCTCGGGATAGTCGACGCCGCAGATGTCGATCAGCACCTCGAACAGGCATTGCGAATCGTCGCGCAGGCTCGGTGAGCACGCGCACGATCTTCTCGCGCGCCACGACCAGGGTCAGCTCGCCGCGAGCGATCGTCGCGCCGCAGGACGGCGCCCTGCAGCTTGGCGTCGAGGTGGCTTGCCAGCTCTTCCAGCGTCATGGTCATGCTCCAGGCGCCTCGAGCGCCACCTCGTAGTGGAACACGAAGTCGTCGTAGTCCTCGAGCACGGCCTTGGCGCCGGGCTCGACGACGGCGCGGTCGGGCTTGGGCCCCGCGAAGGCCTTGATGGCGTCGATCGACTGCCAGCGGCTGATGACGAGCAGCTCGACGCGGTCGCCGCGCTCGGCCTGGCACAGCTCCAGCCCCAGAAAGCCCGGCAGCTTCTGCAGCTTGGGGATCACGTGGGCGGTCAGATGATCGCGATAGGCGCGAGCATTTTCCGGTTTGGCGTAGGCCATCCAGGTGCGTACGATCATTGACACTCGCTAGCGCTCGATGGTGCCGGTGCGGCGGATCTTGCGTTGCAGCAGCAGCACGCCGTAGACGCAGCGCCTCCGCCGTCGGCGGGCAGCCCGGCACATAGATGTCGACCGGCACGATGCGGTCGCAGCCGCGCACCACGGCATAGGAATAGTGGTAGTAGCCGCCGCCGTTGGCGCAGCTGCCCATGGAGATGACGTAGCGCGGCTCCGGCATCTGGTCGTAGACCTTGCGCAGCGCCGGCGCCATCTTGTTGGTGAGCGTGCCGGCGACGATCATCACGTCGGACTGGCGCGGGGAGGCGCGCGGGGCAAAGCCGAAGCGCTCCAGATCGTAGCGCGGCATGGAGGCCTGCATCATCTCCACCGCGCAGCAGGCAAGCCCGAACGTCATCCACATCAGCGAGCCGGTGCGGGCCCAGTTGATGAGGTCGTCGGTGGTGGTGACCAGGAAGCCCTTGTCGGCGAGCTGGTTGGACACCTCGGTGAAATCAGGGGTCACCGGGCTTCACGAGGCCCGAGGGCGCGTCGCGGTCTTGGCGACGGCGGCGGTCATCTCAATCCCACTCCAGCGCACCCTTGCGCCACTCGTAGATGAAGCCGATGGTCAGCACGCCCAGGAACACCATCATCGACCAGAAGCCGAAGGCGCCGACGTCCTTGAACGCCACCGCCCAGGGAAACAGGAAGGCCACCTCGAGGTCGAAGATGATGAACAGGATCGACACCAGGTAGAAGCGCACGTCGAACTTCATGCGCGCGTCGTCGAAGGCGTTGAAGCCGCATTCGTAGGCCGACACCTTCTCGGGATCGGGGTTGCGCACGGCCACCAGGAACGGCGCCACCATCAGCGCCAGGCCGATGACCAGCGCCACGCCCATGAAGACGACGAGCGGCAGATATTCCATCAGCAGCTGGTTCATGCGAAGGCTCCAGCCACCCGCAGCGGCGGCACAGCTGCGTCCGTGTTACCGCAGCGCAGCAGCGCGCGCAACCAAGGCATCGTCGCAGGCACGGGAATTTGCGGATGATGGCGCGAGCGACGGGACTTGAACCCGCGGCCTCCGGCGTGACAGGCCGGCGCTCTAACCAACTGAGCTACGCCCGCAGTCCAAAAAAGCGCGCAAAGCGGTGCGCGCTGTCACGAAGCGCTCGTTTACGTGAGGGCGACAAGCCCGTCAAGCAGACGCCCCGCGCCGCTCGGGTCCGGCGCAAACGCACCACAAAGGCAGCGCAAGTTCTCTTCGCCAGCAAATGGTGGGCGGTGAGAGGATCGAACTCCCGACATCTTCGGTGTAAACGAAGCGCTCTACCGCTGAGCTAACCGCCCGTTGGGCCGCGCGGGCCCGCTACTGCAGTGGGCCGTACGTAGCGGGCCGTCGTCAAGTCCCGGCCGGCCGGTTCAACGGCGCCAACGCGCGCAAAAAAGGCGCGCTTGGCTCCCGCAGGCGCGCCCAGACAATGCACGAAAAATAAGAGCTAGTTGAGGGCTTCCTTGAGGTTCTTGGAGGCGCTGAACTTGGGCACCACCGAGGCCTTCAGCATCATCTCGACACCCGTTTGAGGGTTGCGGGCCTTTCGGGCGGCACGCTTGGCGACCTTGAAGGTGCCGAACCCGGGGATGCGAACCTCCTCGCCCTTCTTCATGCTGGCCTCGATGTGGGCGATCATGGCGTCCACAGCGACGCCAGCTTTCTCCTTGGAGAGTTCAGTCGCCGCTGCAACGGCGTCGATCAAATCCTTTTTGCTCATCTCTTAGCGTCCTTGCATCTGGGGAAAGGCCGCGGGCGGGGAGCGCCTCACACGCGCCGACCGGCCGGTTGGAGCCGCTGGCGTGCAGCGGCGAGGCGGTACCAACGCCCAAAGGGTACGCCCGTCAAGCGGAAATTGGGCGTTTTGGTTGCTTTGGAACCGCCCCGGCCCGGGTCAGTGCGTCACCCGCTCCCCCTCATCAGCAGAGGCGGCAGGAACGGCCGCGGGCGGCGCCTCCTCTTCTGCAGCTAGAGGTTGTGGCACTCGCACAAGTGCAACCTTGAGGACGTCATCCATGTGCGCGGCAGGCAGGATTTCCAGCTTGGATTTGATCTCGTCCCCAATCTCGGCCAAGTCCTTCACGTTCTCGGACGGGATCACCACCGTCTTGATGCCGGCCCTGAGAGCCGCCAGCAGCTTCTCCTTCAGCCCACCGATCGGCAGGACCCGCCCACGCAGGGTGATCTCGCCGGTCATGGCGACGTCCTTGCGCACGGGGATGCCCGTCATGATCGAGATGATGGCTGTCACCATGGCAACGCCGGCGGAGGGGCCGTCCTTGGGGGTTGCCCCCTCCGGCACGTGCACGTGGATGTCCTTCTTCTCGAACAGGGACGGCTGGATGCCGAAGTCGCCGCTGCGCGAGCGCACATAGGCGTTCGCGGCCTGGATCGACTCCTTCATGACGTCGCGCAGGTTGCCGGTGACCGACATCTTGCCCTTGCCCGGCATCATCACGCCTTCGATCGTCAGCAGCTCGCCGCCGACCTCGGTCCAGGCCAAGCCGGTGACGATGCCGACCTGGTCCTCCAGCTCCACCTCACCGTACCGGTACTTCGGCACGCCGAGGTATTGCTCGAGGTTGTCGGGCGTGACCTTCACCGCTGTGGCCGTCCCGGTGAGGATATCCTTGACCGCCTTGCGGGCGAGCTTGGCGATCTCGCGCTCGAGGTTGCGCACGCCCGCCTCGCGCGTGTAGCGGCGGATGATGCCCTTGAGCGCCTCGTCGTCCACCTCCCACTCAGTCGGCTCCAGCCCATGGTTCTGGCGCTGGGACGGAAGCAGGTGGCGCTTGGCGATCTCGAGCTTCTCGTCCTCGGTGTAGCCGGCAAGGCGGATGATCTCCATGCGGTCCAGTAGGGCCGGCGGGATGTTCATCGTGTTCGCCGTCGTCACGAACATCACGTTGGAGAGGTCGTAGTCGACCTCCAGGTAATGATCGTTGAAGGTGTGGTTCTGCTCAGGGTCCAGCACCTCCAGCAGGGCGGCCGCCGGATCGCCCCTGAAGTCCGAGCCCATCTTGTCGATCTCGTCCAAGAGGAAGAGCGGGTTGGTCTTCTTCGCCTTCTTCATGGACTGGATCACCTTGCCCGGCATCGAGCCGATGTAGGTGCGCCTATGCCCGCGGATCTCGGCCTCGTCGCGCACGCCGCCTAGCGACATGCGCACGAACTCACGGCCCGTGGCGTTGGCGATCGACATGCCGAGCGAGGTCTTGCCGACGCCCGGAGGTCCGACGAGGCAGAGGATTGGACCTTTGAGCTTGTTGGTGCGCGACTGTACCGCCAGGTACTCGACGATGCGCTCCTTCACCTTCTCCAGGCCATAGTGCTCCTTGTCGAGGATCTCCTGCGCCTCGACCAAGTCCTTCTTGACCTTGCCCTTGATGCCCCACGGAATCGACAGCAGCCAGTCGAGGTAGTTGCGAACGACGGTGGCCTCGGCCGACATCGGGCTCATCTGCTTGAGCTTCTTCAGCTCCGCCTGGGCCTTGTCGCGAGCCTCCTTGGAGAGCTTTGTGTTCTCGATCTTCTCCTCGAACTCCTGGATGTCGTCGCGCTCGTCGCCGTCGCCGAGCTCCTTCTGAATGGCCTTCATCTGCTCATTCAGGTAGTACTCGCGCTGCGTCTTCTCCATCTGCCGCTTGACGCGCGAGCGGATTTTCTTCTCGACCTGCAGGACCGAGATCTCGCTCTCCATCAGCGTGTAGACGCGCTCGAGCCGCTCGGAGATCGCGGTGACCTCGAGCACCTCCTGCTTGTCGGCGATCTTGATCGCCAGGTGCGAGGCGATGGTGTCGGCGAGCTTGGAGTAATCGTCGATCTGGCCGATGGTGCCCAGCACCTCGGGCGAGATTTTCTTGTTGAGCTTGACGTAGCTCTCGAACTGCGAGACCGCCGAGCGCGCCAAGGCTTCGATCTCGTCCTTGGAGCCAACCGACTCGGTGACGCGCTCGACCTCCGCCTCGAAGTAGTCGGCGTTGTCGACGTAGCGCACGACCTTGGCGCGCGCAGTGCCCTCGACCAGCACCTTGACGGTACCGTCGGGCAGCTTCAGCAGCTGCAGCACGGAGGCCAGCGTGCCCATCTGATAGATGGCGTCGGGCGCAGGATCGTCGTCGCCAGCGTTTTTCTGCGCGGCGAGCAGGATCTGCTTGTCCGCGCGCATGACCTCTTCCAGCGCGTTGATGGACTTCTCGCGGCCCACGAACAGCGGCACGATCATGTACGGGAAGACGACGATGTCGCGCAGCGGCAGAACCGGATAGGTTTCTTTGCCGCCTTTTTCTTTGCTTTGTCTTGGTTCGCTCATGTCTGTCCCATTCTTTTCCGCATTTGAGGGTTACGGTACACCTGCGGCTTGGCAAGTGCTCCAGGACGTTACAAGACTTCAGGCGTCGCTTACGCGCAACACCACTGCGATCTCGCTTGGGTTGAGGGAAGGCGCGACGGGGCGGACGCGAGCACCGCCGAGGCGGCCATCAGTATGGCGAAGTTGCCGTTTCGACCGGCATCAGTCCAAGGGAAAAATGGTTGCCTTGGGGCTCCGGATCAAGAGGCCGGTGTTTTGCCCGATTGATCCACAGACCAATTGCACTGCCCATTCCTTCCCTGCCCAGTCCCCCTATCTTCCAAACTAGGCACTAGAGCCCTTTTCGCCCGCCCGGTCCGAGTATATGCGCAACGGCCGGGCCCCGCCGTCGGCGACCTCGGGACCGATCACGACCTCTTCCACACCCTTGAGCGTCGGCAGCTCGAACATGGTGTCGAGCAGGATGGCTTCCATGATGGAGCGCAGCCCCCGGGCACCGGTCTTGCGGTCGATGGCCTTGCGGGCAATGGCTCTCAGCGCGTCCTGCGTGATCGTCAGGCGCACGTCCTCCATCTCGAACAGCCGCTGATACTGCTTGACCAGCGCGTTCTTCGGCACCGTGAGAATCTGGATGAGGGCAGCCTCGTCGAGGTCCTCCAAGGTGGCGATCACCGGCAGGCGGCCGATGAACTCGGGGATCAGGCCGAATTTCAGGAGATCCTCCGGCTCCACGCCTTTCAGAATGTCGCCGGTGCGCCGCTCGTCGGGCCCCGTGACCTTGGCGCCGAAGCCCATCGAGGAGCCGCGCCCGCGCCGAGAGATGATCTTCTCCAGGCCCGCGAACGCGCCGCCGCAGATGAACAGGATGTTTGAGGTGTCGACCTGCAGAAACTCCTGCTGGGGGTGCTTGCGCCCGCCCTGCGGAGGCACCGAGGCGATGGTACCCTCCATGATCTTGAGCAGCGCCTGCTGCACGCCTTCGCCCGAGACGTCGCGGGTGATCGATGGGTTGTCGGACTTGCGCGAGATCTTGTCGATCTCGTCGATGTAGACGATGCCGCGCTGGGCCCGCTCGACATTGTAGTCGGCGTTCTGCAGCAGCTTGAGGATGATGTTCTCCACGTCCTCGCCGACATAGCCGGCCTCGGTCAGCGTGGTTGCATCTGCCATCGTGAACGGCACGTCGAGGATACGGGCGAGCGTCTGGGCCAACAGCGTCTTGCCGCAGCCGGTCGGGCCAACCAAAAGGATGTTGGACTTGGCCAGCTCGACGTCGTTGTTCTTGCCCGCGTGATTGAGGCGCTTGTAGTGATTGTGCACCGCCACCGACAGCACGCGTTTGGCGTGGTCCTGGCCGATCACGTAGGAATTGAGAACCGAGCAGATTTCGCTCGGAGTCGGCACGCCGTCCCGCGATTTGACGAGCGTGTTCTTGTTCTCCTCGCGAATGATGTCCATACACAGCTCGACGCATTCATCGCAGATGAATACGGTCGGGCCCGCGATCAATTTGCGAACCTCGTGCTGACTCTTGCCGCAGAAGGAGCAGTAGAGGGTGTTCTTTTCTTGGGCCATCCGGTTGTCTCGAAGCATCCCCTTCCAAGCGATCGATCGCTCTACGCACAAGGGCCGATCGCTCTGCCCTCAACGTCTAGGCACCGGCCGGGCTCCCTGGGGAGTAGACCCCAATCTGAGCATGCTACCGGCGCCGGGATCAAGATTGGATTAACATCTCCCCCTTGATAGCGCGGCCCACCGTCTCGAATGGGCCACCCTAAACTTTAGCAGGCAGCTGTCTAGCAAGTAGCGTGCCCAGAAAGGGTGACCTTTGGCCTTGCCGAAAGGCGGGGCCGATATGCGCCGGAGCCACAACCTTCCTGCCCGGCGTAGGCACCCCGGCGCGCTTAACACCCGAACCTCAGGTGGTCTTGCCGATGGACAGCAACGAGTCCGCTTCGTCTCGCTTTTCTAATACCTTGTCGATGATACCAAACTCGCGCGCCTGCTCCGCGGTCATAAAGTAATCGCGGTCGAGAGTCTTCTCAATCATCTCGTAACTCTTCTTGGTATGCCTTACGTATACTTCATTAAGGCGCCGCTTCATCTTTATGATGTCTTCGGCATGCCGCTCGATATCGCTGGCCTGGCCCGAGAAGCCACCCGACGGCTGGTGCACCATGATGCGGGCATTGGGGAGCGCATAGCGCATGCCTTGGGTGCCCGCGCACAGCAGGAGCGAGCCCATGGACGCCGCCTGACCTATGCAAAGGGTGGAGATTGTGGGGCGCACGAATTGCATGGTGTCATAGATCGCCATCCCCGCGGTAACCACACCGCCGGGCGAATTGATGTACATGGCAATCTCTTTTTTCGGGTTCTCCGCCTCCAGAAACAGCAGCTGCATACATATCGAGGCGGCCATGTGATCCTCGATCACGCCCGTGACGAAGATGATCCGCTCCTTGAGCAGACGGGACGGCAGGTCGTAGCCACGCTCACCCCTGGTCGTCTGCTCTACGACGATGGGCCAGAACGTGCTGGTAGGGGAATTGGAGATGGGCATTGGTGCTCTGCAGGTCCTTGGGGCGCCACGCGGCTAGCGAAAGCGTGACGCCAAAACATTGGGTCGAATCACCGCGGTTTCAAGCTGCGATTACGGCTTGTCACCGTCTGGCTTGTGTTCAGGCCTGTGGCCATGGTCGTGATGATGCTGATCGCCAGGCCCGTGGCTATGGTCGTGATGCTCGTGGCCGTGGTCGTGATGATGGCCGTGTTCGTGGTCATGTTCGTGGCCATGCGCGTGATCGTGGTGATGGTGGTCATGGTCGTGCGCGTGGTCATGGTCGTGCGCATGGGCGAGGATCTCTTCATCGCCCGCCATGGGCTTCAGCAGATCCTCCACTGTCACCTTCCTTTCGGCAGGCTTGGCCTGCTCCAGGATATAGTCGACCACCTTGTCCTCGAAGATGGGCGCCCGCAGTCCAGCCAGGGCCGAGGGGTTCTTCTCGTAGAAATCGTAGACCGCGCGCTCGCGGCCCGGATAGCGCCGCGCCTGCTCGACCAGCGCGCGTCGTAGCTCGTCCTGGGTCACCTGCATCTTCTGCCGCTCGCCGATCTCGCCGATCACCAGCCCAAGGCGCACCCGCCGCTCGGCCATCTTGCGGTATTCGGCCTTGAGCTCCTCCTCCGGCTTGCCAGCTTCCGCGATAGTCTTGGCCTCGGCCTCGAGCGACTGGGCGAAGCGCTTCCAGATGCTGTCGAACTCCCCCTGCACCAACGTTTCCGGTAATGCGAAGTCGTGCGCGCTGTCGAGGGCGTCGAGCGCGTGCCGCTTGAGCTTCATGCGCGCCACCGTGGCATACTCACCGGCGATCCGGCCGCGCACCAGCTCCTTCAGGTTGGCCAGCGATTGCGCGCCCAGCGTCTTGGCGAACTCGTCGTCGAGCGCGGGCAGGACGGCCTTGGCCACCTCTTTCACCTTGATGGCGAACTCCGCGTCCTTGCCGGCAAGCTCCTTGGCCGGATAGTCGTCGGGGAACCGGACTTTGACGGGGCGCTCCTCGCCGGCCTTGGCGCCCTCCAGCCCCTCCACGAAACCTGGAATGAAGTTGCCCTCGCCAACCACGAGCTGCACGTCCTCGCCCTTGCCGCCCTCGAACTCCTCGCCCCCCATGCGGCCCACGAAGTCGATGGTCAGCCTGTCACCGTTCCCGGCGGCTCGATCCGCCTCGGGCTCGTGCTTGACCGAGCGCTGCACCAGATCGGCGATCGCCTTGTCCACGGTCTCGTCGGCGACGTCGGCCACCTCGCGCTCGAGCTTGAGCGTGCTGAGATCGGTGATGGTGATCTTGGGGAGCACCTCGAACGACATCGTGTAGGCCAGATCGCCCTGCCCCGACAACACGCGCTCGATCTCCGCCTTGTCCTCGGTAAAGTCGATGTTGGGCTGGTGGGCCGGGCGCTCGGAGCGCTCCTCGACAGCCTTGCGGCTCGTCTCCTCCACCGCCTGCTGCACCACCTCGGCCATCACCGAGCGGCCATAGAGCTTCTTGATGTGGGCGATGGGTACCTTGCCCTTGCGGAAGCCCTTGATCTGGATCCGGTCCTTGACCTCGTCGAGGCGGACGGCGAACCGCTCGCCAAGCTCGGCCTGCGCCACCACCACCTTCAACTCGCGCTTGAGGCCTGAGGAACTCGTCTCGGTAACTTGCATCGCTTGCCTCGATCGCCGGAGCATGGCCAAGGCCCTGCCGGCACTTGTCAGGTTCGCCCACCGGCGCTGGGATTGGTGCGGGCGGAGGGACTCGAACCCCCACGACTTGCGCCGCTGGAACCTAAATCCAGTGCGTCTACCAATTCCGCCACGCCCGCCAACTTTAGCCGCGCCGCCGGCGGTGCGCCTTGCGGGATATACCCCCGCGGCGCCAGCGCTGTGGGTTGGGCGCACATATATCGGCCCGCATTCGGCAAAAGCAATCCCGAATTGCGCCGTTGGCTGTGGCTTGTGCATTGCGAGCGCTGGCCTTGCACGCCCACGCCCCCATATCTAGGCTGTCGAAAAATTCGCAATGGGAGAGCGCCCGCGTGACCGTAGTCGATGGCGTCGCTGCCGCGGTGGGCCGCACGCCCCTGATCAAGCTCAGACGCGCCTCGGAGGAGACCGGCTGCACCATTCTGGGTAAGGCCGAGTTCATGAATCCCGGCCAATCCGTCAAGGATCGGGCCGCGCTATTCATCCTTCGGGATGCGATGGAGCGGGGCGCGCTCAGGCCCGGGGGCACGGTGGTGGAGGGGACCGCCGGCAACACTGGGATCGGTCTCGCCGTCGTCGGCAATGCGCTGGGCTTCCGCACGGTCATCGTCATCCCGGAAACCCAAAGCAAGGAAAAGAAAGACGCGTTGCGCCTGTTGGGTGCCCAGCTCGTCGAGGTGCCGGCGGTGCCCTACAAGAACCCCAACAACTATGTGCACTATTCCGAGCGGTTGGCGCGGGAGCTCTCCAAGACCGAGCCCAACAGCGCGATCTGGGCCAATCAGTGGGACAACACCGCCAACCGGCGTGCCCACATCGAGACGACGGCACAGGAGATTTGGGCGGATACGGACGGCAAGGTTGATGGCTTCGTCTCGGCGGTCGGCTCTGGCGGCACGCTGGGCGGGGTTTCCGACGGCCTCAAGGCCAAACGCAAGGGCATCAAGATTGCGCTGGCCGACGTGCCCGGAGCCGCACTCTACAGCTACTACACCACGGGCGTGCTGAAGGCCGAGGGCTCCTCCATCACCGAGGGCATCGGCCAGGGCCGGGTCACCAAGAACATCGAGGGCGCGGTGGTTGATCGCGCCTACCTGATCCCGGATGCGGAATCGGTCACTATCTGCTTCCAGCTTCTCAAGGAAGAAGGTCTGTGCGTCGGCGGCTCCAGCGGCGTCAATGTCGCCGGCGCCATTCGGCTCGCAAAGGAGATGGGCCGAGGTCACACCATCGTCACGCTGCTTTGCGACTACGGCACGCGCTACCAGTCGAAGCTGTTCGACGCGGCGTTCCTCAGATCGAAGGATTTACCAGTGCCATCGTGGCTGGAAGCGGGCCCGCCATCATTGCCCAAGATGTTCGTCGACGCCCAAAAGGCTTGAGCCGTGACCGAGCAGCTCTACCGGACCGACGCCTATCTGCGCGATTGCACGGCGCGCGTGCTCAGCACGAACGAGCGCGGCGGCATCGTTCTCGACCGCACCGTCTTCTACGCCGCCGCCGGCGGCCAGCCCGGCGACGCGGGCATGCTGCAAATCGAGGGCGGAGCAAGCTGCCCGATCGCCACCACGGTCTACGAAGCCGACAAGACCACCATCGTCCACGTTGCCGCCGAGGGCAGCATGCTGCCGCAGTCCGGCCAGGCTGTGCGGGCGCTGCTCGACTGGGATAACCGCGCCAAGCTCATGCGCATGCATACCTGCCTGCATCTGCTGTGCGCGCTGGTGAAATTCCCGGTCACCGGCGGACAGGTCGGAGCCCAGGAGGGGCGGCTCGATTTCGACATCGAGGACGCATCTGCCGTCGACAAGGACAAGCTGACAGCCGATCTCAACGCCCTCATCGCTGCCGATCATCCCGTGACCGAAAGATGGATCACGGACGCTGAACTCGAGGCCAACCCGGGCCTTGTGCGAACCATGGCAGTGAAGCCGCCCGTCGGCACGGGGCGGGTGCGTCTGGTCGTCATCGGCGCAAACGGTGAGGTGGATCTGCAGCCCTGCGGCGGGACGCATGTGAAGCGTACCGGTGAGATAGGTGCCGTCGCGGTCGCCAGGATCGAGAAGAAGGGCAAACTGAACCGGCGCATCCGCGTCGCGTTCACGTGAATGCCCAGAACAGACTAGGACAGGGAGGCTGCGCCCATGACGGAGCATCAATCCAAGTGGATCGTCGAGACGGACTGGCTGGCCTCGCGTCTCGATGCGCCGGACCTGGTCGTTCTCGACGCGTCACTGCACTTGCCCCACACCGGACGCAGCCCCAAGGCCGAGTTCCTGGCAGCGCACATCCCGGGCGCCCTGTTCTTCGACATCGACGACATTGCGGACGAGAAGAACCCGCTGCCGCATATGCTGCCTTCCACCGCCAAATTCGCCAGCCGCATGAAGAGAATGGGGGTCGGCGACGGCATGCGCGTCATCGTCTACGACAGCGAGGGGCTCTACTCGGCGGCGCGCGCCTGGTGGATGTTCCGCATCATGGGCCACGACGAGGTTGCGGTCCTGAACGGCGGCCTCAAGAAATGGAGGGCGGAGGGACGGCCGCTGGAGGACGGCGAGCCGCGGCGGCGCAGCGAGCGCCATTTCACGCCGCGCTTTCACGCCGAACTCGTGCGCGACGCCGCCGAGGTGAAGGCGCTGATCGGCGACAAGACTACCCAGATCGTCGATGCCCGCGCCGCTGGCCGCTTCGAGGGCCGCGACCCCGATCCACGCCCCAGCCTGCGCAAAGGCCATATTCCGTCCTCGCGAAACGTACCGTTCGCTTCCCTTCTCGATCCCGACGGCACGCTGAAGCCCGCCGCCGAGCTCGGCGCAATCTTCGCCAAGGCCGGCGTCGACATCGGCAAGCCTGTCGTCACCACCTGCGGCTCCGGCGTAACCGCCGGCGTCGTGGCGCTGGCGCTGGCGCTGCTGGGGCGCCCGGACGCTGCCGTCTACGACGGGTCGTGGGTGGAGTGGGGCGTCGAGAACAACGGCCTGCCCGTGGCCACCGGCCCGGTACAGCCTTAGGCTTGCAGATCAACAGACGGCGGGCCGGCCGGCCTACGGTTCAAGTCGTGCAAGCGCCTCGTCGAACTTGGAGAGGTCGGCGCGCCACTGCGCCCGGTAGGCTGCGATGCGGTCGAGCCGCGCGATGACGGCTCGCCCGCGCTCCAACAGCTCGCGCGCCTCGCTATCGTTGCCGCCAAGCGCTTCGAGCGAGCCGACCTTGTGATAGCTGACGGCGAGATCGCGCTGCCAGGACGTCTTGGCCGGATCGACCGCTGCCAGCGCCTCCGCGATCTCGAGCCCGCCCCGGTAGACGGCCATCGCCTCGTCCACCTTGCCCTTGGCGTGCAGGATATCCCCGATTCGGTCGAGGCTGACCGAGAGATCCCATTGCCACTCCCTGCGTTCGGGCTCGCGCCGCACGAGCGCTTCGGCAATCGCCAGTCCGGCGCGAAAGCTCGCCAGCGCGCCGTCGAGAGCGCCCTGGCGTTCCAGCACCTCGCCGTGCGATCGTGCGCGACGGAAAGGTCGCGCTGCCAACCCGTATTGGCGGGATCGCGCGTGGCCAGCGCCTCGGCAATAGCAAGGCTGCGCCGGCAGCTCTCGAGCGCCAAGTCCAGCTGCCCTCTGGCGAGCAGGATGTCGGCGATGCGATCATGGGTTATGGAGAGGTCGCGCTGGCAGACCGCATTATCGGGCTCGCGCTCGGCCAGGGCTTCGGCGTCACGCCGGGCTTCCTCGTAGGCGGCCAAGGCTGCCTCCGGGTCGCTTTTGGCGACCAGCACGTCGCCCAGCATGGTGCCGGCGCGGTGACGTGCTCCTCCCGCAGCCTCGCCATTGCACAGCGCCAACTGACGGCGGAACGCGGCCTCGGCGGCTTCGAGCCGGTCGGCCCGCAGATACAGGAAGCCGAGCAGCATCTGCGCCTGCCCATCGTCGGGGGACAGCTCGGCTGCGCGTGCATAGGCCCGCATCGCATCCTGCGTGCTGTCGATGAGAGAGAGGGCGCCGAGCTGGCGCCAATAGGCGGCCTCGCTACCGTTGAGCTTGCCCTTGCCTTCGCCGTTGAGCCGCTGGCGCAACATGTGCTTGGCCTTGCCGCGGCGGCCGTCAGCATCGAGCAGCACCGACCTGGCGGCTGCCTCGAGGTCGGCCTCGAAGGCTGCCGAGGCCCCGAGTGTCGGCGCCGCCGCCGCACCGTTGGCGAACGGTGCCTTGGGCTCCACCAGGCGCGAGCGCAGCTGCTCCTTCAGCTCATGAATGCCCCATTGCAACCGAACCGCCCGAGCCCGAGCCGCGCGGCGGCGCCGAAGGCGATGGATGGTGCCCGCGAGCAGAGCAGCGAGCACGATACCCGCGACGGCCAGTGTGCCCGCATCGTGCGCGGCGATCCAGCCCAGCGCCGAAAGCCCATGGCCCCGCACTGCTTCGAGCAGATATGCGACGCTCATCCCTCTCCTGCCCCGCCGATCCGCATATCCTGAATGTGTCGCGAGTGCCGGCCCGAGCCGCGCGCTGCCCTCTGTGTCGGCCTCAGCTGGGCAGCGGTATTAGCTCCTTTTCGTCACCTGGCACCAAGGCAAACCGCCCGGCGCGCCAATCCGCCTTGGCCTGGTCGATGCGCTCCTTCGAGGACGACACGAAATTCCACCAGATGTGACGCGGCCCGTCCATCGGCTCGCCACCGAGCAGCATCAGCCGCGATTGCGCGACAGCAAGGATCGAGATGCGATCGCCCGGTTTGAAGACGAGCAGGCGGCCCTCGGCGAATTTGTCGCCAGCGATGTCGATCTCGCCGGAGGCCACATACACTGCGCGCTCGTCGTAGTCGGGGTCGAGAGGCAGAACGGCGCCCGGAGCCAGCACGGCCTCCGCGAACAAGCCCTCGTGCGGGAACACGACAGGCGAGGCGGCACCATAGGCGCGGCCCATGACGATACGCACGCGTTTGCCTTCGCCGGCGATGCGCGGAAGTTCGTCCGCCCCGTGGTGGGCGAAGGCGGGCGCCTGCTCCTCATGCGATTTGGGCAGCGCCGCCCAGGCCTGGATGCCGAACAGGCGCTTGGTTGCGGGGTTCGCCGGCTCGCCTGCGGCATGGGCAAGGCCCTGCCCGCCGGTGACCAGGTTCGCCGCGCTGGTCTCGCGCTCGGAATGCACGATGCCGCGCCCGGACGACATCAGGTTCACCTCGCCGGGGCGGATCGGCGCGGAAGTGCCGAGGCTGTCGCGGTGCCAGACTTCGCCTTCGAACAGGTACGTGACCGTGGCAAGGCCGATGTGAGGGTGCGGGCGCACGTCGATGCCGTGGCCGAGCAGGAACTCGGCCGGGCCCATCTGGTCGAAGAAGATGAATGGCCCGATCATCTGCTTGGCTGCAGAGGGCAGCGCGCGCCGCACCTGGAAAGCGCCGATGTCGCGGGCGCGTGGCACGATCACGTGCTCGATGGCATCGCAGGAGCGTTTGTCTCCGGGAACGGGATCTTGGCCGGGTTGCCAGCTCACGCAGCATGTCCTTTCCGGTAGGGCCCACGCCAATCTAGTATCGCGCAGGGCGTCTGCATAGGCGTGGCCAAAGGTGGGATCGTCGTCACCCCAACTCGGTCGAGGATCGTCTGCCGGAGCTCGAAGCGTTCCACACCCAAGATCGAACTTGAGCGTTGCCCTGACGGCCTAGGCGTTGCTGTAGCGCTTGCCGGCTACGATCCCTGAGATAGGCGCTCGCATACCGCGGCGGCCGCCGCACGATCCCACTCGGCGTCCTCCGAGGTGACATCGCACATGGCGCGGCGGACGCGTTGCACGGCAGACGGCTCGATTTGCTCCAGAGCGGTTGCGTAGAGGTCTGCAAGCACCGGCAGCTGCAGAGCGGTGAACCGATAGGAGTAGCGCTGCAGCACGGTTGCGACAGCACGCTTGCACAATTGTCCACCGGGCGAGTCGATCTTCATACGCTGTGCGCACCTGACGACCACGCGGCCGCCGTCAACCGCAAAGTTCTCGCGCGCAAAGTCGCCGACAGGAGTGCCCTGCAGCAGGATCACGATTTCCATCACGATCTGTGCCTTGCTCACAGCACGAAGATAACTCTTCGCGCGTGAGTCGGGTTATGCGAGCCGTGCGGTGCAGCGGCTGTCTCGCGACTGCGTCATGCCTCAGGGCGTCACCCCTGCATCCATCAGGTCTTCACCCCAGGGGAACCTTGGGGGCGATCGGAGCCGGCTTCTTCGACAGCAGCTCGATGGCATCGGCCAGGTGCTCGTCGGCAATGTTGTAGGCACCCTTGGCAACGCGGATGTTGTGGGCCTCGCGCAGCACGTCAGCGTGGCTGTGGCCCGCAGGCGGCTCGAACTTGTAGGTGGCGAGCTCCAGGAGCTGGCCGAGCGGATCGCGGAAATAGATCGAGTACATGAAGCCGCGGTCGACCTCGCCGGAGTTGGGGAAGCCGCGCTCCTCCAACCGCGTCTTGGCCTGGGTGTAGGTGGCACGGCTCACCATGAACGCCAGGTGGTGCAGGTTGCCGATACCCATCGGGTTGGGGCGGGAGGCGGGCTTGCTATCCTCGCGCGTGAACACAGTGATGAGGCGGCCGTCGCCCGGGTCGAAATAGAGGTGATTGGTCTCGGGGTCGTCGAGGTTGGGCTGCTCGAAGACGAGCGGCATGCCGAGCACGCCTTGCCAGAAAGCGACAGAAGTCTGCCGGTCGGCACCGACGAGCGTGATGTGATGCACGCCCTGGGTCTGCAGCTTGGTCAAGGCTGGGCTCCGTAGCTTTAGCTGTTGTATGCGGGACTGCCGCTAAGGTGGGGCGGGTGGGAGCCAGGCACAAGGCGACCCATGGTTGTACCGGCTCGAGGCCACGTGCCGGGCAGCAGTGCCGCTCCGACAAGACTTGGTTTCCAGAAGATCGAGAGGCCGTACAACCGGCACGACCATTTACTCCGCATCAAGATTTCCAGCACCTTCGAAGAAGCGTTCTTTAATCGGCCTCGATTAACTTTGCCCCAGGGGAAACGTCGCAGTCGATTTAGTCTGTCAACTGTCTGTTGGGTAACTCGATGGCAAGCGCCGTCCAAGGGGGATCTGCAGTTCGCCCGCAGAAACAACGCGGGGTGATCCTGGCGTCGTCCATCGGTACCGTTTTCGAATGGTACGACTTCTATCTCTATGCCACGCTCGCTCCGTTCTTCGCGGC
Source organism: uncultured Alphaproteobacteria bacterium (assembly GCA_963724565.1). GTDB lineage: Bacteria > Pseudomonadota > Alphaproteobacteria > Rhizobiales > Hyphomicrobiaceae > AWTP1-13. Next base: position 51,945 of record CAVRVK010000015.1, read on the forward strand.
ACTCTTCTTCCCGCCCGGCAACGATACCGCCGCATTGCTTTCGGCCTTTGCAACCTATGCGGCCGGGTTCCTCATTCGACCGTTCGGAGCAGTGATCTTCGGGCGCATCGGCGACCTCGTCGGCCGCAAATACACTTTCCTGGTCACCATCTTCGTGATGGGCCTGGCCACGTTTGCCGTCGGCCTGCTGCCGACCTTCGGCACGCATACCTTGCCGATGATCGGAGAAATCGGCGGCATCGGCTGGACGGCACCGGCCCTGCTGGTCGCACTACGCCTGTTGCAGGGCCTGGCGCTCGGCGGAGAGTATGGCGGCGCGGTCACCTACGTCGCCGAACACGCCCAGCAGGGCGAACGGGGGTGGGCCACAAGCTGGATCCAGACCACGGCCACGCTCGGCCTTCTCCTCGCGCTCGTGGTCATCGGCGGGTGCCGGTTCTTCTTGTTCGATGCGGAAACCTTCGCTCAGTGGGGCTGGCGCGTTCCCTTCCTCGTGTCGCTCGCTCTGCTCATCTTCTCCGTCTACCTGCGGCTGAAGCTCACCGAGTCGCCCATTTGGGCCAAGATGAACGAGGAGGGCAAGGGCTCGAAGGCGCCGCTCGTCGACTCCTTCTTCCGGCGGCCCAACAACAAGTACGTGCTGCTCGCACTGATCGGCGCCACCGCCGGACAGGGCGTCGTTTGGTACACGGGCCAGTTCTATGCCCTGTTCTTCCTGACGATCACGCTCAAGGTGGACTTGCTGCTTGCCTACACCATGGTGGGATTGTCCCTGCTGATCGGTACGCCGTTCTTCGTCCTGTTCGGCTGGCTGAGCGACAGGATCGGGCGGCTCAAGATCATTCTGTGCGGCTGTCTCATCGCGGCGGTCACCTACATTCCGCTGTTCCAGCTGCTGGGTCACGCCGTCAACCCGGACCTCATCGCCTTCCAGGAGCGCAACAAGCTCACGCTGACGACCGACACGTCGCAGTGCAGCTTTCATATCTTCGTTGGTCCGTGGTCCAAGTTCAGCAGCTGCGATCGCGCCAAGGACTTCCTGACCAAGGCCGGCCTGTCGTTCGAAACCGTGCACCGGGCCGGCGCCAGCAACGAGCTGCAGATCGGTCCGACGACCATCAACGGCTTCGATGCGAAGCGTTGGAACGAGGCGCTGGCCGCTGCGAAATTTCCGGTGAAGGCCGACGGCGCGAAGATCAACTGGCCGCTGGCCATGACGATCCTCTCGGTATTCCTGATCTTTGTCGCCATGGTCTACGGGCCGATGGCGGCGTTCCTCGTCGAGCTGTTTCCGACCAGGATCCGCTACACGTCCATGTCGTTCCCCTATCACATCGGCAACGGCTGGTTCGGCGGCATGCTACCGCTACTGGCGACGGCGATCGTGGCATGGACGGGCAACATCTACGCCGGTCTCTACTATCCGATCGGGATCGCGCTCCTGACCGTCGTTGTCGGTTATCTGCTGCTCGACGAGACCAAGGACATCGACATCGTAAACGAGCCGCGGCGTGGAGGCCCGCGAGGCGCGTCAGGCGCGTCCTGGTCCGGTGCATGCACCAGATCGTGGAGTGACTTGGCCAGAACGCGCTTGGCAAAGCTGGCCGGCACTTGCGCCTCGCCCGTGATCAGCACGCCAGTCGGCCCTGTCGCACAGCAGCTGGCACAGGGCCGGCCACAGGAACGTATCGAAGCACCCCCACCTCCACCGCCGGCAAGCAAAAGCGCAATGCCGTATGCATCGGTTTGCACGCTGATCCGAACGAATGCCATCGTCTTTGCCCTGGCGATCGCGCTTGCGGTGCCCACGGTGATCGGCGCCGTCTGGTACACGAAGCTCCTGCAGACCAACGAGACCAAGGCGCAGCTTCACGCCCACTATCTTGCAGGCGCTGCTGGCAAGTCACGGCCAGCAAGTCGGGCCCGCAGCGCTGCAAGGCATCGTCGCATCGGCCACTGCGCGGCGCGATGACGCGACCAAGGTTCGCGTCATGAAGGCCGATGGCGACGTCGTCCACGAGTGGGGGCCCGCCGGTCGAGCGACTTCTCGGTCGTGGCCAAGTCGCCCATCGTTGTCCGCGGCGAGGCGATCGGTGCAGTCGAAACCAGCACCGGCGCAGCAACGCTCTTGTATACGATGCTCGTCCTCGTCGTTCTCAACAGCATCGTGGCTGCGGTCGCCTATCTTGGCGTAACGAAGACGCCGATCCAGGCGCTCCATGAGGTCTCGGGAAACTGACAGAACACGAGCAAAACCTTGCCGAGAAGAATGCTGCAGCTGGATGCGGCTCTCTCCAATATGGTGCAAGGACTTTGTCTGCTGGACGCCGAGCAGAAGGTGGTTGTCGCCAATGATCGGTATGCCGAGATCTATGAGCTGACACCAGACGAGATCAAGCCGGGAACACCATTGCTTGCAATTCTCAAGGCGCGCGCCGAACGGGGCGTCGACAGTGCAGGCGACGTCGACAGAGCTCGTGGAACTGGGCATTGCGAAGAACGCGAAAAGCGGAATCGGTGGTCACACGCCTGGCAGATGGACGCTTCATCTCGGTCCTTGGCCGGCCGCTGCCCAACGGCGGTCTGATCAGCACGCACGAGGACGTGACCGATCGCAAGAAGGCCGAGGCGCGCATTGCGCACATGGCGATGCACGACGCGCTCACCGGGCTACCCAATCGCCGCTATTTCGAAGACGAGTTCGGCCGGGCCGTGCAGCAGAGAACTGCAGAGACCGGCTTCGCCGTGTTGTGTCTCGATCTCGATCAGTTCAAGCCCGTCAACGACACGCTCGGTCACATCATGGGCGACAAGCTCCTGCGCGCCGTCGCCAAGCGCCTCCTCGCCAGCGTGCGCGAAACCGACATCCTCGCGCGCCTCGGCGGCGACGAATTCGCGATCCTTCAGATGGACGTCAAAGGACCGGAACAGCCCGCCATCCTCGGCGACCGACTGGTTTCGTTCCTCGCAGAGCCGTTCGAGATCGACGGCCACCGCATCGTCATTGGCACGAGCGTGGGCATCGCAATGGCACCGGACGACGGCGGCGACGGCATGGAACTGCTGCGGAATGGGGATCTCGCTCTTTACTGCTCCAAGGGCGAGGGACGCGGTCGTTACCGGTTCTTCGAGGCGGAGATGCACGCCCGCGTGCAGTTGCGCCACGATCTGGAACGCGATCTCCGGTCCGCGCTGGGCGCCAATCAGCTGGAGCTGCACTACCAGCCGCTGGTAGATCTCCGCACAGGCACCATCAGCGTGTTCGAGGCGTTGCTGCGCTGGAACCATCCGGTTCGCGGCCGCGTGCCTCCCTCCGATTTCATCCCCGTTGCCGAAGAAATGGGCCTCATCGAACAAATCGGGACCTGGGTGCTTGAGCAGGCCTGCAGAGAGGCCGCCAAGTGGCCGGGCGATGTGCGGGTTGCCGTCAATCTCTCCTCCCACCAGTTCAAGAGCGGGACGCTAGCGCTCGACGTCACCGCAGCTCTCGCCTCGGCAGGCCTGCCGCCGGAGCGCCTCGAGCTCGAGATCACCGAGACTGCCCTGCTGCAGAACACCGACCAGACCATCGCGGCCTTGCAACAGATGCGCGCGCTCGGCGTGCACATCTCGATGGACGACTTCGGGATTGGCTACTCCAGCTTGAACTACTTGCGGGCATTTCCCTTCGACAAGATCAAGATCGACAAATGCTTCGTGCAGGATCTCGCCGAAGGATCGCACTCGGCGCTGATCCTCAAGGCCGTGGTGGGGTTGGCCGAAAGCATGGGAATGCACACCACCGCAGAGGGGGTGGAGACCGCCGAGCAGTTGGCGAGACTTCGAGCCGAAGGTTGTACCGAGGTGCAAGGCTACTACTTCAGCGCCCCGCGCCCGGCCCACGAGGTACCGAAGATGTTCGCAGCAACGGCCTCCAAGCTCGTGGCGTAGCACGGGCCCGTCGCGGACGACTGCATCCTCAAACACGGACGACGTGACCGGCTGACCCGTATGGTGTCAGCCTTCGACTGGCGCAGGCCAGCACGGCTCTCGGTCGACCAGTGCTCCCCAACCACAACCGGAAGATGCGGGCACTCGCCCAAATTTCCATCTTGGAGGAGTCCCTCTTTCCAGCGCGCGCCGTTATCAGCATCGATCAGTCATGCGGAGGGGGACCAAATGACTAGAGGAGCGTGGTTGCTTGCTTTGTTCGCGCACGCTGCGAGCGCTTCTGTTTGCGCCGCTGCCGAGCCGATCACCCTCAGGTTCACCCTGCAGGTGCCGGCCTCAAACCCGCAGCTGGGCCAGAGCGTGGTCCAGTTCAAGGAGGAGGTGGAGAGGGAAACCCAAGAAGTCCGTGCGGGTCGAGATTTTCGACCAAGGCAAGCTCTACATCGACGATGAGGTCGTGGGTGCCGTGCAATCGGGGGCGATCGAGATGGGCCTGGCCGGCATTAATCAGATTTCGAGGAAGTTGCCGGCCGCCGATATCATGGAGCAGCCATTTCTTTTCAATTTTGAGGCACTTACGCGCGCCGCGGTGAATCCCGAGAGGGGTTTGAGAAAGCTGCTCGATGGGGCGGTGCTGGAGGCGATCGGGGTGCGCGTGCTCTGGTGGCAGACAGCAGGCTCGCAAGTGTTCATTACCAAGGGGCTGGACGTGGCAGATCCGGTGCGGATCAGAAGCAAGACAGTCCGCGTGTTCAGTAAAACCATGGCTAGCCTGACCGAGCACTGCGGCGGGTTGCCGAAAATAATGTCCATTACGAAGGTCCACGATGCGCTCAACGACGGCACGATCGACGTCGTGATGACCGGTATCGTGGCGGTTGAGACTCGCGGTCTGTGGCAGATTGCCGACACCATCACGCGAACGAACCACGCTAGCATCGAGTTCCTCGTGATCGTCAACGAAAGAACTTGGCAGAAGCTGAGCGACAGACAACAGGCCATTGTTCTGTCCGCCGCGAAGAAGGCTGAGCGCGACGTCCGACAAAAGTCCGTAAAGCTAGAGGAAAAGACGTACGAGTTCGCCCGCAGCAAGGGCATGAAGGTTCGCGACCTCACGCCGGACCAGGTGGCCGAATGGCGTGCCTGCAGCGCTGAGGTGGTGGACTCCTTTATGGCAAGCGGCGGAGAACTCAACCGGCAATTGCTGGTCGCCTACGGCAAACTGCGCACGGACCCCTGCTGCAGTGCGGGGCCAGCGGGCGCCTTCACCCGACGCTGACTACCGCGGCGCTCAAAAGGGATCCTTCGGATCCCACTTGGGGCGGCGCTTCTCCTTGAGCGCGGCCACGCCCTCCTGCACCTCGGGGCCTGAGAAGCCCATGAACTCCATGGCGAGCGAGGCGTCGAAGGTGGGACCGGCCATGCGCAGCCAGTTGTTGAGCGCGTGCTTGGTCCAGCGCACGGCGGCAGGCGGCATGTCGCGCAGCTTCTCGGCCGCCGCGAGCGCCGTCTCCACCACCTTGCCGTCATCGGCCACCATGGAGACGAGGCCGATGCGCTCGGCCTCCTCGCCGTTCACGGACTCGCACAGCAGCAGATAGTATTTGGCCTTGGCCATGCCGCACAGCAGCGGCCACACGATCGCCGAATGGTCGCCGGCGGCGACGCCGAGGCGGGTGTGACCGTCTATGATGCGCGCCTTGCGCCCGGCGACGGTGATGTCGGCCACCATGGCAGCGGCCAAGCCCGCGCCGACGCAGGGGCCCTCGATCGCGGCGACAACGGGCTTGGAGCAGTTGATGACGTTGTAGACGAGGTCGCTCGCCTCCTTCCACACGCGCGTGCGCGTGGCCCAGTCGCGCGCCATCACCTCGATCATGCCGAGATCGCCGCCGGCCGAGAATACGCCGCCCTCGCCGCGCAGCAGTGCCACCGACGTTTCGGGGTCGCGGTCGATGTCGCGCCACACTTCGGCCAGCTCGCGGTGGCCGTCGGCGTCCAGCGCGTTGAGCTTGCCGGGCTTGGAGAGGATCACCTCCAGGATGCGCGGTCGCGGACGCGCGAATTTCAGCGCCTTGTAGCTGGCGTATCGCTCGGTCATTTTGCGACTCTCCTTCGCGCTATCCGTGCATCGTCAGTCCGCCGGACACGCTGATCACCTGCCCGGTGATGAAGGCTGCCTCGTCGCTCGCCAAGAACGCGACGATGCCGGGGATGTCGTCGGGCTGACCGAGGCGGCCCAGCGGGATCGCGCGCTTGAGGCCCTCGTAGCACCGTCTGCCCCTGCGCGCCTTCGAGGAATCCTGCCAGCAGCGGCGTTTCGGTCGGACCCGGGCAGACCGCGTTGAGCGTGACGCCCGACCGCGCCATCTCGCGCGCCATCGTCTTGGTGAAGGCGATGATGCCGCCCTTGCAGGCCGAGTATACCGCCTCCATCGAGGAGCCGACCCGGCCGGCGTCGGAGGCGATGTTGACGACCCGGCCGCGCCGCCGCGCCTGCATGCCCTTGAGCACGGCGTGGTGCAGGTTGATCGGCCCCTTGAGATTGATGGCGATCAGCTGCGTCCCAGAGCGCGGGCTCGGTGTCGAGGAAGTAGGCGAAGTTGTCCCAGCCCGCGTTGTTGACCAGCACGTCGATCGGACCCGGCCACCTGCTCGAATGCCGCCACGGCAGCTGACGACCGCGGCGTAATCGGTGATGTCGACCGCATGCGCATGGGCCAGGCTGCCGCGCTTGGCGGATCTCCTGCGGCGACTGCATTGGCGGCCTCCGCGTTGCGGTCGAAGACGCCGACTGCCACACCTTCCTCGGCCAGCCGCGACGAGATGGCACGACCGATGCCGCCTCCGCCGCCGGTCACGATCGCCGTTTTGCCCTTCAAGCCCGCGCATGTCAATGACCTCTCGTGGCACGGGCCGCAGACGCCGTGCGCCTTCGCCGGCGCGGCCGCCGGCCGCCGGTCCGACCGACGCGGCCTCCAGCAGCGCGCATGCGTCTCCGCGATCTCGGCGAACACCCAGTCGCGAAACGCCTTGATCGGCGCGCGCTTCTCCTGGCCCTTGGCGCAGACGAAATAGTAGGCACGGCCCGGCACCGGGATCTCCGGCCCGAACGGCACGACCAGGCGCCCGAGCCCGATGTCGCGCGAGGCGACGATCTTGTAGCCCAGCACCACGCCCACACCCTCGCTCGCAGCATCGAGCGCGTGGTCGGCCACGTTGAGGCGCAGCCCGCGCGAGCTGTCGATGCCCTCGACGCCCGCCATGCCGAGCCAGTCCGCCCAGGTCGGCACGATGCCCGGCAGGTCGACCTGGATCAGGGGGAAGCGCGTGAGATCCTGCGGCGTGCGCAGCGGATGCTCGCCCTCCAGCAGGCGCGGGCTGCAGAGCGGCAGCAACCACTCGTCGGACAGCTTCTCGACATAGAGGTCAGGGTGCACGCCGGAGCTCAGGCGGATGCCGACGTCGATGTCGTCGGTGGTGAAGTTGGCATAGCCGACGCTGGCGGTGATGCGCGTCTCGATGTCGGGATGCAGGGCGAGGAACTTGTAGAGCCGCGGCACCAGCCACTTGGCCGTCAGGCCCGGCGTCGAGCTTACGACCAGCAGCCGGTCCTGCTTGCCGCGGTCCAGCCGCTCGACCGCCTCGCGGATGCATTCGAAGCCGGTGCGGATGCCGGGATAGATCAGCCGCGCGGCCTCGGTCAGCTCGATCGCCCGGGCGCGGCGGTGAAACAGCTTCAGCCCCAGCGACTCCTCCAGCCCGCGAATTTGGTGGCTGAGGGCGGCGGGAGTGACGTGCAGCTCGTGCAGCGGCCTTGGAGAAGCTCAAGTGCCGGGCGGTGGCCTCGAACGCCCTCAGCGAGTTCAGCGGCGGCAGCGGACGACGCATTGGGATGCTTTAGTTTCTCTCAGGTCTGAGGCGAGATAACATCGTTTGTCGCGCGCTTTTCAAGCGCCTATTCCTCATGGCAACGCAGCTCTTCCATGAGGAATAATTAAAATGACAGGCTCACCCAGATACCCCTTCTCCGACCTAACCCCGACCGAGGTCGAGCGCCTGATCGCGTGCGCCCGTGCAGAGCAGGGCCCGCGCCATTCGGAACCTTGTTTGCGAGGCTTTTCCGGGTCCGTAGGCAGCGCGAGGCCCAGGTCTGGCCGCCCGGCAACGAACCGGCCCTCAGCGTCCGAACCTACTGCTGAGGCGCAGCTCTCCTACCCAAGCCATCTCACCAGCAGGAGGCCGCCATGGCCCAGACGACCATCTTCCAACCTGGCACCGGCGACCCACAAGCACGGTGTCTCAACCGCTTCGCCGCAGCCCTGCAGAGCGCGTGGACGGCATACTGGATCCACAGGGCCGAGCGGGCCACCGTACATCATGCTGCACTCGCTCGACGACCGCGACGCTCAAGGACATCGGCCTCGACCGAAGCGAGATCGAGTTCGGTCGCCCACAACCCCGGGCATGAGCGGCGCGTCGACGTACAGGCGCACGCCGTCGGACGTGGCCGGCGCCTGTCGATGTGCGCGTGAAGCCTTGGGCAGCCTTCGCGCGATCATGCGCTCGACCGAGCGGCCTGCCCGAACTGTCGCACAAAGCGAAACCCCGGGACGCTGCGTGGGAGCCGGACTTTCAGGAGTCCGGCTCCGTTCCGCACAACCTCAGGCTGGTCAGTTCGTCTTGGTCGCCATTGCCTTGAGCGTAGGATCGGCCGCGACCGCTTCATGAACGAGTCGTCGATGAAGCCCTTGGCGTCGGGCACTTCGGGGATGGTGCCGACCGATTTCATGAACTCGCCGATGTTGCCGAGCCAGGTGTCGACGTCGGACTTGCCCTTGCTGCGGTCCATGATCTTGACCTGTGCGTCGAGCCCGAACACCGGCCGGTCGGCGAATTCCGACTCGATGCCAGCGTCGGAGATCTCGACGCCGCCCTGCGAGTAGAACTTCTTCATCATCGCCCGCGCCTCTTTGGGATGCGCGCCGATCCACGCCCACGCGCGCAGGTACACGGCCAGATACTTCGCGACCGCGTCCGGGTTCTCTTTGGCATAGTCGGGCCGCGCGATCAGCGCACCGGGCACGATCGCGCCCGCGTCATGCCCGCTGCACAGCAGCTTGGCGTTGGCCTTCTCGGCCAGCGTGTAGTTGTTGGGCGCCCAGACGCCGGCGAAGTCGCCGTTGTTGGACGAGATGGCGGAGATGATCTGCGCCTGCGCCGAGGTTCACGAGTTGCACGTCGGCCTTGGCGATGCCCCACTTCTTCAGGCAGGCCTGCACGGCGTAGTCGCCGGTCGAGTTGGTGGTGAGCAGGATCTTCTGCCCCTTGATGATGGCGGGGTTCTTCTTCACCGCCTCGAACTTGTCGGCGCGCACCATCAGCACGTTGGCCTTCGATTCGTCGTTGGTGATGCCGATGGTGAGCGAGGCCGAAGCGCGCCGCACCGAGCACCGCCGGGACCGAGCCGGTGCCGCCCACGTCCCAGGCCTTGGCCTGCGCGGCCGCCACCTGCGGCGCGCCGGCCGGGAAGGTGGAGAACTCCGGCACCAGCCCGGCGTCCGCCCAGAACTTGTTCTCCGTCGCCACGTAGTAGGGCAGCGCCCAGTAGAGCGCGGGCTGATAGCTGACCTTGATCGGCGTCTGCGCCACGGCCGGCGCAGCGCGGCTCCCAGGCATGCAGCGCCAACGCCGACCACAGCGCCAAGAACTGTGCAGAATACGTTGCATGTTTCCTCTCCCTGGCTTGTTCTTGCACCATAGCTCAGCGCGGCCGGCCTTCAATGCTGCCGCCCGACCTTCTCCTCGCGCAGCGATCGCCAGATGTGCGTTCGCAGGTGCACAAAGCTCTCCAGGTCCATCACGTCCTCGACCCGCTCGTGCCGGTCCCAGTTCTCCGCCGCGCGGACGCTGCGCACGTCCAGCATCTCCTTGATGCGCCCGGGCCGCCGCGTCATCACCGCCACCCGATCGGCCAGGTAGACGGCCTCCTCCACGGCATGGGTGATGAACAGCACGGTGCGCGGATTGACGCGCGCGATGCGCACCAGCTCTTCCTGCATGACGATGCGCGTCTGCGCATCGAGCGCCCCGAACGGCTCGTCCATCAGCAGCACCTGCGGATCGAGCACGTAGGCGCGCGCGATGGCCACGCGCTGCTGCATGCCGCCCGAGAGCTGATGCGGGAACGCCGTCTCGTAGCCCTCCAGCCCCATCAGCTTGATGATGCCGGCCACCCGCTCCTGGCGCTCGGCTGCGGCCATGCGCCTTGTTGCGCAGGCCGAAGGCGATGTTGTCGGTCACGTTCTTCCAGGGGAACAGCGCGAACTGCTGGAACACCACGGCGCGGTCGGGCCCCGGGCCCGGCACCGGCACACCGCCCACCAGCACGCGGCCGCTGGTCGGTACCTCGAAGCCCGCCGCCATGCGCAGGCAAGTGGTCTTGCCGCAGCCGGACGGGACCGACCAGCGCCACGAACTCCTTGTCGGCGACGGTGAGGTCGACCTTCTCGAGCGCCGGGAAAGGACTGGCCGTCGCGCTCGAACGTGCGGCCCACGTTGTCGAACTGGATGGCGCTCATGCCAGCCCTCTCCTGCGGCGCACGAACGCCTCGACCTGCCGCAGCACGACGTCGATCAGCAGACCGACGCAGCCGATGGCGATCATGCCCGCCATCACCGTCGGCGTGGAGAGATTGCTCTGGCCCTGCACCATCAGGTAGCCCACCCCGGCTGACGCGACGATCAGCTCCGCGCCGACCAGCGACTGCCAGCCGAGCCCGGCGCCGATGCGCAGGCCGGCGACGATCGAGGGAAACGACGCGGGCAGCAGCACCTGCAGGATGGTGCGCAGGTTGCCCGTGCCCAGCATCTGCGCGGCCTCGATGTAGGTGCGGTCGACGAACCTGGCTCCGCGGTAGGCGTTGATCAGGCACGGCGGGAAGGCGCCGGAGAAGATGATCATGATCGGGCCGCCGATACCGGTGCCGAACCACAGCGCCGCGAACGGCACCCAGGCGATCGGCGCGATGAAGCGCAGGCCGTCGAACACCGGCGTGACCATGTCGTCGAGCCAGCGGAACCAGCCCATCAGCAGACCCGAGCGGCACGCCGATCGCGGCCGCCAGCAGGAAGCCGTAGGCGTAGCGCTCGAAGCTGCGCGCGAGATGCGTCGGGCAGCGTCGCGCCGGCGAAGGGCTCGGTCAGCAGATAGGTGATGCGCTGGCCACATCGAGCGGCGTCGGCAGGAACTGCCGCGCCACCAGGCCCGAGGCGACAGCGCCCCACCAAAGCGCGAAGAAGCGCAGAGGCCGAGCGGCACCGAGCAACCAGCATTTCGCGCTCGCGACAGCGGTGCTCGCGGCGCCGATCATGGCGGCAGACGCCTCATGCGCGCTCCGATCGATCCAGGGCATCGCCCGCGATTCGACCACGGCCAGCACGCGCGTCGTCGCCCAGCCGAGCACGCCGACCGCCGCCATCCCCACCATCACCATCGCGGGATAGATGTCCTGCTGCGCCACGTTGAGCACGCGGCCGAGCCCGGCAAGCGCGCCTACCAGCTCGGCCGCCACCAGCGTGGTCCACGAGGCCTGCAGCGACAGGCGCAGCCCGGTGAAGATCATCGGTGCTGCCGCCGGCACCAGCACCTCGCGGGTCAGGCGCCACGGCCCGTCCCGAGCATGCGGGCGGCCTCGATCAGATGCGGCTCGATGCCGCGCACGCCGGTGAAGGTGTTGATCACCGAGGGCACGAACGCGGCGAAGAAGATCACCATGATCTTGGCGGCGTCGCCGAGACCGAGCCACAGAATGGCAAGCGGGATCCAGGCGAGCGGCGGAATGGGGCGGATCAGCAGGAACACGGGATTGATGAGCGCCTCGGCCCGCCGGCTCCAGCCCATCAGCAGCCCAAGCGGTATGCCGACAGCGACCGCCACCACAAAGCCCGATCACGACGAGCTTCAGGCTATGCAGCGCATGCGAGAGCAGGGTGCCGTCGGCATAGCCGGTGGTCGCGATCTGCTTGGCGGACTGCCAGAACTGCGACGGGCGACGGAAAGCGCAGCGTGTCGATGGTGCCGGTCACCATCGTCAGCACGGCCCACAGCGCCAGCAGGCTCGCGATCGTCGCCGAGCCGATCATCCATCGGCGGGAAATCTGCATTGACGTCTCCGCTTGCGCTGGCGCCATCTGCAAAGGTGCAACCTCGACCAGGGACGCCAACGCGACCAGATTGTCATACAATGGGGATGCGCTCGATAGCGCCCTCGCCGGGCCCCGGCGGTCCGCACAGCACTCTTTCTCAGCGCTTGCTATTACCGCGAATGCCCCAGGGAGGCAAAACATGACAGCGACCGCCAATCGCCAGATCCTGCTGGTCGAGACGCCCAAGGACAAGCTCGGCCCGCAGCATTTCCGCCTGACCGAGGCGCCGATGCCCACGCCCAAGGACGGCGAGGCGCTTCTGCGCGTGCGCTACATCTCGCTCGACGCCGCCAACCGCGCCTGGATGCAGGGCGCCACCTATCGCGAGGCGGTCACGGCCGGATCGGTGATGGCCGGCGGCGCCATTGCCGAGGTGGTGGAGAGCAAGGCGCCGGGCTTTGCGCCGGGCGACCTGGTGTTCGCCGACACCGGCTGGCAGGACTACGTCGCGCTGCCTGCCAAGCGGCTGCATCAAGGTGCCCAAGGTCGAGCCGATGACGCATCTGCTCAGCGTCTACGGCATCGCCGGCCTCACCGCCTACTTCGGCCTGCTGCGCATCGCCGAGCCGAAGGCCGGCGAGACCGTGGTCGTCTCGGCGGCGGCAGGCTCGGTCGGCTCCATCGTCGGGCAGATCGCCAAGATCAAGGGCTGCCGCGCCGTCGGCATCGCCGGCGGCCAGGCCAAGTGCGACTGGCTGGTGCAAGGAGCTCGGCTTCGACGCCGCCGTCGACTACAAGGCCGGCCCGATCTTCAAGGCCGCTCAAGGCGGCCGCGCCCAAGGGCATCGACGTCTATTTCGACAACGTCGGCGGCGACATCCTGGAGGCCTGCCTGTTCCAGATGAACAACGGCGGCCGCGTCGTCCTGCTGCGGCGCCATCTCCGCCTACGACGGGCCGGCGCCCGCCGGCGGGACCGCGCGGCGTGCCGGGCCTCATCGTCGTCAAGCGGCTCACCTTGAAGGGCTTCATCGTCACCGACTTCTTCGCCGAGCGCGAGAAGGCCATCGCCGACCTCGCAGTCGTGGGTCGCGGCCGGCAAGCTCAAGGTCGAGGAGGACGTGATCGACGGCCTCGAAAATACGCCGCGCGCGCTCGATCGGCCTGCTGGCCGGCGAGAACCGCGGCAAGCGTATGGTCAAGGTCGCCTGAGCCGACCAGCAAGTGCGCAGCCCTACGTCACGACCGCAGCCCGCTATTTGCGTGCGGCCGTCCATTTGGCTTCGGCCGCGCCTTTGCTGGTGCCGGACATAGCGTTGTCCTTCACGCTGCCCGTGTACTGCGTGCCGGCGGCCGTGAAGACGATAACGTCGCCGTTCAGCTTGCCGGTGATCGGCGCCACGACGTTGCCGGTTGTGAGCGTGCCCTTTACCATCTGGAATGTCTGCTCGAGCTTGAGCTCGCCCTGACCCAAGCCCCAAGTGCCCTCGACCTTGGCCGGGATGATCCATAGATAGGCCTTGCAGAACGAGTTACAGCCTTCGGTCACTTGCGCCGTCTCGTCCGCCTCCCAGTCGTCCATGGTGAAGGAGTTCGACACCACGCGGGTGCCCGGCTTCATGGCGAGCAGCGTCGGACGCAGCCTGAGGTTGAGCCCGGGCAGCAGGAACAGCGTGACCACGGTGGCGTTGGAGAAATCGCTCTTGAATATGTCGGCGTTGGCGAAGGTCGCTTTTTCGCTCATGCCTTCCTTGGCCGCATTGCGCTTGGCGAGCTCGGCCATGTCCGGGTTGTATTCGATGCCGTGCGCCTTGGCTCCGCGCTTGGCGGCGGTGATCACCGTGCGCCCGTCGCCGGAGCCGAGATCGACCACGTAATCACTGGGCGTGACCTTGGCCATGTCCAGCATCTTGTCGACCAGCGCCTGAGGGGTCGGCACCCAGACGACATCCTTGCCCGACTGCCCGACCTTGGGCTGGTAGTCGCTTGCGGGGGCCTGCGCCAAGGCGCCAGCCGAGGCCGCCAGCCACGCGGCGGACACCAACACGATCAATCGAGGGGAAGTGGTTAGGCGCATGTTTCTACTCCAACCGATGCAAGTGTGAGGCGGCACCATACCGAGCTAACCGGGGCCCCGCGTCGCTTGCCACGGCGACTCGGTGCCGCCGGGAGCCTTGCTGGTGCCTTCTATGGCATTGCCGCGCACGCGGCCGCTGTACAGAGTGCCGCCCGCCGTGAAGCTGATCTGATCTGCCGTCATCTTGCCGTCGGTGATCGGCGCGATGACGTTGCCCGTGGTGAGCCTGCCCGACAGCATCTGATACTTCTGCTCGATCACCAGATCGCTCGGCCGCAGATCTTCCACGTGCCCTCGACCTTCGCCGGCACGATCCACAGGTGCGCCCTGCAGAAGGAGCGGCAGTCCTCGGTCAGCTGCGCCGTCTCGTCCGGCGTCCAGTCGCCCATGCCGAACGAGTTCGACACCACGCGCGTGCCGGGCTTCATGCTCGAGGATGGTCGGACGCAGGCGGATGTTGAGGTCGGTGAGCAGGAACAGGGTGAGCACCGTCGCCTGCGAGAAATCGCTCTCGAAGATGTCGGCCTGCACGAACGTGGCCTTGTCGGCAACGCCCTCCTTGGCGGCATTGCGCTTTCGCCAGCTCGACCATATCGGGGTTGTACTCGATGCCATGGGCCTTGATGCCGCGCTTGGCAGCGGTGATCACGGTGCGGCCGTCGCCCGAGCCCAGATCGATCACGTAGTCCTGCGGGCGTGGCCTTGGCCATGTCGAGCATGCGGTCGACGAGCGCCTGCGCTGTCGGCACCCAGACGACGTCCTTGCCCTCCTGGCCGACCTGCGGCTGGTACTCGCTGCGCGATGCGCGAACGCTCGCCGCCACGACCGCACAGCACATCGACAGCGAGGCGCAAGCGACCGCGGCAGACCGCAACACCTTCATACTCTTCTCCAATCCACAGAACGAGCGGCACCGTCCCGCGCGAGGCCATCTGAGCCCATGGCAAACGCCGGTTTCATGGCACACCCGGCATCGCGGTTGACCAGTCGTTTCTTGGCGGCTGCGCCTACTTCGCCGCCCTGACGGCGAGCAGAAGATTGGATTCGTGGGGCCGCCAGCGATAGCCCGACGCCGAAATCGAGCGCGCGGCGGATTCGATCTGCGGTAGACGTCGCTGAGCTTGCTCTGATATCTGCCCGGAAACACGCGCGATCGGCCCGAGGTATCTGCCGAACGGGCTGCAGGCGCCACTCCTCCGTCTTGAAGAAGCGCACGGGGATGCCGGAGTCGTCCTGCACCAGCGCAGTAGTGCGGTCGAGCAGGAAATCGCGCATCACCGAGAAGCTGTCCGCGTGCAGCAGGTAGGACGCGCTCTTGATGAACCCGTCGGCAGCGCCGAGCTGCCTCGCAGAACTTGAGGAACCCGCTCCGCTTCAGACCGCCGTCGGACACGATCGGTCTGGATGTAGTAGAGCGTCTGCATTTTCCCGTCGCCGCCCGAGAATACGATCTTGACGCCCGGGCGCCGCATCACGCGTGCCGGCGGCGACCACCGCGCCTTCCTTATCGATGCCGATCAGGGTGACCTCGTGGATCGGTCTTTCCCGCGCGGGCGAGGAACAGATAGAGGATCGGCAGCACGCCGCTGAACCTGCTGGCGCCAAGGCCTGTACGCATCTGCCTGCGTGATGAAGAAGCTGTAGTTCAGCGCCGAGCCCAAGGATGCGCGCAGTCCTGCCAGCGCCGGCGCCAGATAGCGGCGCGTGTGCTCGGTGATGATGGGCAGTCTGGCCGACCGGCTCCAGGCCGCTCAGCACGTAGGTCGTACGGTTGGGAAAGAACGCATCGACGTAGAGAAAGTCCGGCCCGCTGAACATGTACAGCACCACCGGCTGCGGTTCGGTGAGATTGGCTGCCGACCAGGCCCGGATCTTGGCGAGCCGCCGCTCCTCGAGGCTCGCCCACGCCGGTTGAGGGACCGCGCGTGCTGCTGCCAACGCCGGATCGCGCGTCAGCGGCGCGAGCGGCGAGCCTGCCGACGGCTCGAGACCGGCCAGGCACGCGTGCCACGTCGTCGGCCTTGGGCGCCCTCGAAGGCCCAGGCCCGCGGTGCAGCCACGACGATGGCCAAGGCCAGCAGACAGCCGGCAGCATTGGCGAAACTTCGTGCTCGTAGTCATGGGCTCGACGGGCTCCATCGGGGGCTGCGTTCGGATATCTGATGGGAAAGGGCGTAGATCACAAGGCCCGTCAGCATCATGGCCATCCCGGCCAGCGATTGCGCCGGCCTCTGCAGCGCCAGGTTGATCATCATGAACAGCGATACGGCCAGGAACACCAGCGGCGTCAGCGGATAGCCCCATACCCGGTAGGGGCGGGGCAATGCCGGCTGGGTGAAGCGGAGCACGATGACGCCGAGGACGGTGAGAAACGACGAGATCGTCAGGCTGAACTGGATGAATTCGAGGATGGATTCGAAGCTTTGCGTCAGCAACAGCAAGGTCACCACGGCGAGCTGGAACAGGATGGCTGTTGCCGGAACGCCGCTCGCCGTCCTGCGCGCGAACGCCGACAGCAGCGGGAAATCCTCGCCCATGACCATGGTCACGCGGGGGCCCGATCCACATCATGGCGCTGATGGTCGATACGAGGCCGATGCAGATCAGGGCTCCGACGATGCGCCCGCCGATGTCGCCGAAGATGTGTTGACCGGCAATGACGGCCACATCGATCTGGCCGGCGAGTTGGTCGACCGGGGTGCTGTAGAGGAACACCGCGTTGAGGCCGACGTACAAGAGCGTCACGGTCGCCACGGCGACGATGCACCGAATAGGGCAGGGTGCGCTTCGGATCGCGCACCTCGCCGGCGATGTAGGTCACCGCATTCCAGCCGGCGTAGGAATACATGACGAACGCCAGGCTGACCGCAAAGGCGGGGCTGGCGATGCGCTCGATGTCACTGGCGGACGGTGCAAACGAGATGGGTGCTGGCTTGCCGAACGCGAACGCGGCGACGATGAACACCACGATCAGCGCCACCTTGATGAAGGTCGACACGTTCTGGAACGTGCTGGCGCGTTGGATGCCCCAGCAGGTGGATCAAGCGACATCGACCACACCACCACCAGCGCCAGCAGCACAGCGGGGCGCACCCGGCACGACGCCGGCGAAGTAGCCGCCGAAGGCCATGGCCGCCAGCGCGGTGGGCGCCGCGAAGCCGACCGTGGCCGACACCCAGCCGGCGAGAAACCCGACGGCACGATGGTAGATGCGCGACAGAAAGTTGTACTCGCCGCCCGAGCGGGGAAATGCCGTGGCGAGCTCGGCGTAGGACAAGGCGCCGCACAGCGCGATGACCCCGCCGACCACCCACAGCATCAGCAGGGCGAAGCCGGACGGCAGGTCCTTGACCTGGAAACCCAGGCTCGTGAAGACGCCGATGCCGATCATGTTGGCCACCGCCAGCGCGGTCGCCGTGATCGGCGGTGACGGGCGCGGCGGCCGCACCCTCGTCGGCGGGCACAGCTCCTGCTGGAGCTCGGGGTCGTCATGTCAGCTTGATAGACCATGAGCGTCGACGAGACCATCGGCCCGCCGACAAGCGATCGGGCTCCGGGGCCTGCGGACCCTTATCCTTTGCCTGCAGAATGGCGCCAAGCCCACGTTCCCGACACGATTCGCGGCTACCGGGCACCCTCGCTCCTTGCGGACTACAACTCCTCTTACGGGTAGCCCCTGGCATAGGATCACGAGCCGGACCTCATCGGAGCCGGCGCCTGGATCGAGCCGCATGCGACTGCAATCCCTGACGATACAGGTGACGGTGGTAGCCCTGACGCTGGGAGCCGGCGTTTGGTCGAGCCTGCCGGCAGGCGGCGGCACAGGCGCCCGCCAGCCAAGCGCACTACCGCGGCCGACGCCGTGCCCGATCCCCCACCGCGTGCATTCGCGCGTGCGGGCCCCTGGCGCGGGCGAAATCCAAGCTCGTCGAGTTCGACACGGCGCCCGTTCCCCTACGATGGCCTCGTGCCGCGCACCGGCAGGCCATTCCTCGACGTCGTCGAGAATGGCCGGCGCGGCCACCGCACGGGAACGGGTCGCGTCTATTGGGAGGATGAAACCTACAACGACCGCCAGGTGCTGCTGCACTTGCCGAAGGGATTCGACATTCGCCGGCCGGGCCTGCTGATCGTGTTCTTCCACGGCCACGGCGCCAAGCTCGCCGACGACGTCTATCTGCGCCAGCAGGTGCCCGCGCAGATTTCCTCCTCCGGCGTCAACGCCGCGCTGGTGGCGCCGCAGCTCGCCGCTCAATGCCGCCGATTCGAGCGCCGGCAAGCTGTGGCAGCCGGGCGCGTTCGCGCGCTTCCTGGGCGAGGCGGCCAGCACCTGGCCAAGCTGCACGGCGACCCGCGCTCGGTCAGGTCGTTTGCCAGCATGCCGGTCGTCATCGTCGCCTACAGCGGCGGCTACGTGGCGACGGCCTGGAGCGCGCACCACGGCGGCCTCACCAACCGGCTGCGCGGCGTGGTGCTGTTCGACGCCCTCTACGGCGAAGCTCGACACCTTCGCCGACTGGATCACCAAGCAGAAGTCGGCCTTCTTCGTCAGCACCTATGCCTCGTCGACCCGCGCAAGGAACATCCAGTTGCAGCAGATGCTCACCGAGCGCGCGATTGGCTATCACGACCGCGCTCGAGCCGCGCCTGGAGCCCGGCAGCATCGCCTTCCTGCCCGCATCCAAGGACGCCATGCACCGGGACTTTCTCACCTACGCGTGGGTCGACGAGCCCCTGAAGGACCTGCTGACGCGGCTGAAGGGCTACTCGCGCAAGTGATGTCGGGCCGGCGCAGCTTCGACGCCGGCCGTCTGGAGTTGGGACAATGGATTTCTCCGGCCGCTGGTTCACCACGTTCGGCATCATGACCCTGCAGCAGGATCGCGACCGGGTGACGGGAACCTATGGCGCAAGCGGCACGGAGAACGTGATCGAGGGCACCGCTGAGGGAGCCATCCTCACATTCCGCTACCAGGAAAGTTTCGAGAAGGGCACCGGCACGTTCCGGCTCAAGCGCCACGGCACCTTCGCCGGCGAGTACCTGGCCGAAGGCAGCCCGCACGCCCTTCCCTGGCAGGGGTGGCGCGAGTACGAGGGCTGCTGGGAAACCTCGCTCGGCCGCTTGCGGCTGGTCCAGCAGGCGGACCGGATCGACGGCTTCGTCGAGTTCGACCCCGAGGGCAAGCTCGAGGGTCGTCTGGAGCAGGGCCGCTTCGCCTACCGGTTCACCGGCACGCGCGCACCAGCCAGCGGCTTCATAGAGCTCGATGAGGCATCGCAAACGTTGCGGGGCGAATGGCTGGAAGATGGCCAGCCTCCCGCACATCATCGGCGGCCGGCGCTGCTTGCCGCGACAAGGCCTCGTCTGGCTGGTCGTGCTCGAGGCGCATTGGCAGCGCTCGCTCGACGAGCGCGAGTACGCGTTCGGCTCCATGCTCACCGAGATCTTCGCGCGGGTATCACGCGTGCGAGGTCCGCCACCGCTTCTTTCACGACGAGGCAAGCCTGCTGCACTGGTGCCGCCAGCTCCTGTTCCAGCCCGAGCCCGCCGTCCTGGTCGTCACCGGCCACGGCGAGGCCAACGGGCTGACCGTCGGTGGCCGCATCATCGACATGCGGCGCATGGTCGACAGCCTGCGGTTCGCCGACAGCCTGCAGCTCTTGCATTTCTCCGCATGCCTTGTCGGGCAGAACGCCGGAGAGGCGCTGAGCGCGGCTCCGTTCCCCGTTTCCGGCTATACGACGCGCGTCGACTGGGCGGAAAGCGCGCTCACGGAGTTCATCTATCTCGACATGATGCTGGAGAAACGGCTGCCGCCGGCGCAGGCCGCCGAACAACTTGTCCGCCTGGTCCGCTTCGCCGGCGACGAGCCGATGCCCGGCTCACCCTACCATCCCGCCGGCTTCCGCTTCTTTCCCGCAACGGATCGGCCGGAGCCGACAACGCTTACGGCTTGAGCCGTCGGCACAGGGCCTGCCGCCGTCGCACAGGGCCTCCTCGCGCTTTTGTGTTCGAGCCGGGTGATCCTCGCCGCCCTCCGCTTCGTACTCGCACAAAACCCTGTTCTTGGACGAAGCAACGCGAGGTGACACCATGGCACGTGCACTGGCTCGAAAGTTTCTGCCCCTGGCAATCCTGGCCGGCGTCACCGGCTTCCTCGCCGGCGGTGTTGCAGCGCAGGACACGGGTGGGCCCGCCACCTACAAGAACGAGCGGCACGGGTACGCGTTGAGCTATCCGGCAGATCGGTTCCTGGCCTTGCCGGACGCCAGCGAGGATGGCCGCCAGTTCGTCTCCAAGGACGGAAAAGCCCGAATGCTGGTCGGCACGCTTGCCAATTTCGACAGCAAGAACCTGCGCGCGTATCGGCAATTCCTACTCAAGGAAAGCTATTCCGGTGCCGACGTTACGTACGCACCAGTGCGCGATACTTGGTTCGTGCTCTCCGGCATCCGCAACGACCTGGCGTTCTACCAGCGGGTCAACTTCGTCTGTGGCGGCCGATCCATCAACAGCTGGCTGGTGCAGTTCCCAGCTGCGGAGAAGGCGACCTACGCGCCGATCATCGATCAAATCCACAAGGCCTATCGCCTGGGCGACGGCAGCTGCGGCCAGCGCATCACCAAGGTCGGCGGCCGCGCGTCCTAAAGCGCCGCCTGGCGACGGCACGAGCCACACTGCTTTCGGGTCGGCACGAGGTGTCGCCAAAGTCCCACCAGGGTTAGC
>CAVRVK010000016.1:0-101213 GCA_963724565.1 uncultured Alphaproteobacteria bacterium
GGACGCTTCCGGCGGAAAGCGCCTGCGCGGCGACCACACCCTTGCGCACGGCTTTCAGATTTCCGAGCTCGCTCGGCTGCGGCTCCTTGGCGAACGCTCCGCGCATCGCGCGCCACGCGGGCGCTTCCTTCACGAGCCGCGCGAACTCGTGGGGTTCGAGTGACAGCTCATGGTCGCGGAAGGTGCGGCCAGTCTTGCGATCGGTGAAATGAGCCTCGATCACGCAGGCGCCGAGCGCGATGGCGGCAAAGCAGGATTCAGTCCGATGACATGATTGGAATAGCCGACGCGCAAGCCGGTTCGCTCGGCGAGATA
This sequence comes from uncultured Alphaproteobacteria bacterium, assembly GCA_963724565.1. Classification (GTDB taxonomy): domain Bacteria; phylum Pseudomonadota; class Alphaproteobacteria; order Rhizobiales; family Hyphomicrobiaceae; genus AWTP1-13. The sequence continues at coordinate 316 of CAVRVK010000016.1, forward strand.
GGGGATGCTCAGCAGGCTCGCTTCGTTCGCGGGCGTTGGATACGCGGAGACGCAATGCATCAGGATCAGGCGATCGCGCAGCCCCTCGCCGATCTCGGCACGCGCCCAGGCGATTGCCTGTTCCACCTCTGCTATGGTGCCAAGGCCGGTCGAGAGGACAACCGGCTTGCCGGTCCTACATGTCGCGCGGATCACTGGCTCGAAGGTCAGGTCGCCGCTTGCGACCTTGAAGGCAGGGAACAGCCGATCGAGCATCGGCACGACATCCTCCGTCAACGGCGTCGAAAAACAGCGGCAGCCCGACCTTCTTTGCCTCGTCCGCCAACCGCCGGTGCGCGGCCTCGTCGAGCGCAAAACCGGCGACGCGCTTCAACCGCGCGGGATCAGAGGCCGAGGCATAACGCACTGGCGTATAGCTCTGCAGCTTCGCGGCCGAGGCTCCGGCCTCCTTCGCAAGCCGCACGAGCTTGAGCGCCGTTTCGAGGTCGCCCTCGTGATTGACGCCGATCTCGGCGACGATCGGAATTTCAGTGTCGAGATCTCTACCGAAGAGCTGCATGGACGCCCTCGTAAAAGCCGCGCATCGGGAACGGCCGCGCCTCGAATCCGACCATCGTGCGGCGGATATGGAAAGGATCGGTCTTGCCGATCTCGTTGTCGCCGTCGATGGCGGAAGGGGTATGGTCGAAACCGCGCGATCTCAGCGCGCTGATCACCGTCTCATTGTAATCAGCGTCCTGGCCCTCCGGATAGGAGAACAGGCCGCACGGCAGGCCGGTCTCGCGCGCGACGGTGGCAACGGATTTGTCGATCTGTCGCTCCATCTCGTCAACCAGAACGCGTGCAAGCGCGACATGGTCAACCGTATGCGCGCCGAAATCGATCAGCGGCGATTGCGCCATCCTGCGCACATGATCCCAGGTCATGAAAGCATAGAGCGGATGCGCGTTATCCGGCTGCACGCCGAGTTCGGCCCGCAGCGCCGCGAGGCTTTGCTCCTTGCCAGCATTGGTCATCGCCTTCATGGCGCGCTTGATAGCGGTCAGCGTGGTAATCCGGTCGCTGCCGCTGTGCAGAGAATACTCGATGCCTTCGAAACGCACGGATTGACTTTCCGTCTCGATCAGGATGGCTTCGAGTTGGTCGGTCCACATCATCCGACCGGTGCCGATATAGCCGGTGGCGAGATAGATCGTGGCCGGGACGCGGTATTCTTCCAGCACCGGCCAAGCCTGCTCGAAATTGTTGAGGAAGCCGTCGTCGAAGGTGACCGCAACCGCGTCGTCCGGCACTGCGCCGGCTCCGCGATGCGCGGCCGCGAGCGCGCTCATCCAAACGAGCGGGCGATTGTTGCAAAGCCATTGCATCTGGCGCGCGAACTGGCCGCGCGGGAGATGCTTGCCTGACGAATTGCGCAGGCCCAGCTGACAATCGTCGGCGTGAACGCCGTGATAGAGCAGCACGGTGTAGCGCGCGCCCATGCGATCACGCAGCCTTCGCATATTGGCGCAGCAGCTTGTCGGCGCGCCGTTTCAGAAGCCAGGGCATCATGCCAAACAGGCCTACTCCTCCTTGCGATGGGTGCGGATCGGGCCTGCGCCGTCTTTCAGGCGCGGCAACAGATCGATGATCAGATCGGTGCACAGGATCGCGGTTCGTGCGCGCAGCGTGTGGAGCGCGAGATCGCGATGCGGCTGAACCTGCGCATCCGCATAGACCGCACCGGTGTCAAGCTCGGGCGCGAGCGCATGCCAGGTCGCGGTCATGTCTTCGGGCCTTCCTTCAAGAATGGCCCAGAGATTGGTGTCGAGTTCGCGATAGCCCGGCAGCTTGCCGCCATGCGCATTGAGCGCCGCAGCGCGCGCGATGCCGTAGATGTGCGGGCGCACCAAACCGGTGCCGTAGACGAGAATGAGATCGGGCGCGGCTTCGCGCAGGTATTGCTCGGCTTCCGGACTGTTGACAGTTTCGACATACAACGTCGGGTTATCCGCCGGGAGGGAGTTGTCACCGTCTGGAAAAAAGAGCGCCCGTTCATAGCGATTGATTGCATTGGCAAGGGACGCTGGTTGCAGGAACGGGTTACAAATGACGCCGAACCACAAATTTGGCCAAGATTTGCGAAAATGGTCGCGAGCTCTACGCCGCAACGGGAAGACGCGCCGTTCAAAGAGGGTAAGGACCGGGGCAAAGTCACCGCAAAACTCGACACTTAGCCGCCGCAGGAAATAGCGGTGGTGCGGAGTGTCAGTCGTAAGAACAGCTGTGCGGATGGTGCGCGAGTAAAGCTACCGCACCCGTGGGTGAAAACCTTCCCCCGGGCAGGACATTGGTTCAGGTTAGAATTCCCGTCACAATGGGTCAAGCATTATGTTCACGGAATGAACAGTCAAGATCGCCGCATCAGGGCGCTACCGATGCCTTGCGGGCGGCCTTTGACCGCTCGCGCAGATGCGCGACCTTGACAAGGCGCGGGGCGAACACGCGCTCCTCGCCGACGTGGGCCGCAAGCTCCGCCCAGAATCCGTCGATGTCGGTCATGCGGGTGACGATCACGGCATCAACGGGACCCAAATCCTGGAGCCGCCGCTTCATGCGCAGACCGCAGAACGATCCGTCCTTCGCATCCTCGTCGACAACGCCCACCAGCACGATGTCGAGGCCGTGGGCGGTGAGCGTTGCGATTTCTGCCAGCTCCGTGGCGCCGGCCAGCGCGATGAGCCGGAAGCCGCGAGCCAGGCACTCACGCATCAGGTCATTCATCTCGGCCCGGGCCCGGCGGAAGAACTGCAGGGAAGAGGAGAGATATTCGCCCGTCAGCCGCGCCTTCTCCGCGAACCCCTTGGGGGTGAGGTAATAGGCGTAGCGCCGGCGCGGCACCTGCTGGATCTTGATGTAGCCCTTGCGGACGCAGCGCTTCAGGTAAGCATTTGCCAAGCCTAAAGCGACACCCAGTTCCTCCGAAATGGTGCGCTGCGAGATCCGGGAGTTGCCCTCGATGGCCGACAGAACGCCGAGCGTGATTTCGTCTTTTTCAGGCTCGCGGGTCATGGGTGTCGGTACCCCTTGGCGACCTTGCGTCAAGTTATGGTTCATTATATGAACACCGACCTTACCGCAAGCTTTGTGGGCCGCTGGAGCAACAACACTGACAACGCACGGCATCGGGCGGGCACGCCCCCGCCAGCACGGCCCGGATGATCGAAAGCGGGCGGCTGAAGCCAGCGGGGAGGGTCCGGCGGGCTCCGGCAGCGGTGCCGCGCGATGAGCCGGTTTGCCCTGATCGGCGCCGGCGGCTACGTCGCGCCGCGCCACATGAAGGCGATCAAGGCCGTGGGCGGCAATCTGGTGGTCGCCATCGACCCCAACGATTCGGTCGGCATCATCGACAGCTACTTCCCCGACGCGCACTTCTTCGTCGAGTTCGAGCGCTTCGACCGCCATGTCGACAAGCTGCGCGCGCGCGCGGCGAGCCGGTCGACTACGTGTCGATCTGCTCGCCCAACTATCTGCACGACGCGCACTGCCGCTTCGCCATGCGTTCGGACGCGGACGTCATCTGCGAGAAGCCGCTGGTGCTCAATCCGTGGAACCTCGACGGGTTGGCGGAGATCGAGGGGGAGACGGGCCGAAGGATCTCGACCATCCTGCAGCTGCGCCTGCATCCGGCGATCGCGGCGCTCAAGAGCAGGATCGACGCTTCGACCGCAGCAACGATCACGAGGTCGACCTGACCTACATCACCTCGCGCGGCCGCTGGTACCACGTGTCCTGGAAGGGCGACGACGGCCAAGTCTGGCGGCGTCGCCACCAACATCGGCGTGCATTTCTTCGACATGCTGATGCTTCGTGTTCGGCCGGCTCGAAGCGCAACGTCGTGCATCTCGCGCGACGCCGACCGCGCCGCGGGCTACCTCGACTGCCAGAACGCGCCGCGTGCGCTGGTTCCTGTCGATCGACCGCAGGGACCTGCCGGAGAGCGTCGCAGCCAGGCAGCCCACCTTTCGCTCCATCACAGGTCGACGGCAGAGGAGCTGGAGTTCTCGGAAGGCTTCACCGATCTGCACACCGAGAGCTATCGCGAAATCCTCGCGGGCAACGGCTTCGGCATCGACACCGTTCGGCCCTCGATCGAGATCGCCTCCCAGATGCGCCGCCTGCCCCTGACCGATATCGGTGCCGCGGTCGCCCACCCCTGGCTCGCTCGGCGCTGAGTCACGCGCGCATCGGCTCCACTTCCTGCGATGGGTCAATCCTGGTTGCGAGCTCGCGGCCTCGCGATCTCTGCCATCGGCCTGCGAACAGTGTCGCGCCGAACACGAGCCAGAAAATGCGTTGATAGAGCACGTCGTGCGGGAGCTGGAAGATCGCGCACGCGGCCAGCACCAGCAGCAGCGTCCGCGCCCAGGTTTCTCCCCGCAGTGCCGCAGCCAGCGAGGCCCTCGCAACCGCGGCGAACGCTAGGGCGAAGATCAGGAAGCCGACCAGGCCGAACTCTGCCAAAAGCCAGATCGGGCTGTTGTGGATGACGAGGAATTGACCCTTCTCGGCCTGAACGGCTGTGACAAAGGCGCCGAGACCGCTGCCCAAGATAGGATGCTCGATCCAAAGCTGCAGGCCCCGCCAGATCGTATACCAGCGCTCGGCATCCGCGGACGGACGCAGCATGTTGCCGAGCACGTTGGCCGCTGCAGGCAGTTGAAGGACGGAGTGCTCGAAGAGGGCGTGCAGCGCGGTCGGCGTGGCCAGGATTGCCACCGCGATCGCTGTCGCCAGCAACACCATCTTCAACGCGATGCACCGCAGCGCCAGCGCCGCGAGCAATACTACCGACCCCGCAAGCAGTCCGCTGCGGGATCCGGAGTTGACGATCCCCTGGATCAAGATGGCGAGGACGAGGATGCTGGTCCAGGAGCCTGCTTGCAGGCCTCTGTACTTGCCCTGGAGCGCGCAGAAGATCGCGATCGCCACGGTCATCTGCACGGCAAAGGCATTCACGTTCTGCGCCATGCCGGCGAAATTCAGCTGGGGCAGGAACAGCGTCAGTGGCAGACCGACGCTGCCGCCGGCAAGCATGCCGAAATCGAGCACGGTTATGGCCACAGCCGCCGCGAGGATGCTCCTCAGCAGAACACTGAGACCGGCCGCCCCGCCTGCGCCGACAATGAGCGCCCCGGTGCCGAGATAGCCGAGCAGCACGAACCAGCCGAAAAACCGATTGTAGAGCGCCCAATCGGTGAGGCCGAAGCGAGCCCATCCGTTCAGCAAAGCGAACGTGACGGCGACGGTCATCGCCAGCAGCATCGCCTCGAGCCCGCTGACTTGCCAGGCTCTCGCTCGTTCGTCCAGGCTGAGGTACCGCGCCAGGAATATGAAACCACCGCCGATCGCCACCGGGTCGGCCAGGTTGACGTTGACGAGGCTTCCGCCTACCGGCAGGTGAACCTGGAAGAAGACGAGCGCGGCCGCCAGGATCGGGACGAACCAAGAGACGGAGCGCTCGATCTGGAGCGACCGGCGAAGCGCACTGTCGCGTTGCCGACGGATCGTCTGCAATTGGGCATGCGGTGGTGCCACCAGGGATAGCGCACCCAGAACCGACACCAGCAGCAGGCTCATCAATCCGATGAGGATCGAGACGGCCAGGGCCTTGTCGGCGCCAATGCCGAGCATGCCGTAGGCGTAGACGGCGCTGATCTCGCGTACGCCCCAGCCCGCGAAGCTGATCGGCACGCTCGCCGCAAACATCACGATGAAGGAGGCTGCCACAAGATCGGTGATTGGCACATCGGGTGCCAGGGGGCGCGTCAGCGAGGTGAAAGCCACGACCGTGGAGGCGTGCAGGACGACTGAGATGCCGCTGACCCTGATTGCGCCCAGCGCGTTGTTGCCTTGCATCACGCGACGCAGACCCAACGTGAACAGCCTGCGACAGCCGAAGAGAGCAAGGGCAAGGGCCACGAGCAAAAGGGCCAACATGAGCTTGATCAGCCCGGGGACGCCGCCCACGCGATCGAAGCTGATCGAGCCAAAAAGATAGAGGGCGCTACCGACCGCCATGATGAACAACGGCACGAACGCGGTGACGCGCTCGTAGACGTTGGCGACCAGCACCGAGGAGCCGCCGACACCGCTGCGGCTCAGCACGGCACTGCGTGCAAGGGTTTGTCCCAGAAGCTGGAAGAACACGAGCCCGCCGATGATCCCCGCCAGATTGGCGTGGAACGCGAGGCGGAGCGGGATGCGCAAGCCCAGCCCTTCGAGGATGCGCTGGTAACGGATGCTGGAAAGCACCAACCCTGCAAAAAGGGCTAACACCGACAGGAGAAGGACAGCTGGAGGAATAGCAATCGCTGTTCTCAGCACCGCTCCCAAATCGAACGTCCAGACGAGGACGCCGATGGCAGCGAGGCTGATCACGATCCCCACCACGCGCGGCAACCCCCGCAAGTCGGGGCTTGCCCATGGGGTCTGCAACCGAGGTGTCGTTGTCGCTATCACTGGGCGGTGACGTTTGTTAGGAGCGTGACGCCACAGTGATAATTCAGGCGTGCAGGACTTTCTTCCCGCACACCTGCCTTGAGCCAAGTTCCTGGGGATAAACCCCACCACAGGGCATTCGACGCGAAGTCCACTCGTGAACGAGTTGACTTGCGCCAAGCTAGACACCCGACTTGCTGTTACTTGTCAGGTTCCCGAAAGTGTGGCTGAACGGCTCAAAAAAGCGCACTCAAACCGGCGTGCGGTCCTACTGTTGCAGCGGAAGTCCATGCAGATTCCCGACCCTTACTTCGGCAAAGATCGCGGTTGTCGGTCTCGGATATGTGGGCCTTCCCTTGGCCGCGTATCTCGTGCGCAAGTTCCCGGTCATTGGATTTGATATCAATCCGGGCCGCATCGAGGAGCTGAGAGCTTGGGCGCGACCATACGCGCCAATTGACCGATGAAGAGCTGCAATGGGCAGCGTCAATCCGCTACACGTCGAACCCTGCCGATCTGCGCGACTGCAACATCTACATCGTCACCGTGCCCACTCCGATCGACGAGGCACGCAGGCCGGACCTACGGCGCTCATGCAAAGCCAGCGAGACCGTCGGCGGCGTGATCGGACCCGGCGACGTCGTCGTCTACGAGTCCACCGTCTATCCCGGCGCCACCGAGGAGGTCTGCGTCCCGATCATCGAGAAGGTGTCGGGACTCGACCTTCAACAAGGACTTTTTCGTCGGCTACAGCCCCGAGCGCATCAACCCCGGCGACCCCCAACGCCGTCTGCCCAACATCAAGAAGGTGACCTCGGGCTCGACGCCCGCCGCGGCCGATCTGGTCGACGCCGTGTACGCCGCGGATCATTACGGCCGGCACCCACCGCGCAAGTTCGATTCGCGTGGCGGAGGCGGCCAAGGTCATCGAGAACATCCAGCGCGACTTGAATATCGCCCTTGTCAATGAGCTGGCGCAACTCTTCAAGCGGCTCGGCATCGAGACGCGCGAGGTGCTGGAGGCCGCCGGCACGAAGTGGAACTTTCACGGCTACCGCCCAGGTCTCGTCGGCGGACACTGCATCGGCGTCGATCCCTACTACCTGACGCACAAGGCGCAATCGGTCGGCTTCCACCCCGAGATCATCCTGGCAGGCCGCCGCGTCAACGACGGCATGGCGGCGTTCGTGGCGCGCGACATCGTCACGACCATGGCCAAGCGCGGCGTGCGTGTCGGCAGCGCGCGCCTGCTGATCATGGGCTTCACGTTCAAGGAGAACTGCCCTGATATCCGCAATACCAAGATCGCCGACCTGATCGCGGAGCTCACGCCGTTTGCCCGCCGTATCGACGTCTACGATCCGATCGCCAGCCCGCAGGAGGCGCTGAGCGAGTACGGGGTAGAGATCGTCAACGATCTCCCCGCGGACCAGTACGATGTCATCGTGATCGCCCTCAGACACGATGCCATCGTGGCGCTCGGAGCGGACCGGATCAGACAGCAGCTGAGCGGGGCCGGCGCCTTCATCTACGATCTCAAGGAGGTGCTGCCGCTCGACTGCAGCGACGCGCGCGTCTGAGCAGCAAGCGCGGGTCAGGCGCTGAGCGAGGCGATGCTCTCGGCTCGGCACGCTCGCCGTGATCGCGCCACCCAACATGCTGAGCAGCAGCGTGACACGCTGGCGGCTATCGAGCCTGATCAGCGTCCCCACGTAGTCGGCGAACGGCCCTGCGACGACGCGCACCTTGCTGCCGAGCGGGAGCGGCGCGGCCTCGGGTCCAACGATACCGTCCGCATCGGTGCGCATCTGCAGCGACTCCACGAACGCCCCGGGCAGCCGCGCCGGCTCGCCGTCCTGGCTGATCAGGCTCCGCACGCCGAACGTGCCGTTGACGGAGCGCCACCGCTGGGCGTTGGTGTCCAGGCGCACGAAGACGTAGCCCGGGAACAGCGGAGCCACCATGGTCTGGAAGCATCGGGCGTGGCGGCGGGTCTTGCGATAGCGGGGCAGCCAGGCCTCGAAGCCCTGCCGCGCCAAGTGCTCCAGCGCGCGCGCCTCCTGATTGGCCCGCACACTCGCAACGTACCAGTGCATCGCGACCGCCCCAGACACCCGTTTCTCCCAGCTTGTTCACGTCGTGAACATAGAAACCCAGCCAGAAGACTTGTCAAGCATGGAGGCGGCCGTCGCTAGTCGGGCATGCACACGCCTGCCAAGCCTGGAACATCAGCACGCTCCACAGCGCGCCCTGCCAGTTCCGCCGCCCGGCGAGGTGCTCCTCCCAGCGCGCGCGAATGGGCGCGGGGTTGAAGAGGCCCCCAGCCCTCAGGCGGCCCTCGTCCAGCAGGTCCTCGGCCCAGTCCCGGAGCGGCCCGCGCAGCCAGCTGCCGACCGGGATGGCAAACCCCGACTTGGCGCGCTCCACGAGCGCCGGCGGCACGTAGCGGTAGAGCACCTGCCGCATGACCCATTTCCCCCGGCCGGCGGAAATCTTGTACTCGAGCGGCAGCGACCAGGCGAACTCCAGCACGCGATGATCGAGCAGCGGCGCGCGCGCCTCAAGGGAGACCGCCATGCTGGCGCGGTCGACCTTGGTCAGGATGTCTCCGGCCAGATAGCTGAGGGTGTCGAGGTACTGCATGCGCTCCGACACGCGGCGAGGCGTGCCTCGGCATCGTCCGGCTCCGGCGGCCATGCCATCTCGCGCCCGCCGATCACGACGTCCTCGGGGTCCGGCCACGGGCTCGTCAGCTTGAGATAGGCCGCATCGTCGTCGTCGGTCATGATGTCGGAGAGCTTGTGCAGCTTGTCGCCGATCTGGCGCGGCCGCGAGCGCTCGGGCAGGCAGCTGGAACAGGCGGTCGAGCTTGTCCGGGTTCGCCCTTCGCATGCCGGCGGCAAGGACGCGCCGCGCGCCCTGTGGCAGCAGCGCGATCTGCTGGCGGATGCGGTCGCCCTGCAGGTAGCGGTTGTAGCCTGCGAACAGCTCGTCACCGCCGTCGCCGGTGAGTGCCACCGTCACGTGCCGGCGCGCGAGCTTGAACACAAGCAGCGTCGGCACCTGCGAGCTGTCCGCGAAGGGCTCGTCGTAGAGCCCAGGCAGCTGCGGAATGACGGCCCGGGCCTCCTCCGGCGTGACGGTGAGCTCGGTGTGGTCCGTGCCCAGATGCCGGGCCACGGCGCCGGCATGCGCCGCTTCGTTGTAGTCGCCCTCGGAGAAGCCGATCGAGAAGGTCCTGACCGGGCGGTCGGCCTGGGCCTGCATCAGCGCGATCACGGTGGAGGAGTCGTACCCGCCCGACAGCAGCGCGCCGATCGGCACGTCGGCCACCATGCGCTGGCGCACGGCCTGGCGCAGGTGCTCGTCCAGGGCGTCGACGGCGTCGTCCAGGCTGCCGCGGAACGGCGCCGCCCGTGAACGGCAGACGGCCTCGCGCAGCGTCCAGTAGGACTGCAGCGCCGGGCGACCGTCGCGGCCGATGCTCAGGTAGCTCCCGGGCTCGAGCTGGCGCACGCTCCGGTAGATCGGTGCGCGGATGCAGGAAATAGCCCCGGCGCACGAACCCGACGAGCGCGTCGCGGTCGATCTCGGCCTCGAACCTGGGGTGGGCCCTCAGCGCCCGCAGCTCGGAGCCGAAGAGCAGGAGGCCGTCCTGCAGCGACCAGTAGAGCGGCTTCTTGCCCAGCCGGTCGCGGATCAGGCAGAGCTCGCGCGCCTGCCGGTCCCAGAGGGCGATGGCGAACATGCCGACGGCTTCGGAGAGCGTTCGCTCCAGGCCCCATTCGGCGAAGGCCTCCAGCAGCACCTCGGTGTCGGAGTGTCCCCGATAGCCCTTGACGCGGGCCCCGAGCTTGGCGCGCATCTCCTCGGCGTTGTAGATCTCGCCGTTGTAGCAGATGACGAAGCGGCCCGAGGCCGAGACCATGGGCTGGTGGCCGGACGGCCGACAGGTCGACAATGGAGAGCCGGCGAAACCCGAGGCCGACCCCCGCGCTTGCATCCGTCCAAACGCCGCCCTGGTCGGGCCCGCGATGGAGCAGCGTGTCGGCCATGCGGCGAGCCGTGCTCGCCAGCGCGTCTGCGCTCGTGCTCGCGCGTCAGGTCCAGGAGGCCGGCTAATGCCGCACATGCGGATGGCGATACTGATCGGGGTTGCTTACTACGCCGGCAGCGTGCTGCTGCAGGGCAGAGGATAGCGCATGGCGCCACGCATCGTCTACGTCGTGACGGAGGACTGGTATTTTATGCAGCATCGCCTGCCGATGGCGCTATGCGGCGCGTGATGCCGGCTTCGAGGTTCATGTGCTCACGCGAATCGGCGACCGCCGCCCCGCGATCGAGGCGGCGGGGTTCGTGCCCCACCCGTTGACCTGGAGGCGCGGCAGTCTCTCTCCCTTCGCGGCCGTTGCCGCAGTCGCCGAGATCCGCAGGGCGCTGCGGCGGATCGCACCCTCGATTGTCCACAATGTGGCGCTGAAGCCCGTGCTGCTGGGCTCGCTGGCCTGCCTGGGCTTGCCACGGCTCGGCGTGGTGAACAGCATCGCTGGATTGGGATCGGCGTTTCTCGATCCATCACTCCGGGCGCGAATGCAGCGTTTGGGGATGCGTTTCTTGCTGAGGGGGTTGCTCAACCGCGAGATGACGCGCACCATCGTTCAAAATCCGGACGATCGGGCCTCTCTCGTGGCGGTTGGCGTGCAAGGGGCCAAGATCGTACTGATCCCGGGTTCAGGCGTCGATACCGATCTCTTCCAGCCCATGCCGGAGCAGCCGCTACCCATTCGGGTGGCGTTCGCGGGACGCATGCTCGAGGACAAGGGCGTGCGCAGCCTGGTCGAGGCGCATCGCCGCCTGCGGGGGCAGGGCCGCGATATCGAGCTGCTGCTTGCGGGCACTCCCGATCCAGAGAACCCAACCTCGATCTCGGAGCAGGAGTTGAGAATTTGGGGGCGGGAGCCTGGCGTGACCTGGCTCGGGCATGTGGAGGACATCCGCACGCTTTGGGCGAAGAGCCACATCGCAGTGCTGCCCTCGCGCCGGGAAGGGCTGCCTAAGAGCCTGCTCGAGGCGGCGGCTTGCGGCCGTCCCCTGGTAGCCACCGATGTGCCAGGCTGCCGGGAAGTGGCGAAGCCCGGCCAGACCGGGCTGCTGGTGCCGGCTGATGCGCCCGGGCCTCTTGCTGAGGCGATCAGCGCGCTGGCCGCCGATCCCGCGCTGCGGCAACGGCTGGGCGCCTCCGCACGGGCGCTGGCCGTCAGCAAGTTCTCGGCGGCGGACATCGGCCGGCAGACGGCCGATGTCTACCGGCGTTTGCTCGCCGAATGCAGCTCGATGAATACCTGATGACCGTCAGCCCTGCCCGCGGGCGGAAGGGGCAAGCCCTCATGCCAGCCCATGGTAGTCCTTGTACCAGGCCACGAAGCGCGCGATCCCCTCTCTGATAGGCGTATCCGGCCGGAAGTCGACCGCAGCTTCGAGACTGCCTACGTCGGCGTAAGTGGCGGCGACGTCGCCCGGCTGAAGCGGCTCCAGCACCTTCGCGGCCGGGCGGCCGATGGCTTCCTCCAGCAGGCGGACCACCTCGGTGATCTCGACCGGGTTGTGGTTGCCGATGTTGTGGATGCGCCAAGGCGCATAGCTGGTGGAGGGGTCGGGCGCCTCGCCCGACCAGGTCGGGTCCGGCGCCGGCTGCACGCGCACCAGGCGCACCACCGCCTCCACCACGTCGTCGACATAGGTGAAGTCGCGCCGCGCGCGGCCGTAGTCGAACAACCGGATCGGCTCGCCGGCGAAGATCGCCTTGGTGAAGAGCCACATTGCCATGTCGGGTCGGCCCCACGGTCCGTAGGCGGTGAAAAAACGCAAGCCGGTCGAGGCGAGCCCATACAGATGGGCATAGGAATGGGCCATCAGCTCGTTGGCCTTCTTGGTCGCGGCATAGAGGCTTATGGGGTGGTCGACATTGTCCCGCGTGCGGAACGGCATACGCGTGTTGGCGCCGTAGACGGAGGAGGACGAGGCGTACACGAGATGCCGGCAGCCGCTGTGGCGGCAGCCCTCCAGCACATTGACGAACCCCACGAGGTTGGAGTCCACGTAGGCGTGGGGGTTTTGCAGGGAATAGCGAACGCCGGCCTGTGCGCCGAGGTGGATGACGACCGGGAACGCCTCGCGCGCGAATAGCTGCTCCATTCCGGTGCGGTCGCTCAAGTCCATGCGCACGAAACGGAAGCCGGCGGCCGGCGACAGCTGTTCCAGCCGCCGCTGCTTCAACGTTGGATCGTAGTAGTCATTGATGTTGTCGAGCCCGACCACTTCGTGTCCACGGCCAAGCAGCACGCGGGCGACGTGAAACCCGATGAAACCGGCCGCGCCGGTAACGAGAATCTTCTCATGCATACTTGACGGTCCGACCTTCAGTCAGATGCTGCGACTCGCGGCGAGCCTCAGATCCCAGGCGACCAGGCTGCCGGCGGGTGAGGCATATTCTGACCGCGTCCGACCCGCTGCGCAACGGATCAGGCCTCGGACCTTCCACCCGCGGAATGCCACAAGACCTAGAACAGCGCGTAGCCCCCGTCGATCAGGAAAGTGTCGCCCGTGTGATAGGCGGACGCCGAGCTCATCAAGTAGACGGCGATGCCGCCGAAATCGCTGCCCTCGCCCCAGCGCCGCATGGGGATGCGCGGCATGACGTTGCCAGCGAACTTCTCGTTGCGAATCGCATTGGCCGTCATGTTGGTCTCGATCCAGCCGGGCAGGATGGCGTTGGCGCGAATGCCGTAGCGCGCGAATTCCACGGCCAGCGCACGGATCATGGAGATGAGCCCGCCCTTGGTGGCGGCGTAGTGCTCGTTGCGCGCCGCGCCCTCGATGGCTGCCAGCGATGCCGTGCCGACGAGCGCACCGCCGCCGCCGCGCTCGACCATGTGCCGCGCCGCGGCGCGGAAGGTGTAGAAGGCGCCGTCGAGGTTGACCCTGAGCACGCGGTGCCACTCCTCGGCGCTCATCTCGGCGAACGAGGTGGTGCCGCCGCGGCCGCTCACGCCGGCATTGGCGAAGCAGCCGTCGACCCGGCCGAGCTGCTTGAGCGTCTCGGCGAACGCCGCCTCCACCGCTGCCTCGTCGGCGACGTCGCATTCGAGCGCCACGATCTTCCTGCCGGACTTGGCAAGCTCGGCCAAGGCCCGCGCATTCTTGCTGGCATTGGTGCCCCAGATGGCGACGTCGGCGCCGGCCTCCGCCACCGCCTGCGCCATGCCGAGGCCGATGCCGCTGTTGCCGCCGGTGACGAGTGCCACCTTGCCGGTCAGGTCGAAGGGCTTGTACATGCGAGCTGCTCGCGGGATGGAACAATGCTGCCACGACTGTGCGCGGCCTGGCGCCATCCGGCAAGGGCAAAACAAAAGGCAGCGGTCGAGATGCCGCTGCCTCGCTGTTCCGACGTTTGAACGCCGCCGCTAGAGCTTGTGCGCCATGCGCTCCTTCTTGGTCATCAGGTAGCGGGTGTTGTAGGGGGAGGGCGTGACGATCAGCGGAAGCTGCTCGATCACGTCGACGCCTTCGGTGCGCAGCGCCTCGACCTTGGCGGGATTGTTCGTCAGCAGCTTGATCTCGGGGTAGCCCAGATCGAACAGGATGTGGGCGGCTAGATCGTAGTCGCGCGCTTCGATCGGGGCGCCGATGGCGACGTTGGCGTCGACCGTGTCGTAGCCCTGATCCTGCAACGCGTAGGCGCGGATCTTGTTGACGAGGCCGATGCCGCGACCCTCCTGATAGGGCAGGTAGACCAGGATTCCGACCTGGCTGTTCAGGATCGCGATCCATCGCCGCCTGCAGCTGCGGATAGCAGTCGCAGCGCAGCGAGTGGAAGATGTCGCCGGTCACGCAGCCGCTGTGCACGCGCACGACCGGAACGACGCCGTTCACCGCCGTCTCGTCCCGATGCACCAGCACAAGCGCTTGGCAGGTCGGATCGGTGCCCTGGTAGGCCCGGGCCTCCACCCGCAATTCCCGGCCTCTAAATTCGATCGGCAGAAAGGTCTGCGCAGACCAGTCCAGCTCCAATTCGATTGACTTCACCGCATTCGATTTCATCGAACTCTCCAAGGGCGTGCCGGCGCGCATATGTGGGAACGATTTGGGTCTTGTAAAGGCGACGCGCCAGCGGCGCCGCGTCACAAGTTGTTACGCCAGATTATCGAAGATGGATCCTTTCCCTCGACACGCGAACTCGACCGTTGGGCACCCGCGAAAGCCAATGCGCCGCCCATCCCTGCACCTATCGTCCGAGATAGACCGTGGTCGCGTCAACACCGTTACCCACCGCAACATGAACGCGCGCTGTATGCGTTCGGTTCCGTCCAACCCGCCGGCGGCAGTTAGTCCAATCCAATCAACATGGTTCATGGCTTTTGGGCACGTCCAAGGGGGCCGGCTCGACCCCTGCAGCTTCGGCTCAGCGCCCGCATCTCTCGCCCGCCGCCGGGTGGTTCGCAACCGCCCGTTCGTCGGTGTGGGGATGATCTAGCAGGTTTGAACGACGGTTGAGCATCAGGTCTATGACGGAGCAGCCACGGCTTGACCAACCTGCCTTGGGATGCGGCACCTGCGCGCTCTTGCCGCGCGCCGCTCTTCCGCGCTGCGAAGCCGAGTTGCTCTGCCATCTCGCCCCCTTCAATGCGTCCCCGAGGCCGGAATTGCTGCCAGGCGGGAGAGCCGGTGTCGCTCCGGCTGTTCCGGGTCCGCAGGAGCCCAAGCCGCTATGGCAGCAGACTGATCAACGGCTGACCGGCGGTGCAGCGGAAAGTCGTCTGGAGGTCTTGCTTGCGCCCCACCCCCGTGGCAGAGCTGCGATTTGCCGATAGGGTCCAATGTCGGAGCCGGGAGATCTGCGGATTTGTCGATGGCCGGGCCAATCGCGGTGACCAGGGCGCCCAGCGACCGCCCGCGGCGCAAGGTCTCCGTGATCGTGCCCGGGCTCAACGAGGAGCGCGGCATCCCCGCCCTCATCGAACGTCTGCGCCCCGTGCTGGAGAGCCTCGGTCTCGATTGGGAGGTGATCTTCGTGGACGATGGGTCCACGGACGGCACGCTGCCTCTCCTGCGCGAGCTCAATCGACCGCGACCCCCGCTTCAAGGCCATCTCGCTCAGCCGCAACTTCGGCAAGGAGCTCGCCGCGGCGGCGGGGCTCGCCTACGCGACGGGCGATGCCGCCGTGCTGATGGACGCCGACCTGCAGCATCCGCCGGAGCTGATCAAGGAGTTCGTGGCGCGCTGGCAGGACGGCTTCGACATCGTCTACGGCCAGCGGCGCGACCGCGACACCGACGCCGTTCTGCACCGCTGGTCCGCGCGCGCCTTCTACGCCGTGTTCGAGAAGCTGAGCGGCACGTCCCTGCCGGAGGGCGCGGGCGACTTCCGCCTGCTCGACCGCAAGGCGATCGACGCCATGAACCGCATGCGCGAGCGCGTGCGGTTCAACAAGGGCCTCTACGCCTGGATGGGTTTTCGCTCCGTCGGCGTGCCGTTCACGGTGCCCCCGCGCGAGATGCGGCGGCTCGCGCTGGCGGCCGCGCCAGCTCTTGCGCTTCGCGCTCGACGGCATCGCCACGCTTCACGACGATCCCGCTCAGGGTGTGGTCGTACCTCGGGCTCATCATCTCGGCTGTTCGCCTTCTTCTATGCCGCTGACGTTTCTGTTCGAGGCGCTGTTCTATGGCGTCATGACGTACCGGGCTTCCCGACCCTGATCATCTCCGTGCTGTTCTTCTGCCGGCGTGCAGCTCATCTCGCTCGGCGTGATCGGCGAGTACCTCGGGCGCGTGTACGAGGAGGTGAAGGGCCGTCCGCTGTTCCTGGTGGCAGAGGAGGTGGGCGTGGACCACGCGCCGGCCAACCCCGAGCGCGCGCCAGGCGATCGAGCCGCGCCCGCAGGTAGCGCCGCATGATCATGCTCTGCGCCGACGACTACGCCCTGACCGAGGGCATCTCGCACGCCGTCGGCGAGCTGGCGGCAGCCAAGCGTCTCTCGGCGACCAGCGTGATGGTCACCACGCCAGCATTGGCCGGCGACGGCACCGCGCCTGCGCGTGCACCGCGGCCACCTTGCGGTCGGGCTGCATTTCAATCTCACGCACGGCAGCCCAATTGGCGCCGATGCCGCATCTGGCGCCGGACGGCAAGTTCTGCCGAAGCGCAATGCACTCATCGCGCGTGCCCTGGCTGGGCATGGTCGACCGCAACGAGATCGGCCAGGAGGTCGAGCGCCAGCTCGATGCGTTCGAGAAGGGCCTGGGCTTTCCGCCCGATCACATCGACGGGCACGAGCACGTGCACGTGCTGCCCGGGCATCCGCCGGCCGCTGCTCGAGGTCGTGTGCGCGCCGCTACTCCGGCTGCAAGCCGCTGCTGCGCGATCCCTCGGACACCTGGAACGCCATCGCCGCGCGCGGGCATCGCGCGCTTCAAGGCCGTGGCGGTCGCCGCGCTCTCGCTGCGGTTCGCCGCCACCGCACATCGCTCGGCCTGCCGACCAACCAGGGATTCTCCGGGTTTTCCGAGCTTCGACGTACACCAGCCCTACGCCCAGGAGCTGGAGCGCGCATTGATCGAGCCTGGCCCACGCCACATCGTCATGTGCCACCCCGGCCATCCCGACGCCGAGCTTGCGGCCGTCGATCCCGTGGTGGAGCGGCGGCGCGATGGAGTATGACGCGCTGATGCGGGACGTGTCGCTGGCCCGAGCGCCTCTGGCGGCCCGCGCGCGGCACCGACGGCCCACCGGTGGATTGGTCGCGCGTGCAGGGATGACCATGAACAGCAAGTGGAGCTGGCGTCACACCCGGCGGCCAGCACCCGGTGCAGCACGGGCTGGCATTCCTGCTTTCGGGAACGCTCGCATTCATCATCGATGCGTCGATACTCAAGGCGCTGACCACCTGTGTTGGCATGCACCCGATCGTCGGCCCGCCTGATTGCCATCTCGATCGCCATGTTCGTGGGCTGGCTTGCGCACCGCCGCTTCACGTTTCGCCTCACCACGCCGCCGACCCTCGCCGAGTTCCTGCGCTACGCCGCAGTGCGGCTGGACGGTGGCCGCCATCAACTACGGCATCTTCGTGGTGATCGTTCTCGTGCGGCCCGACATCGAGCCGCTCTGGTCGCGCTGTTCATCTCCTCGCTCATCGCCATGGTGTTCGCCTACCTCGGCATGCGCTTTGCCGCCTTCCGCCAACTCGGCGGCCCGTCGTGAGCGGCCCGCTGCCGCCGCGCTTTCTTGCCTGCGGCGATGCCGCCGTCACCATCGAGTTCGGCACGACAATCGATCCCGCGATCAGCGCGCGCGTGCTGGCGCTCGATGCCGCGCTAAACGCGCGAAGCCGTGCCCGGCCTGATCGAGACGGTGCCGACCTATCGCTCGCTGATGGTGCAGTTCGATCCGCTGATGCTCGACTACGACGCCTTCGCAGCGGCGGGTCTCGCGCGCTGGCCGGCAAGCTGGATACCGACACCAAGCGCCGGCCGGCGCTGGAAGGTGCCGGTGGTCTACGGCGGCAGCTTCGGCATCGACCTGGAAGCGACCGCCGAGCGGCACGGGCTCACGCCCAGCGCAGCTGATCGACAAGCACTGCAGCACCCGTCTACCGCGTCTACATGATCGGCTTCATGCCGGGCTTCACCTATCTGGGCGGGCTCGATCCCGACGATCGCCACCCCGCGCCGCACCGATCCGCGGCCGCATGACGCCGGCCGGCGTGCATCTCCATCGGCGGCATCCAGGCGCTGATCGGCGGTCAGGCCATGCCGTCGGGCTGGCACATCCTGGGACGCACGCCGGTGCGCACCTTCATGGCCGGCCGCGAGCCGGCGTTTCTGATCGCGCCCGGCGACGAGGTGGTGTTCGAGCCGATCGACGCCGCGCGCTGGGATGCGCTCGACCGGGCGGCCGCGGCCGGCGAGCCGGTGGCGGAGCTGGTCGCACCATGACCGAGCTCGTCAGTCGCAGGCGGCCGGTCCCGCGACGTCGCTGCAGGACGCCGGGCGGTTCGGCTGGCAGCGCTACGGCGTCGGCCCGGCCGGCGCCATGGACCGCGCCGTCGCTGGCGCTGGCCAACGTGCTGGCCGGCAACCCGCCGGGCACGGCGGCGATCGAGTTCGCGCTGGCGGGCGGGCGCCTGCAGGTCGCGGGCGGCAGCGCGCGCGTGGCGCTGGCCGGCGCCGACAGCAGCCTCAAGATCGACGGCAGGCCGGTCGCGCCCTTGACCAGCGCCACCGCCCACGACGGCCAGACCATCGAGATCGGCACCGGCCCGCTGCCGGCATGTTCTTCTACCTCGCGGTCGCCGGCGGATTTGCCATGCCGCCGACGCTCGGCTCCCTTTCGCTGCACCACCGCACCGGCGTCGGCGGCCTGGAGGGCCGTACGCTGCGCGCCGGCGATCGCTTGCCGCTCGCGCTGCCGGAGCCCTCCGGCCCCGAGATTGTGCTGCCTGAGCCTCCGCGACGCCGAAAATGGGCCCTTCCGCGTGGTGCTGGGACCGCAGGACGATCATTTCACCGCGGCCGGCATCGCCACCTTGGTCGAACAGCGACTACGCCATCTCCGAGCAGGCCGACCGCATGGGGCATTCGCCTCACGGGCCCGAAGATCGAGCACAGCGCCAAGGGCTACAACATCGTCTCCGACGGCATCGCCACCGGCGCCATCCAGGTGCCCGGCAACGGCCTGCCGCTGATCCTGCTGGCCGACCGGCAGACCACCGGCGGCTATCCCAAGATTGCCACCGTGATCAGCTGGGACCTGCCGCGGCTGGTGCAATGCCGCCCCGGCACCAAGGTGCGGTTCGCGCACGTGGAGCGCGCGCGAGGCGGTGCGCATCGCCAGGGCAGCCGACGCGGCATTCCGCGCGGCTAATCGCCAAGGTTCGCCCGGCCGGGATCGCCGGACTCGACAGCGGCGAGCTGCTGTCGGTCAACCTGGTCGACGGCGTGGTCGACGCACGGGGATAGGTCGACCCTCTCCCCGCGCAAATGGGTCAGGGAAGCGCGAGGACAGGGAGACTGGCCGCCTCACCCGACCAACCCGGTCATCGACGCCACATCGGCACTGCCCGGGAAGATGCCGCTCGCCAGCAAGCCCCGGTCGACCCGCAGGTGATCCTCGAGCAGGCCCTTGAGCACGGCGCGCAGTTCGGTGGTCGGCCTCAGGTCTCGCCCCTCGTAAAGGTTGGCGGGCTTGAGTCCTGGCCAGTCGGCGATGACGCGGCCGCCTTTCAGCGCTCCGCCGACGAGGAAAGCGACCCCGCCAGTGCCGTGGTCCGTCCCGTCGGTACCGTTGATGCGCGCCGTGCGCCCGAACTCGGTGACCACCGCCACCACCGTCTGGCGCCAGGCCTCACCCATGCTGGTCTCGATCGCCGCCAGCGCCCCGTCGAGGGCGCCGAGCAGCGCCGCCAGCTGCCCTGAGGCCGCACCCTCGTTGATGTGCGTGTCCCAGCCCACGAAGCCCATGGCGCCGACGCGCGGGCCATCGGAGCGGGCGAGGTAGCGCGCGGCCGTGCCCGCGGCCTCGGCGAAGTAGGCGCGTACGCGGGCTATGCCCGGCGGCGGCAGCGCAGCCGTACTGGGTGCATCCGTACCGCCAGCGCGCTCCAGAGCAGCAAGCCGCAGCCGCCCCTCGAGCGCAACCGCGAGCCGCGGATCGGTGTGGCGGTAGAGCTCCAGCAGGCGCGACTGGGTATCGGCGGTCGCCGGCAGCAGCTGCTGAGGTGCCCAGGACATCACGGGCGCCGGACCGCGCACCACCAGAGGCGTCACCGGCCCGACGGCCAGGGCGCGACTGCCGCCCGGATTGACGCGGCCGCCCGAGGCGAGCGAGTGGAGCGCGCGGTTGAGCCACCCGGTATCGTTCGTACCGGGGCGCGCTAGCCCGCTCTCGAGCACGTCCTGCCCGTCGAAATGGGACCGCTCGCGGTAGGGCGTGGCGGCGGCATGCACGATGATCGCATGGCCGGCCTTGTAGAGGCGGTGCAAGTTCGGCATGGCCGGGTTCAGCGCAAAGAAGCTGTCGAGCGGCAGCGCCGGGGTGCGGCCGTCGAGAACCAGCGCCCGGTCACCCCGCAACGCGACCCAATCCGGATCGCCGAGCGGCGCCACTGCCCCCAAGCCGTCCAAGGCGCCCCGCAAGACGATCACCAGCATGCGCGGGTCGCGCCCCTCGGCGTGGGCCAGCTTCGGCAATTGCGTCCAGGCGAACAGGGCGCCGGAGCCGATCAGGGCCTCGCGGCGGCTCGGCAGGTGTGAGCAAGAGGTCTCCAAGCAAGAGGTCATGGGGCTCACCTCCTCTGCATATCGGCCGACATGAACAGCAAGGCCAGCGCCTGCTGCCGGCTCTCGGCGCGCGCCACGGCCTCTTTGGTTTCGGCCGACACCGGCCGACCCCAGCACGCTTTCGATCACAAATCGTGGATCGATGCGGCCCGCGATCCGCTCGGCATAGATGTTGGCGATATCCAAGCCGCCGGCCCACGCCGTCGATCCAGGTCGCCTCGTCGTCGGCATAGCCACGCGGCGAGGGTGGGCGCCACATGGGTTCGCCCAGCGTTGCCTGCCCGCCCGAGAAGCGCGCGGGGTCGGCCTGTGTACCGGCAGCCCGCACCATCGAGATCACCCACTCGCTCGGGCGCTTGAGCTTGCCAGGGGGCGTCGCCCAGGCTTCGGGAGACAGGACCAGCACCTTGGCCACCGCCTTGAGGTCGCCGCCCGTATCTTGGAACGTCTTGGCCAGCCTGGCGACCAGCGCCGGCGGCGGCTCATCGGCAACGAAGTGCCGCGCCAGCTTGGTGGCGATATGCGTCGCGGTCGAAGGGTGCACGGCCAGATCGCGCAGCACGGCGCGCCCCTGCTCCACGCCGGCGCCGTCGTAGACCTTGTTGAGCACGGTCTGCGGCCCGGGCTCGTGCAGGCGCGGATTGAACGTGAACTCGCCGCCGTGATCGGGATTGTCGGCGGCCGGGACGAACGTCCAGCCCGTCAGCACCTTGGCGAAGCTGATCACGTCGTCCTGGGTGTAGCCGGTGCGGACGCCCAGCGTATGCAGCTCCAGGATCTCGCGGGCGAGGTTCTCGTTGAGCCCGCGCGTGCGGTTGATGCCGGCGATCGAGTTGGGGCCCATCGACGCCGAGTTGTCGAGGTAGAACAGCATGGCCGGGTGACCCTCGGCGGCCAGCAGCAGATCGACGAAGCGGGCGAGGATATGCGGGCGGATGGCTTCGCGTTCGTAGGCGCCGGACATGCTCTGGATCTTGTCGGCCGAGATGCAGAAATGGTTCGACCAGAACCACGCCAGCCGCTCCGCAAATCCAATCTCCGCCGCGAGTGCCGCGTCGACGCGCGCCTTGATCTCGTTGAGATAGATCTGCCGGCCGGGATCGGGCACCGCCTCGGCGGCCATCCTGGCCGCCATTTCTTCGTCGCCGCCGTCCGCCATGGGCGATCCCGCCGGCCGCTGCTTCTCCGCCTCCTTCTGTGCGCGAGTCGCAAGGATGCGCTTGGCCTGCCTCTCGGCATTGGCATTGGCGACCGTGCGGAACGCCTGCGCGCTCGTCTCCAGCGAACCCGCCGCAATCTCGCCCGCGCGCGGCCTGTCGAGCTCGGCCAGCAGCGCCCCGCGCGGGTCCGACTGGACGGCCGCGATGGAGCCGAGCCGTGGGCCGAGGCCGAACCGGTTGAGCGCGAGCGCCGCTACTGCATGGGCGGTTTGAGCCATGATAATGCCTCACACGAATCTCGAGACGTGCTGACGGCAAAGGCTGAGAAATGCTGCAAGCCGCGACACCCCTAGCACGGGCTCGCTGAACTGGTCGATCAATCCTTTGCCAAAAGGAGTGCGCATCAGCTGCGCGATAAGCGCGAAGCGTTGGGCTCAGCCCCGACGGTACGGGTAGCAGCGCGCCGGATCGAGGGTGAGCTTGTAATGCTGGCCGAGTTTGGCGATGGCGCCGCCGAACTCGGTGTAGGGATCGGTATTCTCGAAACCCACGATGATCGGCCTGAAGGCCCGCTCGTCTTTGCCGGCCGGCGGCAGCATGGCGGTCACGAGCGCCTTGCCCTCGCCGTCGCGCAGCGTCAGGAAGTGCGGCATCACCTTCTGGATGTGCCCCTTGAGCCCGATGTTCTGCTCGACATAGTGCGCCGATTTCGGCGGCACGTAGCTCTGGGCGGCCCGCTCGAAGTGCTCGCGGAAGTATTTCTCGACCGCGTGGTTCATCGCCCGGCTCTCGAGCGCCGCCTCGCCTTCAGTCTCGATGCGAAACCAGGTGTTGGGTGGCGCGTCGCACACGTACTGCATGACTGGACTGGACCCTGCTGTAAGCCTGAGAAACTGATGTAGTTTCCAATTCGGCCGAATTCAGGATGCCCTATCTTATCACATAGATCACTCGGATCGCATCGGCTGGCGGCGACTGCCGCGTGAATGCGCATCGCTGGTGTGCGCTGGCAACACAGCGCTTTGCCGCTAGGCCTCCTCCACGCCGCGCTTGTCGGGGAACACCCAGGATGCCGCGAGCGCCGCAAGCACGATGGCGAGGATCACGATGAGCGAGGTGGTGACCGGGATCTCGATCACCCCTGACAGCAGCATTTTGGCGGCCACGAAGCCCAGAATGGCCGCCAGGCCGGTGCGCAGGTAGCGAAACCGCTGCACGACGTCGGCCAGCACGAAATAGAGCGAGCGCAAGCCCAGCATGGCGAACACGTTGGAAGTGTAGACGATGTAGGGATCGCGGCTGATGGCGAGCACGGCGGGGATCGAGTCCAGCGCAAAGATCAAGTCGGTGGTCTCGATCAGTATCAGCGCGACGAACATCGGCGTCGCCACCCATCGCCCGCCCCGGTGCAGGAAGAAGCGCTGGCCCTGCATATAGGGCGTCACGGGCACGATGCGCGCCACCCACGTGCCGCAGGCCGCGCACGCTTCCTTGACGAGACGCCGCTCCGTGCTCTCGCCGAACAGCAGGCGCAGTGCGGCGACGAGCAGAAGCCCGGCGAACGGGTAGATCACCCAGTGGAAGCGCGACAGCAAATAGACCCCGAGCCAGATCAGGAGGGCGCGCATCGCAAGAGCGCCGACGACGCCGAGAAGAAGCACCCTATGCTGTTGGCCAGCCGGTATCCTGAGTTCGGAGAAGATCAGGACGAACACGAAGACGTTGTCGATCGACAGCGATTTTTCGATCAGGTAGGCCGCGTAGTAGGTGGTGGCTGCCGTCCCGCCCTGGCTCGCCCACACCCAGATGCCGAAGATCAGCCCGCCGCCGACCCAGACGGCGCTCCAGCCCAGCGCTGTGCGCAGGTCGCCGCCGCGGCTGCCCCAAATGAGATCGATGGCAAAAAGAGCGACGACCAGCCCGAAGAAGGCGATCCAGTCGGGCGAGAGGGCTTCCAGCATCGCTCCCCGCTCAATAGTAGCGCGGGATGGGGCCGAGCTGCCGGGTCGGCCGGTCGGCTAGGTCGAAGAACACTTCGTCCACGTAGCACCAGCCCCATGCTTCCGGCGGGTCGTAGCCCTCGATGATGGGGTGCTTGGTGGCGTGGAAGTGCTTGGTCGCGTGGCGGTTGGGGGAGTTGTCGCAGCAGCCGACGTGGCCGCAGGTGCGGCAGATGCGCAGATGCACCCAGGGGCTGCCGATCTTGAGGCATTCCTCGCAGCCCTTCGCACTCGGCGTGACCTCGCGGATGGTATCGAGATGGGCGCACTGGTCTGCCAAGTTCGTTCTCTCCTGCGTTCCCGGAAGCCGAGACCCGGCCCCCGGGCCAGGGCCGAGGCTATCCGGGATCTTTCCCCTCGAAGCATTGGTAGACGTTGCGCGGCCGGGGACGCAAGGACTAGGGAGCAGTGTAGGACTTGAGCTCGACGCCCGCCGCGGTGAGGCGCTGGCGCAGCTGGCGCGCCATCTCGACCGCCGTCGGCGTGTCGCCGTGCACGCACACGGTATCGATCTTGACCGGCACCTTGTTGCCGGTGATGGAGATCATCACGTTGTCCTGCAGCGCGCGCAGGATGCGCTCGGCCGCGGCGGCCGCGTCGTGGATCATGGCGCCCGGCTGGCTGCGCATCACTAGCTGCCCGTTGTCCTGGTAGGCGCGGTCGGCGAAGATCTCCTGCAGCACGGCCAAGCCCAGCCTTTCGGCGGCCTTGACGCTGGGCCGGCCGGGCATGACCACGTACACGAGTTCGGGGTCCACCGCCTTGATGGCGCGTCCCAACGCGAGCGCGAAATCGTCCTCGTCATTGGCGAGGTTGCCAAGCGCCCCGTGCGCCTTCACGTGGGTGACCTTGTGCCCGACGGTTGTCGCGATGCCCTGCAGGGCGCCGATCTGGTAGGCGATCTGCTTCTCCAGATCCGAGAAGCTGGTACCGCGGATGACGCGGCGGCCGAAGCCCCACAGGTCGTTGAAGCTCGGGTGAGCGCCGACGGCGACACCGTTCCGCTTGGCAAGCTCGCAGGCCCGGTGCATGACGACGGGGTCGCCGGCGTGCCAGCCGCAGGCCACGCTGGCAGAGGTGATGATGGAGAGCATGGCCTCGTCGTCGCCCATCTTCCAGGCGCCGAAGCTTTCGCCGAGGTCCGAGTTGAGATCGACGCGCATTGGGGTCTCCTTAGGACACCATGTCATACCGGGGCTTGCCTGCACCGGCAAAGGCCGGCGTCACCGGTATCCAGCCATCCGCGATCGCCGGAGCAAGCAGCAAGCTTGACGAGCATATCGGAAAGCAATCGCGCAGGACGCCGTTGGCGACAGTGCGAATGGCCTGCTAGGATTTCGCCGTCCAACCGCCGGAATGGCCGCAATGCCCCACCTGATCGTCGAATACTCCGCCAACCTGGAGCGCGACCTCGACATCCCGCGGCTGGTGGCGGCAGTGCACGCGGCGGCGCTCGAGACGGGCGTATTCCCGATCGGCGGCATCCGCACGCGGGCCGAACGGCGTGAGGTCTACAGGATCGCCGACGGCCACCCCGACAACGCCTTCATCCATGTGCAGGCCCGTATCGGCGCGGGGCGCACCCCCGATGTGCGACAGAAGGCGGCCGAGCACATCTTCGCCGCGCTGAAGGCCGAGACGGCCAAGGCGTTCGCCAGCCGACCGCTGGGGCTCACCTTCGAGATCGTGGAGATCGATCCCGTCGGCAGCCTCAAGCACAACAACCTGCACGAGATCGTCGAAGCCCGCCGCAAGGGAAACGCAGCATGACGGACGACAAGAAGGGTGGCGCCGCGAGCCTCGATGCCAACCTGGGCAAGGCCGAGGGCTACCTGGCGCAGTTCAAGCGCTCACCCGTGAAGCATCTCATCGCCGGCGAGCCGGTGGCAGGGCGCTCCGGCAAGACCTTCGACACGCTCTCACCCGTCGACAACTCGGTGCTGGCCAAGGTGGCCGCCGGCGATGCCGCCGATATCGACGCGGCGGCCAAAGCTGCAGCTGCCGCCTTCCCGGCCTGGCGCGCCATCCCGGGCGCCAAGCGCCGCGCCATCCTGCATGCCATTGCCGACGCGATCGTGGCGCGCGCCGAGGAGATCGCGCTGATCGAGAGCATGGATACCGGCCAGCCCATCCGCTACATGGAGAAGGCCGCGCTGCAGGGGCGCCGAGAACTACCGCTTCTTCGCCGACCGCGCGCCCGGCGCCGGCGACGGCCTCTCGCTGCCCGACACCGATCACCTCAACTACACCATCCGCCAGCCCATCGGCCCCGTCGGCATCATCACGCCGTGGAACACGCCGTTCATGCTCTCCACCTGGAAGATCGCTCCCGCGCTGGCGGCGGGCTGCACGGTGGTGCACAAGCCGGCCGAATGGAGCCCGCTCACGGCCACCTTGCTCACCGAGATCATGGACGGCGTGATCCGCAAGCACGGCGCTGCCCGCCGGCGTCGTCAACATGGTGCACGGCCTCGGCGAGGAGGCGGGCCGCGCGCTCACCGAGCACCCGCTGATCAAGGCCGTGGGCTTCGTCGGCGACAGCAAGACCGGCTCGGCCATCATGGCGCAGGGCGCCGCCACCCTGAAGCGCGTGCATTTCGAGCTCGGCGGCAAGAACCCCGTCATCGTGTTCGACGACGCCGACCTCGACCGCGCGCTCGATGCGGTGCTGTTCATGATCTACAGCCTCAACGGCGAGCGCTGCACGTCCTCGAGCCGCGCGCTGGTGCAGCGCTCGATCTACGACGGCTTCACGGCCAGGCTCGCCGAGCGGGTGAAGCGCATCAAGGTCGGCCACCCGCTCGATCCCGCAACCGAGATCGGCCCGCTGATCCATTCGAGCCCACGTCGACAAGGTGCTGAGCTTCCCGGACCATCGGCCAAGAAGGAAGGCGCCAGGATCGCCTGCGGCGGCGGCCGCGCCATGGGCGGCAAGGGCAACTACGTCGAGCCCACGCTCTACCTCGACGCCAAGCAGAGCATGAAGATCGCCCAGGACGAGATCTTCGGGCCCGTGCTCACCGTCGTGCCCTTCGACGACGAGGCGGACGCGGTGAAAATCGCCAACGACGTGCGCTACGGCCTCACCGGCTACGTCTGGACCCGCGACGTCGGCCGCGCGCACCGTGTCGCACGCGATCTGGAGGCCGGCATGATCTGGATCAATTCGGAGAACGTGCGCCACCTGCCTACTCCGTTCGGCGGCATGAAGGCGTCGGGCATCGGCCGCGACGGCGGCGACTACTCGTTCGACTTCTACATGGAGACCAAGAACGTGGCGGTCGCCTACGACACGCACAAGGTGCCGAGGATCGGGGGATGATGGGGTTATGCGACTGGCGATCCGAATGGCAGGATCCATTCTCCACGACCACTCGCCGATCCGGACACCCGAACACCTTCTCCAAGAGGAAACAGCCATGCCCGCTGCCTACACACATCTTCAACCCGCCGTTCAACGTCGTGCGCTGCAGCCACGCGGTGCTGACCGCGCGCGATCTCGAGGCCAGCCGCGCCTTCTACGAGGGCGCTATCGGCCTGCAGGTCGAGGATGCCGGCAAGGACGCGATCTATTTCCGCGGCATGGAGGAGCGCAATCACCACTCGCTCGTGCTGAAGCGCGGGCCCGAGCCCGTCGCGGAGCGGCTGGGCTTCAAGGTCGGCAGCGAGGAGGACCTCGACCGCGCCCACACGTTCTTCAAGGAGCGGCAGCTGCCCGCCGAGTTCGTCGAGGTGCCGTTCCAGGGCCGCACGCTGCACGCCACCGACGCCCAGGGCAACCCGCTCGAGCTCTACTTCAAGATGCAGCAGGGCGAGCGCATCCTGCAGCACTACGGCCTCTACACCGGCTGCCAGCCTCAGCGCATCGACCACTTCAACCTGTTCGTGCGCGACGTGCAGGCGACGGTCGACTTCTACGCCACGCTCGGCTTCCGCCTCACCGAGTACACCGAGAGCGAGGAGGCCGAGCCCGAAGATCGCCGCCGCCTGGATGCACAGGAAGGGCACCGTGCACGACATCGCCTTCACCAGCGGCCACGGGCCCCGGCTGCACCACTTCGCCTACTGGGTGCCGGGCGTGATCAACGTGATCCACCTGTGCGATGTGTTGGCCACCACCGGCTACCTCGCCAACATGGAGCGCGGGCCCGGCCGGCACGGCCTCGCCAACGCCTTCTTCCTCTACGTGCGCGACCCCGACGGCCACCGCATCGAGCTCTATGCGTCCGACTACATGACCGTCGATCCGGACTTCGAGCCGATCCGCTGGTCGCTGCGCGATCCGCGCCGGCAGACGCTGTGGGGCACGCCTGCGCCGAAGAGCTGGTTCGAGGAAGGCACGCCCTTCCCGGGCACGCCGGTGCTGCCGCCGGTGCACAACTTCAAGCCGATCGTGGCGAACTAGGCCGCGTGCCGGGGCACGATGCAGGCTTCCTGCGCGTCTTATTCGCTTCGCTGGGTCACCCTTCAGTTCAGCTTCACGCTGCCGAACAGACGGATGTTGCGGCCGGGCTGCAGCACCTCGTTGCTCTTGAAGGATGTGCTGTAGCGAATGTCGTCGTCGAGCAGGTTTTCCCCCTTGATGCCGATGGTCATCTCCGGCACCAAGTTGGCCTGCTGGTCCAGTTTGAAGGTGTAGATCAGCTCCGCGTTCAACATATTGTAGCCCGGCGTCGTCGGTTCGAATGCTGCAACCTGGTTCTGGTTGAAGGCGTGCAGGAAGCTCACCCGCGCAAGCCAATTGGTGTCCCGATAGTACAAGCCACCGCCCAACCGGTGCGGCGGCATCCTCGGAACGAACGTGCCGTCGTCAAAGGTGGCGTGCACGAAGTCGTATCGCCCCTCGATGCCCCAAACGCCGCGCCAGATGTGCGCGATGTCGTACTCCGTAAGCAGCTCCAGGCCATAGAAGGTGGCATCGCGCTGGGAGTAGACAATCTGATCAAGCTCCGAACCGGTTCCGCAGGAGGCGAAATCGTCGTCGCACTTGGCGCCCGTAAAGCGCTTGAAAATGAAGTTCTTGAACTCGGTGCGATAGGCCGAGACGTCGAAGCGGAAATCGCCCCTGGCACGTTTGAAGCCGACTTCGACCGTGTTGGCCGATTCAATCGTCATATTCGGATTGCCGATCTCGAAGGTCGCGGTGGAATCATGCGGCCCTTTGTAGAAAAGCTCGGTGGCATCGGGGGCGCGCTCGACGTGCTGACCGGTAACGCGCGCGACGACACCAAGCGGCAGGTCATACAGCACGCCAAAGCTCACGCTCTTGGGAACAAACTTGTTCCTGGCGGCATGACAGAGTCGGGATCGTCCGGAGGTGGAAGGAAATTGGACGGGAAGGTCGCTGCCGTGCCGGTTACGTCGTCCAGCTCGATGCGGGCGGCCGCCTGCAGGCGTAGCTTGGGCGACACCTGCAGCTCTTCGAACAGGAAGCCGGCCAGGCTCTGGGTGGTTGCCGGCGACAGAAGGATGCCGTCGGCGCCGCCGGCCGACAGGTCGCGATGGTACCATTGCGTGCCGACCGCGCCGCGCAGCTCGCCCAGCGATGTCTTGACTGGCTGAAGCTGCACCTCCACGCGCGACTCGTAGAGCTTGTTCAAGAAGGTCGAACCGATAACGGTATCGACGCCCAGGCCATCTACTTCACTGTGCTTGTAGTCGGTTGCACCCAACCAGAAGCGAATGGCCTCGACGCCGTAGTCATTGACGCGCCACTCGCCCCGGCTCGTCCATTTGGTTTGGTTGAGCACGATGTGGTTCTTGTCGGCAGCCGCCGCAATCCCAGGAATGAAGTACGTGCTGTCGAACGAGGTGTAGGCCACTCCGACAAAACCATTGCGGAAAACAAACGACCCGCCCAGCGAGTATCCCTCGCTCTCCAGGCTGGTGTTGGCCTGTTTGCCCCCCGGGATGGCGTAGTCATCCGCCGTGCGCTTGAAGGTGTCGGCGTGAACAACAAAATTACCGGAGCCAGCTTCGACCATGGCGCTGCCGTTGCGGCCGTTGTCGACGCTGCTGATGCCGCCCTGCGTCTCGACGATGAAGCCATTGGGCGGGACCACTTCGGGGATGCGCGAGTTTATCGAATTGACGACGCCACCGATCGCCTGCGAGCCGTAGCGCAGAGTTGCCGGTCCGCGCACAACCTCCACCTGCTTGATCGAGTTTGGATCGATGGGGATGGCGTGGTCATCGCTGAGCGCGGAAACGTCGCCGGTGGCCAGACCGTTTTCCGTGATGCCGACGCGGAAGCCGCTGAGCCCGCGAATGACCGGCCGGCTGGCGCCCGGCGCAAACGACGTCGAGGCTATTCCAGGTTTTGTGGCAAGGGCGTCGCCGAGCTGGGCATAGGGTTGGCTGAGAAGCTCGGTCGGTGTCAGCACGGTGACCGCGACGAAGTCCTGATCCGCCGGAATTTGCAGCGACGTTCCGGCAATGAGCATCAGGTGCCGGCGTTTGTGGGGCCTGTGCCGGCGCGGTGGACTGCGCCGGCCTCTTAACGGGGCTGGGCGTCGTCACCACGATACCTGGAAGCTGGGTTTGCGCATGGGCATAGGGTGCGAAGGCCAACCCCAGGAAAAGCGCACCGAATGCGAAGGACTGGCGTTTAACGCATCGCACCACCGTAGCCTCCTGGCGTCTGTTATAGTATAACGTTACGCATGCTTCATGGCGCGCACAAGCAGGGCCGGTCGGGCGGTTCGTTGCGTCGCCCCTTTCGATCAGCGGCGTGTCTGGAATGTTACATCGTCGCACGACTGTTCGCGAGGGCCTTCCATGACCGAGCCCGGTAGCGAAGGGACGCGATGAGCACGACGTCAGTCACCCAGCGAAAGCGCGGTTCCATCGGCGAACTCGCGCTCATTGTTGCCAGCATCCGGGCCCGATGGCGGAGGCATCCGCGCGGGACCGGCTGATCTGGCCAGTCAGCCTGCTGACAGCCGTGGCAGCGCACGCCGCCTTGATGGCTTATGCGTTGACGCACGATCCTGATGCCTCCGCCGGTGCTGGCGGACAGGAGCTTGCCGCCATCAGCGTCACGATCGTCAGCTCCGCCGTTCCTGGAATCACGCGATCTGAACCCATTGAAGCAGACGCGCCTGCGGCGGCCGACTCGGTCGAGCCGCTCGACGGTAATCCTGATGCAGCGTCCTGCGCTCGATTCAGCCCGAGCCAAAAAAGCAACAAATCGAGGCGGATCGAAGCGCAGGCCCAGGATGCGATCTTCGAGGCGAAGCCCAAAACCAAAACTCAGCCTCTGCAACACACAAAATAGTGCGAAAGGCGGGCCCGCTGCACGCGCCGATGCGGACACGGGGACGCAAGGCGAGCGGGCCGGCATCAGCAAGCCCCGGTGCCGTACGGGAGTATGCTCGCTACGTGTCTGCCGCGCTCGCAAAGACAAAGCCGAAAGGTGTCGGTGGGCGCGGCACTGTGAAAATCAAGCTTATCATCTCTGCCAATGGCGCCTTGAGTTTGGCAGAGGTTTTGAGGTCGAGCGGCGAAAGAACGCTCGATCTCAAAGCACTTGAGGCTGTGCGGCACACCGTGTTCCCGCCGCCGCCGCGGGGAATGACGGCGACCCAACTCACCTACGAGGTTCCGTATCACTTCCGGTGAGCAGAATTGACACCCGGCGATCTTCGCTGCCGCCGATGATCGTTCTTGGCACCCATCAACCGTAGCGGCCCGTCGGCGCTCGCGTCAGGGAACAGTGTTACATTCGCCGTGCCGCCCTATCTTTGAGCGGGCCCGCGGTCGCCCTCTCAGTTGAGCCGTTCGACGGCAATCCCGGCGCAGCCCTCACGTCTACGCAGCCCGCGCCGAAGAGCCAGCAAATCGAGCCGGTAAGCTTGGACCTTGATCGCCCCACGGGGCGTCGCCGCACCCGATATCCTCACGCGTACTGCGCGATGCCGTTGCCGAACGACCAGTTCTCCTTCTTCACCTCGACGAGGTTGATGAATACGTCCTGGGGCCGCAGGCCGGGGTTGTCGGAAAGCCGCTCGGCGATGCGCTTGAAGAGCTGCTTCTTCTGCTCCACCGTCCTCGTGTCGCTGACGGTGAGCTGAATGATCACCAAGTCGTTCGAGTATTCGATGCCGAGATAGCTCGGCGGGCGCACCAGCTGCGTGCCCGGCGCGTGCTCGGTGATGACCTGGAAGAGATCGTCGGCGGGCACGTTGAACGTCTCCATCAGCGCAGAATGAACGCCACGCGAGATGGCGCCGCGGTACTCGGCGGTCTTGCCGTTGGGCACGGCGATGCGGGCAAGCGGCATGGACGCCTCCTCGAGATGATTGCCGTCTGGTGCGCTCGAATGCCTGAGCATGGTGCAAAGGACAAACGACATTCGCTCGCGGGAAAGCTTAGATATTCTCACACAGGTGACCCGCCCATGCCCGCCGGAGCCCGCAATGCACGACGCAGACATTATCACCACGGCTCGCCTCCGCCTGCGCCCCGTAGAGCGAAAGGACGGAGCCCAACTGCTGCGCCTCATCGACAATTGGAACGTCGCGCGCTGGCTGGGCGCCGTGCCCTGGCCGTACCGGGCAGAGGACATGGTCGGGTTCATCGACAAGATCGCGCTGCCGCGCCAGAACGGCCCCAAGCCAATTCTCGCAATCGTCCTTGAAGGCAGCCCGATCGGGGTGATCGAGTGCTGCGGGCACCCCGACATTGCGGCCCCGCTCAGCAACGCTGCCGATCTCGGCTATTGGTTGGGCGAGCCCTACTGGCGCCAAGGCTACGCCACAGAGGCGATAGCGGCTTTGCTGGACCGCACTTTCGCGGCGGCGGATGCCGCCGTGATCAGATCGGGTGTGTTCGAGGGCAATGCCGCTTCGCTGCGCGTGCAGCAGAAGCTCGGCTTCGAGATCGCCGGCAGCGTGATGGCGCATTGCCGGCCGCGGGGACAAGACTTGCGACACATCTGCACGCGGCTCACCCGCGCCCGCTACCAGACGCTTGAGCGCTGACCTTCCCCTCTCCCCGCAAGCGGGGAGAGGGGACAGAAGCTCAAACCGCCTCGTCCGCTACCGGGTTGGACAAGGTGCCGATGCCCGACACTTCCACCTCCACCACGTCGCCGGCAACCAGCCACTTGGGCGGATCGAAGCGGGCGCCGGCGCCGTTGGGCGTGCCGGTGAGGATCACGTCGCCAGGCTCCAGGGTGGTGAAGATCGACAGGTAGCTGACCAGGAAATCGAACGGGAACAACAGCCGGTCGGTGGTGTCGTTCTGCCGCTCCTCGCCGTTGACGCGGGTCTTGAGGCGCATCGGCCCCGGCGGCATGGCATCGGCCGTGACGATCCATGGGCCGATGGAGCCCGAGCTGTCGAAGTTCTTGCCCTGGGTGACGTTGAACTTGCCGTGCCGCGTCCACTCGCGCACCGTGCCCTCGTTGGCGATGGTGTAGCCGAAGATGTGCTGGGCCGCCTCGTTTCTGGGGATGCGCCGCCCTGCCTTGCCGATGACGAGCGCGATCTCGCCCTCGTAGTCGAACTGCTTGGTCTCGGGCGGGCGGATCAGCGGCGCCCGGTGCGCCACGAACGAGCCCGGGAAGCGCACGAACACGCTGGGGTTCTTCGGCTGGTCCGAGCCGTCCTTGTATTCGGCGTTGCGGTCGAGATAGTTGATGCCCACGCACAGGATTTTGCCGGGCGTGGGCAGCGGCAGCTCGGGCTCGACCTCGGCAAGCGCCGCATCGCCCTTCTCGCGGGCAGTCACTTCCCGCGCCCTTGCCACCAGCTCGTTGGCGATCAGGTCGTGCAGGGTCGGCGCGTCCCGGCCGAGGCGCCCGCCGAGGTCGACGATGGCGTCATCCTTGACTGCGCCATAGCTGGTGCGGCCCGCCCGCTTGAAGGTCATCAGTCGCATGTGGCCTCCCTCACTCGATCGACGCAGCATAGGCCAACGTCAGTTTCGCTTTGAGTCACTTGTTGCTTCACCTGGCGCCCGCCAGCCTGCGAGCATCGTGACCAGCGCGCGTTCGGCTTCGGCGCGTGCATTGCCCGGATGATCGGAACGCGCCACCACCATTGCAGTCTCGGTGAGCGCCCCAAGCAGAATGTGGGTAAGCACATCCACGTTCTGGTTCCGGATAAGGCCGGCCTCGATTGCAGCTGCCAGGGCCCGCTTCAGCAAGCCGAACCCATACTTGGCATCCATCTCGCGCCACTTCGGCCAGCCGAGCACCGCCGGAGCGTCGATCAGCAGGATGCGCTGCGTGTCGGGCTCCGCGCATACCTCGAGGAAGACGCCGATCCCACGCGCGATCGCCTGCAGCGGATCGGAAGCTCCCGACGCTCCCTTTTCGAGCTTCGCGTGCACCTCCTGCATCAGCGTGTCCACGACCGCAGCGAACAGGCCCTCCTTACCCTCGTAGTGGTGATAGAGGGCGCCCCTCGTCACATCCGCTGCAGCGACGATCTCCTCGGCGCTCACATCGGCAAAGCCGCGCTCCGCAAACAGCTTGCGGGCCACCTGCTCCAGCTTGCGGCGCGTCTCCAGTGCCTGTGCCGCCTTGGTCTCACTCATGGGCTCTTCTCGGTTGGTCGGATTGCAGGTCCAAGTGCATTGACAAGATAACATACATACAGTATGTATGTTATCTTGGGAGAACAGCCATGGCCCCCATCCCGGCATTGGACTTTGCAATCATCATCGTCCTTTCAGTACTGCTGCCAGCGGTATGCTGGCTCGGCATCCACAGATCCGCAGCGCCAAACGACCGAGCCTTGGCGAGTTCGATTGTGGCGGTCCTTCTCATATGCTGGACCTTAGCCGCCTTCAGCCTCTGCATCGCAGGCGCATTCCATCCGGGGGCGCCCAAGGTCATCCCGGGCCGGTCCAATGCGGTGCCGCTCCTCGGCGCCGGCCTGCTCATCGCCCTGGTCCTCTTTTTCGCTGTTGGGCCGTTTCGTAGGACGCTCGATGCCTTGCCACACGCATGGCTGATCGGGGCGCAGGTTGGCCGCCTCGTCGGGTTCCTCGTCCTGTCGTTCGGACTTGCCGGAATAATCCCGATGTCCTTTGCCGGGCCAGCGGGCTGGGGCGATGGGATCACGGGGCTATTGGCTCCAGTGGTCGCGTTCATGCTGCACAGAGGCGTCAAAGGCGCCGCGCTCGCCGCCTGGCTCTGGAACGCCTGGGGCCTCGGTGATCTCATCAATGTCGCTCGCCTTGCTTCCCTGACCACGCCCGGCACTTCCGTGTTCGATCCCTCGCTGGGCGACAGTTCGAATTTTGCGCTGTTCCCGACGGGCCTGCTGCAAGTCCTCTATGGACCGCTCTACGTCCTGCTGCACGTCTTCTCAATCCGCGCGCTCGTGCGTCGGGCGCTGCGACGCGACAAGACCGCCCAAGGCATCCCCCCGAACGAGCGCCGCGCCCACAAGTTGGCCTACTGACGCAAATCCGCTTAGGCTCGGCGCTATGCGCCGGAAAATGGTCTTTGCCGACAGGACGGAAGCCGGCCTGCTGCTGGCTGAACGGCTGGCGGGCATGGACCTCCTCGACCCGCTGGTGCTGGCGCTGCCGCGCGGCGGTGTGCCGGTCGGCGCCGAGATCGCGAGGCGGCTTGGCGCGCCGCTCGACGTGGCGCTGGTGCGCAAGCTCGGTGCCCCCGATCAGCCGGAGCTTGCCATCGGCGCCGTCGCCGACGGCGGCTCGCCGGAAATCGTGCTCAACGACAAGCTGGTGCAGGCCCTGGGCCTCGACGACGACTACATTAGCGCTGCCGCGGCCCACGAGCTGGCAGCGATCGAGCGGCGGCGCCGCGAGTACGCAAGCGTGCGGCCGGCGGTGGAGCCGGCCGGCCGCACCGTGATCGTGGTGGACGACGGAGTGGCAACCGGCATGACTATGCAGGCAGCCCTGCGCGGCGTCAGGCGGCGGAAGCCGGCCCGGCTGATCGCGGCTGCGCCGGTCGCCTCCCGCGAGGCGGTAGCCATGTTGAGGCGCGAATGCGACGAGGTGGTGTGCCTCTCTGCGCCGCGCCGCTTCGGCTCGGTCGGCTCGTTCTATCGCCGCTTCGGCCAGGTCAGCGACGAGGAGGTGGCGGCCCTGCTGCAAGAGATCGCAGCGCACCCTCGCTGACGCCATTCCAGCCAGCACAACCACTCAGTCCTTGGGGCCCTCGTCGTCGCCGCGAACGCCGTCGCTCGTGGACTTGACCTCGTCGCCGTCCTCGCTCTCGGCTGCGTCGGGGATGGCGTAGGCACCGCCGAGCCAGCGCGACAGGTCCACGTCGGCGCAGCGGCGCGAGCAGAAGGGACGGTAGGCCGCTTCCGTCTGCCGGCTGCAGATCGGGCACTTGGCGCGTGACGCCGGCGGGGACTGGGTTGATGACATGACTTTCGCTGCGTCAAATACGCCAGGCGGGTCAGTCGGGCGCGGACTCGCCCAGCTTCAGCCAGTTGAAGTGGATGGGAAAGCCTTCGCCGAGCAGCATGTTCACCACCTCGGTCAGCGGCAGGCCGACCACATTGGTGTAGGAGCCGTTGATCTTCTGCACAAAGCATCCCGCCAGCCCCTGGATGGCATAGCCGCCGGCCTTGCCGCGCCACTCGCGCGAGGCGATGTAGGCCTCGATCTCCTCCTTCGACAGGCGTTTGAAACGCACGCGCGTGTCGACGATCTTGATGCGCGCGCGGTCGTCGGGCGTGAGAAGGCAGAGCGCGGTCAGCACGCGGTGCGAGCGGCCCGACAACAGCTGCAATGCTGCGACGGCCTCCTCGATGAAGCGCGGCTTCACCAGAATGCGCCGCCCGACCGCCACGATGGTGTCGGCGGCCAGCACATAGGCGTCGGCGATGTCCCGGTCGTTGGCGATGACGTCGCGCGCGTCCTCGGCCTTGGCGCGGGCGAGCCGGGTGACGAGGGAGCGCGGCATCTCGCCCTTCTTGGGGGATTCGTCGATGCTGGACGGGCGCAGCGCATCCGGCTCGACGCCAACCTGCGCCAGCAGCGTAATGCGTCGCGGCGAGGCGCTCGCCAGCACGAGCTTGGGCTTCACGCCGGCGCGGCGGACTTGCGGCTTGGCGCGCGCGAGCTCGGCGCGCAGCGTTTCCCGGCGCGGGCTGTCGGTGCGGCTCAAGGCGCTGAGCAGTCCGCCCCGTGTGGTGGTCATGCGGATCTGGCTCCGGATCTTGTTTTTCGGCGCGACATTGGCCACGGGATAGGGCGAAAATCAAGACGTACTGGGTATCCCCTCTCCCCATGCCAATTCCAGCATGGGGAGAGGGAGTTACACCGTAGGCCCGCCCTCCAGGCCGAAACGGCGCTTGACGCGCTGGAACAGCTGGTCGCGCACCGTGCGGTAGGCCTGCATGACCTGCTCTCGGCTGCCGTGTCCGATCATCAAGGTGGCGTCGAAGGTCGGCCAGTACTCCACCGCCACCGCCATGGTGCGCGTCAGCTCCAGGGCCTGGTGGTGTGCCTCGGGCGAGAGTGTGACGATGACGTCGAAGGACGTGTCGTAGAGCTCGCCCAAAGTGTGCGGCTTGTGCGCCGAGATGTCGATGCCGATCTCATCCATCGCCGCGATGGCGAACTGGTCCGGCCCGCCGGCCCGAACGCCGGCCGATTCCACGTACGTTTGCCGGCCTGCCAGGTGCCGCAGGATGGCCGCCGCCATGGGTGACCGCACCGAGTTCATGGTACAGACGAACAACACCGCGCCCGGCAGGGTCCGCCCCGGCAAGTCCTGGAACGGATGGTCTGGGCTGCTCTCCACAGCCACACCTCATCCCTTCCAATGCAGAGCGCAAATGAGTGTGAACAGCCTCCGCGCCGTATCGCCGTCCACCGTGATCTTGCCCTTGAGCCGCTCGACCAGTACCTGGCTGCCCTCGTTGTGGAGCGCGCGCCGTCCCATGTCGATCGACTGGATGCGCGAGGGAGGCGCCGACCGGATCGCCTGATAGTAGCTCTCGCAGACGAGGAAATAGTCCTTCATGACGCGGCGCAGGGGGGTGAGCGAGAGCACTACGGTGAAGGTTTCCCCGCCATTTTCCTGGGCGACGGCAAACACCAGCCGATCCTCGACGACGGCGAGGTTCAGCACGTAGGGACCGTCGTCACGCCCTTCCAGCTCGAACTTGTTGCTCTCGAGGATATCGAAGATCGCCACCTCGCGCTCGTGCTCGATGTTGGCATTGGCGCGGCCGATCGAGGCCGTATCGAGATTGATGGCGACGAGCTTGGACTTGGAGTTGGGATCGACCGGGGGCTCGAACATGGCGCCGCTCAGGATTTGTCCCCAGATGCCAGGCGTATGGCGACCGAGCGGCGATGCGCCTCCAGACCCTCGGCGCGGGCGAGTGCCATCGCAGCCGGACCCAGCTGCTCCAGTGCGGCTGCGGTCCAGCTGCAGGATGGAAGTGCGCTTCATGAAATCGAGCACGCCCAACCCGGAGGAGAAGCGCGCGCTGCGTGCCGTCGGCAGCACGTGATTGGAGCCCGCCACGTAGTCGCCGATGACCTCCGGCGTGAGGCTGCCCAAGAAGATGGCGCCAGCATTGCGGATTTGCGCCGCCAGGCGCTGTGGCGCCGCCGTGGCGATCTCCACATGCTCGGCGGCGATGCGGTTGGCCAGCGCCGGCGCTTCCTCCAGCGATCTGAGCACGGATGACGGCGCCAAACGTCGCCCAGCTGGCGCCGGCGATGTTGCCGCGCGGCAGGCTGGCGAGCTGCCGCTCGACCGCTGCAACGACCTGGCTTGCAAGCTCCGCGCTGTCGGTCATCAGGATGGATTGGGCCGCCGTATCGTGCTCGGCCTGCGCCAGCAAGTCGGCGGCGAGCCATTCCGGATCGTTGTCCTTGTCGGCGATGATGAGCACCTCCGACGGGCCGGCGATGGAGTCGATGCCGACGACGCCATAGACCTGCCGCTTGGCGGCGGCGACGTAGGCATTGCCGGGGCCGACGATCTTGGCAACAGCTGCGATTGTTTCGGTGCCGTAGGCGAGCGCAGCCACGGCTTGCGCGCCGCCGATGCGATAGATCTCCGTGACGCCAGCCATGTGAGCCGCCGCCAGCACCAGCGGGTTGATCTCTCCGTCCGGCGCCGGCACTGCCATGGCGGTGCGGGGCACACCGGCCACTCGGGCCGGGACGGCATTCATGAGCACCGAGCTCGGGTAGCTGGCCTGCCCGCCCGGCACGTAGAGCCCGACTGCTTCGATGGCGCTCCAGCGCGAGCCGAGCGTGGCGCCGGTATCGTCCGTGAACTGGTCGTCGCGCGGCAGCTGGCGGCGGTGGTACGTCTCGATGCGATCCCGCGCCAGCTCGAGCGCATCCAGGGCCTGCCGCTCGCATGCGCTGCAGGCCGCCTTGATCTCCGCCTCGCTCACGCGGATGCCGGACTTGGCGAGGTCGAGCCGGTCGAACTTCCGCGTCAGCTCGATGAGGGCAGCATCGCCGCGCGCCCGCACCTCGGCAATGATGCCGCGCACGGCCATATCGACGTCCTCGGACGTCTCGCGCTTGCTTGCGAGGAACGCCGCAAACGCGCTCGCAAAGTCGCGATCACTGGTGGAGATCTCGACCGGCATGACGCTAGCGTCCTGATCGCGAAATTCGTCTAACTATGAGGCGAACTCGGTACGAATTTCGCGATCTGAAGGACGCTAGCAAAATCATGCTGCTAGTGTGATTCAGATCGAGAAGTCCGCTCCCGAACCTGGCCCAGCGCGATGTGGCGGACTTCTCGATCATCACACTAGCCCTCGGCCGGGTCGTCGGGATGCTGCGGCCTGGACTTGGCCTGCCATACCGGCCCCAGGTCTTTGAGCTCGGCCTCGATCACCTCCACCTGCAATCGGATGGCGCCGCCATCGGCGAACAGCAGCATGACATCGCCACCCGGCGCTTCCTTGGGCTCGAAGCCGATGGCCAGCAGCGCCAGCACCGCGCTGCCGTTCTTGAGGTCGATGCCGCTCACCTTGGCGCTGAGCACGCGCTCGAAACGCAGTGCCGCCTGCCGTCGTGCGAACGCATCGGGCCGGTTCTTGCCTTCCTTCAGCGCGTCGGCCCAATCGAAGCGGTTGGCGAGGGCGGCAAAGCGCTTCTCCTTCGGCAGGTAGGCAAGGTCGGCGACCTTCACCACCGCGTCCTGCAGGTGCGCGGAGATGACTGCGAGGTCATCCGCGTCCAAGGCGATGAGCTTGAGGTCGGCCATGGCGACAACGTCCCTCGGAAGGCAAGTAGCGGCAACGCAAGAAGCCCACCGCCGGGCTTACGAGCCCGAGTGATAGCGAAGGCACCGCCAGCCTACAATACGCACGCCCCGCCACGTCCGAAGGGGTTGCGGAAAGCCTAACGCCCGCGCTGCGTTTGCCTGCCCGGCTGGCGTCGATCCGGCCCAGCCGGCGCATTGTGCTCGCGTGCGCTGTGCGAGGGCGGTCGACGCCGGTTGCCGTCCTCCTGAGCACGGCCGGCTTGGCCCGATGGCATCAGGAAGGCGACGTTGCCGATGCCGGCCGAGCCCGTCGCAGGGTGGTGCTTGCCGTTGCCCCTCGTCTGGGCGCGAGGGCTGTGGCGCATGTTGGCTTCGTCGCGGTGCCCCTCTTTTCCGGATCGGCCATTCCGGGCGCCATTGCTGGCCTTCGGCTTGCCGGACTGCCGGGGTGGCTTGCCGCGCGACTGCCGAGGCCCGCTCCTGTCTCGTGCCGGCTCCGGCGCCAGGGCCAGCGAGGCATCGCGGCGCCGGTCGGTGGTCGCAATCGACTGGCGGGTCAGACGCTCGATGTCGCGAAGGTAGTCGCGCTCTTCAGCATCGCACAACGAAATGGCGATGCCCGCGGCGCCGGCGCGGGCGGTGCGCCCGATGCGGTGCACGTAGCTTTCCGGCACGTTCGGCACCTCGAAGTTGATGACGTGCGTCACCAGGTCGATGTCGATGCCGCGCGCCGCAACGTCGGTGGCGACCAGCGCGCGTACCTTGGACGCCTTGAACGCATCCAGCGCCGCGTTGCGCTGATTCTGGCTCTTGTTGCCGTGGATCGCAGCGACGCTGATGCCGGCCCCGGCCAGGTGCTGGGCGACCCTGTCGGCGCCGCGCTTGGTGCGCGTGAAGACGAGCGTACGCGTCAGCTCGGGGTTGGCGAACAGCTCCACGAGCAGCGACCGCTTGGCCCTCGTATCCACGAGGTAGACGTGCTGGTTCACGCGCTCGACCGTGGTGGCGGACGGCGTCACCGAGACCCTGACCGGGTCGCGCAGCAGCTCGCTCGCCAGATGGCCGATCTCCTTGGGCATGGTCGCCGAGAAGAACAGGCTCTGGCGCCGCCCCGACAGCTTGGAGACGATGCGCCGGATGGGCCGGATGAAGCCCATGTCCAGCATCTGGTCGGCCTCGTCGAGGACGAACATCTCGACGCCGTCGAGCGCAACGTTGCGCTCGTCGATGTGATCGAGCAGGCGGCCGGGCGTGGCGACCAGCACGTCGACGCCGCGCGCCAACGCCTCTCGCTGCGGCGCGTGGCCGACGCCGCCGAACACGACGGCCACCCTGACGCCGAGGTAGCGGCCGTAGGTGCGGAAGCTTTCAGCGATCTGGCTGGCCAGCTCGCGCGTCGGGCTCAACACCAGCACACGGGCAGCCGCGCCGCATCGGCTCGCGCCGGGTTGCGGCCAGACGATGCAGGATGGGCAGGGCGAAGGCAGCCGTCTTGCCGGTGCCGGTCTGGGCGATGCCCTGCAGGTCCTTGCCTGCGAGCACGCTCGGGATGGCCTGCACCTGGATCGGGGTGGGCTGGGTGTAGCCTTCCTCGCCCAGGGCTTTGAGAATGGCCGGGTTCAATTGGAAGTCGGAAAAATTGGTCACTATGAGTGATCTTTCATTGCAAGGCCGCAACGCTGGGGTGCCCCGAACCCATGTTCGGTCGAGCACGCATGACGCGTACGGCGGTCGGGTGTGACGCCCCGCGTGGCCTGGGCTGTCTGTGGAAAGACTTAGGGCGCTCAACAGGAGGACGAACGTTGGGCCCGAGATACTGTATTGGGGGCCCGCACAAGTCCTTTCACGCGGCTGGAGCGCCGGAAATCGCTGTTAAGCGATGGGGGCTTATCTCATGTTGCAGTGCACAAGTCAAGGGGAGCCTGAACTGGCTGAATTGGGTAGCGTCTCAGCTCGAATTTCGGCTTACGGCCCTTTGTAGATGTTGGTTCGGCCGCTACCGGGTCGCTCCAGCTCGCGCAGTCACAATCCAGACGGAAGCCAAGAGCTGCACCCTGGAGGGATCGCCCAAGGCAGCCAGGGCCTCACGCAATCGGGGCTCGGCAGTCGCTCGTAGCGCAGGGTTCTCGCGCAGGATCCTTCCGAGCGGTCCCACTTTCAGAAGCACCCAAGTCATCGCGTCGAGATCGCCGCTCGACACCTTTTCATCGTGCGATTGGATGATGATCTCGCTGAACCCAGCCGCCTCGAGCGTGCGGCGCGTGTGCTCGGGGTCGGCGAAGCTGAAAGGGCTCTCGTCGACAGCCGACTGGAACCCCGCCGCGGAAAGCGGAAGGTGATCCAACTCGTTCTGCTGGAGGGACCGCCAGCAACTGAACGCCAGCGCACCAGAGGGCTTTAGAATTCTACGGAAGTTGGCGAAAGCCGCGACCGGATCGTCGAACGTCATCACGCCGAAGCGAGAGAACACCGCATCCGCACTCGCAGGGGGCAAATCCAAGAACTGAGCGTCTGCCTGGATCAACCTCACCTGGCTGAGCGGCTCGGTCCTCCGCTTGGCGATTTCAAGGAGCAACGGGGCCACGTCCACCCCGATCACCTGCCCTTCCGTTCCGACCCGCTCGGCGAGTTGGAGGAGGGTCTGCCCAGCTCCGCACCCTATATCGACAACAATGTCTCCCGAACCTACACCCAAGCCTTCGATGGCCCTCAGCCCCAGGGGAGAAAGCTGAAGGTCGATGAGCTCATACGCCTCGGCCCAGGCCTTTGCGTGGAGGAGCGCTTGAGGCGAGACGCTAACTGAACCTTGGCCAGGCATTGCAGGTCGATAGCAGGCGCGAAGGGCCACGTCTGCACCCCACCCGCAGCCGAGGTTCAAACTCAGGCACTACCCTGAATAGCCATGCGGTCGGCGGCCGCGGACGGCGTCAGGCGGGCTTGACCTCGCCGGGCTTGAGGCTGAGAGCGGCGATCTCTTCCGTGGACAGCCCCCGCACCACGCGGGACTCCTTGCCCTCGGCATCCGCGAACCGCGCGGCCGCCTCGACGGCCTTTACGGCACCCGCGATCGCCACATTGAAGTATTGGAACGATGGCGCGCCGAGAATGGATGAAAGGCGGCCGCTGGCCGATGGCGTCAGCGATGGTTTGCCCTGGGTGGTCACTTGAACGACCCAGCCTGCAGGCGATGCTTTTTCGGTCATGGCTGGTGACTTGCGGCGGATCGCACCTCAAGTCAAGGCCGTTCAGCGTTCAAACCGGCCCAAGCGCGCGGGATGCGGGGGGACGTTACCCGCTGACGATGCGCTCGATGCGAGGCGCCGCAGCCCGACAGCTTCTGCTCCAGCCGCTCGAAACCGCGGTCGAGGTGGTAAACGCGGTTGATGGTGGTTTGGCCCTCGGCCATCAGCCCGGCGATCACCAGCGACACC
Source organism: uncultured Alphaproteobacteria bacterium (assembly GCA_963724565.1). Lineage (GTDB taxonomy): Bacteria > Pseudomonadota > Alphaproteobacteria > Rhizobiales > Hyphomicrobiaceae > AWTP1-13. The sequence continues at coordinate 43,907 of CAVRVK010000016.1, forward strand.
GAAGCCCTGAGGTCGGTGGCCATGACCTTGGCGCCGCGCAGGGTCTTCACGCCCCTGACGGTTGCGGTGTCGCCCTGCAACTGGATATCGGCACCGAGCCGCACCAGCTCCTGCACGTGCATGAAGCGGTTCTCGAAAATGGTCTCGCGAATGGTGCTGGTGCCCTTGGCCTTGGTCATCAGCGCCATCATTTGCGCTTGCAGGTCGGTGGGGAAGCCCGGGAAAGGCTGGGTTTCGATAGTGATGGGCGCGAGCGCGCCGCCGTTGCGCGCAACGCGCACGCCGGTGTCGGTCTCGGTGATGGCAACACCGGTCTTCTCGAGCGCGGCGAAGGCGGCTTCGAGCAGGCTCTTGCGCGCGCCCTTGAGCTCCACCTCGCCGCCGGCCGCCGCCACGGCAAACGCGTAGGTGCCGGTCTCGATGCGGTCTGGCAGCACGGTGTGGACGGCGCCTTCGAGCCGCGAGGCGCCCTGGATGCTGAGCGTCTTGGTGCCTAATCCTTCGATCTTGGCGCCCATCTTGATCAGGCACTCGGCAACGTCGCCGATCTCGGGCTCGCGGGCGGCGTTCTCGATCACCGTCTCGCCCTTGGCGAGCGAGGCCGCCATCATGACGTTGTGGGTCGCGCCTACCGAGACCTTGGGGAAGACGACGCGCCCGCCATGCAATCCGCGCGGCGCCTTGGCGACCACATAGCCGCCGTCGATGTCGATCTCGGCGCCCAGCGCCTTCATGCCCATCAGGTGCAGATCGACGGGCCTTGTGCCGATGGCGCAGCCGCCCGGCATGGACACGCGCGCCTCCCCGCAGCGGGCGAGCAGCGGCCCCAGCACCCAGAAGCTCGCGCGCATGCGGCTGACCAGCTCGTAGGGCGCGGTGGTGTCGACGATGTCGCGGGCGGTCAGGTGCATGGTCTCGCCCAGGTAGGGCGAAGGATCGGCGCGCTTGCCGTCGATGGTGAGATCGAGGCCGTGGTTGCGCAGGATGCGGGTGAGCAGCGTGACATCGGCCAGGTTGGGGACGTTCTTGAGGGTGAGCCGGTCGGAGGTCAGCAGGCTGGCGATGATCAGCGGCAAGGCAGCATTCTTGGCGCCCGAGATCGGGATCGTGCCGTTGAGCGGGCGGCCGCCAGAAATGCTGATGCGATCCATGTATATCCCGTCTCCTGTTGATCCTGGCTTCTCTATACGCAACCTTCACGCGCCACCGGCCGCCTCGCTCCGTCAGCTCAGCGCGATCCTTGCTCGCCCCTCCGAGTGTCCTCGGCCGTGCGGTGGCTCGCCGCATCCTGGTGGTGCTCGCGGGTATGCTGCTTGCGCTTTTTCAGGTTGGCACGCAGCTCGGCCTCCAGTCGCGCTCGGCGCTGGTCGGCTTGTGTCTGCTTGTCGGTCCTGGTCGGCTGCGTCATCGAATACCCGGCGATCCTCCAATACCTTACGTGCGTCGCCGGGGGCGCACAAGATTAGTTGCAACCGCCGGTTTCAAACGCCCCGCAAGGTTAACCGCCCTTATGGAGTGGCCACCTCGACCGCCTCCTGCCGCACCTCCGGCACGGTGAAGCCGCCCTCGCTGACCAGGTGGGCGAAGAGGCCCTGCTGGGCCACCAGCTCGCCGAAGGTGCCCCGCTCGACGGTGCGGCCGCCATCCAGCACCAGGATGGTGTCGGCGTTGGCGACGGTGGAGAGCCGGTGGGCGATGATGAGGGTGGTGCGGCCGCTCCTGAGCCGATCCAGCGCCCGCTTGATGCGCGCCTCCGTGTCCACGTCCAGCGCGCTGGTCGCTTCGTCGAGGATGAGGATTGGCGCATTCTTCAGGATGGCGCGGGCAATGGCGATGCGCTGGCGCTCGCCGCCGGACAATGAGGCGCCGCGCTCGCCGATGACGAACTGATAGCCGCCGGGCTTCTTGGCGATGAAGTCGTGCGCCTCGGCCAGCCTGGCGGCCTCCTCGACCTCGGCGTCCGAGGCCTCGGGGCGGCCGACCCGGATGTTCTCGGCGATCGAGCGGTTGAAGAGGCCGGCTTCCTGGAACACCACGGCGATGTTGTGGCGCAGGGAGGTGAGCGTGACATCGGCGATGTCGTGCCCGTCGACGGTGATCGAGCCGGAGTCGGGTGAGCGCAGCCGCTGCAGCAGGGCGAGCGTGGTGGTCTTGCCGGCGCCGGTGGGGCCCACCAGCGCCACGGTCTTGCCGGCCGGCGCCTCGAAGGAGATGCCGAACACGCCCTGGTCGCTGTTCTTGAAGCGGAAGGTCACATCCCGGTAGCGGACGTTGCCCACGACATTCTCGAGCGGCATGGCACCGGGCTTCTCACGCACACCGTCGGTGGCGTCCAGCAGATCGAAAAAGCTGCGCAAGGTTGGCGCGTACTGGAAGATGCGCACGGCAAAGCCCGACAGCGTATCAAGCTTGCCGATCATGATGGCGGCGAAGCCGACAAAGGCGACGATCTCGCCTACCGTGATCTGGCCTCGGCCAACCAGAATAGCGCCCAGGGCATAGATGCCGACCACCGCAATTGTTGCGGCGGTGCGCGTCAGCACCGTGAGCAGGCCCCACCAGGTGAGCACGGGATACTGCGCGGTCAACAGCTCGGCCATGATCGAGCGCATGGCCTGCACTTCGGATGAGAAGCGGGCATAGCTCTGCACCACCGTGACGTTGCCCAGCACATCGCCGACACGTCCGTAGACATTGTTGTGGTATTGCTCGACCGCCGCTTGTCCGGTGCTGGTTTTCTGCGCCACCAGCACGTTGGCCAGCACATAGACTACGGCCAGCATCGCCAGCATCATCGCCATGATGGCGTTCATGTAGAGCGCGGTCGGGATCAGCACCACGATGCCGACGAGAGCGACGAACTGCTCGCGCAGGAACGACAGCCAGTTCCAGAACAGCGCGTCGGTGCCGGCGAGGATGGTGCGCACCACCGCGCCCGATCCTTTCTCGGCGTGGTAGCTGATCGGCAGGATGATGGCGTGCTCGAAGGCCTGGCCCAGCGCGGCGAGGCGGCGGCGATGAGCGAGCCGGTCGGCCATCACCGCCACGATGACGCCGGCGACGATGCCGACGAACCCTACCAAGGCCCACAGGCCGATGATCGGGAAGGCACCCTGCCCCAGCGTCAGCGCATCGACCACGCGCGCCAGCAACACCTGCTCGGCGATCGGCACGATGCCGAGCGCGATGCCCGACAGCACGATCCAGGCGCTCTTGGTGCGCTCGACGAGGAGCATGCCAAGCGCACGCTTGTAGAGGTCCCAGATCGACATGGAGTTGCTGTCAGCTTGCCCGCTTGCTGAAGACCTTGAGCGACTTGTAGTCGGGTTCGGGCTCGAACGGCCGCACTTTCACGAGCTCGGCGGCAACCACCTCGGCCTTTTCGTAGGCGAACGACCCCGAGTAGAACAGAATCTCACCCCCGGGCTTGACCCTGTCGGCCAGCACAAGGGTCATCTCGAGGTCGGTCAGCGCACCGTAGCTGTCATTGGCCGGCGTGCGGAACTCGCCCACGTGAAACAACGTGACATAGTCGAACTGCGGCAGCAGCCGACCGTCGAGCTGATAGATGTCGCCAAAGTAGGCCTTGTAGGTGTGGCCGAGCCGCGGGTTCTTGATCAGCAACTCGACATAGGCCGTGTACTCATCCGGTGAGGCGGTGATGCCGAGCACGGCATTGTTCGCGCCGCCCTCTGCGGCCTTCAGTCCGACGTAGTGGTGGTTGCCGGTTCCAAAATGGAAAATGGCGGCACCGCGGGCCTTCTTGAGCTCCAGATATTGGACGAAATGCACGTCGCACGGGCACTGCGCTTCATCCAGGCTCCACGTCGAGTTCCAGTAGTTCAGCTTAGTCTTAGTCATTGCCTTCCTTCGCGTCCTCCACAGGCTGTTGTCATGTTGCAGTGACGAGTGCGGGCGCGCCTGCAGGCACCAGCACTGCGCCTTCGCCGTTGCGCTCGAGCACGAGCTGGCGATCGTGACGGCCGTTGGGGGCCGAGCGCTGCCCGAGGCTGACCACCGTGCTGCCCGGCAAGTCGTGCTTTAGGCGGGCCAGCAAGGCTCCCTGCACCTGCTCCTCCAGGGCGGACAGCGCATCGTCCAGAATGACGATGTCGGGCTTGTGGACGATGAGGCGGGCGATGGCGAGCCGCTGGCGCTCGCCGTTGGCCAGCACCTGGTCCCAGCGCGCCACGTCGTTCAAGCGCGGCGTCAGCGCGCCGAGGCCGACGCACTCGAGGGCAGCGGCCAGCTGGGCATCGTCTGCCGCCAGGTCGGGATCGGGATAGAGCAGGGTGCCCTTGAGCGAGCCGAGCGGCAGATAGCTCTTCTGCGGCGCAATCATCACGCGCGCGCCGGCCGGCATGTGCAGGCTGCCGCACGCACGCGGCCACAGCCCCGCCAGCACGCGCACCAGCACCGACTTGCCCGTGCTCGACTCGCCGCTGACGTGCACCGTCTCGCCAGGCCGCACGGCCAGACTGGCATTGGCGATCAGCGGCCGTCCGCTGCCGTCGGCGATGGCGACCTCGCTCAGTGCGACGCCGCTGCCGGCAGCTCCGGCGAGCGGCGCGAGCCCGGGCTGTCCGGCGATATCGCCGTCGATCTCGTCGCAGGCGGTGACGATGTCCATCACCCGGCGGGCGGAAGCGTACCACTCGGCGGCGCGGCTGAAGTTGTCGACCACCCAAGAGATCGCGAGCTGCACCTGCACGAAGGCGAAGGCCAGCTGCGTGACCTGGCCGAGCGTGAGGTCGCCCGACAGATACTTGGGTGCCGCGAACAGCAGCGGGACAATCTGGAACTGGATCATGGGCCCCGAGGCGTTGGTGATCCAGGTGAGGCGCCCGTGCCGCCACACCATCGCCATCCAGCGCGCCACCACCGTGTCGTAGAAGCGCCCGAGGATCGCCTGCTCATAGCGGGCGCCGTTCATCAGGGCGACGCTTTCGGCATTGTCGCGGATGCGCATCATGGCGAAGCGGAAATAGCCCTCCGCCTCGTTCTTGCGGCCGACGAAGCCGACCAGCGGTGCGCCGACCCACAACATCAGACCCGAGGCGATGGCGCCGTAGGCCAGCGACATCCACATCATGTAGCCGGGGATGGTCAGACTGCCCCAAGTGCCGACGTCAAAGGAGATGGCGCCGCCGACCGTCCACAGCACGCTGATGAAGAGAGCGGCACTGCCCAGCGCCTGCGCCAGGCCGATGCCGAGATCGACCAACGGCTCGGTGGCCCAGCGGGTGTCGTCGGAGATGCGGTACTCGGGGTTTGGCGGCTCCTTGCCGGAGACGTTGAGGTGATAGAAGCGCTGGCTGCCGAGCCAGCGGCCTACGAGCTGGTCGACGATCCAGGCGCGCCAGCGCACCTGCAGCGTCTCCCGCGTCAACACGGTGCCGACGCCGACGGCCGCCATCCAGGCGATGATCAGCGGGAACACGAAGACGGCCTGCGTCACCTCCTCCACGTTCTTGGCTTCGAGGCTGTCGAAGAACCAGCGGTTCCACAGGTTGAGCGCATAGGTCGCGAGCACGGAGAGGGCGAGGAAGGCGGCAAGGCCCACGATCAGGGCCCAGGCGACGCCCGCGGTCGCGCCGCGCCAGTAGCCGCCGGAGAACCGGCCGAAGGCTGCGACCACGCGGGCATCGAGCTTGAAGCCCGGTGCGTCCGGGGCCTGGAAGTGGTCAGCACTCATAGCAATGTCATGGTAGTGGCGGAGTTGCGGAACGTCGAACCTGGCTGGGCTGGCCAACCCCGTGGCATGGCCAGGCTGAAACCAGCATGAACGGCAAGCATGGCAAGCCTCACTAGTGTCCTGATCGCGAAATTCGTCTCACTTTGCAGCCAGCGCTGTTACGAATTTCGCGATCTGAAGGACACTAGCAAAATCATAGTGCTAGTGTGATTCAGATCGAGAAGTCCGCTCCCGACCCTAGCCGAGCGCGATGTGGCGGACTTCTCGATCATCACACTAGCGCCTGCGACCGGTGACCTGCGCCAAGGCCCCGGCAAGGGGGCGGAACACAAAACGCAGCATATGCCGGCCTGGGGGCACGGCAACAGCGCGGAAGAGAACGTTTGCCCGCAGAATTTCCGCCGCCTTGCCATCGACCTCGGCGAACCACCAGGGGTGCCAGAGGTCGTTCAGCACCACCCACCCGCCGGCTGGGCTGTCGGCCTCCACCACGACCTCGGTGTTGGCATAGCTCAGGATACGGACCCGGCCGGGCGGGCGCTGCCGCTCCGCCGCGGGCGCTTTTTCCAGCAGAACTGTGGTCCTTGGGTCGACGTTGGGCCAGATGCCGTCCTGCAGCATCTGCGCGAAACTGGCGCTCTTGGCCTCGGTGGCGAACAGCACACGGTCGAGCGCCGCCGGGTTCTCGTAGATGTAGCCATCGGCGGTGCGGGCAACGAGCGGGAAGTCAGCAGCCTTGAGCGAGCGGTCGATGGTCTCGATCGGTACCCCCGTGGCGATGAAGCGCAGGCCCAGCAGATTGGCGAGCGTGGACCGGTAGGAGGGAAACAAGGGGGCGAACTTGCGCTGGTCGGGCAAGCCCACGGCATCCTCCGCGCCGGTCGCGGTGCTGTAGAGCCCGAGGCGGATGGGGTTGTAGCCCAGCGTGTTCTCGAGTTTGTGCGTGAGGCTGGCGTTCTGCCAGGGGAAGCCTAGACCCGCAAGCTCGATACGGTCGCGCCGGGTTTCGTTGCGCACGACCGCGCTCTTCAGGGCGGCGATGGTGGCGTTGGCGGTGTCAGGCTGCAGCACGTCGTAGGTTGCCGGCGGCAGCCCGGTCGAGCCGTTGGGGCCGTTGTTGTAGGCAAGGTCGGCCACCAGCACCGCGGCGATGACGGCGGCCGCCAGTACCGGCTGGTGCGGGATCTGCCGGCGCGCCCACCCGAGCGCGGCGGCGCTGACGATGAAGGAGAGTGCCGCCACCGCCAGCGGCGCCCACACGAACGACAGGCGGCCGAGCCACATGGCGAGCCCGAACGCCACCTCGAAGGCCAGCGCGATCACGGTAAGCACGATCAGCACGTGACGCCGCGTCACCTCGGCCAGCGGCTCCTGAAACAGGCGGTGCGTGCTGTAGCCCGAAAGAATGGCGGCGAGCGCGCCGATCAGGAAGGTGGCGTCGGCCGGGCGGCGATAGAGGCTCACGCCCGGCACGAGCTCGTAGAACAGGCGGAAGACGGGCGTGTACCAGCCGAGCGCATAGAGCAGGGCGACGCCGAGCGCGACGGTGAAGAAGCGCACCTCGCGCGCCCACAGCCGGCCGCGCAGCGCTGCCATCATCAGCAGAATGAGCGGGATGGCGCCGATGTAGAGTTGGCCCATGTTCTGAGCAAGGAATATGCCCGTGCCCTGCCAGGCGAAGCTCGGCGGGCCCCAGTAGTCCTCCATGCGTCCGGAGGCGCCGAACACCTCCGGCGCGATGCTCGTGATCAGCAGTGCCGGGTGCAGCGAGCCGCGGCCCGCGCCGAGAAAATCGATGGACGGGCGGTTGGATTGCGCCACCATCAGTGCGGTGAGCAGGACGGGGATGGCGACGATCGGCGAGGGCAGCAACGCGCGCCCGCCAACAGCGGCGCAGGCTCGCGCGCACCGCGGCCGCCGGTGCTTCCGCCGAAAGCGAGCCGCCACAGCGTGAAGCCGATCAGGAAGTAGACGGCGAGCAGGCAACCTGGTCGCGGCCGAGCACGATGCACGCCGCCACCGCGCCTGCCGCGGCGCCGTAGAGGATCGATCGGCGCGCCAGCGCGCGCTCGAGGCACAGCATGGCGATCGGCAGGTAGGCGAGGCTCAGCACCTGGCCGATGTGCTGGATGCGCCAGGCCATGGAGGCGCCGTAGCAGAAGGCAAGCGCAGCCACGAGCCCGCCGGCCCAGTGCCAGCCCTGGTCGCGAAACCACAGCATCAGGGCCACGCCGCAGAGGAACACCATCGCCAGCACGTGCGGCGTCGACGGCCCACAGGCTGGGCGAAGCCGTCAACAGGGACAGCGCGAGGAAGGGTGGCGAGAAGATCATCGCCTGCGGGTCGGCGATCTGCGGGTGGCCGCTGAAACGTATGGCGCCCAGAACGGCGACTGGCCGGCTGGCCAGGCTCTGCGCCAGGAACTGGATCTGCGGCTGGAAGTCGGCTTTGGCGTCCCAGGGGATGGTGACTTTGCCCGACAGCCAGGGCCAGCCGATCACCAGCGCTGCGAGCGCGAAGGCGGCGACCGGCCAGAGCACCGGCCACGCTCCAGCGCCGCGCAAAAACCTCGCCCGAGCCAAGAGGATAGGCGCCCGCCTGCGATCCGGCAGCGGCGTCTCCGCTGGAAGTCCTCAACGCCATGGGCCGGCCGTCGCACCTCGCCAGAACTGATCCGGCACGTGTCGAAGTGCCGTACTCGTTACCTCAGACGCCGTGTATAACGCTCGACTGAGGCAAAGGGCAGGCCTGCTGCGGCCGGGCTCGCGCAACGAGGGGGAGTGCCATGGCCGGTTCGGCGTCTTCGGGCTCGGAGGCCACGTATTCGACGGGCGCGCGGCATTTCCACTGGTGGACGGTGGCCCTGCTTGCGATCCAGGTGCCGGTCGGCCTCTACATGGTCTATCGCGGCGACGTGACCAATTTCGACGCGCTCACCAACACCCTCTACAGCTCGCACAAGACGCTGGGCTTGGTGATCCTGCTCTTGGTGATCGCGCGTCTCTACTATCGCTTCTCGCACGGCGCGCCGCGCCGACGAGCCGACGCTCGAGTGGTGGCAGAAGGCCGCCTCCCATGCCACGCACTGGTCGCTCTACCTGCTGCTGATCCTGGTGCCGGTCGATGGGGTGGCTCGGCATCTCGCTACTACGGCGCGCGCGAGGTGTTCGGGCTCTTCAGCATTCCGCCGCTTGGCAGCACCCGGACCAGTCGGCGGCGGATCGCGTGCTGACGCTGCACAGCTACCTGGCGCTATCTGACGGTCGCTGGTGATCGGCGCGCACGTCGGCGCCGCCCTGTTCCACTACCTCATCCGCAAGGACGGCGTGCTGGCGCGCATGCTGCCCTAGGCCGGACGGCGGAGCTGAACACCGGCGGCGCCGCCGGCGGGCCGGAGTCCTCACCTTTCCTGTGCTGCGTGCTCAGTGCACCACACAAATGCTCCGGAACGAAATAAAGCGAATGCGTCATAACCACTTGATGTCGCTCGCCGTCCCGAGACATGCGCTGGAATTTGCAGTGGTGGGTATCCTGTCAAAGGGCCGCCGTGCTTCTCAAAGCCGTCACAAGTTGTGGACATAGTTCGCGCGGGCGCGGGGAGCTCATAGTCGGGTGCGGGACGGCTGGAACGCACGCTTGAGGGAGACTTTGACATGGAAACCCTGCGCAGGGGCACTATTGCATTGGCTGTCGTCGTGGCCGCGGCGATGGCGGCGCTGCCAGCATCGGCGGATCGGGGCGGCCCGCCACCGGGCCTCGACCGCGCTTACTATCCCTCGATCTGGCAAGGCCTTTACGCGGGCGTGCATCTGGGCCACGGCGAGTCGGGCCCCGCCGATGGTTTCTTGGGCGGCGCGCAAATCGGTTACAACTGGCAAGCGGGGCAGATCGTCTACGGCGTTGAAGCCGATGTGTCGTTTGCCGACATCAGCTTCGAGCAGAGTTTCATGGGCGCGACGGTAAGCGCCTCGATCGACTGGATGGCCACCTTGCGTGGCCGCCTCGGCTTTCTCGTAACGCCCAACGTGCTCGTCTACGGCACGGCCGGATTTGGCTACGTCAACGCGTCCGGTTCGGCGAACCTACCGGGCGTGGTGAGCTTCTCCGTCAGCGACAGCGAGTTTGATTTCGTCTACGGCCTCGGCCTGGAAGGAAAGCTGACGAACACGATGTCGGCCCGCATCGAATATCTGGCATTCAGCGATCTCGACATCGACATCATCCGCGCCGGAGTGAATTTCAAGCTCGGCAACTGAGGCCGCTGGCGAGCCGCTATTGCTTGCGCGCTGTCCACAGCCGCCAACCGTAGCTGACGCGCCCGTCAGGACCGGCTGAACGGATTATCGGGCGCCTTCCCAGCAGGAGGCGCCCGCGCCGTTTCTAAAGGCATCACCCATCGGCGATATCGCGACTTCAATGCACCCGCGGGGGACGCGGGCTCCCGAGGGACAACTGGCGCCTTCGGACCTGCATCTTCTGTGAGCGTGCATACCAAATTGTATGCAAGATCGGGCCGAGCACGGCGTCCGTCCAATAGCGGGCGGCAACGGTGGTTTCGCATTTTTGTCGAGATAAATCAGAAGCCTGGACGATTCCTTCGCGCGGGTTAACGAGTTGGCACAAGGCTTGCGGAACCCACCACAGGTCAGTGCTTACAGGTGGGGGACCCGCATGAAGCGTCGCGATTTCCTGAAGACTCTGACGGCAGCGGGTGCTGCGAGCGTGCTTCCGGCGGCGCCGGCCGTGTGGTCTCCCGCCAAGGCGCAGTCGCGCCAGGAGACGCTGCTGGTCGTCTCCGAGAGCGGTCCCAACAACATCGACATCCACGGCGTCGGCACCAACGTGCCGGGCTACGAGGTGTCGTGGAACTGCTACGACCGGCTCATCAGCCACGAGATGAAGACGCTGCCGAACGGGGTGCAGTACTACGACCGCGACAAGTTCAAGATGGAGCTGGCCGAGGACATGAACGTCGGCGACATGTCCGCCACCTTCAAGCTGCGCAAGGACGCCAAGTTCCAGGACGGCACGCCGGTCACCGCCAAGGACGTGAAGTGGTCGCTCGACCGCGCCGTCACGGTCGGCGGCTTCCCGACCTTCCAGATGCGCGCCGGCTCGCTCGAGAAGCCCGAGCAGTTCGTCGTGGTCGACGACCACACCGTCCGCGTCGACTTCATCCGCAAGGACCGCCTGACCATCCCCGATCTCGCGGTCATCGTGCCCTGCATCATCAACTCCGAGCTGGTGAAGAAGAACGCCAACGAAAAAGACCCCTGGGGCATGGAGTACACCAAGCAGAACACGGCCGGCAGCGGCGCCTACAAGGTCACGAAGTGGACGCCCGGCACCGAGGTGATCCTGGAGCGCAACGACGCCTGGAAGCTCGGGCCGCAGCCGAAGGTGCGGCGCATCATCTGGCGCATGGTGCCGTCCGCCGGCAACCGGCGCGCGCTGCTGGAGCGCGGCGACGCCGACATCTCCTACGAGCTGCCGAACAAGGATTTCGTCGAGCTGCGCGATGCCGGCAAGCTCACCATCGTGTCGACGCCGTTCTCGCAACGGCATCCAGTACATCGGCATGAACGTGACCAAGCCGCCGTTCGACAACATCAAGGTGCGCCAGGCGGTGGCCTACGCCATCCCCTACCAGAAGATCATGGATGCGGCGCTCTACGGGCTGGCGCAAGCCGATGTTCGGCGCGGCCGCCGATGCGCCGACCGCAGGTCGCCTGGCCGCAGCCGCACAAGTACAACACCGACATCGCCAAGGCCAAGCAGCTGCTGGCCGAAGCCGGCTATCCCGAACGGCTTCGAGACCACGATCTCGTTCGATCTCGGCTTCGCCACCATCAACGAGCCGCTGTGCGTGCTGACCCAGGAGAGCCTGGCGCAGATCGGCATCAAGGCCGAGATCAACAAGATCCCCGGCGCCAACTGGCGCACCGAGCTCAACAAGAAGGTGCTGCCGCTCTACACCAACGTGTTCTCGGGCTGGCTCGACTACCCCGAGTACTTCTTCATCTGGTGCTATCACGGCACGCAATTCGATCTTCAACACGATGAGCTACCAGTCGCCGGCGATGGACGCCTTCATCGACGGCGCGGGCGCAGCGGCCATCGTCGGCGACACGGCCGCCTACGAGAAGAACGTGAAGGGCTTCGTCGATCTGGCCTTCACCGACATCCCGCGCATCCCGATCTTCCAGCCGTACTCCAACGTGGCGATGCAGAAGAACGTGTCGGGCTACCAGTACTGGTTCCACCGCCGCCTCGACTATCGCGCGCTGGTGAAGGCGTGAGGGCGTGCAACCGCGGAGGCCTGAGAGGGACGGCCTCATGTTGAGCATGGTGCTGAAGCGCCTGCTGCTCGCCATTCCGAGCCTGATCGGCGTGGTGATCGTCACGTTCCTGCTGACGCGCGCGCTGCCCGGCGATCCGGCCGCCTACTTCGCCGGGCCGGCTGCCACCAAGGAGGCGATCGAGCAGATCCGCGTGAAGCTCGGGCTCGACCAGCCGCTGCCCGTGCAGTTCGTGCGCTACGTCGCGCGACCTGGCGCGCGGCGACATGGGCTCGGCGCTCACCACCGGCCAGCCGGTGGCCGCCGAGATCCGGGCGCGGCTGCCGGCCTCCGCCGAGCTGACCCTGCTCGGGCTCATCTTCGCCGATCGCGATCGCCGTGCCGCTCGGCATCATGGCCGCGACGCGGCCGAACTCGCTGATCGACCACGCCTGCCGCGTCGTCGCGACCGCCGGCGTGTCGCTGCCGGTGTTCTTCACCGGGCTGATCCTGGTCTACGTCTTCTACTACCTGCTCGGGCTGGTCGCCGGCGCCGCTCGGCCGCCTCGACGTGTTCTACAGCGCGCCGCCGCACGGTCACCGGCTTCTACCTGATCGACAGCGCCGATCGCGCGCGACTGGGAGGTGTTCCGCGCCAGCCTCAAGCAGCTGGTGCTGCCGGCGCTGACGCTCGGCATCTTCTCGCTGGCGCCGATCGCGCGCATGACGCGCGCCTCCATGCTGGCCGTGCTGGCGTCCGACTTCGTGCGCACGGCGCGCGCGAGCGGACTGTCGCCGTTCACGGTGATCGTCACCTACGCCTTCCGCAACGCCATGCTGCCGGTGGTCACCACGCTCGGCATGGTGTTCTCGTTCCTGCTCGGCGCCAACGTGCTGGTGGAGAAGGTGTTCGCCTGGCCCGGCATCGGCTCCTACGCGGTGGAGGCGCTGATCGCCTCCGACTTCGCGCCCGTGCAGGGCTTCGTGCTGACCATGGCGGTCATGTACGTGGCGCTCAACCTGCTGATCGACATCCTCTACGGCCTGATCGACCCGCGCGTGAGGATCGAGGCATGACCGACATCACGGCCGGCAAGGTCGCCAGCCCGCCAGCGGGCACTTGCCGCCACGCTCGGCCACGTCCGCTACGTGCATCGGCGAGAACCCGGTCACCGGCGTTCGCCTTCGGCCTGTTCGCGCTGATCGTGCTGGCGGCGCTGATCGGCCCGTACGTCGTTCCCTACGATCCGCTGGCGAGCAACACGCGCCAGGCGCTGAAGGCGCCGTCGGCCAGCGCACTGGTTCGGCACCGACCAGCTCGGCCGCGACATCTTCAGCCGCGTGATCGTGGCGACGCGGCTCGACTTCTTCATCGCCGTCGCCTCGGTCGCGCTGGTGTTCCTGATGGGCGGGCTCGCCGGCGTGGCGGCCGGCTTCTTCGGCGGCTGGACCGAGCGCATCGTCTCGCGCATCGCCGACACCATCATGGCTTTCCCGCTGTTCGTGCTGGCCATGGGCATCGTCGCCGCGCTCGGCAATACGGTGCAGAACATCATCCTGGCCACGGCCATCGTCAATTTCCCGCTCTATGCGCGCGTCGCCCGCGCCGAGGCCAACGTGCGGCGCGAGGCGGGCTTCGTGCAGGCGGCCCGGCTCTCCGGCAACGGCGAGTTCCGCATCCTGCTCGGGCACATCCTGCCCAACATCATGCCGATCATGATCGTGCAGATGTCGCTCACCATGGGCTACGCCATCCTCAACGCCGCCGGCCTCTCGTTCATCGGACTCGGCGTGCGCCCGCCGACGCCGGAGTGGGGCATCATGGTGGCGGAGGGTGCGGCCTTCATGGTGTCGGGCGAATGGTGGATCGCCTTCTTCCCGGGTCTCGCGCTGATGATCGCCGTGTTCTGCTTCAACCTGCTGGGCGACGGCCTGCGCGACATCGTCGACCCGCAGCGGCGAACGTGAGGGCGACATGACCACCGTCCCGCTGCTCGACATCCGCGACCTCACGCGTCGAGTTCGCGACGCGGCGCGGCACGGTGCAGGCCGTGCAGCACATCGACATCTCGGTGGCCAAGGGCGAGACGCTCGCCATCGTCGGCGAGTCCGGCTCCGGCAAGTCGGTCACGTCCTATCGCCGTGATGCGCATCCTCGACCGCGCCGGGCGCATCGCCGAGGGCTCGGTCAGCTTCACCGGCATCGACGTGCGCAAGGCCAGCGAGCGCGAGATGCGCAACCTGCGCGGGCGCGAGATGTCGATGATCTTCCAGAACCCGCGCGCGGCCCTCAATCCGATCCGCAAGGTCGGCCACCAGATCGAGGACGTGCTGCGCCAGCATGCCCAGGCCGGCTCCGACGACCAGACCGAGAAAGCCATCGCCATCCTCGAGCAGGTGCGCATCGCCCGGCCGGAGGAGCGCTATCACGCCTATCCCTTCGAGCTGTCGGGCGGCATGTGCCAGCGCGTCGTGATCGCGCTGGCGCTCGCATGCCGGCCGCAGCTGCTGATCGCCGACGAGCCCACCACCGGCCTCGACGTCACCACGCAGAAGACGGTGATGGACCTGATCGTGGAGCTGACGCGCGAGCGGGGCATGTCGACCATCCTCATCACGCACGACCTGGGGCTGGCCGCCGCCTACTGCGACCGCGTGGTGGTGATGGAGAAGGGCGAGGTGGTCGAGACGGCCGACGTCGAAGGCCATCTTCACCGCGCCCGCCCATCCCTACACCCGCAAGCTGATGCGCGCGACGCCGCGGCCCGGCGTGACGCTTGCGCTCGACCTGCTGCCCGAGGCGAACCGCCCGAAGCCAGCCGGCCGACGCCGCCCAAAGCCAACGGCGCGCTCAACGGCCACGGCAGACAACCGCGAGCCGCTGCTGGTCGTGGAGGACCTCGTCAAGGAGTACCCGCGCAAGGGCGTAGGCGGCGGCTCCTTCCTAGGCTTCAAGCAAGGCCAACGGCGCAGCAGCACCCGAGGCCGCGGTGTTCCGGGCAGTCGACGGCATCAGCTTCACGGTCTACCGGGGCGAGAGCGTCGGCCTCGTCGGCGAGTCCGGCTGCGGCAAGTCCACCACCTCGACCATGGTCATGCGCCTGCTCGACCATACCGAGCGGCAGCATCCGTGTTCGACGGCCAGGACATCGGCGCGATACCCGCCAAGAAGTTTGCCAGGCTGCCGACATGCGCAAGCGCATCCAGATGGTGTTCCAGGACCCGACCGACAGCCTCAACCCGCGCTTCACGGCAGCCCGCGCCATCGCCGACCCGATCCTGCGGCTCGGCGACGTGCGCGGCAGCAAGGCCGTGCGCGCACGCTGCGAGGAGCTGGCGCGCCAGGTGGGGCTGCCGGTGGAGCTGCTCGATCGCTTCCCGCATCAGCTTTCGGGCGGCCAGAAGGCGCGCGTCGGCATCGCACGCGCGATCGCGCTCAACCCCGACCTGGTGATCCTGGACGAGCCGACGGCAGCGCTGGACGTATCCGTGCAGGCGGTGGTGCTCAATCTGCTGCAGGAGCTGAAGGAGCAGCTCGGCATGAGCTATCTGTTCGTCTCGCACGATCTCAACGTGGTGCGCCTGTTGTGCGATCGTGTGATCGTCATGCGCTCCGGCGCGATCGTGGAGCAGGGTCCGACGGAGCGGGTGCTGTCGGCACCGGAGAGCGACTATACGCGCGAGCTGCTGGCGGCCATTCCGCATCCGCCGGTGTGACGTAGGTTGGGTCGAGCGCAGCGATGACCCAACGCTTTGCGGGACTGACGCTTGTGTTGGGTCTGCGCTCCGCTTGACCCAGCCTACGAAGGACGAATGCGCATGCCGGCTGACGATACCCACCTCGACAGCTTCATCGAAGCGGCTGCCGAGGCGCTGGCCCTGCCGGTCGAGCCGGAATGGAAGCCGGCGGTGAAGGCCAACTTGGCTGTCACCTTGCGCCTCGGGGCTTTGGTTGCCGAGTTCGAGCTCGACGACGAGGCCGAGCCGGCCCCGGTGTTCAAGGTCTAGCCCCATGCATCCCTGGGCATCGGCATCCGAGATTGCTGCTGCGGTTGCATCAGGTGAGGCGAGCGCGACGGCCGTCGTGGAGGCGGCGCTGGCGCGCATAAAGACGCGCGATCCGCTCCTCAATTCCTTCACTGCGGTGACGGCGGAGCGGGCACTGGCCAAAGCCCAGGCAATCGATGCGACGCGCGCCGGCGGCAAGGCGCTGGGCCCGCTTGCCGGCGTGCCGTTCGCCGTGAAGAACCTCTTCGACATCGCTCAGCTGCCGACGCTTGCCGGCTCCAAGATCAACCGCGACCGCGCACCGGCCAAAGCCGACTCGCCCCTGATCGCGCGGCTGGAGGCAGCGGGCGCCGTTCTGGTCGGCGCGCTCAACATGGGCGAGTACGCCTACGACTTCACCGGCGAGAACGTGCACGACGGGCCCTCGCGCAACCCGCACAACCCCGAGCACATGACCGGGGGATCTTCCGGCGGCTCGGGCGGCGCGGTGGCGGGCGGGCTGGTGCCGCTATCGCTCGGCTCCGACACCAACGGCTCGATCCGCGTGCCGTCGTCGTTCTGCGGCCTGTTCGGCCTGAAGCCCACCTACGGCCGCCTGTCGCGCGCGCGCTCGTTCCCGTTCGTTGCGAGCCTCGACCATCTGGGCCCCCTCGCCCGCTCCGCCAAGGACCTGGCGCTCGCCTACGACGCCATGCAGGGACCCGATCCTGAAGACCCGGTGTGTGCGGATCGGCCGGTCGAGCCGACCCTGCCCGCCCTCGATCGCGGCAGCGACGGATTGCGCATCGCCGTGGCCGGCGGCTACTTCACGCGCGGCGCCTCTCCCGAGGCTCTGGAAGCGGTGAGCCGCATCGCTGCGGCGCTCGGCACCACGCGCGAGATCGCCATCCCCGAGGCAGCGCGGGCGCGCGCGGCGGCCTATGTCATCACCGCGACGGAGGGTGCGGCGCTGCATCTGGACCGGCTGCGCACGCATGCGCGCGACTTCGATCCGGCGACGCGCGACCGGCTGATCGCAGGCGCCCTCGTTCCGGCCGCGCTCGTCGTCAAGGCGCAGAAGTTCCGCCGCTGGTACCGCGACCAGGTGCTGAAGCTTTTCCAGGACGTCGACGCGATCCTGGCGCCGGCGACGCCGTTTCCAGCGCCGCGCATCGGCCAGCAGACCATGCTGCTCGAAGGCGCCGAGGTGCCGCTCAGACCCAACATCGGCATTTTCACGCAGCCCATCTCCTTCATCGGCCTGCCAGTAGTCGCGGTGCCCGTGCCGTTGCGCCCGTTGCCGATCGGTGTCCAGGTCATCGCGGCTCCGTGGCGCGAGGACATCGCGTTGCGCATCGCCTACAAGCTCGAAAAGGACAAGGTGGCGCTGGCACCACGGCCACCGGAATAGGGAGAACGCGCATGCAGATCGACTTGCCCGAGGTGGTGGCGGAAGTGCGTGCGGCGTTCGAGCGCTACGAGCAGGCACTGGTGTCCAACGATATCGCCGCCCTCGACTCCCTGTTCCACAAGGACGAGCGCACCATCCGCTACGGCGTCACCGAGAACCTCTACGGCCACAGCGAGGTGGCGGCATTCCGCGCCGCGCGCTCGCCCTTCAACCTGGCGCGTACGCGCTCGCGCACGGTGATCACGACCTACGGGCGCGACTTCGCGGTGGCCTCGACCCTGTTCCACAGGGAGTCGGCGCCGACCAAGGTCGGGCGGCAGATGCAGACATGGGTGCGGCTCGAGCAAGGCTGGCGCGTGGTGGCCGCGCACGTCAGCCTCATCGAGCAGCCCGCCAAGGCCGGATAGCGCGCATGGCGAAGTCACGGGCGGCTGGACTGGCGCAGCCAAGCCGGGGCGTCGATGAGGGGATTGCGTTGGCGGACGGCGAGGGCCGGCGCCAGCCGGTGGAGACTGCCCCCAAGACGCTTGCCGAGCGCCTGCGCATGCAAATCTCGGACGACATCGTGCGCGGCGAACTGGCCCCTGGCGTCGCCCTCGACGAGATGGAGCTGGCGCGGCGCTTCCACGTCTCGCGCACGCCGGTACGCGAGGCCATCCGTCTGCTCGGGGCCAGCGGGCTCGTCGATGCGAGACCGCATCGCAGCGCGGTGGTGGCGCGGCCCGATAAGCCCCAGCTCGTCGCCATGTTCGAAGCCCTGCGCGAACTCGAGGCACTGTGCACCGGCTTGGCCGCCGAGCGCATGACCTCGGCGGAGCATGCGAGCCTGCGGCGCGTTCACGATACCCTGTCCGAGGTCGTGCGCTTGGAGAACCCGCAGCGCTACCATGAGTTCAACGAGGACTTTCACGCCGCAGATCTATGCGGGCTCGCACAACCCCTATCTGGCGAGCCTGACCACGGCGACGCGCGCGCGCATCGCGCCCTTCAGCCGGGCGCAGTTCCGTACCTCGGGCCGCCTCGCCAAGTCGCACAGCGAGCACGCGCTGATACTGGCAGCCCTCATCGACCGCGACCGGGAGAAGGCGACGGCCGTCATGCGCGCGCACATCGGCCAGGTGTACGACGCCTACGCGGGCTATCGCGGGGACTAGCCGATCAGGGCTTGGTGCCCATGTCGCGCCTGGTAAGAAAGGCGCGCCAGCCGCCGAAGCTCGAGATGTCGCGCGCGCCCTGGGTGGCCTGCGCCTCGACCAGAAAGCCTTTGACCGTGCTGCCGTCCTCGAGCGCGACTGTGCCGATGGACAAGGGCGACGGCACCGCGGCAACAAATCTGGCGAATGCTTCGGTTGGCAGGGCCCAGGTCTCGAGCTCGATCGATGCGCCGGCGCCCGGCCCAACTCGCAACAGGCCGGGCCGCGGCGGGGAGCCTTCGAGCGCGAACAGGCGATAATCGGCAGCCGTCGACGCCGTTCGCAGGAAGCGCCCGCCTCGAGTGACCAGCTCGTGGTTGAGGGGCATGCCGGACAGGTGCGCCCCGACCACGGCGATGGCGATCTCGCCGGGCCGTGCGGCAGGCGCCAGAGCGGGACGGGGCGGCTGGGGCACGTCGAGCGCGCCCAGTGCAAGGCCGGTGCGAGCGTGCATGGCAAGCCCGATGCTGGCGAGCTGCGCGTCGCTGCCGCCGAGCGCCAGCAGCGTAATGCCGAACGGTGTGCCGTCTGCGCTCAACGTAACGGGAACGGCGATGCCGGCGAGGTCGAGCAGGTTGACGAAATTGGTGTAGGCGCCGAGCCTCGTGTTGGAACCGAACGGGTCGGCCTCGACCTCGGCCACGGTGGATGCGGCAGGCATAGTCGGCACCATCAGCGCATCGATGCCACGCAGCGCCTTGCGCGCCGACGCACGCAGCTCAGCCAGGCGATACTGGCCGCGGAAAGCGTCGGCCGCGGATTTGCCCGCACCGTTCGAAATGATCTGGCGGGTGATGGGATGCACCGCATCGGGGTTGCGGGCGATGAACTCGCCGACCGATGCCGTCCGCTCCGCCACCCACGGGCCCTCGTAGAGCAGCCTGGCGGTCTCGAAGAAGGGGGCGAGGTCCAAATCCACGAGCTGCGCCCCAATTGCGATGGCCAGCCGGCACGCCTCGTCGAAACCGGACTCCGCATTTCGGTCGCCTAGCAACAGCCGATCGGCCTGGCGCGGCACGCCCACTACCAGCTGCGGCGGCAACGCTGAAAGGGCACCCAGTGCAGTCGGGCGCGAGAAGGGGTCGGCCTCGTCGACGCCCGCCATCACCTCGAGCGCGGCAAAGGCGTCCTCCACCGTAAGCGCGAAGATCGACACGCAGTCGAGCGACCGGCACGCCGGCACCACGCCTCTCGTCGAGACGAGCCCCAAGCTCGGCTTGAGGCCGACGATGTTGTTGAACCCGGCCGGCACCCGGCCCGAGCCGGCAGTGTCGGTGCCCAGCGCCAGCGGGACAATCCCGGTCGACACGGCAACGGCCGAACCCGAGCTGGAGCCGCCGGAGACCAGGTCCTGCCGCAACGGGTTGCGCGGCATGCCGTAGGGAGAGCGCATGCCGACGAGGCCGGTGGCGAACTGGTCGAGGTTGGTCTTACCGATGACGAGCGCGCCGGCGCGCCGCAAGCGGGCAACGACCTCGGCATCCGCGTCGGGCGTGTAGGCGAAGGCGGGACAGGCGGCCGTGGTCGGAACGCCCGCGACATCGATATTGTCCTTGATGGCGACGGGGACGCCATAGAGGGGCAGCGAGCGGTCGCCTTTGGCGAGCTTCTCGGCATCGGCAAGGACCGCTTCGCGCTCGCGCAAGGCGATGAAGATCGCGGGGTCGTCGACCTCACGAATGCGCTCAAACACCTTGTCGACTGTTTCCGGCAGAGCAACCGTCCCGGCTCGATGAGCCGCCACCAGGGCTGCGATCGTCTCCGTCACTGGTGCGCATTCCTTCCCGTCGTTCACAAGCGCAACACAGTAGTTCAACGGAGGTAAGAAGGCACGCCGTCTGGCTCGCGATAAACCGTCGTGTGCGCCCACGAGGCCGCGCCGCGCATCAAGGGCAGGTCAGCATCGAGAAGAATGCCTGAAATGGCGGCGCGGGCTGCCTCGTGTAGACGCAAGTGCGCCCCCACCTCTGCGTCCCCGGCCGGAGCGCACGGACTTGATCCTCGATCAAGTCCAGGGCGCAGAGAAGCCGGGGTCTTTACCCTTCGACACGTGAGCAGCGTGCGCGAACTCGGAAGGGTAAAGGTCCCGGATATTGCGCTGCCCCCGGACCCGGCCCGAGGGTGCGCGCAATTCCGGGAATGCAGGCTCTCTTGCTACGCCGGCAGAGCGAGCGTGTCGGTGTGGCCGACCAGGGCGCCGTTGCGCACAATTTTGAGCCAGGCCGAAACCTTGGCCTCGGGCACCAGCCCGGTCTCGATGACGGCACGGGCAAAGCCCGGCACCAGTTCTGCAATCAAGGCCTCATCGCCCCCTTCGAGACGCCAGGCGCTATCGCCTTCGCTCACGGAATAGCCGGCAGCATCGAAGGCCGCCGACAGCAAGGCTGGCGCCATCGGGCCCGCCGATTCACCGAGACCCTTGTCGCGCACCTGATGGGCGCGGAAGGCCAGCGCCATGGCGGCATCCAACTCGTGCTTGGGCGTCCAGCGCTGCTGACCGTTGTAGGTCAGCAGGGTGTAGAAGGCCGCCTTGCCGCGCACGACTTCCGCAGCCACCTCGGAGATGAAATCGGGCGAAGCGAGATCGAACAGCGCCGACGCCGTGACAAGATCGGGCGCGGTCGCAAACACGCGATCGAGATCGTGCGCGAGGTCGGCGCGCAGCATGCGCACCGTAATGCACTTGCCGCCCTTGTGCAGGACAAGCTGATTGTCGTGCTGCTGGCTGCTGCCCGCCCACGCGGTGAGGCGGGCAACCGCTGCCTGCAGCAGGCGCATATCGTGATCGACCAGAGTCCAGCTCTGCTCTTCGCCCAGCAGAGGCGCGGTGGCGCGCAGGTTCGAGCCGGTGCCGCAGCCCAAATCCAACACGGAGATTTGCCGTCGCTTGCCGAGCTCGCGCGTGAGCAGCCGGCCCAGCTCATCGTTGCGGGAGCGATGGTCGGCAGGCTCGCGCAAATCGAGCCAGGTGGGATCGAAGCCGCTCACGACGGGATGTCCCTCATCACGCCGGCGATGATGCGCGCCGTTGCTTCCCAACGCGGCAGCCTTTGGCCGGCAGCCCAGGCTGCATCGCTCAGCCGGCGACGTAAAGGGGGATTGTCGAGGAGGCGGCACACGGCCTCGCTCAGCGCCGCAACGTCGGCGGGCGGCACCTTGATGGCGGCGGCATCGGGGACAGTGGAGGCCGCGGCGCCACCTGTGGTGCAGACGATCGGCAACCCGCGCGCCATCGCTTCGGCCAGCACCATCCCATAGCCTTCGTAGAGCGAGGGCATCAGGAAGACGTCCGCCGCGGCATAGAAGGTGTCGAGCCGTTGCCTGTCCGCCGGACCGGCAAGGGTGATGCGCCGGGCGAGCCCTGTCTCCTGTATCGCTGCCTGCACCGCCGCCAGGGCCGGCGCGCTGCGATCGGCCGGACCGACGATGGTCAGCTGCCAGTCGCGGCTGGCCAGCGGGGCCAGTGCGCGCACCAATACGTCGTAGGCCTTGCGCGGCACAATCGAGCCGACGGCCAGCAATTGCAGAGGCTTACCTGCGCGTTGCGCACGCGGCGCCGGATCGGTGCCGGGCTCGGCGACGGTGATCCAGTCGGCCGGCACGGCGAAGTCGGCGACGAGCGTCGCTGCAGTCGTCGGGCTACTGACGATGACACGCCTGGCGAGCGCGAGGGCCGCCTTCTCCAGCGCGTACAATTCATCCTGGCGCGCCTCGAGCACGCCTGCTTCAAGGCACAGGGGGTGATGCACAAGGGCGACGATCGGGTTCTGGAGGGATCGAATCAGCGCAGCCGGCATGGCGCCGTAGGCCAAGCCATCGATAAGGAGGACGGTCGGCTTGGGGACGGCGAGGAGCCGGCGCGTCTCGTCGAGGTCGCCTTCGCTCGGGTCGGGAAAGCTGTCGGGCAGCCTGACATGGCGCACGACAACGCCGTTGTCCGGCAGCAGCGCCAGCACGCGCCGACCGTAGGTGTAGCCGCCGGTCGGCAGATCGATATCGCCGGGTATGGCGAAGGCGGCCGAGGTCATGGCGCGGTGTCATCCCGGCGCTTGTCGCCGGGATCCATCATGCCGCTTGCTCCGGCGATTGCTGACGGCTGGATCCCGGGCACAAGGCCCGGGATGACAACGTGGCAGTTCGTGTCGCGCGAATGCACGGCTATACCGGCCCTTCGAACCACGCCCGCGCCAGGTCGGTCTCGTGCAAGGTGACGCGAACCTTGGCCAGCCCCTTGCCGTCCTCGCCGAGCGCGCCCTCGCGAGCGGCCTTGACGATGGCATCGAACACGTAGCGGCAGAGGAACTCGGTGGTGGTGAGCTTGCCCCTGAACTGCGGCAGCTCGTCGAGGTTCTGATAGGCGAGGGGTTTGAGCGTCTTGTTGAGCACGTCGAGCGCCGCACCGATGTCGACCACCACGTTCTGGCTGCGTAAGCTCAGCGCGGAAAAAGGCTACGTCCACCACGAAGGTGGCACCGTGCATCTTGGCTGCCGGCCCGAAGAACGGGTCCGGCAGGCTGTGGGCAATCATGATCCGGTCGCGGACCTCGACGGCGTACATGCGGTTCTCCGAAAAAGTCGATCAGGGGTCGGGATAGCGGATGACTGGGGCAAGACCGTGCGCACCGGGTGCAAATATGCGCGGCAGCTCGCGCGGGGCGTCCTCGAAGGCGATCTCCTCCGCCACCAGGGCGTCGAGCGCGGGATCGGCCAGCAGCCGCAGCGCCGTCTCCATCCGCCGGGCAAAGTTCCAGCGTGGCCGGCGGGCCGGCGAGACAAGGCCCACCTGCGAGGACACGAGCTTTAGCCTGCGGCTGTGGAAGGCACCGCCGAGGTTCACCTGCACCGGCTTGGCGCCGTACCAGCTGATTTCCACGATTGTCGCCTCCAACCCGGCGCGGGCAATCGCGCAATCGAGGCCCTCGGCGGAGGCGCTGGCGTGAAACACCACGTCGGCGTCGGCGGGAGCGTGGGCGGGCAGGGCAAAGCCGGCGCCCAGGCTTTCGGCGACCTCGCGACGGCTTTGATCTCTATCGACGGCGGTGACGACGGCGCCCGGCAGGCGGGCCGCGAGCGATGCGACCAACAGCCCCACGATGCCCGCGCCCACCACCACGATGCGGTCGCCGGGGCCGGCGCCGCTGTCCCATACGGCGTTGAGCGCAGTCTCCATGTTGGCGGCCAAGGTGGCCCTGCGCGGGGGCACGCGATCGGGGATCGGCGCAAGCGCCCCGACCGGAACGTTGAAGAAATCCTGATGCGGATAGAGGCAGAAAACCGGGCGGCCCATGAGATCGGCAGGGCCATCCTCGACGATGCCTGTCGCGCAATAGCCATATTTCACAGGGAACGGGAACGTGCCCTCCTGCTGCGGTGCGCGCATGCGCTCCCATTCGCTCTGCCCGATCCTGCCCTCGAAAACGAGCCGCTCCGTGCCCCGGCTGATGCCACTGAACAGCGTGCGCACGCGTGCCTCGCCGCGAGCGGGCGGATCGAGCCTGGCATTGCGCAGCTCCACCACCCCCTCCCTGGCGTACCAGAGGGCGCGGGCGAAGCGGGCCTTGCCGGTGGACCGGCGCGTCATCATTTTACCGCCGCGGCCTGTCACGGGACCGCCTCGCGCCACAATCGGAACTCGGGTTGCATGAGCGACAGTCTCGATACCTCCGCACGCGGTCCTGTTCCCCAGGCCGTTCTGCCAAGCTTGAGCCTTACGACACCGACCGGGTTGCAGTCCATCGACGAGCTGACCCGGCGGCGGCAAATCGTGTTCGCGCTCAACGTCGTCACCTATACCGGCATGCTGTGGGCGGCCGCCTCGGTGCTGGGCGCCGGCGGCTGGACCTGGGTGGACGCGATCATGTTCGCGTGCTTCGCGCTCGGCACGCCGTGGACCGTGCTGGGGTTCTGGAACGCGCTGATCGGACTGTGGCTGCTGCATTTCCGCGGGGACGCGATGGCCCAGGTCGCGCCCTATGCGCCCGCAGGCGACCAGCCGACCCCGCTCCACATCAAGACCGCGGTGTTCATGACTTTGCGCAACGAGGACCCGGGCCGGGCGATCCTGCGGCTGAAGACGGTGAAGGCCAGCATCGATGCCACCGGCGAGGGCGGCGCCTTCAGCTATTTCGTGCTGAGCGATACCAACAATCCGGCGGTCGCGGCGGCCGAGGAGAAGGCGGTCGAGGCCTGGAAGGCGGCCGATCCCGATCGCGACCGCATCGTCTACCGCCGGCGGGAGATCAACACCGCCTTCAAGGCCGGCAACGTGCACGATTTCTGCGAGCGCTGGGGCACGCGACTTCACCTTGATGCTGCCGCTCGACGCCGACAGCCTGATGGCGGGACCCGAGATCGTGCGCCTGGTGCGCATGATGCAGGCCCACCCCAAGATCGGCATCCTGCAGAGCCTGGTGGTCGGCATGCCGTCATCCAGCGGCGTTTGCGCGCATTTTCCAGTTCGGCATGCGGCACGGCATGCGCTCCTACACCATGGGGCAGGCCTGGTGGGTTGGCGACTGCGGTCCGTTCTGGGGCCACAACGCGCTGGTGCGCATCAAGCCGTTCCACGAGCAGTGCGGCCTGCCGGTGCTGCCCGGCAAGCCGCCGCTCGGCGGACACGTGCTGTCGCACGATCAGGTGGAAGCGACCCTGATGCGCCGCGCCGGCTACGAGGTGCGCGTGCTGCCCGAGGAACGCGGCAGCTGGGAGGAAAACCCGCCCACCATGCTCGAGTTCGCCCAGCGCGACGTGCGCTGGTGCCAGGGCAACATGCAGTACCTGAAGCTGCTCAACCTGCCGGGACTGTACCCCATGAGCCGCTTCCAGCTGGTGTGGGCGATCCTGATGTTCGCCGGCATTCCGGCGTGGACGCTGATGATCGCCCTGCTGCCGGTGGCCGCCTGGCAGGCGCGGGGCATTGCGGACTTTCCCGTGACGCTGGCCACGGGCCTCTACGTCACGTTCTTCACCATGTACCTGATGCCGAAGATCGCGGGCCTGCTCGACGCGATGCTGACGCGCGGCGGCGTTGCCCGCTACGGCGGCTGGCTGCGGTTCGTGACCGGTGCTGCGATCGAGCTCGTGTTCTCCTTCCTGCAGGGCGCGGTTTCCACCATCCGCACGACGATCTTCATGATCGGCCTGCTGTTCGGCAAATCGGTGGTGTGGGGCGGACAGTCGCGCGACGCTCAGCGGCTCTCCTGGGAGGCGGCGGCGTGGAACCTGTGGCCGCAGACCCTGTTCGGCGTCCTGGTGTGCGGCGCACTGCTGGTTGATCGCGCCGGCGGTGTTCTGGTGGAGCCTGCCGCTGACGGCCGGCTATCTGCTGGCGATCCCGTTCGCCGTGCTCACCGCCGATCCGCGCTTCGGCAAGTTCCTGCAGTGGCTCGGCATTTGCGGCATCCCGGAGGATTTCGACACGCCGGCCGAGGTGTCGGCGGTGATGGGCACGGCCGGTGTGCGCGTAGAATGTCAGTCCGGCAGCCGATGAAGCGACGACTGTGCTGTCATGCCCGGTGTCGCATGCCGACCCGGCATTCGCGACCGCTGCGCCGATCGCTCGACGTCTACTACGGCGATCCAGCGCGCGATGCCGCGATGGATGCGCTCTACGCGCGCTTCGTCCGTGCCGGCGACCTCGCCTTCGACATCGGCAGCCACGTCGGCGACCGCATCGGCGCCTTCCGCCGGCTCGGCGCACGCGTCGTCGCGCTGGAGCCGCAGCCGCTGTGCGCCCGCGCCATCCGCGCCATCTATGCCGGCGACGAGCAACGTCACGCTGATCGAGTTCGGCCTGCGGCGCCCAGCCCGGCACGCTCACGCTGCAGATCAACTCGGCCAATCCGACCGTCTCCACCGCCTCGTCCGATTTCATCCGCGCGGCCGACGGCGCCGGCGGCTGGGAAGGCCAGATCTGGGACGCGACGATCGAAGTGCCCTGCACAACTCTCGATGCGCTGGTTGCCCAATATGGCGCGCCGGCTTTCGCCAAGATCGACGTGGAGGGCTTCGAGGATACGGTGCTGGCGGGCTTGAGCCGGCCGCTGCCGGTGCTTTCCTTCGAGTTCACCACGATCCAGCGCGACGTCGCGCTAGCGCTGCCTCGATCGGCTAGCCTCGCTCGGGCCCTACGGCTTCGACATTGCGCTGGGCGAGAGCCAGGTGCTGACCTTCAACCGCTGGATTGCCAAGGCCGACATGGCCGCCCACATCGCCGCCCTGCCGCACGAGGCGAACTCGGGGGACGTCTACTGTGTTCTGCAGGATTAGTCGCTTGCGCCGACCCAATCCCCTGTCCCCATTCTTATGGGGAGAGGGCTAGGGTGAGGGGCGGCCACAATGGCCGAGCGTTGAGTGCATGCTGCCGCCCCTCACCCCGACCCTCTCCCCGCAAGCGGGGAGAGGGGGACGCGCGGCGCTCGCCATGGCGATCGTACTCTCTGTCTGCAGTTGGGCTGACCTGCACCTCCGCCGCGCCCAATCCCCCGAGCCCCTCGCCGTCGAGGTCACCAACGCCAGCGAGCCGGTGCTGTGCGCCGAGAAGGACAACGTCACCATCAACCTCGCCTCCAAGGACGTGCGCCGCTTGCGCATCGAGGCCGCGCACCCCGCCTATATCGGCACCATCCAGCGCGACAGCTTCGAGGCCGACTGGACCGGCTGCACCGCGCCCAATGATCCCAAAGCCGGCGCGCCGCAGCCGCCCAAGCGCACCACGCTCTACGAGCAGATCGATTTCTGGGTCTCGGGTCTCACCTTTCAGAGCTTCTGGCGCCCTGCCACCGCCACCGTGCGCATCGGCGACCGCACCTGGAAGGGCATCCACCTGCTGCAGGTGTGGATGATCCGGCCCATGGGCGGCGAGGAGGTGGCGGTGCTCTATCCGCAGGACGGCTACTGGCGCCTGCGGCCGCTGGCGCCCGGCTGGCCTCGCGCCCACCGCGTTCGGCTCATCGTTCCTGATCGGGCCGGTGGAGGTGGAGCAGCGGCCAATCGTGAGGATCAAGGAGGTCGCCTTCGAGCCGAAGACGAAAACCTTCACCCTCGCCTTCGAGCGAGGCGGCTCGGCCACGGTGAAGATGGCGCACGGTCGATCAGAACCGGAACATTCTCGACGTGACGTTGGATCGCCCCATCGACGGCCGCCCGTTCGCGGCGCTGCGCTCCATGTACGTCACCGACTTCAACAACGACGTCGCCCGCATCGCCGTGCGCGAGAAGGGCGCCAAGGGCTGGCGCGAGGAGCCGCATCATGGCCTTCAAGCGCGCGCTTGCCACCGACGTGTGGGCGGGCCGCGTCTCGCCCTCGCGCCACAACACCTCCTCGCCCGACATGGTGTTCAACGCTTTTGCAGGGGCACGATAAGCCGCGCCTCCTCTTCTGATTGCGGCGCCGGCGTTGACGCGAAGTCGCCTCGCCCCGGGGCGCGCAATCATGAGCGAGGGGCTGTTTGAGGCCGAATGCCGCCAAGGTGGCGAAGGCCCCATTCCTGGATCACCGAGATGACGGGAATGAAGCTTTGACCCATGTGCGTCAGCCGATACTCCACTTTGGGAGGAACAACGCCGTAGTCCTTGCGGTCGATCAGGCCGATCTCGGCAAGAGCCTTCAATTCGCGGCTGAGAACCCGTGGAGCGATTTCCTTAGTCCCCTCCCCTCCCCTGAGCAGGCCGCTCTTGATCTCGCCGTACCGCAGGGCGCCGTCTCTGAGATCCCACAAGATCCTGATCTTGTATTTGCCGCTGATCATCCTCTGAAACGCCGTCACCGGGCAACCGCAGCCCGTTGCCGATCTTCGGTTTGACATCAGCTTGCTCCCTGTCACCAGATCTTGGCCCACCCAATGGCGGCGATGAGTATTGCAAAAGTCCTCAGTATCACTTTTGTCCGTACTTGCTCATCCTCCCCTGGGCTTCCCAAATAGCGATAGGCCTCGCCGCCGCCCCCCGGCGCCGCGGTGCAGCGCCGTGCGCGACCCGAAAGGACAGGCATATGAAGCACTTTCTCATCAAATACCGCCTCAAGAACGGGACCAAGGAGGAGTGGCATCAGGACATCGCCAGGTTCATCTCGGCCTTGGAAAGCGATCCGGCGTTGAAGGGCAAAATCTCCTACCGCTGCATGCGAGGCAGAGATAACAGCGAGTACTACCATCTGGCTGCGGCCGCAGACGAGCAAGCCATCAAAGCCCTTCAGGCGCAGCCGTTTTTCAAAAGCTACAACGAAAAGACGAGGTTGGTCGCCGGTGGGGAGGTCGAGGTGCTGCCGCTCGAAATCATCGCTGAGACGCAACGCGGCGAATGATGCAACGCCCGTCCGGCCCTTCGCAAAGGTGGCCGGACGCAAGCTTGCCATACTCAATTCCGCAGTTAGGTTTCAGAACCTTCGCTTACCGCCGGGCAACCGACATTGTTCCTGGTCTGGCAAAGGTGCGGGAGCTACGAGGGTGGGAAGACACGGCAGGTTTGAGGTTTGCCCGCCCGTGGCGCAAACTGGTTGGGGTGAGCGTGTCGGATACCAGGGCGCGGTGGCCAATCGGGCAAGGGTCCGGCCGGTCGATTTCAAGGAAATGCGGATAGGGAGGAGCAGGCGATGAAAGCTGCGGTTGTGACGGCGGGCGGCGTCGAGGTGCGGGACTTGGAGAAGCCCAAGCCCGGCCCAGAGCAGGTGCTGGTGCGCGTGCGTGCCGCCGGCCTCAACCGCGCCGACCTGCAGGTGGCGGCCGGCCACAGCCACGGCAGCGTCGGCGGAGCAGGCACCGTGCTGGGCCTCGAGTTCGCCGGCGAGGTCGAGGCGGTCGGCAGCGAGGTCAAGACCGTCAAGCCGGGCGACCGCGTGATGTGCTCCGGCGGCGGCGGCTACGCCGAATATGCTGTTGCCGACTGGGGCCGCGCCTCGCCGATCCCCGCCAACAACATGAGCTACGAGCAGGCGGCGACGCTGCCGATCGCCCTGCAGACCATGCACAACGCGCTCGTCACCGCCGGGCGCCTGAAGGCCGGCGAGACGGTGATGATCCAGGGCGCCAGCTCGGGCGTCGGCCTGATGGGCCTGCAGATCGCCAAGCTCAAGGGCGCGCGCCTCGTCATCGGCACGTCGACCAATGCCGGCCGGCGCGCGCGGCTCAAGGAGTTCGGCGCCGACCTCGCCGTCGACACGAGCGAGCCCAACTGGTCGGAGAAGGTGCTCGCCGCCACCGACGGCAAGGGCGTCGATCTCATCGTCGACCAGGTGTCGGCCAGCGTCGCCAACGAGAACATGAAGGCCGCCGCCGTGCTCGGGCGCATCGTCAATGTCGGCCGGCTCGGCGGCTTCAAGGGCGAGTTCGACTTCGACCTGCACGCGCTGAAGCGCATCGACTACATCGGCGTCACCTTCCGCACGCGCTCGGTCGAGGAGGTGCGCGAGATCGTGCGGGCCATGCGCGCCGACCTGTGGGGCGACGTCGAAGGCGGCAAGCTCGGCCTGCCGATCGACCGCACCTTCCCCCTCGACCAGGCCGCCGCGGCGCTGGCGCACATGCGCGCCAACCAGCATTTCGGCAAGATCGTGCTGGTGAATCCTGAGCGCGCAGTTGGCATCTCGCGAGACGCTACCAATAGACTGTGCTCTCGGCACACGGCAAACTGAACCGCGCCGGCATGCGGCCGGCCATGGCACTGCGCGACGCCGAGAGGAGCGAACGCGTGGACCTCGGCACGACCAAGATGATCGCCCGCAAGGATGGCGGCGTCGGCTGGATGATCTTCAACCAGCCCGAGAAGCACAACGCCATGTCCTATGAGATGTGGCAGGCGGTGCCGAAGATCATCGCCGATTTCGAGGCCGACCCCGACGTGCGCGTGATCGTGCTGACCGGCGCCGGCGAGAAGGCGTTCGTATCGGGCGCGGACATCTCCGAGTTCGAGAAGAAGCGCAGCGCCGAGGAGAGCATCAAGGTCTACGACGCCGCCGGCGAGGCGGCGCACTCGGCGCTGATCAACGCGCACCAAGCCCACCATCGCCATGATCCGCGGCATCTGCATCGGCGGCGGCCTGGCCATCGCGCTCAACACCGACGTGCGCATCTGCTCGGCCAACTCGGTGTTTGCCGTGCCGGCGGCGAGGCTCGGCCTCGGCTACAACTATGCCGGCATCAAGCGGCTGGTCGACATCGTCGGGCCCTCCTTCGCCAAGGAGATCTTCTTCTCGGCCAACAAGTTCACTGCCGAGGACGCGCGCATCATGGGGCTCGTCAACCGCGTGGTACCGGCGGCCGAGCTCGAGAGCTACGTGCGCAAGCTTTGCCGCCACCATCAGCGGCAATGCGCCGCTCACCATCAAGGCGGCGAAGATGGCGATCAACGCCGCGGTGCAGGATCCCGACAAGCGCCGCGTTCGGCGAGATCGACGCCGCCATCAAGGCCTGCTTCGCCAGCGAGGACTACATCGAGGGCCGCCGCGCCTTCATGGAGAAGCGCAAGCCGGCGTTCCAGGGGCGGTGACGCAGTCGCGCGCCGCCGCGGCCATCAGCTCGGATATGGAGCGCGTGCCGAGCATCGTCGCCGAACTCGAACTCGAGCTTTCCTCGAACCGGGCTCGGCGCGAGCTAAGCGATCTTCATTGGTTCGCGCGGACTGCGTTTCGTGGACCAGGCGACGTGAGGTTCCTTGGCCGCGGGATTCGTGCGCCCGACGCTGTCCACTGATCGTAGGTCTGGAATTTGAGGCCGAGCTTGTCGTAGCGGACCCGCAAGTAGCCGTCACGGCCGCGCACGACCGCCTCGGGCGCGATCGCTCGCACTTCCTGCGCCATTACGCCGACGTAGACCCGGTCGCTGCCGTTGTAGGCAAAGCGGTAGAACCCGAGGCCATTGTCGAGACGACCAAGAAGGTGGATGTCATGCTTCAGCCTGACGTCGGACCTGCGTCCACCACCGCGCCCGCCACCCCGGCCACCTCCAAAGCTGCGGCCGCCACGTGCTCCGCCAAAGCTGCGGCCGCCGCCGCGAAAACCGGCAAATGGCGGCCACCGCCGCGAAGGCCGCCGACGTTGCGGCCGCCGCGCGGCGCAGCGTAACCGAAACCTCCGCGAGCAGGCGCTCGCTGAGCCGTCCTGCGAGGCTGGTTGATGTTGCGCGCAGCACGGTGCTGCGGCGACCGGCGCGCCTGAGCAACCTTCGCCTTGGCCGATCTGCTTGCCGCCAGCACGATCTGCCGCGCGTGGCCGATTGGCCGGCCGGTTCTGTGCAAGCTTCCCACGGTCACCGGCGCCGGGCTTCAATACCTGCTGGCCGCCGCGGCCGCGAAAATCCGGCTTTGCTTTGCCGCCGGGGCGACCTGTGGTGCCGGCAAACTTCTGGCGCACGTTGGCATTGTTGTAGGCGACTCCACGGCGGTGCCGAGCATCGTGCCGCCAATGCTCCACGTGCGCGCCGCGGTTGATGTTGATGTCGCCTCTGTCCCAGTTGATGTTGCCGCCCCACCAGCGCCCACCCGTTGCCCAGCGACCTAGGGCATAGGCCCCGCCGAAGGCGAGGCCGGTCGCGAGGACGCCGCTGGCGAGATATCCAGGCTCCGGATACCAGTAGTCCGGCGGATACTCGGGATACGGCCATTCCCCATAGACCACGGCGGGATCGTAGTACGGCACGTTGATGGTGCCGGGGTTGGCGGACTCGATGGCGATGAGCTCCCGGTTGTTCTCCTGCCTGACCGCGACTTTCTGCTCTTTGGTCGTTTGCAGCTTGTTGTTCGCGTAAGCCTTCGTTCTGAGCCGCTGAACGGCATCCATCACGTCGGGCTGCTGGGCCAGAACGGCGTCGCCCAATCTTTGCGTCCAATCGAGCTTCGAGCTCATCATGGTGAGAACGGATGGCGTCGCGACCAGCGACTTGACGCTGTCGTCCCAACCTTGCTTCTCGGCCTCTTTCTTGAGCGCATCTCCCTGCAAGGCTCTTGCGCTCGCCTACCCACCGTTCGGCCTGCACCACCTCGAGGGGATAGGTCGATGCCATCAAGACATTGGCCAGCAACGTGTCCGGATAGAGCGCGATGGGCGCAACGAGCGCATCGAGCTGCCCGGGTTTGAGTGCCTGCTGGTTAGGTCCGTCAGCCGGGGCGTTTTTGGTCCTGTGCTTCGACACGGAAGGGCAAAAGCACCAGGAGTACAAGCACCGATAAGCCGCATCGCCCAAATCATGGCCAGCTCCTTTCGCGCGGCACACGATCGGCATGATCCCCATTACCCGGCGTATTTCGGTTGGACATCAATGACCCGACCCTGTCTCCAGCCACTTCAGATGGAGGGGGCGATCGCAGCTATTGGGGTAATCCCTTAAACTTTGCTCGGGGGTTCCCTGGTATTGTCGGTCTGACAGATGAACCCCGTGGCGACCCGCTCAGTCCCGCGAGTTGCCAGCACTACATTCATCCCATCACTCGCTGGACCGTAACGCTGGGCCGCTGCTTCGAGCGCTTTCCGGGCATGTCAGCAGTTTGCACTTGCCGGGCTCGCCGGTACCCGGCCCACTCGTCGGTTGCCGGCTGCATTGCGGACGTTCGCCGCCTGGCCCGTATATGAGTACCCGCCCCGCCCTGGTCACCAGCGCAATTGCGTCATGGCGGCGATGGCGGGCGGCGTGCCGGGTACGCCGAACAGGCTCGCAAGTTGGTCGGCGTCGATCGCTCCATCGACCATAACCTCGTTGTGGATGCCCGAGGCAATGAACAGCGCATCGACACCCATGCCCTGCGCAGCGGCGAGATCGGTGCGCACGGCGTCGCCGATGGCCAGGATGCGCGTCAGTGCCGGCTCAGTGCCGCGCAATTCGGCGGCGCGTTTCAGCGCCTCCTCATAGGCACTGGGATGCGGCTTGCCGGCCCAGAACACCGCCCCGCCACAGCGCTCGTACTCGGCAGCGATGCTGCCGGCGCACAGGTAGCGCTTGGAGCCCACGTCGACGACGAGATCGGGATTTGCGCACACGAACGGTAGTGTGCGCGCAACCCCCTCCTCGATCAGATCGCGATAGGTCTCGACCGTGTGACTGCTGTCGTCGACGAGGCCGGTGCAGACGATGGCCTCGGCTTCCTGCAAGGGCGTGTTGGGCCCCGGCAGCCTTGCGAACAGCGCGCTGTCGCGGCGCGCGGGGCCGATGCGGTGGAGGCGCCGATACCCCTTGTCGGCGATGTGGGCGAGCGCGATGTCGCCCGAGCACACGATCGCGTCCCAGGCATCCCGGCGCACGCCGGTGCGCTCGAGCACGCGCTCCACGCCCGCTGCCGGCACCGGCGCGTTGGACACCAGCACCACGGTGCCGCCGGCCGCCCGGAAGCGCGCCAGAGCATCGCCCGACTCCTGATAGGCCTCACGGCCGTTGTGCATCACGCCCCATACGTCGCAGAACACCGCGTCGTAGCGGGCAAGAAGTGGGCCGGCGTTGGTGACGATTGATGGTATCATTCAAGGTATCAGGTTTCAGGGACCAGATTTCAGGGGTGTCTGGCACGCGTGTACTGCCACATCAATGTTCCGGTTGGGAGTGCATGCTTGATGCCGCGTCCTGAGACTTCTAGTCCCATCGCTGCTACCTAGACCCTGACCCCTGAAACCTGACCCCGAAAACCTGATGCAGCTCTCCTATGCCCAGAACCTCGAGGACTATCACCTCGACCTCGTCTTCGGCGACCAGGCGGATGGCACCTACGTCGACGTCGGCGGCGGCCACCCGGTTGCCGACAACGTCTCGTTCTGGTTCTACCTCAAGGGCTGGCGCGGCCTGATCGTAGAGCCGCAGCAGTCCCTCGCCGATTTCTACGCCCATGTGCGTCCGCGCGACCATGCCGTGAGCTGTCTGGCCGGGCGGACCGAGGGCCAGGCGGATTTCCACGTCGTCGCCAAGCTGCACGGCTTCTCCACCACCGTGCGCGAGCATGCCGCCGGCGCCAGTCAGTTCGGCGCGGATATACCACCCTAACCAAGCCCGTTCACACGCTGGCAAAGCTGTGCGCCGAGGCCGGCCTGACGCGCATCGACTTTCTCAAGATCGACGTGGAGGGCGCCGAGGCCGAGGTGATCGCCGGCATGGACTTCGTGCGCTGGCGCCCGCGCGTGGTTGTCATCGAGGCCGTCGCGCCCGGCAGCATGGCCGATAGCTTTGCTGCCTGGGAGCCGGCGCTACTGGCGGCCGGCTACACCTTCGCATTCTTCGATCGGCTCAACCGCTTCTATGTGGCGAACGAGGAGCCGGGGCTCGCGCAGCGCTTCCCCAAGGAGCCCGCACCCTGGGACCGGGTGCAGCATCTGTGGGACTGCGGCCGCGCGCCCGAGCGTCCCGAACACCCCGACCACGCGCTCGCCAAGGTGCTGCAGGCAGGCTTCTTCGCCGCGCTTCCCTCGCTGGAGCCCGCGCTGCTCGCGGACCTGGTGCGCGGCGGCCTGGTGGCAACCGGCGCCGGCGACTTCACGCGGGCTCAAACCCAGATGTTGGCAGGCACCGCGGAATTCCCGCGTGCACCAGCCCCCGCCGCCGATCTCGCAGCGCTGCTCGACGGCGATCGGCTCCGTGCCGCGCTCGGCCGCATCGCCTGCACCTATGACGGCGGCCATATCATGGAGTAGGCCCCGCGCGGGGAAAGCACCGCTGGCCGGCCCTGTTGCGATGGGGCCCAATATGCCTCGGGCTGGCGCTTGCGCTCAGAGGTCGGGCCTCTATATTGCCGCCGTCGCCACGAGCGGCAGGAGGGATGGCCGAGTGGCTGAAGGCGCACGCTTGGAAAGCGTGTATACGGGCAACCGTATCGTGGGTTCGAATCCCACTCCCTCCGCCAATACAATCTCGCCGTGCATCGAAAAATTTGTGCCAGTCAGTGACTAGCGCTGACAGTATGTGACAATTTACTCAGCTATGTCTTGACCTTAGGATCTGTTTTGGCAGATTCCAACGCACCTTGCGGCTGAACTGCGGCGCCTCATAATGCCATCCAATGCCCGACTAATTGGGTGGTTGGATGGTAGGTTGGGATGGGATCGCGTGCTCTGGCTCGATTGAGCGCTTTGAGGGTAGCTAAGGCCAAGGACCCCGGCCTTTATGAGGACGGCGGCGGGCTACGCCTCGTTGTTACCGACAAGGGGGTGAAGCGATGGGCACTCCGTCTGACAATCAGCGGAAGGCGGGTTGAAAAGGGACTTGGGGTCTATCCGGAGGTGACGCTTGAAGCTGTGCGCCAGCGGGCCTCTGAACTTCGCCAAGCTGCGAAAGGCGGGATCGATCTCCAGCAAGACGAGAAAGCTGCGCGCTTTCGAGAGGCGGTTACATTCCGCCAAGCGTTCGAGCAGTTCTTCGCCGTGCGTCGTCAACGATTGTCCAACGGCAAGCACGTCCAGCAGTGGGAGAACACGATGCGGGACTACGTCTTCCCTGCCATCGGCGACCTGCCCGTCGGGGATATCAGTGCCGCCGAAGTGCTGGAGCTTCTGACGCCCATTTGGTTCGAGAAGCCCGAGACGGCCTCACGCGTGCTTCAACGTGTGAGGGCGACGTTTGACAGCGCAATTCTCCGCGGTACGAGGGAGAAGGCCAATCCTTGCGTGGGTATCTCGGCAGAACTTGGCACCTCCCACCGAAAGGTACAGCATCATCGCGCGCTGCATTGGAAGGAGGTTCCTGCCTTCTATGCAAGCTTGGACGATCGAGAGATGCAACTCACGACCCGTCTCTTGCTCAGGTTCCTCATCTTGACCGCATGCCGATCCGGCGAAGCGCGCGGCGCGATGTGGAGCGAGTTCAAGCTCGACGACCAGATTTGGGTCATCCCTGCTGAACGAATGAAGGCGGGTGCCGAACACGTTGTGCCGCTCTCGGGGGGCGTATTGTCAGTTCTGGCGAAGGCACGCCATGGCAACACAAATGATCTCGTGTTTCCGGGCCGCATAGGGCAGCCATTGTCCGATAACGCGCTCTCGAAAGCGATGCGTGCCTGGCAAGTACCAGGGACGCCACATGGATTCCGCTCGGCGTTCAAGGACTGGTCAACGGAGAACGGCTACAGGGACGAAGTCAGCGAAGCTGCCCTCGCGCATATTGATCGAGACAAGGTCCGGGCTGCGTATCGACGGACCGACTACCTGGAAGAACGGAAGGAGCTAATGGAGAAGTGGTGGCAGTTTGTGGCGAAGCTGACGAAAGTCCGCTTGGCCAACGATGTCAGCAATTGAGGTCGAAGCGGACGTTAGGTGGATGCGGAGCAGATGTCGGGTTTTGATCGATGCTGTCGAAAAAGTCGTCAAGAGGTGCGAAGCTCTGTGGTGCTTGGTCGGGTTGGCGAGATCGGACCGACTTGAGCTTTAGCGTCACCCCGATACGGAGGCGTCGTCCCTTGCCTCTCGCATCGCCAACGCCACTTGCACTGACGCCACGCAACTCACGCGCAGGCGAATGCGCGGCGGTGAGCGGATGAGCCGAAGGGCCAGCGTCTTGAGGTTCTGCACGATGGCGGCGAGGTGGAACTCGTCACGGGCACCGGACAGGCCTCTGAGCCGCATGCGCTCGAAGCCGTGATGGGTCTTCAGGTGCGCGAAGCGCATCTCGACGCGCTTGCGCTGATCGCGCGATTTGAGGAACGCCTTGGTCTTCATCTTTCGACGCGCCACGTCGCGAGCATCCTCGTGGAGATCGCGCGGGATTTTGCGCGCGGGTTCTTTCGGGCAGCACTTGGCTTTGAACGGACAGACATCGCAATCGAGCTTGCTGGCACGGTAGAGCAGTGTCCGGCCGCCATGAACCGTACCGCTGGTTCTCAACATCTTGCCGTTCGGGCAGATGTAGTGGCCGCGCCTCTTGTCCCAGTGGAAGTCCGAGCGCGAGAACGTGCCGTCGTCGCGGTCACTCTTGTCCCGCACTGGGATGTGAGGCGTTATCTTCTTGTCCTTGACCAGCCAGCCAAGGAACCGGCCGGTGCCGTAGGCCGTGTCTGCTGCGAGCCGCTTCGGCTTGAGATCGAAGCAACGCTCGGTGCGATCGATCATCGTCTTGGTCGCCTCAACCTCGTCGTAGGTCCGGGCCGGCGTCGCCTCCACGTCGACGATGACCGCGTTGTCGATGTCGATCAGATAGTTGAGCCCATAGCCGAACTGCACGCGCTTGTTGGCCTTGGCTGTCCAGGCGGAAGAAGGATCGGACGGCGAGATCACCTTCGGTGGCTTGCGATCGGGATTGGGTTCGGCCGCCTCATCGAGCGCGGCCAGATACTCCGCCACCGCGCGCGTCTGGCGCTGCTTCTCGGTCCAGTCCAGTTCCTCCGGTGCCTTGCCGTGATAGCGGCTGGCATTCGCCTCCAGCACGCTGGCGTCAACGGCGAAGCCCTCGCCTTTGACCAGGCCCATCGCCATCGCCGACCACACCACCCGCTCGAAGATGTGGCGCAGCAGATCGCTCTCGCGGAAGCGGCCTAGCCGGTTGATCGAGAACG
Source organism: uncultured Alphaproteobacteria bacterium (assembly GCA_963724565.1). Classification (GTDB taxonomy): domain Bacteria; phylum Pseudomonadota; class Alphaproteobacteria; order Rhizobiales; family Hyphomicrobiaceae; genus AWTP1-13. Next base: position 81,920 of record CAVRVK010000016.1, read on the forward strand.
TCGAGTGGTGCGGGATCTTCGTCATCGAGGTCGAGCTTGCAGAACCACCTATACGCCAAGTGCAGCTCGACTTCCTGGCAGAGCTTGCGTTCCGAGCGGATGCCGTAGCAGTAGCCGATGATGAGCATCCGGATCATCAACTCGCGGATCGACCGAAGGACGACCGATGTCGCTGTAGTGCGGTTCAAGCTCCTTGTGCAGGTCGGCCAGCGCCACCGTCACGAACACGTTGATCCGCCGCAGCAGGTGGTTCTCGGGGATGCGATCTTCGAGCCGGAACTCGTAGAACAGACGGCCCTGATCACGCCGCTGCCGCCCCATCATCGCCCCGCCCTCCGATGCCGATGATCAATCAGCCACCGGAATCACGGTTCGAGGCCCTTCTCAAGCCCTTTTTCGACATGGGGTAATTCCGGGATCGAGCCACACCAAGGTACTGGGAATTAGCTCTCCGGAAACGGACGAGGTCCACCTCATGTGGCCTCGCGATGATGGAGAGGCCGCGATGGAGCACTATGTCGGACTGGACGTGTCGTTGAAGCAAACAGCGATCTGCATCGTCGATCGGGCTGGCAAGATCTCATGCGAGGCGACAGTTGCGTCCGATCCCTCAGTGATTGCCAAATTCATACGTTCGAAAGCCCCAAGCGCTGTTCGGGTCGGCCTCGAGACAGGGCCGACGGCGACGTGGCTCTGGACTGAGCTCAAGCGCTTGGGCGTGCCCGTCGTCTGCATCGACGCGCGCCATGCCAAAGCCGTCTTGAGGATGCAGATCAACAAGAGCGACCGCAATGATGCCGCCGGGATCGCGCGCATCATGCAGACGGGCTGGTTCAAGGAAGTTTGCGTCAAGAACTTCGACAGCCATGCGATCAAAGCTCTGCTGGCGAGCCGTGCGTTACTGGTCAGGATGAAGCGTGATCTCGAGAACCAGATCCGTGGTCTATTGAAGAACCTCGGCCTCGTCATCGGTCGAGCGAAGTTCAATGTATTTGCCGTGCGTGCCGAGGAGCTAATCGAGGATCGGCCCGAACTTGCTGCTGCGGTCGAGCCCCTGCTCAAGGCGCGCATGGCTATCGAGCAGCAGATCGGTGATCTCGATCGCAAGGTGATGAAGCTGGCGCGCCACGATGAGCAGGTCCGCAGGCTCATGACTACGCCCGGTGTCGGCCCGATCACCGCGCTCTGCTTCCGTGCCACCATCGATGATCCAACACGCTTCAAACGATCACGAAGTGTCGGCGCCTATGTAGGTCTGACGACCAGGCGTCATGCTTCGGGTGAAGTCGATTGGACGGGACGCATCTCGAAGTGTGGAGATGCGATGCTGAGGATGTACCTCTACGAGGCCGCAAACGTCCTGCTGACGCGCGTGCCGAAATGGTCGGCGCTGAAAGCTTGGGGTCTGCGGATCGCCAAGCGGAGCGGGCTCAGAAAAGCCAAGGTTGCGGTCGCGCGGAAGCTAGCCGTGATCCTGCATCGGATGTGGGTCGACGGCACCGAATTCAATTGGTCAAAGAAAGAAGCCGCAGCGTAGCGAGCAACTGGAGATCGCAAGAGTTCCCGCTTCCAGGCGGGAATGATGTCCCTGCCGGGACGATGGCGGTGGCGAGGTCGTTCGATGCTTTGCGTGCGCCCACAATGGGCGACCGCGCTTTCGACATTGATCCGCCAGCGTCATCTTACGCCATCATGCGGAGGCCTCACCCTACCGCGGAGAGAACAGTGAGCCCGGCAGGACAATCGATGAGAGCTTGACACCCAGACCCGGAATTAGAGAACAGCATCGACCCGGAAGAGACATGCCCACGGTGATGTCGCGTTGCCTTCCTGTCGCGTTAAGCGTCGTAACGTTGCCGACTGTGGAGCGTGTCAGAAGTTGATCGGTGGCCGCGCGATCATCAGCCAGAAGATCGCGAGAACGGCGGCGAAGGCCGGGAAGCCAAAGGCGAACCACCATCGAAAGAGCCGATAATAGGCCGCGGGCAGCGGCTCGCCACTGGCAGCTGCCGCTTCGGCAAGGTCGCGCATTTTGATTTGCATCCACACAACCGGAAGCCAGAAGGCCCCGGTAACCAGGTAGAGGACGAATGAGAGCACGATCCAACCCTCGGTAAGGGGGTAGCCAACCTGCAGCGTGAGCAGAACGCCCGTAATTGGTTGGGCGACAACAGCGGTCGCCGTGAAGAGCATGTCGGCGATCACGACGATGCGCGCGACTGCAGCGACGGCCGCGGCATTGCCGGTGCGATGCGCGAGCAGCATGAAAAAGGCGATGCCTGCGCCGGTCCCCAAAAGGATCGTGGCGCCGATAACGTGCAGATATTTGAGGGTCAGGTAGGTAAGCATCAGCGGTCGTCTGCGATTGCAAGCGCAGCCAGGCTGAGTGCCATGATCGGGATGATCTTAAGAAGCGGGCCGAGAGGATCGGCCCAGAGAGCGGGAGTAAAAGCGGTGCCGGCGACGAGATACATCACCGACAGTACAAGACTTCGCATAAAGCGCGCACTTGGACGTGGCGCGGAAGGCGATGCCGAAGCCGACCAGAATGTCTGCAAGCGCACCGGCCGCCGCGAGCAGCGGCACACCTGCATCGGGAAGCCCGGCCCCACGGAGCAGGAGCTGGCCAGCGTCCCACGCGGAGCCAAACGTAATGAGGCCGGTCAGGAGCCAGAAGAGGGACAGAACAGCGAAAACCACAGCCTTCACAAAGTACAGCTTGGCGAACCATCGCTCCTGAACCGATGCCGGACTTCTCAGCCAAGGCCTGCGCAAGTGACTTCGGCTTGATGCCAGTGATCGTGATCCAGGGCTCGGGGTCGCCGGTCGAGCCCTGGGCGAGTTCGCGCAGTGTCGTGGTGCGCACAGGCGATCTCCAACCGAGCAGGCTGAGGAAGTCGCCAGAAAATGACATGGCGCGCAGGAGCCAGATGGGTATTGGAATAACAGACGTCTCCCTGAGGCCCAACCACCGCCGGAAGGTTCGGAGGACTTCAGTCAGCGTCAAAGGCTCGGGCCCGCAGACCTCCAGGGTTAGGCAGACAGGCGCTTTGGGTCGAAGGAAGAAAGCGACTGTTTCGACCAAGTCCTGCAGCTGCACCAACTGCAGACACCCGGCCTGGGCCACGTCCGGCAGGAATGGCAGGGCGGCGAGACCGCGGAGTAGGGCGCTACCGCCATAGGCTGCCCCTGGCGCAACAACGATTGAGGGCCTCAAGATGACCCACTTGAGGTTGCGCGCCTTGAGCGCGCCGTCACCCGCGAGCTTGCTTGCCGAAAACGCGGTCACCGCGGCCCGGTCTACGCCGAGAGCGGAGATATGGACTACCCGGCGAATGCCGGCGCGCTCGAGCGCCGTGAAGAGGGCGGTCGCTCCTGTGACATGGACACCGCTCGTGGAATCACCGAGGCCATCCTGGAGCACGCCGGCACAATTGACGGCAGCATCGATGCCAACGAGACAGGCCTCCCAAGTTTCCGGTGTGGCTGCCTGGCCTATGTCGAGGACGATCCACTGCGTCCCTGGTTGGGAAATAGCCAAACCCGCGCGACGCGTGACCGCAATCACCTCGTGGCCGTCAGCGAGGAGGCGTGCGCGCACGGCTGATCCTATAAACCCCGTCGCTCCTGTCAGCAGTACCCGCACCGCCTCCTCCAGCTCGAAATCGCCTATGATGGCGTTTTCTCTTCTCGCGCCGTCCCGCCCACCGACAGGTCCTGGCACGAAGTGACCATTCGTACGCGGTGGAGCAGACGTGTTGCCGATTGCTTGCGCCAACCCCCAGCGCTCCGTTGGTTCTGGGCCGTTTCTGATGATCCTCGTTGCGATGATCGCAGCCATGACGAAAAACGTTCCCCCGGCTTATTCCGGTAGCAGTGCCTGCGCCTGCCCGGTTGAATGCTCTAGCCAGAGTCGACCCGACTGCTCACCGGGAGAAGGCCAAAACAAGACCCGCAACCAGCGCTTCCAGAACCTGTGTCCATGGCTGCACAGGTTCGATGCTGACGAGAGTGTACGCGTACCAATCAAACAAGGCGGCCACAACAGCGAGAAGACACAACGCTTGCACTGCAGAGACGGACCAGGGCACCCGCAAATGGGACAATGCCCAGAAAGCGATCCCGATCGTCAGGACGGATTGCAGGCCCACGCGCAGCAGCGTTATGGCCGTGAGCCCGGGTGAGAGCGCGCCTTGCTCTTGGAATATTATGAACTGCTGGACCCCGGCTAGAGCCGATTGTGCCGCGAGAACGAACAGCACAAGAGAAGCAACCAGTCCGAAACGGCGGGTGAGATCAGCTCTCATTGGTTCTCCCGGACTTGGGCCTGCTTCGGTGCTTGCCGCGCGGGGTCGTCACATCGGAGTTTGGCACGACCCGGAAGATCTCGGCACTGCAACGATTCCGTCAGGTTACAGAGTTACTTGCACCGTGCCAGTGCGGCTGGCAGCACGCGAATTGTTGACCCAACTGAGACGAAGTTGCCGATAGGCACCGCGCTTTGGTTGCTTGCCACGTCGCTAGTCTTTGGCCGGACAGCGTCTCATATCAGCGTCGTGAGCCGGCAAGGGGTCTTTTTCCCTCCGTCGTGAGTGAGTGTGCTATATCGCCTAGCCCCATGCTAGGAAGAGAACCGCTCCTCTGCCTATGTCTGAGATTGCGTCCAATATCGATCTGAGTAGCTGTGATCGTGAGCCGATCCACATACCAGGCTCGATCCAGCCGCACGGGGTTCTGCTCGTTACTGAGACGGGGTCGCCGAGCGTTCTCCAGGTCGCCGGTGAGACCGAGCGCATCCTCGGTCGCAACATTGGTGCCATCTGCGACCAGACTATTGCGGAGCTTCTTGGGCCAGGTCCAGCCGCGCTCGTAGCCTCGGCGCAAGTCGCCTCCGAACCTGTCTATTTGGGATCGGTTGTCGTAGCAGGAAATATGCTGTGTTTGACAGCTCATGATCGCGACGGCATGCGCATCCTGGAGATTGAACCAAGTTCGGCGGGCACCCACAGCGCGGCGGAAATGCTGGCGCAAGTGCGCAAGACCGCTGCAATATTTGATCGAGCCCCTGATCGTACCGGACTACTTCAGAGCGCCGCGCGGGAGGCTCGACGCCTCACTGGTTTCGACCGGGTCATGATTTACCGCTTCCTACGCGATGGTTCCGGTTCAGTGGTGGCCGAGGACAAAGCGGAAGCGCTCACGCCATTCCTCAATCACCGCTACCCCGCCTCGGACATCCCCAAGCAAGCGCGGGAGCTTTACTTGCGAAACCTGATTCGCGTGATTCCGGACGTGAATTACACGCCCACCCCCCTTGTCCCAGCTCTAAATCCAGCAACCAGCGCACCGCTCGACATGGGCGAGTGCACGCTGCGTAGCGTCTCGCCAATTCATGTTCAGTACCTCAAGAACATGAACGTAGCCGCATCCATGTCGGTCTCTATCATCGTCGACGGAGCCCTATGGGGTCTGATGGCCTTTCATCACATGGCGCCGAAGTTGGTTTCCTATGAGTTGCGGGAGGTGTGCAAGCATTTGGGGGAAATTCTAAGCCAGCAGGTTAAGGCGCGCGAAGACGCCGAGGCTCACCAGCAAATGCTGCGCCTTGCGGCTGTCCGCGAAAAGCTATTGGGAATCGTGTCGAAGGCCAGTGCCATTGATCGGGCACTGCTCGAACACACCGCCGAACTCCGAAATGTGATTCCCTCCGATGGTGCCGCTGTCCTGTTTGGTGACAAACTCAGCACGACCAATCACGCGCCTTCCGAGGCGCAGATCCGCGAGCTTGCCGGCTGGCTTCTTGACGCAGCGCCATCTGATCCTTTCGAGAGCAGCAGCCTTGTCCGCCAGTACGCTCCAGCGGCGGCCTACTCGCGCGAGGCAAGCGGCCTTCTTGCTACCGTAGTGTCTCGGGAAGAGCCGCTCGTTCTGCTGTGGTTTCGAGCCGAACAGCTCGAGACGATCAACTGGGCTGGAAACCCTCATAAGCCGGCAGAACTGGACGCCGACATCGGCACGCTTACCCCGCGGAAGTCGTTCGAGATCTGGAAAGAAACCGTGCACAATCAGTCCGAACCTTGGTCGACTGCCGAGGTCGATGCCGCGCGCAACTTCGGACTATCGCTTTTGGAACTCCTGCAGCAGCGAACCCTGAAAGTGCTGAACGCGCAGCTCCGCGAGGCGTTGGCTGACAAGGAGGCGCTGCTCGTCCAAAAGGACCTTCTTATGAAAGAGGTGGACCACCGGGTTCAGAACAGCCTCCAGCTGGTAAATGCGATGCTCATCCTTCAGGCGCAGGAGGCTGGCGACGAGCAGGTCAGGGCGCAGTTTGACCAAGCGTGTCAGCGCATCATGGCAATCGCCATGGTGCATCGGCGTCTCTGGCGCTCTGACCACATTCAGAGCGTCGATTTCCGATCCTACATTGAAGAGCTTCGTGACGGTTTGGTTGAGACTTGGGGACCGGAATGGCAACACCATGTCAAGGTACATGGCCGGCACGTTCTCATACCTACCGACACCGCTGTCGTCTTGGCGCTTGTAATCACCGAGCTGTTTACGAACGCGGTCAAATATGCGTACGGGGGAAGACCGGGTCCGATCGACGTAAGCCTGGTGGAAAGTTCCAGCAGTCTGCGTGTTATCGTGGAAGACCAGGGCGCCGGCATCGCCATAGAGCCATCCAAAAGCGGTTTGGGATCGGAGCTCATCCGTGGTCTGATTGAGCAACTTGAAGGAGAGATCAAGGTCGCGGACCAGCACGCGAGGAACCTCAATCGTCCTTAGTGTGCCGCTTACGAGGAATTCATCATCGAGCGGACAAGCCGATGAACCTTCTCCAACGCCTCAAAATTGAGACGGCGTTCGCTCACGACCGAGCCGAGGAGGCCTTTGATCTCCAAGCTCGAACGCGTTCACTGCGTGCCTACCGCGACCTGCTTGCCCGGCTTTATGGCTTCCATGCGGCTTGGGAGCCACGGGCCGAGGCGGCACTCGCTGATGCAGGATTTTTCCGCGGGCGGCGAAAAGTGGGTTTCCTCAGAGCCGATCTGCGCAAGCTTGGAATGGCGGATGGCGCCATCGGCCGCCTGGCCTTGTGTGACCCAACCGTGGCCATGCGAAGCCCCGCCGAGGCTTGGGGGTCAATGTACGTCGTCGAGGGTTCGACGCTTGGAGGCGCCGTCATCGCGCGCCATGTCGAGCGCAGCCTCGGTCTAGGCCGTCACAACGGATGCCACTACTTCCGATGCTACGGAAAGAACGTTCGGCCGATGTGGACGGCGTTCGGGTCCAGCCTCCTGGCGCGCTGCGGCCAGGCCGAAGAGGATGTAGTCATAGCAGCGGCGTGCCGCACCTTTGACATGCTGCACTCTTGGCTTTGTTGTCGGTGAAGGACACCTGACGAGAATGCCCTCATGCCACACGGTGATGGTTGATTTCTGCACGTGCGATGACTGCTGCTGGCAGATTTTGTTGCAGAAGTCGGTTGCCGTAGGCGGCGAACCGTGATTCACCGGCGCTGAGGTGTTCTACGGCGGGGGCTGGCGATGATGGGGCGGCTCAATCGGGACCAGGGGCAGCTGTTCTATTCGTTTTGCCTCGATGAGGTCGTTCCAAGCGATCACCGCGTGCGCGAGATCGCCGCCGTGCTGGACCTGTCCTGGGTGCACACCGAGCTGGCGCCGCACTACTCGCATCTCGGCCGGCCTTCGATCGATCCGGTGCTCATGATCCGGATGCTGATCCTCGGCTACGTGTTCGCCATCCGCTCGGAGCGGCTGCTGTGCCGCGAGGTGCAGGTGAACCTGGCCTATCGCTGGTTTTGCGGCCTGAGCATCGAGGACAAGATCCCTGATCACTCGGCGTTCTCGCGCGCCCGCAACGAGCGCTTCCGCGACAGCGATATCTTCCGGCGTGTGTTCGAGCGGGTGGTTGAGGCCTGCATCGCGACGGGCCTCGTCGGCGGCGAAGGCTTCGCGGTCGATGCCAGTCTGATCGTGGCGGACGCCAACAAGCAGCGCTCGATCCCTGGCAAGGACTGGGACAAGAAGCGCGATCCCGCAACGGCCAGCCGGGCCGTGAAGGAGTATCTGGCAACGCTGGACGACGCGGCCTTCGGCGCGGCGAGCGACGTGACGCCGAAGTTCGTCTCACCGTCCGATCCGGCGGCGCAATGGACGGGCGCCATGCGCGGGCCGGCCTTCTTCGCCTACGCCGACAACTACCTGATCGACGTGAAGTTCGGCATCATCATGGATGTGGAAGCCACCCGCGCCATCCGCCAGGCCGAGGTGGGCGCCGCCAAGACCATGATCGAGCGGACCGAGGAACGCTTCGGCCTGAAGCCGGAGCGATTGGCGGCCGATACGGCGTACGGCTCGGCCGCAACGCTCGACTGGATTGTCAACGACAAGGGGATCGCGCCGCACATCCCGGTGATCGACAAGTCCAAGCGCAAGGACGGCACGCTCTCACGCGAGGACTTCATGTGGGACAAGCAGAAGAATGTCTATGTCTGCCCAGCCGGCAAGACGCTGACCACGACGGGGCATGCCAGCACCGACCACACGATCCGCTACAATGCATTGGTTGGCGATTGTAGAGCCTGCCCGCTCAAGCCCAAGTGCTGCCCCAACATGCCGTCGCGTCGCATCTTGCGCGACGTCAACGAGGACGCCCGCGACGTCGCTCGCGCGCTTCTGGATACCGAGGCCTTCGAGCAATCGCGGCGCGACCGCAAGCGCGTCGAGATGCTGTTCGCACACCTCAAGCGCATCCTCAGGCTCGGCCGGCTTCGGTTGCGCGGCCCGCAAGGCGCCCAGTTCGAGTTCACACTCGCGGCCATCGCCCAGAACCTGCGCCGCCTGGCCAAGTTCGTCGCCAGACCGCCGCCACATGCCACAGCGTGTGTGGCGTAAGCGTCGCGTGCGTCAGTGCCAATGCGTCGATGCCGCCCGCTCCCTCGGGAGCGCTCGGCAACCAGGGATAGTGCCACGCCTCCTCCGGCCGACTCCGCCCAGCCGTTCGCCGACTTCTGCAACAAAATCGGCACATGTGAGACCTCAACTACGGCCGTCAGAATGTCCGGAGTTCGAGGGGTGAGCGGACTAGACCGCGGCAGCTGCCAACAGTCGCGTTTTGACCCGAACCCGACGTGATGGCTTTCGCGTCGCGTCGGATTCGCTGGGGTGTCCGACATCAGCACCTGTGAGACATGTTTGGACGACGCCCGCGTTGCAAGAGGAATCTGGCGTTCGGCTTTGCGGTCGGGTGCAAGTCATGTTTCCGGCCTATCCGTGCGGTGCCATGACCGCTGGCCCTGATGTAGTCCGCAAGCCAGGTCCCAATCAGATCGACGGGCTCAACACCCACGTCTCACAGCGGGTTCTCCTGGCCGACAGATCGACCGCTTCCAATCACGCCATCATCACCCTCGCAATTCCAGATCTGTCTGCAGCTTAGGCCTCATGCGACCTCTGTCGAACCCTTCAGGCTGCTATCGCATGTACTGGCGGCCGATAGGTTCCTCTTCAGGGGGCGCCAGCGCCGGCTGATCGCAGCGGACCGTCAAAGCTTCTTGTTGAACGCGTCCTGGATGAAGTCGTCGAGCATCCTGTAGGTCTGGTGGGCGGCACCGGGGTGATATTCGGCGATACCCCTCATCATCGTCTCTTCTTCCGAGAACGAGTGCAGCCGGCCGCCGAAATCGAGCATTTGCCAATTGGCGCCGGCGCCATCAAGTTCGGCTTCGAGCGCATCGCGTTGACCCTTCGGCGCAACCGGGTCCTTCGAGCCATGAATGACGAACACCGCCGCTTTGATGTCGCCCGCCTTGGCTGGCATGGTGGTGGCGAGATCGCCGTGCAGGCAGACCACCGCGTTGAGCTCGGCGCCTGAACGCGCGAGCTCCAGCACGTTGCCACCGCCGAAGCAGAAGCCGACCGCGGCCTTCTTCGCCGCGTCGCCGATACGGCGCTTGTCGGCCTCAGCGACCATGGTCTGCAGGGCGGCGTTGACACGTTTGCGGCCTTCCACGCGGTCGGCGCGCACCGCCATCATCCACTCCTGCGAGGTGGGCGGGCCGGCGCAGGTCTTGCCCTCACCATACATATCGCCGACGAAGGCGACATACCTGTCGCCCGCCATCTTCTCGGCGCGCTTAATGACGGTGTCGGTGACGCCGAGCCAGTTCGGCATCATCAGCATGAGCGGACGCTTGCCGCTCACTTTGTCGTTCCAGACCAGCGCGCCCTTAGCCTTGACGTTGCCCGCCTGAAAATCGATGCGTTCGACTGCCACGACGCCCTCCCTTTTCGCTTGCGTGCCGAGCTTTGTTTGGCGCTACGCTCGGCGGTCGGCTGAGCGGAGTCAACCGGTCGAACCCTGCAACTCCGGGAGCCGAAGCGTGCGTCAGCCGACTAGCTAGGTCGTGAACTCATAAACAGTGGTCAGTTCACATGACGGACGGTTGCGTCGCAACAATGTCGGCGGCTTTTGGGGGTGGTGCTGACGCCACTTGACCGCGTCCCAGAAGCGTACTCTTGACCCGATCCTGACCTTTCAATCGAGGCGTGTACGCATGCTTCGTTCAATCTGGGGGACTGACCCTGGGTCTGTTGGATTGAACCTAAATCGTCCTGACACTGAGTGGTGCGCGAGCGCGCGCACAACTTAGGGTCCGTTGCTCCAGGCAATGCCCGGACTAAAGTTACAGATGCGACCCGCTTGGCAAAGCTAGAACCGGGGGGCAGGGCGCGATCTTGCGGAATAAGGACCGCACCCGGCTTTTGATTGTTTCGTCCCACTGAAGGCCACGTGGAAGTTGCCGTGAGATCGGGGCGGCGTCCCAGAGGCCCGTGAATGAGGCTAGTCATTCTTTGTCGGGCTTTGTCGGGGACCTGGATGTCATCGCGGACTGAGAATGGAATGCGGAACCGTACGACGCCCGCACTCGTCCAAACTGAGGTCGCGGACATGCGAGGCAGCATCGTGCATTGGGATGGCAAGCACGGTGTCATTCGCACCGACGATGGCATCGAGGTGAGCTTCTTTCCAGTGCATCTGGCTGCCAATAGCTACACCGGCCAGCTCAGGGTCGGCGACCGCATCTACTTTCGCTGCGAAGTCATAACCTCCAAGGAGTACTGCCTCGAACGGATAAGGGCCGTGGCTTTGGCTTAGGCACTGAGCTGGTCGCTAATGACCGATAGGGGGTCGCACGCTGGCAGCCTTCGCCCAGAACCTGCGCCGGCCGCATTGACCACCGCTGCGTGGTGCGTCGGGGGATATACGATGGGACGCTTGTTCTGCCTGCTGATTATCTCGCTCTTGCTTTCCGCGGGGTATGCCAAAGCTCAACAGGTCACGCTCAGGGCGACTTTGCAGACGCCGGTATCCAATCCGTTCTATGGAAAGGCCATGGTGCGCTTCAAGGAGGAGTTGGAGAAACAGTCCTCGAGCGCCATCACTCTCCAGATATTCGACAACGGACAGCTCTTCACCAACGATCAGGTCGTCGGCGCGGTGTCGTCCGGCGCCATCGACATCGGCACCACGGCCGTGCACAACTTTGCCAAGAAGGTCCCCGCTGCGGCCATCATCGATCAACCGTTCCTGTTCAATTTCACGGCCCTGGTGCACGCGGCAGTGCGTCCGGAAAGCGAGATCAGGCACCTGATCGATGAGGCCATCCTGGCCGAGATGGGAACACGCATTCTCTGGTGGCAGTCGATCGGCGACAATGTCTTCTACTCCAACGGGCGGAATATCGCAGACCCGGAGCGGATGAAGGATCAGCGGGTCGCTGTCCCGGGGCGCAGCGTCGGAGAGTTTGTCGCGCTGTGTGGCGGCAAGGCGAATATCGTCTCCATGGAGAACATGGCAGGGGGGATCAAGGACAACAAGCTCGACATGGCCCTGGTCGCGCTCGCGGCGTTCCAAGGGCGTGGCATCTGGAAGGTGGTGGATACCATCACCCGCACCGGGCATGCGCCAACGGAGTTCCTGCTCGCCATCAACGAGAAGACCTTCCAGTCGCTGGGTCCAGGGCACCGGGCCAACGTGGTGAAGGCGGCAAGGCTCGTAGAGCTTGAGATGCGCGACCGGGCATCGGAGTTTGAGACCAACGCCTATGCGTTCGCAGCGAGCAAAGGCGTGAAGGTGGCCGATGTTAGCCCCGATCAGGTTTCGGAGTGGCGCGCCTGCAGCGCGGCGATGATCGTGGACTATATGCAGACGGGCGGGGAACTCGCGAACAAGCTTATGGTGGCCTACGGCAAGCTGCGCACCGATCCGTGCTGCACGACCGGACCGGGCAGCGAACTCGGCTTCACGCGGCGCTGAGCGGTTGCCGGGGCTGCGACGACTTGGAGTGCGGGCGGGCACGACGGTGCGAGAGGACTTGACCCAAGCAGCGTGGCGAAGACATCCACAGTCGTTCAGCAATAGCGGCGCCGGTCTCGCCTCGCCAGGCCTTGCGCGGGTTCCGAGTCCGCTTCCAATTACGATCCCCACAGTGCGCCGCATGTCTGCAATTGGCAGATTTTGTTGCAAAAGTCGGCGAACGGACGGGCAGGGTCGGCCGGCAGAGGGGTGGCAATGTCCCCAGGTTGCCGTACGCTCGCTAGGGAGCTGCGGTTTGGACGCATTGGCACTGACGCACGCGACGCTTACGCCACGCACGCTGTGGCATTTGGCGGCGGTCTGGCAACGAACTTGGCGAGCCGGCGCAGGTTCTGGGCGATAGCCGCCAGCGTGAACTCGTCTTGTGCCCCGCGCGGGCCGCGCAGCCGGAGGCGGCCGAGTCGCAGGATGCGTTTGAGGTGGGCGAACAGCATCTCGACGCGCTTGCGGTCGCGGCACGATTGCTCGAAGGCCTCGGTTTTGGCGAGCGCTCGAGCCACGTCGCGGGCGTCCTCGTTGACATCGCGCACGACCCTGCGTGCGGGCATGTTCGGACAACACTTTGGCTTGAGCGGGCAAGCTCGGCACACTGGCACGGGTGCGATGTAGCGCATCGCATGGTCGGTGCTGACCGTGCCCGTTGTCCTCAGAAGCTCGCCCGCTGGGCAGATGTAGACGTCGCGCCCCTTGTCGAAAGTGAAGTCGTCCCGCGAGAAGGTGCCGTCCTCTCGTTTGGACTTGTCGATCACCGGGATGTGCGGGGCGATCCCCTTCTCGTTGACCAGCCAGTTGAGGTTCGCCGCCGAGCCGTAAGCCGTATCCGCCGCAACCCGCTCCGGCTTGAGCCCGAAGCGCTCCTCGGTGCGCTCAATCATGGTCCTGGCGGCGCCCACCTCGGCCTGGCGGATGGCGCGGGTGGCTTCCACATCCATGATGATGCCGAACTTCACGTCGATCAGGTAGTTATCGGCGTAAGCGAAGAACGCCGGCCCGCGCATCGCACCCGTCCACTGCGCCGCCGGATCGGACGGCGAGACGAACTTCGGTGTCACCTCGCTCGCCGCACCGAAGGCCGCGTCGTCGAGCGTTGCCAAGTACTCCTTCACTGCCCGGCTCGCCGTTGCAGGATCGCGCTTCTTGTCCCAGTCCGTGCCGGGGATCGATCGCTGCTTGTTGGCGTCCGCCACGATCAGGCTGGCATCCACCGCGAAGCCTTTGCCGCCTACCAGGCCTGCCGCGATGCACGCCTCCACCACCCGCTCGAACACGCGCCGGAAGATATCGCTGTCGCGGAAGCGTTCGTTGCGGGCACGGGAGAACGCCGAGTGGTCCGGCACCTTGTCCTCGATGCTCAGGCCGCAAAACCAACGGTACGCCAGGTTCACCAGCACCTCGCGGCACAGCAGCCGCTCCGAGCGGATGGCGAACACGTAGCCGAGGACAAGCATCCGGATCATGAGCACCGGATCAATCGAGGGCCGGCCGATTGAAGGATAGTAAGGAGCCAGCTCTGCGTGCGCCCAGGAGAGGTCCAGAACAGCCGCGATCTCGCGCACCAGGTGATCGGGTGGAACGACCTCATCCAGGCAGAACGAATAGAACAGCCGCCCTTGGTCCCGGTTGAGCCGCCCCATCATCGCCAGCCCCCGCTGCCACCTCGCCTCGCCCGCGGTGAATCACGGTTCGCAGCTCACGGCAACCGACTTCTGCAACATGGGATAATTCCGGGATCAAGCCACCCATGGGGCTTGGGAATCAGCTCTCCAAGAGCAATGAGGCTATCGGCCTCGCAGCGACGGAGAGGTTGAATGGAAAGCTATGTCGGACTGGACGTATCGCTGAGACAGACTTCGATCTGTGTCGTCGATCAGACGGGCAAGATTTTGTTCGAGGGTGTGGTCAATTCGACCCCAGAGGCGATCGTCGAGTTTGTGAAGTCGAAGGCTGCCGGTGCGGTCCGCATCGGCCTGGAGACGGGGCCGACATCGACGTGGTTGTGGACCGAGATCAAGGCTCTTGGATTGCCAGTCATCTGTATCGATGCCCGGCACGCCAGGGCCGCGTTGAAGATGCAGATCAACAAGAGCGATCGCAATGATGCCTTTGGCATCGCGCGGATCATGCAGTGCGGTTGGTACAAGGAGGTTCGCGTCAAGAGGGTCGATAGCCATGCAATGCGTGCGCTTCTGGAGAGCCGCGCCCTCCTGGTCAAGATGAAGCGCGATCTCGAGAACCAGATCCGTGGACTGCTGAAGAACCTCGGCCTGCTGATCGGCACGGCGAGAGGCCACGCATTCCATGCTCGTGTCCAGGAGCTTGTCGAGGGAAAGCCTTACCTCGCCGTTGCAGTCCTGCCGCTGCTCGAGACGCGCAACGGGATCGTCCGGCAGATCGCCGATCTCGACCGCAAAGTGTTGATGCTGGCGCGCAACGACAACCAAGCTCGCTCGTTCATGACGGTGCCCGGCATCGGCCCGGTCACTGCGCTTTGCTACCGAGCTACAATCGATGAGCCATCGCGCTTCAGACGATCGCGCAGTGTCGGTGCCTATGTGGGGCTGACGACCAGGCGCTATGCGTCGGGCGAGGTCGATTGGACGGGTCGCATCTCCAAGTGCGGTGATGCGATGTTGCGCAGCTATCTGTTCGAGGCGGCTGGCGTGCTCCTGACACGCGTCCACAAATGGTGCGCGCTGAAAGCATGGGGCACGCGCTTGGCAAAGCGCATCGGTCTACGCAAGGCGAAAGTCGCCGTCGCGCGCAAGCTCGCCGTGATCATGCACCGCATGTGGATAGATGGAACCGACTTCCAGTGGTCGGCCGACAAGGCCGCTGCCTAAACAGAGGAGTGCAGCCGAGTTCCCGCACAAGGAGCGGGTCAGATGTCCCTGCCGGGACGATGGCGGTGGCGAGATCGTCCGATTTTTCGCAAGGCTCGATTTGGGTACTGCGTCTGCAACATTGATCCGCCAGCGTCAGCCTATGCCATCATGCGGAGGGCTTGCCCCTACCGCGGAGAGAACCGTGGACCCGGCAAGGATGATCGCGGAGAGCTTGACGCCCATCCCGGAATTAGAGAACAAAATCGGCACCGAACTGACTACTTTCGCGCTGGAGCGCTTCGCCCGGAATCGGGGGATCAACAGACAGTGGGCGGACGCGCCCGCGAGGCCCGCCTTTGACCCCGAGCGGACTCCCACTGCGGCGCTGGGCGCCCGCGGTTGCCGCAGTGCACCCCCGCCCGTTGATAGAGACGTGACGGCACCAACCTGGGACATTCATCGAGTATTTACCAAGGCTGGCGACAAATTCCTGATCAGGTCCGCACGGGGTTGGCTTGGCTGCCCGGCATTTACCACGCCTTGAGCCGCTGCTGATAGGGGTATGCGGATGGCGTCCCCGGGGGCATTCGTGTTCCGCGTTTTCACTGCCTTTGCGACCAAGCACAGAGACTTGTTGCGCCGCTCTGTCGCCCTCGTCACCGGCGAGGCACTTTCGTGGGCGTTCCTACGGACCCGTACCAAGGGCGTGTCCGATGCCGTACGTGAACTGACGGTGCAGGCGGCGCAGCTCCAGACCGCTCTCAACACCATGACCCAAGGTTTGGTGATGTTCGACGCGCAGGAGCGCCTGGTGGTCGCCAACGCCCAGTACGCCGCCATGTACGGCCACACCTCCGAGGAATTGAAACCAGGCACTACGCTTCGCGAGGTCCTGGAGCTTCGGGCAGCCAAAGGCGTGTATGCCGGAACAACTGTGGACGCCATACTCGCAAAACTGCGGGAACGTATTGCGCGCAAGCGGGTAAGCCATTGGACGGCCAAGTTCGCGGACGGTCGCACGATTGCTGTCTCTATCCAGCCTCGCGAAGATGGTAGCTGGGTCAACACGCACCTTGACATCACCGAGCGGGAGAAGCTCAGAGAGCAATTGGATGCCCTCCTCTCCAACATGGTCGAGGGCCTTGCCATGTTCGACGCCGACCAGAGATTGGTCGTCGCCAACCAGCACTATACCGAGATATACGGCCTCTCGGCTGACGAGGTGAAGCCGGGAACCAGCCTGCGTCAGATCCTCGAATACCGCATCGCGAAGGGTGAACTGCAAGGGAACGCCGACGACATCCTCAAGGCGATTTTCTGCGATGTGCCGTTTGGCAACTTCGTCGGAAAATACAGGTCCCGTTTGAAGGACGGGCGCTGCATCGAAGTATCAGTTGGCCCGACGGCTGGCGGCGGAACTGTCACGACCCATCACGACATCACCGAGCAAAGCCAGGCGGAAGCGAGGATCGCCCATCTGGCATTGCATGACGCGCTAACGGGGCTGGCCAATCGGACGCTGCTGAACGAGCGGTTGCAGCAAGCCCTCACCCGCGTTACGCGCAATGCCGAGATTGTGGCAGTACTCCTTCTCGATCTCGACCATTTCAAGAAGGTCAACGACAACCTCGGTCACCCTGTCGGCGACAAGCTGCTGAAAATGGTCGGCGAACGCTTGCGCGGTCTCGTGCGCGAAACGGATACGATCGCGCGCTTGGGCGGCGATGAATTTGCGATCGTGCAGGTGGCGATCGCACGACCTTGCGATGCCACCTCGCTCGCCCGTCGCATCGTTGAAGCGATCACCGAGCCCTACCATATCGACGGTCATCAGGTTATCGTCGGCACTAGCGTGGGTATCGCCATCGGGCCCGCGAACGGAACCACCACCGAACAACTCATGAAGAACGCCGATCTGGCGCTGTATCGTGCCAAGGGAGAAGGCCGCGGCACTTTCCGATTGTTCGAAGAACAAATGGATGCAGAGATGCAGCGGCGGTGCGTTATGGAGCGCGAGCTACGCCAAGCGCTCGTCGAGGGCCAGTTCGAACTGCACTATCAGCCTCAAGTGAACCTGGCGCGCAACCAGATTTGCGGCTTCGAGGCGTTGCTTCGTTGGCGGCACCCCGCGAAGGGAATGGTTGCGCCTGATGAGTTCCTACCGTTCGCGGAGGAGAGCGGGTTCATAGTACCCCTTGGCGAATGGGTCATGCGGCAAGCATGCGCGACAGCCGCAAGTTGGCCCGACGATATCCGAATTGCCGTCAACGTATCTCCGAAGCAGCTCGACAACCCGACTTTGGTCCAGGTCATTGCCGGCGCGCTTGGCGCTTCGGGCCTGTCCCCCCGTCGCCTCGAGGTGGAGATCACCGAGACCGCGCTTCTAACGGACAACGAGGAAATTCTCGCCACGCTCACTAGATTGCGCAAACTCGGAGTGAGGATCGCCGTTGATGATTTCGGCGTCGGTTTCTCGTCGTTGAACCATCTGCGGCGTTTCCGCTTCGACAAGGTCAAGATCGACCGCTCGTTCGTCGAAAGCTTCGCCGAGGGCGGCAACGCGCTAGACGTCGTGCGCGCCGTGGCTCTGCTGGCCAGGGGACTTGGCATTGATACAACGGCTGAAGGCGTGGAAACTCAAGCCCAGCTTGAGGGCGTCAAGGCCGAAGGCTGCACTGAAATGCAGGGCTTCCACTTCTCGAGACCGCTGCCCGCCAGTCAGATCGAACAACTGTATGTGGCCGACCTCAGGCAAGGTAGGGGCCGCCAAGACATGTACGCAGCGTGAGGCAGAAGCCCGACGGACGTGACTCCTCGACACGACGGACGCTCGAGCCTAGCAGGCTGTGGGGGGAACTCTGCCCTCGCACGGACGCGGCGGATTGCCAGCGATGGTCCTCGCCGCGGCCGCGATATTGCTTGGCTCAAGGCTTTGCGACGGGTCATCCGCTCGAGTGCACCATACCGTGTACGAATAGCGGATACGGTGGATATTCCGCATCCCGACTCTTGCGGCCGCTCACAAGACTCATTGCTCGCTCGATCATCCTGGAGACGGGCAATGCGCTACCTTCCTGGCTTGCTGACGTTCGCAGCCGTTTCGGTGCTTGGTTTCATCGGCGCTGCATGGACTTGGCTCTTGGGCGCGGCCCTGGCGGGCGTGGTTGGCTACTGGGTGAAACGTCCCGTCGTGTTCAATCGCATGCAGGAGGCGAGCGAGCTTCGAGGTTCCATCGTGCCGATCACCACGTATGTGGCTGCCGTATATTTCAGCCAGCTTGTCATGTGTTCCGTGCTGTTCTTGGCCGGCCGCGCTATCGGCCTGCTGTCGGGGGCGTGAACCCACCTCTGGCAGAATCTCGACGGCTCGCAAGGCTGAACACATGGGCCCTGCCTGACAATTCTGAGCTAAAACGGGTGCCTTCTTCGACTACACAGAGGCAGGTTCCTGTCCCGCAGGAACGGCTGCGCGCCAACCGCGAAGACATGCATCGGAGGCCGTTCTCCGTCGCCCTCACCTCCGGACCTGGCCCAACTCGCCGCTCAGCTGAGTGACCAGTTTCGTCGGCTTGCGGGGGGAATGTGTTGCAAAACTCCCATTGAGAACTGAGGCGAAGCATAATTCCATCGAGCTAAAGCTGTCGTCAGAACCGCGCGGTGTTGAACGCGGTCATTGTCTATCCTTTCACATGCCGATTTGGCGATGCTGCACGACTGGTCACGTCACAACAGCGCATAAGTTAAATATCGCGAAGCTGACGATGACGTGGGCAGCAGCTAGGCGGCAGGTTTGATGTTCTGGTTCACCCGGAAGAGATTGGCCGGGTCGTACTGCTTCTTCACGGCAGCTAGCCGCCCATAGTTTTCGCCATAGGTCGCCTTGAGCCTGGCGTCACCCTCGTCGTCCATCATGAAGTTCGGATAGGCGCCGCCGAGGTCAAAGGGATGCACTGCGTCCCAATAGGCCTTGGTCCATTCCGTCACGGCACCTGCCCTCTGCGGGTTCGGATCAATTCCGGCAATGACCATCGACCATGTCGCGTCACGACAGTTCCACGCCGTATCGCCTT
>CAVRVK010000017.1:0-125460 GCA_963724565.1 uncultured Alphaproteobacteria bacterium
GGCCCTGATCCCGGGCCACCCCGAGCCACGGCGCCGCGCCCACGTGTGGAGACCGCCGGGGGGCAGTGCTATAGTGGGAAACCTTGGCGCCTGCGGCGCTCCGGGGTCTACGCAGGTAAAGTGGGGTTTTCCGTTATGAGCAAGCCCGATGCGGCGAGCGGCAGCTTGGAGAGCATTCTCGCGTCCATCCGCAAGAGCCTGTCGGAGCAGTCGGTGGAGGCCGGGGGCGAGGAGCGGGCGGCGCTTTTCGAGCCGGCGGGGCGCAAGGGCGGGCTGACGCAGCGGCTTGCTGGAGCGGCGGGCGAGGGCGCCACGGCCGGCGATGCCAAGGCGGGGGATGACCTCTCCGATCTTCTGGAAGACCAGACGGCCGTTCCGCCGCCCACCGCCAAGCTGGCGGCGGCTAGTCCGGTAGCCAGTGCGGGCTCCGCGCCAACGGCACCCACGCCACCTCCCACAACGCAGGCAACGCCCGCAGCGGCATCGCCCCCCGACGAGGACCCCCTCTGGTTCCTCACCCGGCGGGACGAGCCGGCAGCAGTTGAGGCGGCAGCCTTGCCCGTCGCCGCGGAAGCGCAGTCGGGCGCTGGCGTCAGGCCGCAATCCGCGGACCCGATCCTGACCCCGCCGGAGGTGGTGCGCGCCACCATGCCGCCGTTCTTCGGCTCGACGGCCGAGGTCTTGAAGCCCGAGGCGCCGCAGCGCGACGCACGTGAAGCTGCAGCAACGGTCAGGCAGCCGCCGCGGCCGGCGGCGGCAGCGTCTGGCCTCGCGACCGCGGCACCGATCGCGGAGGCACCCAAGGCGGGCGTCCCGCCTGCGGTCCACACGTTGCCCAACGGCCGCGGTGCGGAGCCCGCGGAAGCCAAAGGCGCAGCGCAAAGCGACAGCCAGTACACACAGGCACTGGAGGCCGCAGTGCTCGATCTGTTGAAGCCGATGCTCGCACAGTGGCTCGAACGCAACATGCCGCGCCTGGTGGGAGAGGCGCTGAAGGAAGAAGCGGCCCGAGCCCGCGCGGCGGCGGAGAGTGGGGCCAAGAAGGCTCAATAGCCGAGGGGTCCCGGGTTCGCGTATCGCGCCCACCCTCCCTACGAAAACCAAACCGATCCTGAAATCGTCCTGGCATGTTGGAAAAGACCTATCGTCCCGCCGAGATCGAGGCGCGGATTCACGAGCGATGGATGCAGGCGGCTGCCTTCAAGGCTGGCCGGCCGGAACGCGCCAAGGCCCCCTCCTATTGCATCGTCATCCCGCCGCCCAACGTCACGGGCTCGTTGCACATGGGGCACGCCCTCAACAACACGTTGCAGGACGTGCTCTGCCGCTTCGAGCGCATGCGCGGCAAGGACGTGCTCTGGCAGCCGGGCACGGATCACGCGGGCATTGCCACGCAGCTCGTGGTCGAGCGGCAGATGATGGAGCGCCAGGAGTCCGACCGCCATCAGATCGGGCGGCCTAAGTTCATCGAGAAGGTGTGGGCGTGGAAGGCCGAGAGCGGCGGCACCATCGGCAATCAGCTCAAGCGCCTCGGCGCCTCCTGCGACTGGTCGAGAGAGCGCTTCACCATGGATGAGGGCCTTTCCAAGGCCGTGCTCAAGGTGTTCGTCGATCTCTACAACACGGTTCTCCCAGACGGCAGCCGCCTGATCTACAAGGACAAGCGGCTCGGCCACTGGGATCCCGAGTTCCAGAGCGCGCTCTCCGACCTCGAAGTCGAGATGATCGAGGTCAAGGGCAACCTCTGGCACTTCAAGTATCCGCTGAAGGACGACCCTTCCAGGTTCATCGTCGTCGCCACCACGCGGCCCGAGACCATGCTGGGCGACACGGCGGTCGCCGTGCATCCCGAGGACGAGCGCTACAAGGACCTGATCGGCAAGAAGGTCGTCCTCCCGCTGGTCGGGCGCGAGATCCCGATCATCGCCGACGAGTACGCCGACCCGGAGAAGGGCTCCGGCGCGGTGAAGATCACGCCGGCGCACGATTTCAACGACTACCAGGTCTACAAGCGCCACCCCGCGATCGGGCTGATCAACATCCTGGATGCCAAGGCGCAGATCAACGAGAACGCGCCCCGGAAATATCGCGGCCTCGACCGCTTCGTCGCCCGCAAGCAGGTGGTCGCCGACTTCGAGGCCGCGGGCCTGCTGGAGAAGGTCGAGCCTACGGTTCACGCCGTTCCCCACGCGCAGCGCGGCGATGCCATCATCGAGCCGTGGCTCACCGACCAGTGGTACGTCAATGCGGCGGAGCTGGCGAAGCGCGCGATCGCGGCCGTCGAGACCGGCAAGACCAAGTTCGTGCCGAAAAACTGGGAGAAGACCTACTTCGAGTGGATGCGCAACATCCAGCCCTGGTGCATCTCGCGCCAGATCTGGTGGGGCCATCAGATCCCGGCGTGGTACGGTCCCGACGGCAGGGTGTTCGTCGCCGACAACGAGCAAGCCGCCGCCAAGCTCGCCAAGGCTCACTACAAGAAAGATATTGCCCTCACGCGCGACCCCGACGTCCTCGACACCTGGTTCTCGTCGGGGCTGTGGCCGTTCTCGACGCTCGGCTGGCCCGACGAGACCAAGGAGCTGAAGCGCTTCTATCCCACCAGCGTGCTCGTCACCGGCTTCGACATCATCTTCTTCTGGGTCGCGCGCATGATGATGATGGGCCTCCACTTCATGAAGGAGGTACCGTTCCACGACGTCTACATCCACGCCCTGGTGCGCGACGAGAAGGGGCAGAAGATGTCCAAGACCAAGGGTAACGTCATGGACCCCCTGGACATCATTGACGGCGTCGACCTCGACACGCTGGTGGCCAAGCGCACCGGCGGCCTGTTGCGCAAGGAGGACGCGGGCCGCGTCGCGCGCGACACGCGCAAGGAGTATCCCAGCGGCATTCCCGCCTACGGCGCCGACGCCTTGCGCTTCACGCTCTCTGCCATGGCCGCACAAGGCCGCGACATCAAGCTGTCCCTGAAAGTGGTGGAGGGCTATCGCAACTTCGGCACCAAGCTGTGGAACGCAGCGCGCTTTGCCGAGATGAACGAGTGCGTGCGGCGGAAGGACTTCGACCCCAAGGCGGTGGAAGAGACCGTCAACCGCTGGATCGCCGGCGAGGTCGAGCGCACCGCTGCCGCCGTCACCGCCGGCATCGAGGCTTACAAGTTCAACGAGGCGGCCGGCGCCATCTACGAGTTCACCTGGGGCACCTTCTGCGACTGGTATTTGGAGTTGACCAAGCCGATCCTCGACGGCAGCGACGAGCAGGCCAAGATCGAGACGCGCGCCACCACCGCCTGGGTGCTCGATCAGATCCTGAAGCTGTTGCATCCCTTCATGCCGTTCATCACCGAGGAGCTGTGGGACCGGCTGGTGGAGGTGGGCGTGCAGCGCGACAGCCTATTGTGTCTCAGCAGCTGGCCGGTGTTCGAGGGCCTGGCGGATGCCGACGCTGACGAGGAGATCGGCTGGCTCGTCAAGCTCATCAGCGAGGTGCGCTCCGTGCGCAACGAGATGAACGTGCCGGCGGCGGCCAAAATTCCGCTGGTGCTGATCGGCGCCGGCAAGCCCGAGCGCGCGCGAGTGGACCACCATGAGGATACGATCCTGCGGCTCGCCCGCCTCGATGCGATCGCCTTTGCCAAGGCGGCACCCAAGGGGTCGGCGCAAATCGTCGTCGGCGAGACGATCGCTGCGCTGCCGCTGGCCGGCGTGATCGACATGGCCGCCGAGCGCGCGCGACTGGAGCGCGAGATCGAAAAGGCGCAGGCCGAGATAGGCAAGGTCGACGCCAAGCTGGCGAACGAAAGCTTCGTTGCCAAAGCGCCGCCCGATGTGGTGGAGGAGAACCGCGAGCGCAAGGCGGCGTTCGAGGCATCCGTGCAGAAACTGCGCGCGGCGCTGAAGCGGGTTGAAGCTACGGCCTGAAGCCGCTTGACCTTCGAGCGCGGGCTTTAGAGATCAGGACCGGAGATAGCCAGCGCGGTCAGCTTCCACTCGAAGCCCACCAGTTCGAGCGTGCTGACGTAGTGGCGGCTGGTGTTGTACTTGTCCTCGAGGTCGATCACGAGCTTGCCCGGCGAATGAAACGTGGCGTGCCGCAGCCGCCTCCAGAAGCTGGCGAAACGGTCGATCGAGGTGCCCTGGAGCATGGTGCCGGCGAGTGCGGTCGGCGGCTCCTGCGGCAGCAGTGCCATGGGCAAGGTGGCGCGCAGGCGGCGATAGCCGAGCAGCACGGGCAGGTTCTGCGGCGTCACGTAGCGGTCGATGACGTTGTTGGCGAGGCTCGGCACGACCGCCAACTTCACGCGCTGCCACATGCTGGGCTGCGGTGAGTTGGGATCGGCCTCGAGCCTGGCGAGCGTCTCGGGGCTGATCGACGCCTTGAGTGATGCGCGCACCGCCTCCCACTCGACCTTGCGGGTGAGCGTCGCGACATCGCCGGCCCTCAGGGCCTCGCGGATTTGCAGGAACGTGTGGAGCGGCCAGGCGATGTAGGCCAGCAACAAGATGAGTGAGAACAGGACGAACCGCGGAAAGCGCATGCCAAGCCAACTGTCCAAAGGCCCCCCGGCCAACCCGTTACATAAATATCACGATTGGGGCAGCCAAGGGGCCGTGTGGTTCGCTCGTGCGAGATTAGAGCAAAGCCGCGTTTGCCGACGGGCACTTAAGTGTTCTTACGGCACCTCGACGCCGAGCCCCTTCAGCCGGTCGCGCGCCATGCGCTGTGCCCAAGGTCCACTGTCGTACTTGCCGACCGGTGCCACGAGCGCAGCCCTGAAGTCGGCGATGGCAAGCACGCGCGCGCCCGCCTTTTCGTGCAGCAGGCCGCGCTGCGTGTAGGCTCCGGCGTAGTCTTTGTCGATGCCGAGCGCGGCGGTGAAGTCGGCGATGGCGGCCTCCGCTCTGCCCCTGTCGATGTTGGTGAGGCCGCGATTGTAGTAGGCGAACACGAAGTTGGGCCCGATCTTGCTGAGCTCGTCGAACTCGTTAATGGCCTCCTCGTAGCGCTTGAGCGCGCGGTAGGTGTTGCCGCGTCCGTTGCGGGCGGCGAGGTGGCCGGTGTTGAGCCGCACCGCCTCGTCGTAGGCGGCGAGCGCCAGCTCGTACTGGCGCAGGACGAAGTGGGCGCCGCCACGCGCCACCAGCAGGTTGGCATCGGCTGGCCGCAGCTCGGTGGCCTTGACATAGTCGGCAAGCGCCTCGGCGTGCTGGCCCTTCCGGGAGTAGGCGCGAGCGCGCAGCTGCAGCTGGGTGAGATCATTAGGGTTCAATTGCAGGGCCTTGGTCGCCTCGGCGATTTCGCCGTCGACATCCACGGTTGCAAGCTGGTCGCCGCCTGTGGGTGCGGGCGTCGGCCTCGGGCCAGGAGGGGCGGGTGGCGCCGGCGGGGGTGCCGGCTTGGCAATTACCGGACCCGGCGAAGGGCCGGGGCGGGGCGGAGCGACGGGCGCGGCCCCACACATTTCGCGTAGCGCGCGCCAGTCGGTATCGGAAAGCGCGGGCGTCGACGGATAGGCGGCCTGGGCCCGGACCAGCGCCAGGCGCTCGGCTGTCAGGGGGTGCGTGCGCAGGAGCTCCGAGGTGAGGATGCTCGCGTCGAAGCTCGATTTCTTCTTGTCATCGGCACCTTGCGCCTCGCCCGGTTTGGCCGAGGGAGGATTGGCGAGCTTGGGCTCCAGACGCTCGAAGAAATCTCCGAAGCCCTTGGCAGATATTCCTGCGTTCTTGAGGATGCGGACGGCGTGGGCGTCCGCCTCGCGCTCGGAGACGCGCGTGTAGCGCAGCTGGGTAAGCAGCAGCCCCACGTTGGTGGCCGTACCCGTCGTGCCGGCGAAGACGAGCTGTGCGGCCGCCGCAAGGCCCATGGCGCGCACGAGCCCTGCCTCGGGATGCAGCTCCAGAGCATGCCCCAGCTCATGCGACAGCACGCCCGCCACCTCGTCCGGCGAGCCCGCCGTTTGCAACAATCCGCGCGTGAGGATGATCTGCCCGCCCGGCACCGCAAACGCGTTGACCAGGCTCCAGTCGATCACCACCACCCGCACCGGCATCGGCGTCTGGGACGCCGCTGTCGTCAGCCGCTGGGCGAGGCGGTCGAGTGCAGCGCGGCCCGCTGCGCTCTCGCATTGCCGCATCCGCCCGGTGACCTGAGCGATCACGCTGCGGCCCATGGCCTCGCGGGTCTTCTGCGGCAACAGGCGCGCTATTGTCTGCGCGGGGTGCAACTCGAGAAGGCGCACGGCCAGAGCCACGGCGATAACGACCGCCACGAAGGCCACCCCCGGGCGCAGAGCCAGCAACCGCTGGCGCCCCGCCGACAGGCCGCGAGTACGAGCATACAGTCCTTCGCTGAAGGCGGCGTTGGCGACGAACAGCGTCTGCGTGCCGCCGGGCTTCGCGCTCAGCAGGACGTCGGGCGCGTCGGCGCGCAGCGGCACGTTGGTCTGCAGCTCGGAGTAAGGCCACACTAGCGCGGGACGGCGCTCGCCCGCCGGCAGGATCTCCACGCCACCTTCCGCCAGCCGCGCCTTGACAGCGAAGGAGTCCGCGGTGCGGCCGTCGCTCAGCTTGCCCTCGTAGAGCGCCGGATCAGAAGGCATCGACATTGAACGCCTCCGCCAGACCTTCGCCCCTCGTCAGCAAGGCATCCGGGTTCTGCCCGATCGCCTGCCATTCGATCGGGCCTTCCAGCGAGAGCCGGTCGACGATGTAGCGCATGGAGCGCGCCTCGGCCACCGGCGACAGGATGGTGAGCGTCAAGGTCCTGATGAGATAGTTGGATGCGACGAGCCAGATGAGGCTCGGCACCGTAGCGCGCAGGCGGAAGCTGCAGCCCTGGTATTTGGTCTCTGCGGCAAAGTAGTTGAACATGCGGCTGCTATACCAGGCGCGGATGATGGCGAAGATCAGCAGCGCGCCGAAGACAATGCCGACAATGGACGCGATCTGCCGGGGCGAAGGCGGGCGCATCGGCTGCCCGGCTCCCGCCTGCATCCCAACAACGACGCCGATCGTTCCGGAGGCGGCGATGAAGAGAACAATGCCGCTCACCCACACCAGCCAAAAGCGGCTGTAGAGAGGGCCGGCGCGGCCTGTGAAGGTGAACGCCTTGTCGCCGAAGTGCGTCTGGTCGAACAGCGCCTTCTGCAGCCGGACGGCACGCCAGGGCAGGATCCAGCCGAGCGTGAGGGGCACGAGCAGCGTGGTCCACAGGTAGGTCCAGGCGAACGGCGCCGAGCGCCCCGAAAGCCCGCCGCGGATGCCGCGCCAGCGCGTGCGAGAAAGCCGATAGCGGCGCGCGCGATGGATGCCGACCCCCCACAGCGTGAACACGAGGAGCCAGAGCAGGGTCTCGACACCCCCGCGCTGGCCAATCTGGGTCCCAAACAGCAGCGGCACCACGAAGGCGATGAAGCCGAGCGGCAGCAGCACCAGCACGAACACCACCAGGAAGCCGCGAAACAGTTCCCCGCCCGTGCCGCGATACTCCAGCGGTTCGCCCTCGACGCGCACGGCCGACCAGATGCGCTGGCGCACCTCGGTCTTGCCCCAGAAATGGTAGACGCCGAGCGTCAGGATGCGCAGCAAGGCATTGAGCAGGCTCAAGCCCACAAACCCGCCTTGGGGATGCACCCAGGTGATGCGGCTGGCGGCCTCGGACGGGGCGCCGGAGGCGGCGGCAATAGACATCGGCGAATATGCCCTCAGCAATCGCGCTTGAACCTCCTTCTACTATGGCCGCCGAACACGCCGGAAAAAAGGAAGGCACGGACAGGGCGCGGATCGACTGTGGCCAACGTGCAACCAATGCGCCACCGTTGAGCCACAATGGGTGACGACAGTATTGGCCGGATTGCACTAGTCGGGATATGGCGTGCTGGCGGCATGCACGAATCCCCCCAGTGATCGAGTTCCTAGATTCAGAGCCTTGGCTCGTACGCAAGTAGCGCGGGTGATGCGTGCCGTCTTATGCGGCGCGAGTAGCGCACGGCAGCGCAGGATTGGTTCATGGACGCAAGGACGTTCGACAAGTCGAAGCTGCCGAGCCGGCATGTGACAGAGGGGCCATCGCGCGCCCCGCATCGCTCCTACTACTACGCCATGGGGCTGACCGAGGAGCAGATCCACCGGCCCTTCGTTGGTGTCGTCTCGTGCTGGAACGAGGCCGCGCCCTGCAACATCGCGCTGATGCGCCAGGCCCAGTCGGCCAAGAAGGGCGTCGACGAGGCGGGCGGCACGCCGCGCGAGTTCTGCACCATCACCGTCACCGACGGCATCGCCATGGGCCACCAAGGCATGAAATCGTCGTTGGTGTCACGAGAAGTGATCGCCAATTCGATCGAGCTCACGATGCGTGGGCATTGCTACGATGCCATGGTCGGGCTGGCCGGCTGCGACAAGTCACTGCCCGGCGTGATGATGGCGATGCTGCGCCTCAACGTGCCAGCCGTGTTCATGTACGGGGGCTCGATCCTGCCTGGCAAGTTCAAGGGCCGCGACGTGACCGTGGTCGACGTGTTCGAGGGCGTCGGCCAGCACTCAGCCGGCAACATGTCGGATGCGGATCTGCACGAGCTCGAATGCGTCGCCTGTCCCGGCGCCGGCGCCTGCGGCGGTCAGTTCACCGCCAACACCATGGCCATGGTGTCGGAGGCGATCGGCCTCGCGCTGCCGGCCTCCGCCGGGGCGCCCGCGCCTTACGAGAGTCGCGACCAATACGCGGTGGCGAGCGGCAAGGCGGTGATGCGTCTGCTGGCCGACGGCATCCGTCCGCGCGACATCTGTACCAGGAAAGCTTTCGAGAACGCGGCAACCATCGTCGCGGCGACCGGCGGCTCCACCAACGCCGGCCTGCACCTCCCCGCAATGGCGCACGAATGTGGGCTGGAGTTCGACCTGATGGAGGTCGCGGCCATCTTCAAGCGCACGCCCTACATTGCCGACTTGAAGCCCGGCGGCAAGTACGTCGCCAAGGACGTGTACGACATCGGCGGCATTCCACAGATCATGCGCGCGCTGCTCGATGGGGGCTATCTGCACGAGGACTGCATCACCGTCACCGGCAAGACCATCAAGCAGAACCTCGAGGGCGTTAAGTTCAACGAGAACCAGAAGGTCGTTTATCCGGTATCGAAGGCGATCACACCGACCGGCGGCGTCGTCGGCCTGCAAGGCTCGCTCGCCCCAGATGGCGCCATCGTCAAGGTGGCGGGCATGACGGAGCTGAAGTTCCGCGGACCTGCGCGCGTATTCAACTGCGAGGAGGACTGCTTCGCAGCCGTAGAGCGGCGCGACTACAAGGACGGCGACATTCTCGTCATTCGCTACGAGGGGCCCAAGGGCGGCCCCGGCATGCGCGAGATGCTGTCGACCACCGCCGCGCTTTACGGCCAGGGCGCTGGCGGCAAGGTCGCGCTCATCACCGATGGTCGGTTCTCCGGTGGCACACGCGGCTTTTGCATCGGTCATGTTGGTCCCGAGGCGGCGATCGGGGGGCCGATAGCGCTCGTCCAAGACGGCGACATGATCTCGATCGATGCCGTTGAGGGGCGGCTCGATCTGGATGTGAGCGAGGCTGAGCTCACCAAGCGGCGCGGCGCATGGAAGCCGCCTGCCAATCAGTACCAGAGCGGCGTGTTGCGTAAGTATGCGGACCAAGTGGGCGCGGCACGCAAGGGGGCGGTCACACATGCTGGCGGAAAGGCGGAAGTCGTTTGCTATGCGGATATCTAGTGGGGTAGTTGCCGCGGCGCTGATCGCGTTTGCGGGCGTGGCGTGGGCGTCGCAACCTGCGCCGAGCGAAGCGTCGGATGCCGCGTTGGAGCAAGGGGTCGCCGCCTACAAGGCGGGCACCTACGCGGCGGCCGTGCCGGCCCTCACGCAAGCCGCGGCCACCGGCACTGACACCGCCAGGTTCTTTGCCGAGTTCTATCTGGCGCGCATCTACTCCGACATTGCCAGCGGCCAGACCAATCATGCCAAGGCGTTCATGCTCTATCGCAAGCTTGCCGACGAGCACGCCGATATCGATCCCGACGACGACCATCGCGCGCCGTTCGTGGCCAAGGCCCTGATCGTGCTGGCGGGCTACACCAAGAGCGGGTTGCGGGATCTGAACATGGTTGCCAATCCGCGCCGGGCGGCGAGCTACCTGCATCATGCTGCGCTGTTCTTCGGCGACAAGGAAGCGCAATTGGAGCTCGCCAAGCTGTACTTGAGCGGCGATGGCTCCCGCGACGACGTGCGGCGCGGGCTGCACTACCTGTCCTCTCTCAGCGAGCAGAGCTATCCCGCCGCACAGGCGCTGTTGGCGGAGCAGCTCTGGATCGGCCAGCACGTGAAGGTCGACCAGCGGCGCGGGCTGGCGCTCATCGCCATGGCGGTGGAGACCGCCCCCGCGCACGATCGCATCTGGATCGAGGAGATCTACCACAGCATGTTCTGCGCGGCCTCGCAGGGCACGCGCAGCGAGGCTGATGGGCTGATGGCCCGCTGGCGCAAGATGTTCGCCCGACCTGCCGCCGACCTGGCCGAGCGTGTGGGGCTCGGCGGCCGCGAGATGCAACCCGAGCGGCAATGCTCGAACGGCGAGACGGTCGCCATTCGTCGCGCTCTGCCAGTCACAACCGCAGCCGCGGCTCCTTTGCCTCCTGCTCCGCGCGAAGTCGTGAAGGGCAGCACGATACCGCTCGGATATCGCGCGGCCAGCGGCCCCGAGGCGGCAGCCATCAAGAAGTAGCCGCAAGGGCGCCATCCGCCCGGCGCATGGAAACCGTGCAAGCGGTCAGACGTCGAGCTCGATCCACACCGGCACGTGATCGGACGGCTTCTCCCAGCCGCGCGTGAACTTGTCGATGCCGGCTGCGGCGAGCCGATCGGCAGCCTGGGGCGAGGCCAGGATATGGTCGATGCGGATGCCGTGGTCCTTCTGCCAGGCGCCGGCCTGGTAGTCCCAGAACGTGTAAAGGCCCGCGCTCGGGTGGCACGCGCGCACCGTGTCCACCAGGCCCAGGTTCAGCAGTGAGCGGTAAGCGGCGCGCGTTTCGGGCTGGAACAAGGCGTCCTCCGTCCAGGCCTGGGGGTTCTTGGCATCCACCGGCTCGGGGATCACGTTGTAGTCGCCGAGCAGCACGAAGGGCTCCTCCAGGCGCAATAGATCACTGGCCCGCTCCTTGAGCCGCCGCATCCAGGCAAGCTTGTAGGTGAACTTGTCGGTGCCTACGGGATTGCCGTTCGGCAGATAGAGGTTGCCAACGCGCACCACGCGTCCGCTGTCGGCGGATATCACCACCTCGATGTAGCGGGCATGGTTGTCGGCCTCGTCGCCCGGCAGGCCGCGCACGGCCACCTCGTCGAGCCGACGCTTGGAGACGATGGCGACGCCGTTGAAGCCCTTCTGCCCGTGAACGGCGACGTTGTAGCCGAGTTCCTCGAACGGTTCGGTCGGAAAGGCCTCCGTCACCGACTTGATCTCCTGGAAGCAGGCAACGTCCGGGCTCGCATCCTTGAGCCACGTGATGGTGCCCTCCAGGCGCGCCTTGACGCCGTTGATGTTCCAGGTGGCGATCTTCATGGCATGGGTTGTGGCCGCGCCGACGACGCAGCGCAAGGCCAATTGGAGCCGCACCGCGGCTGTGGCGCTGCCGGCTGTGGGCGCAACTCGATTTCGGCCAAGTCGCGCGCTAGGCTCCGCGCGGGGAGCCCATTTGAATCAAAAGGTGATTGCATGCCGGCAGTTGCTCGCGATCGCGCCAAGGTTTCGGATCTGGACCAGGCGCTCGATCTGCACTTGCGGAAACTGCCGGCGGACGCCCCCATTCGCGAGGTGATTTCCGCACCGGAAGTCACAGAGCTGCTGGGCAGCTTCCGCGACGCCGACACCACCGCTCTCAAGGAGCAGAAGTCCTATCGCCGATACGGAAGGCTGGCGCTCTGGACCACTATGGCCGCGACCGTGATTGGCGCGGTGGTGTTACTGCCGATACCGTTTGAGGGGTGGTCCAGGCTCACTATTCAAGTGCTTCAGGCACTCGCATTGACACTCAGTTTCATCGCCACCGTTTGGGTAAGCTGGCGCCAATCTGTAAGTCAATGGTTGCGCGCCCGCGCGACAGCCGAGGGCCTACGCGGGGAAGTATTCCGGGCAATTCTCAGCGATGGTGCTGCAAAGGAACTGTTGGCGCCGGCACTGGCTTGCTTCGTGGACGCGCATCTGGATTGGCAACTCGCCTACTACACAACGGCTGGAAGGCGATATCGCCGATCCGCGGGCAATGCGGCACCCTACAAAGTGATCGGATACCTCCTGCTGGCAATTGCCGTGCTGCTGGGCTTGGCGGGTTTTGCCACTGTCATCGCCAAGCTCGAGTGGTCATGGCCGATAGTGAAGAGCACAGCTGACTGGGCCACTCAACACGAATCGGGACGGTGGCAGCTGGGTCTCGGCGCCATGGCAACGGCCATACTGGCGTTTGCCGGCGCACGCTCGTTCATGGATCAGGACGATCGGCAAGGGGTGCTCTGCGAGATCGCGAGAAAGCGGCTGGAAGACATCAAGCGCCAGGGTTTGCCGTCCGCCGAAGCGGCAGCTGCTTCAGGCAATACCGCTGCAGTGATGAAGTTTTGCGGGGACGTGCAGGCGATCATGTCGGCCGAGCATCTGGCCTGGACGTACCCGAGCCCCGTGGACCAGGCGACGGTTCCCAAACGCGTTTTCTGAGCGTTTCGATGTGCTGCCCCGTGTAGCGGCGGATTTCGCGCGGGCTCAACCCAGCAGCTCGTACGTCTCCTGGAACGTCTCGGCGTTGTTGCCGTAGACATCCTCGCCATTGAGGATCAGGTAGCCGGCGCGACCGGCCTGCCGTTCGCCCCAGGGCGCCAGGATGTCGAAGCCGCCGCCCAGGCGCAGCGCGGAAACCACGCCTTTGGCCCGATAGACCGTGCCGAGCTTCCCCACACTCTTGGCGCCAGCCGGCTCGTATAGCTCCCTGAAGCGCTCGCTGGCAATGACGTAGGTATTGCGTCGCCCCTCGCTGTCGCGCAGCACCCTCCGCTCGGGCGTCAGGCTTGTGACGATCCAGTCCCCGGCCCGCGCCCTGTTCTTAGTTTCTGTGCCGTTCCAGCGCGTCTCTACGGTTCGGGCTCTGGCCGCGCGCCGCGCCGCAACCAAACCCGTCTTGCGAGCCCGCACCGGATCGAGGCCAAGTATGGCCGCGATCGCTTGAAAATCCTTGGAGGTCAGCTTGCCTATGCTTCTGAGCCGGCCCTTGGCGCCGATGATCTTCCACACAAGCGATGTCTTCTTCTTCTTGCGCGCCGCGGTGATAGGCGAGCGCGCGCCGCGTTTGCTCGCTGATCGCCTGGCGCGTCCTTCATTTTTCTTGGCGTTCATGTGAGCAGCGGGCACCTGCCTAGCGGACCTGCCGTGTCCGTCAGGCACATTGCGTGAGGTCTCGGGCCCCGCTCAAGCAAAAAGGGTTGGGCCGTTGCCCTACCCCGCCTTTTTGCCGCCGGCGCTTTCGATGGCCCGCCAGACGCGCGAGGGCGTAGCCGGCATGTCCAGTTGGTTAACGCCGAGCGGCCGCAATGCATCGAGGATGGCATTCATGACCGCCGGCGGCGCGCCTGTGGTGCCGGCCTCGCCGATGCCCTTCACGCCAAGAGGGTTGGTCTTGCACGGCACGTCGTGGTGGTCGACCTCGAACGGCGGAAAGTCGGCCGCGCGCGGCATGGCGTAGTCCATGAAGCTGCCAGAGACGAGTTGGCCCGTCTGGCGGTCGTAGACGAGATGCTCGAACAGAGCCTGGCCGATGCCCTGCGCCAGCGCGCCGTGCACTTGCCCTTCGACGATCATCGGATTGATGGTGCGACCCAGGTCGTCCACCGCCGCGTAGCGCACGACCGCCACATGGCCGGTAGCGGGGTCGATTTCCACCTCGCAGGCATGGCAGCCGTTGGGGAAGTTGCCGGGCTCGCTCGACGAGCCGTGGCCTTCCAGGCCGACGCCGAGCTCCTTCGGAATGCCAAGTGGTCGGAAGAAAGCCTTCGCCACCTCCTGCATGGGCATCGAGCGGTTGGTCGCCTTTACCCGGAACAGGCCATCGCCGAAGTCGATATCGTCTGCCTTGGCCTCCATCAGGAAGGCCGCCATGCCGCGCCCCTTCTCGATGACCGCGTCGGCGGCGACTTTGAGGGCGCAGCCCCCTGCCATGATGCTCCTCGAGGCGTAGGTGCCACGGCCGATGGCTATCTTCTGCGTGTCGCCCTGCAGGTAGCGAATGCTCTCGAATGGTACGCCCAGCCACTCCGACACCAATTGCGCGAACGTCGTGGCGTGGCCCTGGCCGTGGGAGTGTGTGCCGGCGAGGATCGTAAGATTGCCGTCCGCGTCGAAGCGCAAATCCATGCGCTCGTTGAAAACGCCAGCTTCCTCGATGAAATAGGCGAGGCCGCGCCCGCGCAGCAGCCCGGCGGCCTCGGACTGGGCCTTACGGGCGGCAAAGCCGTTCCAGTCGACGAGGCCAAGGCACTTGTCCATGGCGACCTCGAACTCGCCGCTGTCGTAGACGTAGCCCGTGAACGTCGCGTAGGGCATCGCCTCGGGCCGGATCAGGTTGCGGCGCCTGAGCTCGATTGCGTCGATGCCGGTTACGATCGCCGCCTCGTCGATTAGCCGCTCCGCGAGATAGGCAGCTTCCGGGCGTCCGGCGCCGCGATAGGGCGCAAGCGGGGAGGTGTTGGTGAAGACCGCCTGGGCCGAGGCATGCAGCGCCCCGACGTCGTAGGGCCCTGGTGCGAGACGCAAGCCGTAGACGACCGCCGCGACCACGGCAGAAGCGGTGTAGGCGCCGACGGCGTTGAGGGCGCGGGTGCGCAGGCCCAAGATCTTGCCGTTCTCGTCCAGCGCCATGTCGGCGTCGACGACCTGGTCGCGGCCGTGATAGTCGCCCTGCAGCGCCTCGGCGCGGTTGGAGATCCATTTGACCGGACGGCCGCAGCGTCTGGCCGCCCACAAGACCAGGGCATCCTCCGGGTATGCGTCGGCCTTCATGCCGAAGCCGCCGCCGACGTCGGGCGTGATAACGTGGAACTTGGCGACTGGCTCGCGAAAGACCGCGGCCGCCAGCGTCTGGCGCGCGCCGAAGGGATGCTGCGAGCTCGTGTAGAGCGTGTAGGTGTCGGCGACAGCGTCGTAGAGACCGACCGCTCCGCGCGGCTCGATCGAGTTTGCCGACAAACGATTGTTCTCGAGCTTGAGCGAGACGACGTGGCGGGCTTTGGCGAAGGCCGCATCCGTTGCGGCCTGATCGCCGAACGCCAGCGTGAACGAGACGTTGCTTGGGCATTCGCTCCACACCGGCGGCGCGCCCGGCTTTACTGCATCCTCGACCGAGACCACGGCCGGCATCGTGTCGTAGTCGACCTCGATCAAGTCGGCGGCGTCGCGGGCTTCCGCCTCGCTCTCGGCAACGACGAACGCAATGCGGTCGCCGATGCAGCGGGCGATGTCGGGGACAAGCACCGGGCGATGCGTGCGAAAGCCCTTGGGGCCGCCCTGGTCCTCCGGCATGAAGAGCGGGGGCAGTCGGCCGATCCCGTCGGCGATGGCGTCGGCACCCGTGAGGATCAGGACTACGCCGGGTGCCGCCGCCGCAGCGCTCGTATCCACCCGCGTGATCTTGGCATGCGCGTGGGTCGAGTAGACTACGACCCCGGAAAGCTCGCCAGGCAGCACCAGATCATCGACGAAGCAGCCAGCGCCCTTGAGAAAGCGAACGTCCTCGACCCGGCGCACCGCCTGGCCAATTCCAAACTTTGCCATCCCCCACCTCCCATCGTCGTGGTGGCGGCGCCATCACGAGTATTTTCGGGAGCAGGGAACATCACCTGGGGCTGGAGAGCAAGTGTACGGAAGAAGCCCATCGGGCCGACATGACCGGATGTAGGCGATCCGGTGGCGGCGACGCCACGGGCTAAATCGAAAAACTGGTGCCGCAGCCGCAGGAGGCGGTGGCCTGCGGATTCTTGATCTTGAAGGAGGCACCGATCAGGTCGTCGACGAAGTCGATCTCGGAGCCGGCGAGGAAGCCGAGCGACACCGGGTCGATGAGCACACGGGCCCCCTGCTTCTCGATCACCAGGTCGTCCGCCTCGCTGCCACCCACCAGGTCGAACTTGTACTGGAAGCCTGAGCAGCCGCCGCCCTCGACGCTGACGCGCAGCATGGGGGTAGCGGGCTCGCCGGCCACA
This sequence comes from uncultured Alphaproteobacteria bacterium, assembly GCA_963724565.1. Taxonomy (GTDB): domain Bacteria; phylum Pseudomonadota; class Alphaproteobacteria; order Rhizobiales; family Hyphomicrobiaceae; genus AWTP1-13. The sequence goes on from CAVRVK010000017.1 coordinate 16,254, forward strand.
ATCTCGGCGATGCGGCGGGCGGCACGGTCGGTGACGATGACGGCAGTTTCGCTCATGTTCACGCGGCGGTTGCAGCTGGGTCGCATTTTCGCGGCGGGCGCCGGAAAATGCTAGTCTCGCCCCATGCGATTCCTCACCAAACATAGGGTGGCGGAACGCCATGTCAAACGGGTGACCGGACATGGCTGATGGCACGGCTGAGCACCAACTGACCGGCGAAGCCGGCCCCGCCCGGCCGGTGGCGTCCTATGCAACCCAGGCGCACGCCAGCGCTGGGCGGGTATATGCCGAGCCCGGCTGCCCCATGCGCACCCCCTACCAGCGCGACCGCGATCGCATCGTGCACGCCACCGCGTTCCGCCGCCTCACCTACAAGACCCAGGTGTTCGTGTTCCACGAGGGCGACCACTACCGCACGCGCCTCACCCACAGCCTGGAGGTGGCACAGATCGCCCGGGCAATTGCCCGCATGCTCTTCCTGGACGAGGACTTGGCCGAGGCGCTGGCTCTGGCGCACGACCTCGGCCACCCGCCCTTTGGCCACGCTGGCGAGCGCGCGCTGGCACAGGCCATGGCTCCCTGGGGCGGCTTCGACCACAACGCCCAGAGCCTCAAGGTGGTGACACGGCTGGAGCGCAAGTACGCCTCCTTCGACGGGCTCAATCTGACGCTCGAGACGCTGGAGGGGCTGGCCAAGCACAACGGGCCGCTTGCGGACGATTGCGCTGAAGGCCAGCGGGTGCTGCGCAAGGCCATTGACGATGCGGGCCTGGCCGGGCGGTTGCATCTGGCGGAGTACGCGCCGGCGGAGGCGCAGGCGGCGGCGATTGCCGACGACATCGCCTACAACAGCCACGATCTCGACGATGGCTTGCGTGCCGGGCTCATCGACCTCGGCGAGCTTGTCGATGTTCCCCTCGCCGGGCAGTTCGTGCGCCAGGCGCCGCGCGCCGGCATCGACAACCGGCGCGTCATCTACGAGGTCAACCGCCGCATTATCACGGCCATGATCGACGATGTGGTGCGGGAATCACGCGCCAGGCTGGCAGCGCTCGGCGAGCAGAGCCTTGCGGGCGTGCGCGCGGCCGGCCGTCCGGTGATCGCGGCCTCGCAAGTGCGGCGCGCGGAAATCGAGGGGCTGCAGCGCTATCTCTACGCCAACGTCTACCGCCACCCGCGGGTCATGGGCGTCGTGGCCGGTGCGGAGGCCATCGTGCGAGACTTGTTCGGGCGATACATGGCAACGCCCAACGAGATGCCGCCGTCTTGGCGCGTTGCCGCTGAGCAGAGCGGGATTGAGGCGGATCGCGCGGCGGTGGTGGCGGACTTCGTCGCCGGCATGACCGACCGCTACGCGGTCAAGGAGCACCGGCGCCTGTTTGACGCCACTCCGGAATTGCGTTAGCCCGCGCGGATGAACGTCCACGCGCAGGTGCATGCCCAGATCATCGCCGCCCTAAAGGCCCTGCAGGCCGAAGGCGCGCTGCCGGCTGCCCTGGACTTCGCCAACGTCGAGGTGTCGCCGCCGCGTGATGCCTCCCACGGCGACCTCGCCAGCAATGCTGCGCTGGTGCTCGCCAAGGCGGCCGGCATGAAGCCGCGCGACATCGCCGAGAAGCTGGCAGCGAAGGTGGGGGCGCTGCCCGATGTCGAAAGCGTGGAGGTGGCCGGCGCCGGCTTCCTCAACATGCGCTTTGCGCCCCGGTTCTGGCACGGAGTGGTGGCGGCGATCCTGAAAGAGCGCGACGCCTACGGCCGCATCGATCTCGGCCATGGGGAGCGCATCGACGTCGAATACGTCTCCGCCAACCCGACGGGGCCCATGCACGTCGGCCACTGCCGTGGTGCGGTGTTCGGCGATGCGCTGTCGAACCTGCTCGCCTTCGCCGGCTATCAGGTTACCCGCGAGTACTACATCAACGACGCCGGCGCCCAGGTCGACGCGCTCGCCCGCTCCGCCTACCTGCGCTATCGCGAGGCGTTGGGCGAGGATATCGGTGAGATCCCGGCCGGCCTCTACCCTGGCGACTACGTCAAGCCCGTCGGCGCAGCCCTTGCCAAGGAGTACGGCCACACGCTGCTCAACTTCTCCGAGGAGCGATGGCTGCTGCTGGTGCGGGAGGCGGCGATCGCCGCCATGCTGGCCGTGATCAGAGAGGATCTCGCCGCCCTCAACGTCCGCCACGACGTGTTCTTCTCCGAGCGCTCGCTCACATCCGGCGAGGACGAGGTGAGGGTCACCATCGAGGAATTGCGCAGGAAGGGCCTCGTCTACGAGGGCAGGCTGGAGAAGCCCAAAGGTCATGACGACGGCGAATGGGAGGATCGCGAGCAGACGTTGTTCCGCTCCACCGATTTCGGCGACGATGTCGACCGCGCGCTCATGAAGTCGGACGGTAGCTACACCTATTTCGCCGCCGACATGGCCTACCACCACAACAAGCTGGCCAGGGGCTTCCGCCACCTGATCAATGTTTTCGGGGCCGATCACGCCGGCTATCTGACCCGCGTGAAGGCGGCCGTGGCCGCCCTGTCCGACGGCAAAGCGGACCTCGACATCAAGGTGTGCCAGCTGGTCAAGCTGTTCCGCGGCGGCAAGCCGGTCGCCATGTCCAAGCGCGCCGGCACCTTCGTGACGCTGCGTGAGGTGGTCGACGAGGTCGGCCGCGATCCCGTGCGCTTCATGATGCTCTACCGCAAGAACGATGCGGCGCTGGACTTCGACCTCGCCAAGGTGCTGGAGCAGTCAAAAGACAATCCCGTGTTCTACGTGCAGTACGCGCACGCCCGGGGGAAGTCGGTGTTCCGCAATGCGCGGGAGGTATTTCCGGGGTTTGGCGAATCCGCCCCAGACATACTGAACGCTGATCTTTCACGCCTCAGCGACCCCGGCGAGGTTGATCTCATCCGACGTCTGGCAGCTTTTCCGGTGGTGGTGGAAGGCGCGGCGCGGGCCCACGAGCCGCACCGGCTGGCCTTCTATCTCTATGATTTGGCTTCGGCTTTTCACGCCCAATACACAAGGGGCAATGAATCGCCACATTTGCGCTTTATCCAGCCCAATGACGGGAGTCTGACTGCTGCACGCCTTGCGCTGATCGGGGCCAACATACAGGTGTTGGCCTCGGGCTTGGCGCTTCTGGGGGTGCTCGCACCCGACGAGATGCGCTAAAGTTGATTCGGGGATAGCGCAGCGAACGCGTAGGGGAACACTAGATGGCTCGGTCCAATGGTCCGTTCGGACCAGCGGGGACACGGCCGCCGGCCCGCCGGCATCCGGCAGATGATCCGTACGCGCCGCCGCATGGTCAGCCCGGCGCTCACAATGGACAATGGCCGAGTGCTCCGTATCCGGATCTGGGGTCTGCCGGCCAGCAGGGGCAAGGTTACCATTTCCCCCCGGAGCCCGAGCCCAACAACTACGACTACGGTCAGCCTGCGTCGCAGCCGTACTATGCGAACGGCATGCAGCAGCCGCCCTACCCGCCGCAGCAACAGTGGAGCCAGCAGCCCGATCCGCGCGGCTACGACCTTGGCAACTACATGCCGGCTGCGCCGCAGCAGCCTTATCCCCCTGTCGACCCCAATCAATTCCGTCAGCCGCAGGACCACGCCTATGCCGGCCAGCGGCAGGGCTATGCCGATCCCGGCGCGGAATATGATGACGAGGAGTTCGTCGACGGCGACGAGCCGAGGCGTGGTCGCCGATGGATGTTTGTCGCCGCTGCTGCGCTAATCGGGGCGATCGGCGTCGGCGGCGCGCTCGCCTACACCTACAAGTCTCTGTTTGCCCCTTCGTCGGGGCGTGTGCCGATCGTCAGGGCCGACCAGGGCAACAAGGCCAAGCCCACCGAGAAGATGCTGGGCCGGCTCAGTGACGATGCGTCCCAACAGGCCGGGGCGCCGGGCTCCGAGCCGCAGGACGATCGCTCGGGCGAAGAATTGGGTGGCCCGAAGCGGGTAAAGACCATTCCCATCAATCCGGGCGCGATGGCACCGGCGTCTCCGCCTCCGGGCTCTCAGGTATCCCCGTCGATGCCGGGCGTCATGGTCGACATCGGCCCGCGTCCGCAACAGCCGCCGCCCAAGACCAACCAACCGCTGATCGGCCAGCAGCCGCCACCGCGAGTGACACTCGGCGTACCGCCTCCGAACATGCCCTCGCAACAGCTGGCGCCCCAGGACGAGGCCCCGCCGCCGAGGCGAACAGCCCCGCCCCCCCAGGTAGTCAAGCCGGCAGCGCCGCCGCCTGTTGCCAAGGCGCCTGCGCCACCGCCGACCACGGCGAGCACAGGCGCCGGCTATGTCGCCGTCCTCTCTTCGCAGAAGACGCGCATGGACGCGCTCAAGGTATTCGCCGACCTGCAGCAACGGTACCCTGATGCTCTCTCGGGTACGGTTCCGGATGTGCAGGAGGCAGACCTTGGTGAAAAAGGCACCTGGTATCGCGTGGTGGTCGGTCCGCCAGGCTCGCGCGATGCGGCGAACGGCGTCTGCGGCCGGCTGAAGAGCGCAGGCTACGCGAATTGCTGGATCAATTCCTACTGATCCGCTGCCCGCCATGATAGCAGCATTCATAACCGCGCTGTCGGGGCCTGAGCTTGCGCCGGCCGAAGCAGCTGTCCTGCGCCAGGCGCGGCCGTGCGGTGTGATCCTGTTCGCCCGCAACGTGCAGGACCCCGATCAGGTCCGCCGGCTCGCCGACGCGGCGCGCAACGCGGCTGGCTCCGACATTCTCGTGCTGATCGACCAAGAGGGCGGTCGGGTGCAGCGATTGCAGCCGCCGCACTGGCACGCGCTTCCGCCCGCGGCGGCCTTCGGCCACCTCTACGCCACAAACTCGCACCGTGCCTGCGCGGCGGCCCGCCTGACGGCGCGGCTCGTGGCAGCCGAGCTCATTGCCTGTGGCATCAACACGAACTGTGCGCCGGTGCTCGACGTGCCGGTTGCGGGCAGCCACAACATCATCGGCGACCGGGCCTTCGGCGGAGAGTTGCCTGTCGTTTGTGCGCTGGGGCGGGCGGTTGCCGAAGGCTACATGGCTGGCGGCGTGCTGCCCGTCATGAAGCACATTCCGGGGCATGGCCGGGCCACCAAGGATAGCCATCTCGACCTGCCCGTCGTCTCGGCCGGGTTCAAGGAGCTCGAAAGCACGGATTTCGCCACATTTCGCAGCCTTGCGGACCTGCCGGCGGCGATGACGGCGCATGTGGTATTCGAAGCCGTCGATGCGCGACGGGCTGCCAGCATCTCGGGCCGCGTAACCCAAGAGATCATACGGGATAGCATAGGCTTCGACGGTTTGTTGATGAGCGACGATCTCGGCATGCGGGCCCTTTCGGGGAGCATCGGCGAACGGGCTGCCGCCGTTATCGCAGCGGGCTCCGATATTGCGCTCCTGTGCAGCGGCGACCTTGACGACACCCTGGCTGTGGCGGCCGTGGTACCTGCCCTCCAAGGGCGGGCGCTCGCGCGCTATGAGCGGGCCCGCGCCGTTTTCGGGCAACAGCATCCCTTTGACGTAGCCGAAGCCGAGGCCGGGCTTGCTCTAGCGTTGCGCGCGCTTGCCTGAAATCGGTGTAGTGTCCCGGCAATTCACAGCTTTTCCACGGGCGTGGCGGATCAGACAGCAACAATGGTCACGACGAATCAGCAGCCAGAGCCTGCCTTCGCCGGGTGGGAGGATGCCGAGCAGGCGCCTCGCGCCGAGGAAGCTCTGATCGTCAGCCTCGACGGTTTCGAAGGCCCGCTCGACCTGCTGCTGGCCCTGGCGCGCACGCAAAAGGTGGATCTGGCCAAGATTTCCGTGCTGGCGCTGGCCGAGCAGTATCTGGCGTTCGTGAGCCAGGCGCTCAAGGCGCGGCTCGAGCTTGCCGCCGACTATCTCGTGATGGCGGCCTGGCTCGCGTTTCTCAAGTCCAAGCTGCTGCTTCCCCGCGAGGAAGGCACCGAGCAGCCTTCGGGCGACGAGCTGGCCGCACGGCTGGCCTTCCGCCTGATGCGCCTTGAAGCCATGCGCAACGCCGGAGCGCAGCTCATGACGCGCAAACGACTTGGCCGCGACGTGTTTCCGCGCGGCAGTCCAGAGGGTGTGCGCACAATTCGGGTGCGTAAGTACACGGCCATGATCTTCGACCTGCTGAAGGCCTACGCCGACCAGCGCAAGCGCACGGTCAAGCGCGTGCACGTGGTGCCGCGCCGCGTCGTGTGGTCGATCAAGGAAGCCCGCCAGCGCCTCGAAGCCCTGCTCGGCGACAAGGTCGACGACGCCTGGGTCCAGCTCGACGCGTTCCTCGAGAAGTACGGCGCCCAACCAGCTATCGCCCGCACAGCCCGCGCGAGTTCCTTCAGCGCGACGCTGGAGATGGCCCGCGACGGCATGGTCGAGCTCTCGCAGGCGGAGCCGTTCGCGCCCATCTATATGCGCAAGCGCGAGCCGGACGCGGTCTGGCAGCGCATTACCTAACGTAGTTGAGTCGTCGGAGCTGAACGCTGCAGAAGAACAAGGGGAAAGGAATGCTTCCGCCCAAGCTCGCCGTGGTGCACGACGCCGCGCAAGACGACGACGCGCGCTTGGAACATCCGATTGAGGAGCCAAGCTCGGATCCCGGCGAAGCGCTGGCGCACGAGGGCTGGCAGGGGTTGCCGTCCAATGTGGCGCAGCTTCCCTCGGCTGACCGGCGCCTGCAGTTGCGCATTCTCGAAGCGCTGCTGTTTGCTGCCTCCGAGCCGATCGCCGAGAGCTATCTATCCGCAGCACCTCAAGACCAGCGACGATGTCTCGGCGCTGCTTGAGGAACTCAAGGGCTTCTATGCGAGCCGCGGCGTCAACCTGGTCAAGGTGGCCGACAAGTGGACCTTCCGCACGGCGGAGGATCTGTCCTATCTGTTGGAGCGGCATGCGAGCGAGCAGCGGCGGCTTTCCAAGGCAGCGCTCGAGACGCTCGCCATCGTTGCCTACCATCAGCCGGTGACACGGGCCGAGATCGAGGAGATCCGCGGCATTTCGGCGTCAGCCGGCACGCTCGATGTGTTGATGGAGGTAGGCTGGGTGCGGCCTCGCGGGCGTCGGCGCGCTCCGGGCCGGCCCATCACATACGGCACTACGGATGAATTCCTGGTCCACTTCGGCCTCGAGTCGATCAAGGACTTGCCGGGGTTGGCCGAGCTGAAAGGAGCCGGGCTGCTCGACAGCAACCTGCCGCCCGATTTCACGGTTCCCGAGCCCACGGATGCGGCCACGTTGATGGCCGACGAGCTGCCACTGGATGCCGGAGACGAGGAGGGCGGTCCGACGCTATTCTCAGGCGATCCGCACGACGACGGCAGCGGGTCGAAGAACGAGTAGCAGGATCCTCTGCACAGCGGCGCTTGGTGGCAGCCTGCTAGCGGCGCGAGAGTAGCTTCCTTGAGTATAGCCCGCTTCCTTCGCCACAGGCTTCCCGCCTCGCCACGCCGCAAGGCTCGCCAGACCGCCGGCAGGGCGGCGGCGACCATCGCTGCGCGGCTGACCTTCGATCGCGTGGAACGCCATTACCCAGGATCGCAAGCGCTCGCTGGCTTCTCGCTGGACATTGCTCCGGGCGAAGTCGTCTGCCTGCTCGGGCCATCGGGTTGCGGCAAGACCACCCTGCTGCGGGTGGCTTCGGGCATCGAGCGGCCGACCGGTGGCCGCGTGCTGATCAACGATTTCGAGGTCGCAGGCCCGCTGCGCTTCGTGCCGCCGGAGAAACGCAACGTCGGGCTCATGTTCCAGGACTTCGCCCTGTTTCCGCACCTCACCATTCGCGACAACGTCGCCTTCGGACTGAAGGCGTTGCCGCGGGAAGACGCAGCCCGCGAGGCCATGGCGGCGCTGGCCCGCGTGGGCCTGGAGCGCTACGCAGACGACTATCCCCACATTCTCTCCGGCGGCGAGCAGCAGCGCGTGGCCCTGGCGCGCGCCATCGTGCCCCGTCCGGCCGTCATGCTGATGGACGAGCCGTTCTCGGGTCTCGACATACAACTGCGCGAGCGCATGCAGGAGGAGACCCTGCAGCTGCTGAGGGAAACGCGCGCCACCTGCCTGATCGTGACGCACGCACCGGCCGAGGCGATCAGGCTCGGCGACCGCATCGCCGTCATGCGGGCTGGCCGGTTGGTGCAGGCCGGCAAGGCGGAGGAGCTCTATCGCAGTCCTGCGGACCTGTTCACGGCCCGGCTATTCTCTGAGATCAACGAGATCCCGATGAGCGTAGAGGGCAGCGCCCTGCGCACTCCCATCGGCATTTTCGTGGTGCCGGAACTCGGCGACGGGGATGAGGCGATCTTGTGCATCCGCCGTCGGGCCATTCGCCTCGTCCCGCCGGGTCAAGGGCTGCCCGGCCGCGTCGTGCGCATGAAGTTTCTGGGCGATCAGGCCCTGCTGGAGATCGCCGCGCAGGGCTTCGAACGGCCTTTGCTCACGGTGGTGAGGGAGGGGGAAGAGCCGGCGCAGGGCGCCGAGGTGGGTTTGGCCGTCGACCCAGAAAGCGTGTTGGTCTTCCCGGCCGAAAGGGGCGCGACAAATGATGCGGGTGCGATGCCGGCCGACACTGAAACACCTTAAATCCCAAACGAGTTACCTAAATGTAAGATGGGGCGGTAAACTTGCCCCATGCGCCCCTTTCTGCGATACTGTGGCAAACGTGCAAAGCGGCGCTAGTGTGGTGATCGAGAAGTCCGCAACGTCCTCTCGCGCCGTATAGAGCGGGCCTGTCGAACCTGATCCACGCGAGAACCGTCGATTTGCCAGTGTCTTTTCGATCGCCCGGTCCGTTCATGGCTTGCTGTGTGAGGCGATGAACGTCGCGATCGGAGCACTGGCCGCAAAGGGAGCGACAACGAAATGGGTGGCTTGAGCATCTGGCATTGGCTCATCTTCCTGGCCGTCGCGTTGCTGCTGTTCGGCGGCAGCGGGAAGATTTCCTCGATTATGGGCGACGTTGCCAAGGGTATCAAAAGCTTCAAGAAGGGCATGGCGGAGGAGGATGCCGCCGCGCCTGCGTCCCCCGCCCAAGACCCGTTCCGGCGGGAGGAGCCGCGCGCGCTCGATGCTGCTGGCAAGCCGGCCGCTCCGGTTTCGCCGGCTGCGCAAACCGCCGCCGCGCCCCAGCCAACGAACAAGGCAGGCTGAGCTCGGCACAGGGGCTGGGGCTCGCCGGCGCGCCTTTGCAGTATTGCCCTCCAGGGCCGGCCCGGCAGGCAGGCCCGCGACCAGGTAACCGATGTTCGACATCACATCCAGCAAGCTTCTGTTGCTTGGTATCGTGGCGCTGCTGGTCATCGGTCCCAAGGACTTTCCTGTATTGCTGCGGACGATAGGCAAGTACGTCGGCATCATCCGCGGACACGCCAAGGAGTTTCGCGCCCAGTTCGACGAGGCGATGCGCGAGGCCGAGCTTTCAGGGCTCAAGAAGGACGTGGAGAGCATCGCCCAGGAAACGGAGGCTTCGCTGCGCGCCACCGAGCAGACGGTGGAGAAGAGCCTGGAAGACGTGCGCCTATCGGTCGATTCTTCCCTCGACGCAGCAAAACTCAACGATGCCTTCGCGCACGATGCCAACGGCCTGCCGATTGCGTCCGAGCAGCCGGCGCCCGCCGCTGCCGAAGCGGACGGCCTCAATGGGTCGCCGCACAGCGAGCCGCCGCCCGCCGCCAACCCCGGCGAAACTGCAGCCCAAACGCAACCGGCAGCTGAGCCGAGCCGGCCTGTCGAGAAGAGCGGCGCGTGAGGAGGCTGCCCTATGCAGGACAAGCCTGAGAGCGCCTGCCACCCGCCGCCCCGGAAGGGCATGACGAGGTCGAAGCGTCGAAGGCGCCGCTGATCGATCATCTGATCGAGCTGCGCCAGCGCCTCATCTATTCGCTGACGGGTATCGGCATCGGCTTTCTCATCTGCTTCTATTTCGCGACATCGATCTACAACCTGTTGGTCTGGCCCTACGGTGTCGCGCGCCACGGCCAGAAGGTCGAGATGATCTTCACCGCTCCGCACGAGTTCTTCTTCACCAAGCTCAAGCTCGCGCTGTTCGGCGCGGTGTTCCTGGCTTTTCCGATCATCGCCATGCAGGTCTACAAGTTCGTCGCGCCGGGCCTCTACAAGAACGAGCGCGCGGCTTTCCGGCCCTACCTGCTGGCGACATTCCTGCTGTTCATCGCCGGCGCGCTGGTCGTCTATTTCATCGTCATGCCGCTCGCCATGATCTTCTTCCTGTCGATGGAGCAGACGGGCGGACAGGTCGAGATCCAATTGCAGGCGCGGGTCAGCGAGTACTTGTCGCTGATCATGACGCTGATCCTGGGCTTCGGCATCTGCTTCCAGCTGCCGGTGGTGCTGACGCTGCTGGCGCGCGCCGGCATCGTCAACGCGCAGCAACTGAGAGACTTCCGCCGCTATGCCATCGTCGCCATCACCGGCGTCGCTGCCGTGCTGTCGCCGCCCGACCCGTTCAGCATGATCGCCATGGCGCTGCCCACCATCCTGCTCTACGAGGGGGCGATCTTCGCGGTTGACCGGACGGAGAAGGCGCGGCTAGCGCGGGAGGCGGCGGACCAGGCCGCAGCGTCGTGAGCGTTGAGGCGGCGCAACACTTGAGGAATTCGTTTCTGCCGTCGCGGCCAAGCCAATTGCAGTAGGCCGCGAACAGGAATTTCGCCGACCCGCGGTATCGCAGGAGCACTACAACTTCCGCTTTTGTAGCGGGCGCCAAGGTGGCAGGCTAGCCGCCTTTGCCGAAGGAGTACGGCGTCGGCGGTTAGGAGATGTTGGGATGCTCGGACGAATCCAGAGCGCGTTGTTCATTGACCATGAGAACGTCGGTGGGCTTTGCCCACCAGAGAAGATCGCCAACTGGGTCGCCTGGCTGGAAGACGGCGAGTTCGACGAGGGCCGCAAGCGGAAATTCGCTGAGAAGCGCGTCTACTGGAACCCGTCCGCTCAGAAGCACGAGAAGGCGTTCAAGGCGCGCGGTTTCGAGCCGATCCTGTGCGAGAAGTTCAAGAGGTTGAAGAACGGGGCCGACATCCGCATCGCGCTCGACGTGGCCGAGGCCATCATCAGGAACAAGCGCATCAAGGAGTTCATCCTCTTCACCAAGGACACGGATTTCGTGCCGGTGCTGCAGCGGCTGCGCATCAACGAGCGGCGCTCGGTGGTGCTGGTCGACGAGGCGCAGAAGGAGGTGTATGCGACGTTCAAGAACCACGCCGACGTGGTGCTACCGGTGCACATCTTCAGGGCGGCACTAGAGTACAAGCGCCCGGTGCGGTGGGCGCGCACCAAGCGGGCGCTCGGCGGGCTGATGGCCCGGGCGGCGCCCAAGCCGCTCGACCCGATGGAGCAAGCGGAGCACTACCTCATCCGCGTGATCAGCCTCAGGCCCAACGAGCACACGGCCAGGCGCGACATCGTGCGCGAACTCGCCAAAATCGAGGGCTTCACGGAGAACGGCCCGCGGTCCTTCTGCGGCAAGGGCAGCTACAAGGCCCTGATGGAGGCGCTGGCCAAGCGCAACGACAGGATCAGGGTGACGCGGGGCGCGGGCAGCGGTATCTCGGTGCGCTACGTAGCCAAGGACGAAGCTGAATAGGCGCAAAGAGGCCTCTGCGTGTTCGACATCAAGTGGATCAGGGATAACCCGCAAGCCTTCGACGCCGGTCTGAAGCGGCGCGGGATTGCGCCCAGCGGCGACGTCAAGTTCTCAGCCGAGCTGATCGCGCTCGACGAGGTCCGGCGCAAGGTCATCACGCGGCTGCAGGAGGCGCAGGCGCGCCGCAATGCGGCCTCCAAGGAGATCGGCAAGGCCAAGGGCGCCAAGGACGAGGCCAAGGCCCAGGCCCTGATGGCGGAGGTGGCAGCTCTCAAGGATGAGCTTGCCAGGGGCGAGGAGGAGCAGCGCGCGGCCGACAAGGAAGTGCACGACGCGCTTTCCGTGATCCCGAACCTGCCGCTCGAGGAGGTGCCCGACGGCAGAGACGAGCACGGCAACAAGGAGGTGCGCAGGGTGGGCGAGCCGCCGAAGCTTGGCGGCATCAACAAGCCGTTGCAGCACTTCGAGATCGGCGAGCGGCTCGGGCTGATGGACTTCGAGACGGCGGCCAAGCTGTCGGGCGCGCGGTTCGTGGTGCTGAAGGGCATGCTGGCGCGGCTGGAGCGGGCCCTGGCGGCGTTCATGCTCGATGTGCATACCGCGCCGGAGAAGGACGGCATCGGCGGCTATGCCGAGGTCATGCCGCCTTACCTCGTGCGCGACGAAGTGATGTACGGCACGGCGCAGTTGCCGAAGTTTGCCGACGACCAGTTCCTGGCTACCCGCACCATCACGCGCCAGGAGATGATGCACGACGCATTGAAGTACGCGACCGAAGCCGATCAGGACGAGTACCGACAGGGCAAGATCGATCTGACCGCGCTGGTGGATCGCTCGTTCGAGCGGGCGCCCTTCAAGGAAGATTATTGGCTGATCCCGACCGCCGAGGTGCCGCTGACCAACCTGGTGCGCGACAAGATCACGGACGAGGCGGAGCTGCCGATCCGCGTCACGGCCTACAGCCCGTGCTTTCGCGCGGAAGCAGGCGCCGCCGGCAAGGACACGCGCGGCATGATCCGCCAGCACCAGTTCTCCAAGGTGGAGCTGGTGTCGATCACGAGCGCCCGAGCAGGCGCTGGCCGAGCACGAGCGCATGACGGCGTGCGCCGAGGAGATTCTGAAGCGGCTGGGGCTTGCCTATCGCACCATGCTGCTCTGCACGGGCGATATGGGCTTTGCCTCGCGCAAGACCTACGACATCGAGGTGTGGCTGCCGGGCCAGAATACCTACCGCGAGATTTCCTCGTGCTCGGTGTGCGGCGACTTCCAGGCGCGGCGCATGAACGCGCGCTACCGACCCAAGGGCAGCAAGGACGTCCGCTTCGTGCACACGCTCAACGGCTCGGGGCTCGCCGTGGGGCGCACCCTGATCGCCATCCTGGAGAACTACCAGCAGGCGGACGGCTCGGTGGCGATCCCCGAGGCGCTGGTGCCCTACATGGGCGGGGTGAGGAAGATTGAGAAGGCGTAACGTGTCATCCTCGGGCTTGTCCCGAGGATCCATCCAGCAGCTGGCTCCGGCGCTCGTTGAGAGGTGGATGCTCGAGCCAAGCCCGAGCATGACAAGCAAGCGGCCGTGCCACGATTCAACCAGGCGCAATTGTCGAGAATGGCGGGATCGTAGCAGAGCACCGTAACGCGGGGATAGCGAGACCACATGAAAAATGCCGCGTTTACCCTGGTGATGCTGCCGCCGCACGACGAGGTGCGGCGGGGCTGGGCGACGCGCGTGGCGCAAGAGCCGGTCGGCGTGCGCGTGCTGCAGCCCGAGACCGTCGAGCAGGCCATCCGCGACATCGCCGAGGCCGAGGCCGCCTTCGGCACCATCCCGCCCGAGGTATTGCGCGCGCACCCGCAAGTTGCGCTGGCTGCAGGCGCCGCAGGCCGCTCCGCCGGCCGGGTTCTACTATCCCGAGCTGGTCGCGCACCCGGTGGTGGTCACCAACTTCCGCGAGATCTTCAACGATCATATCGGCGCGCACATCATGGCCTTCGTGCTGGCCTTCGCGCGCGACTTCCACACCTATCTGCCGCAGCAGATGCGGCGCGAGTATCGCGCCAAGCCGCTCGACACCGGCGTGGTGCATCTGCCCGAGGCCACCGCGCTGATCCTGGGCGTGGGCGGCATCGGCAGCGAGGCCGCGCGGCTGTGCAAGGCGTTCGGCATGCGTGTGATCGGCGTCGATGCGCGGCGCAGCGACAAGCCGGAGGGGGTCGATGAGCTGTATGGGCCCGGAGCTCGATGCGCAGCTGCCGCGAGCCGACTTCGTCATCATGACGATCCCGCACACGCCGGCGACCGAAGGCTTGATGGACCGTGCGCGGCTCCGGCGCATGAAGCCGACGGCGTTCCTGATCAACATCGGCCGCGGCATGACGGTGCGCCTCGACGACCTGGTGGCGGCACTCAACGCGGGCGAGATCGCCGGCGCCGGCCTCGACGTGTTCGAGATCGAGCCTTTGCCCGCCGACCACCCGCTGTGGAGCGCCCCCAACGTGCTGGTCACGCCGCACACGGCGGGCTACGGCCCCTATCTCGACGACCGCCGCCTCGACATCCTGCTCGACAACTGCCGCCGCTTCGCGGCCGGCGAACCGCTGCGCAACGTGGTCGACAAGGCGTCCTGGTTCTAGGCGGCCGCTTGGCCAGGAGCGGAGGGCCCAATCGCAGTGCCTCACGTAAATCGGTAGTCTGCGGGCCCCGCAACCTCGAGCACGATGTGGGCCACGTGCTGCGCGCCGCCCGGCTGGCGCGCGCGCACCGTCACGCGGTGAGCGCCCGGCGGGAGCCCAACGGGCAAGGGCGCCTTCCAAACATGCGAGGATGGCACAGCGCGTACCCACGACTTGAACGACGCCGTATGCGCGGCGATGAACTCGGTCACGTAGGGGTCCGCCATGTCCGTGCGCTGCATGGCAACCTCGGTCCGACCTGAGCCGGCCACCTCGAAGGTCACCTGCGTTTGCGAGCTGCCGTCGAACACGTTGACGATGAGCGTGTGGTCTTGCAGCGCCTCCGCCTCGATCGGCTCACCCAGCAGGCTTCTGCCGACATCGGCAGCAACCTGCGCCGCGTTCCTGTGGCGAAGTGGGCCGTCGACCACCACGCGCAACTGCGCCGAACCCTTGCCGGCTGCCGGCACGAAGCGGGTGGAATAGCGCGGGCCCTCGACCGAGAGGATGTGAAAGCCGTTGGGCGTGCCGTCCGGGCAGACGGCGTTGGGCATGCCGCAGTTATCGCGCGGGCCGCCCCACCAGCTTCCCGACGCGGCGGCCAGCACCTGATGATGATGCCGGCCGGAACCTGCGAAGCCGTGCTCGGCACCGAGATAGTGGTGCTCGCTCGTGTGCATGTGCCCCGAAAAGCTCACCGAGTGCGGCCGACCCGCCAGCAGGGCGAGCAGCGCGCGATAGTCCTCGGTGTTGTCGGCGGGATTGGCCGGGTCATTGTAGGTCGTGAGAGGGATGTGCATCGAGAGCACGATGAGCTGATCAGGCGGCACGTGCGCGAGCACATTGCGCACGAACGCCAGCTGCTCCTCGCCGATGCGCCCGCAATAGGTGCCGCTCAGCGACCACCCTGGGTTCCAACCACGGTAGTGGACGTTGTCGAGCATCAGGAAGGTGGCGCCGGCGTGCTGGAACGCGTAGTGGCGCGGGCCGAACACGCGCTTCCATGTCTCGCGCGAGGTGCGATCGTCCCGCGCATCCAAGTCCATGTCGTGGTTGCCCGGGCAGTGATGCCAGGGAATGCCCGTGGCGGCCAGCAGGCGCAAATAGCGCGGGTAGAGGGAGAGGTCGTCGGCCACCACATCGCCGTGGACGATGGCGAAGGCGGCGCCGATGGGCAGCGTTGCGGCGACGATGTCGTCGCGCAGAAATGCCAGCTCTCGGTCGTTGCCGGGCTGCGGATCGGCGAGCAGCAGTGCCTCGAAGCTTGCGTTCTCGGGCTGGCGCCGCAGGGGAAAATCGATCGAGGCTGGTAGCGTGCCGGTCGGCGCTGCGCCCCTGTGCTGCCACGGTGGGCTCATGGGCGTGCTGTGCGGCTGGTGCAAGTAAGAGAAGCGCGGGACGCCGCTCGCGGCAATGGGTGTCGTCCAGTGCGGCGGCTTGATGACAAACAGGCTGTCGCCATCGAACACCGGCAGCCGCCAGCGTCCATCGGCATCGGTGCGCGCGACGTCGCGGCCGTTGGAGACCAGCACGCCGGGGATACCCGCATCGCCTGTGCGCCGTAGCCCCGTGCCGCTGCGGTCCTCGAACACGGTGCCGCTGGCTACCGCTGATAGGTCGGCCAGTCCGGTGCCGGTCGTCAGGGTGAGCGCCGAAAGGCCGGCTCCCACCATCACGTCGCGCCGCGTCAGCCCCGCGCGGCGCACGGTCTCGTCTTGCATCGCCCCTCGCAATCCAAGTGCCCTTGGAATCGCTGCGGAGGCTACGGATGGCACATGACTTGTGCGCAACGGATCGATGTCACCTGGATGACGGCGAGCGTGGTGTGCGCTCGGCGCCAACTGGTGCAAATTGTCATGTGAGTGTCACGGCCGTCTTGCGCATCGAGTCGGCCGGGCAGCAGGTGCTGCTACTATGTCTCCAGGAACGCACGGACCATGGCGATGGTGGCCGCGGGGTTCTCCTCCATGATCCAGTGGCCGGAGTTCGGAATGACGCCCTCCGTCACGTTGCTGGCGGCGAAGCGCATGATTTCGGCCATGGTCTTATAGAAGGATTTCTCGCCGCCAATGGCGAGCACGGGCATGGCAAGCTTGCCCTTGGCCAGGAACGCCTTGTTGTCGATGGCGTCCTGGTCGAAGGCGGCGAACTGGGCAAAGCCCGAATGCATGGCGCCCGGCAGCGCGTAGAGCTGTGCGTAGTGGTTGCGGGCAGCCTCGGTGAAGCGGGCCGGGGTGGCGGAGAACTCGTTCCAGAAGCGGTCGAGATAGATGCGCTCGCGGCCGGCTACCAGCCGCTCCATGTCGGGGCCGCCGAAGCGGAAGTGCCAGAGCAGCGGGTTCTTGAGGATGTCCTCCCACGGTCCGATGCCCGGCAACGGCGCGTCGATCAGCACGAAGCGGGTGACGCGGCTTGGATACTCCGCGGCAAAGGCGTAGCCCACCATGTTGCCGATGTCGTGCGTGACAAGAGCGGCGCGATCGATGCGCAACGCGCCGAGAACGCCGGCGATGTCCACGGCTTGATTTTTCTTGTCGAAACCGCCGGCGGGTTTGGCGGAGAGGCCCATCCCGCGCAGGTCCGGCACCACGACGGTGTGGTCGCGCGCCAGATCGGCGGCCATGGGCGCCCACATGTCGCCTGTCTCGCCGTAGCCATGCAGCAGGACGACCGCGGGTCCGGTGCCGCCGGAGCGCACGTGGATGGTGGTGCCGTTCGTTGCAATGTCGATGGTGCGGAAGTCGGGCGGAAACGCGAAGGGGTTCATCAGGGTCTCGGCCACGGGGTTCAGGGCTTAGCCAACGACACGTCGATCGTGCACTTGGGGAGCCTCAGCGCGGCGAACAAGCGTTACCAGTTGTCGCCACTCCGACGCAAACTAATGGTTGATTGACGCGAAGACCGCGGCGCTGCTGGGTTTGGCGCGGCGAAATTCGGCAACAGGAGTGCATCATGGGTGCAGCGAAGGAAGAGACATTCAAGGGCGTGGGCGATTACAACATCTTCTACCGGTCGTGGCAGCCTGCGGGAAAGGCTCGCGGCGTCGTCGTCATCTCGCACGGTTTCAACGCGCACAGCGGCCAGTACCTGTGGGTGGCGGACCAGCTTGCCGCCAGCGGCTTGGCCGTATATGCCCACGACTATCGCGGGCGCGGCAAATCAGACGGCGAGCGGTTCTATGTCGACAAGATATCCGACTACGTGAGCGATCTCGTTGGAAGCGTGAAGCTCGCCAAGTCGCGTGAGCCCGGTCTGCCGGTGTTCCTGCTGGGGCACAGCGCGGGGGGTGTCATCGGGTGCGTGTACGCGCTCGAGAACCAGGC
The DNA here is from genome assembly GCA_963724565.1 of uncultured Alphaproteobacteria bacterium. GTDB lineage: Bacteria > Pseudomonadota > Alphaproteobacteria > Rhizobiales > Hyphomicrobiaceae > AWTP1-13. The sequence continues at coordinate 33,859 of CAVRVK010000017.1, forward strand.
AGAGCTTGCGGGCTTCATCTGCGAGGATTTCGCCTTCCAGATCCCCGCGCCCGATTTTGCCCTCGCGGTGCTCAAGGGCCTCAGCCACCTGGCGCCGCACGCGCATGTGCTGCGGCTCAAGAACGAGGATTTCTCGCGCGATCCGGCCGTGGTCAAGGCCATGAACGAGGATCCGCTGATCGCGCATGAGACGCAGCCGACCAAGACCCTGGCCGAGCTGGCGCGGGCCGACGACCGGCTGAAGAAGGAGTTCCCGCTGATCACGCTGCCGGTGCTGATCATCCACGGCACGGCCGACAAGGTGACCAAGCCGAGCGGCAGCCAATTCTTCTTCGATACAGCCGGCTCCAAGGACAAGACCCTGAAGCTCTACGAGGGCCACTACCACGACCTGCTCAACGACGTGGGCAAGGAGCAGGTGATGGCGGATATCAAGGGCTGGATCGACGCTCGCCTGCCGAAGGCGTGACGGGTGCCTGACAGGGCATCGTGAAGCGGCGCGGGGTTTCGGTTTGCAGAGCGGCCCTCACCCCGCGGGCGGGGAGAACGAGACACCCAGCAACGCGTCGAGCTCTCCCGCCTGCTCCAGCTCGTAGAGCTCGTCGCAGCCGCCGACATGGGTGGTGCCGATCCAGATCTGCGGCACAGTGCTGAGGCCGCCGGCCTTGGTGCGCAGCTCCTCCCGCAGGCGGGGATTGCCAGAGACGTCGATCTCCTCGAAGGCCGCGCCCTTTTTGGTTAACAGCCGCTTGGCCATCAGGCAGTAGGGGCAATAAGGGGTCGTGTAAATGACAATGGTTTGCATGAGCCTCGCTCTTGCCGCGGCAACCCATCCCGCTCGATGGCGCCGCGCGGGGCCGCAGTATAAATAGCGGCTCCCCGCGTGGAGAAGCCGGCAGCGTGCATTGGTTCCATGCGTGAGAGCCCGCGCCAGCTCACGCGCAATTGCCAGCGAGCACTACACGTGGCGCTGTCATAATCGCGTGCGCGATGCGTGCGCATTAGCGCATTGCACAACCGCGGCTCACCGCTACAGTTGCCCGTATGCGCATACTCATCACCAACGACGATGGCATCGATTCGCCCGGTTTACACGCGCTGCGCGACATCGCGCGCGGCCTGAGCGACGACGTATGGGTAGTGGCGCCGGAAACCAACCAGTCCGGGGCCAGCCATTCCCTGTCGCTGCACGAGCCGCTGCGCATGCGCCGGATCGACGAGCGGGCCTTCGCCGTGCGCGGCACGCCCACCGACAGCGTCATCATGGGCGTGCGCCACGTGCTCAAGGACAAGGTTCCGGACCTGGTGCTGTCGGGCATCAACCGCGGCGCCAACATGGCCGAGGACGTGACCTATTCGGGCACCATTGCCGGCGCCTTCGAGGGCACGATCCTGGGCATCCGCTCGATTGCTCTGTCGCAGGCGTTCGGCTTCGACAGCGGCAACAAGTCCGTGCGCTGGCAGACGGCACTGGCGCACGCGCCGGGCCTGATCGCCAAGCTGCTGGCAGTGGAATGGGCACCCTCCAGCGTCATGAACATCAACTTCCCCGACCGCGAGCCCGATGCGGTCGCGGGCACCATGGTCACCACCCAAGGTCGGCGCGATCCGGGCCTGCTCGCAATCGACGAACGCCACGATACCTGGGGCAATCCCTACTACTGGCTGGCCTTCCAGCGTCGCCGCTCGACGGCGGCCGAGGGGACGGACCTGGCCGCCGTATACGCCGGGTATATCTCGGTGACGCCGCTGTTCCTCGACCTGACGCACCAGGGCATGCGCGACGTAGTGCGGCGTGCGCTGACCTGAGTCTGCACGCCACTCCCGCCCGACTTTGCCTCAAGGTTAGCGAAACCTTAATGGCTAGGCCGCCGCCGAGTGACCGCCGCCGCACGGGTGCATAGTCCTCGACCGAACCCCGCGTCTTTCCGCGCCCTGAGCACCGGCGGCCGAGCCTCGCACGCGCCTCAGCCGGCGCGCCGCCCGCCACCGTTAACGCCCTCTTAACCCTTTGCAGGGTTAATGCGACCTCTGAGTACAGAGGTGGGTCGATGTTGAGTTGCATGCGTACGCGCGCACCCGGCGTTCCCGGCTTCATCGCGCGCAGTTTGATTGTCGCAATCATCGCCGCCGCGGCCGGCTGCAGCGCCGACGTCACGCGGTTCAGCCACAACGGCAGCCCAACCACCGGCTCGATCCCGGTGCCCGACGAGCCGGTGGGGAGAAGCGGTCCGCCGCGCGGTCTTGGCCTCACCGAGGCGCCCCTGCCGCCGCCCGCAGACCTGCCGCCCAGCTACGGGCCTGCGGCGAACGGCTATGGCAACACCAATTACCAGGGCCCGCCGGCCTACGCCGGTCCACCCACGTCCGATCCGCCCGGCAACTACCGCGTCGTCGGCCGCACCTATAGGACGCAACTGCCGACGCAATACGTGCCTCAGCCGCCGCCACAGCAGCAGCCCTACTATTCGCCCGCCTCGCTCAGCGGGGAGGCAATCGAGGTGCAGCCCGGCGAGACGCTCTACGGCATCGCCCAGCGGCACGGCGTAGCGGTCGCCGCCCTCAAGGACGCCAACGGTCTCGCCAGCGACAATGTGCGGCCGGGCCAGCGCCTGGTTCTGCCCGCCGACGCCCACGAGCGCTCGCCCTATGTCGCGCCGGTGCCGAAGGCGCCGGCCGCGTTCGACCGCACTGCCAAGTACAGCCCGCCGCCTTCCGCTCCGCCCGCGCCGCAAGCCATCGAGCCCCCACCCGGTTGGGAGGGGCGCTACACCATGAAGAACGGCGATTCCCTCTACGGCATCGCCCTGCAGCACCGCGTCAGCCTCGAGGAATTGAAGCGCGCGAACGGCATCACCGACCCCACCAAGGTCTGGGCCGGCAAGGTCCTCTTCGTGCCGCAGCAGTCAGCCCCGGCGGTCGCCCAGCCGCAGCAGAATACGGTGCCTCGCATCGTGCAGGTGCCCCCGCGCATCATCAACGCCGCGCCTGAGGCCGCCAAGGTCACCCCTGCCGCTAACCCGCCGCCGTCCGAAGCCGCTGCCGGCAAGTTCCGCTGGCCGGTGCGCGGGCGCATCATCGCCGGCTTCGGCAAACGCCCCGACGGCTCGCACAACGACGGCGTGAACGTGGCGGTGGCGCAGGGCACCGAGGTCTACGCGGCGGAGGCCGGCAAGGTCGCCTACGCCGGCAACGAGCTCAAGGGCTACGGCAACCTGGTGCTGATCCGCCATGCCAACGGCTGGGTCTCCGCCTATGCCCATGCCGACCAAATCCTGGTCAGGCCCAACGACGAGGTCAGGCGCGGCCAGGTGATCGCCAGGGCCGGCAAGACCGGCGCCGTCGACCAGCCGCAGCTGCACTTCGAGCTGCGCCAGGGCTCCCGCCCCGTCGATCCGGTGCCGCATCTGGCGAACTGAAGCCGGCTGGGTTCCGCCTCATTGCATTGGCTGGTGCGGCTCCCCAATTGCTGGGCCGGCCAGCGACGCTCCACGGCGGGAGGGTAGCGCCTACTTGGCCTGCGCGCGGTTCACCAGCAGCAGCCCCGCCACCACCAGGGCCAGCGCCACGCCGTGATACCAGGCGAGCTTCTCGCCGATCAGCAGCATGGCCTGCACGGCCGCATACACCGGCGTCAGGCAGATCGATGCCGAGGTCAGCATCGGACCGTTGCGCTTGACCGAGACGTTGTAGCCGAGGTAGGCGCCGATGCCGGTCAGCAGCACCAGCGCGACGATCCACGGCAGCGTGCGCTCGTGCAGCGGCGGCACCCCGCCGGCGGCGATCTCGGCGCCGGCGAGGGGCAGCAGCGCCAGCGAGGTGGCGATGCTCATCACCGTGAACTGCGCCAGCGGTGTCAGCAGCACGGGAACGCGCCGCAGCATGACGGTGTAGACGACGAACGCCAGCATGCCGGCGGCCGCCCACAGGTCGCCCGGCGTGAAGGTCCAGTCCTGCAGAACGCCGGGATGCCCGCGCGTCAGGATCAGCACCACGCCGAACAGGCAGGCGGCGATGCCGAGGCCCAGCACGGCGGTGGCCCGCTGGCGCCCGGCGGCGATCTCCCAGGCGGCGACGAAGGCACTGGTGCAGCCGTAGACCAGGCCGATGTTGGTGGCCTGCGTGGTTCGTGCCGCCTCGTAGACGGCATAGGTGCAGAACCCCATGCCGAGGATGCCGAGCAGGCCGATGCGAACGATCAGGGCGGCCGGGGCCTGCCAGCGCTCGGCGTCGGCGCGCCAGACCGACAGCAGCGCGATCACCAGCGCCGCCGACAGCGCCCAGCGGGTCACCGACAGGGTGGCCGGCCCGAACTGGTCCACCAGCGCCCGCCCGATGACGGGATTGAGCGCGAAGCAGGCGGGCACCAGGGCGAGCAGCAGAAGGTTCATGCGGTCGTGGTGGTCTTCTACGAAGATCTTGCCGAGGAATCCAACTTCGACGCAACACTAAGCTTGCGACAGTTGCGGCGTTGTCACAGCGGGCTGGGTCACGGGCACCTTGGCTACCTCATGATGATAGCCGTCTGCCGCCTTGGGCGCGGCCAGATCGATCGCGGACCCGCATGGCCCGCAACCCGCACTTCAGCCGCAAATGCCTGTCGTGCCGCTACTGCCCCGTGAGGCCCATGAAGGCCTCGCTCTTCGTCACCGCCGGCGGGTTCCACTTGCCGGTGAGCGCTTCCGACTTCGGCGCGTACAGCCGCATGGTCAGGTTGAACGGACCCTTCGGCGCGGGCAGCCAGTTGGCTTCCTTGTCCTTGCCCGGGTTCTCGTTCTGGAAATAGAGGGTCAGGGAGCCGTCTAGATCGTACTTGAACGGCATCCAACTGCTCACCGCAAAGCGGTTGATGGGGTTGGCAACTTGGTAGCCCTCGGCGTCGTAGAGCGTGACCGACCAGAACGCATCGACCGGCGGCAGCGCGGCCTTGTCGAAGTGGAGCGCGTACTTGTTGGCCCCGTCGAGCGGCCTTCCGTTCTGATCGCCGAGATTCAACGGGTAGATCGCGTCCTCGGGCACGTTCGCTCCCAGGCCCTGTTGCGAGACGATGGCGCGCTTCAAATAGTAGTTGCCGTAGACGCCCATGGTATCGGTATTCATCGACCAGTTGTTGGCCACGCGGGCAAGCGTCGGCATCTTCCATTCCATCAACTTCTGCGCCGACGAGGGCGCAGCCTCGACCACCGTCCTGACCGCGGGCGAGAGCTTCTCGATGTCGAAGGTCTTGCCGGGCTCGATGCCGATCTTCTTCATCCGCGCAATAATCGGCTCGTCGGTGAGGTGCGGCCGGTTCACTTTGAGCAGCTCGGCGGCATAGGCGAAGTACCTGTCGCCGGGCATGGCGTCGACTTGCTTCTTGGGCGGCGTCTTCATGTCGATGCTCGGGTCGGTCCTCACTTCGACGGCCCTTGGGGTCCTGCCCCATTCGGAGAGCGGCGTGACCTTCAAGCCCGCCTGGATCTCGCGCACCGCATCGTAGTCCTGCGGTCCGTCGGTCTTGGTGCGGCCGATGATCCACACGTGGGACGTGGGCGCGTCGATGCGCCGTGTCTCTCGGGGGAGGCGGAACTCCTCGATGATCCTGTCGCGCAGGTCGGGCCGCCAGCCGGCGGGCGCCACGAGGTAGTGCTGGGCCTGCGTGCCCGTGGTGCGCCAGCCCGGCGAGGCGAACACATCGGTCCACATGTCGAGCATCGGCAGTAGATAGTAGCGTCCGTTGGTATCCGGCACGGAGACGACGACGGGCTCCTTGGTCAGATCCAGCCACGCAACCGAATAGAGCGTGTCGAAGTTTGGGCGCACGACAACCTTGTCGGCGGCGGAGGGATACGCCGGAACGTTGTTGAAGGTGTTCGGAGGTCCAAAGCCCAGCTCTTTGCCTGCCGGGATGTTGGTCATCTGGCGGCGCGTGAGGTCCATTGTCACCAGCGGGTAGAAATAGAGATAGGCATCCACGGCGATGGCGTGTGCTTCCTGCTCGCCGATAGGTGCGGTCTGCGCGGCCGCCGGCGCAGGTCCGCGTGCGACGGCACCGACAAGCAGGGCGGCAGAAAGCAGGGAGCCTATCGCTCCCATCCATGGGCGCATGGTGGTTCTCCTTGAACTAAGGCAATGCCTCAGCTCTAGCCGACGCTTGAAGGGGCCATCATCCGGCCTAGTACGTATTTTGAGGGGGATTCCCCAGCTGCGCGCGATCGAGCTTCGCCGTGGCCCCGTACTGCGCGCTCGGCATCGGCCACAAAAAAGATTCCGGCCCTGTCGATTCCTGGTCTCCTGGTTCGTCGTGTGGATAGAGCCGGGGTTCCAGCCCTGTGCCGAACCCGAACCCGACAGGAGAAAAAAACCATGCGTTGCATTGTGATGGTGAAGGCCACCAAGGACTCCGAAGCCGGCGTGATGCCCTCCGAGGAAGGGCTCGCGTCCATGGCCAAGTTCAACGAGGAGATGGTGAAGGCAGGCGTCATGCTGGATGGCAACGGGCTGCACCCAAGCTCCAAGGGCGCCCGCGTGCGCTTTGCCGCCAGCAAGCTCGGCGACACCTCCAACAAGCGCACCGTCATCGATGGCCCGTTCGCGGAGACCAAGGAGCTGGTCGCAGGCTACTGGATCCTGCAGTGCAAGTCGCTCGCCGAGGCGGTGGCGTGGATCAAGCGCTGTCCCAGCCCGCACGACGAGGAGTGCGAGATCGAGATCCGCCAGCTGTTCGAGCTCGAGGACTTCGGCGAGAGCGATGCCGTCGCGCACCACCGCCGCCTCGGCGAGCAGATCAAGAAGTAGGGCGGAATAGCCGAAGGTGTATTCCGCCGATCTGCTCGGCATCGGCGCAATGCGGCTGACGCCTTGTTGCGCCCTACTTGCTTCGCCTTCCCGGAGCCCGAGGCTCACGCCTCGCAGAGGCTGACCGAGGGCGTCCGGAATCTTTCCTCTTCGAGCCGGGCACGCCCCCACCCGCCTTGCCCCCGCCGGCGATTGAAAAGTCGGCCGCAGGTCGATCGCGTCTCAGCGCTTGAAGAAGAATTGCTGGGCAGGCAGCGATCCGTACGTGAAAGGCTCCTGCTGGCGGTTGGTCTTGGCGAGCACGTCGTCGCGCACCTTGCGGAACAGCAGGTTGATCTCGAGCCCCGGCTCGGCGAGGTGCTTCACCAGCGCTTCGAGGTAGGGACTGTTGGTCTCGCCGTCGAGCGCGGTCGTGCCGTCGCGTGCAGCGTAGGCGACGAGCACGCCGCTCTCGGGCTCGATCGAGGCCAAGCCACGGCCGATGGGGCTTGCTGACCTCCCGGTGCTGCGCATCTTGGTGAGGAACGGGTTGTTGCGGCAGGCGTCCAGGATGACTAGCTGCATCTTGCTTGCGCCTTGCACCTTGCTCAGGAGGCGCGACAGCGGCATCGTCTCGTCCTCGACGTGGCGCTGCAGCTCCAGCTTGGCGTCGACGGGGATGAGGTAGTTGACGCCGCCGATCTCGACCCCATGCCCTGCGAAGTAGATGATCGCCCAGTCTGAGCCGTCTGCCAGATCGCCGAAGTCCTTCAGCGCCTTGCCGAACTCGGCAAGAGCGGCGTCCTCCACAACGCGCAGCTCGAAGCCGAGACCACGCAGCGCCGCTGCCAGCGCCTTGGCGTCGTTGGCGGGGTTGCGCAACGGATCGACGTAGGCGTAGTTGCTGTTGGCGATGATGAGCGCGACGCGCCGCTCGGTGGCTGCCACGGCTTTGCCCGTAAGCTTGCCCTCTGCAATCAAGGTGTTGAGCCGGGCGAGGCGCTGCACGGACCGGGTTTTGCCGCGCACGTCCTCGTCGCTCTTGGGGCGGGGCGTCATTTGGCTTGCCGCCTTGTAGTCGGCCACCGCCTTTTCGTAGTCGCCGCTTTCCTCGTAGGCCCGGCCGCGGTTCGAGTAGGCCAGGATGTAGTTGGGCTCGATGCGCAAGGTCTCGGTGTACTCGGCGATGGCGGCCTCGAGCTTGCCCTGCCGCGCCAGCACGAGCCCGCGATTGTTCCTGGCGTGCTCGAGGCGCGGATTGATCTTCAGAGCGTTGTCGAAATCCGCCAGCGCCAGGTCCAGGTCGCCTTTGCGTTCGTATGCGAGGCCCCTCTCGTTGAGGGCACGCGTGCCTTGCGGATTGAGCTTGAGAAACTCCGTGAAGTCGGCGATCGCCCTGTCGTACTGCCCCATTTGCGAGAACGACCGCGCGCGGCCGAACAGGGCCGCTTGATCCTGCGGCGCTAGTTTCAGCGCCTCGACAAAGTCGATGTTGGCAAGCGTATGCAGTTTCCTGTTGCCATAGGCAATGCCGCGATTGCGATAGGCCAGCGCGCGGAACGCGGCCGTTTGGGCATCATCGTCGATGACGCGGGTGCAGGCGGCGATCTTGGCATCGATATTGGGGTCGGAGGCACAATCGCGCCGGTCCGCCTCTGTCGCGGCGAGTGCCGCGGCGCTGTAGAGGCCGAGGGCACATGCGATCCAACGCCTCATGGTCCCCTCCAGCGGCCGACCATCGCTGCGTGTCAACTCTGCACGATCTAGCCGCAGATCTTGGCCCTAGTTAGCCAGCTCACGGTTGCCTGGGGCAACCACGCAGCCTGCTCAATCGTGCAGTCGCGTGCCGAGCCGCCCGGCGAGGTCCTGGATGAACTGCCAGGCGACGCGCCCCGAACGGCTCCCTCGCGTGATCGACCACTCGAGCGCCTCGCGCACCAGCGCATCGTCCGCAACCTTCAGCTTGTGGTAGGCCGCGTAGCTCCTGACCATGTCGAGGTACTCGTCCTGCGTCGCATTGTGAAATCCAAGCCATAGGCCGAACCGATCCGACAGCGACACCTTCTCCTCGACCGCCTCGGAGGGGTTGATGGCCGTAGAGCGTTCGTTCTCCATCATGTCGCGCGGCATCAGGTGACGGCGGTTGGAGGTGGCATAGAACACCACGTTCTCGGGGCGGCCCTCGATGCCTCCCTCCAACACCGCCTTCAGCGACTTGTAGGACGTGTCGTCCTTGTCGAAAGAGAGATCGTCACAGAACACGATGAAGCGGTGCTTGGCCGGGCGCAGATGCCCAAGACACTGCGGCAGCTGGTCGATGTCCTCGCGGTGGATCTCGACAAGTTTGAGGTCGGGCTTGCCAGATTTGCCGAGACCGAGCTCCTTGCGCACCCCGGCATGCGCAGCCTTGACCAGCGAAGACTTGCCCATGCCGCGCGCGCCCCAGAGAAGAGCGTTGTTAGCGGGCAAGCCCTGAGCAAAGCGGCGGGTATTGTCGATGAGCTGCCCGGCCGCCCGATCGATGCCCTTGAGGAGACCGAGGGGCTGGCGATTGACGTGGGCGACGGGCAGGAATGCCGGCGGGGTCGACTGCCACACGAAGGCTTCGGCGGCGGCGAAGTCGAATGGCGGGGCCGGCCGCGGGGCCAGCCGCTCGAGCGCGGCCGCGATGCGGTCGAGGAAGGCGAAGATGGCCTTTTCATCGGTCATCGCTGGGCCTGGCTCCTTGGCAAAGCTGTGACAGCAGGTTCTGGGCGGCGCTTCTATAGACGACCGCAGCGGCACCGTCACCGCGGCTCAGTTGAAGTGGTTGCAAACCAAGGCTGGGGCTCTATATTCCGCTGCCGGAACCCTGGATTTGCCAGCGAGCGGCGGCGCCGGCGTGCCCCGAAGACCAGGCTGTTTCCGCCTCCGACCCAAGGGAAGGTTTATGCTGATCTCTCCAGCTTATGCGCAGGCAGCCGCGGGCGGCAGCGATTTCCTGATCCAGCTGATGCCGATCCTGCTGATGTTCGTCATATTCTACCTGCTGTTGTTGCGCCCCCAGCAGCAGCGCGCGAAGCAACACAAGGAGATGGTCGCCAACATCCGCCGCGGTGATACGGTGGTGACATCCGGCGGCATCATCGGCAAGGTCACCAAGGTCAAGGACGACGGCGAGATCGAGGTGGAGATCGCCGAGAACACGCGTGTGCGTGTGATCAAGGGCACGGTCGCCGAGGTTCGCGTGAAAGGCGAGCCCGTCAAGGAGAGCGCGTGACCTGCGGGGCAGCGCCACGTCGGCCGCAAGAAGCTAAGCGAGGCGAGGAAGCGGCATGCTGACGTTCACCCGCTGGAAGCAGATCGTCATTCTAGCCATCTGCGCAATCGGCGTTCTGATCATTCTTCCCAACTTCGTCTCGCGCGCCTCCCTGGACAAGTGGCCGCGCTTCCTGCCCAAGCAGCAACTGAGCCTCGGCCTCGATCTGCGCGGCGGCGCGCACCTGCTCCTCGCGCTCGAGGTCAACGACGTCCGCAAGGATTGGCTCGACGTGTTGCGCGACGACGCGCGCAAACGCCTGCGCGATGCCAAGATTGGCGTGAGCGCGGTCGGCATTGCCGGCAATGCCGTGCAAGTGCGCATTGCCAAGGCGGAAGAAACCGATGCGGCGCTCAAGACCTTGAAACAGATGGTGCTGCCGCTCGGCAACCCGGTCTTCGGCTCCACCGGATCGGACGTCGAGGTGCAGAAGGGCGAGGGTGGAAGCATCAGCATCGCTCCAACCGAGGCCGGGCTGCGGCAACGCACCATCAATGCCGTTGCGGCAGCTATCGAGACGGTGCGCAGGCGTGTGGATGCCATGGGCACCACAGAGCCGAATATCGTCCGTGAAGGCACCAGCCGCATTCTGGTGCAGGTGCCAGGGCTTTCCGACACCGCCCAGCTCAAGGAGCTGATCGGTAAGACCGCGCGGCTGAGCTTCCATGAGGTGCATCCGTCGATGTCGGCCAAGGAGGCGAAGGAAACCCGCGTTCCCCCGGGGTTCAAAGTCTATCCCGGGGTCGACAAGACTGAAGGCGACCAGATCCTGCGCGAGACGCCGGTGGTACGCGGCGACGAGCTGACCAACGCACAGCCCTCCTTCGATTCCCGCACCAACGAGCCGATCATCGATTTCTCCTTCAACAATGCGGGTGCTCGCAAGTTCGGCAAGTTCACCCAGGACCACGTCGGCAAGCCGTTCGCCATCGTGCTCGATGACAAGGTGATCTCGGCCCCCAACATCCGCGAGCCGATTCTCGGCGGGCGTGGCCAGATCAGCGGCAGCTTCACGCCCGAGACCGCAACACAGCTCGCCATCCAGCTCCGATCAGGCGCTCTGCCCGCCAAGTTGACCGTGATCGAGGAGCGCAACGTCGGCCCCTCGCTCGGCAGCGACTCGATCGAGGCCGGCAAGCTCGCCGGCATCATCGGCGGCATTGCCACCATCGTTCTGACGATCCTCGTCTATGGCACCTTCGGCATCTTTGCCTGCGTCGGGCTGATCGTGCACGGCATCCTGACCGTTGCGCTGATGACGCTGATGGGATCCTCCCTGACGCTTCCGGGCATCGCCGGGCTCGTGCTTGGCATCGCCATGGCGGTCGATGCCAACGTGCTCATCTACGAGCGCATTCGCGAGGAGTTGCGTGCAGGCAAGACACCGATTGCGGCGATCGACGCCGGTTTCACGCGCGCTTTCATTACCATCGCCGACTCTCAGCTCGACGACCCTGGCGTGCGCCATGGTCATGTTCTGGCTTGGGGCCGGGCCCATCCGGGGCTTCGCTGTGACCCTGACCGTCGGCATCTGCACATCGATTTTCGCCTCGGTCACGGTCGTGCGGCTGATCATCTACTACTGGCTCAATTCGATGCGGCAGCGCGTGCGCGGCACTGCCTTCGAAGTGCCTGTCTAGGACGAGGCATCGCTCATGCGGTTCATCCCGAACTTCAAAGGCTACGACTTCTTCCCGCACGACCTGCGGCTGCCGTTCATGCGCTTCAAAGGCGCCGCGTTCGTCGCCTCGATCGTGGCCATGGCGCTGTCGCTCGCCATCTTCTACTTCAACGGGCTCAACTACGGCGTCGACTTCAAGGGCGGGTCGCTGATCGAGGTGCAGTCCAAGACGGGCCCTGCCGATATCGCCCAGCTGCGCGACAAGCTCGGGCGTCTCGGCATCGGCGGCGTGCAGATCCAGACCTTCGGCGCGCCCACCGACGTCCTGATCCGCGTCGAGCAGCAGGCAGGTGGGGACGCCGAGCAGCAGGTTGCGCTGAAGAAGGCGCTCGGCGCGCTAGGCGATCAGTACGAGCAAAGGCGGGTCGAAGTCGGTGGGGCCCGCGGTCTCGAGCGAGTTGCGCATGACCGGGTTCATCGCCGTGGCGGCCGGCCTGCTGGCGATCGTTGCCTATGTGTGGTTCCGCTTCGAGTGGCAGTTCGCCTTGGGCGCGATCGTAGCCCTTACCCACGACGTTCTGCTGACCGTCGGGATCTTCTCGCTGCTGCAGCTGGAGTTCGATCTCTCGATCGTGGCGGCGCTGCTAACCATCCTCGGTTACTCGGTGAACGACACCGTGGTGGTTTCGGACCGCATTCGCGAGAACTTGCGCAAGTTCAAGCGCATGGAGCTAGACGAGCTGCTCAACCTGTCGATAAACGAAACTCTGTCCCGCACTATCCTGACGGGCTGCACTGCAATCGCCGTGCTCATCGCACTTTACTTGTTCGGTGGCGAGGTCATCCGCAACTTCAATTTTGCCATGCTGTTCGGCGTGGTCGTCGGCACCTATTCGTCGATCTTCATCGCCGCCCCGCTGCTGGGGTACCTCGGCGTCAAGCGCGAGTGGGGTGGTGCTGCCACACCGGCCGCGGCCAAGGCTGGTGGTGGCGCGGCTGCCAAACCCACCGCGCGCTCCAAGGTCGCCTACAAGTGAGCCCGGCGCCGGCCCGCTTTCCAGGCCGCGCCCCGATCGACGCCTATGGCAATGGCGGCTTCCGTTTCGCGGGCATGAGCCACCGCGGCTCGATCCTGTGCCTGCCGAGCGGCATCCATGCCTGGGAGCCGTCGCAGCCGCTGGATGCCGCCTCGCTGGCCCCGGCGCTGGCGGAGGCCAAGGAGCTGATGCTGCTTCTCCTTGGCACCGGCAGCCGGCACGAGCTGCCTGCTCCCCAGGTTCGGCGCGCCGTGGCAGAGGCCGGCATGGCGCTGGAAAGCATGGACACGGGCGCGGCCTGCCGTACCTACAATGTCCTGCTGGCCGAGGGGCGACCAGTTGGTGCAGCATTGATTGCCATCGATTGAGGTCCGCTACGCGCCAAGCCCCAGGTGCTGCCCCAGTCTCGTCCGTCCGGTGAGCGACACACTGAACATCGTGATTTCGCAGGTGGACGCCGCTGCTGTCGTGTCTGCTGCCCGTGACGGCGAGCCCGACCGGTATCTGGCGGCCCTGTTGGCCCCCCGTCCGCACCGCCAAGCCCTGCTTGCGCTTGCAGCATTCTCCGCAGAGATCAGGCGGATCCCGCAACTGGTTCACGAGCCGGCCATGGGCGAAATACGCAGGCAATGGTGGCGCGATGCTCTCGCCCTGCCCGAGGGGTTGCGATCGGGGCACCCGGTGGTCGACGCAGTGAGGGCCGCTTCGCGCTCCTACCACCTTCCGGCAGCTCTTCTAGTCGGTTTCATCGATGCCGCGTCCTGCTACCCTGGCAACGGTTCGCTGCTCAGCGACGAGCAGCTTCAAGCTCATCTATGGGGCTCCGAGGGCGCTCTATTTGGGCTGGCGGCACAGGTGCTGGGGGTTCCCGCCGGCGCGGACGCAACGGCCGGCTGTGCGGACGCAGGGCTTGCCTATGGGCTGACACGCCTCCTTCTGGACCTGCCGCCTGCTCTCGCCGCAGGCCGCGTTGCCCCGTCTGCGACGCCGCTCGCCAGTGCCGGCTCTACGCTCGAGGAGTCTGGGTTCGGAGGCTGGAAGCGCCAAAATCAAGGCCTTGCTTAGCGAGTATGCAGCCCGGATTCGCCGAAGCCTGGCCGGGGCGCAACAGTTCGTAGCAGGATTGCCACGCCCGGCGCGGGCTGTTTTCCTTCCTTTAGCCTTGGTGGAGCCATATCTGCGTGCCCTCGAACGGTCGGGTGCACGATTCCTTCAGCAGGGTGCCAGTGTAACGCCGTTGACACGCGTATCGAGGATCGCCGCCGCGCACCTTTTCGGACGCCTGTGACGTGGCGTCCGCGCGGCTGGCTTGGCGGGTGAAAGAGAGGGAGACGAGATGCGACGCAAGGTCGGGTGGTGCGGCGCGGCGGGGCTGATCCTGACCCTTTCATTGGTCGCGCCGGCTTCGGCTCAGCCGGAGATAGTTTGGCAGGTCGAGAACCCGTTCCGCTTCTTCCTCGACCCGGCCGACACCGAGGTGCACCGCGCCACCTGGGCAAGCCTCGCCCCGGACCAGCGCAGGGCACCGGTGCTCTCGGCCGAGCGCGTGCTGTCCGAGCGCCATCCCGAGGGGTGGAGCGCGCTGATGTTCGACAAGACGTGCTGGGACGACAAGCGCAATCGCTACGCGTGCCGCGAGCGGCCCGATTACATCAATCCCAAGAGCCACGTGGTCCGTGCCAGCCTCAACGGCTTGGCCGACGCGCAGGTCGTAGATTGCACCTGGCTTACCGCACCGCAAGGTCGTGGGGGACGCGGGAAAGCCGTGACGCTTCCCTGCGACACGCCGGTACAACTCGAGATCCCCTACCCGACCGGGGCCTGGATACAGGTCGAAATCGGCGGCAGACAGGTGGCGGAAGTACTCGCGCGCATCACTGATCTCTTCATCGTCGGCATGGGCGACAGCTTTGCCTCAGGCGAAGGCAATCCCGATGTGCCGGTAAGGTTCTCCAGCGAACGCACCGCTGACTATGGCGCGGGCGCCAACAACGCAAAGTTCAGCGGTTATCCCGCCAGGGTCGGCGACTGGAAGGTGATCGGCGAGCGGGCCTTCATCGACGAGAACGCCCGGTGGCTGGATCAGGCCTGCCATCGCTCGCTCTATTCGCATCAGCTTCGCGCCGCCCTGCAGCTCAGCGTCGAGGATCCACATCGCGCGGTGACGTACGTTGGGGTTGGTTGCTCGGGTGCCGAGAGCGTGTTCGGCCTCTTCCTGCGCTACAAGGGCCACGAATGGGTGCCGAACCCGCCGGAACTGTCGCAAGTGTCGGCGGTGGCGGAGGCCCAGTGCGCCGGCCGCGAGGCGCCGGACTACGAGCTACCCGAGGCCTACCACATGAACGGCAGGATCCCCGATCTGCAGGGCGGCCTCGTCTTGAAGAAGTGCGATCCTGAGCGGGCACGCAAGATCGACCTGCTCTTGCTCTCGATCGGCGGCAACGACATCGGCTTTTCGAGGCTGGTGGCAAATGCGGTGCTGTCCGACAGATCGCTGCTGCGGAGGCTGGGCGGCTGGTTCGGCCAGGTGCACGGCTTTGCCGAAGCCGGAGCGCAGCTCGACGCGCTCGAATACCGCCTGAAGGCTGTCAATCGTGCGGCGCACTTTCTGCTGCACGTGCCCTGGCCCGAGTCCGACCGCGTGATTCTCACCGGCTACCCGCCAATGGCCCTGCTCGAGGACGGCAGCTCGGTCTGTCCCGACGGCCAGATGGGAATGAACGTCCTTCCCGACTTCTTCCTGAGCGAGGAGAAGGCGCGCGAAGGCAACGCCGCCGCCGAGCGTTTGCATGCGCTGATGCAGGACGCCGCCAAACAGCACTGGTGGACCTTGGTGGAGGCGCACCGGGCCGCGTTTCGTGGTCGCGGCATTTGCGTCGGCCACACGGACACGTCTTGGGCCATGGCGGACGAGATGCGGCTGCCGCGCAAGGTCGATGGCGTGTGGGAGCCCTACAACCCCTCGGAGTGGCGCCCCTACGCCTCCCGTCAGCGCTGGTTTCGCACGCCCAACGATGCGTTCCTGACCGGCAATTTCCATGTCTCGCAATCGGTGCTGCAGAAGGTCATGAAGGCGGAGACCTATTCGTGGATTCAGCTACTGCTGGCCAGTGTCTATTCTGGTGCATTCCACCCCACCGCCGAGGGCCAGGCCGCTATTGCCGACGCCGTGGTCGAGAAGGCGCGCGGCGTTCTTGCCAAATACGAAGCCCGCCGGCGATCGGGCGAGGTTCCCTTGCCAAGGTTCGTGCAGTAAGCGCTTGGGCGCATGACTGGGTGCGGCGCCTGCGTTGCTCTCCTCGGCACGAATCCGTGCTAACGGTGCTGCAAACCCCGCCTCTGCTGGTCCATGAAGTACGACTGCAAGAAGTGCCCCGGCTATTGCTGCTCCTATCCGCTGATTGCGCTCACCAAGCGTGACTTGCAGCGGCTAGCTAAGCACTTCGGCCTAAGCTTCAGGGCCGCCAGGGCCAAGTTCACGGTCGAGCGCTGGGGCCACAAGTACTCCATGCGCCGCAAGGCGGACGAGCACTTCGGCCGGGTGTGCCGATTCTTCGATACCGAAAAGCGGTGTTGCACTGTTTACGAGGCGCGGCCCGCGACTTGCAGGAGCTATCCGGGTTCGCGCTGCGGCTATTACGATTTTCTTTCGTTCGAGCGCGCCGCACAGAACGACCAGGACTTCATCTCCACCACCTGGAACAAGTAGGCGGAGGCTGGCCCTCGCCTTGTGTCTTGGTACGTGCAAAGCGAAAGCCCCGCTGCGACTTGCGCAAGCGGGGCGGCTCATCTCTGAGGTTCATACCCGGCCGCTATGGCTGGGCTCGTTTGCGGGGCTTTGAGCCTCGCTCAAGGATCACTGTTTTTTGAACCGGTTCGACCAATCGTTTGATCAGTTTCGCTCGAGCTAGAACGCCGAACCGTGCCCTCGCGCTGCGGCGAGGGCGGGGTGACTGTCAGGTGGTGCCATCCGCTCCTCCGCTCGCTGTTGATCCTGTGACCTCCGTCCTCACAACCCGCAGGTGCTGCTGCCACTCGGCAGGCTGTCCATGGCTGGCGCGCCGGGTACGGCAGTGACGGTCGTCAGTATAAATTTTTGCCTCATACTGGAGAATGTCAAGGGGTATCCGGGCTCGGTCTGGCTCCGTCTCCGCTTGTGAAGCGAGACAAACCGCACCCTTCACAGCGCCGCCGCCATGCCGCCATCCACCGCCAGCTCCGCGCCGGTGACATAGGAAGCGTCGTCGCTTGCCAGGAAGAGCGCCGCCCGCGCGATCTCCTCGGCCTTGCCGAGGCGGCGCAGGGCGGTGGACTCCACCAGCGCCTTTGCGATCGAAGGGACTTTCAGCACCCGCCGCGTTAGTGCCGTCTCGACGAATCCTGGGCACAACGCGTTCACGCGGATGCCGAACGGCGCATATTCGACCGCCAGCCCCCGCGTCAGCGCCGTCACCGCGCCCTTGGTGGCCGCGTAGGCGGTGAGCTGGCGCAGGCCGCGGTGCGCCATGATCGAGGCTATGTTGATGAGCGAGCCCCGGCCCGAAGCCTTGAGCAAAGCGAACCCGTCTCGCGCCACCCGCACCACCCCATCGAGGTTCACTTCCCGGATGGCCACCCAGTCGGCGTCGCTCAGGTGGCGAAAATCGCCGCGAACGTTGAGACCGGCATTGTTGACCAGCACGTCGAGCCACCCATGCGCCTTCTCAACCGCTCGAAACATGGCCGTCACGTCCTGCCCGCGCGAGACGTCGGCTGTGATGGCCGTCGCCGCTGCGCCGGTGCCCATGATCTCCGCCGCCACCGTCTCCGCCGCCGGCCCGTTGATATCCGTGACGTAAACGTGTGCCCCCTCGCCGGCAAAGACATGCGCGATCGCGCGCCCGATGCCGGAGCCGGCGCCGGTGATCAGCGCAACACGGCCCTCAAGACGCTTCATCGTAGCCCTTCGCGCGTTTCGGTGGGGTCTTGCCTGGCGCAGGATGCGGCGCGCTTCTCGCGCAAGGTGACGAACTCCTCCGCGATGCTCGGGTGCAACGCCACCGTGGCATCGAAGTCGGCCTTGGTTGCCCCCATCTTCAGCGCGATCGCCGCCATCTGCACAATCTCGGCCGCGTCGGGTCCGAGCATGTGGCAGCCCACGACCTTGTCGCTCGCGCCGTCGACCAGCAATTTCATGATTACATACTCGTCGCGGCCAGACAGGGTGTGCTTGAGGGGCCGAAAGCGCGCCCGGTAGACATCGAGTTGTGGATATCGCTCACAGGCCACGTGCTCGGGCAGGCCGACGGTGCCGATCTCGGGCGTGGAGAAGACGGCGGTCGGGATCAGCTCGTGGTCCATGGCGATGCGCTTGCGGCCGAACACGGTGTCGGCGAAGGCGTGACCTTCGCGAATGGCAACCGGCGTCAGGTTCACCCGGTCGGTCACGTCTCCCACGGCATAGATATTGGCAATCGAGGATTGCGACACCTCGTCGACCAGGATCTCGCCATCTGCGCCCAATTTCACGCCGATCTTCTCGAGGCCCATACCGCGCGTGCTCGGCCAGCGCCCAGTTGCGAACATCACGCACTCCACCTCCATGGCGGAGCCGTCCTTCAAGGTGACGGTGTAGTCCGACGAATTCCTTTCGATGGCGGCGACGTCGACATTCACGCGCACATCGATCTCGCGCTTGAACATCTCCGCCATAAGGCCGTCGCGCAAATCTTCGTCGAAGCCACGCAGGACTTTCGCGCCGCGGTAAATAAGCGTCGTCTCGACCCCGAGCCCATTGAAGATGCCGGCGAACTCGACCGCGATATAGCCGCCCCCGACGATCAAAATGGAGGCCGGCAGCTCCTTGAGCTGAAAGGCCTCGTTGGAGGTGATGGCATGCTCGGCGCCCGGCACATCGGGCTTCACCGGATGGCCGCCCGTGGCAACTAAGATGGTCTTGGCCGTCACATTGCGGCCGCCGGATGCCAGCACCACAGTGTTGGCGTCGGCGAGCGTCGCGCGGCTGTCGAATATCTTGGCCCCTGCCGCCTCGACATTGCGGCGGTAGATCCCTTCCAGCCTCGCTATTTCCCGGTTCTTGTTGGCGAGCAGCGTCGGCCAGTCGAAGCGGCTGCCCTTCACCGTCCAGCCGAACCCTTCCGCGTCCTCGAAGTCGTCGCGAAAGCGGCTGGCGTAGACGAACAGCTTTTTTGGCACGCAGCCGCGGATCACGCAGGTGCCGCCGAAGCGGTACTCCTCGGCGATGGCGACCTTGGCGCCGTGGCCCGCCGCGACGCGGGCGGCCCGCACGCCGCCCGATCCCCCGCCGATGACGAAAAGGTCGAAGTCGTAGTCGCTCATGTGTGGACGTGCGTGCCTCTTGCCGTGGAACAATGCGATGCAAACTAGCCGGTCTGCGCATCCTCGTCGCGTTCCAGCATCACCACGCCGTCGGCTCCTGCGACGATGGCTGCATCGGCGATACCGAGAAACAACCCGTTCTCGATAACGCCGGGGATCAGCTTCAGGGCCTCGTCCAGGGCTTCTGGGTCGGGGATGCCGCCGAACGCGCAATCGAGAATCAAATTGCCGCTGTCGCTGACAAACGGCTGCCCGTCGGGTTTCATCCGCAGATTGATCTCGCCCCTACAGCCGACATCCGCGGCCAGCACTTCGACCATGTTGCGCGTCGACGCGAGGCCGAAGCGCACTACCTCGATGGGGAGCGGATACTTGCCAAGTGTGGCGACACGCTTCGACGCGTCGGCGATCACCACCATGCGCCCAGAGGCCGTAGCCACGATCTTCTCGAACAGCAGCGCACCTCCGCCACCCTTGATGAGGCGCAAGTCGTTGTCGAGCTCATCCGCGCCGTCGACTGCGAGATCCAGGAAAGGGTGCTGATCGAGCGAAATGAGCGGAATACCGAGCCGCTCGGCCTGTGCGCTGGTCGCCTCCGAGGTCGGCACGCACCTGACTTTGAGGCCTTCCTTGACGCGGCGCCCCACTAGGTCGACGAAGCGCGCTGCCGTGGAGCCGGTGCCAAGGCCCAGCGTCATACCATCCTCGACCAGCTCGAGCGCGCGCTCCGCGGCCTGCTGCTTCCAATGCTCCGCCGTCATTCATCTCGCTCCAAAAGCGCCTTGTCGCAAACGAGCTGGAAATCCGCGATACGCGTTCGACCTCGTCCTGAGACTGTCGAAGGACGGGCCGCGCAAAGCAAACCGTGGCTCCACAGGCTCACCACGGGGTTGAGCAGGGAGAGAGGGGGGGCTCATAGCCCGCCCATCAGCAGATACTTGATCTCTAGGTATTCTTCGATTCCATGGTGGGAGCCTTCGCGCCCAAGTCCTGACTGCTTGAAGCCGCCGAACGGCGCCACCTCGTTGGAGATGATACCTTCGTTGATGCCGACGATGCCGCATTCGATGGCCTCGGCCACCCGCCACACGCGGCCCATGTCACGCGCGTAAAAATAGGCGGCAAGGCCGAAGGGCGTATCGTTGGCTTGTGCAATAACATCGGCCTCGGTCTTGAACTTGAAGAGCGGTGCCACCGGGCCAAACGTTTCCTCGCGCGCAACAAGCATATCCGAGCTGACGTTGCCCAGGATGGTCGGCTCGTAGAAGTTGCCGCCAAGTGCGTGCCGCCTGCCGCCGACTACGATGTTCGCGCCTTTCTTCAGCGCGTCGGCGATATGCTCTTCGACCTTCTCCACCGCAGCCTTGTTGATGAGCGGCCCAGTGGTCACACCCTCCTCGGTGCCGGGCCCCACCTTCATCCTCTTGACCTCGATGGCCAGCTTCTCGGCGAACGCGCCGTAGACGCCCTCCTGCACGTAGATGCGGTTGGCGCACACGCATGTTTGTCCGGCGTTGCGATACTTCGACGCCATGGCCCCCTGCACCGCCTTGTCCAGATCGGCGTCGTCGAACACAATGAAGGGCGCGTTGCCGCCGAGCTCCAGGCCCAGCTTCTTGATGGTTGGCGCGCACTGCGCCATCAGCTTGGCACCGATCTCGGTCGAGCCCGTGAACGTGAGCATCCTCACGTCGGGATTGGATGTGAGCTCCGCACCGATCACGCTGGCCTTGCCGGTGATGACGTTGAACACGCCCTTCGGGATGCCCGCTTCCTCGCTGAGCGCAGCAAGCGCCAAAGCGGTCAGCGGCGTCTCCGAAGCCGGCTTCAACACCATTGTGCAGCCGACCGCCAACGCTGGCCCGGCCTTACGGGTGATCATGGCCGCCGGGAAGTTCCACGGCGTAATGGCGGCCACCACTCCCACCGGCTGCTTGATCACGACAATGCGGGCGTCGGCCTTGAAGGTCGGGATGGTCTCGCCGTAGACGCGCTTGGCTTCCTCGGCGAAGAACTCGATGAACCCTGCAGCATAGAGGATCTCGCCCTTAGCCTCGGCGAGCGGCTTGCCCTGCTCGTTGGTGAGCAGCAGGGCCAGCTCGTCGGCATTGTCTACGACGAGGTCGAACCATTTGCGGAGGCGCTTGGAGCGCTCTTTGGCGAGCATCCGCGACCAGGCGGAAAAGGCGCGCTTGGCCGCCTCGATGGCTTGGCGCGTCTCAGCCTGCCCGAATTCGGGCACGCGCGCGATGATGTCTCCGGTGGCCTTGTTGGTAACGGGCAGCTTCGGCTCGCCGATCCACTGGCCGTCGACATAGCACTTGTTCTTGGCAAGACTGATCGTGGGCTTGTCCATAGGGCCTCCAGACGTTGCGATGCCCCCGTCTCGGTCAACCTGTCTATGCTCGCCGTGTTCCGCAGGCAAGGGCACGCCGGGGCGGCGGCAGATGACAGGGCGCAAAAAGACGAATAGCTTGCCGCGCCGTCAACGCAAAACCCTCCAGCCATGGCCCTCAACCTCGCAGGCTCAACCATCGTTTTCGACCTCGACGGCACGCTGGTCGACACGGCGCCGGACCTGGCAGCTGCGACCAATCACGCTTTGGGCTATGTCGGGCTCGAGCCCATTCCGATTGCGCAGCTTCACCCGTTCATCGGACATGGATCAAAGGCGATGATCGATGCCGGGCTGCGCTTTCATAACGCCACCGTCAGCGAGGGCGAGCTGGCAGAAGTCAACAGGCGGTTCTTCGCCTTTTATTCTGCGAACGTGGCCGTCGCCAGCCAGCCGTTCGAGGGCGTTGCCGACCTGTTGGATGAGTTGGTGGGCGCGGGGGCGCGCCTCGCAGTGTGCACCAACAAGCTCGAGCACCTCTCCAAGTCACTGCTCGGTGCGCTTGGTCTCGATACGCGTTTTGCCGCAATTGCCGGGCGGGACACGTTCGACGTGTTCAAGCCCGCGCCCGGCCACCTGCTGCGAACCATCGCGCTCGCCGATGGCCGGGCCGATCGCGCGGTGATGGTGGGCGACAGTGAGGTCGACATCGCCACCGCAGCAGCGGCCAACGTGCCGTCCATTGCCGTCACCTTCGGCTACACGATCGTTCCGGTGCGCCAGCTGAGCCCCAGTGCCGTCATCGACCACTACCGCGAGTTCATGGGCGCGCTGGAGCAGGTATTGGCGCGGTGTTAGCCACCCATCGATCCTGACGTGCGCTGACAGGAGACAGCGGGATCGCGCGCCGGAATCGGGTCGACTGAAGGCGCCGCACCTGCCTATCAAGCGGCCTCCACCTCGGCCCGGCCTGTCCCATGCGCACGACCGACTGGCTCCTGCTCGTGTTTTTGTCCGTCCTCTGGGGCGCGACGTTCTTCTTCATTGCTGTCGCCAACCCGCAAGTGCCGCCGTTCACGCTCGTGCTGGCACGGGTCGGGATCGCTGCGCTGGTACTGGTCCCGTTCGTCTTCTTGCTTGGCCGTCGCTTGCCAACGGCTTTCGCAGGCTGGCAGCCATTCATCGTGCTGGCGATCATCAACAACGTGATCCCCTTCACGCTCATGGTATACGGCCAGCAGCGCATCGCCAGCGGACTTGCCGCCGTCCTCAACGCCACGACGCCGCTCTTCACATTGATCGTTGCACGCCTGTTCGCCGACGAGCAGCTGACGACCAGCAAGGTGCTGGGCGTGCTGCTCGGTATCGCCGGCGTGGCCTTGCTCATGGCCCCCGAGCTCTTCACCACCAACGCCTCGAGCATGATCGGCATGCTCTGCATCCTGGGCGCCGCGCTCTCCTATGCATTGTCGGCGCTGTGGATGCGCCGGCTTCGCCACATCCCGCCGCTGGTGTCCTCGGCTGCGCAGCTCTCCTGTTCGACCATCATGCTGCTGCCGGTGGCGGTCGCGTTCGACCGCTCTTGGATGCTGCCCGCGCCCAGCATCCCGGTAATGCTGGCGGTGCTCGGCTTGGCGGTGTTGTCCACCGCACTGGCATACATTGTGTTCTTCCGCATCAGCGCCACCGCCGGGCCCAGCAACGTCATGCTGGTGACCTTGCTGATCCCGGTTACGGCGACCGCTCTCGGTGTGCTGTTCCTGGGCGAGACGCTGTCGATCAACCAGGTCGCCGGCGCGCTCGTCATCGCCTCCGGCCTCATCGTCATCGACGGACGGTTGCTGGCCCGTTTCCGTAGTGTGGGTTGGCGCGTCAGCGCGTAACCCCGATCGGCCACTCGTGATGCAGAGGATTGCGGACTATCGCCCTAACCCGCCCTACACGCCTCAACCAGATCGGCGGCGAAGCGGTTCACCGTTTCGGGCGCAGTATCCCAGGCGCACATCAGTCGCCACCCCGCGCCCCACGCATAGAACCGCCAGCCCTTGGCGTGCAGCCGCTCCGATATCCCGGCGGGCA
The DNA here is from genome assembly GCA_963724565.1 of uncultured Alphaproteobacteria bacterium. Lineage (GTDB taxonomy): Bacteria > Pseudomonadota > Alphaproteobacteria > Rhizobiales > Hyphomicrobiaceae > AWTP1-13. Next base: position 57,324 of record CAVRVK010000017.1, read on the forward strand.
GCTCCACGAACACGCCGTTGCTCTCGACCGGGGCCATCAGCCGTACGCCGTCGACTTGTGTGATGCGTTCCGCCAGCTGCTGCGCCATGGCGTTGGCGTGCCGGGCATTTCTGAGCCACACGTCGCCCTCGAGCAGGCCGAGCCACGGCGCCGCCACCAACCGCATCTTGGAGTTGAGCTGGCCCCCCTGCTTGACGCGCCACTCGAACTCGCGCGCAAGGCTCCTGTCGAAGAACAGCACGGCTTCGCCGGCCGCGAGTCCGTTCTTGACGCCGCCAAAGCTCATGACGTCCACCCCCGCCCGCCAGGAGAGATCGGCGGGCGAGCAGCCGAGCGATGCAACCGCATTGGCAAAGCGCGCCCCGTCCATGTGCACCTTGAGCTCGTGGTGGCGCGCCACCTGCGCTAGTTGGCGCAGCTCGTCGGGCGCGTAGACCGTGCCCATTTCCGTCGCCTGCGTGAGCGACAACGCGCGCGGTTTGACGCTGTGGAAGCCTCGGCCGGCAGTCGCCAGGCGCTCGACCGCTTCGGGCGTCAGCTTCGCCAGTGGCGTATCTACGGTGAGCAGGGTGGCTCCACCGCTGAAGAAGCCCACAGCGCCGGCCTCGTCGCTTGCTATGTGGCTCGCCGCGTGCGTGATCACCCCGTGATACGGGCGGCTCAGTTGCGCCAATGCCAGGGCGTTGGCCGCCGTACCGCTGAAAACAAAGAACACGTCGCATTCTGTCTCGAACACCGCCCGCATCTTGTCGCACGCGCGCTCGGTCCACGCATCGCCGCCGTACCCGACCGCGTGGGCTTCGGCATTGGCCAGTTGAAGCGCATCGAGAGCCCCGGGGCACATGCCGGCGTTGTTGTCGGAGGCGAACTGCTGCTGCATGGGGTACCTGTGCGAAAGGCAATACCGGACGATACCGGCAGATCGATCTCGGGTCACGGCCGGTCACGACTGGGCCCGGTGTTGCCCCTTGGCGGCGGATCGGCCAAACATGCCCCATGGATAAGCGGGGGACTGAAGGTGCGAGCCCGTTGCGGCTTGGCGGCGTCGAGTGGGGGCTGATCGCGCTGCAGTCGATGCTGTGGGGCAGCTCCTATTTCTTCATCGCAGTCGCCCAGCCGGAGCTGCCCGCGCTCACGATCGCGGCGCTCCGCACCATCCCCGCATCTATCGCTCTTCTCCTCATTGTCCTGTCGCTCGGCTACCGCCTGCCGGCGACGCTGGCTGAGTGGCGCCTGTTCATCTTGTTCGCCGCATTCAATACGGTGCTGCCGTTCCTGCTGATCGTCTGGGGCCAGTCGCGCGCCACCGGTGGCATGGCGGCCATCCTCAATGCCTCGGCGCCCCTGTTCGGTATCTTCCTGGCGCATCTGTTGACCCATGACGAGAAGCTGTCGGCCCACAAGCTGGCGGGCATCCTCGTCGGCATTGTCGGGGTCGGCATCCTGGTCGGCTACGACTTCGCGGTTGGCTCACGCGCCGACGTACTGGCGCGGCTTGCCCTGCTTGCAGCCCCGCTCTGCTATGTTTGCGCCAACATCTTCGTGCGCAACAGGCTCGGGCACTATCCCGCGTTCGTCGTTGCGGTCATGCAGATGGTGGGAGCAATCTTTGTCGCGATCCCGCTGGCAATGGTTATCGACCGGCCCTGGAACTTGCCGGCGCCATCGGCCACCGTGCTGGGTGCCATCCTGGGCATGGGGCTGTTGGGCTCAGCGTTCGCACCCCTGTGTCACTTCACGGTACTGAGACGGGCGGGCGCCACCAACGCCTCGCTCGTGACCCTGATCATGCCGCTGACCCCTGTGCTGCTGGGGGCGGCTTTCCTCGGTGAGCGACTGACGCCACGGGAGATAGCCGGCGCGCTCGTGATTGCTGCCGCGCTGATCATTATCGACGGGCGGCTGGTGCGGCGCGTGCGGCTGTGGTGGCGTTTAGCCGGTCACCCGGTGCGGCCAGACCTTGCGCACCAGCATGATCAGCGCCGGCAGGAACACCAGGTCGGCCAGCAGCGAGGCGACCAGCGTCGTGCCGCACACGAAGCCGAAGATGCGCAGCGACGGCAGGTCCGAGAACACCGTCACGCCGAGACCGAAGGCCAGCACCAGCGTGGTCAGGATGATGGCAGGGCCCGACCAGCACGCGCGCATTGCGGATGGCGATATCGGCCCGCGGCTCGTTGCGCTCCTCCAGGCTGAGCCGGTTGAAGAAGTGGATCAGCGCATCGATGGCCAGCCCGAACACCACCAGCAGCGCCACCACGGAGGCAAACTCCAGCCCGCCGCCCATCGCCCACAGGATCGCACCCGATGCCACAACCGGATAGAGCCCCGGCAGCAGGCTCACCAGCCCGACGAACACCGAGCGGAACGCAATCGCCAGCAGCACCGCGGCGAAGGCAACGCACAGCGGCAGCGCCTCGTTGAGCTGGCGAGATCATGCGCGCGCTGTTGCGGGCGGCAATCGCCGGCAGCCCCGTCACGGAGATGCGGAAATCGGGATGCTGCTTGCGCACGTCGTCGAGCGCGCGGTCGATCTTCTCCACCACCGGCAGGATGCGGCTGGAATCGACGTCGGGCAGCCGGCCGGTCACCAGCACCGCGTCGCCCTCCTTGGCGATGAAGCGCCGCACCAGATGCTCGGGCAGGTAGCCCACGTACTTCTGCACCGTCTCAGGACGATCGTCGCCCGCTTCCTTCAGCCAGCGGCGCAGGCTTTCCAGCGACCACACGTTGCCGAGGCCCGCCTCCTTCTCCAGCACCTCGTGGGCCTTGGCGATCACCTCCATCGGGCCCGGCCGAGTAGAGCGAGGCGCCCGACTTCCACTCGATCATGACGTGCACGGGATTGGCGCCCGTCAGCTTCTGGTCGATGCGCGCGGTGGCGCCCAGCGCCTGCTCGCGGTCGGGCACCTGGTCGGCCAGGCGATAGCGCGGCTCGAGCTGCAGATAGGCCGAGCCCAGGAACAGGAACGAGACGAGCGCAATCGTCGTCGTCAGCAACGGCCAATGCACCACCCGGTCGACGATCCAGCCGACCAGCTTGCCGAGCCCGTCCATCAGCCCGTCGGCCGGCGAGCGGTCGCGCGCGAGCTTGGCCTCGTTGCGGATGAGGTAGAGGCCCATCAGCGGCAGCACCAGCATCACCGCCACGAACGAGATGCACGACGGCCAGCGCGCCGGCGATGCCGAAGGTGCGGATCAGCGCCGACTGCGAGAACAGCAGCGCCGCAAACGACAGCAGCGCCGTGCCGTGCGCCAGCACGCAGGCGGGCCCGACGACGCGCACCGCGAAGCGCACCGCCTCGCGCCTTGGTGTCGCCCTCGCGCAGGCGGATGCGGATGGCCGACACCATCTGCATGCTGTCGGCAAAGCCCATCACCATGACGAGCGGCGTCATGACGTTGAGGAACAGGTTGAGCTTGAACCCGATCCAGCCGAGCAGCCCGAGCGACCACAGCACGGCCAGCACGGGCGGCAGCGCCGCCAGCAGCATCAGCGATACGCGCTTGAAGAAGATGACGGCGATCGTCGCCCCGAACAGCAGGCCGAGCCCGTTGTAGAGCGATCTGGTCGCGCTCCACGGCGTTGCGGATCTCGAGCTGCATCACCGGCGCGCCGGTCAGATGCGATCTTCAGGCCCGCGCCGGCCCAGCTCCTTGCGCAGCAGCTCGTTGATGCTGCCGATGATCTTCTTGGCGCCCTGCTCCTGCACCGCCTTGCGATCGAGCGCCAGCACCGCCAGTGCCAGCTCGCCGTCGTCGGACAGGAACTTGCCGGCGACGATCTCGTTGGTCTTCAGCGCCTTGATGATGGCGTCGTAGGCCGGCGTCGTCATCCGGCAGGTCGTCCGGCACGATCGGCGCGGCGTAGCCCGTGGCGTCCGGCTTGCCGCGCGCCGACAGCATCGAGACGATGCCGTCGACGCCGTCCGTGAGCTGCAGGTCGATCATGGCGCGGCGGAAGGCCTCGACCTGCGGCTTCTTCAGCAGGTCCTTGCCTTCCACCACCACCAGCACGTCGTACTCGCTCGACGGGAAGCGGCGATCGATCTCCTCGTAGCGCCGGAACTCCTCGGTGTCGGTGCGGAACAGCTCCGACAGCGAGTCGTCGACCTTGAGCAGGCCAGGCCCCAGGCGGCGAAGAGCGACACAGCGACGATCAGCACGATGGTCAGCTGCGGCCAGGCAAGCCCCAGATAGCCCGGCCCGTTCCAGGCCGAACGCAAAGGAGCGTCGCGGTACGTCCGCAGTGGCGTCCATAGAGCTCCCTCGAACTGCTGCGCCGGGCCAGCAAGCATGCGCCCCGACGTGCGGCGAGGGGCTCAGAATCCGGCCTCTAGCTATCATGGTGGCGCGGCTGGCCGCCACCGCGCAAGCGCGCGGGCCAGCCACCGGGCGATGCTGGATCGTTGCCAACGGCTCCGGTTCGTTGTTATAGGCTGCGGCTGCACCTGCCCTCGCGAAAGGCCGCGCAATGCCCGACAAAACCATGGACCTGAAGGGTCTAGCCTGTCCGCTGCCGATCCTGAAAGCAAAGAAGGCTCTGTCCCAGCTGCCCAAGGGCGGCACGCTCGAGGTGCTGGCCACCGACCCAGGCTCGGTCGCCGACTTCACCGCCTTCAGCGAGGCCACCGGCAATCCGCTGGTCGAGCACAGCGAAGCCGCAGGCGTCTACCGTTTCGTGCTGCAGCACTCGGCCTGACGCCCACTCCAGGCAAAAGGAGATTCTTCATGACGCAGATGCGGTATCGCGTACTCGGCTCGAGCGGCATCAAGGTGTCGGAGCTGTGCCTCGGCACCATGATGTTCGGCGGGCCGACCGACGAGGCGCACGCGCGGCGCATCATCGGACCACGCGGCCGAGAGCGGCGTCAACTTCATCGACACCGCCGACGTCTACGCCGACGGCCGCTCGGAGACGATCGTCGGCCCGGCCATCAAGGCCAACGCGCGACCGCTGGGTGCTGGCCACCAAGGTCGCCCAGAAGATGGGGCCCAACGTCACCGACTGCGGCCTCTCGCGCCGCCATCTCATGCGCGCTGTCGACGCCAGCCTGAAGCGGCTCAAGCATCGACCACATCGATCTCTACTACATCCACCGCGTCGATGCCGATCACGTCCTGGGAGCAGACGATCGCCACGTTCGGCGACCTGATCCGCCAGGGGAAAATCCGCGAGTGGGCACTCTCCAACGTGCGCGCCTGGCACATCCCGCACATCGTGCATCTGTGCCGCCAGATGGGCGTGCCGCAGCCCGTGGCGCTGCAGCCCTACTACAATCTCATGAACCGCCAGCCGGAGACCGAGCTGCTGCCGGCCGCGAAGTTCTTCGACCTCGGCGTGGTGCCCTACAGCCCGCTGGCGCGCGGCGTGCTCACCGGCAAGTACAAGGTCAACCAGGTGGCGGAGCCAGGCAGCCGCGCCGCCCGTCAGGACAAGCGCATGCTGGAGGCGGAGTGGCGCCCCGAAAGCCTGATGATCGCCGAGAAGCTCAAGGCGCACGCGGAGGCGCGCGGCATCACGCTGGTGCATTGGGCGACCGCCTGGGTGCTCAACAACCGCGCGGTGACGTCGACCATCGCCGGTCCCGCGCACGCTTCGAGCAATGGACCAGCTACCTCGGCGCGCTCGACTACAAGTGGACGGCGGAGGACGAGGCGCTTGCCAACAGCCTGGTGCCGCCGGGCCATCCCTCGACGCCCGGCTTCACCGATCCGGCCTACCCTGTCGAAGGCCGCTTTCCCGGTCATTGGCTAGGCGGCACGCACAGTGGGCCTCGAGCACGCCATCAATATCGACGATCTGCGCCGCTGGCCAAGCGGCGGCTGCCCAAGATCGCCTTCGACTTCATCGAGGGCGGCCTGGAGGACGAGCGCGGCATTGCCCGCAACGAGAGCGCCTTCGCCGGCTTCGATCTCGTCCCGCGCTACGGCGTCGATGTCTCCACCTGCGACCAGTCGACCACCCTGTTCGGCCGCACCTACTGCGGGCCCGCTCGGCATCGCGCCCGACCGGCCTCGCCGGCCTGTTCCGCCCCGGCGCCGACCTGATGCTGGCCGAAGCCGCCAAGGCCGCCAACGTGCCCTTCATCATGTCGGGCACCGCCACGGCGTCTCATCGAGGATCTCGGCCGCGTCGCGCCGGAGCACGGCTGGTACCAGCTCTACGTGGCCCGCGACCGCGCGATCTCCGAGGACATGATCCGCCGCGCGCGCGACGCCGGCCTCTCCACCTTGGTCATCACCGTCGACGTGCCGATCAATTCCAAGCGCGAGCGCAATCTGCGCAACGGCTTCACCCGCCCGCTCAGGATGACCATGAAGACCAAGCTCGAGGCTCTGCTGCATCCGGGCTGGATGGCCGAGTACCTGCGCACCGGCATGCCGCTGTTCTCGCAACTGGCAGAAGTATGCACCGCCCGGCGCCTCCACCGCCGAGGTTGCCGACTTCGTCGCCGACGCAGACGCCGGTGCCGGTGCTGTGGCGCGACATCGAAGGCTTCCGCCGCCTGTGGCCCGGCAAGCTGGTGATCAAGGGCATCATGCACGCCGACGATGCGACGCGCTGCGCCGCGCTCGGCGTGCGACGGCATCATGGTGTCCAACCACGGCGGCCGCCAGCTCGACAAGTCCCCCGCGCCGATCGAGGTGCTGCCCGCCATCGCCGCGGCCGCCGGCGACAAGCTCACCGTGATGTTCGACAGCGGCATCCGCCGCGGCTCGGATGCCGTGGTCGCGCTTTGCCTCGGCGCCAAGTACGTGTTCGTCGGCCGCGCCACGCTCTACGGCGCGGCCGCCGGCGGCACGGCCGGCGCCAGCGCGCGCGCTCGACATCTTCCGGGACGAGATCGGACGCACCATGACGCAGATGGGCGCGCCCGACATCCGCAGCCTCGGCCCGCAGTTCCTCACCTGGGAATCCGACGAGCAGCGGCGCAACGCCCCGCCAGCATTGGCGCGGCACGCGTGAGAGTGGTCGCAGGCGCGGACTTCAGTTGCCGGACTTGCCATCGAGCCAGTCGGCCGCTGCCGACCACAGCGTGTCGCGGAACTGGTCGCGGAAGAAGCCGTGGTGGCCGATCTTGGCGGCGCCGGCATCGCGCAAACGCACCCGCCAGATCGAGTGATCGACGCTGCAGGTGAAATGCCTGGCGATGGCCTCGACGGCGGTCGGCGTGCCCCACACGTCGTCCTCGATCTGGGCGAAGCGGACAGGTGCGCGAAAGCGGGCGAAGTTCGCCCGCTCCGCCAGGTATCGTCGCCGAACAGGAAGTCTGGCGTCATGCACCAGCCGACCCACTCGATGAAGGCGGGCGCCGGCATGTCCTCGCCGCCCAGCAGCACGCCCGGGAAGTAGCCGAGCGCACGCGCGATCCGCGGCCCCGCAATGCCCATCAGGACTCGCACGCGGTAGCGCTCCGGTACCGCCATGTGCCGCCAGTAGCCGCTCAACGTGCCGATGTTGAGCTGGCGGGCGATCAGTGGTTGTTGTGGGCGAGGCCCGTGGCGAAGCCGCCCATGCTGTGGCCGACCCAGTGAACGGGCCGGCCTCCATTCTGAGCGACAGCCCAGTCGAGCACACCGGCCGCGTCCAGGATGCACCAGTCGCGCATCCTGACCTTGGAGCCTTTCAGCGATCCCTGACGCGAGCCGGCCATGTCGCGATAGTCGAAGGTGAGGGTTGGCCGGCCGCGCTCGGACAGGAAGGCGGCGAACCGCCCGTAGTAGCGGCGTGGGATGCCGGCACCGGCCGCAATGACGGTGAGAGGCCGCGCGAGCAGCCTTCGGCTCGAACAGGGTCGCGGCCAGCGGGCGGCGATCACTCGCCGGTATGCGCGAGCTCGCGGCCGGCCGTGGCGGTGCTCCTGTCCCCGGCTTGGCCCTCCGCCAGCATATTGTGCGGTCCGCCTAACGTTAACGTGAAGGTCAAGAATAAGTCGAACCCGCCGGATGAGCAAGAAGGCGCAGCAGGCGCGTTTGGCAGGCGGCGCGGCCTCCCCTATAACCGGCCCGCAAACCGCGTAGAAACTCAAATTTGGGGGCGCGCTGGCCAATCCGGCCGTGCGTCGCCCCAGAACGCCTGCACGTACGGGAGCTTAGCCATGGCCACCGCCTGGAAGCCGGACAGCTGGAGAGACAAGCCGATCATCCAGGTTCCAACCTATCCGGATGCGGCCGCCCTCGAGGCGGTGGAGCGGGATCTGCGCAATTTCCCGCCCCTGGTCTTTGTCAAGGAGGTGCGCGACCTCAAGGCCAGGCTCGCCGGGGTCGCCGCAGGCGAGAGCTTCCTGCTGCAGGGCGGCGACTGTGCGGAGAGCTTCAAGGAGCACAAGACCGACTACATCCGCGACTATTTCCAGTTGTTCCTGCAGATGGCGCTGATCCTGACCTTCGCCGGCCACAGCCAGGTCGTGAAGATCGGGCGCGTGGCAGGCCAGTTCGCCAAGCCGCGGTCGTCCGACACCGAGAAGAAGGACGGCCAGGAGCTGCCGAGCTACCGGGGCGACATCATCAACGGGCCGGACTTCACGGCGGAAGCCCGCATCCCCGATCCCAGGCGCCAGCTGCAGGCCTACCGCCAGTCGGCGGCCACCCTCAATTTCCTGCGCGCGCTGCTCGATGGCGGCTATGCCTCGCTCGAGAACGCCCAGCGCTGGGAACTCAAGTTCATGGAGGGCACGCCGGTCGAGAAGCGCTATGGCGAACTTGCCGCCGCCATCAAAACGACGGTCGAGGTCAATGCGCTGCTCGGAATCACGACCGAGAACAATCTCGCCATGCGCACCACCAGCTTCTACACCAGCCACGAAGCGCTGCTGCTGGGCTACGAGCAGGCCCTCACGCGGCGGGACGAGCTGATGAGCTCGGGCGAATACGTGGCGACGTCGGCGCACATGCTCTGGATCGGCGACCGCACGCGCCAGCCCGATGGTGCGCACGTGGAGTTCTGCCGCGGCATCGTCAATCCCATCGGCATGAAGTGTGGGCCGACGCTGCAGCCCGACGAGCTGCTGCGCCTCATCGACATCCTCAATCCGAAGGACGAGCCGGGTCGCCTGACGCTGATCTGCCGCTTCGGCGCTGACAAGATCGAGAAGCATCTGCCGGGGCTCATTCGCGCGGTGAAGAAGGTTGGCCGCACGGTGGTTTGGGAATGCGACCCCATGCATGGCAACACCATCACGGCCGCCGGCGGTTACAAGACGCGGCCCTTCGAGCGCATCGTCGGCGAGGTCGAGCGCTTCTTCGACATCCACCGCGCCGAGGGCACGTACCCAGGCGGCGTGCACATCGAGATGACCGGGCAGAACGTGACGGAGTGCACCGGTGGCGCCAACAAGATCTCGGAGGCCGACCTCGCGCGCCAGTACGACACGGGCTGCGACCCGCGCCTCAATGCCGGGCAGTCGCTGGAGCTGGCTTTTCTGCTGGCCGAAAGGCTGAAGGCGGAGAAGGCGAACGGCAAGGTGGGCATCGCGAAAAGGGCGGCAGAATAGGCCGCCCGGCGCCGCCGCCGCGGAATAGGGCTACTTTGATCGCGTGGCGATCACGGCAGCGACCACCATCAGCGCGCAGGCGATGGCGAGCGTCCAGCTCGCCTCGGTGAACCCGAGGGCCACCAGCAGCACGGTGGAGACGACCGGCGAGGCGTAGGAGAGCACACCCAGCAGGGACACGTCGCCACGCTTCATGCCGATGTCCCAGAGCACGAAGGCGGCTCCCACCGGCCCGGCGCCCAAGCCGATCAGCGCTGCCCACGCCACGAAATCGGCCGGCATCATCCAGGTCTCGAACAGGCGACTGCAGAGAAACGCCAGCGCGGCAGTGGCAAGACAGGAGACGGCTATGCTCTCGCTCGGCACCGAGGCGAGCAGCCGCGAGGTCACCGAATAGCTGGACCAGACGAGCGCACAACAGAACGCGAGGAGAAAGCCCAGGGGGGCGGTGGCCGTCCCGCTGCCGGCCCCGAGCTCGTCCCACACCAGCAGAGTGGCCGCGCCAAGGCCCAAGAGTGCCCCGCAGACATGTGCCGGCCGCAGGCGGCCGCCCGGTAGGAGGGCGGAGAACAATACGATCAGCAGCGCCCACAGCGAACTGACGAGATGGGCTTCAGCTGGAGGGGCCAGTTTCAGCGCTGCGAAATAGAGCGAGTGATAGGCGAAGAGTCCGTAGATGCCGAGTGCCAGTGATGCGGGCGTCGGGCGCAGGTTGGCGGCGCGTCCGCTAAGGATGGCGGCCAGCACCAGGCCGAGGCCGCCGACGGCAAAGGCAATGGCGGTGGTCTGGAAGGGCGGGAACGGCCCGCTTAGCGCTGTGAGGCTCGCCAGCGTCGCCCATAACAGGATGGCCCCGGTACCCAGCGCCGTCGCAGCCTTGGTGGATGGCATGAAAGCGAGCCGCCCTTCTCAACTGCCGCGTTGCGCGGTGCGCGGCGCAAGCCCTAATGTCGGCCCATGACGCACGCAATCACCAATTCGCTCAAGATCGCCCTGGCCCAGCTCAATCCCGTGGTGGGCGACCTCGCCGGCAATGCCGCCAAGGTGCGCAAGGCTCGTGCCGAGGCCGCCGCCAACGGCGCCCATCTCGTTGTCTTTCCCGAGCTTTTCATCACGGGCTACCCGCCCGAGGACCTGGTGCGCAAGCCGGCATTTGCCGCCGCGGCGCGCTCGATGATCGAAGCGCTCGCTGGAGAGACCAAGGATGGCGGCCCCGGCTTGCTCGTCGGCACCATCTGGGCGGAGGACGGCAAGCTCTACAACTCGGCGGCTTTGCTGGACGCCGGCAGGGTGCAGGGGCTGCGCTTCAAGGTCGACCTGCCCAACTACGGGGTGTTCGACGAGAAGCGCGTGTTCGACGTCGGGCCCATGCCGGGCCCTATCGGCTTTCGCGGGGTGCGCATCGGCGTGCCGATCTGCGAGGACATTTGGAAGGACGAGGTGTGCGAGTGCCTACAGGAGACGGGCTCCGAATTCCTGATCTCGCCCAATGGCTCGCCCTTCGACTGGCCCAAGCCCGACCTCCGGATGAACGTCGCCGTGGCGCGCGTGACCGAGACCGGGCTGCCGCTCATCTACCTTAACCAGATTGGCGGCCAGGACGAGCTGGTGTTCGACGGCGCCTCCTTCGTGCTCAACGCCGACCTCAGCCTGCCCGTGCAGATGCCGGCGTGGCAAGAAGCTATGACGGTCGTCGAGATGCGGCGGACGTCGGGCGGCTGGGTGTGCGCCCAGGGCGAGCGCGCCGGCATCGAGCAGCACGAGTCGGCCGCCTACCATGCCTGCGTGCTGGGACTGCGTGACTACGTGAACAAGAACGGCTTCCCCGGCGTGGTGCTGGGGCTGTCGGGCGGCATCGATTCGGCGCTCGTGGCGGCGCTCGCCACCGACGCGCTTGGGCCAGAGCGCGTCCACTGCGTGATGCTGCCCTACCGCTATACCTCCAATGAGAGCCTCGTCGATGCGGCCGACTGTGCCAAGGCGCTCGGCGTGCGTTACGACATCGTGCCCATTGCCGACCCGGTGGAGGGCTTCGGCAAGGCGCTATCCAGAATGTTCACGGGCACCAAGTCGGACATCACGGAAGAGAACATCCAGAGCCGCGTACGCGGCACCGCCTTGATGGCGATCTCCAACAAGTTCGGCGCCATGGTGCTCACCACCGGCAACAAGAGCGAGATGTCGGTAGGCTACGCCACGCTCTACGGCGACATGAACGGCGGTTTCAATCCGATCAAGGACCTCTACAAGCTGGAGGTATACGCGCTGGCGCTGTGGCGCAACGCGCATGTCCCCAAGGGCGGCAAGGGGCCGCCCGGCATCGTCGTCCCGGAGAACATTCTCACCCGGCCGCCGACGGCGGAGCTGCGCGAGAACCAGAAGGACGAGGATTCGCTGCCGCCCTACAAGGTGCTCGACGACATCCTCAAGTGCCTGGTGGAGGACGAGATGCCGTTGGCGGCGATCATCGCGCGAGGGCACCCGGCAGAGACGGTGAAGAAGGTGGAGCGGATGCTCTACATCGCGGAGTACAAGCGACGGCAAGCGGCACCGGGCGTCAAGATCTCGGCGCGCAACTTCGGCCGCGACCGCCGCTATCCCATCACCAACAAGTTCCGCGAGCAGGTCTGACAGAAGTGAGCCGCGCCGGGTGCGTGGTCGGAGGCCATTGCGCGCTGGCGCGGCTCGGGCGATGGGCGGCAGACCCGCGCCGCCGCCCGTCGCCAGGTCACATCACCGGCAGGATGGCGATGTCGCTGACCTTGCCTTTCAGGCCGGTCACTGCGCCCAGCGGTGTGGCGGCGCCGGAGGTGAGGTCGACGCTGAACAGCTGACCGTTGTTGAGGAGCCAGCCGCTGTTGGCGCCTTTGCCGTCCGACCAGACATCGAATGCGATCGGCGCCGACAACGTCACGTTGAGCTTGCCGATGGTGTTGAGGATGCCGTCATTGGGCGGCGCCTGTTTGAGGAGCATGCCGTTGGCTGCGTCGATGTCGTAGAGCGCGGTCTCCTTTGTGCCGGCAAAGCTGTTGGAATAGCCGGCCGCGATCACCTGCGGCGTCTTGCCCTTGTTGGCGTCGGCGTCGGCGTACTTGAGCTGGCCGTCGACCAGCGCCTTACCGCCCTCGACGTTGATGCGCAGGCTCATGCCGTTGCTGGTCAGCAGCCGCATGCGGTCGGCGACAGGGTTGAAATCGACCGAGAAGGTGACACCGGTAGGCAGCTTCTCCGAGATCTGGCTCTTCTTCTCCCAGTTGCCGCTCGCCACGTCGATGGTGACGATTACGCCGTCGGACGTGACTCCGTAGAGCTTGCCGTCGGCGGGGCGCACGTCCATCCCCACCAGAGTCGCTCCCCCGCTGAGCGGCACCGTCTTGACGACCTTCTTCTGGTCAGTGTCGATCCATGCAATCGATGCACCGTCCTGCAGGGCGGCGATGGTGGCGGCCTGACTGCCGGCGACGGCGATGCTGGTCGCCATGCCAGCAGCAATGGCGGCGATCACTGCGTTGATGCTTCGTGTTGGACGCATGTTTGTCTCCCGAATCTGAGTTTGCGCTCCCTTCGGAGCTGCAGTGCATACGGCTCCGGCTCGCGGTCAGTTTGCGGGCCGGCATCACGAAACGGTGAGGGTGTTAGGCTGTGGCGCGGGGAAGTCAGGCGGCCGGCGTAGTCCGTGTCCGCATCAGCAGCGGCACGCTCTTGCGCAGGAAGGCGACGGGGACTGAGCAGTTGGGTGCCAGCGTTCTCACCCCGCGCGAGGCCTCGCGGTAGCCGAGCCTCTCGAAGAACGGCACCGCGTTGACCGTAGCGCTGGTTCCCAGTTGCGCAAACCCCGACCGGAAGGCACGCGTCTCCACCTCGCCAAGCAAGCGCCGGCCGATACCGCAGCCGACCGAACACGGGGTGTACGAACACAGAGGAGATGCGCGCCACGCGACCGTCGTCGCCGTTAAACTGCCAGGCGGCCGTGCCGACGAGTTGCCCGTCGACGAACGCGCCGTACATGTTCTCTGCCAGGATATGATCGCTGTAGTCGGGCGAGTTGACGAACGCGACAAAGGCCGCCATCTCCGCATCGGACAGAGCGCCGAACGACTGCTCGGTCATGGCCCGAATGTGCAGGTAGCGCACGTCGGCGTGATCGTCGATGCCGATGCGCCGGATGGCAATCGGGCTCTTGCCTCTGCCGCCCATGGGGGTCATACGCACTACTTGCCCATCTTGCGTCCGCGCGCAGGTCCGCCGGCTATTTCCTGCACTTGTGGGTTCGACTTGGCTCCCAGCCGGACACCCTTGGCGCCGGTGACATTGGGGACAGGGGCAGCACTCGGCCTTCTTGTCAGGCGCGGGCTTGTACTCCGCCTGCTTGCACGAGCAGCCCGACACGAATTCCTTGCGATAGCGGAACGCCGACTTTCAGGCTCGTGTACGGCTGCTGGCTGCTCGACCGACAGCGCCTGCTCCACCGCGCCGCCGGGGTTCTGGTGGTAGTAGAGCTCGGCCGGCGCGGCGCACTGCGACTGGCACAACTGCGCGTCGCGCTGGAAGTGATTGGGCAGCGTGGAGAAGCTGACCGGGAAGTAGTAGCCGTCGCACAGGCGCACGCAGAGTGTGCGATAGGTGGCGAACGGCAGGTTGCCGAACTGGTTGGTGGGTCCGCGCGGAGCCCTCGCTTTCCTCGCCGCCGAACAGCAGGGCGAATGGATTGCTGCGAAGCATCGCGCTTGCGCGCCTCCTGCACGTATTGCGGGCCGCAGCCGTTGCGCGCAAGCTCGCGGATGATGTCGTCCTGGAACGAGCGAGCGCTCGCCGGTGCCCATGATCTGGCGGCGCTGCCGGTCCAGGTCGGCGAGCCGCTGGCGGCCGTTCTCGACGTCGGCGTTGAGCTGGATGCAGCGCGGTGTGCGGCGCAGCGTCTTGGAGAACAGGAACTGGTCCCAGCAGTCGTTGCGGTCGAGCTGGATCGTCGACGAGCGGACGGTGCGCTCGAGCTCGCGCATGTCGGCCTCGATCTTGGGCAGCGCCTCGCGCCCGCCCGCGCTGCCCTGCATCTCCGTCACCAGCCGTTGCTCGAGCTGCAGGCAGATGTTGCTGGGTCCGCGCGGGCCATAGGGCGCCGCCTGCGCGCCGCGGAGGTAGCTGCTGGCCGGGCGGCGGCTGCGCCCGGCGGGAACTGGGTGGGCGGCCGCAGGGGCTCACGCGGGATGGGCGGACGCTGGTCGGGTTGGGACCATGGCCACCAGCCCTGCGCCGTCGCGTCGGCGATGGTGAGCGGCGACGCCAGCGGACAGGCACAGCGGCCGCCAGCAGCCGCGCGTCCGCGCTGGGCATCAGGGCTTTCCACATCCGGAAAATTTTCAAGGTCCCCTGACGGCTTGCGGCCGATTCCGGCGAACTTTCCGAGGCAATTATGGGATTGTTGCGGCGGGGGGTCAACGCGAGCCCGTCGGAATCTATCGGTCATGCTTGACGTTGCTGGGGAAAGCGCTGATAAGGCGCGCCATGCAGGCCATGCGCAACGCATCGATTCGCATTTGCGGCATTATTGCAACGAGCTAGCCACCAGGCTGGCGCGCGGCCGCTTCTTTGCCTCCATGTGACAGAGAAACGCCCCGCCCAGCGGCAGGGGATGCCAAGTGACGCTTACGCTCTACAACACGCTGACGCGCCGGAAGGAGCCGTTCCGGCCGATCGATCCCAGCAACGTGCGCATGTATGTGTGCGGGCCGACGGTCTACGACTTCGCCCACATCGGCAACGCGCGGCCCGTCATCGTGTTCGACGTGCTGTTCCGGCTGCTGCGGCACATCTATGGGGCCGAGCATGTCACCTACGCGCGCAACATCACCGACGTCGACGACAAGATCAACGCGCGGGCGGCGGAGGAATATCCCGACCTACCGCTGAACGAGGCGATCCGCAAGGTCACGACCAAGACCGAGAAGCAGTTCCACGAGGACATCGCGGCGCTCGGCGTGCTGCCGCCGACGGTCGAGCCGCGCGCGACCGAGCACATCGCCGAGATGCACGCGCTGTGCGAGGCGCTGGTGGCCAAGGGCCACGCCTACGTGGCGACGGACCACGTGCTGTTCGACGTGGCCTCCATGCCGGACTACGGGCGGCTCGCCAATCGCTCGCTGGAGGAGATGGAGGCCGGCGCGCGCGTCGATGTGGCGCCCTACAAGAGGGGGCCCATGGACTTCGTGCTGTGGAAGCCGTCGAAGCCCGGCGAGCCGGCGTGGCCGTCGCCCTGCGGGCATCGCGGCGCCGGGCCGGCCCGGCTGGCACATCGAGTGCTCGGCGATGGCCGATCGCTGGCTGTGGCAGGAACCGCAGTTGAAGGGTTTGCTATCGGAGGCGGGCCTGCAGCATCCGCACATGTTCGACATCCACGGCGGCGGCATCGACCTGGTGTTTCCCCACCACGAGAACGAGATCGCGCAGTCGCGCTGCGCGCACGGCACGCCGGTGATGGCGAACGTGTGGATGCACAACGGCTTCCTGCAGGTCGAGGGCGAGAAGATGAGCAAGTCCCTCGGGAATTTCGTGACGATCAATGAGTTGCTGCACGGATGGCGAGGTCACAAATGGCAGGGCGAGGTCATCAAGCTTGCAATGTTGTCCGCGCATTATACCCAGCCAATCGATTGGATCGCTTCAGCGATTGATCGAGGCGCAAACCGCACTGGGAAGATTTGCGAGCTTCGCGAAAGAGCGACAAGTCAGCTTACGGAGAACTCTATCCGCCGTTCGTTGATGCCCTATCGGACGACCTTAATACGCCAGGCGCGATCGCCGAGCTTCACGATTTGCTTCGGCAGACTTCGAGGTGGGCCTGCCGCTGAGAAGCAGGCAAAGAGTATTGATATGCTGACCAACTCGTTGGCGCTCCTCGGCGTGCGGAAGTTCTTCGCTGACAAGAGAGCAAGAAGAACTCGAAACGGCGTCGGATGCTTCGACAAGCGGACCGAAATTGATGAACTCGTCAAAGCCCGCAACGCCGCGCGCAAGGCCAAGAACTTCAAGGAGGCCGACCGCATCCGCGACGAGCTCACCGCCATGGGCATCCAGCTCAAGGATGCGAAGGACCCGACGACCGGCGAGATCGTGACGACGTGGGAGGTGAAGCGGTGAGTAGCAACCGTCTCGGGTCTGTTCTGGCTCATGCGGCTTTGCTTGTCCAATCAGTGCCGGTCTTGAGCATGGCATTGAGGATGGTGAGCAGCTTGCGCATGGTTGCGACGAGGGCCACTTTGTGGCCCTTGCCGCGCGCCCGCAGGCGCTCATAGAAGGGCTTGGCAACGGGATTGTGGGCGATGGCGACGCGCGCGCAGTTGAAGAGCGCCTGGCGCACGTCCTCGCGCCCGCCCTTGATGGCGCGGTAGCCCCTGCGGTCGCCGCTCTCGTTGGGGAACGGCGCCACGCCGGCAAGCGCGGCGATCTGCCTGCGGCTCAGGCGGCCGAGCTCGGGCAGCTCGGCGATCAGCGTTGCCGCCACGATCAGCCCGACGCCTGGCACGGTGACGAGGCGCTGATAGAGGCTTCGCATTGCCGCCTGCGCCTTGATCAGCGCCTCGATCTCGCGCTCGAGCGCCTTGCGCTCCGCGCGCAGCGCCTCGATCGCAGCCTCGGCACGCACGAGGAGGTCCTTGGCCTGGTACAGCCTGATCTGCGCCGAGCGGGCGGTGATCTCCTGCACGATCTGCGCGCGATAGGCGATCAGATCGCGCAGCTGCTGGCGCGGCGCGTCTGGGAGCAGCGTCGGCGCCGGCTTCATGTAGGCGCCGAATCGCGCCAGGATCGCCGCATCGATCCTGTCCGTCTTGGCGAGCTGGCCGATGCCTTCGGCGAACTTGCGCACGCGGGCCGGGTTGACGATCGCGGCGGGCACACCCTCGGCCTCGAGCGCTGCCAGCAGCGCCCGCTCGAGCCCGCCGGTCGCCTCCACGATCACGCCACGCACGTCCTCGCTCCCGAGACGGCGCGCCAGCGCTGCGCGGCCGTCGGCGTCATTGGCGAGCCGAACCGGGGCTCCGCTCGTCGATGCGACGTCCAAATATCTCTTGCACACATCCACCCCGATCCACGCGCCTGATGTGGTCATCTTTGTCCCTGCCTTGTCTGCGGCGTCGTCTTGCGCCGGGCAACCGTTCGGGCTGAAGATGGGGCGGGGCGGGATCTTGCTACGTCCGGGCTCACGCCCGTGGTTGGGTACGATCTCCGACCCCGCGAACGTGTCCCCCTCGGGGGACACGTTCCCCACCCTTATGCCTAAATCGCGAGAGACAAGGTTGGGTCAAGCGAAGCGCAGACCCAACACGGCAACCTGGAATGCGCCCCTGTGTTGGGTCTTCGCTGCTGCTCGACCCAACCTACAAAAGGAACCCTGAGACATGTCCAGCATCGACCACACATCGCTCAGTGTCTCGAACTTCGCCGCCGCCAAGGCGTTCTACGCTGCGGCGCTCGAAGCCCCTCGGCATCACCGTGCTGATGGAGTTCCCCAAGGCGGTCACCGGCAGCGCCGACGTGGCGGGACTCGGCTCCAACGGCAAGCCGTTCTTCTGGCTGGCGGATGCCGGCAAGACCACGCCGCGCGTCCACCTGGCCTTCGCCGCCGAAAATCGCGCCGAGGTCGACGCGTTCTACAAGGCCGCCATCGCCGCCGGCGGCAAGGATAACGGGCCGCCCGGCGTCCGCGCCGAGTATCACCCGACCTACTATGGCGCCTTCGTGCTCGATGTCGACGGCCACAACATCGAGGCGGTCTGCCACAAGCCGGAATAGGGGCGGCAATGCAAAGCTCGAACCTCACGGGCGGATGCCAATGCGGCGCGGTGCGCTTTTCGGCGGCTTCGCTAGGTCGCGCCTCGATTTGCCACTGCCGCATGTGCCAGAAGGCATTCGGCAACGTGGGCGGTCCGCTGGTGACGGCGCACAACCTTACCTGGACCCGTGGCGGCCCGAAGCATTTCCAGAGCTCCAACAAGGTTCGGCGCGGTTTCTGTGCAGAGTGCGGGACGCCGCTCACGTACGAGTACGAAAGCGGCACCGAGGTCGCGATTGCGACATTCGATAGGGCGGCCGAGATTGCGCCGGCGATCCAGCTTGCGGTCGAGAGCCGGCTGCCGTGGTTCGAAGGGCTTGCGTCCCTGCCCACGCGGTCCGAGGCTGAAGCGGCCCGCGTGGCCGGCTTCTTTGCGTCGATCGTATCCTACCAGCACCCCGACCACGACACCGCGGGGTGGCCGCCCGCGTTGCTGACCGGAGCCCACAGATGAGCGATCCCAACGCCCGCCCGCCGTTTCGTGAGCACCCGTACTACTATCCGGCGATCAAGATCGTGGTGATTCTGTGCGCGATTTACCTTGCGGCACGGTTTCTCGGGTATCTGTGAGGGCGGCAAGGGCACATGGGCAAGCTATGACCTCCGGCGACGACACCGCGCTCGATACACCGCTCGGGCCCAAGCGCATTTTGCCGCGTCGCCGCAGTAGGTCCGCTGAGGCGCGCCGGCGCCAAGGTCCCGCGGCGGCAGGTAAGGGGCAACCTAAGGCGCGGCGTGCGAACCCGGCTCGCGCATTGTGGGCCAAGGGCCAGGCTGCGGCGCGGTCGGCGCAACTGTTGCTGCAGGCGGGTGACTGGGACGGCGCAACCAATCGCGCGTACTACGCGGCATTCAGCGCGGCGCGTGCTGTGCTGGCGAGCGTCCGCGCGAGCTTTGCGGACGCCAAGGGTCACGCCACCATCGTCCGCAGGTTCGAGAAGCATCTTGTTGGCGACCGCGGTTTTGATGCTGCCTTGGGACGCCCGCTGTTCGGAAGGCTGCGCCATGCGCGCTGGGTCGCGGACTACAGCAACTCCTTGGTCGACGAGGCGACCGCCGCGCGCAATGCTGGGCGAAGCGCAGCGGTTCATGGCTGCCACCGAGCCGTTCTTGAGGAAGGCCGGAGCATGACCCGCGAGCGCCTCTACCTGTTCGACACCACGCTGCGCGACGGCGCGCAGACGACGGGCGTCGATTTCTCGCTCGAGGACAAGCGGCTGATCGCCGCGCACGCTCGACGAGATCGGCATCGACTACATCGAGGGCGGCTATCCCGGCGCCAACGTCACCGACACCGAGTTCTTCAACACCGATCCCGGAGCTCGCCAATGCCACCTTCACCGCCTTCGGCATGACCAAGCGCGCGGGGCGCTCGGTGTCCAACGATCCGGGCTTCCAGGCGACCCTGCAGGCGCACGCCGGCGCCATCTGCCTCGTCGCCAAGGCGTGGGACTACCACGTGCGCGTGGCGCTCGGCATCACCAACGAGGAGAACCTGGAGGGCATCACGCAGTCGGTCGAGGCGGTGGTGAAGAGCAACCGCGAGGCCATGATCGACTGCGAGCATTTCTTCGACGGCTACAAGGCCAACCGCGCCTATGCGCTGGCCGTGGCGACGGCCGCCTACAAGGCCGGCGCGCGCTGGGTGGTGCTGTGCGACACCAACGGCGGCACGCTGCCGAACGAGATCGCCGGCCATCGTCTCCGACGTGAGCAAGCACGTGCCGGGCTCGCATCTCGGCATCCACACCCACAACGACACCGAGAACGCGGTCGCCAACACGCTGGTGGCGGTGCGGGCCGGGGCGCGCCAGATCCAGGGTGCGCTCAACGGGCTCGGCGAGCGCTGCGGCAACGCCAATCTCGCCTCCATCATCCCGACGCTGCTGTTGAAGAGCGAGTTCGCCGACCGCTTCGAGACCAGCGTCACGCCGGAGCGGCTGCGGAAGCTCACGCACGCCAGCCGGCTGCTCGACGAGATTCTCAACCGCGCGCCCAACCGGCAGGCGCCCTACGTCGGCGAGGCGGCGTTCGCCACCAAGGCTGGCATCCATGCCAGCGCCATTCTGAAGGAGCCCGCCACCTACGAGCACGTGGCGCCGGAGAGCGTCGGCAACCGCCGACGCGTGCTGGTGTCGGATCAGGCCGGCAAGTCGAACCTGCTCTACGAGCTGGAGCGGCTGGGCGTGCCCGTCGGACCGCGACGACCCGCGCGTCGCTCAGCTGCTCGACGAGGTGAAGGCACGCGAGGCCGTGGGCTACGCCTACGAGGGGGCGGACGCCTCCTTCGAGCTGCTGGCACGGCGGCTGCTGGGCGAGGTGCCGCGCTTCTTCACGGTCGACAGCTTCCGCGTGATGGTGGAGAAGCGCCACAACGCGCTCGGCAAGCTGGTGACGGTGTCGGAAGCAACCGTGAAGGTGTTCATCGACGGCAGCGAGGAGCCGGTGTGGTCGGTGGCCGAGGGCAACGGGCCTGTCAATGCGCTCGACCAGGCGCTGCGCAAGGACCTCGGCCGCTACCAGAGCTACATCAAGGACGTGGAGCTGGTCGACTACAAGGTGCGCATCCTGACCGGCGGCACCGAGGCCGTCACGCGCGTGCTGGTGGAGAGCCATGACAGAGGCACCGGCGAGCGCTGGTTCACGGTCGGCGTCTCGTCCAACATCATCGATGCCAGCTTCGAGGCGCTGATCAACTCCATCACCTACAAGCTGCTGAAGTCCGGTGCGAAGGCGGCGTAGCCGCGCTAAGAGGCATTCAGGGTTCGGCGACTTCTGAAAATGTCTGTTAGAACCGAGAGCGCCGACCACCGAAGCCCTCATCGCGATAGGGCTGGCAGAAGTCCCGCACGCGATTGTCGTAGCCGACCGCGGCGCACACGCTTCGTCTTGTGCTTTCGCTGTCACGAATGGCTTGCAGGGAGACGCGGATGCCGTAGCCGCGCGCGACCTGCACCAGGTTCTGCTCGCGGCAGTAGGGCGTCGAGATCGGGGAACCGTTGACGATCTGGTAGTTGCCGTCGCAGACGATGCGCGATTGCGCCGGGTGAATGAGAGCCACCGGTAGGGCGAGGGCAATGCACATGGGCGCGAGCATGCGGACAGGGCGCATGGGTCTTCTCCGAGTGTGGCGAGCAACAGACCTGGAAAGAAATGACTTCAGCTCCTCTTGTGGCCCAACATTACGGCGTTTTTTGCACATCGGATCAGCGGGCGCCCGCGCAGCGCGCTCGCCGCTGCAACCTTCAGCCGTCCATCAAGTTTTTGGCCGCCTCGGCCGGCAGCATGGCGCCGGCCAGCACGGCATCGGCGAGCTTGTCCAGCTCTTTGGGCAGGCCCTTGCGGATGCGATCCGCCACCATGTCCGCCGCCGCGCGGGCTATCAGGTAGCGGGCGCGGCGGCGCCGGCGTGTCTGGGGATCGCGCGCCGCTGAGCGGGTCCAGACCTGGTCGATGGCGTCCGCCAGGGCGTCGATGCCGCTGCCGGTTGCGGCCGTTACCTTCAGTGCCGAAACCTTGGAGCGACTCGCCGATCTCAAGGACAATGCGCCCTTCAGATGCTGCAGCGTGCGCTCGGCTCCTTCGCGATCGGCCTTGTTGACAACCAGGATGTCGGCGATCTCGAGCAGGCCAGACTTCATCGCCTGGATGTCGTCGCCGAGGCCGGGCGCGGTGACGACGATCCGCACGTCGGCAACTTCGGCAACGTCGATGTCGGTCTGGCCGGTGCCCACCGTCTCGAGCAGTATCACGTCCTTGCCGGCGGCATCGAGGGCATCGATCACGCGCACCGCCGCGGGGCACAAGCCGCCGAGGTGTCCGCGGCTCGCAAGCGAGCGCATGAACACGCCGTCGTCGTTGAGTGTGGCCGTCATGCGGATGCGGTCGCCGAGGATCGCGCCGCCGGAAATGGGACTAGACGGATCGACGGCGATGATGCCGACCGGCCTGTCCTGGGCCCGCAGATATTCCGTGTAGGCGTTGATGAGGGTGGATTTGCCGGCGCCGGGAGGCCCGGTGAAGCCCACGACCATGGCGCGGCCGAGATAGGGCTGCATGGCCTCGAGCAGAGGTGGTGCCGCCGGCGACAGGCGCTCGAGCTCGGTGACCACCCGCGAGGTGGCGCGGCGTTCGCCGGAGCGCATGCGCGCAATGAGAGCCGCAAGATCGGCAAGGTCTTGCGATTGGGGATTGGGTCTGGGTCGAGCCATGCATTTGAGATATCGGGCAGCGGCCCAGGACGCAATGCGGACGGACCCAATAGTCCCCAGCTCAGCCCAATTTCGCGGCAGTCGCTCAGTTCTGGAAAAGATGTCCAGACAGTATAGCCGCGCAGGGCCACCCGGTTGCAGCGACGCATTGTTGTGGTATGGCCAGTCTTTCGGTGTCGAAAACTGCAACCGGAGTTTGCCATGCGCAGGATGGTAGCCTTAGTCACGTCCGCGACAACTCTGGGGCTGTTTGGCCTAGCCGCATTGGCTCAGGTGAGCCCGGATGGCCCGCCTGTCGGAGCGCCGGGGGTGATCAAGCAAGGCAGCGGCAACACCAGCATTGGCGGCCTGCCCGCCGCACGCAAAGGTGATGTAACCGACGACGGCGGCACCATCGAGCAGGGTTCGCCCAACGTGTTCGTCAACGGCAAGCCTGCCGTAACCATGGGCGACAAGACCAATTGCGGCGGCGTTGCGATTGGCGGGGCGCCCAACGTGTTCATCAACGGCAAGCCGGTGGCGCGAGCCGGCGACCTGACCTCAGGCTGCAAGTAGGCGGCGGGGCATGACCCTGGGGGAGGCAACCATGCGCTGGGCGCTTGTAGCCGCGTGGCTGGTGGCCGCCGTACTTGGCGGCGCCGCACAAGCCCAGGAACCCTCCAAAGAGCTGAAGGAACTGCGCGAGACATCGCAAGCTCTTTGGAGGGCTGGCGACTATGCCAGCGCGCTACAGTTCGCCGAGAAGGCACTGCCCTTGGTTCTGCGCGAGTATGGGGCAGAGCATGAGCAGACGGGGATCCAGTATTTCTCGTTGGCGCTCATCAATCAGGCGCTGGGCAAGTTGCCCGAGGCCGAGCGTAATTTCAGCGAGACAGTTCGTATCCGCGAGAAGGTCTACGGCGCCGACAGCGCGAGCGTGGCGATCGCGCTCGAGCAGCTGGGACAGGTGCAGCTGAAACGAGGGCGCCCCGAGGCGGCGGAGCCGTTGTTCCGCCGCGCCCTCAAGATCAAGCAGGACACGGTTGGCCCCAATCACGCCTTCTCTGCCAGCGGCCACGCCAACCTGGGGGACATCGGGCTGGCGCGCAGCAATTGGGCCGAGGCGCGCACGTCCTATCGCGAGGCGATCCGCCTGCTGACCGGCCAGGATACGTCCTATGCGATCGTCAAAAAGCTGGTCGAGAAGGAGATCAAGGATTTCCGCGACACGTTCGTGGGGCTGTGCCGGGCGCTGTGGCAGCTCCGGTCAGAGCCGGGATCGGACAGGGCGGCCACGATCGAAGAGACGTTCAAGGCGGCCCAGCTCGCCTGGCAGACCTCGGCAGCGGCGGCACTCGCCAAGATGACGGCGCGTCTCGGCACCAGCGATACCGACCTTGGGCGGCGCATCAGGCGCCTGCAAGACAGTGCCGAACGCGTACTCGCCTTGCATGAGGATGACCAGAAGCTCCTCACCGAGTGGTATGCCGTGCAGATGGCGAACCCGACATACAGCGCGGCGCTGGCAGAGTTTCGCGCGGCCAGCGTCGCGCGCAGCCGCGACCAGGCGCCTGCGATCAAACGTCAGACCGAGCTGGTGCGGCGGCTGACGGCCCTGCTGGAGCGCTGCCCGGCTGGCCAGAGGAAGGCCGGGTGCGAAAGCGCCGATGGTGAGCGCACTGCCATTAGCAAGGAGATCGGCGAGCTCAATCAGGTCACGTCCAAGGGGGCCGGCGAGATCATGGCCATCCATGCCCGCATGGAGGCGGCCGAGAAGGCATTGCCCGGTTACGCCCAGTTCACGGCGCGCCGCACTGCGCTGCGCGACGACATCGACCGCGCCGAGCGGGATGGGAGGGAAGCGCGTGCGCAGATCACCCGCGCGTTTCCGGGTTATATCGATCTCGTCGAGCCGCAGCCCTTGGCGGTGAGCGCGGTGCAGGCGCTGCTCAAGGGTGACGAGGCGCTGGTGGCGATCCTGGTTGGCAGCAGCCGAAGCTACGTGTGGGCTGTGACCCGCGAGCGCGCCGAGTGGGCCGAGATCGATGCGGGAAGCGACGTGCTCGCCGACCACGTCGCGCGGCTGCGCAAGGGCCTCGATCCTTTGGCCCAACTCGACGCGGAAGGCGCCCCGGGCAGCAAGCCGGGCATCGTGCAGGGGTTCGACCTGCAGCGCGCACACACCTTGTACAAGCTGGTGCTCGGCCCAGTGGCGCCCGTGCTGACCGGAAAGCGGCACCTGATCGTAGTCCCGACGGGCCCGCTGACCAGCGTGCCGTTTCAGGTGCTGATCACGGCACCTCCGGGCGCGCAGACAGACACCGACGCGCTACGCGATGCGGCGTGGCTGATCAAGAGCCATGCGCTGAGCGTGCTGCCCTCGGTGCAGTCGTTGCAGGCCTTGCGCACGCTGGCGCCTTCCGGATCTGCGACCAGACCTTTCTTCGGTGTGGGAGACCCCGTGCTTGAAGGCCCCAGTGGTCCCAAGCAGCGCGGCGCCCGTCTCGGCTCGGCACCGGCCCGCTTCTACCGCAGCAATGGTCTGGCAGACATCCGTGCGGTGCGCGAGTTGGCGCCGCTGCCGGATACCGCCGAGGAAATCCGCGCCATCGGTAAGGCGTTGGGCGCAACACCCGATGCCATCAATCTGCGCGAAGCAGCGTCCGAGACTCGGGTGAGAACGGCGGCCCTCAACCAGTACCGGGTGATCCATTTTGCCACCCACGGGTTGGTGGCCGGCGATCTCTCGGGCTTGGCCGAGCCCGCTCTGGTGCTTACGCCGCCAGCGGTTGCGAGCGAGGCTGATGATGGTCTGCTGACGGCATCTGAGATAGCGGCGCTTACGTTAAATGCCGATTGGGTCGTGCTGTCCGCCTGCAATACGGCTGCGGGATCGGGTCAAGGCGCCGAAGCGCTGTCGGGCCTGGCCCGCGCATTCTTCTACGCCGGGGCGCGGGCTCTGCTGGTTTCGCACTGGGCAGTCTATTCCGAAGCGGCAGCGGAGCTCACAACAAAGACGTTCGCGGCGCTTGCGGCGAATCCCAGGGTAGGTCGTGCAGAGGCGTTCCGCGGTGCAATGTTGCAATTGATCGCGAAAGGAGAGCCGCCGTCATTCTGGGCGCCCTTCGTGATCGTCGGCGAGGCCGGCGACGTGCAGCGATAGCCCTCTAGAACGGGCTATCGGGACGGGGAATGGGTGCGGCGTTCCTGCGCGCTACAGCAGCTCTCACCGCCGCCAGTCTGGCGGCGCGTCTGCGCAAGAACTGCTCGCGCTCCTCCTTGACTGCTCTTTCGAAGGCCTCCTTGGAGGTGCGCATTTGCGCAAGAAGCTCGCGCGCCTCTTGGAGGCCGCGCTCGGCCGCCTCCTTGTCGGCGAGGGCCTGCTCGAGCTTCTGGGCGGTGATGTTAAGCGCCAGGCGAGCGTGCATGAGCTCGTCCTGAGGGTAGGTTGCCCGACGCACCAGCGCCAGCTTCTCGCGGAGCTCGTTCAAATGCTGATCCGCAGCGAGCCGCGCGCTGCGCTCCACGGCGAGCTGCTCGCGCGTCTCGCCGAGAGCGCGGGCGAACGCCGCGGTGCCGGCCTCGCCCTCCAGGGGAGCTGCCCGTGCCGCTTCGATAACGGCCGCAACCTTGGCGTACAGCGCTAAGCCGAGGTCGCCAGCAGCCGCTCGCGTGGGCCCATGCACGCAGATTGCAGCAACCGCACCGACAAGAACTGCGGCCACCGCAAGCGCTCGCTGTACGCGGCGGCTTTGTAGCAGCGGCCGCATGGACGAGGCCTTGAGAGCCCAGGGATCATAGGTGCCGAAATTCCAAATGTGTCCTTCCGGATCACGGAAGGAATAACCTCGCCCGGTGCTGACCTCTGTCTCGATGTCCAAGACCATCTCTGCGCCCGCGGCAGCAGCCCGAGCCCGGTGCGCGTCGGCGTCCTCGACGTGGAGGTAGCAGATTTGCGTTTCTACGCCGCCGATCTCGTCGGGCTGCACCATCAGCTTGCCGAAGGCAGTCTCCTGGATCGGAGCCACCATCACCATGCCATTGCCGAACGTGAGTTGGGCATAGAGCACCGATCCATTGGCGTCTCTGATGACGCGATGCTCCTCGAAGCCGAAGGCATGGCACAGCCACCCGATAGCGGCCCGAACATCGCGATAGCGCATGGTCGGCACGACCGACGCGCGCGCCTCTAGGGTGTGTGGCTGGATGTGTTTCACTGCGCTACCGCCACTTTCGCCAACCGCTTGGAGTGGGACGCAAGGTGGGAAGAGGCCCTCCGGCATGGGGCCGAGCTTGCGGATCGCGCACTAGCGGACTCATAGCTACCACCCACTGGCTGGGAGTATCCAAGTGGTAGCCGGAAAGGCTCACCAGAACGTTAAGGCCTGTTCTGATTAGTGTTCCATATTAATAGCTTAGTGCCAAAGCGCGAGCCTTGCTCTGTACTCACCCGGATTGACGGGGTGTGCCGAGAAGCGCGATTGAACTTGTCATAAGGGGTGGCCATGCTGCGCCTTGCGGCGCGTCGACCTCCATCGATGAACTAGTTGCCAGAGGGCCAGATGCTCATGTTGCGAACTGCGAGGCGTAGGGCTGCCATCGCGGCTGTCGTCATTGTTGGGGCCCTGCTGGCCCTTGGGGGGGCACCGCTCACCGCCCAACCGGGATCGCGACCGGACGGCAACGCAACGCTAGCGATACAACACCAACTCATCGACCGCGCCTTGGCAGAGCTGCAGCCTGCAGCAGATGCAACCGGTCATCTTTATTTTGTGGGCTTTGCGGGTTTTGGCCCGGCTGGCGTGTTCAAGCGCGAGGTGGTGGCCGTCCGAGAGCTGTTCAACGAGCGGTTCGGCACGAGGGGCCGGTCCGTCGCGCTCATCAACCACATCAGCACCGTGAACGATGTGCCCCTGGCCAGCGCGGAGAACCTCGACCGCGTGCTCCAGCACCTCGGACATCTCATGGACCCGACCCGGGATACACTGTTCCTGTTCCTGACGTCGCATGGAGGACCGGCGTTGCTGGCAGTGGAAATGCCAGGGATACGGCTCGAGCACCTATCATCTGCGATGCTCAGGAGGATGCTTGATCGATCTGGCATCCGGAACAGTGTGATTGTCGTGTCGGCATGCCACTCGGGCAGCTTCATACCGGCGCTGGCGAGCCCAACGAGGCTGGTAATAGCCGCGGCGCGTGCCGATCGGACTTCCTTTGGCTGCGACGACAGGCGGGAATGGACGTACTTTGGCGATGCATACTTCAACAAGGCCCTGCGCGAAGAGTTGTCGTTCAAGCGGGCATTCGAGCGGGCCAGGGGGCTCGTCGCGCAGTGGGAAGCGAGTGGGAAGCTTACCCCGTCCCTTCCGCAGATGATGGGAGGAGAAGCTCTGACCTTGAACGAGAGCGACCTCAGTGGTTGTTGTTCGAAACCGAAACAATGATGCTAAATTGAAGCCAATGAAACTCATGGGAGGACTCGCATGCGCAAGCAGGGAAGGCTTCTGACAATGATGGGTGTCGCGGCTCGCACCGCGCTATGTATCGCACTCGGTGGTTTCTTGGCCGCGGTTTCTCAGGCCCAGGAGCCGATCAAGATCGGCTTCGGCATGGCGATGACCGGGCCGCTCGGCTGCCAACGGCAAGTCGGCGCTGCTCGGCATGAAGATCTGGGAAGAGGACATCAACAAGAAAGGCGGGCTGCTCGGCCGCCAGGTGCAAGCTCGTCTACTACGACGACCAGAGCAATCCTTCGACGGTGCCCGGCGCTCTACGCCAAGCTGCTCGACGTCGACAAGGTCGACATGATCGTCAGCGGCTATGCCACCAACATGATTGCCCCGGCCATGCCGGTCGCGATGCAGAGAAAGAAGGTGTTCCCGGCGCTGTTCGGCACCGGCGTCAACAGCGAGTTCAAGTACGACAAGTACTTCGCCATGATCCCGACCGGGCCCAACCCCAAGCCGGCGTTCACCAAGCCGTTCTTCGACGTGGTTGTGGCGCAGAGCCCGAAGCCCGAGACGATCTCGCTGGCGGCGGCCGATGCCGAGTTCGGACGCAACGTGTGCGACGGGGCGCGCGAGAATGCCAAGGCGGCTGGGCTCAAGATCGTCTACGACAAGACCTACCCGCCGCCGACGACGGACTTCGCGCCGATCGTCCGCGCAATCCAGGCAACCAATCCTGACATTGCCGTGTTCTGCTCCTACCCGCTCGAACTCGGTTGGCCTCGTCCGCGCCATCAACGAGGTCGGCTTCAAGGCGAAGGTCGTCGGCGGCGCCATGGTCGGCATCCAGGCCACCGCTATCAAGCGACAGCTCGGACCCCTGCTCAATGGCATCACCAACTACGAGACGTGGGTGCCGTCCAAGACCATGGAGTACCCTGGCGTCAACGAGTTCCTGGCCACGTACCAGGCGCGTGCCGGCGCGGAGGGCGTCGATCCGCTCGGCTACTACCTCGGCACCTGGGGCTATGCGTACGCGCAGCTCGTCGAGCAGGCCATCAAGGGCGCCAACAGCCTCGATGACGAGAAGCTCGCCGACCTACTTCCGCACCGCCACCTTCAAGACCATCATGGGCGACGTGAAGTTCGGTGCGCAGGGCGAGTGGGCCGAGTCGCGCTTCATCGCCGTGCAGTATCACGGCATCAAGGGCAACGAGCTCGACCAGTTCAAGGGCATGAACGTGCAGACCATCGTCGGCCCACCGCGGTTCGCGACGGGCACGCTGATCTACCCCTACGAGAAGGCGAAATAGCTAGGCCCTCGAACCGAACCACGACGACCTCGCCTTGGCGCCGCTGCCCCACAGCCGCGCCGAGGCGATGTCGGCGCCTTCGCGCAGCGATTTCAGCTTCAGCCACACGGCGGGCTCTATCACCCATTCGCGGTTGGTGAAGGTGCCGAAGCCGCAGTCGGTCGAGGCGATAACCCGCTCGCGGTCGCCGACGGCTGCCACTGCTTCCTCGATGCGCCGCGCCACCACCTGCGGATGCTCGACGAAATTGCTCGTGGTCTCGATCACGCCGGGGATCAGCAGCATGTGGGCCGGCAGCGGATGCGCCTTCAAAGCCTCGTACTCGTGGGCATGGCGCGGGTTGGAGAACTCGATCGACAGCGCGCCGACATTGGCCTGATAGAGGGCGGGCAGGATCTTCGCCAGCGCGATGTCGTGGATGTGCGGCCCCTCCCAGTTGCCGTAGCAGATGTGCAGCCGCACGCGCTCGCGCGGGATGCCCTCGATGCCTTTGTTGATCATAGCGACGTGCAGCTCCGCCGCCTTGGCGAACTCGGCATCCGACAGATCGCGGTAGAGCATGGTGCGATCCATGGCGAGATCGGGCGCATCGATCTGCAGGATCAGCCCCGCCTTGTGGATCGCCTGGTACTCGTTCCGCATCTCGCGCGCGATCGCATCGAGGTAAGCCTCGTGCGAGGCGTAGTGGGCGTTGATCATGGTGGAGGAGATGATGCCCGGCGAAGGGGCCGTCATGAAGCACTCGGAGAATGCGCCGGCGTCCCCGACCACGCGCTTGAAGCGGGCGATCTCGCCCTCCAGCGGGGCGATGTCGAGATACTTGAGGTCGCCCTGGCACTCCGGCGCGTTCTGCTGCTTGCTCACGTGGGGAAAGCGGTGCTTCAAATAGTTCATGAGCTCGGGGAATTCGTCGAACTCGCGCCCGCGCCGCCGCTTGGAGACGCCGCCGAAGCCCGCCATGCGCGCCGGCACATAGGTCTGGAAACCGACCCGCTGTTGCTCGCCGTCGTTGCCGATATCGATGCCGGCCGCCTTCTGTTTCTCCACAACGTGGCGGACGGCTTTGTCCATCTCGTTGTCGATCTGCGCCTCGTCGTAGGCCTCGCCGGCCTCGCGCTTGATCAGCAGATCGGATAGCGCGTCGTTGCGCGGCAGGCTGCCGACGTGTGTCGTCAGAATGCGGTCGCGGCTCGTAATCATGGGGTGGCCGGTCCGGTTTGTGAGTGCGAACAACTCCGGCGAGACTGCTCGTTTATAGCTCGTTTGACGGGTGCGTGTTAGGGCGCTTTGGGTGCGTAGGCGATGCGCTCGAGAGCACACGTGGACGCGCTAGTACCACACCCCGGTCCAGCGATAGCGCGGGCGCATGGCCATGGGGCCGAGGCCCGAGCATCGACGCCATGGGCTCTTCGGCGATCGGGATATGGGGCAGCATCGGACGCCCCTGCAGTGCACGCAGGCGCGCTATCCGTTCCTCGGTTGACGGGTGCGAGCGCAGCAGCGACGGGTGGGGAATGCGGCGACCGGGAACCGGCAGCGTCATGTCCTCCCAGAAGCGGCCCTGATAGCGCTCGAGCTTCTCCAGTGCGGAGGCCAGCGATTCCGGATCGCCGGTGAGGCTGGCGCCCTCCAGATCGGCGTCGTACTCGCGCGTGCGCGAAAGCGCGAGCTGGATCAGGCTGCCGACGGTGGGGGCGAGATAGAGCAGAGCGAGGCCCAGCAGGGAGATTTCCGCATCGCCCAGCAGGAAGGCCGGCAGGTTGAACAGCGCCAGGAACAGGGCCAGGTAGGAGAGCACTTGGGTGAAGCGCGTCATGACGTCGGCCAGACCCATGACGGTGAGGTCGTTGTTGCGGACGTGACTGATCTCGTGCGCCAGCACGCCGGCGAGCTCGTTGAGCGTGAGGCGTCGCAGCAACCCTTCCGTGACCCCGATCACCGCCTTCTCGGGCGTGCCGGTGGCGAAGGCGTTGAGCGTCATGCTGGGAATGATGTAGATCGTCGGCGGGGCAGGTAGTTCCGCGCGGTCGCTGAGCACGTCGACGATGTGCACGATCGGGGCGCCAGTGCCGGGGTCGAGGCGGCGGGCGCGATAGATGCGCATCACGATCTCCGGGCGGCAGCCGCGGGGCGTAGGCGTAGATGACACCGATTGCGACCAGGGTGACGGCCACACCCATTCCGCCCCAGAGCAACCAGGCGGAGAAGCCCGTGAGCAACCCCAAGCCTGCGACCAGCAGCAATCGAGTGCAACGTGTTGCGCGCCTTGTGGGCGCGGTGGCTGTCGGGGTCCAGGAATGGCGTCATGCTCGTGTTGCCTCGGGCGCCCAGATGCGGGACAGCATAGGACGCGCCGAAGCTTGAGCAAAGCGCACCTGCCGGCTTCGCCGCCCAACGCAGCCGGGTGCCGAGCGCTTAGAACTTGTCGCTGAGCGTGGCCTCGGCCTCCCGCCGGTGTGCTTTGGCCCACGCGAGCACGGCGTCCAGCACGTCCTCGGCGCCTGCTCACTGTGATGAAGCGCACTTCCATGGTGTGCCGGATGAACTCTTCGCTGCGCATATGACCGAGCAAATCGAGGAGGGGCTTCCAGAAACCCTTCGATATTCACCAGCACGATCGGCTTGTTGTGGCGCCCGAGTTGCGCCCAGGTCAGCTGCTCGACCAATTCCTCCAGCGTGCCGATGCCGCCGGGCAGCGCCACGAATGCGTCAGACTTGTCGAACATCAGCTTCTTGCGCTGATGCATGTCGTCGACCACGATCATCTCGTGCGCATCGCGCAGCATGCGCTCCTTCTTCGACAGGAAGGCGGGAATGATGCCGGTCACGCGCCCGCCTGCAGCGAGGACCGTGCGCGCGAGTTCCCCCATGAGGCCAAGGCCGCCGCCGCCGTAGACGAGGCCTACTCCGGCCTTGGCCATGTGACGGCCGAGCGAGCGTGCCGCCTCGGTGTAGGCGGGATTGATGCCGCTGTTGGAGCCGCAGTAGACGCAGACGTTGCGGACGGAGGGAGTTTCGTTGCCGGCTCCGTTTGTTGCTTTTTGCCGTGTGTGCAGCCCGTCGGGGGCAATTTTCCGGCGGCGGTCTCCCATGCAGATGCCTTGCTCTTGCTGTTGTTGGCGTATTGCCAGGCTACGTAAAGCCTACGGTCCCTGGCAGGGCCGAATTGCGGCGTTCCCCGCGACGGTCGAGGGCAGTGCATCCCAGGCAGCGGTTTGCGGGAATGCCGCAATCTGGTTAAGCTTACAAGCTGCGGTTAACGGGCACATGTAGCACATCGGTACAACTCTCCGACACACCATAGCGGCTGGCGGCACAGCCGTGCCGGCTTCAGCCTTGAGCGCCCAAGGAGACGCGGTGGTATGCAGGGCTTTCTACTAAGCGGATATTTCAGGACCATGGCTGCCGCAGCAACTGTCGTTGCGGCATTGCACCTGGCGCCAATTGCGCTGGCGAAGGGGACTGGCCAAGACGCGCTGGCAGATCGGGCGGCTGGCTTGGCGGAGGCGGCCACCAAGGAGTTCAGCGTCATCCTAGAGCGCCAGCGCCTGGCGCAGGCGGCCCCCAAAAAGGGGGTGCCAACCGCAACAAAGCGGGATGATAGCAGCACCTCGCCCTTGAGCTGGCTGTGGCGCTCGAGTCGAACAGTTCCAGGCGCTCATGGGCATGCTGGCGGGCGGCTCCGTGCGATCCCAGCCATGGGACCCGGTGGCGGAGGCGGAAAAGAAGGCCGGCTCGAGCCAATCCTCTGCCAAGAAATCGGAAGGCGAGCGGCCGGCCCAATCTCCGCCGGCAAGACAGGCCCCGCCCAAGGTGGAAGCGGCTACGACCCAGGTAGGTGATGCGAAGAAGCCGGGCGAGGAGCGCAAGTTGGCTGAAGTGCGTCGCGCGGAGGCCGACAAGCGTGTAGCTGACGCCGCGAAGCCCGCCAAAGCCGATCCCGGGCAGAAAGCCGACGGCTCCAAAGCGGTGAACGAAGCAGAGAAGGCTGCTGCCGAGGCCAAGAAGATGGAGGCGGAGAAGCAGGCAAAAGCCGAAGCCGAGGCGAAGAGGGCCGAGATGGACAAGCAGGCAAAGGCTGCTGCCGAGGCCAAGAAGGTCGAGGCGGAGAAGCAGGCAAAGGCTGCTGCCGAGGCCAAGAAGGCCGAGGCGGAGAAGCAGGCAAAGGCTGCTGCCGAGACCAAGAAGGCCGAGGCGGAGAAGCAGGCAAAGGCCGACGCCGAGGCGAAGAGGGCCGAGGCGGACAAACAGGCAAAGGCTGCTGCCGAGGCCAAGAAGGTCGAGGCGGAGAAGCAGGCAAAGGCCGACGCCGAGGCGAAGAGGGCCGAGGCCGACAAGCAGGCAAAGGTTGTCGCCGAAGCCAAGAAAGTCGAAGCGGAAAAGCAAGCAAAGGCCGCCAAGGAAGCGGCTGAGGCCGCGGAGGCCAAGAAACTCGCCGATGCCAATGCGGCCAAACTGGCCAAGCCTGAAAGGCCGCCCGTACCTCCAGCCAATCAGCCGAGGGAAGTGAACGCGTTGTGTCCGCAAGCGGGGGGTGCCGCAACCCTGCCCGGCTGGTACGTCGTACAGAGCGGTGACACGCTCTCCGAGATCTCCCAGCGCCACTATGGCCGGGCGCTGCGCTATGAGGCCATACACGCCGCCAACCGCAGCAGAATAGCCAATCCCAACAGGATCTACGCCTGCCAGCGGATTTATCTGCCGCAACTACGCATGTAGTCTGGTGCACGGGCCAGCAGGTCCCTCCGCCTTTGCTCTGTCGAGCCGGGCACGGATCGACAAGGGCCGCGGCGGGGGCTAAAGCCTCGTGCATGCAACGACCCCTCCAGGCAGTCTCCCGCGGCCTATTCGCCCGATCGATGGCACGTCTCGAGGGGCCCTCCAGCAACTGGCGCGTGCTCAAGACGCTCGGCCCCTACGTGTGGCCCGCCGACCGGCCGGACCTGCAGGCCACCGTGGTTCTTTCGCTGGCGCTGATGCTGCTGGCCAAGCTCGTCACTGTGGCCATGCCTTTCACCTTCAAGTGGGCCACGGATGCGTTGGTGGCAGCGGCCGGAGGCGGCCAGCCGGATACCGGAGGGTCTTCGTGGCTGGTGGGCGCCCCGGTTCTGGCCATCGTGCTCTACGGCGTAGTGCGCATCACCATGACGCTACTGGTGCAGGTGCGGGAGGGCATGTTCGCCAAGGTGGCGATGCACGCGGTGCGCAAGCTGGCACTCAACGCGTTCCGGCACATGCACCAGTTGTCGCTGCGCTTCCACCTGGAGCGCAAGACAGGCGGTCTGACGCGCGTTTTAGAGCGGGGTCGGCTCGGCATCGAGAATATCTCCCGCATGGTGCTGATGACATTCGTGCCCACGATCGTCGAGTTCGGGCTGGTGCTGGCGGTCTGCGCCTGGGAGTTCGATTGGCGCTACGTCGTCACCGTATTGACGATGATCGTTCTCTACTTGTGGTTCACCGTGCAGGCTACCAACTGGCGCATCAAGATTCGCCGCACCATGAACGAGAGTGACAGCGAGGCCAACACCAAGGCGATCGACAGCCTGCTCAACTACGAGACGGTCAAATATTTCGGTGCCGAGGAGCGAGAGGCTCGCCGCTATGATCAATCGATGGCCGCATACGAGCGGGCCAGCATCAAGGCCTACACCTCGCTCGCTGTGCTCAACGCGGGCCAGGCGACCATCTTCACGGGCGCGCTAACGCTATGCATGGTTATGGCAGGCCTCGACGTGGCGGCGGGTCGGGCCAGCGTCGGCCAGTTCGTGATGGTGAACGCGCTGCTGCTCCAGCTGTTCATTCCGCTCAACTTCATGGGCATGGTGTATCGCGAGATCAAGCAATCGCTGATCGACATCGAGCGCATGATCGATGTACTGGCGGTGGCGCCGGAAGTGGCGGACAGGCCGGGGGCGCGGGAGATCGAGGTCACGGGCGGAACCATTCGGTTCGACAACGTCAAATTCTGCTACGACCCCGAGCGAACCATCCTCGACGGTTTGTCGTTCGAGGTGCCGGCCGGCAAGATGGTGGCCATCGTCGGCCCCTCGGGCGCCGGCAAGTCGACGGTGTCGCGCATTCTGCTGCGTTTCTACGATGTGGCCGGCGGCCGCGTGACAATCGACGGGCAGGATATCCGCGACGTCACGCAGGAGTCGCTGCGCGCAGCGATGGGCGTGGTGCCGCAGGACACGGTGCTGTTCAACGACACCATCCTCTATAACATTCGCTACGGCCGCCCCGACGCCAGCCCGGACGAGGTGTACGCAGCGGCGCGCATGGCGCAAATCGACGGCTTCATCCGCGCATTGCCGGACGGCTATGGCACCATGGTCGGCGAGCGGGGGCTCAAACTCTCGGGTGGCGAGAAGCAGCGCGTTGCCATTGCGCGTACCATCCTCAAGGCCCCGCCGATACTGATGCTGGACGAGGCGACCAGCGCCCTCGACAGCCACACGGAAAAAGAGATCCAGGACGCGCTCGATCAGGTTGCCAAGGACCGGACCACGCTCGTCATCGCCCACCGGCTGTCGACCATCGTCGGCGCGGACAGCATCATCGTGCTCGATGGCGGACGCCTGGTCGAGCAGGGCACACATGGTCAGCTGCTGGCACAGGGCGGTCTCTACGCCAGTCTATGGAACCGCCAGCGCCAGGCCGAGAAGGCGCGTGAACAGTTGGCGGAAGTGCTGGCTCAGGAAGGGGAGCGGATCAAGGACGGCCGGCTCGAGCGTGACGCCACCCTTCCCGGTGGGCTCGGCAACGCTGCAAGCGATATCGGTGACCCGCTGGCGTCTGCAACGTGAGGCTGGCTGCGGGGGGATTTGCAATGGTGCCTAAACGGATGATCCGCCACGGCCGCAATGCCGCAGCGGATCGTTTGGAATGGTTGTCCGCACCGAAACCAACAACCCGACTACTACGACGGTCCCATCCCCTCCGCGTAATATCAAGTGTGCATACACATTAGTGCTCTTGACGCACATCGGCAGTCACCTGCGTGACACAGCAGTGCAGAATTCTGGATCGGGTTGGCGAGAAGGGCAGCTGGGCGGCCCAACAGCCCGTAACGCTTCTTAATTGTCCAATGCGAACTTATTTCGCCAATAGGAGGATTAGCGACCAACAGGTAGCCTCAAGAGGCTCCCCGGAAGTGCACAAATGAACCCCGAAGACAAAGGGCAGGGTGCGTGGAGCCGGCTGCGGGAACAATTGCGGCCGTGTCGGCAGCGCACCGTGCTCGCGGCCAATCAAGGCGTCCGGCGCGCGGGTCCCGTCTTGCGGGCCTTTTGGCAGACGGCAAAACCGGTCCTTCGCACTGGTCTGCAAATCGCTCTCGCCCTCCTCATTCTGCTCGAGGAATGGGGTTGGCGGCCGCTAAGCGATCTGCTCGGCAGGTTGGCGCGCTGGCGGCCGTGGGCACAGCTGGAGACGGGATTAGCGCGCCTGCCACCGTACGCGGCTCTGTTCGTTTTCGCACTACCCACGGTGGTGCTGCTGCCCTTGAAGTTTCTGGCGCTGTTTCTCATCGCCAAGGGGCAGCTCGTTCTGGCCGCCCTTCTGTTCGCTGCTGCCAAGGTAGTTGCCACCGCGCTGGTGGCGAGGCTGTTCATACTCACCCAGCCGGCGCTGATGCAGATCGACTGGTTCGCGTGGTGCTACGAGCGCTTCATGCCGTGGAAAGAGGGGCTGGTGGCGTACGTGCGCAACTCGTTGGTGTGGCGCGTGGCCCGAGTGTGGAAGGAGCGGGCAAGGCGGGCCTGGGCAGCACAGTGGCGGGCCTGGCGCCCTATCCTTCTGCAGCTGCAGGCGGCAATGCGGGCGACTGCGAGCAAGTTTGCCGGTCAGCTGCGCCGCTTTGTGCATGAATTGAGGGCGCGCCGGGCCGCGCGCGAGCGATAGGCCGGCACTCTGCTGTTCACCGCGCAAACGTCTTGTCTGGATCAGCCAAGGTCTCGAGCCGGGCTTGCAGGCTCGGGGGCTGCGACGATACCCCGGGTCCAATTGAGTTCGCCCAGCCGTAGGCGAGCATCGTCAGCACTGCAGATGCTGCGAAGAAGTAGACGCCTGGGAGAACCGTTGCCTCAGAGTATCCCGAGGCATTGATGTAGAAGATGACCAGCGCCAGCACCATCACGTCGGTCATCGAGTAGCGCCCGAGCCATTCCATGGCAGCGATCGATCGGGCGCGGAACTGTTTGGGCAGATCGGGCGTGGCGATAAGGGTCAAGAGGTAGACCAGCTTCAAGAAGGGGAACAGAATCGAGAAAAGAAAGATCACGAAGCAGAGGAACAGCTCGTCGTTCGTGTACAGTGCCCAGATGATAGTGGCGACCGAATGCTGGTTGGTCCAGACGTAGACGGTAGTGAAACTGATGGCGGGCAGCATCACGCCGAGGGCGAAGGACACGGTAGCGAGAATGATGAGGAGTCCGAATGCGAGACCGCGCATGGGTGTGGGATATCCCGGCCTCGCGGCCTGCGCAGGCGCCATTGCTCTGCCGTCATTCTTCAGCCACGCGTAAGCGAGCATCATCAGCAGCACGGAAGCGGAGAAGAAATAGAGGCCGGCGAGACTGCTGGCATCGAACAGGCCGTGGCGCTTCACGAAGAAGATTGCAAGTGCCAGCACCAGCACGTCGTGCATCGACCACTTGCCGAGCCATTCGAGCGCGCGAAGCTGGCGCGAGAGACGGACCAGCTCGGGCTGAGGCAGTGCGGCAAGGAGGAGCAGGTACAGGAGTTTCATGACGGGCAGGAAGATGCCGAACACCAACATGACGACGCCGACAAACACTTGGCCCGAACGGATGAGCGCATTGACGGCTGAAATCAGCGAGTGCTCATAGGAAAAGAATACGAACTTGGTGAGCTTGATGATCGGCAGGCTAACGCCGAGCGCGAGGCACACGCTCGCGGCTATCAAAGCTGAGCCCAGCAGAAAACGACGGCCACCAAGCGTCACGACCGCGGCGTTCCCGAAAAACACACGCCGCCCATCCTAGGCGGACAGGCGGCGGCATTATGTCGGGTTTGGCTGGCGGGCCTGTGCAGGGTTGTTACGCCGTCAGTTTGGCGGTGTCGTGGGTGATGCCCTTCGCGTCGAGTAGCTGCTGCAGCTCACCTTCCTGGAACATCTCGCGGATGATGTCGCAGCCCCCGACGAACTCGCCCTTGACGTACAGCTGGGGAATGGTGGGCCAGTTGGAGAACACCTTGATGCCCTCGCGTACTTCCAAGCTGTCCAGCACATTTACGTCCTTGTAGGCGACGCCGAGGTGCCCGAGGATCTGGGCCACCTGGGCCGAGAAACCGCACTGCGGAAAGTTCTGGGTACCCTTCATGAAGAGCACGACATCGTTGTCGGCAACGGTCTTGCGGATCCAGTCTTGGACGGCTTGCTGGCTCATGAGCGACCTTTCTTCGGCTTCCCCGCGTGTGCGGACCTGACCCACGAAATGTGGGCAACTAGCAACTGATGTCAACCTTTCGGCGGTGCGGTGGTCAGCGCGAGTGCGTGCAAAACCCCGCCCATGCGCCCCTGCAAGGCCTCGTAGATCATCTTGTGCTGCTGCAGGCGCGTCTTGCCAAGGAACTCGCGGGTAACAACATGGGCGGCATAGTGATCGCCGTCGCCCGCGAGGTCGCGGATCGTCACCTCGGCGTCGGGCAGGCGCTCTTTGATGAGCCGCTCGATCTCTTTGGCATCCATCGGCATGAGACGGGAACTCTCCAGCAATATCGCTCTTCTTTGCTGGCATCATAGGAGATGCCGCGCCCCAAAGGCCACTCAGCTGTCGCTGAGTTCCAGGCGCCGCTCAACGCGATCCAGCCGGTTCTTGAGCCGGTCGAACTCGGCATTTTGGCTGACATCCGAAATGTGCAAGCCGGCGATGTGCCTTTCCATCGAGCCGAGCCGCACGTGCTCAAGAACCAAGTCCGTGATCTGTTCGCTCATCTATGCAACTTAGCAGGGGATACGCCCGGCGCCAAGAACATTAAGCGAACAACATTCTCTACGGCGAAGCCATGTACTGCGGCAGCCAGGCTTCGTGCGCGGCGCGGAGATCGGCGAGTGACAGGGGCGCCTCGCTCTTGAGCAGCAAGCCTTCACCGCCTACGCGCCCCACAACGCGCGCAGGAAGCGCGAGCAGGCGCGCACGCTCGATGATCTCCTCCGCGAGCTCAGGGCTCGCTTCCAGCACATACCGCCCCTGATCCTCACCGAACCAGGCCGCATGCGCGGGAAGCCTGCCCTCGTAGGGGAACAACTGGACTCCCAACCCGCCGGCCAATGCCATTTCTGCGATCGCCACCAGGAGACCGCCATCGCTGACGTCGTGCACGGCCTCCACCTTGCCTTCGCGAATGAGCGAGCGAACCAGGTTTCCAGCCTTGATCTCGTCGGCCAGGTCTACGGGCGGAGGTGCGCCCTCGGCCTTTCCAGTCGCGGTTAGCTGGTAGACGCTCTGGCCGAGGTGGCCGACCTCGCGGCCGATCACCACCAGCAAATTGCCCTCTGCAACGAGGGCGATCTTGGCCATGCGCTCGACATCGGGCACCAGGCCCACGCCGCCGATCGCAGGGGTGGGAGGAATGGCGACGCCGTTGGTCTCGTTGTAAAGCGACACATTGCCAGACACGACCGGGTACTTCAGCGCCTCGCAGGCTTCCTTCATGCCCTGCACCGCGCCGACGAACTGGCCCATCACCTCGGGTCGCTCGGGATTGCCGAAGTTCATGTTGTCGGTGATGGCGAGCGGATCGGCGCCGACGGCAATCAGGTTGCGCCAAGTCTCCACCACCGCCTGCTTGGTACCCATGACCGGATCGGCCAGAACGTAGCGCGGTGTCACATCGCATGTCGCAGCGATGCCTTTGGTGGTGCCATGCACGCGCACGACCGCCGCGTCGCCACCGGGGCGCTGCACGGTATCGCCCATCACCATGTGATCGTACTGTTCCCAGATCCAGCGCCGGGATGATAGGTGCGGACCACCCATCATGGTCTTGAGTGTTCCGAGGATGCTATTTGGGGCCGGCAGCCATTCGGGCAGGATCATCTTAGGCGGATCGGTCGGCACCCAGGGGCGCTCGTACCGGGGAGCGGAGTTGGCCAGCGTCGCCACCGGCAAATCCGCTTCCACCTCGCCCTTGTGCTTGACGATCATGCGGCCGGTATCGGTGGTGTGGCCGATGACGGCGAAGTCGAGGCCCCACTTCTTGAAGATTGCGTGCGCTTCCTCCTCGCGCCCGGGCTTGAGGATCAAGAGCATGCGCTCCTGGCTCTCGGAGAGCATCATCTCATAGGCGGTCATGCCGGCTTCGCGCTGCGGCACGCGGTCGAGCTCGAGCTCGATACCGACGCCGCCCTTGTCCGCCATCTCCGAGGTGGAGGAGGTGAGCCCTGCCGCGCCCATATCCTGAATGGCGACAATCGCATCGCTTGCCATCAGTTCCAGGCACG
This sequence comes from uncultured Alphaproteobacteria bacterium, assembly GCA_963724565.1. GTDB lineage: Bacteria > Pseudomonadota > Alphaproteobacteria > Rhizobiales > Hyphomicrobiaceae > AWTP1-13. The sequence goes on from CAVRVK010000017.1 coordinate 98,071, forward strand.
CCTCGATCAGCAGCTTCTCGGTGAAGGGATCGCCCACCTGCACCGTGGGGCGCTTCTCGGCGGATTTGTCGTCGAACTCGGCGGAGGCCATGGTGGCGCCGTGGATCCCGTCGCGCCCGGTCTTGGATCCGACGTAGACGACCGGCAGGCCGACGCCCTTGGCGGCCGAGTAGAATATCCGGTCGGCCCTTGCCAGGCCTATGCACATCGCATTGACGAGGATGTTGCCGTTGTAGCCGGCGTCGAAGTTGGTCTCGCCGCCCAACCGTCGGCACGCCCGTGCAGTTGCCGTACCCGCCGATGCCCGCCACCACTCCTGCCAGAAGATGCCGGGTCTTGGGATGAGCGGGATCGCCAAAGCGAAGGGCGTTGAGGTTGGCGATGGGCCGGGCGCCCATGGTGAACACGTCGCGCATGATGCCGCCGACGCCGGTTGCCGCGCCCTGGTAGGGCTCGATGAAGGAGGGATGGTTGTGGCTCTCCATCTTGAAGACGACGGCGTCACCATCGCCGATGTCGACGACGCCGGCATTCTCGCCCGGCCCCTGGATCACCTGCGGACCTTTGGTCGGCAACTTGCCGAGCCACACCCGCGAGGATTTGTAGGAGCAGTGCTCGCTCCACATCACCGAGAAAATGCCGAGCTCGGTCAGCGAGGGTGTGCGGCCTAGAATGCCGAGCAACCGCTTATACTCGTCGGGCGTGAGGCCGTGCTGGGCGACCACATCCGGCGTAATGGCGGCGTTAGCTCTGACGTCCATGCGGCTGATCTTGCGAGAGTGTTCGCGTTGGTCTTGCGAGCTTATATCGGGCAGGAAGCAGAGAGTCCTATGTCGCCGGTGACGCGTGCACAGGCCGCGTCACCCACCAGGCGAGCACGGCTGCGACGAGCAACATTGCCGCCGCCAGCAGGAACGCCGCGCCCGGCAGATGCCAGGTGGTCGCCGGATCGATGGAACGGGCGAAGACGTAGCTGAAAAGATAAGGTCCGGTCAGGCCCGCCAGAGCAATCAGGCTCGAGTTTGCGCCCTGCAGCTGACCCTGCTCGGAACCGTTGACGAGCCGGCTCATGATGCCCATTGCGGCGGCGCCCCCTACGCCCCAAAGGGCCATGACGGGAATGCCGGCCCAGAAACCGGTCCCGGTGGTCGCCAGGCCGTAGATCGCAAACCCCGTCATCCCGCACAGAAGGCCCATGACGAGCGTGGTGCGTTCACCCAGCCAACTCATGATCGGACGTATCAAGCCGGCCTGTACAACGCCTGCCGCCACGCCCACCGCCGCCAGCGTGAGGCCCATCGTGATGCTGTCCCAGCCATAGCGATAGCTTGTGTACAGCACCGCGACCGCGGGCAGCACGACATGGGCGAGGTGGTAGAGGAAGGCTACGCCCGCGAGGCCCAGGAGCTCGCGACGCCGGGTCAGCAGGCGCAGCGAGCCGATCGGATTGGCGCGCGACCAGGCAAAGCGCATGCGCCGGCTCGGGAGGCAGCGATTCAGGGAGCACGAAGTAGCCGTAGGCTGCGTTGGCGAGGCTCAAAGCTGCGGCGACCCAGAACGGCAGCCGGGGATCGAATTGACCGAGGACGCCGCCGAGCGCCGGCCCCAGCACGAAGCCGATGCCGAAAGCGGCACCGATCAGCCCGAAGGCGCCGGCCCGCTGATCGGGCGGCGTGACGTCTGCGATATACGCGTTGGCCGTGGAAAAACTTGCAGCCGTGATGCCGGAAATGATCCTCCCCAGGAACAACCAGGCGAGGGTGGGAGCCACGGCCATCAGGATGTAGTCGAGACCCAGACCCAGGGTCGAGAAGAGAACGATGGGGCGGCGTCCATATCGGTCCGACAGCGCGCCTAGGATCGGAGAGAAGAAGAACTGCATGAGCCCCCAGGCGGTCCCGAAGATACCGAAGATCTCGGCGGCCCTGGATGTGTCGCCGCCCACCATGCTCTCGACGAGCTTTGGCAGCACCGGGATGATGATGCCGATCGCCATCACGTCGAGCACCACCATCACGAAAATGAAAGCGAGCGCAGCCTTCTTGGAGTGATGCTCGGTCGTCGCTTTTTGCATGCGGCGTGTCTTCGGGAAGGGCGGCGACCAGCGAGACGGCACTCAGGCCGCTACGCGCTCAACGATGCTCTCGAACACCTTGCGGCCGTCGGTGCCGCCAAGCAGGGGTTCGAAGAGGCGCTCGGGATGGGGCATCATACCGAGGATGCGACGGCGCTCGTCGCAGATGCCGGCGATATTGCGCTGCGCGCCGTTAGGATTGGCCGCGGCTGTGGCATTGCCTTCTCCATCGACGTAACGGAATACGACGAGGCCCTCACCCTCCAGGCGGTCGAGCGTTGCCTGGTCAGCGAAATAGTTGCCATCGCCATGTGCGATCGGCATGCGCACGATCGTGCCCCTGCCGAAGCGGCTGGTGAACGGCGTGTCGATCCGCTCGACCTTGAGGAACACGTCGCGACAAACGAATTTCAGCGACGCATTGCGCATCAATACTCCCGGCAACAGGCCGGCCTCGCAGAGGACCTGAAACCCGTTGCAAATGCCAAGGACAGGCGTACCCGACCGCGCCTTGGCCACGACGTCGCGCATGATCCTCGAGTGCGCCGCCATGGCGCCGGTGCGGAGGTAGTCTCCGTAAGCGAAGCCGCCTGGCAGCACGATCAGGTCGGTTTCGGGCACGGCGGCGTCGGCATGCCAGACCATGCGAACTTCGCCGCCGGTTACCTTCTCCAACGCGACCTTTACATCCCGATCGCAATTGGACCCCGGGAAAGACGATGACGGCTGCTTTCATGCAATCTACTTTCGGGCTGGAAGGACGCGAAAGCTGTCGAAGAATGCCTCGATTGCCTGCTTCTGCCTGGCGAAATCGTCGGTCGGCGCACGAGCGACCAGGCGGTAGCGAGCGTCGGGGCCAATGAGGTAGCGCACCGATGCGCGCCGCTCCCCAATCTGAAGGAACTTCACCTCGGCGCAGGTGACATCGGCCGCGTACATCAGCCGGTACTCCTGCGTCGTCTGCCTGACATCGCCGATCTTGACACGGCTCCTGTCGGACTCGCCGCAGATCGCTTCCGGCAGCTCGTCCCGGAAAGTGGCCTCGCCGTAAGCCAGCGCCAGGTCCGTAGGCGACTTGCCGACATCGCCGGCCACGATCTCGGCGCTCACCTCCATGACCAGCGCGGTGGCGTTGCTGACTTGCGCGCTGCGTTCCGGGTCAAGATCAGCCGAGCACACGGCGTCGACCGTGCCCGGCCCTTCCTCATGGCGGCATCCGGCAGGCAAGGCCACCGTGTAGCGGTAGTGCTCGTTGGAAAAAGTCTTGGTGGCAACTGACGCCTGCGCAGTGGCCGGCCTCGCATACATCATGGCGACAGTGCTCGCCGCTGTCGCGAGTAAGACCACGACGGCGAAGCCTGTCACACGGCGCGCGATCGGTGTCATTTCACCAGCTCGTACGCGTAGTTCTCGATGACAGTATTGGCGAGCAGGTCCTTGCAGATCTTCTCCACCTGAACGCGTGCCCTCGCCTCGTCCTGCTCGACCAAGTCGACCTCGATATACTTACCTTGCCGCACTTCGTTCGACACCACTGAAACCGAGACTGGCAAGGGCGTTCTCGATGGCCTTGCCTTGCGGATCCAGAACGCCGTGCTTCAGGGTTATCTTGATGCGTGCCTGCATGCAATTCCCCGCGCGCGCCGTGGCGCTCCGCCCGGCAGATGCACCCGAAAGCACTTGCGCGCAAGTGGCGAAGCGTCCCGGGCACTGGTCAACTAGGCTTCGAGCTGACCAGCACCGGTCCGCTGCCCTTGGGCCGCGGATTCTCGGTCAGAACGCCGAGCCGGCGGGCAACTTCCTGGTAGGCCTCCAGCACACCTCCGAGGTCGCGCCGGAACCTGTCTTTGTCGAGCTTGTTGGAGGTGGCTACGTCCCAGAGGCGGCAGCAGTCGGGGCTGATCTCGTCGGCCAGCAGAATGTGCATCTGCTCGTTGTCCCACTGGCGGCCGAACTCCATCTTGAAATCGATGAGGCGAATGCCGACCCCCAGGAACAGCCCGACGAGGAAGTCGTTCACGCGCAACGCCAGCGCCATGACCTCGTCGATCTCCTGCGGCGTTGCCCAGCCGAAGGCGGTGATGTGCTCCTCTGTCACCATTGGATCGCCGAGCCATCGTTCTTGTAGTAGAATTCGATGATCGAGCGGGGCAGCGGCTTGCCCTCTTCCAGTCCCAGGCGTGTCGCCAGCGAGCCGGCAGCGACGTTGCGCACGACGACCTCGAGGGGAATGATCTCCACCTCGCGGATCAGCTGCTCGCGCATGTTGAGCCGGCGCACGAAATGCGTCGGGCACGCCGATCTCGCCGAGCTTGGCGAAGATGTACTCGGAGATGCGGTTGTTGAGCACGCCCTTGCCCTCGATGAGGGCGTGCTTCTTGTTGTTGAAGGCCGTCGCATCGTCCTTGAAGTGCTGAATGAGCGTGCCGGGCTCAGGGCCCTCGTAGAGCACCTTGGCCTTGCCCTCGTACACGCGACGCCTTTTGTTCATTCTTGTTGTCCCCACGATGGCTTCATAAGTGCTGGAGCGCGACGTATATAGGCTGGATCGGTGCTCCGGACGACTGTTCCCCTGATCAATTTTGCAGCGCGTCATCTTTCGTCGCTGCAGCGCGTGCAATAGTCCGGCTCGCGTCGGGAATTGGCTTGCGACACTAGCCGATGGGCAGATCAGAAACAATGTCGACTTGCCGTCGAGCACGTACCCGGGATTGCTAGTTAAAGGGCGCATTGGTTGATCTCGCCGGCGCCCTCGGGGTATGGCTCTGGCGTCTGGCGGCCCTCAAACGGCCACACACCTCGGGGTCTGTATAGGAACACTTCGGGAACAGCAAGCACCCGGATTGGAGAGTTGGATGACCACCTTCGACGATCGCGAGAAGTCCTACGAGAAGAAGTTTGCTCTCGATGAGGAGCTGAAATTCAGGTCCGAGCAGCGCCGCAACAAGCTGATCGGCGAGTGGGCGGCCGGCAAGCTCGGGCTGTCGGGGCCGGAGGTCGCAGGACTACATCAAGGCGGTGCGCAAGGCCGATCTGACCACCAAGGGCGATGAGGACGTGTTCCAGAAGATCCGCAAGGATTTCACCGACAAGGGCGGTGGCGGTGTCCGATGCCGAGCTGCGCAAGGCGATGGCCGATTTCCTGGTCCAAGGCGGTCGAGTCAGATCGAGGCCGAGCGGAAGGGCGTAGGCCGGCTCAGCTTTGCCTGGCTCTGGAGATCGCGGTGCCTCGGGTATGGGGCCGTGCCGTGCACCGCAGGCTCAGCGCCATGCATTGACTTGACCATTGGGCCTCATTACCTGCTTGGCAAGCGTGCTGCCCGTGCGTTGCCCGGGTGGCCTGCGAGACTGATCCCATCCAGGAGACAAGCATGTCTCGTACATCGCAGAGGACGCCCACGGCCAACGTCGCGACCGTCGATCCGATCTGGCAGGAGATCCGGCGCGAGGCCGAGGAGGCGGCGCGCAGCGAGCCGGCGCTCGGGGGCTTCATCTATGCGACCATTCTGAGCCAGTCGCGGCTCGAGGACGCGGTCTGCCATCGCCTGGCGCAGCGCCTGAACCACTCCGACGTCGATGCGGGGCTGATCGGGCAGACGTTCGACCAGGTGCTGGAGGACCACCCGGAACTCGGGCGCGCGTTCCGGGCCGATCTCGCGGCTGTCTACGATCGCGATCCGGCCTGCAGCCGCTACATCGAGCCGCTGCTCTACTTCAAGGGCTTCCACGCGCTCGTCACGCATCGCTTCGCACACGAACTGCTGAAGCAAGGGCCGCCGCGACTTCGCGCTCTACCTGCAGAGCCAAAGCTCGCGCATCTTCGCGGTCGATATCAACCCGGCGGCGCGGATCGGCATCGGCATCATGCTGGATCACGGCACCGGCATCGTGATCGGCGAGACCGCCACCGTCGGCGACAACTGCTCCCTCCTGCAGGGCGTGACGCTCGGCGGGACCGGCAAGGAGACCGGCGACCGGCATCCCAAGATCGGCGCCAACGTCATGATCGGCGCCGGCGCCAAGGTGCTGGGCAACATCAAGGTGGGCGATTGCTGCCGCATCGCCTCAGGCAGCGTCGTGCTGAAGGATGTGCCGCGCGAGACGACCGTTGCGGGCGTGCCGGCCAAGGTGGTCGGGCCTGCCGGCTGCCCCGAGCCCGCGCGCGTCCATGGATCAGCGCGCTCGCGCCCGACGATTGCGGCTGCGGCTAGTCGCCAGCGACGCACCACCGCGATCCGGAAAAGGAGACCGTTGTGTGAACCCGCAGGAGATGGTGCGAGTGCAGGCCTATCTGCGCAAGGTGTTCGGCGCCAAGACCCTGTCGGTGCGCGCCCGACCGAAGATCAAGGACTCCGCCGAGGTCTATGTCGGCGAGGATTTCATCGGCACGCTCACGCGTCGACAACGAGGACGGCGAGCTCTGCTACCAGTTCCAGATGGCCATTCTCGAGATGGACCTCGAGGACGCGTGATTCCCCGGAGACCGGCGCCAATGGCGCTCTATCGAGCTTGACGGCCACCGCGTCGCGGTGCCGGCCAGCGGCCGCTACTGGGTGGCCGACAACGCCGTCGTGCTCGGCAAGGTGACGATCGGGGAGGACGCCAGCGTCTGGTTCAACACCGTGGTGCGCGGCGACAACGAGCCGATCGTGATCGGCGCCAGCAGCAACGTGCAGGACGGTTGCGTGCTGCACACCGACCCGGGCTTTCCGCTGTCGATCGGGGCCGAGGCCACCATCGGCCACATGGTGATGCTGCATGGCTGCAGCATCGGCCGCGGCGCGCTGATCGGCATCGGCGCCATCGTGCTCAACGGCGCCAGGATCGGCGAGGAGTGCCTGATCGGCGCCGGCGCCCTGATTCCGGAGGGCAAGGAGATCCCGCCCCGCTCCGTCGTGTTCGGCTCGCCCGGCAAGGTCATGCGGCCAGGTCAGGGAGCAGGACCTGGAGCGCATGCGCTGGGGCGTGCAGCTCTACCTCAAGCCGGTGGCAGCTTACGCGCGCTCGCTCAAGCCGCAGCCGCAAGTCGACCGGGGAACCGCTTCCTGATGCCTCTCGGTTCCGCTCAGCGGGACCAGCGCACGCCTGCCGACGGCAGCGAGGCATCTGCTTCCTTGGGATCGAGCGACATCCACAGGCGCGGATTGAGGTAGGACTGGCGCATGACGAAGTCGTAGCGCGTGCGGTGCCAGATCTTGATCTCGTCGGTCTTGTTGTCGAGGATGAAATCGCCCTGCGATGGTGCGGGCCGTGAGCACGGCGTGCCCCTCGCCACGCTCGTCGCGCACCACCGTTATCGAGCAGCGCGCTCGCGGGCCAGCCGAGCTCCATCAGCCGCTTGCGCTTCAGCAGCACGTAGTCCTCGCAGTCGCCCTTGGTCGTCGGGATGGTCCAGTAGTCGGTCACGCCGTACAGCTCGATGTCGGTGACGGGCTCGATCTCGTGGTTGACCGCGCGATTGACGGTGTCGAGCTCGGCCAGCCGCGCGGGCGTCGCAAAGAAGCGCTGCTCCTCCTGCGGGCCCTGCGCGCACTCCTGCGGCGTGCGCTCGCAGAAACTAACGAACCCATAGGGCGGCTGCGCCAGGCCGAACACCCGCATGAAGGGTGAGGCGTAGTCCTGCCCGCGGGGAACCGATGCCGGATTGGCCAGCGCCGTGCCCAGACAGCAGCAGCAGGCCGCCACGCCCGACCAGAACGATTGCGCTCTGTCTCATGCTGCCCCTCACCACACACCGCAACCCACTATACCCGAGCAGCCTCTCAAGTTCGCTGAGCGCAGGGCCTCGCAACTTGAGGCGAATTCGCCGCCGAATTGGCTCCAATCGCTGTTGCCCTGTTCATCAACGCTCAACTCCTTCGCTGCGCTCTGCGCTCAGCCGAAGTGGCGCCGCAAGGCGGTCTGGTTTTGGGTGTCGATGAACTGCACGCCGAAGCCTTGGGCGTGGTGGCGCATGACGCGGGCGCGCAGCTTTGGTCGCCGAGCACCACCTCCGTGCCGATTTCGGGGCGGGCCGGCGTGCCGATCGAGGCGCCGGAAATCGAGATGTCGAGCACCTGGCATTCGATGGTTATGCCTTCGGCCAGCTGCAGTTGCTGGCGGCGCTTCGTGCGGGGCGATGCGCTCGTGGCGACGCTCGTCTGCGCCATCGAGCTCGGAGCGGTTGGCGAGCCAAGTCAGGGTGGCCGCGAGCTTTTCGCGCTTGTGCTGGGTTGCAACGAGCTTGCAGGCAAAGCCGCTGTCGAATGCTCGCACAACCGTGCCTTCGATGCCGCCCACGTGGTCGAAGAAGGCAACTATGCGCTCCCCGATGTCCACGGCAACCGGTGACGATAGGTTTGATGGCGACGCCGCCCGCAGAAATATCGATGAGCTTGCAGGGGTGCTCCTGCTTGTTCTCGCGCATGAAGCGGCCCAGCAACTCGACCCCGATTCGTCTATGGCGGCGGCGATCGGGCAACAGTGCGCGTCAGCAGCCCCTGTGAGCGCCGAGCAAATGTGTTCGGGCTGCCAGTCATCGACCACCTGAGCGCTGCTGCGGGGTGAAGTCCGCGGCTGAACTGTCCAGCGTTTGCCGCGGGACGGACGGAAACGCTGGGCCATGCGAGACGTGTCCCAACTATGGCCGGGGGGCCTTAATGAAGGCTAAAGCGGTGCCCCCGTTTGGGATGGCTCGAGGTGGGAAGCTTTCGCCAATGTTGGCCAATGCAAGCGGTTCTAGCTCTCGCCCCGGCCGCCCTCCACGACGCGGAACCTGCGACGAAGGTCGGTGACGATGCGGCCCTGGGGAAGCGCCGCCAGGAAAGGCGCCTGGCCGCTGGCACGCTGCGACTACCGCGTGCGGTCGTCCGTCCGGCCAGATCAGCTCGTGCCGTACCAGTTGCTTCTCGGTCAGAGGCTCGTAGCCGAGCCAGTGCGGCGAGAGATCATCGGCGCCATGGCGCCGATCACGCGGTCAATGGTGTTGTCCGCCATGCATGAGCGGCAGCAGGATGGCCTCGAGCTGCAACGCGCCGCTGCGTGTCGGTACCGGCCTCGACCACGAACAGCGTGACGGCGCCTTGCGCGCAGGTCGACGTCAGGTTGCGCGCCAGCGAGCGTGCGATCGGACGCGCTCCACCCGTCCAGCAGGTTGGTGTCACGCAGCTCGGAGCCGAAGATCTCGCACAGCCGTGTGCCGGCGAGGCGATAGCGATAGGTGGCCGGGTCGGTGCGCTCGAGCATGAAGGTCTCCGCCAGGACGAGCTGATGCGCGACGGCTCGATCTCCAGGCGCCGAGGCGCTATGCGGCCAGCGCGCAGCTCGTTCCAGTAGGCGTACAGGGTCTGGTTGGTTCTGCAGCTTCATACTGGGTGGCAGAGCCTTCCTGGCAGGCGTCTCCGGAACACATCGTTTCTGGCTGTGCCGAAACGGGGCATGGCACCTAAGAGCACCCTTCGTGCCATCGAAGCGTGCATGCGGCTCTGGCATGGCCGAGTGACGCGATGTCCTTGCCGTTAAGGTTGCCAGGGCGGCGCCACGGCGCTGGCGGCATTTCGCCAGAGTTGTCAGCGCGAGGTTGCGCGTGTTAGGCGGCGGGGCGGAAGGCCGGAGCCTCGAGCCTGGTGAGCGAGCGACAACCGATTTTCAATGTGCCCGGCGTCGTTGTCGTGATGCTGGGCATTTTTGTTGCCGTTCACGTCTTGCGTTACCTATTGCCCGACGAGCAGAGCGCCTGGTTGACGGCTGCGTTGGCTTTCGTTCCGGCGCGACTGACCGGCATGGCGCGGGACCTGCCGGGAGGCGATGTCGCCACCTACACGCAGTTCGTCACGCACCTTTTCGTGCACGGCGACCTGACGCATCTGCTGATCAACTCGGCATGGCTGCTGGCATTCGGCAGCCCGGTGGCGCGCCGCACCGGCACGGTGCGGTTTCTGTGCTTCTTCTTGCTCTGCGGCATTGCCGGGGCGCTGTTCTACGCGGCGGTCGAGCAGCAATTCGCTCAGCATGATGGTCGGGGCGTCGGGCGCCATCTCAGGGTTAATGGGGGGCGCATTCCGCTTCTTGTTCCAGGCGCTGAGCGATGGCGATCCGGCCGCTCTGGCGAGACGAGATGCGACATGCCGCCCCTCATGAGCCTGCGAGCCGCAGCAACGGACCGGCGTGTGCTGCTGGCGATCGCCGGGCTGGACGGTGCTGAACATAGTCTTTGCCTGGGGCGCCGCCGGCCTCGTAGACGGCGCCAGCATTGCCTGGGAGGCGCATCTCGGCGGCTTCTACATGGGCTTCCTGACCTTCGGCCTGTTCGACCAACCTGAGCGCCATTCATCCTAGTCGAAAGTAATGCTGCGCTCGCGGAATGATCCTCTTGCGCGTTGCCGCTGTTCTGCCCACTATTATACTAAAGTCTGAGACGACTGAGATCTGGGGCTGAACCGCGCAACGGCAGCGGGTGGCTGTCGCCGAGGCGGAGCAATTGGCCGCGCGGCGAACCGTGAGCGGCATTGCAAGCCCGTCGAATGGGAGGAAGACCCATGAACGTTGCCACGATCCTGAAGCAAAAAGGCCGGGCGGTCACGACCGCTTCTCCGACCGTGACGCTGCTCGATGTCGCCAACAAGCTTGCGGCCAAGCGCATTGGCGCGATCGTTGTGGTCGGAGCGCGAGGTGATGTCGCCGGCATCATCTCCGAGCGAGACATCGTCCGTGCCTTGGCCGATGCCGGCCCCGAGTGCCTCTCCCGTCCGATTTCGGAGACCATGACACGCCAGGTCGTCACATGCCAGGAAACCGACACGCTGGAGGAACTCATGGCGATGATGACGGCGCGGCGGTTCCGGCATCTGCCTGTGGTCACGGACGGTTCGCTCGTCGGGATCATCTCGATCGGCGACGTCGTCAAACATCACGTGGCCGAGGTGGAGATGGAAGCGACGGCGATGCGCGACTACATCACGCACAGCTGAGCGGTGCGCGAACCCGTGCTATGCGCTGCGGGCCAGTACCTCGCCGGAGAGGCGGCGTGAGGCAATCTCGCGCTTGATATCGTCGATTTCGCGCTGCGCCGCAGCCATGCCGCACTGGATCATCGCCTCGGCACGATGGAAATCGAACACGCCGAAGGCCGGCAGGCGCGGCGCGATCACGGCATCGGGCGGATCGCCGGCGAGCCGCGAGCGGGCGATGCGATCCTGTACGATGTTGAAGGCTTCCATCATCACGCGCGGTATGCCGGGCCCGCTGTCGCCGCCGCCGAAGAACTGGCGTTGCAGCAGCTTCTTCACGGCGCGGCTGTTGCGGGCGAGCAGGCCTTCATCCGTGGTAGGCTCGGCCTCGGCCTCGACCGCGGGCGTGGGCAGGGCTTCCATGTGAGCCACCACGGTGCCGCGTCCGCACGCGTCGGTGTTGACGTTGACAGCGATCACGTAGCGCGCCCCGAGCGCGCGGCAGACCGAGACCGGAATGGGGTTGACCAGCGCGCCATCGAACAGCCAGCGCCCGTCGATCATCACCGGCTTGAAAATTCCGGGCAGGGCATAGGACGCCCGCATCGCGTCGACCAGGTGCCCGCGTCCGAGCCAGGTCTCATGGCCCGTGCCGATCTCCGTTGCGACTGCGACGAAGCGCTTGGCCAAGGTTTCGATGGTGACGCCCTTGAGCCGGGTCTGGAGAATACTCGGTCAGGCGATGACCGTGGATCAGACCGGACCCGGCGAGATTGAAATCCAGATAGCTCAGCACCTTGCGGCGCGTCAGATCGCGCGCGAAGTGCTCGAGCGCATCGAGTTCGCCCGCCACATAGCACCCGCCGACAACGGCACCGATCGATGTGCCTGCAATGATATCGGGGTAGATGCCGGCTTCGTTGAGGGCGCGCAGAACGCCGATGTGCGACCATCCTCTGGCCGAACCGCCCCCGAGGGCCAGACCGATCTTGCAATCGCCCATCTTCCTGCTCCGCAAAGCGCACTGCGCGGGTGGACGTTCCCGCCCTACTCCCCAAAAGCTTAATGGCTAGGAATTAAGCCACAGCTACGGGAGCGTTAATGCGCAATTGAGAAGCGTCCCTCGCACCGCCACTTGCGGCGGGGGAAGCCAGGTGGACTGGGCCGAGCCGGGAAGGCGCTAGGCTGGAGCGAGGCGGAGGCTCGGCGAGGGCTTGGTGCCGAGCGGCACCGAACGGTAGAAGCACGAGCGCGCCCCGGTGTGACATGCAACACCGTTGCCGCCGACGTTGACCTTGAGCCATAGGGCATCCTGGTCGCAGTCCGTCAGTACCTCGGTGACATCGAGCACGTTGCCGCTTTCCTCACCCTTCTTCCACAACCGGCGCCTGGATCGGCTCCAGAAATGGCCGACCCTCGTCTCCAAGGTGCGGGCGAGGGCCTCGGCATTCATCCAGGCGAACATCAGGACCTGGCCGGAGGCCGCATCGGTGACGATGGCCGCGATCAAGCCGTCGGCGTCGAACCTGGGCTGGAAGGCAAGGCCGCGCTCGACCTCCTCGGGCGTGCCGCGTTCGGAAAAAAGAGGCGCCGGCGCCATGACTGTGGTCTCCGAAATTCGCGCGGAAGTGCAAGCAAGCCCGCGCTAGCCGCGCGGGCCCTGGTGCACCATCTGCAGGAAGCGGTCGCGATAGCTGGCATCGGCTTCCAGCGCACCGGTAAAGCGGGTGGTAATGGTCTTCACGCCGGGCTGTCGAACGCCGCGCATCGACATGCACTGGTGCTCGGCCTCGATCAGGACGGCCACGCCGCGCGGCCGCAACGCAGTCTCGATCGCATCGGCAATCTGGGCGGTCAGCGCTTCCTGCGTTTGCAGGCGCCTGGCGAAGATCTCGACCACACGCGCAATTTTCGAGATGCCGAGGATGCGCCCGTTCGGCAGGTAGGCGACGTGCGCCATGCCCAGGAACGGCGCCAGATGATGCTCGCAATGGCTCTGGACGCGAATATCGCGCAGCATTACCAGATCGTCGTAGCCACCCGTTTCGTCGAATGTCTTCGACAGAACGTCGGCGGGGTCGAGCCGGTAGCCAGCGAAGTACTCCTCGAAGGCGTCCGCGACACGGCGCGGCGTGTCCTTCAGGCCCTCGCGAGCGGGGTCGTCGCCGGCCCAGCCAATCAATGTCCGCACGGCATCCTCCGCCTCGGCCCGTGATGGCCTGCTGGGCGGGGCGAGGGCCTTGATTGCGGCCGCTGACGCGTCTCGTAGCGGTTTCGTCCATGGGTTCAGCGCGGTTGGGATCAGCTCTGTTTGGGAGATTGTCCGGCCGTTGCGGCAACGGGTTTAGATACGCGGGTTGAATTCCCCTGCCCCGCGCGCGATATCAACGCTAGGGTTTCTCGGTCGGTACCAGGTTCGTGTGGCGGATATAGTATGGCCGGGCTGGCTGGGCAAGGAAAGCCCGGCTGGAGGGGTTCGAAACAAGCTTGACGAGCAAATGACGCAGCTCAGCGAGATCTACAACCAACGCATTCTCGAGCTGTCCGCCAATATCCCACAGGCGGAGCGGTTGGCGGATGCCGATGCCACGCGCTACCGCGCACTCCAAGCTGTGCGGGTCGACGGTGACGGTTGACATCAAGCTGGCGGGCGATCGCGTGGCGGCCTATGGCCAGACCGTGAAGGCCTGCCTGCTGGGACAAGCGGCGGCGTCGGTGATGGCCCACAACATCGTGGGCAGTACCGCCGAGGAGTTGCGGGAGGTTGGCGCCACCATGCGCAAGATGCTGAAGGCCAATGGGCCACCGCCCACCGGGCGCTGGACCGATCTGGCCGTTCTCGAGCCGGTGAAGGACTACAAGGCGAGGCACGCCTCGACGTTGCTGGTGTTCGACGCGGTGGAAAGCGCGCTGTCCGCTGCCGAAGCCAAGCGAGCGGCCGAGGAGGAGACTTCCAGGGGCAGGCTAGCAAGTGCCGCAGTTCCAGGCACAGCCTGAGACCGTGACATGGCGCCCAATGCCACTCACGCCGCGAAGCTCATCGCCAAGGCGCCGATCCATGCGTATCGCTGGACGCTGAAGCCGCTGATCGGCCTGGAGTGTCGGCATCTGCCGACCTGCTCGGAATATGCGCTGCGAGGCAATCGATCGCAACGGAGCATGGCGTGGGCTCTGGCTGACGCTGTCGCGGATGTGCCGGTGCCATCCCTGGGGCACGCACGGCTTCGACCCGGTGCCCGACATTGCCCATGTGCGGCACCCATGGCGCCCTGGCGCTACGGCCGGTGGCGCAATGCTTCTCCCCCGAAGCACTGAAGTCGCGCGGCGCGATCAGCTGCCGCCGAGGCGCGCGAGCCGGTCATCGGCCTCAGGGGCGCCCAGCGCCCTCGCGCGCTCGTACCACTTGCGCGCCTCGCCACGATCGGCGGCCACGCCCTGCACCTTGACGTTGAGACGCTCGAGCTCGACAGGGTCATAGGTCGCCGCCATTTTGACCGCACCGGCCGGCAGGCCGGCTTCCGCGGCTCGCTTGATAGAACAAGCGGGCGGCGCCGATGTTGCCTTGCTCGAGATGGCGGTCGCCCTGAATGACGAGCCGTTCCGCGCGCTCCTTCTCTCCGGTGGCCAGCTCAGGCGGGCGCGGCTGGGCGGGCTGTGCTGCAGGCGCAGACGCTGGTGCAAGGGTGGGCCGCTGCGCCGGCGGCTCGGCAGCTGCCTTCTTCTCGGCCGGCGCGATCATGGTTGCGGACGGCCCGACGATCAGCGCCGTCCTGGCCTCGGCCAGTGTCGTACCGTCCATCGCGACCAAGTGGATGATGATCTCCGTGCGCCCCGAGACGCCGGCAGGCACGATCGCCTTGAGCGTCGGCAGCCCGAACAGCGGCACCGCCCAGGAGCCGGGAGCTATCGCGTAGCCCTCGGTGAGCGAGACGCTCGCAGGAAGCCCACGCAGGCGGACGAAGCTGTTGTTGGGAAGCGCTCCCGGCGGACCAACCTGGATCGACAGGGCCACCTGCGAGGCGGGCTCTGCCAGTATGGCGGGCGCTACCGAGACGCGCGATCCCTCGCGCTGGGCCGCCGCGTAGTCGCTGACGGCTGCCGCCAAGGCAACGCAGAGCGCGAAGGCAGCCGCGCGCCGCCAGAACCCGAGACGCGCAGCCGCGGGTCCGGAGGAGGGGACGGTCACGATCGTCGGCGGCCCTCCGCTTGATGGTCGGCATGGACTGCGCTCTTGCAAAGCGGCGTGCCTCAGCATGTAGCAACGAAAAGCCTGCGTGTCGTCACTTGTTCTGCTTCTTGCTCCACTCCAGGAACTGCTGGAACAGCCGCTCCTGCTCGGATGCGTCGGAGCCGGCGCGCGTTGCCGGCGGGCGGAGCGGTGCGGGCTCCGCCACCTTGGCGACTGGCGTCTTGGCCGCCGAGGCCTTCTTCAGCAGCTCATCCGCCACACAGTATCGCGTCCAGCCCGGCACGTTCGCGGCCAGATTCACGGTTTTCCACTTTGGATGATAGGGCGGCTTGTGCAGGCTCTCGAAGCGATCGAAGTAGTACTCGATGAAGCGCTGCACGCGGCGGAAGCGATCATGGTCGCGCGGCCAGTTGTAGACGGCGAGCACCATCTGCACGCCGATGGTGTCGACCTTCTCGCCGGGCTTGATGAAGCCCGGATAGTCGTCCGACGTCAGCGTGGCCGGGATGTAGTATTCGTCGAACTTGTCGAACGGAATCGGCATGAGCTTGAAGCCGACATCGTTCTTGAACTTGGTCAAAAGATCCTGCGGTTTGGCGCCGTTGTTGACGAGCCCGGTGATCTCGCCGGTCCTCATCTTCTCGAGGGCTATGGCGTTGTTGATGTAGACCGGCTCGACCTTGATGCCGAGCCGCTGGAAGATGATCGGGGCGGTCGTCGATGAACCGGCTCCGGCGGTGTGGAAGCTTACCTTCTTGCCCTCGAGATCCTTCAGCGAGTTGATCTCCGGGCGCACCACCACGTGCACCTCGGAGATCATCATTTCGGAGATGAAGTTGATGCGCTTCTCGATGCTCGGGATCTTCTCGACCGTCTTGAAGTGCTCGAGCACGTCGGCGTTGGTGATGGCGATGTCGATGCCCCTGAGGTAGAGGAGGTCCTTGACGTTGTCGGTGGCGCCCTGCGTGACCACCGGGAGCACACGCAGGTTCTCCGGATCGTTGACGTTGCGGGCGATCTCGGCGGCGAAGCGGAGGAACGTGCCTTCGGGCAATCCGCCGGCCAGGCCGACGGTCCAGTTGTTGATCTTGGCGACGGTGCCGATCTCACCGGTGTCGGCGGCGGTAGGGGCGCGCGGAAGCTTGCGCTTAGGGCCTTGCTGGGCCTGGGCCACGTCCTGCGGCCAGAGCTGGGCGACCGCCCCCATCCACGGTATCGAGGCCGCCACGGCCGTTACAACCAAGGCATGCCACATCCTTGCGCGCATCGTCAGCTCCCTCAACTCCAATGCCACGATCAAGTTCCAACTAGCACAAACAGTCAGGGTCGCGTCCCAATTCCGCCTAGTGTTGTGCCCCGCCGCGGGCTTACCACGGCCGAGCGAACGCTATCGTGCGAATTGCAGGCGCCGTCCCACAGCGCTCGGACGCTCGAGGCCTGCTCGTTGTGTTGCTTTGCGTCGCGCGCTGCCCGTCCAGCATGACTGCTGCGGCTCTAGGCGAATTTGGGGCCGGATTGGGGAATTCTTCAGGCGCGGGCTGCGACCGCACCCCACACGAGGATGTTCAATTGGCGCCGAGACGGCGCAAGCGCTGCGCAGCCTCGGTCGCACCCAAGCTGCTGGGCGCGCTCGTACCAGCGTTTGGCTGCGGCGCGGGTCGGGTTGCAGTCCGCGGACACCGAGGCGGCCGAGCTCGGCGGCATCGTAGGTGGCCGCGAGGGCCATCGCACCTTCCAGCAGGCCGGCGTCGGCGGCACGCTCGTAGAGCAGCCGGGCCTGCGCGACACCGCCTTCGGCAAGCTCCTCATCGCCCTTTTTCACCAGGCGCAAGGCGCGCTCGCGCGCGGCGGTGGACAGCTTCCCGGCCGCAGCATTCGGCGCAAGCGAGCCCGGCGCACCTTGGGTCGGGTCGGGCGCACCCGCAGCGGGCGGGCCAGCTCTCAGGATCGAAAGCGGCGCAACCGTCTTGCCTGGCGGCGGGCCGAACGCCGGTTGCTGGGTGGCCACCATGAGGACGGACTTGGCTTCGGCAAGCACGGCGCCGTCGATCGCGACCAGCGTTATGAAGATCTCAGAGTTGCCTGCCGTGGCGGTCGGCAGGGTGAGCTTGAGGTTTGGCAGCGCCGCAATCGGCACCGCCCAGGAACCAGGCGCGATCGAATGTCCCTCCGACAACGCAGCCATCGGCGGCAGGCCGCGCACCCGTATGAAACAGCCCTTGGGCAAGGCACCGGTCGGCCCGACGCCGATGACCAGCGGCGTTTGCGATGCGGGCTCCGCGGGCAAGGTGGCGGTCACGGACAGGGTGGGCCTTGACGTTTGCGCGGAGCCCACAGCTGGAAACAGCACTGCCAATAGCAGGGCGCATACAACGAGGAACGCGTCCGACCTAGCCGAGCGACGCCAGCTTCCATGCTGGGCTGGCCGGTGCCGGTGCACGATTTCCCTCCAACCTCCTGCTACGACTCCCCCGCTGGCTTATCGCGCCATTGTTCTCATTGGGGCGGCTATCGCTTGCCCTGTGACTTGGCCCACTCCATGAACTCCTGGAACAGCCGCTCCTGTGCGGCAGGATCATTGGGCGCGACCTTGGCTGCCTGTGCGCGAACGACGCCAGGATCGATCGCGACGCTGCGTCACGCGCTTGTCCGCGTTCCTGGCGAGCCACTCCTCAGCCGCGGGAAACCGCTTCCAGCCCTTCAGCGCGGAGTTGATGTTTGCCTCCTTCCACTTGGCGTGCCGCGCCGGTTTCTGGAACTCGACTGAACTTGGTGAAGAACGCATCGATGAACGTGGCCACCCGACGATAGCGATCCGTGTCGCGCGGCCAGTTGTAGGCGGCCAGCACCGACGCAATGGCGACAGTGTCCACGCTGTCGCCTTGTGGGATGAGATTAGGATAATCCTCGATTCGTGAGCTTGGCAGGCAGGTAGTCCTGCTCGAGCACCTCGGCGTAGGGTACCGGCAAGAGCTTCATGCCGGGCTCGAGCTTGAACTTGGCGAAGGAGCCTGTCGGCTTGCCGGCGATCAGAATGGTGGCGGCGATCTCGCCCGACTTGACCATCTGGTAGCCGTCGCGCCTGGCCGACGTTGACCTCCGTCGCCCTGATGCCGAGCAGTTCGAGAATGAGGCGAGTCGAGAACTGCGTGCCGCTGCCGACGTCGCTGAAGTTCACCTTCTTGCCGTCGAGGTCCTTGATGCTGTTGATGCCCGCGCCGGCAAGGACGTGCATTTCCTCATTGTAAAGACGGGTGATGAAGGCAAGGCGGTTCTCGATGTTGGGGCCCATCTCGCCGGTCTTCTTCAGATACGTCATGATGTTGGACTGCGTGATGCACAGGTCGACGCCCCGCAAGTGCAGCACGTCCATCACGTTCTGGTAGCCGCCCTTGCCGATCACCGGCAGCACGCGCAGCTCGTTGCCGTCGTCGAGAACGGCCGACATGTCGTAGGCGAGATAGAGGTAGGTGCCGTTGGGGTTGCCCGAGATCACCGTCACGGTGTTCTGGTTGAGCTTGTCGCGCAGCGCTGCATAACGGGCCGCTGGTGACTGCTGCACCGCGGCCGCCGGTGGAGGGCGCTTGACCTGGGCCAGTTGAACGGATTGCGCTCCAGCGGGAACATGCAACGCCAAGAGCGCCGCGGCGGCGGCGAGGTAGCGCGATCAATCGCACGTTACTCCTCCCCTCGAAACCGTAATGCTTCGTCCCTCGGTCTTCGCCGGGCGTGCAGCCGGCCCCTGAGCACGGCCCGCACAAGTCAAGCTATCACAGCATATTATGGCTGCAATCACGGAATGCCATGGAAACGTGCTAGCTCCCCGGTGCGGCGCCAATGAGGCGGTCCGCCGACAGAGCGAATGCCGGCCGTGGGCGAGCTTGACAGCGGTCGCCGGCTTGCGCACAAGCAGCCGCCGCCAGCCCTGCATCCGCCGCTTGCAGGCGCGGCCGCCCTTACCTGCTTGGTTTGCAGCGAGTGAGAGGACACCCATGAGCGAAGTACGCAACGAGATCACCCTTTCATTTCCGGACGGCGCCAAGCGCTCGGTGCGCAAGGGTATAACCGGCAGGGAGCTGGCGGAGAGCATTGCCAAATCGCTGGCCAAGCGCGCCGTCGCCATGCTGGTGGACGGCAAGCTTGCCGATCTTGCCGACCCGATCGAGGCGGACGCGACCGTCAAGATCGTGTCCCGCACCGATCCCGAGGCGCTCGAGCTGATCCGGCACGATGCAGCGCACGTGATGGCAGAGGCCGTGCAGGCGCTGTGGCCCGGCACGCAGGTGACGATCGGCCCGGTGATCGAGAACGGCTTCTATTACGACTTCGCCAAGGCAGGAGCCGTTTCACCCGGACGACCTGGCCAAGATCGAGGCGAAGATGCACGAGATCATCGCCCGCAACGCGCCCTTCACGAAGGAGTTCTGGAGCCGCGACCAGGCCAAGGACTTCTTCAGGAAGAAGGGCGAGCTGTTCAAGATCGAGCTGGTCGACGCCATCCCGGCGGGCGAGGACCTGAAGATCTACAAGCAGGGCGAGTGGCTCGATCTGTGCCGCGGCCCGCACATGACCTCGACCGGCCAGATCGGCAAGGCGTTCAAGCTCACCAAGTTCGCGGGCTCCTACTGGCGCGGCGACCACAACAACGCGCAGCTGCAGCGCATGTACGGCACCGCGTGGGCGACGCGAAGCCGAGCTAGCGGCCTACCTCAAGCAGATCGAGGAGGCCGAGAAGCGCGACCACCGGAAGCTCGGGCGCGAGATGGATCTCTTCCACTTCCAGGAGGAAGGGCCGGGCGTCGTGTTCTGGCACCCGAAGGGTTGGGAGCTGTTCCAGGGCCTCATCAACTACATGCGCCGCCGCCAGAACGCGGCCGGCTACCGCGAGGTGAACGGGCCGCAGATCCTCGACAAGTCGATGTGGGAGACCTCGGGCCACTGGGAGTGGTTCCGCGAGAACATGTTCACCACGCATGACCGAGGACGAGCGCGAGTTCGTCATCAAGCCGATGAACTGCCCGGGCCACATCCAGATCTTCAAGCACGGGCTGAGATCCTATCGCGAGCTGCCCTACCGGGTGGCAGAGTTCGGCATCGTGCATCGCTATGAGCCGTCGGGCGCTCTGCATGGGCTGATGCGCGTGCGCGGCTTCACCCAGGACGATGCGCACGTGTTTTGCACGCAGGAGCAGCTGGCCGACGAGTGCATGAAGATCAACGACCTGATCCTGTCGATCTATCGCGATTTCGGCTTCGAGGAGGTGATCGTCAAGCTGTCGACCAGGCCCGAGAAGCGGGTCGGCGCCGACGCGTTGTGGGACCAGGCGGAAGCGGCCATGTCGGCTGTGCTGAAGGAGATCGCCGAGCGGTCGGGCGGCAAGATCAAGACCGGTATCAACCCCGGCGAGGGCGCCTTCTACGGCCCGAAGTTCGAGTACGTGCTGCGCGATGCCATCGGTCGCGACTGGCAGTGCGGCACGACCCAGGTCGATTTCAATCTGCCGGAGCGCTTCGGCGCCTTCTACATCGACGCCGACGGCGAGAAGAAGACGCCGGTGATGGTGCACCGCGCCATGTTCGGCTCGCTGGAGCGCTTCACCGGCATCCTGCTCGAGAACACGGCCGGCCATCTGCCGCTGTGGCTGGCGCCGGTGCAGGCGATGGTGTGCACCATCGTGTCGGATGCCGACGCTTACGCTGGCGAGGTGTTGGCCGCCCTGCAGCGGGCCGGCGTGCGCGCTGCGATCGATCTGCGGAACGAGAAGATCAACTACAAGGTGCGCGAGCACTCGCTGTCCAAGACGCCGGTGATGCTGGTGGTCGGCAAGCGCGAGGCGGAGGAGCGGAAGGTTTCGGTGCGTCGGCTCGGCGTCCAGGAGCAGCAGGTCATGGCGCTCGATGCGGCCATCGCGATGCTGGCAGAGGAGGCGACGCCGCCTGACCTCAAGCGATCGCGGTCTGCAGGCGCGGCGGCTTGAACGCCGCCGGAGCGTCGAGGGCGCCGCTATTCCTCGCTTTCGCTCGCTTAGAATGTTCCCAGCGGCGCGTGCTGTCGGCGAAACGAGCGCCAATAAGCTTGGGCTTGGGCGCGAGCGCCTGTTTTTATTGAACATCTATCGTCTTGAAATTGCTTTGCGCATCCCGTATCGGCGGCGCGGCTGCGGCGCACCGCCGCGTAGCGCGCCCAGCCACAATATCGTTCGTGCGCATACGGGTGCGATGAAGAGCAAACTTTCAACATGAGCAGGGATGCGTATCACCAGGGTTGCGTTCGCGTTTTTCGCGATCGGATTTCTCGCGGGTAGCTTCGAGAGAGCAGCGGGCTCGGCGACCCCGAGCGACCCGCAAGCGAATGGCCGAGCAGCTACGTGGACGCCGCAGTCGCGCGCTCCACGCAGCTGGTGCTGGCTTCGGTCGGGCCGATCGGAAGCCGCCTCCCGAAATGGTGCTGGCCAGCATCAGAGCAGCGCCGACTCGACGCTCGAGGCGGCGGCGCGGCCTGGTCTTGGTCGGCGTCTGCAACCGAGCCCGATGGCGACAGCCGATGGCCTGCCGCTTGATGCTCGAGCGACCCCGCCGCTCAATCCGGACCTTCAGCGCCGCCGCCTCGTAGGCAAAGCGGATGCTGAGCGAGCCGATCAGGCGGACGCCATGTCGAAGCGGCCGGCGCCGATTTCGTTGCGCCGATGGACGAGTGGGCTCCGACGGGTCGGCTCGAGGACCCGGGCGAACGCGCGCACGCCGGCGACGGCCCGAACGCAGGAGTTCATCATGCCGTTCGAGCGGGGCCGGGTGACCAGCCTCTTCCATCAGGGCCGCTACCACCCGGCGATCGATCTGGCAGGCTCGCTTGGCTCGCCGGTGCACTCCACGACCCGCAGGCAGCGGGTGACGTTCGCGGGCTGGCGGGGCGGCTACGGCAATGCGGTGATCACGCGCGACGAGTACGGGCGGACGCATCTCTATGGGCACCTGCTCAGGATCTGTGACCACGGTGGGCAGTGTTCTGGATCAGGGCCAGAGGCTCGGTGCGCTCGGCAGCACCGGCCATTCGACGGGGCCGCACGTGCACTACGAGGTGCGCACCAAGGCTGGCGCGCCACATCAACCCGGTGACGCTGCTGTTTCCCGGCCGCCAGGTAGGCCGCGGGCTTCGCCTGGAACGGTGCGCGGCTCAGTGAATCCGCCAGGGCGGCATGGTCGCGCAGGCTCAGCCGCGGCCGCGGTAGGGCGCGACGCCCTGGTCGGGCAGCCAGACGCCGTTGGGCAGCGTCCCCGGTCTGCCAGAACACGTCGATCGGCATGCCGCCGCGCGGATACCAGTAGCCGCCGATGCGCAGGTAGTGCGGCTCGAGCAGGGCGGCGATGCGCTTGCCGATGGCGACCGTGCAGTCCTCGTGGAAGGCGCCGTGGTTGCGGAAGGCGGCGAGGTAGAGCTTCAGCGACTTGGATTCCACCAGCCACTGGTCGGGGCACGTAGTCGATCACCAGGTGCGCGAAGTCGGGCTGGCCGGTGACCGGGCAGAGCGTGGTGAACTCGGGCGCCGTGAAGCGGGCGACGTAGGGCGTGTCGGCGTGCGGATTGGCGACGCGCTCGAGCACGGCCTGGGCGGGCGCGGAGGGCAGCGACGCTTTTCGGCCTAGAACCGTGAGGCCCTCCTGCTGGGGGGCAGGCACCGCGCCGGCAGGCGTCGAGACAGGCGGCTCCAGCATCGTGCCCCGCGCCAGCCAGTCCACATCGACGCCCAAGAGGCGCGCCAGCGCCAGCAGATGCTCGCGCGTGATGTCGGAGCGCCCCGTCTCCCAGTGGCTCACCTGCTGCTTGGAGACGCCGAGGCTGCGCCCGACGGCCGCCTGGGTGAGCTTGGCGTTCTGTCGAGCCTGCTGGATGCGGCGGCCGAGCGGCTTAGGGCGGGACGAAGAGAGACGGTCATTGCGAGGTGCCGAGCGAGTGGTTGCCGCTGTGCGGGCGAAAGTCTTGTGTGATTAGACCTTCCTATACCGGCAAGCAACTCTAGACAAAGGCGCTACCCTCGCCTATCGCAATACTGGGATCGGTGGCGCGCGGGAGAGGCTTGGCGGTTAGCTAATCCTCCGCCCGCGTAACGACATTTGGGGGATCGGACGTGCAGGCACCACGGCAATACCGCTACTTCGAGTTCGTCATGGTGGCGTTCGTGGTGGTGCTGGTGTGCTCCAACCTGATCGGGCCGGCCAAGGCCGCGCAGATCGAGCTGCCGCTGGTGGGGCGCCGGTGACGTTCGGCGCCGGCGTGCTGTTCTTCCCGATCTCCTACGTGTTCGGCGACATCCTGACCGAGGTGTACGGCTACTGCCGCGCGCGCCGGGTGATCTGGGCTGGGTTTGCCGCGCTGCTGTTCGCGGCGGTGATGGCGTCGGTGATCGTGGCGCTGCCGCCGGCGCCCGGCTGGCCCAACCAGAAGGTCTACGAGATCGCCTTCGGCAATACCTGGCGCATCGCGCTGGCCTCGATGTTCGCCTACTTCTGCGGCGAGTTCGTCAACTCGTTCGTGCTGGCGAAGATGAAGGTCTGGACCAACGGACGCTACCAGGGCGCGCGCTTCGTCGGCTCGACGGTGGCCGGCGAGGCGGTGGACTCGGCGCTGTTCTATCCGCTGGCCTTCTACAACTCGGGCATCATGCCGAACGAGCTGGTGATCACGCTGGTCTACAGCCAGTTCGTCACCAAGACGCTGGTGGAGATCGCGTTCCTGCCGGTCACCTATCGCATCGTCGCGTTCCTGAAGCGGGCCGAGCACGAGGACTATTACGACCGCGACACCGACTTCAATCCGTTCAAGATCGAGGCATGAGCGCTGGCGCCAATATTGACACTCGAGACTGCATGCCGGCACGGGGGGCGAGCCCTCGGAACGAACCCGAAGCCCGACACGCGCAGCCGGCATGCCACTGGAAGTGCTTAGGCCGTCTTGAAAGCGATTGGCGTCACAGTCTCGGACGGCCGCTCTGTTTCCAGAATACGTAGGCCATCGTCACCAGCGCCGTCAGCACGATGGTGCCGAGGATGTCCGGGCGCAGAATGAACGTGTACCAGAGGTTGAAGCCCTGGGTGTAGCTGCCGCGCGCCATCAGGAAACTGTTGGCGACGACGATGACGAAGAAGACGGCAGCAGTCAGACCGATGGCGGTGAGGACGTCGACGGCTTTGCGCATGGCAGGCGGCATAGGGCTCCCCCGAGTTGGCTGGCCTCGACATAGCCGAGGTTTTCCGCAGCGTCCCCTACGCCGGCGCGGTATGTGGCGGCTTCCTAATCTGATTCGTGCAGCCAAGGTAGGAAAATAGGGGCGCCGATCAGCGTGTTGCGTCCGCCGGTGTGGCGAGCGCTCGACACCGAGATCGGCGTCGCCGCCTACTCGGCCGTCCAGCCGC
Organism: uncultured Alphaproteobacteria bacterium; assembly: GCA_963724565.1. Lineage (GTDB taxonomy): Bacteria > Pseudomonadota > Alphaproteobacteria > Rhizobiales > Hyphomicrobiaceae > AWTP1-13. Next base: position 122,672 of record CAVRVK010000017.1, read on the forward strand.
CATCCACGACCAGCGCCGAGCCCGTCATCAGCGAGGAGGCGTCGGAGGCGAGGAACACGACCGCGCCGGTGATCTCGTCGAGCTGGCCGAGGCGCCCGAGCTTGATCTTGGAGAGCACCTCGGCCTTGAAGGCGGCATTCTCGAAGAATGGGCGTGTCAGCGGCGTTTCCAGGAAGGTGGGGCCGATGCTGTTGACGCGGATGTTGTGCGGGGCAAGCTCGATGGCCATGGCCTTGGTGAAGCCCTCCATGGCGTGCTTGGAGGCGCAGTAGACGGTGCGGCGCGCGGCGCCGACGTGGCCCATCTGCGAAGAGATGTTGATGATGGAGCCCGGCTGCTTCGCCTCGATCAGGCGGCGGGCGACCGCCTGGGCGACGAAATAGGCGGCACGCACGTTGAGGCCCATGATGGCGTCGAAGTCGTCGATGGTGACGTCGAGCAGCGGCTTCGGCCGGTTGGTGCCGGCGTTGTTGACGAGGATGTGAAAGGGCTCGGCGCGGGCGATGGCTCGTCTGCACGTCGGCAAGGTCGGTGACGTCGAGCACCAGCGTGTCGGCCTTCTGGCCGCGAGAACGGATGGCCGCAGCGGCAGCCTCGATCTCAGCTTGCTGTGCGGGCGGCCAGCGTGACATGGGCGCCGGCATCGGCGAGTGCCCCAGCGGCGGCGAGGCCGATGCCGCGGCCGGCGCCCGTGACGAGGGCGCGCTTGCCGTCGAGGCGGAAGGAGGGGGCGGTGGCAAGCTCGGGCATGTGTCAGCGCTGCCGGCGGTCCTGTGGGAGCATGGCGGGTTTATAGCAGAGCAGCGTCACGCGGGGATAACGCCGCCGTTCTGCCAAGCCGTGGATCAATAGGTGAGCACAGCCTTGATGGCGGCGAGCTCGCTTTTGGGGTCCGGGTAGGCCTCGTAGGCTTGGCCGGCAAGGCGGTACCAGTAGCGGGCGTTGGCGGCGTCGCCCTCGATCTTGTGCAGCACGGCGTGGATCCAGCACGAGGTGGCGTCCTTCTCATCTTGCTGGGCAATTTCATGGGCGCCGTTCCAATCGCCGGCGAGGGCGAGATCGACGGCGCGGGCTAGCTCTTGCCGGTCTGCCATTTCTCCCATCCCTTTGCTCTGAGCCCGCAGGCCGGACATTTGCCGCAGCCGTAGCCCCAGGGGTGGCGGGTGGTGCGGTCCGGCGTGTAGCAGGTGTGGGTGTGCTCGACGATGAGATCGACCAGCGCCGCGCCGCCCAGCTCTTGCGCCATCGCCCAGGTGCCGGCCTTGTCGATCCACATCAGCGGCGTTTCGATTGCGAAGGGTGCGTCCATGCCGAGGGAGATCGACTTGGCGAGGCTCTGCAAGGTGTCGTTGCGGCAGTCGGGATAGCCCGAGTAGTCGGTTTCGCACATGCCGCCGACCAGCGTGCGGATGCCGCGCCGGTAGGCGAGCGCGGCGGCATAGGTCAAGAACAGCAAGTTGCGGCCGGGCACGAAGGTATTGGGCACGCCCGCTGCCGTCATTTCGAACTGCACCTCGCGGGTCAGCGCGGTGTCGCTGATCTGGCCCAGGGTGGCGAGGTCGAGCACGTGGTCGTCGCCGAGGCGGGCGGCCCAGCCTGGGAAGGATTGCCTGATGCGGTCGAGAATGACAGGCCGCTGCTGCAACTCCACCGCGTGGCGCTGCCCGTAGGAAAAGCCGATCGTTTCGACACGGGTGTAGCGGCCTAGCGCCCAGGCGAGGCAGACGGCGGAATCCTGCCCGCCTGACAAAAGTACAAGGGCCGGCTGCTCACTCATGCCTTTCTGCTACCTGCAACCCATGGGCCAACCCCGGGGGGCAACCACGTGCGCGATCTGTCGCTTTGCGGACGCGCGCACGCGCGCTAGAAGCTGCCGCCAAGCTTCCCATGCGCACGCACCCGCCGCAACGCACAAGCTGGAGATGCTCATGACCGCCATCGTCGACATCATCGGCCGCGAGATCCTGGACAGCCGCGGCAATCCGACCGTGGAGGTGGATGTGGTGTTGGAGGAGGGCTCGCGGGGCCGCGCGGCGGTGCCGTCGGGCGCCTCCACCGGCGCGCACGAGGCGGTCGAGCTCAGAGACGGCGACAAGAAGCGCTACCTCGGCAAGGGCGTGCTGAAGGCGGTCGAGGCGGTGAACGGGGAGATCTTCGATGCGCTCTCCGGCATGGATGCGGAGGACCAGCGGCGCATCGACGACGCGCTCATGAAGCTCGACGGCACGCCGAACAAGAGCCGCCTCGGCGCCAATGCGATCTTGGGCGTGTCGCTCGCCGCAGCCAAGGCCGCAGCGGCCGCACGGGATCTGCCGCTCTACCGCTACGTGGGCGGTGCCAGAGCGCACGTGCTGCCCGTGCCGATGATGAACATCATCAACGGCGGTGCGCATGCCGATAACCCGATCGACATCCAGGAATTCATGATCATGCCGGTGGGGGCGGCTTCCTGCGCTGACGCCATTCGCATTGGCGCGGAGGTGTTCCACACGCTGCGCAAGGCGCTCAAGGATGCGGGCCACGCAACCAATGTAGGCGACGAGGGCGGCTTTGCGCCGAACCTCAAGTCGGCGGACGAGGCGCTCGGCTTCATCATGAAGTCGATCGAGGCGGCCGGCTACAAGCCGGGCCTGGATGTGGTGCTGGCGCTCGATGGCGCGGCCACCGAGTTCTACAAGGATGGGAAATACACGATGCAGGGCGAGGGCAAGTCGCTCGACAGCGGCGGCATGGCCAAGTACCCGCGGCGCTGGTTGCGCGCTTTCCCATAGTCTCCATCGAGGACGGCA
>CAVRVK010000018.1:0-119941 GCA_963724565.1 uncultured Alphaproteobacteria bacterium
ACCAACGATTACAAGGACTTGAGTGAGCGATGCGCACCGCTCACTGCGTTTGCGTGAGTTTTGCGTGAGGGCATTTGAAGAACGCCGCGGAGGATGACCAATTCCGGTTTCTCCCCCTTTCCCTCGGAGACGCGTTCGGCTGCTTCGATAAGCCGAGAGAGCTCTGACGCAGAATAGTGAGTCGTGATCCTCGCGGAGCGATGGCCCAAGAGGTCTTGCCGGTCCTCGAAGCTCACCCCGGCCGCGCGTAGGCGACGACCAAACGTATGCTTCAAGTCGTGGACCCGGACGAGCGGGAGCCCGGCACGTTCCCGGGCCTTCTTCCACGCCGAATTCAGCATGCTCGCTACTGGCCTACCATCATAGGTAAACACGTAGGTTTCATGCTGACCACGCCGCGCGTTCACGACGGACATCGCGACCCGATTGAGAACGACCAATCGCTCGTCGCCGTTCTTGACCCGCGCGCCGGGAACGATGAAGACGGAGGTCCCAAGCTCGGGAACCTTGACTTCCCAATCCCAGCAAAGACCGCACACCTCAGACGCCCGGCACCCTGTGTTAACGGCGAACAACGCCATCTCCGCCAAGTGCTCCGGGAGCTCACGAAACAAGCGCGATTGCTCGTCCCAGCTCAACGGATAGGGCTGCCGCCGCACCGGGTTCGGTATGAGCTTGATTTTGGGCGCTGCGTGCAGCCAAGTCAGTCCCTGATCATCCATCCACTCGCCCGCCGCGAGATTCAGGATGCGCCGAACAATCTGCAGACCGTTGTTGATCGTGCCGGCCGCAATGTCGTCGCGGCGACGATCAGCAATCCAGGGCTGCAACACGCCCATGTGGAGCTTGTCGATGTGTACGGCTCCGATCCAAGGCATCAACCCCTTCAGGCGGCAGATGTCATCACGTAGGCTCCTCTTGTGCGCATGCTCCAGCACAAACTTCGCCGCGGCCTCCTCGAACGTGCGAGAAGGCCTAACGCCGTAGATTTGCGCTTGCCGGGTCGCTTCCATCACTCTTGCGAGATAGCGTTCCGCTTCCTCGAGGCGAGCTGCGCCAGTGCTTTCGCAAACGCGCCGCCCGCCGATGTGCTTGTCGACATGCCAGACGCCGCCTCGCTTGACGAGGCCTGGCACTTTCTTGCGTCCCATGACTGTCCTCCTTTCGATCGTCCGGGACGCCCGTTGCGGGCGACATAGTCGTCCACCTACGCGTCAAGCTCAAGGCGATCGAAGGCGATCCCCTGGCGACCGATGGGGATTTCCGTGAGGTTTGGGCGAACGTCGGCATTGAACCTGTTGCGGTCCAGGCCGAGGTAGCGTGGAGCGTCACGGAAACGGATCAGGCGGGGCACGACGCCCGACGGAAGGGGCTTTCGGGTACGCATGACACTTTAGGTGACAACTTCGTCTCGCGGCGACGGTGGCGGGACTACGACTGTTGTGGACAGAGCCAACGTTGATGGCTTGGGTAGTGGACGGTCGCCGGGCGCCCGCTTCTTTGCTATTCTGCCGCCAACGGACAGGAGTCGATAACCCATGACGGAGCACCCACGCATTGCGCTGGACCCCAAGGTGCTCGCCGGAAAGCCGGTGATCCGCGGTACGAGGCTGTCGGTCGAGTTCATCATCGGGCTCATGGCCGACGGATGGAGCGAAGCGGACATCCTCGCCAACTATCCTGGAGTCACGCACGAGGACATTATCGGCTGCCTCGCCTATGCCCGGGATACGCTGAGCTCGGAGAAGGTCTTCCCGAGCCCAGCCTGAGATGCGGTTCCTCGCCAACGAGAACTTCCCCGGCGCAGCCGTCAAGGTTCTGCAGGCCGCCGGCCACGATATTGTCTGGGTGAGAACCGCTGCACCGGGATCAGACATCCCGACGTGCTGGCCTGGGCCGCTCGCGAGGAGCGCATACCTGCTCACATTCGACAAGGATTTCGGCGAGTTGGCGAGAGCATCGACCTTGCCCACGACATGCGGAGTCTGCCGCTTCGAATCCCGATGCCGCCCCCAGGCGACGTCGGGCACCGGGTCGCCGACCTGATCGTGGCGCGCGACGACTGGGCCGGCAACTTTTCTGTCATTGAGCCGGGCCGCGTGCGAATGCGGCCGCTGGACTGAAACAGAACCCCGAAAACACGTAGCCCACGCAATCGCGATCGGGCTGGCATCAGCTTTCGGGGCTGTGGGCCTCGCTGCCAGCCGCGCTCGCTCTGGCTCACCAAAGGGATGGACCACCCTTCTCCGCCGCCGCCGCTCGCCGAGTTGGGTGAGCGAGCGACGGCGGCTCCGAAGGGATGGTGGGTGAGGTGCGATGTTGGCGACATCGACCGCAAATGTGCCAAAGCACCGCGCCCGAATGTCCCCAGTGTACTGACACTGTACATCATAGATGCTGACCTCTGGTTGGGGAGAGCTGCGCGCTCTCGCGCGAGAAGCCGCTGCCAGGGATTTTCGCATTCAAAATTGAGCTGAAAAACTTTGATGAAAAAATGGCCTTGAAATGAATGTAGAGACGCCCTTGGACACTCTGAGACACTAGCTCGAAGATTTTTTTGGTGAAGATTTGAGAAATGCTCGAGAAGCTGCGGGAAGGTTTCGGTGTGCGAGTTTGACGTCAATATGAATTCCCGAATCGAGGGCTGCGACGCCGTGAGACGCATCCTTTTCCTTCCGTCGAACCGAGTACGCCGTGATCGGCAGTTTCTCACCCGCATCCTCTCGACCCTGAAATCGGGTTCCATGTGAACCTCACAGATCGGCGTTGGGCAACTGAGTTTCGATGGATTTTGGGCTGGCCAGGACTGCTGTTTTGGACATCAGGATAAAGAGATGGCGTCATTCTCGACACCAACGCTCGCAAATACAGGCTATCACGTGACGCCATCAAAAGTCGCTTGGCGGTAACGTTCCAAATCCGCCATTTGAATCAAGCCGCTCCTTGGCGCTATGCGGAAATGTTTGTTTTGGATCACCGAAACGTTGCGAAAGAGAGACGACCGTTGTCTCTCGAATGTATCAGTGCTTTTTCGGGCGGCTCGCGGCCGCAAGCGGCCGCGACCGGGTGCTATCGCGCGTACCGCGCGACGGAACCCGCTGGCGCGGTTTCCGCCCGTTCGGGTCACGCCCCCTGCCGCGCGACCACGATTGCTCCGATGCCAGAACCCAAAGACGAAGACCACGCCCTACCTGCCTGCACCCAAGAGCCCCAAGCCTCCCAAATCCTTGGGGAGGCACCTTCTACCCGACCGCTTCCAGCCTGCAGCCGTGCTCGGGCCTGTCAAGGCATGGCCTGGAAGCGTGCGAGCCTGTGGAGAGGCTGGACGCGCCGGCCAGCCTTCGACAGCCCCTGCGCGCGGCTGCTGAGTGCGATCGCGGGTCGGGGCGAAGAAACGGGCTTTCAGGTCGAACAAAGAAACTGACCACTGCATCAACTGGCCATATAATGCTCGGGACCAGCCGGTGCCCGCCCGCCTCGTCCGCTGGCTAGGGTCAAGTGGCTCGTTTTGCTTGGCCCTTTCCGAACCAATGCAATAAAGGGCTAAAAGGGCTGACGCGCAATTGCGGTCCGGTCCGCGGCGCCTACTGGGCGCACCTGACAAACATCTGCCGCAAACCCACTCTCTTTTTTCACGATCCTTCACAATCCTGCACAATTTAACTCCTTGATCGGCTATTTGTTTCAAAGGCACATTTCGCGGCCAATGTTTCTCTCGCCCGAAAAGGCGCCTTGGTCATGCGCTCGCCCCAATTCCTGGAGCCTCCTGGAGGTTCCCGCGATTGCCCGCGAATCCTCATTCCCAACGGCAATCCAGCCCCTGCAAAATGATTGGCCGCGGTAGAGCTGCATGCAGGCATTGACACCGTGCAAAACGACGGAACACCGCCATGAACCTCAGTCAAATCGAGTACCCGATGAAGCCGAAGATTGCCGTCTATGTTACCGGCGACGTGGCGGCGCGCCTCGCGATGGCTGCGAAGCGGCCAGGTTCGAGCAAATCCAAGATCGTCAACGACGCGCTCGACCGGTTTCTCGATCCGGCGCGCGACCAGGACCTGGCTGCAACGATTGTCAAGGGACAGCGGGATCTCTCACAAGAAGTCCGACATCTCCACCGCGATCTCGATATCGTAGCCGAGACCCTTGCGCTCTGGCTGCGCTATTTCCTGACGGTGACGCCGCCCCTTCCCGCAGACGACCAGGAGCCTGCGCGCCTGGTCGGCCGCCAGCGGTTCGACGTGTTCATTCGGGAGATCGCCAGGTGCAAGCCTTCCGACAAGCGGTACTTGACGCGGGTTGTGAAGCTGGCGGCCAAGGAGAGCTCGGGTCCACGGCCTGGCGCGGTATCACCGCGCCCGCCACCAGAAGGCAAACCCGACCACGCGACCGTCGCTGCGACGGGAGGGACGGACGACGACACAAACAACAGTGGCTGAAGATAGGGCCGCCGCGCGGCGCTGGACCTCGCGGCAAATGGGCGTCAGGAACTGCGCCACGTGGCCGAGCGTGGGTGCACGCGGAGTTCGGACATTGAATAGCGGCGATTGTCGGCAATCCCTCCGATGGTGAGCTGATCCGATGCCAGCGCCACCCATCCCGCGATTGATCCGGTTCCGCGATGCACCGCGCTATCTCGGCATGGACCGCAACCGCTTCAACGCCGAGGTGCGGCCATCCCTCACCGAAATCCCCATCGGTCGACCAGGGGATCGCCTTCGACCGCCTTGAACTCGACGCCTGGGTCGACGACTATGCCGCCCGCAACGGGCGTCCCGGACGATCGAAAGGAGGACAGTCATGGGACGCAAGCAAGTGCCAGGCCTCGTCAAGCGAGGCGGCGTCTGGCATGTCGACAAGCACATCGGCGGGCGGCGCGTTTGCCAAAGCACTGGCGCAGCTCAGCTCGAGGAAGCGGAGCGCTATCTCGCAAGACTGATGGAAGCAACACGCCAGGCGCAGGTCTATGGGGTGCGGCCGTCTCGCTCATTCGAGGAGGCGGCGGCCAAGTTTGTGCTGGAGAACCAGCACAAGCGCAGCCTCGAGGACGACATCGTGCACGACTGAAGGGGCTGCTGCCGTGGATCGGAGCCGGTGCCAATGGACAAGCTGCACTTGGGACGTGCTGCAGCCCTGGATCGAACATCGCCGGCGCGAGGGTATTGCCACCGGCACGATCAACCATGGTCTACAGATCGTCCGACGCATTCTGAACCTCGCGGCGTGGCGAGTGGATGGATGAGCAGGGCCTGACTTGGCTTTCGGCGCCGCCCAAGATCAAGTTGCTGCCGAACGGGACAAGCGGCAGCCCTATCCTCTGAGTTGGGAGGAGCAGGAGCGCTGTTCGGCGAGCTTCCCGACTCATCTCCTGGCACAGATGGCGCTGTTCGCGGTCAACACGGGATGTCGGGATGCCAGGAGATCTGCACGCTGCGGTGGGACTGGGAGGTCAAGGTGCCCGCAGCTCGGTACTTCGGTGTTCATCGTCCCCGCCTCGCGGGTCAAGAATGGCGACGAGCGGCTCGTCGTCCTCAACGAGATGGCAATGTCGGTGGTGGCAGCGCGGCGCGGGATCAATCCGACGTTTGTCTTCACGTACAAGGACCAGCCCGATCACGCGCATGCTGACGTCGGCGTGGAAGCGTGCCCGGCTTGCGGGCGGAGCTACCGCAAGTCCGAGTGCACGACCTGAAGCACACCTTCGGCCGTCGCTTCGGGCCGCGGGTGTGAGCTTCGAGGACCGTCAAGACCTGCTGGGACACAGTCCACGCGGGTCACGACACACTACTCGGCGCCGAACTGACCCGTCTCATAGACGCCGCAAACCGGGTTTGTGAGCGATGCGACGGCCGGCCTGAGCTTGTCATCCTGCGCGGCCCTGCCCATGTCGGGTCACGCAAAACTCACGCAAACCAACGGACTCTGAGGTTGGGTGGTGAGCCTAAGACCTTGATTCAGAATGGTAGCGGAGCCCGGACTTGAACCGGGGACCTACGGATTATGATTCCGCCGCTCTAACCAACTGAGCTACTCCGCCAGAATGCAAGCATCGCTGCCAGGGAACGCTCAGGCCCGCCAAAGCGCAGCGATCAGGCCCGAGCGGCGCGATATAAGAAGCGGTGCCCGGAACTGTCAAGGCAAGCGCGCCCAGCACCGCCCACGCCTTGCACCCCTTCTCCGTCGCCCCAGCCAGCCCGGGCCTGTCGCGCAAGGCCTGCCCGCCAATCAGGACGTCAATCGCCTACCGCGGCCGGAACGCTGCCTTTGCGGATGGCGGGAACCACCGGCGGCTGGCCGGTCTGCAGCAGAATGCCCTGCCCCTCGGCGGATAACACGAAGCGCACGAAGCTGATCGCTTCCTTGGGGTTCTTGGCGGCGCCGGGAACGGTGGCAGCGTTGCGGATCGCCTCGCTCATGTTGACGTTGGCGGGGAAGCGGACGATGTCGATGTCGTTGCGCGCGGCGACGGCTGCGGAATAGTACACAACGCCGGCGTCGGCGGCCCCCGTACTGACGGCGCGCACGGTGTCGGGCACACTGTTCGCCTTGGCCGGATCGATCGGGGCGGCATCGATGATCTTCTGGGCTAGCTCCGCCTTGCCCTCGAGCGTCGCAGCGCGCTTCAGGAACTCGATGGTGCGGCCGGTGGCCAAGTCCTTCTCGCCCGTGACGCGCACGAACTTCAGGCCGGGCTTGGCAAGGTCGCTCACGTGGCGAATGGCGAGCGGATTGCCCTTGGCCGTGATGACTACCATCTCGTTGGCGGAGAAGACCACGTACCAGGCCGCGGCGTCCTGGCCGGAGCCCCCGAGCTTCTTGCCCATCAGGTCCTGATCGATCACCGCGGGCGACGAGGGGGCAAACACGTCGCAGGCTTCGCCCTTCAGGATGCGCTCTGCCAGCTGCTTGGATACGCCCGAGGTGAGGCTGATGGTGACGCCGGCGTTCTTGGCCTCGAACGCCTTCTTGAGCTCGCGCATGGGTCCGGCGAGGGAATCGGCGTGAAACACCTCGACGGTTCCGGCCATCGTTCCGCCGGCAGGCAGGGTGCCGAGCACGGCTGCCAGAAATAGCGCGAAAGCTGCCCGGAGCAGCGAGACGTTTGTCATGTTTTCCTCCCGGTCGACAGGCTGCTTTATCAAGGCTTGCGGCGCCGTCTTATTTCATGACCCGGAGCATATCTGCGATTGCGGGTTGCAAGCGAGGCGAAACCGGTTGCTGCACCGCAACCGCGCTTGGCCGTCGACCAGGACAGCCTTTGTCCTCGACTGGGAAGGGTGGATCAGACCCAGCGCTTCGCAAGCTGCAACTGCCGGATAACGAGCAAAACCCCAGGCGAGCTACGCCGCTGCGCGCGTCTCACGCGCCTTTCTGAAGCGCATCATGGTGAAGAGGCCCATCGGCCTGAGCCCGCGCTTGTCGACCAGCTTTAGGTCGTCGCACACCAGCACACGCTCGACCTCGAACACCGGCCGCCAGCCGAGCTTGTCGGCAAAGGGCGCCATGCGCCGCTCCACCCAGCCGCGCATGCCTTCCTCGGTGGAGAAATGGTTGACGATCATCACCTCTCCCCCCGGCCGGCAGACGCGGGCAAGCTCGCGCATGACCTTCTCCGGATCCGGCACCACGGTCATCACATACATGGCAGCGACGGTGTCGAAGGAGGCATCGGGGAACTTGAGGTCGCCGGCGTCCATCTCATGCAGGCCGGTGACGTTGGTGAGGCCGAGCTGCGCGACGCGCTCGCGCGCCTTGGCCAGCATTTCGGGCGAGAGGTCGATGCCGACGATCTCGAGCTGGCGCCGGTAGGCGGGCAACGAAAGGCCGGTGCCAACGCCCACCTCAAGCACACGCCCGCGACTCTGGTTGATGATCTCCACCGCGTGCTTGCGCCCTTCCGAGGCGACCCAGCCGAAGGTGTTGTCGTACACTGGCGCCCAGCGCCGGTAGGCCGTCTTGATCGCAGACTCATCCATCTGCGCGGCCTTGCCCCTTGTGCCCGTAAAGCGCCGCGCGCGCTGTCCCTCAGAACCCAACATCGACGCCACCTCCCTCCGCTTGGACACCGCACTCAACCATGACGCTCGGGCGCAGGCTCGGCAAGTACCTCCGAAGTGTCCAACCCCTGCCTTGCGCTGCCGACTTGCTCGCTGCGGCTCAAGGCGCGCTCTATCCACCCTCCGCCCAGCACGCGAGCCCGGGGCGTCGCCTCGGCATAGAAAACGCAGGCCTGCCCCGCGGCGATACCGTATTCGCCGCCGCACAGCAGCACCTTGGCGCTGCTGCCGCTGGCAAACAATGTCGCCGGCTGCGGCGTGGCGCTGGAGCGCACGCGCGCGGCGATGTCGAGCCCCGCTTCGGGTACCGGCGTGTCGCCCAGCCAATTGACGTCCCTCAGGCTTATCCAGTGCGTGCGCAGGCTCTCGCGCGGACCGACCACAACCCGCTTCGTGTCAGCCTCCAGGCGTACGACGTACAGCGGCGAGCCGCCGGCGATGCCGAGCCCGCGACGCTGCCCAATTGTAAAGTTGATGATGCCATCATGCCGGCCCAGCACGCGTCCGTCGATGTGGACGACGTCGCCAGCCTCGACCGCCCCGGGCTTCAAGCGCTCGACGATGGAGGTGTAGCGCCCCTGCGGGACGAAGCAGATGTCCTGGCTGTCGGACTTGTCGGCCACCGGCAGCGCGAAGTCGCGCGCGATGGCGCGCACCTGAGCCTTGCTCATGCCGCCCAGCGGGAACATGAGGGAGGCAAGTTGCGCGCGCGTGGTGGCGAACAGGAAGTAGCTCTGGTCGCGATCTGCATCGCGGGCGCGGTACAGCTCCGGGCCGGCGGGGCCTGGGCGCATCTCGATGTAGTGACCGGTCGCCAGCAGATCGGCGTCCAGCTCCTTGGCGGTTGTCAGCAGCTCGTGGAACTTGATCTGCTGGTTGCAGATGACGCACGGGATCGGCGTTTCGCCAGCCACGTAGCTCTCGGCGAAGGCCTGCATCACCGTGTCCCGGAAGCGCTGCTCATAGTCGAGTACGTAATGCGGGATGGCCAGCTTGTCGGCCACGCGACGCGCATCGTGGATGTCCTGGCCGGCGCAGCAGGCACCCCGCCGCCTCACGGCCTCGCCGTGGTCGTAGAGCTGCAAGGTCACGCCGATGACCTCGTGCCCCTGCTCCTTGAGCAGGCCCGCGGCGACCGAGGAGTCGACCCCCCCCGACATGGCAACCACCACGCGGCGCCTTTGTGCGGCGCGCGAGCGTGCACCTAGAGGTTGTGGAGGACTGAGCATGCTAGCATCTAGGGCTGACGGCGACCGGGCAATACGGTGCGGGGCGCACCATGCTCCCCAAGGGCCAGAAGCACTATGGCGTCGGTGGCAGGCACAATCAAGGCGAAGCGGACAGCCTTGGCGCATGTGGCGGCCGCTTACGCGGCGGCCAATGCACCGCCGTGCCGACGTGAAACCCTTGTCCACGCCCGGGCAGGCTTTGTCGCTCAAGACATGAACGAGCGCCCCAAGAATCTACGTGCCGCGGCAGCGTTAACCATAAGCTTACCGAATATTGGGGCAGGCCTTCCGCAAGTATTTACCCAATGGTTTAGGTCCATTTTAATCGCGTTCAGCTAGTGTGATTGTCAGGTCTGACAGAGTGTAACGAGTATCATGACCGAACAACAGTACAGGGCGCGTGTGCGCTACGTCATCGGGCCGGATGGCAGCCCGTTGACCATTGCGGACCTTCCGCCCAAGGAAACCAAGCGCTGGGTGATCCGGCGCAAGGCGGAGGTGGTGGCCGCGGTCAGGGGCGGGTTGCTGAGCCTGGAAGAGGCTTGCGAGCGCTACAAGCTGACCGTCGACGAGTTCCTCTCCTGGCAGCGGTCGATCGACCGGCACGGCCTGCCCGGCCTGCGCGCGACCCGCGTCCAGGAGTATCGCGACTGAGCCGATGCCGGCTCGACCGGCATCAGCGCTTCTTGCCACCAGCACTGCTTGATTTTGCCTTGGCCGCCTCCTGGACCGGCGCCGGGGGCGGTTGCATATGCGCGCGCAGCTGACAGCCGCTGCCGCCCCGGGCCCACACTTCCACATCCTTCGTCATGTGCTGAGCCGTCTGCGGATCCATCCGAATAACGGTGGTGCCCACACGGACGCTCGTGGTGGAGCTGGCGATCGCCACGCGCAGTGCGCGTGCGCCGCGCTTGTCGCGCAAGGTCTCATCCCGCTCGTAGAGCACGATCTCGGCGGCGCCGCCTTTTGCGGGGGGCTCGGCTTCCGCCTCGAACACATGGCTCGGCTTCAAGGGCCCGTCCGCGCCGAACCAGCACCCCAGCGCGCCGCGCGCAACGAGCGCATATACGCCCGTCGGCGTGCCGGGAACGATCACAGCGGTCTCCAGCGGAGCTTGTGAATTGGCCGCTACTTCGGCCTTGGGCTGGCCTGGTGGCGGAGGCGGCAGGCTCACCAGCGAGGCGTTGCTGCACGCTGCCGCAACCAGCAGGAGCGCGGGGACGACTAAGCGGAGGTCCGGCCCAGGCATGATACGACCTTGCCGAGAGGTGCGCTGGCACCAGCCGCGGCAGCTCTAGCGGAACGTTTCTTGGCACCCGAAGGCGTGGTGACACGCCTCGGCCAGCACTGCAATGCCGGGCGGTTTGGGCGGCGCTGTGGCAGGAGAGGCGCGCTGGCTATGAGCGGCGATGGAGGACCTAGCCCGCCACCGCACGCGGGTCGCCTTTACGCAGCTGCTGGCGATCCTCCGCCGGCTCCAGCTTGGACAGCTCGAGGGCCGCATCGTCATGGTCACGCTTGGCAGCGTCCAGCTTGACCTTGAGATCGGCCACCGACGTCAGGAGATTGCCGCGGCGCTGCGCGGCAGCCTTGGCAAAGGTGGAATAGGAGAAGTGCGCGGGGTCCTTCACCCCGGTCCGCTCTTCCTCAGCGAGGATCTGGCGGGCGAGATCGGCCGCCATCATCTCGAAATCGAGGATCATGGCCTCGAGCGAAGCGACCTTGCGGGCTTTTTCCGCGGCCTCGAACCGCTTCGCCTTCAACGCGGCGTCACGCGACTTCATCACTCGATACCCTCAAGCACCGTGCAATCTGGCTCGTCCCGGCGTTCATGCTTTCGTTTCATAGTTGACGCCGTCCCCTTGCACAGCAAGCGCTGTGCCAAGGGGCCGTTCCGCGGCGGGCAGATAGCCCTTCCGCATTGCGCAAAGTATACGCGGTGAGCGTTGAGTTGCGGTTAAGCAACGCAGTCTGATCTTCCCTCAAGCCTCGGCCGGGGACCGGAAAATTTTCTTCCAACCCTCTAGGGCGCGAAGTCGCAAATCAGTTAGGTATGCCGCAATGGCAGCATGAGGCAGCCCTGTTCGGCACAGCATAGAGCCGAAACGGGACAGGACTGGATCGGGTTGTCGGGCGGGGGGCTCACAACAATACGTTTGGAGTGTCCGGCGGCAGCTTGCCGTCGCGGGTGTCGATTGCGTGCGCGGGCGCAGGTGTCAGCCGAGCCGGTGCTAGGTCAGCAATCCGGCGCATACTGCGCGATTGATGCGAATGTGCAGGAATGCACAGTTGCGTAAGGCTAAATTAGGGTTTGTTAACCTGTGGCGTCTAAGTTCCGAATGATGATCAGGCTGAGGGTGTGTCCCTTCGGGCAGCGGGACCAAGACGGGTCTGGAAGAGAGGAAGCACATGCGAGTCCTTTTGATCGAGGACGATAACGCCACCGCGCAGAGCATCGAGTTGATGCTTCAATCCGAAGGCTTCAACGTCTATACGACCGACCTCGGCGAAGAGGGTGTGGACCTCGGCAAGCTCTACGACTACGACATCATCCTTCTCGACCTCAACCTGCCGGACATGAGCGGGTATGAGGTGCTCAAGACGCTGCGCGTGAGCAAGGTTTCCACGCCCATCCTGATCCTTTCCGGCCTGGTCGGCATCGAGGACAAGGTGCGCGGCCTCGGCTTCGGCGCCGACGACTACATGACCAAGCCCTTCCACAAGGACGAGCTGGTGGCGCGCATTCACGCGATCGTTCGCCGCTCGAAGGGCCACGCCCAGTCGGTGATCGAGACGGGCGAGCTGAAGGTCAACCTCGATACCAAGACGGTGGAAGTTCACAACCAGCGCGTGCATCTGACGAGCAAGGAATATCAGATGCTGGAGCTGCTCTCGCTGCGCAAGGGCACCACCCTGACCAAGGAGATGTTCCTCAACCATCTCTACGGCGGGATGGACGAGCCCGAGCTCAAGATCATCGACGTGTTCATCTGCAAGCTCAGAAAGAAGCTGCAGGCGGCCACCGGCGGCCAGCATTACATCGAGACCGTGTGGGGGCGCGGCTACGTCCTGCGCGACCCTGGCAGCAGCACTGTCGCCGCCTGAGCCGAACGGCACTCCCTTCCAGGAGCCTCGTCGCATACCCTGAGCCGCAGCCTCCGCTGCGGCTTTTTCTTGTTTGCTGCAATCGGCCAAGTTGCAGCAGCGGCCTGGCAGCGCTCGCGCCAGCATTTGCGGCCCTCGGCCCTGCGGCATGGCGTCCGGCGTTGCTTGCAATTCGCCTCGAACAATGCCATCTACCGATGCGTAACGGGCGCAGGGGACTGCTTTCATTATCCCTTTCCCCAAGCTCACGCTTTCCCGTTAGGCCCTTTGTGGCGAAATCCCCCTGCGCTCTCGATGCCGGCAGCCGCGCCCCTGGTGCGTTGCGCGAACGCCGGCGCACGACGATGCGACACGGAGAGATTTTCGTTTGCAACCAACCACCTTCGCTGAGCTAGGGCTCAGCGCAAAAGTGCAGGCTGCCATTCAGGCCGCCGGCTATACCGAGCCTACCCCCATTCAAGTCCAAGCCATCCCGGTTGCAGTAAGCGGGCGCGACGTGCTCGGCATCGCGCAGACCGGTACCGGCAAGACCGCCGGCTATGTGCTGCCGCTCCTGGCACGCCTGGAAGCCGGCAGGGCACGGGCGCGAATGCCGCGCTCGCTGATCCTGGCGCCGACGCGAGAGCTCGCCGCCCAGGTGGAGCAGAGCTTCGAGAAGTACGGGATCAATCACAAGCTCAGCGTGGCGCTGCTGATCGGCGGCGTCTCGCCCGACGAGCAGCTCAGAAAGCTCGACCGCGGCGTCGACGTGCTGATCGCCACGCCAGGCCGCCTGCTCGATCACTTCGGCCGCGGCAAGATCCTGCTTACCGGTGTCGAGGTCCTGGTCATCGACGAAGCTGACCGCATGCTCGACATGGGCTTCATCCCCGACATCGAGAAGATCTGCAAGCTGCTGCCGCCGCGCCGGCAGACGTTGTTTTTCTCGGCCACCATGCCGAGCGAGATCCAGAGGCTGGTCGATACCTTCCTCAGGGACCCGGCCCGCATCGAGGTGGCCAAGCCCGCCACCGCAGCCAAGACCATCACGCAGCTGTTCCGCTATTGCGCCTCCACCGAGGACTGGGAGAAGCGCGAGGTGCTGCGCGAGCTGATCCGCTCCGAGGACGTCAAGAACGCCATCATCTTCTGCAACCGCAAGCGCGACGTGGCGATCCTCTCGAAGTCGCTGCAGAAGCACGGCTTCAATGCCGGCGCCCTGCACGGCGACATGGATCAGTCGAGCCGCACGGCGACGCTCGATGCGTTCCGCGATGGCCGCCTCACGCTGCTCGCGGCGAGCGACGTGGCGGCGCGCGGGCTCGATATTCCCGACGTCAGCCACATCTTCAATTTCGACGTGCCCTGGCAGTCGGACGACTACGTGCACCGCATCGGCCGCACGGGCCGCGCGGGAAAGGAAGGACGCTCGCTGACCCTCGTCACGCCCGAGGACATCAAGCAGCTCAAGGACATCGAGAAGATGCTGGGCGCGTCTGTCACCTGGATCGGCGAGCCGCCCAGCGCCGAGGACATCGCCAACGGTGCGCGGCGGCGCGGCCGCGGCAGGCGCGGCGGTGCGCGCAGCGGCGCCGGCGAACCGCGCGAAGCGCGCAGCGGCGGCAGGTGGGGGCGCGGCGGCGCAGCGACATCGCCCGCGAGCGCAAGGATGGCGCGCGGCCATGCCAACGGCAGCCAACCCGAAGTCGCACTGGCAGTACCTCAGGATCAGCCGCGCCAGGACCTCGTCGCTGAGCGCGGCCCGCGCGAACGCCTGCAGCGCGCGCCCGACCGGCAACCGCGACAGGCCAGAGGAGCCGCGGGCCGCAAGGCCGCCGCGGCAACCTTGGGAACCGCGCGAGCCGCGACGTCAGCCGCCGCGCGACGACGACCGCAGGCCGAGCCCCGTCGGCCTTGGCGATCACGTCCCGGCCTTTCTGAAGAAGACCACGCGCACGGCGCAGTAGTCGCCAGAGCTTGCGACGTAGGGGTGCCAAGGCTTCCCGTGTGCGCGGGAGTGATGGCCACGCATCCGCCACCATGACGGTGTGTAGGCTGTGGGCATGACGACCACAGCCACTTCCTCCCAAGCACCCGCCGACGTCCTGCGCGATCTTTGGTCTGCGGCAGGGGGCGATCCGTCGGCGCTCGTCCTGCGTACTGCTCACCGGAAGCGAGCCCGCGCTGCCCTCCTCGTTTCGCGTCGGAACAGCCGCGCAGGCCACCATCGCCGCTGCCGGCCTCGCCGCCGCCGAGGTCTGGCGCCAGCGCACGAAGCGCAGCCAGACGGTTTCCGTCGACATGCGGCATGCGGCGATCGAGTTCCGCAGCGAGCGCTACATGCGCATCGACGGCAAGCCGCCGGGACCCGCCTGGGACAAGATCGCCGGCGTCTATTCGACACGGGCGACGGCCGCAAGGTGCGCCTGCACACCAACTTCCCGCACCATCGCGACGGTATGCTGAAGCTGCTCGGCTGCGGCCTACGAGCGCGAGGCGGTGCAGGCGGCGCTGCGCCAATGGGAGGGCGAGAAGTTCGAAACCGCCGCCGCCGAAGCGGGCCTGGTCGCCACCATGATGCGCTCGCCCGCCGAGTGGGCCGCGCACCCGCAGGGGCAGGCGGTGGCCGAGCCTGCCCGCTGTTCGAGATCACGAAGATCGGCGAGGCACCGGCGCGGCCGCTGCCCGCTTCCCCGAGGAAGACGAGAGCGCCCGCTCGCCGGCGTCCGCGTGCTCGATCTGACGCGGGTGATCGCCGGCCCGGTGTGCGGGCGGACGCTCGCCGCCCACGGCGCCGACGTCATGCGCATCACTGCGCCGCACCTGCCGGGCCTCGCCAGCTCGACATCGACACGGGCCGCGGCAAGCTCTCGGCAAACGTCGACCTGCGCGCCACCGACGATCGCGACTGGCTGCGCGCGCTCGTGCGGCGAGGCGCACGTGTTCGTGCAGGGCTATCGCCCGGGCGCTGTTGCGGCACGCGGGTTCTCGCCCGAGGCGCTGCGCCGAGATGCGGCCCGGCATCGTCGCGGTGTCGCTGTCGGCCTACGGCCACGAGGGTCCATGGGCGGCCCGCCGCGGCTTCGACTCGCTGGTGCAGAACGCCAGCGGCATCAACGTTGCGGAGGCCGAAGCCGCCGGCGTCGCCGCGCCCAAGGAACTGCCCGCGCAGGCGCTCGATCACGCGTCGGGCTACCTGATGGCGTTCGGTGCCATGATGGCGCTGCTGCGCAAGGCGCGCGAGGGCGGCTCCTGGCACGTGCGCGTGTCGCTGGCGCAGACCGGGCATTGGCTGACGAGCCTCGGCCGCGTCGCAGAACGGCTTCGCCTGCCCCGAGCCCGACGGCGACGAGATCAAGGCGCTGGCCGACGAGATCGAAACGCCCTTCGGCCGCCTCGGCTTCGTCCGGCATGCCGCCGTGCTCTCGGAGACGCCGGCGCACTGGGCCCGCCCGCCGGTGAAGCTCGGCACGCACGCGCCCGTGTGGCCGGTCTAGACCGCAAGCCGCTCACCGCGCGCCCACGGCGGCCTCGTCGGCCAGGGTCTCGAGCGCTGAGAATATCTTCCGCATGATGGACCACCACAGCGATCAAGCCGCGGCAGAGCATCGCTCGGCATGAGCTGGCGCCACGTGAATTTCCCAATGCGCAACGCGTCGCCTTCCTGCTACCATGGCGTGCAACCGGCATGGAACGGTGAGGTGATTCAGCTCGAGATGTCCCTCCTCCTGCAGCCCGGCGCGGTGTGGCGGACTTCTCGATCATCCCACTAACATCATGATTCTTCAGGATCTTTAGATCGAGAAATGCGTATCAAGCTCGATGCAAAGGGGGACGGATCTTCCCGGTAAGGACAACTTCTGCGTGAGGAGGGGGCTATGAGAGGGGCGCGCTGTCTTTGGTTGTTGCTGGTGGTCGCTGCGGCATTGTCGGTCATGGGTGGTGCCGAGGCCGCCACCCTCAGGGTGAGCCTGCAGATCCCCGCCTCCAATCCGATCATGGGGCGCGGCGTGGTCCTCTTCAAGGAGCAGGTGGAGAAGGAGACGCAGGGCGGGCTACGCGTCGAAATCTTCGACAGCGGCAAGCTTTACAACGACGAGCAGGTCGTCGGCGCCGTGCAGTCGGGGGCGATCGAGATGGGCTCGGCCGTCATCAGTCAGATTTCCAAAAGGCTGCCGGCTGCGGACATCATGGAGCAGCCTTTCCTTTTCAACTTCGAGGCCCTGACGCGAGCCGCCCTGAGCCCCGAGAGCGAGCTGAGGCAGCTGATTGACAAGGCCGTCCTGGAAACCATCGGCGTGCACGTGCTGTGGTGGCAGAACGCGGGCACGCAAGTGCTCCTCTCCAAGGGGGTGGACATGACGGAGCCGAGCCGGCTCAAGGAAAAGAAAGTGCGTGTGTTCAGCGACACCATGGGAAGCTTCACCCGCCATTGTGGGGGAATTCCACAGGTCCTCTCGATCACGAAGGTCCACGATGGGCTCAAGCAAGGCACCACCGACGTGGCGATGATCGCCACCGTCGCCGTAGAGACGCGCGAACTGTGGAAGGTTGCCGACACCATCACGCGCACGGATCATACCGGGACCGAGTTCCTCGTCATCATCAACGCCAAGACGTGGGCTGGGCTGAGCGACCAGCACAAGGACGTCCTGACGCGAGCAGCCAGGGCGTCAGAGCGTGAGATCCGCGACAACACCTCCAGGCTGGAGCAGAAGGCCTACGACTTCGTGCGCAGCAAGGGGATGAAGGTTTACGCGCTCACCCCTGACCAGGTGGCGGAATGGCGCGCGTGCAGCGCCGACGTGATGGACGGTTACATGAGCAGGGGCGGGGAGCTGGAGCGCCAACTGCTCGCCGCCTACGGCAGGCTGCGCACCGCCCCCTGCTGCAACATGGGTCCAGCCGGCCTCTTCACTCGGCGATAAAGGCCGTGCACAACTATTGGCCGGCACCCACACGCTTGATCCCAGCGTCGGTCACGACTTTGCTCCACTTGGCAACGTCGGCAGCCACGCGCTGCTTGAAGCCCTCGGGCGTCGATGCCAACGGCAGAGTGCCGAGCACCCGCAGCTTCTCGACCACTTCGGGCTCCTTCATGATGGCGGAGATCTCGGCGTGGAGCCGCTTGACGATGTCGGCCGGCAGCTTCGGCGGGCCGGCCACACCCAGCCACGAAGTTGCCTCATAGCCCCGGATCGTCTCGCCGACGGTTGGGACATCGGGCAGGGCAAAGAACCGGGTCGGTCCGGTGGTGGCAAGCGCGCGGAGCTGGCCGCTCTTCACCAGCTCCAGAACCAGGATCGGTGACTCGAACGCAAAGTCGATGTGCTTGCCGAGCAACATGGTCGACACCACCGCGCCGCCTTTGGTGGGAACGTGCTGGAGGTTCGCCTTCGCCATGGCCGCGAACAGCGCGCCGGCCAGGTGCTGGGTCGTACCTGTCCCGGGAGACCCGTAGAACATGGAGTTGGAAGAGGACTTGGGCGTCTTGATCAGGTCGGCAACCGACTTCACGGGGTGGTCGGGATAGGTAGCCAGGATGAGCGGGACCTGCGTTGCAAGGCTGATGTAGGTGAAGTCCTCGAGCGTGTCGTAGGCCAGCTTCTCGTGCATCGCCGCCGTGACGGCGTGCCCGCCCGCGAGCACGATCAAGGTGTACCCATCGGGCGCGGTGCGAGCCACCTGCGCCGCCGCAATTCGCCCGCCGGCTCCCGCCCTGGCTTCCACGACTACGGGCTGACCCAGGCGCACCGACAGCCGCTCGGCGATGATGCGAGCGACCGTGTCGATATTGCCACCCGTCCCGAAGCCGTGCACCAGCGTAATGGCTCGTTCCGGCCAGGCCGCTGCGGCCAGCGCCGGGAAGGCCGCTAACAAACAAACCGCACAGATCACCAAGCGCAGCGACTTGGAGACGACCATACGACCCTCCTCTTGCACCTGCCGCGTTCTGCCGCGAAGCACTCCGATGCCCCGCACCGGCTTCACTGCCGCGGCCGCTTGGGCGCCAACTCCAGAAACACACGCTCCAGTAGTAAATTTACATCGTAATGCTATCCAAAAGTGACTGCTCGCCAGCAGCGGCCCACACCAATCTCTCAAAATGAGTGAATAGGGTTAAGCGCGGTAAGACTCTCACAGAGCACAACTTTTCCGTTCCACATCCGGCAATAGGATGTGAGAGGCCGCCCCGTTCGCGTGCTGGGCTATCGCAGGGCCGTGCGATTGAGACGTGGCTTGGTCAGGACGAGAGGGATCGCGATCTTCTCGGCTTCTTCTTTGCCGCCGCCCGCTGTCCGGCTGCCAGGGCGGCGCGGGCCCAATCGAGCATCTCGTCGGGGTCGTCGAAGAGGCGCTCCGGCACGTGCCAGTAGGCCCCCACCTGCACCTTCCGCCCCTTGGCCTCGTAGCTGAAGGGCTCGAGGCCCTCGGCCTCGTAGGCCGATCGATTGGCCTCGTCCACCTTGAAGTAGAGCGTGTCGCCGCGCAGGACGAGAGCGAAGATCACGCCATCGCAGTAGATGCCGGCGCCACTGAACATGCGCCGGGTCGTGACGTGCCCGAGCGGCGCCAGCTGGTCCGTCAGAAAGGTCAGGAACTCCTTGCTCGCCGCCACGTCACGCGCTGCCCCCGGCTCCCGTCAGGCCGAACTTCTCCACGATGGAGCGCGCCATGTAGAGGGGCGGCATGGCGATGCCGACCACCAGCGCCCGCTCTTCCGGGCCCGGCTCCTCCAGCGCGGCGAACTGGCTCGCCAGCAGCTCGGCCGGCATGAAGTGGCCTGCACGCGCGGCGAGCCTGCCGGCGATCATCTCCTGGCTGCCCAGCAGGTACACGAGCCGCACACCCTGGCGCCTGGCGCCGATGCGCGTGCGATAGGCCCGCTTCAGCGCCGAGCACGACACGATGCCCGGCTCGCGCCGGGCGAGGCGCTCACCGATCCAGCTGCCAATGGCGTCGAGCCAGGGCCAGCGGTCGTCATCGGTAAGCGCAATGGCCTGCCGCATCTTCTCGATGTTGGCCGGCGGGTGGAAACTGTCGGCGTCGCGAAACGGCCAGCCCAGCATGCGCGACAACTCCCCGCCGATGGTGCTCTTGCCGCAGCCCGAGACGCCCATCAGCACGATCACCGCCGGCTTACCCTCCGTCATGACGGCCTCGAACTCGACATGGCCGCCGAAGCCCTTGCGCATGGCTGAGAGCACCTTCTCGGCAAAGGTGTGGTCCTGGCGCGAGCGGAAGCGTGCGTAGAGCGCGGACGTCAGCACCTCGGCTGGCACCGCCTCCTCGATCGCCGCCTGCACCGTCCATCGTCCTTCGCCGGAGTCGCCGACGTGGCCGGAGAAACCGGCAAGCTCCGGGTCCTCGGCCAGCGCCGCGGCGGTGAGATCGAGCAGCCAGGAGGTGATGACGCTGCCGCGCCGCCACACCTCGGCGACGTCGGCGACATCGATTGCGAGCCGCAGCTCCTCGGGCAGGCTCGGAGAGCCCGCGTTCTTGAGGATGTCGAAGCCCTCGGCCATGGCCTGCATCATGCCGTACTCGATGCCGTTGTGGATCATCTTGACGAAGTGTCCGGCACCATTGGGGCCGGCGTGCAGATAGCCGCGCTCGGCGCGCGGGTCGCGCCCCTTGCGCGCAGGGGTTGCCGGTATGCCGCCCTTCCCCGGCGCGAGCGCGGCGAAGATGGGATCGAGCCGGTCGACGACGGCTTTCTCCCCGCCGATCATCAGGCAGTAGCCGCGCTCGAGACCCCATACCCCGCCCGAGGTGCCGACATCGAGATAGTGGACGCCCTTCTGCTTCAGCTCGCGAGCGCGGCGGACGTCGTCCTTCCAGAAGGTATTGCCGCCATCGATGATGGTATCGCCGGGATCGAGCAGCCCGCTCAACTCGGCGATCGCGGCTTCCGTGGCCTCGCCGGCGGGCAGCATGACCCAGACCGTGCGCGGCGCGGCCAGGGCACCTGCCAGCTGCGCGAAGCTCGCCGTCGCGATGGCGCCCTCGGCCGCCAGCTGGCGTCCGGGCTCGGGGTCGCGGTCATGAACCACGCAGGCATGGCCATGCTGCATCAGCCGGCGCACGATGTTGGCGCCCATGCGGCCGAGGCCGATCATGCCGAGCTGCATTGACACCCTCCCCGAGCGGCCTGGAGCTAGTGGCCGCCGGGGTGGCTAGTTGCTCGGCGGCATATACAGGCACAGCAGCCTACCCTGATAAATGCAGGCGTGCATCCTGCCGTCTTTGCTCTGGCGGATCTTGGTCATGGGCGTGACCGGCTTGGTGCCCAGGCTGGTCGTCACCACCATCACCGGGACCGTGCTTGGATCGCTGGCGACGAACGAGACGGCACTGACCGGCTCGCAGTCGTGGTCGGAGCAGCAGTCGGCATCGTACCAGGAGTGCGAGCTTGCCGGGCTCGAGAAGGCCGCGGCAATCAGCAGCGCCAACGCGACAATGGCCAAGCCGCAGCCGAGCGGATCTTTGCGGGTGTGTTGGTATATTCGCATGGGAGCCTCGCGCCAGTGCTCCCCTGCCGCACCATTGCGCGCAGGGCGCCACACCTGAGGCTCTCCCTAGCCATTCCAAATGCTAGGCGATTCGGGGCCCATTGCAACGGCCGTACGACAGAGGCGACCTACCGGTGCGTCCTCTTCGCAACATGGGGGCCCAATTTGCGACCCTCAATACATACCAAGGAGTAGCTTGGCCTCGTCGGACATGCCGCTCCTTGTCCCAGGGCGGGTCGAACGTGAGCTTGACCGTGACCTGGCCTACGCCGGCGACGGAGCCGATGGCGTTCTCCACCCAGCCCGGCATTTCGCCCGCCACGGGACAGCCCGGGCGAGGTCAGCGTCATCTCGACGGCCACGTTGCGGCCGTCGTCGACGTCGATCTTGTAGATCAGCCCCAGCTCGTAGATGTCGGCCGGGATCTCGGGGTCGTACACGGTCTTGAGCGCCGCCACGATGTCGGCGGTGAGCTGCTCGAGCTCTTCCTTCGGGATGGACGAGCCGGGCACCGGCTCCGGCGTCGCGGGGGCTGGGCTCCACGCGACCTGGTCCGCTACTTTTTCGTCCATCGCGATTACTCGTCACTTTGTAGGTTGGGTCGAGCATCAGCGATGACCCAACACTGGTTGTCGTACTCTGCGCGACGTTGGGTCTGCGCTTCGCTTGACCCAACCTACGCGAAAAACGCCCGCGCCTTCACCAGCGCCTCGGCCAGAGCATCCACCTCGGCCTTGGTATTGTACATCGCAAACGATGCGCGGCACGTGGCCGTGACGCCGAGCCGCTCCATCAGCGGCTGCGCGCAGTGATGGCCAGCGCGCACCGCCACGCCGGAGCGGTCGATGATAGTCGAGATGTCGTGGGGATGCAGTCCCTCGATGCTGAACGAGACGATGGCACCCTTGTCCTTGGCGGTGCCCGTGGATCTTGAGCCAGTTCGAGCCGGCCCGAGCCGCTCGTGCGCGTAGTCCTTGAGGCTCGCCTCGTGGGCGGCGATGCGCTCGCGGCCGACCTGCATCATGTATTCGAGCGCGGCGCCGAGCCCGATGGCCTGCACGATCGGCGGCGTGCCGGCCTCGAACTTGTGCGGCGGCTTGCCGTAGACGATGCGGTCGGTGTGCACGCTCTCGATCATCTCGCCGCCGCCCATGTAGGGCGGCATGGCGTCGAGGTGCTTCCTCTTGGCGTAGAGCACGCCGATGCCGGAGGGCCCGTAGGTCTTGTGCCCGGTGAAGGCGTAGAAGTCGATGTCGAGGTCCTGCACGTCGATGGGCATGTGCACGGCCGCCTGCGCGCCGTCGACCAGCACGGGCACGCCGTGCGCGTGCGCGATGCGCACGATCTCCTTGAGCGGCGTCACCGTGCCCAGCACATTCGACATGTGCGTGATCGCGACCATCTTGGTGCGCTGGCTGAACAGGGCTCGAACTTGTCGAGCAGGAACTCGCCCTCGTCGGTGATCGGCGCCCACTTGAGAACCGCACCGCGGCGCTCGCGGTGGAAGTGCCAGGGCACGATGTTGGAGTGGTGCTCCATGATGGAGAGGATGATCTCGTCGCCCTCGCCGAACGCCATGCCGCCGAAGGAGCTCGCCACCAGGTTGATCGCCTCGGTGGCGTTGCGGGTGAAGATGATCTCGTCGGTGCTCGGCGCATTGAGGAAGCGGCGCACGCGTCTCGCGCGCATCCTCGTACTTGGCGGTGGCGGCGTTGGAGAGGAAGTGCAGCCCGCGGTGCACGTTGGCGTATTCGTTTCGGTAGGCGTGGTCGATCGCCTCCAGCACGGCGCGCGGGCTTCTGCGCCGAGGCGCCGTTGTCGAGATAGACCAGCGGCTTGCCGTGGACCTCGCGGGCCAGGATCGGGAAGTCGGCGCGGATGCGCTCCACGTCGTAGGCGCCGCCGTCCGTCAGGTCCGCTCCCTTGATCATCGCCGTCATGGTCATTCCTGGCCGCCTCGCGGGCCTCGAGCCCGCATCGTCTCACGCGGCGAGGCCGGCCAAGCCTGCCCTTGGCGATCGCCGACAGCGCCTCGCGCAGCCGCTCGTCCTCGATCTTGTCGAGCGCCTCGCCGACGAAGCTCTCGATCAGCAGCGCGCGTGCTTCCTCCGAGCGGGATGCCGCGCGCGCGCAGGTAGAACAGCATGTCGCGGATCGAGTCTCGGCCGCGGTCGAGCCGTGACCGCAGACCACGTCGTCGGCGTGGATCTCCAGCTCCGGCTTGGAATCGAACTCGGCGTCCTCCGACAGCATCAGCACCTGCGCCATCTGCTTGCCGTCGGTCTTCTGCGCGTCGGGCCGCACGATCACCTTGCCCTGGAACACGCCGCGCGCCCTGTCGGCCAGCACGCCCTTGAACAGCTCGCGGCTCTCGCAGCCGGGCACGGCGTGGTCGACCACCAGCGTGGTGTCGATGTGCTCGGGCCGTCGCGCCGAGGAAGCAACCCGAGATGTCGAGCTTGGCGCCTTCGCCAGCGAACGTGACGCAGCAGCTGGTTGCGCACCAGCCGGTCGCCGGCGGTGAGCTGGAAGGCGCGATAGCTGGCACTTCGCGCCGAGCCGTGGCGATCCACGTGCGCGACATGGGCCGAGCCCGCCGCCCTCCAGCGTGCACTTGATGTGGCCGCACGCCGGCGCCGATCGCCGACGTCGATCTCGCTCAGCGCGTTGGCCTGGTCCGCGCCCGCGCCGGGAGCGCGACGTGCGCCTCGATGCAGGTGGCCTCGGCGCCGTCGCCGATTTCGACGACAGTTGCGCGTGGTGACGAGCCGCGGCTTCTCTGCCCGGCGCGCGACAAACACCAGCAGCAGCGGCTTGCCGAGGCGCGCGCCCTCGCCGATGCGCAGCAACGCACCGTCGGTCATGAACGCGGTGTTGAGCGCACGATCGCGGTCGCCTCCGGGCCCGGTCGCGCCGACACGAGCGGTCAGCCAGTCGAACCTTGCTCCAGCCCGCCGCGCAGCGGATCGAAATGGCAGGCCTTGCCCTGCTCGGCATCGAGGCGGCGATAGGTCCGGCGCGATGCGCGCCATCGACGAACACCACGCGTACGCATCGAGCGCCGCGAGCGCCTGCCAGCGCGCGCCTCGAGCTCCGCGCTCGTCACGCGCGTCGCGTCGCGAGCGCCGGCGGCAACGCTTCCTTCAGCGCGCTCCGCAGGTCGGTGTACTTCCATTCCTCGATGCGCCGGTGCGGCAGCCCGAGCCCGGCGAACGCGCCGATGGCGGCCTTGCGCGCATCGGCAACGGCGCGTCCGCCCGGCAGCTTCGCAGCCACCGCCTCGAACATCTCGGAGTAGGCCTGCTCGGCCTTGGTCCTCGTCACAGCTACGGTCATCTCGCGTCGTTCTTCTTGCGCAGGCTCACGCGCGCTCGAGCGCCTTGGGCTTGAACTCGGCGTAGCCGGTCTTCTCCAGCTCCAGCGCCAGCTCCTTGCCGCCGCTCTTGGCGATGGCGCCGTCGGCCATCACGTGCACCTTGTCGGGCACGATGTAGTCGAGCAGCCGCTGGTAGTGGGTGATGACCAGCATGGCGCGGTCCTTGGAGCGCAGCGCGTTGACGCCCTCCGAGACCACGCGCACGGCGTCGATGTCGAGGCCGGAGTCGGTCTCGTCCAGCACGCACAGCGTCGGCTCCAGCATGGCCATCTGCAGGATTTCCATGCGCTTCTTCTCGCCGCCCGAGAAGCCGACGTTGACGGGGCGCTTCAGCATCTCGTCCGACACGCCGAGCCTGCCGGCCACCTCGCGCACGCGCTTGAGGAACTCGGGCGTGGTGAACTCGGTCTCACCGCGCTTCTTGCGCAGCGCGTTCACGGCCGTGCGCAGGAACGTGTAGGTGGCAGACGCCGGGGATCTCCAGCGGATACTGGAAGGCGAGGAAGATGCCCTTGGCGGCGCGCTCGTCGGGCTCCATCTCCAGCACGCTTTCGCCGTTCCAGAGGATGTCGCCCTCGGTCACGTCGTAGTCCTCGCGGCCCGCCAGCACGTAGGCGAGCGTCGACTTGCCGGAGCCGTTGGGCCCCATGATCGCGTGCACCTGGCCCTTCGGCACCGTCGAGGCTGACACCTTTGAGGATCGGCTTGTCCTCGTCGGCCAGCTTCACATGCAGGTTTTTTATTTCCAAGCATTGCTCAGATCATCTTTCGCATCGATGGACCCGCGCGAGGCCCTGGCCACTCAGGCCTGGCGCGTGTCCACCATTTCGATCTCGGTGGGATAGAGCACACCCAGCCAGTCGCACTCGCCCTTTGCGGCCTTGCCGTTCTTGTTGAACTCGACCAGGAACGCCTCGTTGTTGCCGAGCGTCTCCAGCACCGTGCCGACATCGCCCGTCTGCAGAGCGAAGCCCGGGCTGGTCGTGGACAGCGCATTGCGCCGCTTGCACTCGCGCTCGTCCAGCTCCCGCCGCAACTTCGCCGTCGCCACCGATTACTTCTGCCGCATCACGCATCTGCAGTCTCTCCTCCAGCGTCCGTCCGGCCTACCCGCCGTCCGGTTTGCTCCCTGAACGTCCACTCCGTCACCTCTGCGGCCGGGTTGACCCGGCTCGAGCACATCTGTTCGGTACCTGCGTCAAGCCTACTTTCCCCAACGCCAGCTGCCATTGTCCATCGGTCTTCGCGCGCGTGAAGCGAGCGAAAGCCGAGCGTCAGCGCTGCCACAAGAATAGCCCACGTCACGATCTGCCAAATCTTCGGGCCGACCGGCATGTCGGCGGGCCAAGCTAGCAGCGGCAGCGTAATCGCCATGACCACGGCGACGTAGAGCGCCGACTGCAGCCCAGCCCTTCCAACTTGGCGGGTGTGGCGCCGTAGCCGTGCGTCTTCGGCTTGAACCAATACTGGGACATCCTATCCCACCGATCCGACCCTTCGAGGAGACGCCGATCAGCTTCTGCGTCTCGGCCATGAATTCCATCGGCAGCTGCTGCAGCACGTCGCGCACGAAGCCGTTGACGATCAGCGCCACCGCCTCTTCCCCGCTAAGCCCTCGCTGCATGCA
The DNA here is from genome assembly GCA_963724565.1 of uncultured Alphaproteobacteria bacterium. GTDB lineage: Bacteria > Pseudomonadota > Alphaproteobacteria > Rhizobiales > Hyphomicrobiaceae > AWTP1-13. The sequence continues at coordinate 25,887 of CAVRVK010000018.1, forward strand.
ATAGAACAGCTTGTCGTCGGAGATCTTGGACGTGGTGGCCTCGTGCTCGAAATGCGCGGAGGCATTCTTGGCCTCGATATAAGGCACGGTGTGGGCGCCGCATTTGTCGCCGATCAGCAGGCTGTCGCAATTGGTGAAGTTGCGCACGTTCTTGGCCTTGCGGTGCGCCGACACGAGCCCTCGATAGGTGTTCTGCGAGTGCCCGGCGGCGATGCCCTTGGAGATGATGCGGCTCGAGGTGTTGCTCCCCAGGTGGATCATCTTGGTGCCGCTGTCGACCTGCTGATAGCCGTTGGAGACGGCGATCGAATAGAACTCGCCGCGCGAGCCGTCGCCGCGCAGGATGCAGCTCGGATACTTCCAGGTGATGGCCGAGCCCGTCTCGACCTGCGTCCAGCTGATCTTGGAGTTGCGGCCGCGGCAGTCGCCCCGCTTGGTGACGAAGTTGTAGATTCCGCCCTTGCCGTTCTTGTCGCCGGGATACCAGTTCTGCACGGTCGAATACTTGATCTCGGCATCGTCGAGCGCGATCAGCTCGACCACGGCGGCGTGCAGCTGGTTCTCGTCGCGCATCGGCGCCGTGCAGCCCTCGAGGTAGCTCACGTAGGCGCCCTTGTCGGCGATGATGAGCGTGCGCTCGAACTGGCCGGTGTCGCTTGCTCGTTGATGCGGAAGTAGGTGGAGAGCTCCATCGGGCAGCGCACGCCCGGCGGCACGTAGACGAACGAGCCGTCGGAGAACACCGCCGAGTTGAGCGCGGCGTAGAAGTTGTCGCCCTGCGGCACCACCGAGCCCAGGTACTTCTTCACCAGCTCGGGATGCTCGCGCAGCGCTTCCGAGATCGAGCAGAAGATGACGCCGGCCTTGGCCAGCTCCGCCTTGAAGGTGGTGACGACGGAGACGGAGTCGAACACGGCATCGACCGCCACGCGCGTGTCCGTTCACGCCGGCCAGGATCTCGCGCTCCTTGAGCGGAATGCCGAGCTTCTCGTAGGTGCGCAGCAGCTCCGGGTCGACCTCGTCGAGGCTCTTGGGCCCCTCGGTCGATTTCGGCGCGGAGTAGTAGTAGAGGTTCTGGAAGTCGATCCTGGGATAGTGCACCTTGGCCCAGGTCGGCTCCGTCATGCCGAGCCAGCGGCGGTAGGCCTCGAGCCGCCACTCCAGCATCCAGCCCGGCTCGCCCTTCTTCTCGCGAGATGAAGCGGACGGTATTCTCGTCGAGCCCCTTCGGCGCCTTCACCGACTCGATGTCGGTCTCGAAGCCGTACTTGTACTGGTCGACGTCGATCCGCTTGACCTGGTCGATCGTCTGTTGAACTGCGGGCATTTCTTGTCTCTCTTGCTCTGATCTCGTCAGGCCGCTCGCGCTGCGGCGCGCGCGGTGCGGCTGCAGCGCAACCTTGCTCCAGGCCTCGATGAAGGCTTCGATATCGTCTTCGCGTCGTGCTCCAGCCGAGGCTGACGCGGATGGCCGCGCGCGCGCGACCGCCGGCTCGACGCCCATCGCCTCCAGCACCTGGCTCGCACCGACCTTGCCGGAGGAGCACGCCGCGCCGGCGCTCACGGCAACGCCGGCGAGGTCGAGCGCGATCACCAGCGTCTCGGCGCTCGTGCCGGGCAGCGCGATGCTCGTCGTGTTGGGCAGCCGCGCGGCGCCTCGCGCCGATCACGACGGCGGACGGCGCGATCGCCGCACGCGCGCCTCCAGCCGTCGCGCAGCACGCGCACGCGCTCCATTTGCGCCAAGATCGCGCTGCGCCGCCTCGGCCGCCGCACCGAAGCCGGCGATGGCCGCAACGTTCTCGGTGCCGGCGCGGCGGCGGCGCTCCTGGCCGCCACCGGCGATGAAGGCCGGCAGGCTCGCGCCCTCGCGGATCACCAGCGCGCCGATACCCTTGGGTCCGCCGATCTTGTGCGCGGATAGCGTCAGGCAATCGACGCCGAGCGTGCCGCAGATCGACCGGCACGCGGCCCGCGGCCTGCACGGCATCGGTGTGCACGAACAGACCCATGCGCCTTGGCCGCAGCGGCCAGCCTCGGCCACCGGCTGCAGCACGCCCGTCTCGTTGTTGGCGAGCTGCAGCGAGAGCAGCGCACGGCCTGCGGCGCCTGCGCCGGCAGCGTGCCGCAGACGCATCGGCGCGCACGACGCCGTTGCGCGTCGACCGGCAGACTCGACGATGCGCGCCCTGCTCGCCCGCGCCGGCGCCAGCACGGAATCGTGCTCGATGCCGGCCACGACAATCGTATCCCAGCCAGCCGCCAGCACGGCGTTGTTGGCTTCAGTGCCGCCGCTGGTGAACACCACCTCGGCCGGCTTGGCGCCGACCAGCGCCGCCACCTGCTCGCGCGCGTCCTCGACGATGGCCCGCGCACGCCGGCCTTCGGCATGCGGCGACGACGGATTGCCGATCACATCGAGCGCGGCGACGCATCGCCGCGCGCGCCTCCGGCCGCAGCGGCGCCGTCGCGTTCCAGTCGAGATATGTGCGCGCGCGCTCATTCCGCCGGCTCACTGCGGCGGACGCCGGCCGCGGCGCGTGCGCCGCCTGCTTGGCCGGGGGAATGCCGTCCAGCACCTCCTGCAGGGTCACGCTGTCGAGGAAGGCCGCGATCTGGTCGCCGAGCGCGTCCCACAGCCCGTGCGTCAGGCAGCGCTTGCCGGCCATGCAGGGCGTGGAGTCCTCGCCGCCGCAGCGCGTCATGCGGATGCCTTCCTCCACCGCCGTCATGATCTCGGCGACGGTGATGCTCGGCGGCGGGCCGCGCCCAGCCGGTAGCCGCCGGCGCGCCCGCGCTCGCTTTCCACCAGCCCGGCGCGGCGCAGCTTGGCGAACAGCTGCTCCAGGTAGGCCAGCGAGATCTGCTGGCGCTCGGCGATCGCCGACAGCGGCACAGCATCGCCGGCGCCATACTTGGCGAGGTCGGCCATGGCGGTGACCGCGTACCGGCCTTTGGTGTTCAGCTCCACGACGCCTGCAGCTCCACTCTGCATGTGCCGCCGAAGCCGGCGCGAACCATGCCTCTTGCACTCGACACCCCGGCCCGTGCTATGACACCGCCACCGGAACAGTTCGGCGCGGAGCATCGGCGCGCCCTCTTTCGAACTGTTCTAAACTCCAGCGGATATATGGAAATTCCGAGCCGGCAAGTCAAGTATTTTTGCTGCGCGCGGACCAGCCTGTCCACTCGCGGGCCCGATAAGGCCCTCGCGCGCCCTGCCCCTGCCAGCCACGAGCCACCAGCGGGAGCCCCAACCACGCATGCCTGAGCTGATCATCAACGGGCCCTGCCGGACGCATCGAGGCCCGCTACCACCACGAGACCGCCTCCGACAGCCCCATCGCCCTGATCCTGCACCCGCACCCGCAGTTCGGCGGCACCATGAACAATCAGGTGGTGTATGCGCTCTACTACATGTTCGTGGAGCGCGGCTTCTCGGTGCTGCGCTTCAACTTTCGCGGCGTCGGGCGCAGCCAGGGCTACTTCGACAACGGCCCGGGCGAGCTGGCCGATGCGGCATCCGCTCTCGACTGGCTGCAGCTGCAGAACGCCGACTCGCGCTCGTGCTGGATCGCCGGCGTCTCGTTCGGCACCTGGATCGCCATGCAGCTGCTGATGCGGCGGCCCGAGATCGACGGCTTCGTGTGCGTGGCGCCGCCCGCCAACCTCTACGACTTCTCCTTCCTCGCGCCCGTGTCCCTCCTCGGGCCTGATGGTCAACGGCGACAAGGACCGCGTCGTGCCGTCGGCCTCGATCGCGGAGCTGGCCGCCAAGACCAAGGTGCAGAAGGGCGTGAAGATCGAGCACGCGATCGTGCCGGAGGCCAACCACTTCTTCCAGGACCGGATCGAGGACCTGATCAAGGTCGCCGGCACCTACGTCGACAAGCGCATGATCGAGATGGAGAAGCCGAGCGCAAGGAGTAGCGCGTCGCGTCTGCTGGCAACGCGGGTGATCGCCTCAGCGTTTGCCGACCCTCTTCTTTTTTGGAGTGACGGCAGGGCGGTGCCGGTCGACCTCAGCGCTTGCCGATGCCGGCGCTGGCGATAATCTCGCCGTACATGGGCACTTCCCTGGCGACGCGTGCCATATGCGTCTTGCCGTCCCTGGCTTGCACCTCGAAGCCTGAACTCGACCAATTTGCTCCGCAGCTCCGGGCGTTGCAGCACCTTGAGGCACTCCCTTTCCAGCCAAGCCACCGTCTCGGGCGGCGTTTTCGCTGGCGCCATGACCGACGTGTAGGTCTCGAATACAAAGTCCTTGTAGCCTGCCTCCAGCATTGTCGGCACGTCCGGCAAATCGTTCCAGCGTACGGCGCCGGTGACCGCGAGACCTTTGATGCCGCCACTCTTGATGTGCGGGTGGGCGGGGGCGAGGGCGCCAGAGCTCAGCTGGACCGTGTTGCTGAGCAGGGCTCTCAGCGCTTCGCCGCCACCCGTATGCGTGACGGTCGCCATCCGTCCCAGGCCCTCGCGCACTTTCAATACCTCGGCCTGCAACTGCGGGGTGGTGCCGATTGGCGGCGTGGAGACGTTGAACTTGTCAGGATCTTGCTTGGCGAGTGTGACGAACTCTTTCATCGTGCCTACGCCAAGCTCGGGCTTGACGGCGAAAACATTGGGCGAAGTGGCGAGTTCGGCGACCGCAACGAAGTCCTTGAAGGGATCATAGGGCAGTGTTTCGAAGAGGCTCGGATTGACCGAATACGAGCTGGTCGCGAGCAGGACCGTGTAGCCGTCCGGCTCGGAGCGCGCCACCGCTCCCATACCGATATTGCCGCCGCCACCGCCCCTGTTCTCGACGATGAAGGTGCCGCCAGTCGCCTCTTGCAGGGAGGCGGCCATGATGCGGGCGATGATATCCGATGGTCCGCCTGGCGTGTTCGCCACGACGATCCGCACCACGCGTTCCGGATAGGCGGCGAGCGCGCCGGTGACGCGCAGCACCGCGGGCGCAGCGACCCCCGCAGCGAGGATCTTGATCAGCCGGCGCCGCGTCGGATTTCGGTTGGTCTGCAACATGCCAAGTCCTCCCAAAAATCTCGTTGTCTTTATTCATGTAACGCGGAAGCGCGCGATCTGCTCCTCGTCTACCTCGACTCCGAGGCCCGGTCCATGCGGCAGTGCGATCATGCCGTCGCGCAGAGGCTGCGGACTGCGCACCAGGTCCTCGGCGAGATACACGTGCGTGAGGCTGACACCCCAAGCGATGCGGGGCAGCGCGCACGCCAGGTGAACCGCCGCCGCCGATGCGATGCTCGATTCCGCCACCTTGGCTGCAACATTGATCTTCATCTCGAGCTGCTCGCACAGCGCTGCCGCCTCCAGCGCCGCACTGAACCCACCGAGCTTGATCAGCTTGAGCGAAACGCCGCCCGCGCCACGCTGCGCGTGGGCCTCGATGTCGTGCAGCGCATGGATGCCCTCGTCGGCAGCGACGGGGATCGGCGACATGCGCGCCAGCGTCCCAAGGCCGGCCAGGTCCTCAGGTGCAAGCGGCTGCTCGAGGAACAGCAACTTGGCCTGCCGCGTGGCCTCGACATAGTGCTGTGCCGCTTCGCGTGAGAAGCCGCAGTTGGCGTCCGCACACAGCGCAATCTCGGGCCCGAGTGCCGCCCGCAGCGCGTGCGTCGTGGCAATATCCTGCTCGAGCGTCTTGGTGGCCACCTTCAGCTTGAAGAAACAAAAGCCGTCGCGCACCTTGGCAGCCGCCTCGGCCACATCCTCGTCCAGCGTGTCGCGACCGAGCAGCCACATCGGCGCAACGGCACGGCGCACGGCGCCGCCAATGAGATCGACGAGCGGCAGCCCGGCCTTGCGACCCGCCAGATCGAGCAGCGCCATCTCGATGGCCGAATGGGCGCCGGTGTTGCCGATCAGGCCCGCGCGCAAAATCGCGATCAACGCCGGCCGGTCCCAGGCGTCCCTGCCCACCAGCCGCGGCGCCAGGTGATCGCGCACGGCTGCCACCAGGCCGCCCTGCGTGTCGCCGGTCATGGTGGGCGCCGAGGCGGCCTCGCCCCAGCCCACCGCACCGTCGGCGGCCTCGATGCGCACGACAATGTTCCTGGCGTGCGTGATGGCCTCGCTCGCCATCTTCATGGGCTGGCGCAGCGGCAGCGCGACAGGTATTGCGTCGACGCGCACGATGATCAGCGGCGGGTGCTCGCTAACGCGTCCCGCCACTGGCTGCACCTGGAGATCCTGAGGCATCAACAAGCCTTGGGCTGGCCGAGAGCTTCAGCATCCTGGCCGCCGTGCACCTCCGCTGTCGGAGTCGGCTCGAGCCGGCCCGGTATTGAAATCTTCGAGCTTGGTCATCAAGATAATGTTAGCACCAAGCAATGCGCACGCCGACCATGTTCCGCAAGCAGCGGAGCGCAAGGAGTAGCGCTCCGCATCCGCTTCGGGACTCTTGCGGCCAATCATGCCGCGGCTGGCGTCCGTTGCACTCCCTGCTGAGGCAAGGCTCACGAGAACGGTGCCCTCTACGGGTGCGTGTGGCCTCGTAGCATAGGAATAGCGCAACTGTTGAGGGCTACTCAGCGGATATTGGGCGAGCAGCACCAAGCGATCGCAGCTGACCACACGGCCGCAGAAGCTATTTTACCAGGCGCACAGTCGATCCGACCGGCCCCACGCCCTTGGGCACGGGCACACTGGTCGCCTTGTAATCGGAGTTCAGCACAAGATCCGGCCCATCGAAGATCTCCACAGTGCGCGCGATCACAACGGTGTAAGCGGACCTGTCGGCGATGGGTTTTTTGGCGTCGATGTAAAGGGCGCCATTGGGCATGTAGATCGTGCCGAGGAGCTTGCGTGCATTGTTGCTGTAAATTCGGTGCTTGTCCGATTTTTCGCCCCGGTCATCGAAAATCAGGATGCCCGCCATCTCGCCCGTTTTGGGTGCGGCGAGGCTGATCGTCGTGTCGTAGCTGAATTCAAGGGTCGAGTGTTTGCCGGCAAGGAAGAACCCGACATCCTCCCCTTCGAGAACCGCGCCTTTGTCGACAAGGAACTTGCCGCCTTGAATGATATAAATTCCGGGGGAGAGTATTACCGTTGCGCCGTCCGTGATTTTGAGCCCATTGCAGTACACACCAGGTTGAAGGTGCTGCGTGCCGCCCTTGACGACGGTCTTCGAGAACGTGCATCCGCCGACAGCCGGCGGTGTTCTGGCTGCAAGAGGATCCACAATCTGCGGACAATCGGTGGTCGGCGGCCTGACAAAATTCGCCTTGCCGTCGATGCCGCCTGCCGAGCAGGCGCTCTCGGCATCGATACGCGCGCTGTCCGCGGCCACGATGCCAGCCTTGTCCTTCGAGTTGGAGAAGACGGAGCACCGCAAAGCCGTCAAGCTGGCGCTCTTGTTCATGTCGATCGCCCCACGCTTGCCCGGCTCCAAGGCCAGCAGGCAGAGGCGGGTCGATGCGATGCGTGCGACGGCTCTGACCTCCAGCTGGCTGGACGGAGTTCCCACAACCGCTCCGAAGTGGTGGTCGACTGTTTCGCGGACCGTGACCTCGACACTCGCGCCGTTGATCAAAACGTCAACGGACACCCCAGTCGCATTGGAGAGGGAGGCGAGAATGACCGAACGAGCCAGCCCCGCTGTCCCGTCTGTGCTGAAAGCTGCGAGGCTCAGCTCGCGTGCGCCCGTAAGGGCGCCCATATCAGCGGCATTCTGCAGCTGGTCGCGCCGGTGGACGAGCCGGCCATATTCGACGGAAACAGCCACCGCTGCGAGCAGAACTGGCAAGACCAGTCCGAACGCGACGGCTACACTGCCCGCTCGATCGCGAGCGAACTTATTCGGCAAGCGCACCATCGCCTCCCTTTGGCGGCGGCAGAAGCTAGCCGGGTTGCGTAAAATTTCCGTTTGTGCGGCCCGGTGCCGGTAGGCAGATGGCAGCTACCCTATCGGGTTGCTCCGAAGCGAAACGCAACCTGCCAGCGACTCCGACGTACGACTTCGCGTGCTTGTCCTCGTCACATGAGGTCGACGCTTGTTCCCACCAGCATCGCAGAAATGGACCATTAACTCCTGGTGAAGACCAATGCATACGCATTGCTCACCATTTTGCGGTCTTCTGGAGGAGGGTCGCCATAGGTGTGAGATGCGTCCAGGTTGGTCGATAAGCCGTAAGCTTTTCCTGCTCGTGCTGGCGTCGGTGGTGGTCGGGCTGCTTGCGGCGGCAACGCTGTCGATCTGGTTGCAGACCGATCGGTATCTCGCGACCAAGCAGCGGGAGCTGCAGGCAGTTGCGCAGGTGTTTGCGTCTGCCACGGCAAGTGCTGCCGCGGCGCGCGATCCCGTCGCGGCGCGAAGCGCAATGAGGGCTATCGGGCAGATAGCCGGAATGCAGCACGCGTCGATCAAGATGCCGGATGGCAGCACGCTGACGGAGATGGGCGTTGCCGCCCAGCTCGACAGCGATCTGAGGATCGATGGCAGCGGGAAAATATCACTGTGGCGAACACTCACCAGCCGGTCCGTGCAGGTCACCGTCCCGATACGGGAATCGGGCGGCACTGTCGGCGAGTTCGTGCTCGTAGGTGACGCGTCCGATCTGGCGGAAGATCTACTTCAGACGCTGCGTGTGACGATCCTGTGTGCGCTGTTTGCTCTGACGATCGGGTTATCGGTGGCCGTTCGCCTGCAAAGGGGAATCACTGCTCCACTGCGAGACCTGACATTGGCGATGGAGCGGATCCGCAGAGACCCACGACTACGCCGCTCGGATCGAGACGACCAGCAACGACGAGGTCGGTCGGCTCGTCGACAGCTTCAATGAGACCTTGAGTGAAATTCGCAAACGTGACCGCGAGCTGGAGACGCTCGCCTTACTACGATCCCCTTACAGGCCTCGCCAACCGAACTCTGTTCCACCGCACGTTGGAAGATGGGCTCAGCCGCTGCAGGCGCGACAGGCACGGACGGCGCGCTCCTTCTGCTCGATCTCGACCGCTTCAAGGAGGTCAACGACACGCTCGGCCACGCCGCCGGCGACGAGCTTCTCATCAAGGTTGCGCAACTGATCGGACGCGTTCTTGCAAAGGACCATTTCCTCGCCCGCCTCGGCGGCGACGAGTTCACGATCATGGTTCCGGAATGCGGCGATCGGTCCACGATCGAGCGCCTCGCGGGCGAGGTGATTGCAGCTGTCTCCGGTTCGATCACACTCGAGCGCGGTGATGTCGCCGTCGAAACCAGTATCGGCATCGTGCTGTTCCCGCGCGATGGCTCCACCGCGAATGATGCCCTGCGCAACGCTGACCTCGCTCTCTACCAAGCCAAGGAGGAGGGGCGCGGCCGCTTCGTGTTCTTCAAGCCCGACATGCATACCGCCGTCCAGTACAAGACTGCGCTCGCGCGCGACCTGCGCAGCGCTGTCAGCGACGAACGTCGGGCTCGCGGTGCACTATCAGCCCCAGATCGACCTCTCGACCGGCCGTGTGACCGGGTTCGAGGGGCTGATGCGCTGGAACCACCCGACGCTCGGCAATGTCCCACCGTCCGTGTTCATTCCGGTCGCGGAGAGCTCACGCCTGATCTGCGATCTCGGCCTGTGGATCCTGCGCCAGGCCGCCCGTCAGGCCAAGGCGTGGCTCGATGCTGGAGAGCCACCGCGCGAGGTCGTCGGTCAACGTCTCGGCCGCGCAGATCTGGCACACGGACGTAGTGCGCGAGGTTGCGGCGTGCTGGAGGAGACAGGTCTGCCGCCGCATCTGCTTGTGCATCGAGCTGACGGAGAGCCTGTTGGCCGACAATGCGGAGGGTCGTGTCCGCACCGTGCTCAAGGATCTCAAGGGCCTCGGTGTGACGTTGGCGCTGGACGATTTCGGCACCGACTATTCATCGCTGGGCTACTTGACCCGAATTGCCCTTCGACAAGCTGAAGATCGACCGCGTCTTTGTCGACGGCATCACGAACTCGGACCGCGCGCGCGAACTCCTCAAGGGCATCGTCGCCCTTGGGCGCGGCCTCGGCATGACAGTCGTCGCGGAAGGCGCCGAGAAGCCCGGAGAGGTCGACATCCTTCGCGAATTCAGCTGCGATCAGGCCCAGGGCTATGTGTTCGCACGCCCGACTGTGGCTGCCGACGCCCTCGCCTTTGCCCGCACCTGCGAAGCTAGAGAGCCCCTCCTTGATGCACCAGCAAGCGAACCCGGCAAGGCTACTCAGGCGCTGGTCGGGCGGTTGCGTGCAGCCGTCGCGTGACCTTATTGCATCCTCTTTCGAGCTTCAGGAGTACTGCGGAAGCAGCGCTATCGCGTGCCTCGGCTCGAGGGATGGAAACCTGCTGAGACGGCTCAGGCGCTGGCGCGGATCAGGTCGGCCGCCTTCTCGCCCACCATGATCGACGGCGCATTGGTGTTGCCCGACGGCATGGTCGGAAACACCGAGGCGTCGGCGACGCGCAGGCCCTGCGAGCCCGTGCACGCGCAGCCGCTCGTCGACCACCGTGTTCGGCCCCTGGCCCATGCGGCATGTGCCGATCGGGTGATAGGCGGTCTGCGCGTTGTTGCGCAGCCAGTCGATGATCTGTTCGTCGGTCTCGACGTCCTTGCCCGGCAAGAATTCCTCGCCCCGCAGATGATCCATGGCGCGTGTCTCGACAATACGCCGCGCGATGCGGAACCCGTCCGACCAAGGTGCGCCGGTCGATGCTGTCGGCCAGGAAGTTGAAGCGGATCGCCGGCTGCGCGTCGGGATCGGAGGAGCGGATGTGGATCGAGCCCAGGCTCTCCGGGACGCAGCTGGTAGCAGCCGACCGATCATCGAGGGAAAATCCTGCAGCTTGCGCTGTTTGGGGTCCTTGACCGAGAAGGGCACCAGGTGCAGCTGGATGTCGGGGGTCGCGAGCTCCGGTCGCGTCTTGAGGAAGGCAACCAGCGGCGCCGACGGCAGGCCGAAGAAGCCGCCCCCGGTCGCCGCGTATTTGAGCGCCTGCGTCGCCGCACCGAGCCCGCGGGCCTTGTGGTTGTAGGAGACGCGCGGGTCCTTCACGCGCCAGACCAGGCGCGCGGCGATATGGTCGCGCAAATTCTCGCCCACCGCCGGCAATGCATGCACGACGCCGATGCCATGCGACTTGAGCACGTCCGGCCGGCCGATGCCCGAAAGCTCCAGGAGCTGCGGCGTGGCGACCGCGCCCGCGGAGAGGATGACCTCGCGCCCGGCGCGTGCCTCGATCGTGCGCCCCTGGTGCTCGTAGACGACGCCGACGCAGCGCCGCCCGTCGAGCAGCACGCGGCGCGCCGGCGCCTCGGTGACGAATGCGCAGATTTGCGGCGCCGCTTGGCCGGCTCGAGGTAGCAGTACGCCACGCTCATGCGCCGGCCTTTGCGGATATTGGCCTGCGTCTTGGCGATGCCTTCCTGGTTCTCGCTGTTGTAGTCGGGATTGACGCGGTAGCCCGCTTCCGGCCGCGGCCCGGAACAGCGCGTCGTAGAGCGGGTTCTGGTCGGGCACGACGGAGACGTGCAGCGGCCCGCCGATGCCGCGGCCGTTGCTGCCGCGTTCTCTCGAAGTTCTCCATGCGCGAGAACAGCGGCGCCACGTCCTGCCAGCTCCAGCCGCGCGCGCCCATCTGCGCCCAGGTGTCGTAGTCGAGCGGCTGCCCTCTGACCCAGACGAGGCCGTTGATGGCGCTCGAGCCGCCGAGCAGCTTGCCGCGCGGCACCGGAATGGGGCGATTGGCGGTGCCGGGCTCGGGCTCGGACTCGTAGAGCCAGTTCGCGGCCGGATCGTAGATCAGCAGGCCAAAGCTGATCGGCAGGCGCGAGTAGATGTGGCTCGCGCGGCCGGCCTCGAGCAGCAGCACGCGCGTGCGCGGATCCTCGGTGAGGCGCGCCGCCAGCACGCCGCCGGCCGATCCCGAGCCGACGACGATGTAGTCGTACTGCTCCATGGCGTTCTTCCCCCAGTATTTGTCGTTGCTACTTCCTTGCCAGCTTACCGCCGGTCATGGGCTTGGGCACGCCCGTAGTTCCGGGAAACGTGATGGGCCTGCCCTGCAACGAGCGCACGGCAAGGTAGGCCCACGCTTCAGCCTCGACCGCATCGCCATCCAGAGCCGCCGCCTCGGCCGGAATGACGGCATTGTCGACGCGCTCGGCGATCATTGCCATCAAGGTCTTGTTCTTGCGCCCGCCGCCGCAGATCACCCAGGTGCTTGGCTGCTCGGGCATATTGGAGCGCGCGGCTGCGATTGCAGCCGCCGTGAAGGCCGTCAGTGTGGCGGCGCCATCCTCGATGGACAGGTGCGCGACGGGGTCGGCCGAGAAGGCGTTGCGGTCGAGCGACTTCGGCGGCGGCGCGGCAAAGAAGCGGTGGCTCATGAGTTGCGCCAGCGCCGCCTCATCCACCTTGCCGGTGGCGGCACAGGCCCCGTCGGGGTCGCAGGGCGTGCCCGTACACTTGAGCATCCAATCGTCGATCAGGGCATTGCCTGGACCTGTATCGAAGGCGAGCAGCGCGTCATCCTGGGGATGTGCGCTGCCCACCCAGGTGACATTGGCCACACCGCCGACGTTCACGACAGCCACCGGCGCGCGCAGCTTGGCAACCAGCGCCTTGTGGTAGATGGGCGCCAGCGGCGCGCCTTGCCCTCCCGCGGCGACGTCTGCTGCGCGCAGGTCGTACACCACGTCGATGCCGATGGCGCGGGCGAGCCCGAGCCCGTCGCCGATCTGCACGGTCAGCTGCCGCTCGGGCGCGTGCAGCAGGGTGTGGCCGTGGAAGCCCACGACATCCACGCTCTCTGCCGCGATCCGGTAGTCCTGCAGGAAATGGGTGACAGCCTCGGTGTGCAGATCGGTCAGATACTGCTCGGTCAGGTGCAGGCTGCCCGGACGCTCCTGGCGCCGGCGAAGGCGCGATGCCTCGGCCAGGGCCAAGCGCAATTGCGCGCGAAACGGGTCGGAATAGGGGTAGGAGCAGGCGGGACCGCGCTGCAGGCGATCACCGCCATCGGTCTCGATCAACGCCACGTCGATGCCGTCCATGGAGGTGCCGCTCATGAGGCCCAACGCGCGCATCATCTTGCCCATGGACGGGGTCCTCGTGCATGTTCCGCCAGCCTCTGCGAACCTAACCGCGGACGCGAGCCCGCACAAACGGCGCTGACCGCCATGGCCAAACATAGTTCCGATTTTCTCAACGTGCTCGACGAGCGCGGTTTCATCCACCAGTGCTCCGACTTCGCCGGGCTCGATGCCCTGGCTGCGAAGGGCGAGGTGGTGGCCTACGTCGGCTACGATTGCACGGCGCCGTCGCTGCACGTCGGGCACCTGATCTCGATCATGATGCTGCACTGGCTGCAGCAGACGGGCGGCAAGCCGATCGCGCTGATGGGCGGCGGCACCACCCGCGTCGGCGACCCCTCCGGCAAGGACGAGACGCGGCGCATCCTGCCGATCGAGACGATCGAGGCCAACAAGGACGCGCATCAAGGGCGTGTTCGCGCGCTTCCTCAAGTTCGGCAAGGGCCGGACCGATGCGATCATGCTCGACAATGCCGAGTGGCTGGCGCCGCTCAACTACATCGACTTCCTGCGCGACGTCGGCCGGCACTTCTCGGTCAACCGCATGCTGACCATGGACTCGGCGCAAGCTGCAGGCTGGAGCGCGACCAGGAGCTGTCGTTCATCGAGTTCAACTACATGCTGCTGCAGGCCTACGACTTCGTCGAGCTGGCCAGGCGCTACGGCTGCAACCTGCAGATGGGCGGCTCCGACCAGTGGGGCAACATCGTCACCGGCATCGACCTCGGCCGGCGCATGGGCACGCACCAGCTCTACGCGCTCACCTGCCCGCTGCTCACCACGTCGTCGGGCGCCAAGATGGGCAAGACCGCGGCCGGCGCCGTGTGGCTCAACGAGGACCAGCTGTCGCGTCTACGACTACTGGCAGTTCTGGCGCAACACCGAGGACGCCGATGTGCAGCGCTTCCTGAAGCTCTTCACCACGCTGCCGATGGGCGAGATCGCCAGGCTCGCGGCGCTTGCAGGGCGCCGAGATCAACGAGGCCAAGAAGGTGCTGGCGACCGAGGCGACGGCGCTGCTGCATGGCCGCGAGAAGGCGGAAGCTGGCAGCGAGGACGGCGCAGCAGACCTTCGAGAAAGGCGCCACCAGCGAAGGGCTGCCGACGGTCGAGATCGCGGCCAGCGAGCTCGGCGGCGGTCTCGGCGTGCTGGCTGCCTTCGTCAAGGCCGGGCTCGTCAAGTCCAACGGCGAGGCGCGGCGCCAGATCCAGGGCGGTGGCCTGCGCGTCAATGACGCTGCGGTTACCGACGAGACGGCGAAGCTGACGCATGCCGATGTGGCCGACGGCGTCATCAAGCTCTCGCTCGGCAAGAAGCGGCACGTGCTGCTGAAGGTTGTGTAGCGGCGCGTGCGCTCACCGGTCTTTCTGTGGGAGCAGCATGACTGCCGCACCGCTGTAGAGGCCGGCGACAAGGGTGGCAAAGCCGAAAATCAGCAGAGCGATGGCAGTGGCAGCGTCCGGCGACTGCCGCATGAGGTCGTGAAGCCCACCCGCGTTGGTCAGGACCAGCAGAAGCGCGCATGCCGCGCCAAGCAGTGCGCCCATCGCCCAACCGCGCACGATCAACCTGGCGACCGGCGGCAGCCGCGCGGTCGGGTCGAAGCGAGTGCCTTTCTCGGGGTGCGCCATGGCTACACCTTTGGAGAGGAGCCGCCGCTATCGGCGGCGATTGTCCCAGCGTACGCCGCCAGCGCTCCGGGCTGCAGCTCGGCCGCCAGCAGGCGGTTGGGATCGACGGGGCCGGGGAGCGCAATCTGGCCCCAGGGAATCCTGCGGAAGCCCAGCCTGGCGTAGTAGGGCTCATCGCCCACCAGCACGACAAGCGCGATGCCGGCCGCGCGCGCGTGCTCCAAGGCTTTCGCAACGAGGCCGCGCCCGTAGCCCTGGTTGGCCCAGGCGGGATCGACCGCCAAGGGGCCCAGCAACAGCGCCCCGCCCTTGCCCCCGACGGTGACTGGCGTGAAACGAACGGCCGCCACGAGCCGCCCATCGATCATGCACACGCGGCAGAAGGGCGAGATGTCCGCCGTGCCCTGGCGCACGCGGTAGGCGGTACGCGCAAAGCGGCCGGGCCCGAACGCGCGCGCGTGCAAGGCGGAGATCTCTGCCAGATCGTCGGGCAGGGCGGGGCGGAAGATGGGCTCTGTTGGCCTGGGCATGGACATGGGAGCGTCCGATACGACATCGAGCCTGCGACTACGAGCGGAAAAATCGTCGCCATGTCGCGGGCGCCGTGCAGCACGCGCACGATCTCGATGCCGTCGCTGCGCGGGATGTAGAAGATGAGGTACTTGAAGCCCTTCACCGAGTGCCAGCGCAGCCCGGCCAGCGCCGGATTGCCGTAATCGCGAGCAGTGCCGATGCCGGGGGACTCGAGCAGCAACTCCTCGGTGGCGCGCACCCCATCGACGAAGCGGATCGCCGCCCTCGGATTGTTCTCGGCGATGGCGAAGGCAGATCCTCTGACGTCGCGGTCAGCGGCAGGGCGGCGAAAAATGCTGCGCTCTGTCACCTCGAACGCTTGCGCCTGCCCTTGGCGATCCGGGCATTCACCTCGCGCTTGAGATCTTCCCAGTAGGCGTCATCCGCAACGACGGGCGGACCGGATTCGAGGCCCTCGAGCAGCTTCGCCTCGAGCTTGGACTGCGCCCGCTTTGCGCGGTCGTCGCGGATGAGCGCGCGCACGTAGTCGCTGGCATTGGCGAAGCTGCCCTCGGCCACACGCTCCTCGACGAACTCGCGCAGCGCCTCGGGCAGCGAGACGTTCATGGTGGTGTTGCTCATCCGGCATTCTTAGCCGCAATGGCAAAGATTGGCAAAGTTTGCCAATCGGGCTAGACGAGGTTTTTGCCCACCAAACAGTTCCGGCAGCGCGGAAAGAGAAACGGCCTCGGTGGTGCGGGCAACCGAGGCCGGCAACAGCCATTTGTGCCAGGATCCCCCGTCGGCTGCTGCAGCGTGAGCATGCCTGCTTATCGCTGCAGGTCTAATCACGTTGCAATTCAGTGCATTGCATGTGCTCACGAGATGCCCGCTGGGCTTGCGAAACTGAATTGAGTGCCTACGTAGATTAGGCGTCATGCGCGGGGCGCTGGCCTCGACATTCCCACAATGGGCTGGCGCCCACCCTCTTCTCCTACAGCCACGCTGCAGCCTTGGTGGTGGCATCGACATGAGGGCCGCGCAACGCGCTCAGCAAAGGGCACTGCATGAATCAGCATGAGAGACGCAGGACCGGCCCGCAACGGGCGGCGGGGGCGCGGCGACCGAACGGCGGCGCGAACGCGAGGCAGAACTACGAAAAATACCTGGCGCGCGCGCGCGAAGCGCAGCTCGCTGGGGACGCCGTGGAAATGGAGAACTGCTACCAGCACGCCGAACACTACTTCAGGCTCATGAGAGGTGCGGGCGATGAGCGGTGACATCAGCTACAAGACCCATATTCTTATCGGCATCCGTCCGAACGGCGTCATGACGGTCATCGCGGATTGGCCGCACGTGCCGAAGCAGGCCGAGGTCCAGCAGGAGATCGATGCGGCACGTGACGGCTACGCAACGTTCGTGCTGTGCACGCCCACGTCGATACAGGCCGCCGGAGACAACGGCGGCGGCGTTGCGCGGGACAGACCGTACCGAGGTCAGCCGAAGGGCTGACATGCACGGATATTGTGGAACGTGGCGAATGCCTGCTGCCGGCTCAAGCCGATGGGCCGGTGATGTCAGTCCTGTTCCAGTCCTGCCAAAGCTCGAACAGGGCAAGGGCTGAAACGATCGCGCCAAGCGTCCAATGCCAGAAGCGAAGATGGTCTTGATGGGCGTAATCGAAGATGAACGGCGAAGCGGATATCCATAGGCCACATACGAGCTGAGCCAGCTCTTCCCAGCGGCGCAAGCGGATCAATTCAAGCTGGGCGAGCATGAGCACCGCCAAGCCTATCACCGCCGAGTTCAGAAGGACCGCCGGCACCACCGGCTCATCGTAGAGCCAGGGACTGAGACCAATCAAAAGACCCAACATTAGACCGACGCCGTCTTCCCACGTGCGATGCGTTTTCAGGATGTCTCTGATTGCCATGATTCCTCCCGTGCAGAGGAGTCTTGCTGCGATCATGTCTGCCCGACCATGCGGGGCGCACTACGGCGAACCAGGGGAAGCGCTGCGTGATGACACTGTAGCGACCATCGCGCGCAATCGCATGTGGGCAATCCCTATCACGGGATTGCGACGCGCAGCTCACGAATTCCGGGATGATCAGCCCACACATTTTCGGATGCAGTCTCGGGATCACGCATTCTGGCTCACCACAGGGGGCTTCGCGTCGCGCCGTCCATCACCTCGGCCACGCGCCGGCGCACGCTCCCCGTAGCTTCAGCCGGAAGCGCCTCGATCGGAAAGAAACCCTGCTCGCGCACCTCCATGTTGGGCGCCGGCACATGCGGCTGCCGCCATTCCCGCACCACGTAGAGTGCAACATGATCGCCGGGGAAGGCCTCAAAGTTGGCATAGAGGCCGAAGAGTTGCGCAGGCCCGTCGAGCGTGACGCCGGCCTCCTCGGCAAGCTCGCGCGCCAGCGCCTGCTCCACCGTCTCCCCCCATTCCACGCCGCCGCCGGGGAAATGCCAGCCTGGACGGTAGCCGAGCCGAACCAGCAGGACGCTGTTATCGGGGCGCAGCACTATGCCTTGGGCGCCCATGGTGAGCCCACGGCTAAAACGCCAGAACTGCTGCACGGCCTTGATCACGAGTAGTCGGGACACCTGCTGGGCTCCGAGCGCGCTCGGTCGGGCACCGCCAAGTCTTTCAGGCGGATCGCGAGATTTGGCAAGCGGCACTGAAACCGCTAGGTGACTGGAACTATGACGACCGCCGTCACCATCGCGCACCTGACCGACGTGCACCTGGCGCCCCTTGAGGGGTTCGGGCCGCGCCATTGGAACGTGAAGCGCGCGCTCGGGTATGCGAACTGGATGCGCAAGCGCCGCTACGCGCATCTGTCCGGCACTCTGGCCGCCCTCGTCGCAGACATGCTGGCGCAGACACCCGACCACATCGCGGTGGGGGGAGACCTCTGCAACGTCGGACTGCCGCAGGAGCACATTGCCGGGCTCGAATGGCTCGGAAATCTCGGGTCGCCGTCGCGGGTGAGCGTGGTGCCGGGCAATCATGACATCTACTGCAGCGTCGGCCGCGACCCCGGCGTGCAGCGCTGGGCAGCTCATATGGCTTCCGATGCGCAAGGCGCGCAGCTGGCCGGCGGCAGCAACTTCCCGTTCGTGCGGGTGGTCGGCAGCGTCGCGGTGATCGGCATCAATTCGGCGGTGCCGACGCCGCCGGCCATGGCCTGGGGGCATGTCGGCGACGAGCAGCTGGCACGGCTCGGCAACGCTCTCAGGCGCGTGCGCGACACCGGCCTGTTTCGCATGGTGATGATCCACCATCCGCCGCTGCCGGGGCAAACCTCTCCGGCGCGAGGGCTGAAGGATGCGCAAGCGCTGAAGGACGTATTGGCCGAGGACGGGGCCGAGCTGGTGGTACACGGCCACAACCACAAGAACATGCTGGCCTGGCTGCAGGGACCGTCTGGCCCAATTCCCGTGGTCGGTGCACCGTCTGCCTCGCTCGGCAGGCGTTACAAGGAGGAGCCGCTGGCACGCTACAACCTGTTTCGCATCGAGGGAACAGGCCCTTGGACCATCGAGCTGGCGGGACGTGGCCTGGCGGAGCCCGGCGGACAGGTGGTCGAGATCGAGCGGCGGCTGCTGGTGCCCCGGACGTCGGCCTGAACAGAGCCTTGGTCCACAAAATGTATTGCCGATCGGCCTGAGTCTGGGCAAGCAGCGGCCCGGCACAAACGCCCAGTACAGATTGTGGAGTAGCTACAGAACCGCAGGTGGGCTGAATTGGCCGAGACGAGGCGACCGGCACAGGTCCCGCAGTCATCGATGAGAAAGCATCATGGCTGGTCTGAGAAATTCTCGCCTGCCGGAAAGCGAAACCACCTGGGCCAATTCCACCCGCGTCTGTATCAATGCGCCAATCCGATAGAAAGAAGCATTCATGCAGAAACATGTGCCTTCGGGGGCGGCATCGAAACGGCCGCTCTGGGTTGTCGTGCTGTGCGCCGGAACGATCGTCGGCCTAGCTATCGGCATTCGCCAGGTCATGGGCCTCTACTTGCCGCCGATGACGCGCGACCTCGGCATCGGCCGCGAGCCGTTCTCCTCCGCCATGGCAGTCGCGAACCTGATCTGGGGCGTGGGCGCCGTGTTCGCCGGCATGATCGCCGACCGGTATGGCGCGGGCCGCGTGGTGGTGGGCGGCACCTTGGCGACGATGGCCGGCCTCTACGTCATGTACGCGGCGCAGGGGCCGGCCGACCTGATGGTGAGCGGCGTGCTGCTCGGCATCGGGGTGAGCGGCACTGGCATCAACGCGCTGGTAGGGGCCGCGGGGCGCGCAGCACCGCCCGAGAAGCGCACGGCGGCGATTGCATCCCTCGGCATGGCGGGCGGCATCGGCGGTTTCGTGGCGTTCCCCTATACGCACCTGGCGATGGACTATTTCGGCTGGCAGGGCAGCCTGCTGCTGCTCACGGCGACCATGGCCCTGCTGCTGCCGCTGGCGTGGCCGCTCTCAGGCAAACCCACTGCATCGAACTTGCTGGACAACCAGACACTCGGCCAGGCCTTCAAGGAGGCGTTCACGCACCCTAGCTACCTGCTGCTGGTAGTGGGCTTTTTCGTGTGCGGCTTCCACGTGGCGTTCTACGGCGTGCACCTGCCGGCATTCGTGGCCGACAAGGGGCTCGATGCCAGCGTCGGCGTGTGGGCGCTGACGACGGTGGGGCTCGCCAACCTGATCGGCACCTTCATTGCGGGCCAATCGGGCGGTTTCATCGAGAAGCGCAAGGGGCTGTCCCTCATCTACTTCGGCCGCTGCTTCGTGTTCCTGGGCCTGCTGTTCCTGCCGATCACGGGCCCGACCATCATCGCGTTGAGCGCCCTCCTGGGCCTGTTGTGGCTCTCCACCGTGCCGCTGACCTCCAGCCTGGTCGCCACGTTCTTCGGCACGCGCTGGATGTCGATGCTGTTTGGCGTGGTCTTCCTGTCCCACCAGGTCGGCTCATTCACGGGCTTGTGGCTTGCCGGCGTGCTTTACGATGCGACCGGGTCTTATGATATGATGTGGTGGATATCGATTGCGCTGGGCTTGTTCGCGGCGGCCGTGCACTGGCCGATCCGGGAGCACCCGGTGCCGAGGCTGGCAGCCGCCAGCGCAGCGTGAGGACTATGGCAACGCAGTTCCAGGTTCGCGATGAGGCCGCGCGGGCGCGAATGCCCGCCGGCGTGCGTTGGGCGCTCGTGGGCGTGGTGGGCGCGCTGATGGTTGGCGCCCTTTACCTGATTTCCGTGCGTGGCGAAGCCCTGCTGGTCGACCTGCAAAAACTGTCGCGCATCTTCTGCTTCTAGATTGAGCCGGCCTCGTTGGTACGCGATGGCGCGTGACTCAACTTTCACGTGGGTGTCTGCTCAAGATCTCGGAACGCGGTCAGGTGACGGGCTTCGAACTCGCCCCGAACGAGATCCATAATGACCTCGTCATATCGCCGACCGTTGAGCAGATTGGCCCCTCGCAACCGGCCTGCATGCTTGAAGCCGACGTGCTCATAGGCCTGAATGGCTGAATGGTTGTAGGCGTGCACCTCCGCGATGATGCTGTGAAGATTGCAGAAGAAGAAGCCGTATTCGCATATCAGCCGGCACGCTTCCCGACCGCAGCCCCTGCCCCGGAAGCTCGCCTCTCCGATCCCGATGAAGATGGTTCCGACGAGCGCGCGCGTGATGTCGAAAAGCCCGCCAAATCCGATCAGGGCCCCCGTGGCAAGGTCGAGCACCGCGAACTCGACGCCATCCGGCTTCCATCGCGAATTCTGTTCGAAGAACTGGTGCCGCTGCTCGAGGGTATGCACTTCTCCCGGCGTGCCCAGACGCGCTGTGAACCCCAAGTCCTGGTTCCAGCGTGCGATGATCGGCACATCCTCGCGCCGCATCAGCGCCAGCCCCACGATACTGCCGTTAATCAGGATCGGGCGGGAGCCTTCCTGCGGATTGCCTTCGTCCTGCATTGCTTTCTCCACTGTGCGCCGACGTGAGCCGTATAGCATGCTCCGATATTTCGCGGCCGTTCGGTGCATCGAAGCTCCGTTGCTATTGGCGGCACATACGGGCTCGGCGGCGTTGCCCGACTGCCAGCACGCAATCGAAAACCGACTCGGCCGATGGCGCTTTCTGTTGACAGACCACCAACCCGATTGCTTCGATGCGTGCGCGTGACGGTCTCGTCGCGGCTCGTTCGGGCCGCGGCGGTGAAAAGGGAACGCGGTGCGAGGTCTAAGTCTAGCCTCAAATCCGCGGCTGCCCCCGCAACTGTAAGCGGCGAGCGTCGCCCCTAATGCCACTGCCGGGCAACCGGCGGGAAGGTGGGGCGACGCGCCTGAGCCGCGAGCCAGGAGACCTGCCGGCACGAGTCGCCCATCATCTGCGCGGGGCGCGCGGCTGAGCGGACCACCGTAGTGGCGACGGCTCTGTGTTTGAGTTGAGGGTCGTGCCGGTGATGTCCGCCAAGGGGGCAATCGAAGCCAGCTAGATCGGCTAGCCGCGCGGGCGCCACATCGGCGCCGGCGGCCGATGCTGTCTGGCTTTCGCTTGCTCCCGAATCGGTGTCCGTCGCCGCCCTCCGCTCCTTGTGTTCGGAGAGGCGTCATGCGTTCGTCGTCGAAGCTTGCAATCGCTGTGTTCTCGGGCCTCGCGCCCATCTTGCTTCCCACAGCCAGCTCCGCCCAGCAACCGATGCAGCTGCCCGGCATCTACGTGCAAAGCACCACGCTAGCCGCCCAGCCGGTCGCGCCCGGTGCGGCGCCGGCCGATACCGCGGGAGCCGACTCGGCGACGGTATCCCGCTGCGAACAGGTCGGCTCGGCCGTCACCGTCGTCACCGCGCAGGATCTCGAGCGCCAGCAGATCCGACCGCGCACGATGCCCTGCGCAGCCTGCCCGGCGTCTCGGTCGGCCAGCAGGGCACATCCGGCAACCTCACCGTGGTGCGCATCCGCGGCGCGGAGAGCCGCCACACGCTGGTGGTGATCGACGGCGTGGAGGTGAACTCAGCGCCACCGACGGCTTCTTCGATTTCTCCAACCTCGAGTGCCGCCGACATCGAGCGCATCGAGGTGCTGCGCGGTCCGCAGAGCGGCCTCTACGGCAACTCGCGCGATCGGCGGCGTCATCAGCATCACCACCAAGTCGGGGCGCGGCCCGCTGACCTTGAGCCTCAAGGCGCGAGGTCGGCACGCAGCGCACCGCGATCGCTCACCGCGCAGCTCTCGGGCGGCAACCAGACGGCCTGGGGATCGCTCGTGGTCCACGGCGTTCAACACCGCCGGCTTCAACATCTCGGCGCTGGGGAGCGAGGACGACGCCACGCGCATCGGCAGCTTCGCGGCGCGCGGCGGATTTGCGCTCTCGCCGAACTTCAAGATCGAAGGCATCGTGCGCGAGCACAACACGCTTCGCCGAGTACGACACGGGCTTCGCCCAGCTCTACAAGGGCTTCTTCGCGCCGGCGGACGCACCGTTCTTCGGCGACGCGCGGCTGAGGATAGGCAGCCTGCAGGCGACGCTCGACACCTTCAACAAGCTGTGGGTCCACAACTTCTATTTCAGGGTGCAGAGACCGTGCGCGAGGACACGACGACGCCGCCGTCGCTCGAGACCAACAGCACCAACTCCAAGTTCGGCTACAAGTCGACGCTGCAGGTTGAGGCGCCGGCACTGCCGTTCCGCCACTTCCTGACGGGCATGATCGAGCGGCGCCGCGAGACCTTCGAGCAGCCGACCTTCTCGCAAGACCGCGTTCGAGCGCGAGCGCGACACGGCTGTGCCGCCGAGATCCGCGGCGAATACTTCAAGTCGCTGTTCCTGAACGCGACCGTGCGCCACGACCAGAACAGCACGACCGAGGACTTCACCACCTGGCACGTCAGCGGCTCCTACCTGGTGCCCGGCAACGTGTTCCGCGTGCACGCCAGCATCGGCACCGGCGTCAAGTATCCCGAGCTTCGGCGATCTCTACGGGTTCTTCCTCGGCTTCACGCCCAATCCCAACCTGCAGCCCGAGGAGTCGATCGGCTACGACTTCGGCATCGAGACCAAGCTGCTGGGCGGCCGTGCCGTGGTCGACGTGACCTACTTCCACGCCGACCTCACCAACGAGATCGCGCTCGGCCTGCCCGCCGCCCACCTTCATCTGCTCGCCCTTCAACCGGTCCGGCGTGAGCACGCAGGAGCGGCGTCGAGATCGCCGGGCGCTATGCGCTGACGCCCGCAGATCACGCTGGGCGGCGCCTACACCTACCTCGACGCGCGCGAGGATACGGGACTGGAGGAGGTGCGCCGGCCCCGCCATTCCGGCCGCATGGACTTCAACTATGTCTTCATGCAGGGACGCGGCAATTTCAACCTTGCCGCCATCTACAACGGGCAGACGAAAGACCTGGTGACGGACGCGGCTTTCGTCGGACCAGCGCACGACGCTCGATGCCTACTGGCTGGTCCGCGCTGGCGGCCTCCTACAAGCTGCAGCCGGGCGTGGAGGTGTTCGGGCGTGTGGAAAACGTGCTCGACCAGCACTACCAGGAGGTATTCGGCTATAACGCCACCGCCGGGCATCGCTGCCTTCGCCGGGGTGAAGCTCACCTTCGGCGGGACGGAGGGCGTCGGCGGCAGCTGGGCGAAATAGCCGGAGAGCCGTACCAGGCAGGACGTCGCATTGAGACAGACATTGGCGATCGAGTTCCACGCGCGGACGGCGCTGCACGACGCTTGTAGCGGCCGTTGCGCTTGGAGCTTGCCTGGGGCTGCTGGCCGAGCCGGCTCGCGCCCAAGACGCAGCCAAGCCCAAGGCGGGGGCGGCGGACAAGCCAAGCCGCATCGTCTCGCTCGATCTGTGCACCGACCAGCTGCTGATCGATCTCGTGGCAGCGCGAGCGCATCGCGGCGGTGACGCACCTGGCGGCCGATCCGGCGGTGTCGGCCATCCCGGAGAAGGCGCAAGGGCATCCCCATCACGCACGGCGCGGCCGAGGACGTGCTGCGCTACGATCCCGATCTGATCCTGGCAGGGCCGTTCGGGGTGTCGGCGACGGTCGATCTGCTGCGGCGGCTGAAGCGCAACGTGGTGGTGGTGCCGCTGGCCGCCGACCTCGACGGCGTGCGCGCCTCCGTGCGCGCCGTTGCATCCGCAGTCGGCGAGGCGGCGAAGGGCGAGGCGATGATCGCCGACTTCGACCGGCGCCTGGCCGCCTTGTCCGCCGCCGCAGCAGATGCCGCCGCAGCGCCGACGGCGCTCATCTACCAGGTGGGCGGCTCGGTCTCGGGCGCCGGCAGCCTGGCGGACGCGGTGCTGGCGGCCGCGGGCTTTCGCAACATGGCGGCGGAGTATCGCCTGACCCGCGGCGGGCAGGTGCCGCTCGAGCTGCTCGTCGCCACCCCGCCGGACCTGCATCGTGCTGTCGAGCGCGGCCGACGAGTATCGCACCGCCGCCGCCGACAATCTGCGCCATCCGGCCCTGCGGCTGCTGCGCCAGCGGCGCGCCTCGCTCGAGCTGCCCTGGCAGCTGTGGCTGTGCGGCACGCCGCATCATCGCCGAGGCGGTGGCGCGGCTGGCAGAGGCGCGCGGCCAAGCTCGACGGCCGCGCGCACGCGATGAGCCGGCGACCGGCATCGCCCGCACTGACGGTCGAGCCGCCGGTTCTGCTTGGGGCGCTGGCGGCGGCGGCGGTCGTGGCGTTTCTGCTCTCGCTGGCGGTCGGGCCGTCGGGCTTCGGCTTGGGCTCGGCTCCGGCTCGGCGGCGAGGCCGGCGCGCTGATCTTCTGGGAGATTCGCCTGCCGCGCGCGGTGCTGGGCGCGCTGGTCGGCGCGGCGCTCGGGCTCTCGCGGCGCGGCGCTGCAGGGCTACCTGCGCAATCCGCTGGCCGAGCCGAGCCTGGTCGGCGTGTCGGGCGGCGCGGCGCTGGGCGCGGTGCTGGCGATCCACCTGGGCCTGTCGCAGGCCTTCGCCCTGGCACTGCCGGTCGGCGGATTGGTCGGCGCTGCCGTCGCCATGCTGGCGGTGGTGGCGCTGGCCGGCGTCCACGGCGGGCCGATCACGCTCGATTCTTGCGGGCCTTGCCGTTTCGGCCATCGCCACGGCGCTGATCTCGCTCGCCCTCAATCTGTCGCAGAACCCGTTCGCGTCGGTGGAGATGGTGTTCTGGATGATGGGCTCGCTCGCCGATCGCAGCCTCACCCAGGTCTGGCTGGCGGCGCCGCTGATGCTCGCCGGCATGGGTGTGCTGCTGCTGCTCGGCCGCGCGCTCGATGCGCTGACCCTGGGCGAGGACGCGGCGCGCGAGCCTCGGCATCGAGCTTGCCCGCACGCGCAGTCTGATCGTCGCCGGCACCGCGCTCAGCGTCGGCGCGGCGACGGCAGTCACCGGCGTCATCGGTTTCGTCGGGCTGCTGGTGCCGCATGTGCTGCGGCCGCTCGTGGGGCATCGTCCCGCGACTGCTGCTGCGAGCCAGCATGCTCGGCGGCGCGATCTTTCTGCTCGTCGCTGACACGGGGCTGCGCCTGGTGCAGCCGTGGGTGGAGCTCAGGATCGGCGTGCTCACGGCGCTGATCGGCGCGCCGTTCTTCGTGTGGCTGGTGCTCAAGACGCGCTCGGAGCTGGCGCCATGAAGGCGGCGGCGGCGTCAGGATCGAGGCGCGCGGCCTGCAAGTGAGCCTCAAGGGCCGCGAGGTGCTGCGCGGCCTCGACGCGGCTGCCCACCCGGGCGAGGTCACAGCCATCATCGGTCCCAACGGCGCCGGCAAGACCACCCTGCTGCGAACGCTGGCCGGCCTCATCGTTCCCTGCCGGCGGCGCGGCACTCGCTCGACGGCCGCGCCAGCACCGAGTGGGAGCCGCGGCTGCGCTGGCGCGCGCGCTGGCCTACCTGCCGCAGGAGCGCACCGTGCACTGGGCTCTGACGCGCGCGGGCGGTGGTGGGCCTCGGGCGGCTGCCGCTATCAGCCGCTCGGTGCCGGCGAGAGCGCCTCCGATGTTGCCGCCATCGAGGCTGCGCTCGCCGCCATGGATGTCATCCAGCTGTCGCATCGGCCGGTGCGTCGAGCTGTCGGGCGGAGAGCGGGCGCGCGTGCTGGTGGCGCGGGCGCTGGCGCAGGAGCCGCGCGCGCTGCTGGCGGACGAGCCGGCAGCCGGCCTCGACCCCGCGCACCAGCTGACGCTGTTCCGCCATCTCGCCGCGCTTGCAGCGGCGGGCCGCACGGTGATCGTGGCGCTGCACGATCTGTCGCTCGCTGCGCGCTTCTGCCACAGCGTCGTGCTGGTGCAGAACGGGCGGGCAATCGCCGCGGGACGGCCGCAAGATGTCCTAACACCTGAGCATCTTGCCGCCGCCTACGGCATCGACGCCCGCTATCATGTGCTCGACGGCGTGCCGGTTGTATTGCCCCTCGACGTGCTGCCATGATGCCGCCCTGTTGCTTGCCTTGATGCGGCGGCCGTCGGTTTGAGAGGGCACTGTAGTTGGCGATGTTCCGGAGGAATCAGCGCCTCAATCTGGCGCTCGAGGGCGGCGGCGCGCATGGCGCCTTCACCTGGGGCGTGCTCGACCGCCTGCTCGAGGACGAGACGCTCGACATCGGCTGGATCAGCGCCACCAGCGCCGGCGCCGTCAACGCGGTGGCGCTCGCCGCGGGGCTCGTCGAGGGCGGACGCGCGGGCGCGCGCGCCAAGCTGCGCGCGGTGTGGGAGGCGGTGGCCAAGGCCGGCGTGCCCGATCTCATGCGCCTCAACCCGTGGCTTGCAAGCATCAGCCGCTCCAACACGCTGGCCCAGGTGGCCGCGCTGTTCTCGCCCTACGACTTCAACCCGCTGGGCTTCGACCCGCTTCCGCAAGCTGCTCGAGGCCCACGTCGATTTCGCCACCCTGCGCACTTCGCTCGGGCCCCGAGCTGCTGATCGCCGCCACCGACGTGGCCACGGGCCGCGCGCGCCTGTTCCGCCGCCGCGAGATCACGGTGGAGGCGGTGCTGGCCTCTGCGTGCCTGCCCACCCTGCACCACGCCGTCTCCATCGACGGCCGCGCCTACTGGGACGGCGGCTTCTCGGCCAACCCCGACCTTCTCACGCTCGGCCGCGAAAGCCCGATCGGCGACACGCTGATCGTCAAGCTCACCGCGCTCGACCGCGACGGCTTGCCGACGAGCGCGCGCGAGATCGCCGCCCGCGTCAACCAGCTCACCTTCGGCCAGCCGATGCTGCGCGACGTCGAGGTGATCGAGACCGTGCGCCGGCTGCACGGCCGCTGGGGCTGGACGCAGCAGCCCCGCCGATGCCCGCCTCGCGCGCCACCGCTTCCACCTGATCGAGGCCGGCCGTTTCACCGCCGCACTGGCGCCCGAGAGCAAGGGCAAGCCCGACATCGAGCTTTTGACCTACCTGCTCGGCGCCGCCCGCAGCGAGACCGAGAAGTGGCTGGCCCGCCATCGCACCAGCATCGGGGCCAAGGAGACGGTCGACCTGGCGAGGCACTTCCTGACGCCGCGCACAGGAGCTGCCGATGCTGCGTCTTCCGGCGTCAGCTCTCCGACCGAAGCGGCCTAGAGCCGGGGTCGATGGGAGTGACTAGCTCGACCCAAAGCGGCGCGAGCGGCTGCAGGACATCGCGGCGGTCCCATCAATCCACGGGCACAGCCGAAGCTGAATTCAAGCCTTGAAGCTCGCCATATGCTGGCGTGTCCTTGTTGACCCACGCGGCGGGAATTTCCAATCGGCATCGCAGGCCATCGCGAGCAAAGTCGAGATCCACCGTCCCACCGAGCTCGAACGGAATGAGCTCGCGAACTATGCATGTTCCGTAACCGGATCGGCTGGGTGGCGCGACGGGGGGGCCACCGGTTTCTTGCCAGACGATGGCTAGCCGGTCACCCGATCCGTTCTGGAACCAGCGCCACCTGAGGAGCACGTATCCGCTCCGGTTGGAGAATGCCCCATATTTTGCGGCGTTGGTGGTCAGTTCATGTAGCACCATAGCCACCGGCTGAGCCGCGTCGGCCTTCAGTGTCACGCTGGGGCCGTCGATCACGGTATTGCCCCTGGCAAAGGGTGCAAACTCACGTCGCACGATTTCGGCAAGCGACACGCCGTGCCACCGCATCTCGCTGAGCAATTCATGCGTGCTCGCCAGCGACCTTATGCGGTGATCGAGTCCGGCCACGAAATCCGCGTGCGAGCGGCTGGCCTCCTGTGTCTGGTTGATGATGGCGCTGACAGTTGCGAGCACGTTCTTGACGCGATGGTCGAGCTCGGCGTTCAGGGCGTGTTGATGCTCCTCGGCTTTCTTGCGCGCACTTATGTCGCGGGCGATCTTGGAAGCGCCGATCACCGCGCCCGCGGCATCGCGCAGGGGCGAGATCGTGAGCGAAACGTCGACCAAGGTCCCGTTCTTGCGACGGCGGACAGTCTCGAAGTGGTCGATGCGTTCACCGCGCCAGATGCGGGCCAGAATAGTGCGGTGCTCGCGCTCGCGATGGGGAGGAATCAGGATCGAAACCGGTCTGCCGACGACTTCTCTGCTCGAATAGCCATACAGCCGCTCCGCGCCTTTGTTCCAGCTCTCGATTATGCCATTGAGGTCCTTGCTGACGATCGCATCGTCGGAGGACTCGACGATGGAAACAAGCCGCTTGGCAACCTGCTCGGCTTTCTTGCGCTCAGTGATGTCGCGGGTGACGCCGAGCCACCGGATGGGCTGGCCCCCGGCACCGCGAACGACGGTGCCCTCGACCGAGACCCAGCGCTCCTGACCCATGCCGGCGCCGCCGGCAGCTGGCGACAAGCGGTATTCAACCCTGCAGCTGCCGCCCTCGCGCTTCGAGACTTTGAAGGCAGCGTCGATGCGTGGCACATCATCGGGATGTATGAACGCCCGCGCGTCCGGCAGTGCTGCGGGCGTGACTTCGGGCGGACACCCATGAATGCTTGTGTTGCGATCATCGGTTTCGAAGCGGCGGGTTTTAACGTCAAAACTCCACACGCCGAGCTCCGCACTGTCGAGAGCCAATTCCAGCCGGTCATTGGCGTCCTCGAGCGCAGCCTCCTTCTGCCGCCTCTCGGCGAACAGGGCCGCCAGTACCAGCGTGCAGGTGGAGATGGCCAATAAGGTCGCTCGGGCGGCATAGGCGCGGTCATGTACGTCCGCAATCTCCCCCAGGTCACCGATTCCGAACGTCGTCGAACACACCACCGTAATGCTGACGATAAGCGCGGCGGCCGCAGCGAACACGGGACGGTAGGGGGCAGAGAGCAGTACAGGCAACAGGATGCCGGCAGGGAGAGCAGTGAAGGCATAGTGCGCTGGGGCAGTGAAGGCGATTGCACTCACTATGGCGAGGGCTGCCAGGGTCAGCACGCCCTTCAGCAACTCCCGAGCGTCGGGACGTTGACCGCGAAAGCTGCCGAGCCCAATCAGCAGCGGCGCTACCATGATGATGCCCAGCGCATCCGAGGCTAGCCAGTTCAGCCAAGTGCTCAGAACCGATGCGCCCGAGCTGTAGAACAGGACGAACCCGACCGTCGCCAAACTTCCCGAGACTGCCGTTCCGACGCCGGCTGCCGCAAACAAGCCGACCACGCTGCGCAAGCTCTCCAACCGGAAATTGTCGCCGAAGTAGCGTCTGACGAGCCACGCCACCAGCAGGGGCTCTGCGCCATTGCACAGGGCGAAGATGGTGCTGGCCGCGATGTTGCGGTCGCCAAGGATATTTGCGGTGGTGCTGGCAATGATCACGCCGGCGGCTACCGGCACCCGTGCTCCGAAGCCAAGTGCAATGATCGTTCCCGCGGCAATGCCTGCGCCAGGCCAGAATACCGCCACCCCATCCGGCTTTGTCAGCAGGGCGAGGCTAAGTTGGGCAGCGAAGAAGTAGGAAACCCCTACGGCGATGGCGAGCGCAACCGGGTGTACCCACGATGGCCAAGCGTGGCGGTTGCAAAACCCACCGCGGCCCATCTTCCGGCGAAGGCTCTGCAGCATGCCCACACCCCCTCCCTCACGCATCCAGATGGCCGCTCCTGCCTCTGCATTGCGTCCTGACCGGAGTCCCACAGGAGTGCGAGGGCATTGGGCATCAGGGGATATACCGATATTGGGCAGCTGACAGTCTGTAGCCGCATCGCAGTTAACTTGCCGAGCGCCCGGGCAGGCGATGTTCCGGTTCGAGACATGGGGGTCAGGATCGCCTTACCTCGGCAAGTCGGATACGCGCGCTCGGCTTTGCCCGCTATCGAGGCTCAGACAACTGCGCTCGTCCTTGCCGTGTGCTTGAAGCGCCGGCCTCAATCCTGGAACGGATCGCGCATCAGGATGGTGTCGTCGCGCTCGGGGCTGGTGGAGAGCAGCGTCACCGGACACTCGATCAGCTCCTCGATGGCACGCACGTACTTGACGGCCTGCGCCGGCAGCGCGCTCCAGCTGCGCGCGCCGCGCGTCGATTGCGACCAGCCCTCGAAGCTCTGGTAGATCGGCTGCAGCCGCGCCTGCGCGTTGTGCCCGGCCGGCAGGCGGCCGATGCGCTCGCCGTCGAGGTGGTAGCCGATGCACACCTGCAGCGTCTCGAAGCCGTCGAGCACGTCGAGCTTGGTGAGCGCGATGCCGTCGATGCCCGTCACCTTGATGGTCTGGCGCACGAGGCAGGCATCGAACCAGCCGCAGCGGCGCTTGCGCCCCGTCACTACGCCGAACTCGTGGCCGCGCTCGCCGAGCTTCTCGCCGATGGCGTCGGTCAGCTCGGTCGGGAACGGGCCGGCGCCCACGCGCGTGGTGTAGGCCTTGGCGATGCCGAGCACGTAGCCGATCGCGCCGGGGCCCATCGCCGGATCCGATCGCCGCCTGCGCTGCGACCGTGTTGGAGGAGGTGACGAAGGGATAGGTGCCGTGGTCGATGTCGAGCAGCGCGCCCTGCGCGCCCTCGAACAGGATGCGCTTGCCCGCGCGGCGCTCGCGGTCGAGCAGATCCCAGGTCACGTCCATGTAGGGCAGGATTTTGGGCGCGATCTCGGTGAGCTCGGCCATCAGCTTGGCCTTGGCGAGCTCCGGCTGGCCGAGACCGCGGCGCAGCGCGTTGTGGTGCACGAGGATGCGGTCGACCTTGGGACCCAGCGTGTCGAGGTTCTTCAGATCCTGCACGCGGATGGCGCGCCGGCCCACCTTGTCCTCGTAGGCCGGGCCGATGCCGCGCCCGGTCGTGCCGATCTTGCCCGCGCCCGCCGCAGCTTCGCGCATGACGTCGAGCTCGCTGTGCAGCGGCAGGATCAAGGTGGCGTTCTCGGCAACGCGCAGGTTGTGCGGGCTGACCGCCACGCCCTGGCTCTGCAGCCGCTCGATCTCGCTGCACAGCGCCCACGGATCGATGACGACGCCGTTGCCGATGACGGCGAGCTTGCCCGGGCGGACCACGCCGGAGGGCAGCAGCGACAGCTTGTAGGTCTGGCCGCCGATCACCAGGGTGTGGCCGGCGTTGTGGCCGCCCTGGAAGCGCACCACGACGTCGGCGCGCTCGCGAGAGCCAGTCGACGATCTTGCCCTTGCCCTCGTCGCCCCACTGGGCGCCGATCACGACGACGTTTGCCATTGTCCTACTCGATCCACGTCACGGCCGGCCCGACCCGCTGCGTGAACTCGTGCCGCGCAACAGCGCCGGCAGCCGGTCGGTACCGTTGCCGCCGCGCGCCGCTGTCCTGTCACTTTCCTAAATCATCGGCCGGTCGCGAAGGAATAGTGCGCAAGGCGATGCGAGGCACAATTGCCTAGCCGAACACGCGCGCACCGACCCAGCTACTACGAACCTTGGCCGTAGGTGACCTTCTTGGCCGCCGGCCAGGTCGCACGATAGCCGAACTCGATGGCGCGCTCCTCGTCCGGGCGCGAGCGTCATGTCCCAGGCCAGGATGCCGCGCTTGTCATCGACGTCGCGCCTGGAGGGCGCGGTGCTTGCCCGTCAGCTCCACCTTGATGTCGGCGTTCTGCGACACCGGGATCTGATCCAGCACCGTCACGGGAATGGGGCGCTCGTGCAGGTTCTTGACCGTGATGCGATAGGTGCGCGTGTCGGTCTTGGAGGTGGTGATGATGCCGCTCTCGCTGCGCTTCTCCTCGGCCAGCACGTGGCGCACGACGCACCGAATCGTCGACGCCGAAGCCCAGCTCGTGCTCCTCGCCGGCGGCCAGCAGCGGAATGCGGCCGTTGCCGACGAAGGTGGCGTCGCGGAAGAGCGCGATCTGCCCCGGCAGCAGCGGCGTGCCGCGGGCAACCGTGAGCTTGGCGTAGAGGTAGGCCTTCTCCTCGTCGCTTGGGCACCGCGCGCACGGTGAGCGCCGGATCGAGCTGCATGTCGTCGATCTGTACGCGCTTGGTCTCGCCCGTGTCGAGCACGGTGACGCGGCCGGCAATGGTATAGATCGCCTGGAAGGCCTGCACCTCGACTGTCGCGCGCGTCTCCTCCGCCTTCGCGTAGCGCTCCGCAGCCGCTGGCCAACTGGTCCTGATCGACGCGTCCTCGCAGACGCGCGGCGGCTGCGGCCGTTACGCTCCTCGGTTGCAGAGGCCGGGCGAGGGGCGCGTCGGACTCGTAGTCGATCACCAGCGGCTGCAGCACGGGAGCGGCGGTGCCGGCAGCGGGCCGCGCGGTCGAGAGTGCCAGCGCCACGTTGTCCCACACCTCGCCCGTGCGCTGCTGGATCGAAGCCCGGCGCACCAGCTGCAGCTTCGGCGCCTGCTGCTTGGTGCCGGTGGTCAGGCGCGCATCGTAGAACGGCGTCCACGAGGCGTTGCGCACCTGGTAGCGAATGGTGATCTCTGCTTCGAGCGCGGCCGCCGCGTTGACGAACACCTTGACCTCGGTGCGGGCCTGCTGCGAGGGCGCCAGCGACGCGAGCTTGCCTTCCTGATCCTTGATCTGGCGGTCGATCTCGCGGACCTTGATCTGGGTGTCGAGGATGGTGCGCTGGGCTTCGGCGGCCCGCTCGCCGATCAGGCCGAATAGCTGGCCCCAGTCGGGCTGGGCGGCAGCACCGTTGCGCCGGAGCGGGCCTGCCCGGCAGCTGCGTCAGGTTGTCGATCAACTTCTTCTGCGCTCTCGGCGGCAAGCACGGTCGCCTGCAGCAGACCGCGATCGTCCTTCAGCTTCTCGATCGCCTCCTCGATGCGCCGGCGCTCGCTGGCCGCCACTGCATCGTCCGAGCGCGGCACTGACACGCTGCGCGTGTCGACCGAACCGATCTCGAGCTTGGCCGTCGCCTTGCCTTCGACGCGGATGGATGCGGCCACGGCTTCAGCCGGCAGGTCGGCGAACAGCAGCGTGTGCTCGCCGCTTCTCGATTTTGACCTTGGCCGTGCGGGCGATCTCGGCGCCAGCGGGATAGAGCGTCACGGCATCGATGCGCGAGGTGCCTTTGACTTCGGCAGCAAGTGCAGCTGTGGCAAGCAACGGAAAAATGAGAAGAGCAATCAGTGAACGCATGGGTGTTTCCTCCAAATGACGTGGAGCATCCGCAAAGCCGTCAGGATGCGTCCGGAGCTTGCCGGCAGCGTAGGCGGGTTCGTGTCGCCAGTGTGACGCGGGGCGCGCGGATCTGTGACGTTACGGCAATGTAATGCAGTCGGGGCGGGCGCCACGTCTCAGCCGGCAACGGTAATCGCCCGTGACGCTTGCGCCTTGTGGCGCTATCATTTGCTAAAGGCCAGAGGTAGTAGGCTACGATGCAGCACCCACGCATAACCACAGATCCCGCAGTGATGTTGGGCAAGCCCTGCATCAAGGGCACCCGCATCACGGTAGAGCTGATCCTGCGCTGGCTTTCGCAAGGGCGGACGTTGGCCGAGCTGCTCGACGCCTACCCGCACCTTAGCGAGGACGACATCAAAGCGGCGCTCGCCTATGCGGCCGACTTGGTCGCGGCAAAGGAGCCAGAGGCTGCCGAGTAGGCATGACCTTCCTGGCCGACGAGAACGTGCCGCGTCCCATCGTCGATCGCTTGAGACGGGATGGTTTCACGGTTCATGCCATCGCGGAGAAAAGCCCAGGCATCGCTGATGACGACGTTCTCGGGGTGGCTCACCAAGGCCAGTCGATTCTAATCACGTACGACCAGGACTTTGGCGAGCTAGCGATCCTGCGAGAGCTACCAGTCGTCGGCGTTGTCCTGCTCGAACTGGACCAGCTGCCGCTGACCGCTCAAATCGAACGCGTTGCAACTCTGGTTGCAACCGAACACACGAGCTTCGCTGGCAATCTCACCGTGGTCGAACCCGGCAGGACGCGTGTGCGCCCCTTGCCGGCCAGCAGCCCATGAGGCGCCCTAGAACTCCAGCCGGTTGACGCGCACCACCTGCGGCAAAGCGCCTGATCTTGGCCAGCACCTCCTCGGACACCGGCTCGTCGACGGCCACCATGCAGATGGCGTCGCCGCCCGGCCTGTCGCGGCCGAGGTTCAAGGTGGCGATGTTGAGCCCGGCCTCGCCCATCAGCATGCCGAAACGGCCGATGAAGCCCGGCTTGTCGGCGTTGCGGATGAACAGCATGCGCGGCGCCACCTCGAACTCCATGTCGATGTTGCGCACCTGGATGATGCGCGGGCGGCCGTCGGAGAACACGGTGCCGGCGACCGAGCGGTCGTACTCGTCGGTCTTGACGGTGAGGCGGATGTAGCTCTCGAAGGCGCCGTCCTGGCCGCGCGTCACCTCCTCCACCTGCATGCCGCGCTCCCTGGCGCTGATGCCGGCGGAGACCATGTTGACGTCGGACGAGCAGCGGGCGCAGCACGCCGGCCAGCGCGGCCGCCGTCAGCGGCTTGGTGTTGAGCGTCGGCCACCTCGCCCGAGTACTCGAGGCGCACGCCCTTGATGCTGGTCTCGGTGAGCTGGCCGGCGAAGGAGCCGAGCTGCTCGGCGAGCTTCACCCAGGGCGTGAGGCGCGGCGCTTCCTCGGCGGTGATGTTGGGGAAGTTGACGGCGTTGGAGATGGCGCCCTTGAGCAGGTAGTCGGACATCTGCTCGGCCACCTGCAGGGCGACGTTCTCCTGCGCCTCGCCGGTGGAGGCGCCCAGGTGCGGCGTGCAGATGACGTTGGGCAGGCCGAACAGCGCGCTCTCCTTGGCCGGCTCCACCTCGAACACGTCGAAGCGCGGCGCCGCCGACATGACCCGACTTCAGCGCCGCGGCCAGCGCGCGTCTCGTCGACCAGGCCGCCGCGCGCGCAGTTGATGATGCGCACGCCCTTCTTGGTCTTGGTCGAGCGCGGCGGCGTCGATGATGTTGCGGGTCTTGTCGGTGAGCGGGGTGTGCAGCGTGATGAAGTCGGCGCGGCGCAGCAGGTCGTCGAGCTCGACCTTCTCCACGCCCAGCTCCATGGCGCGCTCGGGCGAGAGGAACGGATCGAAGGCGACCACCTTCATCTTGAGGCCGATGGCGCGGTCGGCGACGATGGAGCCGATGTTGCCGCAGCCGATCACGCCCAGCGTCTTGGCGTAGAGCTCGACGCCCAGGAACTTCGACTTCTCCCACTTGCCGGCCTGGGTGGAGCGGTCGGCCTCGGGGATCTGGCGGGCCAGCGCCATCATCAGCGAGATGGCGTGCTCGGCGGTGGTGATGGAATTGCCGAAGGGCGTGTTCATGACGATGATGCCCTTGGCGGTGGCGGCCTTGACGTCGATGTTGTCGACGCCGATGCCGGCGCGGCCGATCACCTTCAGCTTGGTGGCGGCGGCGATGATCTTCTCGGTGACCTTGGTGGCGGAGCGCACGGCGAGGCCGTCGTAGTCGCCGATGATCTTCTCCAGCTCGTCCTTGGCGAGGCCGACCTTCACGTCGGTCGTCGACGCCGCGCTCCTTGAAGATGTCGACGGCGGCGGGCGAGAGCTGATCGGCGATGAGAACGCGGGGGGCGTCATGGGATGCAGTCCTTGGCTGGCGTCATCCCCGCGAAGGCGGGGATCCAGGACACCGTGCGGCAGGGAAGCGTGTGCGTTTGAGGTCTGACCCGGCCGCCATGTGACCTGGGTTCCCGCCTGCCGCGGGAATGACGTTGGAGCTCGTGGATCACGCGGCCTTGGCGAGGCTGGCCTTGGCCTCGGCGAAGGCCCAGTCGAGCCAGGGGGTGAGCGCCTCGAGATCGGCCGTCTCGACGGTGGCAGCCGCACCAGATGCGCAGGTGCGGCGGCGCATCGCGATGGCCGGCGATGTCGCGCGCGGCGTTCTCCTTGTCGAGGATCGACTCCAGCTGCTTGACGAAGGCGCGCTGCGCGTCGACGGGCAGCTTGGCGACCGCCGGATCGACGATCTTGAGGCACACCGAGGTGTTGGAGCGCGTCGCCGGATCGTCCGCCAGGCGGCTCGAGCCACGGCGTCTTGCGCCGCCCAGTCGTAGAGCACCTTGGCGTTGGCATCGGCGCGCGCGAGCAGCGCCTTCGAGCCCGCCGATGCTCTCGGCCCAGGCCAGCGCATCGAGGTAGTCCTCCACGCACAGCATGGACGGCGTGTTGATGGTCTCGCCCTCGAACACGCCGGCGATCAGCTTGCCGCCCTTGGTGAGGCGGAAGATCTTCGGCATCGGCCAGGCCGGCGTGTAGCTCTCCAGGCGCGCCACCGCGCGCGGCGAGAGGATCAGCATGCCGTGCGCGGCCTCGCCGCCCAGCACCTTCTGCCAGGAGAAGGTGAGCACATCGACCTTGTCCCAGGGGATCTGCTGGGCGAACACCGCCGAGGTGGCATCGACGAAGGTCAGGCCCTCGCGGTCTGGCGGGATCCAGTCGCCGTTCGGCACGCGCACGCCGGAGGTGGTGCCGTTCCAGGTGAAGAGCACGTCGCGGCTGAAATCGACCTGGGCGAGATCGGGCAGCTTGCCGTACTCGGCCTTGATGACGCGCAGGTCCTTGAGCTTGAGCTGCTTGGTGGCGTCCGTGACCCAGCCCTCGCCGAAGCTCTCCCAGGCCAGCACATCGACGCCGCGCTGACCGAGCATGGTCCACATGGCCATCTCGAAGGCGCCGGTGTCGGAGGCCGGCACGATGGCGGCGAGGTAGCCCGGCGGCAGGCCGAGCAGCGCCTTGGTCTTGTCGATGGCGAGCTTCAGGCGCGCCTTGCCTTCCTTGGCGCGGTGCGAGCGGCCGAGGAACGCGTTTTCGAGGTTTTGCAGGGACCAGCCGGGGCGCTTGGCGCAGGGGCCGGAGGAGAAATGAATATTGGCCGGCCGCTGGGCCGGTTTGCTGGCGGTGGTCATGATCTACCCTTCCAGATAGCTGCTCCTCGTTGGGGAGGAGTGTCCCGCCGCGGGCGTCTAAGGGCAAAGCGCGGGGATGTCAATTCGCGCTTGTGTCATCGGGCGGGGAGGGTAGGGCGTAATAAGCCAATAGCCGCATTGCGCCGTTTTGCGGCAAGGGTGCATCGGTGCAATACGGCTTACGCCTATTGCACCCTGACGCGATCACCAGAGGTTGACGCGGATGCCGACGCGGACCTGGTGCTCCCACTGCGAGCCGATGTCGACGGCGCTGACACTGCCGTTCGACAGCGTCGTCGTCACACTGCCGCCCTCCATGTAGAGCGCGCGGTAGCTTACGTCCAGCGCCCAGCCGGGGGCCCATGACATGGTGACGCCGGCCATCAGAGCGCCGGCCAGACCGTAGTTGTCGTCACGGCTCGAACCGGTGACGGTGAGGCCGGCCTGCGTCGCCGAATAGTCTCCGGCTGATGTCGTTGTACACGAAGCCGAGACCGCCGCCGACATATGGCGTGAACTGGCCGCGCGGCAGCAGGTCCCAATAGATGTTGGCGAGGCCCACCGTGCCGCGCAGCCTGACGCTGTCTCGCACCGTTCCCGAGACGGGCCCCGCATCGGTGTAGGCGGCAGTCGCATCGACGCTCTGTTCGCCCCTGAAGTCCAGGGTCAGATCACCGCGGAAGCGGGGAGAGAAATAGGCGCCGCCGCCGATGGACCCAGAGAACACTCCGTTGGTGTTGTCGACGCTTCGGCTGTCGAGGGGCACGCCGGGGGGGACGCCATAGATCGCGCCGCTCTCGGAATTCGATGGATTACCGGAAAAGCCCCACTGGATGTCGCCGCGCAGGTAGTAGGCGAAGGTCTCGGGGATCGGCACTGGCGCGGGCACAGGGATCGGTGCGGGAACGTTGCGGCCGTAACCGTCGGCAAGTGCCGAACCGCTCGCCGCCAGCGCGACAGCGAGAGCGCAAAACCGTGCGATTTTGATCATGTGTGGACCCCAGCCAGTCCGCGCAGCGGCCAAGCGCTGCGACAACGCCAATGCTTGTGTTCGAAGTACGCCGGCAACGCGCAACACAAGGAGCCGGGCGGAAAGCGACGCTACGCTACGGCAGTCCTGGGAAGGCCGCCCTCGCGCGGAGCGGCGAGAGCCGCCTTCCCCTCGTCTCACGGGCGCTGAGGCAGGTCGCCCCACCCCGGCCCTTAGTCGTCGGGCGCAGCAAGCTCGGGCGAACCCACCTCGAATTGTGCGCACAAATGTCCGCCGACAGAATGACGGAGAAGGCTTAACAAGGCCTTAAGGGGTGGGTCATCGTGCGGCTGCGGCGGCCCGCGACCGCAAGGCCCAAGCGCACCTTTGCCCGGCGGCGCGCTTCAGCAGGACGGCGTGGCGGCGTGGCGAACTGCTAAGCCTGGGCGGCCTTGCGCACGGCCTCGACGATGTCGCCCACCACCAGGTGCACGAGGCGCTCGTCGTCGCCCTCGGCCATCACGCGGATCACGGGCTCGGTGCCCGAGGGGCGGATGACGAGGCGGCCGGTCTCGCCGAGCCGCGTCTTGCCGAGGTCGATGGCACACTTGACCGCGTCGTGCTCGAGCGGGGAGCCGTTGGCGTAGCGCACGTTCTTGAGGAGCTGCGGCACGCTGTCGAAGCGCTTGCACGCCTCGCTCACGGGCCGGCCGGTGCCGACCACCACGGACAGCACCTGCAGCGCGGTGACGAGGCCGTCGCCGGTGGTGGTGAAGTCGGACAGCACGATGTGGCCCGACTGCTCGCCGCCGACGTTGTAGCCGTGCTTGCGCATGTGCTCGACGACGTAGCGGTCGCCGACCGGCGTGCGCACCATGGCGAGCCCGAGCCCCTTGACGTAGCGCTCGAGCCCCAGGTTGGACATGACGGTGGCGACCACGCCGCCGCCCGCCAGCTGGCCGCGGCCGTGCCAGGTCTCGGCGATCACCGCCATGATCTGGTCGCCGTCGACGATGCGGCCCTTCTCGTCGACGATGACGACGCGGTCGGCGTCGCCGTCGAGCGCGATGCCGATGTCGGCCCGCATCTCGCGCACCTTGGCGCACAGGGCCTCGGGGTCGGTGGAGCCGCACTTCTCGTTGATGTTGCGGCCGTTGGGCTCGACGCCGATCTTGATCACCTCGGCGCCCAGCTCCCACAGCACGTCGGGCGCCACCTGGTAGCCGGCGCCGTTGGCGCAGTCGACGACGACGCGCAGGTCGTTCAGGCGGATGTCGCGCGGCAGCGTGCGCTTGGCGAACTCGATGTAGCGCTCCTGCGCGCTGTCGATGCGCTTGGCGCGGCCGATGCGGTCGGCCGAGACCAGCAGGCTGTCGGTGTCGGCATCGATCAGCGCCTCGATCTCGGCCTCGGCCTCGTCGGAGAGCTTGTAGCCGTCGGGGTCGAACAGCTTGATGCCGTTGTCCTGGTAAGCGATTGTGGGAGGCGGAGATCATCACGCCGAGATCGGCGCGCAGCGAGCGCGTCAGCATGGCGACGGCGGGCGTCGGCATCGGGCCCAGCAGGAACACGTCCATGCCGACGGCGGTGAAGCCCGACATCAGGGCCGACTCGATCATGTAGCCCGACAGGCGCGTGTCCTTGCCGATGACGACGCGGTGCGGGCGGCCGCCGCCGTTGGAGAAGAGCTTGCCGGCGGCCATGCCGACCTTGAGCGCGATCTCCGACGTCATCGGGCGCGCGGTTGGCCAGGCCGCGAATGCCGTCGGTGCCGAAGTATTTGCGCGCCATGGGAAGCCTCACAGGGCTCGTGGCCGGTTGCGACGTTGCCAGAATGCGCGAGACGGGTTGCAGAAGCAAAGGATGGGCTCCGCTGATTCATTATGCAATGCCGGCTGCCGACGGCCAGCACATCAAAAGCGGTAAGCAAAGATTACACCACGCATCGGCCGGGCCCTGCCGGCCCGAACTTGTGGCATATCGTTCCATGCGGAGGCTGGCGGCAGGCCGCCTGTGCCGGAACGAAACGGCGGGCGGCCCTTCACCCGCCGGCCCCGGCCGGCACCGCGCCCTCCCACACGGCCAGCGCCTGGCGGGTGGCGGCAACATCGTGGACGCGCAGGATCTGCACGCCCTGGGCGGCGCCGAGCAGCGCGGCGGCAAGCGAGCCCGGCAGGCGCTCGCCGGCCCCTGCGCCGGTCAGCCTGGCGATGAAGCTCTTGCGCGAGACGCCGAGCAGCACGGCACAGCCCAGCCCGTGAAAGACCGTGAGCGAGCCGAGCAGGGCCAGGTTGTGGGCGAGCGTCTTGCCGAAGCCGATGCCGGGGTCGACGATCAGCCGCTCGCGCGGGATGCCGGCCGCCTCGCAGGCGGCGATGCGGGCTTCCAGCATGTCGTAGACGTCGAGCACCACGTCGTCATAGGCGGGGTTCGCCTGCATGGTGCGCGGGTCGCCCTGCGCGTGCATGAGCACGACGGGCAGGCCGCGTTCGCGCCACGACCTCGAGGCTCGCCGGATCGTGGGCGAGGGCGGAGACGTCGTTGATGATGCGCGCGCCGGCGTCGGCGGCCCGGCGCATGACCTCGGCGTTGCGGGTGTCGATGGAGACGGGCACGCGCGCGCTGCTGGCCAGCGCCTCGATCACGGGCAGGACGCGCCGGCATTCCTCCTCGAGGCTGACGGGCTCGGCGCCGGGCCGCGTCGAATTCGCCGCCGATGTCGAGGATGTCGGCGCCTTCCGCCTCCAGCTGCAGGCCGTGGGCGATGGCGGCTTCCGGCGCGAGGTAGCGGCCGCCGTCGGAGAAGCTGTCGGGCGTGACGTTGACGACGCCCATGATGCGGGGCCGGTCGAGCGCCAGCCCGGCGATCGGCGGACGCGGGCGCTGCAGTCGCTGCAGCAGCTCGAGGACGCGCGGCGCCTGCCTGCGCGACATCGCCCGCCGGCACCAGGCGGCGGCGCACGGCAGCCCCGTCGCGCTCGATGATCTCGGCGGCGGCGAACGACAGGTCGTCGCGGCCGGCCAGCGCCAGGCCCGGGCTGCCATGCGCACCGGGCGACGGATGGCGGCAGCGCCGACAGGGCGAATGTAGAGGCGTGCCGTCACGCGGCGTCCTGTTGTTCGCTGCCCGCTACGCAGACTTCAGATCAGGGCTCGGCGGTGCGAATGCCCGCCGGCCCGCCCTTGGTCTTGATCGAGCCGACCTTCTGCAGCGAGCGGCCGGTGAGACCCGAGAAGCGCACGACGGTGATCTCTTCCTCGACCATGCACTGCACCAGCAGCGTGCGGCTGTTGGAGGACCAGGCGATGCCCTGGCACCACTTGCCGATCGGCAGTTCGCCCGCCTTGGTGAGCTGCGTGCCGTTGCGGCTCCAGACCTGCAGGATGCGCGTTGGCATTGAAGAAGGGCGAATCCGGGCGGCTTGTTGGAGCCGTTCGTTGACGGTGACGGCGACGTACTTGCCGTCAGGCGACATCTTGATGCCTTCCGGCGTCTGGCCGACGGTGTAGGTGCCGACGACGCGCGGCGGATCGAGCTTCAGGTCGATGACGCTGATGGTGTCGGCATCGCCGCCGCCCATGCCGATGTTGGCCACCACCGCCACCTCGCCCTTGCGGCGCGATGTCGAGACCGTAGGGCCGCAGGCCGGCGCGAATATCACGCGCTTGGTCGGCTCGACCTTGGTGCCGTCGACCGACAGCACCACGATCTTGTTGTCGGCATCGAGCGTGACGAGCGCCCTCTTGCCGTCCGGCGTGAAGGCGACGGCGCTGGGGCCCGACTTCTCGCCGCCGACGGTCACCTTGCCGGCGGCGCTCACCTTGGCTGCCGGCGATGGTGAACACCGACACGGTGCCTTCGGCCGCGGTTGGCGACCAGGGCCAGCGTGCCGGCCTTGTTGATGGCGACGCCGGCGGCGCCCTTGCCGGCCTGCAGCGTGGCGATCACCTTGGGTGCCGTCTGCGTCGCCCTTGGAGATGCCGAGCCGCTTCAAGAAGCCCGGGCCTCAGCGGCATCGATGTCGATCACGGTGAGCTTGTCGTCGGGGATGGTCTTGGTCGCGATCGGCGGGATCGACCTGCATCGCGCTGGCGACCAGCACGATGTCCTCCTTGGGCGACACCGCCACGTTGCTCGGCGGCCCGACCACGCTGTTGGGCACATTGATCTCGGCCAGCACCTTGGGCGGGGAGGCGCGCAGGTCGATGAAGGCGACGGTGTCGGCGGCGGGCTCGGCACCACCTCGATCTTGCCGTTGACGAGCTTGACCTTGGCGTCGTTGGCGGACACGGCGAGCTGCGCATGCGCCGCAGCCGGCGCTGCCGGCGACGAGCAACAGCAGCCAAAGACGGCAGCCGCGGCAAAACCCCTCATGCGATCGACCTGCCATCGATTCTGCCGCTATCGAGGGCGGGAACCTAGCACGCAAGCTGGCGCACCATGCGAAACGGACGGACCATGAGGCGTTCGCGGCGTCCGATGAAACGGGCAACTGCTATCGCCCTGTCGGCCGCTCGCACGATCCGAAGCGAAAGACTTACGTCTGCGGGTAGGGCTCGAGGCCGCCGGTGCCGGGCTCGGGGCGCGGCGGACGCGACTTGCCGGCAGCAGGAACGGCAGGGCCGGCCGGGCTCTTGGTGTCCTCGTCGTCGCGTCGCGCGCACGATCTTCTCGCCGCGCATCAGGGCGTTCACCTCCTCGCCGGTGATGGTCTCGAACTCCATCAACGCCTGGGTGATCAGCTCGAGCTTGTCGCGGTTGGCGGAGAGCACCTCGCGCGCCTTCTTCTCGCCGGCGGTGACGATGCGGCGAACCTCCTCGTCGATCAGCCTGCGCCGTCTCTTCCGACATGTTCTGGCGCTGGGTGATGGCGTGGCCGAGGAAGACCTCCTGCTGGTTGTCGTTGTAGCGCAGCGGCCCGAGCTTCTCGCTCATGCCCCACTCGGTCACCATGCGGCGCGCGAGCTCGGTCGCCTGCATGATGTCGCTGGAGGCGCCGGTGTTGAGGTGCTCCTCGCCGTAGATCAGCTGCTCGGCGACGCGGCCGCCGAACATGGTGGCGACGCGCGCCTCGCACCACTGCTTGGAGTAGGTGAGCTTGTCGCGCTCGGGCAGGCTCATGGTGACGCCGAGCGCGCGTCCGCGCGGAATGATCGTCACCTTGTGCAGGGGGTCGTTGCCGGGCATGAGGATGTTGACCAGCGCATGCCCCGTCTCGTGGTAGGCGGTGGCGAGCTTCTCCTCCTCGGTCATGATCATGGAGCGGCGCTCGGCGCCCATCATGACCTTGTCCTTGGCTGTCCTCGAACTCGGTCTGGGTGACGAGCCGCTTGTTGCGACGCGCCGCCAGCAGCGCCGCCTCGTTGACGAGGTTGGCAAGATCGGCGCCGGAGAAGCCGGGCGTGCCGCGCGCGATCACCTTGGGATCGACGTCGGGCGCCAGCGGCACCTTGCGCATGTGCACCTTCAGGATCTTCTCGCGGCCGGCGACGTCCGGGTTCGGCACCACTGATCTGGCGGTCGAAGCGGCCGGGGCGCAGCAGCGCGGGATCGAGCACGTCGGGCCGGTTGGTGGCGGCGATGATGATGATGCCCTCGTTGGCCTCGAAGCCGTCCATCTCGACGAGCAGCTGGTTCAAGGTCTGCTCGCGCTCGTCGTTGCCGCCGCCGAGGCCGGCGCCGCGGTGGCGGCCGACGGCATCGATCTCGTCGATGAAGATGATGCAGGGCGCGTTCTTCTTGGCCTGCTCGAACATGTCGCGCACGCGGGACGCGCCGACGCCGACGAACATCTCGACGAAGTCGGAGCCCGAGATCGTGAAGAAGGGCACGTTGGCCTCGCCGGCCACCGCGCGCGCGATCAGCGTCTTGCCGGTGCCCGGGGGGCCCACCAGCAGGCAGCCGCGCGGGATGCGCCCGCCGAGCCGCTGGAATTTCTGCGGATCGCGCAGAAACTCGACGATCTCCTGCAGGTCGGACTTGGCCTCGTCGACGCCCGCCACGTCCTCGAAGGTGACGCGGCCCTGGCGCTCGGTGAGCAGCTTGGCCTTGGACTTGCCGAAGCCCATGGCGCGGCCGCCGCCCGACTGCATCTGGCGCATGAAGAAGATCCACACGCCGATCAGCAGCAGCATGGGGAACCAGTTGACCAGCACGCCCAGGATGGAGGGGACATCGTCCTCGGGCGGCCGGGCGGTGATCTTCACGCCCTTTTTGTTGAGCCGCTCGACCAGGTTGGGGTCTTCCGGCGCTACGGTGTTGAAGGTGCCGG
The DNA here is from genome assembly GCA_963724565.1 of uncultured Alphaproteobacteria bacterium. GTDB lineage: Bacteria > Pseudomonadota > Alphaproteobacteria > Rhizobiales > Hyphomicrobiaceae > AWTP1-13. Next base: position 70,568 of record CAVRVK010000018.1, read on the forward strand.
TCTTGTCGCGATAGACGCCTGAAATGCGGTGCTTGGCGATGGTGACCTCGGAGACGTTGCCCGAATCGATGCCGGCCAGGAACTCGGAGTAGCTGATCTCGTTGCCGCGGCGGCTCTGGCCTGGATTCTGGAACAAATTGAACAGTGCGACCAGCAACAGGACAATGACCACCCAGATGGCCAGATTGCGAAAATTCGAATTCATCGAGATTCCTTCTGCCCCAAAGGCGCCCTATGCCGCCGCCCAGGGGCTGGCGATTGCCCGCTCCGCCGCTGGCGCGGGCCCGTCGTGCGATCTAACATAGGTGTGTAGAGGATCTTTGCCAAGTTTGAGGCCTGGTTCGAGGCCAAGTTTGAGGCCGACTTTGAGCCCTGGGGGCGCGTTTTCCGCACATGAATACGGGTTGGGCGCGACGAGTTGGACGGTCTGCTCCCTGCTCCAGGGCGCCTCAAGGAGCATTTCCTTGGGGACCGGCAAGTCCGATGAACCGGGCATCGAGCGTTTGGCGATGGTGGGGCGTTGACCAGTAGCCCAGCGGCGGCACGGCCAGCAGTGCCTGGCCGCGCCAGAACGCGGGGGCCAGGGCCGCGGCGCCGGCGCGAACTCGAGTTGCCAGGGCACCCTGCCGGCGCAATTCGGCCAACGCGGCCTCGCCCAGGGGGCGGACTTCGACGGGGCCGGCCCGCAACTCGGCTTCGGCCTTCACCCTGAAGCGGCCATCCCAGCGGGCCTGCTCCCCCGGAGCCAGGGTAATGTGCGGCAGCGACGCGCGCCCGGGCTCCCGCTCGATGACAACGGTTTCGCCGTCGCTTGCGATCATGGCCCGCGCCAGTGTCCACTTGCGAGCCAGCGTTTCTCCAGCAAGCAGGGCCTCGGTAATGGTCTCGAGGCTCGACAACGGCACCGGCTCGTCGCTGCCGCCGGCGGCCACGATTGTGCGCTCGAGGACGCGCAACGCGACCTCGGTCTCCTCCGCGCGCAACCTCGCGAGATCGACAACGAAGGTGCCGGTTGCATCGGCGACGACGGCACCGGTTGCGCAATCGCAGAACCGGTCGGCAGCCGCATCGAGGGCCCGGCGGGCGCGCTGCAGGCGCCGCGCGCTGAGCGCGAGCATGGCGTCCGTGAGCCCCAGCGCATCCAAACCGGCGCGTGCCGCACGCAGCCGCGCACGCTCGTAGGCGGGCGACTGGTTGGAAGGGTCCTCGATCCAGGCGAGACCGCGCGCGCGCAGCGTTGCCACCAGGCGCGCCTTCGGCACATCGAGCAACGGGCGCACAACCGAGATCACGCCCGGCTCCCACGCGGCATCCCGATCGAGATCGGCGAGATCGACAGCGGGGGCGATAGCGCTGAGCCCGTCGAGGCCGCTGCCGCGCGCCAGGCGCATGAGGAGCGTCTCCGCCTGGTCGTCGCGCGTGTGGGCGGTGAGCAGCAACGGGATGGCGTGCGCGTGCATATACGCGCCCAGCAAGCGGTAGCGCGCGCGGCGCGCCGCTTGCTGGATACCGGTAACGGGCTTGTCCTCGCGCCAGACAAGCGTGGCATGGCGGTATCCCAAAGCGCGGGCCTCGCGTGCGACAACCTCGGCCTCCGCGCGATTCCGCGCGCAGGCCGTGGTCGACCGTCAGCACGGTGTGCGCGGCGATGTCATGGCCCGCGCGCTGCAGCCACTCCGCGAACAGCACCATCAGCGCCGTGCTGTCGGCGCCCCCGGATACCGCCAGCGCGGCCTTCGCGGCCCCGGGGATAGGCCCGGGACAGGAGCGGACGCGAACAGGCCGTCGACCTCGTCGGGGCCCAACTCGTCGGGCCAACTCGTCGGGGCCCAACTCGTCGGGGCTCAGGGGCTCGTCACTGGCTGACATGGCTAACGGCTGCGGGCTCCTGCCCAGGGTGAAAGATGTCCCACTCTAGGCAAAAAAATCGTTCTGTGGCGTGCTGATCCAAAGGCCGATTGCAGCCCGGGGATTGCAGGGGGATTGCAGATGAAGCTGTCGATGCGCCGGATCGTGCTGTTCACCGCCGACATGCCCGCCATGGTGACCTTCTATGGCGACGTCCTCGGGCTGCCGCTCTTGAAGGACGAGCCCGGCTGGAAGGAGTTCGACGCCAACGGCTGCATCATCGCGCTGCACAACGGCCGCTCCGAGGTCGGCAGGCGTCCGCCGAAGATCGGCTTCTGGGCCGCCGACGTGGCCGCGGCCAGAGAGGCCCTGGTTGCCCGCGGCGCCAGGCTCGGCAAGGTGATGTCGGGGGGCGGGCTCATCCGCTGCCAGGGCAAGGACCCCGACGGCAACCCCTACTCGATTTCCAGCAGGCGCTAGGTTCGATATCCATCAGCCAACGGCACAACGCCGGTGGCCCTGTGAGAGTCCAACAAAATTACCGTGTCACGTCCGAAGCAGGCGATTCTAACCCGTATCGGCCATCGGCCCCGAAGACAGCTGGGTTTGACGTCATAATCTCGGTATCAGCAACCGCCGCCGGTGGCTGCCAGCCAGTAGCAGTAACCCCATTTCTTGATGCAGAACATCACGGAACGGACTTAGGTCAGTTCACGCTTGACTGGCCCGGTGGGAAACTTGTCTTCTGAGAATTCATCACCAACAATGCCGGGCATACGGCGAGAAGATATTGCTCGCCGGGAGGATCCAAACTCGCATGTCTTCCGAGTCGCGATCCAACGACCTCTCGCGCGCCACCCTTGTGGTCGGCATTGGCGCCTCGGCCGGCGGCCTTGCGGCATTCAAGAGGTTCCTAGCCAGTACGCCGACCGATAGCGGGATGGCATTCATTTTGGTGCAGCACCTCGATCCCCATCACAAAAGCCTGCTGGTCGAGTTGCTCGGTGCTGGAGCACCCGTCCCGGTCTTGGAGGCCGCGGACGGAATTGCCGTACGCGAGAACTGCGTTTTCGTCATCCCGCCCGATGCCACGCTGACCATCGAGGATGGCATCCTCAGAGTGGTCTCTCCGGCTCCTCCGCGCGAGCATCGCCGCCCGATAGACACGTTCTTTGCATCGCTTGCGCAGGACTGCGGCGACAAGGCCGTCGGCGTCGTCCTGTCCGGCGTGGGCAGCGATGGCGCACTCGGCGTGCGCATGATCAAGGAGCGCGGCGGGCTGACCCTGGCTCAGGCCGAGTTCGACCATGTCGCTGCAGGGTGGCATGCCGCAAAGTGCAGCCGACACCGGCATGGTCGACCATGTCGTGCCGGTCGAGGACATGCCGGGCTTGCTCGTCGACTATCGACAGCACTTGGGCACGGCTGCCAAATTCAAGGACGGCAATGGAACCCGCAACGACACTAGGGACCACTTGGCGGCGATTACAGGGCTCTTATGCGCCGGCATCGACCACGATTTCAGCGGATACAAGGAAAACACCCTCATCCGGCGCATCCAGCGCCGCATGCAGGTGCTGCATATCGATGATGTCCCCACCTACGTCGAGCGCCTCAGAGGCGGATCGCGGCGAGCTCCAGGCGCTGTTCCATGAGCTGCTCATCGGCGTAACCCAGTTCTTCCGCGATCCCGACGCGTTCGAAGCTCTGAAGAGCACCGCGCTTGCGGCGTTGGTCTCCGCCAAGGCAGCCGGCGAGCCGATCCGCGTTTGGGTGCCCGGCTGCGCGACCGGTGAGGAAGCCTATACCATCGCCATCCTACTCAGCGAGTGCTATGGCCGACGGCCAGCGCTCTCTCGCTAACGACATCAAGGTTTTCGGCAGCGACATTGATGGCAACGCCATAGCGGTCGCCAGGGCCGGCCGCTACCGCCACCCCATCGCCGGCGTCTCGCCCGAGCGCCTGGAGCGATGGTTCGTCAAAGACGGCGACCACTATCGTCTGCGACGCGAGATCCGCGAGCTATGTGCGTTCTCCGTGCATAGCGTCGTCAAGGATCCTCCCTTCTCGCGGCTCGATCTGATCTCCTGCCGCAATGTCCTAATCTACCTCGATCCCGAGCTGCAGGACCGCGTGATGCAAACGTTTCATTACGCGCTGAAGCCAGGCGGTTTTCTGTTCCTGGGAACCTCGGAAGGCATTGCGCGCCATGCCAAGCAGTTCACGATTGTCGATGAGAAGCATCGGATCTTCGGGCGACGCGACACGGGGGAACTGTCGCTGCCTTTCTCCAGGCCGTCCGCCGCAACATTGCCGAGCATGCCATCGCCTCGGCCGACACGCGCCGACCAAGATCGCATCGACAGGAGCGTGCGGCGCATCATGGAGCACTACGCGCCGGCCTATTTCGTGATCGACAGGCAGCATGAGATCCTGCGCTTCTCCGGCAGCGAGGCGCGACACTATCTCGAGCCCTCCCCTGGGGCCGCCAACCTGAACCTGTTCAGCTTGCTGCAGAAGACCCTGAGACCCACGGTCAGGGTGGCCGTGGAGCAGGCCCTCGCCACCGAAAAGACGGTCATCAACGAGCATCTGATGATCCAGATCGACGGCAACAGCAGGCTGCTGACGTTGATCGTCGAGCCGGTCTTGAGCGATGGAGCCAAGGACCGCGGTCTGTGCGTGGTTGCCTTTCGCGACGCCCCGAAGCCAGCCGACGAGCAACCTGCAACCCGGGATGCGAGCACTGTTGCCCTGGAAAAGGAGCTGCGCGCCACCAAGGCCCAGCTGCAGACCGCCACCGACCAGCTCGAGGCATACATCGAGGACATGAAGTCTACGACGGAGGAGTATCAGGCCGTCACTGAAGAGCTGCAGTCCTCCAACGAGGAACTCGAGACCGCCAAGGAGGAGTTGCAGTCGGTCAATGAAGAGCTGCAGACGATCAATGGGGAGCTGCAGAGCAAGAACGAGGCGACGGACCGCCTCAACAGTGACCTCGAAGAACTTGTTGGACAGCACGCATATTGCGACCATGTTCCTCGACGAGAAGCTGCGCATCAAGCACTTCACGCCGGCGATGGCGGAATTGTTTCCGCTACGCGACGGCGACCGCGGACGGCCCATTACCGACGTCGTCAGCCAGCTTGAGTACGATCAGCTTCGAGCCGATGTGCAGGACGTGCAGGGCTCGCTTCGTATTGTGGAGCGCGAGCTCGATCTCAAGGGGGGCGCGGCAAGCTTTCTCATGCGCATCCGGCCCTACCGCACCCTGCAAGATGCAGTCGACGGTGTCGTGATCACGTTTACGGACATCACCGCCAACAAGCGTCTGCAACGGACCCGAGAGCTGTTCATCGACGAGCTCCAGCACCGCACCCGCAATCTTCTTTCTGTTGTGCAATCGATTTCCGACACGACGCTAGCCGCGGCCGGCTCGCTTGCGGACTACGGCATCGAGTTCAACAATCGGCTCAAAGCCCTTGCGCGCGTGCAGGGGTTCCTGTCACGCCAGGATGACGGCGCCGCTACCCTGGCCGAGCTGGTGCAAGCGGAGCTGGTTGCAGTTGGCGTCAGGCCGGACGGACAGCGCATTGTCATTGACGGCCCGCCGGTGACATTTGCGCACGAGTTTATGCAGCTCCTCGCACTCGCGCTGCATGAGCTCGCAACCAACGCGATCAAGCATGGCGCCCTCAATGGCGCTCGCGGCCGTCTCGACGTGAGGTGGCAAATACTGGATCGAGCGAGCAAGCCTTCTTTGGAGCTCACGTGGGTGGAGAGCGGCGTCGAGCTCGACCAACACACAGCGGACCCTTTGCGCCAGGGCTTCGGCCGAGAACTGCTCGAGCACGCTCTGCCCTATCAACTCGATGCTGAGACAAAGCTCGAACTGGGTGAGGATGGAATGCGTTTCCGGCTTTCCCTTCCGTTGCGAAATAACCAGGGGCGAAAGTGATGAAGGTTTCTGCGGCTTGTGCCGCCGGCCGTCGGGTCCTCGTGGTAGAAGATGAGTACCTGCTGGCCAATAGGATGGTGCGCGAATTTGCCAAGCTGGGCGTCAAGACCATCGGGCCGGCAGGCACCATCGAGCGCGCGTTGGACCTGATACAGAATGGCGAGCATCTCGACGGGGCTGTGCTCGACATCAAGGTGCGCGGCGATACGGTCTTCGGGCTGGCCGACGTGCTCCGGGCGCGGGGCGTGCCTTTCGTTTTCGCGACGGGCTACGACCGGCAGGTGATACCTGACCGTTACAGTGACGTGGCACGCTGCCAGAAGCCTTTCGACCCCGCGCAGGTTGTCAGCACCTTGTTTCCAGATGCGGGCCAAACTCCGTAGTGCATGCGGATCGACCCGCAGATCTGGATTTGAACATCGTGTGTGGGCCGTCGCCGGTATCTCGCCGAGACGAGTTGCCCGCACCACTACCCGCAGCCGCTGCGCTGGCGCTCGCTCTGGGCGATGCTCTTCACGTGCGCCGGGGGATTTGGATATTTGGTCGCCAGTTCGTTGAAGGAGGTGCAGGCGGCATCCTTCTGCCCTAGGCGATTGAGCGACATGGCGAGCTTCAACAGGCACTCGGGCGCCTTCGGGCTCCTGGCATAGGTCTGGTAGCCCTTGAGGAAGGCCGCGGCGGCGGCGCGATACTGCCCCCGCACGTAGAAGCTCTCGCCCAGCCAATACTGGGCGTTGCCGGCGAGCTGGTGTCCGGGGTGGCGCTGCAGGAAATCCTCGAACCCCGTCTGCGCCGACGCATAGTCCTTCTGCAGCAGATAGCCGTAGGCCTGCTCGTAGAGCTGCTGGGGCGGCGTGTCCGCCTGGCCGCCCGCCTGAGGCGGCGCCAGCAGGCGATCGATCTCGTCCTTCGGGGCGGCATCGGGGGCCACCGTCACCTTGCCGAAGGCCGGCGGCTGCTGATCGTCGCCGGAGGGCGCGTTCTTGCCGCTGCTGCTGGCAAGCCCGCGCACCTGCTCCTGCAGGCTTTCCAGCTGCGAGGCCAGCGCCCTGATCTGCGTTTCGATGGCATCGAGCCGGCCCGCATCCGCCGCACCTACTGCCGTGGAGGGTCCAAGCCCGCTGCGCGGGCCGGCGGACGGCGGGGTGACGCCGCCCTTGGCCAGCGATTCCAGCGTGCCGATGGTGACCTGGAGGTCGACCAGCTGCTCTTCCAGCTGCTCGATGCGCCGCTGCAAGCCCGACGAATCCGCATCGGGCGAGCCCATCGGCGCCTTGGGCTGGGGCTGCACGCGCGGTGGAGGCCCCTGCTGGGCTTGCGAGACTGAGACCGCCAACAGCAACGCGGGCACCACTACAGCAGCTGCCCGCAGCCAGCCCTTCGCCGCCAAACCCTTCACCGCCAACCCCATAGGCCCACGTCTCGATCAGCAAGCGCTCACAGGCGAGCGCCCCAAGTCTTCCAAGCGCTTCCATGCGCGTTCAAGCACGCCTCTTGAGCACGACTTCGCGACACGAACAAGGCCGGGGACGCAGGGTGGTAGGGGACGCTGTGTCTCGGAAGGCCGGAACGTCCGCTCTTGCGGGATCTTTACCCCCATCGAGCCAGGCACGCCCTCCACCCCGCACGCGCCGCCCAAGAGAAAGACAAAAGCACAACCCCTCCTCAGCACATACCCCGATACCGGGCGGCAGCGGCAGCGGCCACGATTCGCGCTTGGCTTGGACCACGCCAGGCTTGGACCACAAGGATGGTGTCATGAACTCTCGAGCGACTGTTCTCTGTGCCTTTGGCATGGCAGCCGGATTGGCGGCGGCCACGCCCGCTCTCGCCCTGACGATGAAGCAGTGCAGTGCGAAGTACGATGCCGCGAAAGGCGACGGCACGCTGCAGGGAATGACCTGGCGGCAGTTCCGCAAGGCCAATTGCGGACCGGGTGCCGCTGCCCTGGCAACGCCACCGACCGGAAGCGGCTCAGCGGCTCTGAGCCCGGGTGCGACGTTCCCCACGGCGGTCGCGCCGAAATACAAGAATGAGAGCGCCGGCAAGGCACGCTTGCTCACCTGCCTCGATCAGTATCGAGCCAACAAGGTGGCCAAAGCCAACGGCGGCTTGCGCTGGATCGCCAGGGGCGGCGGCTACTACAGCGAGTGCAACAAGCGCCTGAAGGGCTGACGCGCCCTAGGTCCTTATACCTGCTGCCGCGCCGGCCGCCGATTCGGCAGCCTGAGCCAGCCGTCGCTGCCAGCCTATGAACGGGCCTCGTGCCGGCTGTTGAGCACGGTCTGCGCCCGGCGATTCTGCGACCAGCAGGAGATGTCGTTGCACACCGCCACCGGGCGCTCCTTGCCGTAGGACACCGTGCGGAGGCGCGCGGCATTGATGCCGTTCCGGACCAGGTAGTCGCGCACCGCCTGGGCACGCTTGGCACCCAGCGCGATGTTGTATTCGCGGGTGCCGCGCTCGTCGGCATGGCCCTCGATGGTGATGGTGTACTGGGCGTACTGCTTCAGCCAGCGCGCCTGATTCGCCAGCGTCTGCTGCGCCTCGGGCGACAGGTCCACGCTGTCGGTCGAGAAATAGACCAGGTCGCCGGCATTGACGGCGAAGTCGCGCGGCGATCCTGGCGGGCGCCACGCCGCCCTTGTTGGTTGCCAGATCCTCGGGCGTGGGGTTGTTGGCGCAGGCCGACACGCGATGCCTACGACGATTGCCGCGCAAAGGCCCACGCGCATGCTTGCGCCACGTCGAATGCTCGCAATGCCTGGTTCCTCTTTCCGTCCCCGCACCGGCTGGGGCGTGCGGCGCTTCGAATCGCGAAATCTGCGGTCGCAGCAGGCCTCTTAGCCAACACTTCGCGCCAAAATATGACCGCCTGCATCTGAAACGCTCTATCGGCGGATTCGGGCAACCCCGGCACCCCGGATTTTCCCCACAATGCACAGAATGGTGAATAGAATCACAAAAAGATCAGGGCCGCATCGCGGCAGCATGACGCCGGCAATACGGCCCAGATTAATCGGCACCTCAGCCACCAGCATGGCACCCCGAAAGGGCGGCTCGAGGCTGAGCTGACAGCTGCTCGTGCTAACTTAGCGGGCTACGTCTCGGCCTGCACGTCGGCGCCGAGCTTCATGGGCTCGTGGACGACTTCACGGCGGCACGCGCCCAAAGCAACCGCGGCGACAAGCGCCGAGATAACGATCACGTTCTTGACCTTCATAGTCTTCTCTCCTGACACGTGTTCGGCAATCGCACCTATTGGCTACCGATGTGTAACGCTTAGATCAAGGACGCAGCTGCTGATCTGAGGGTTTTGCACGTCGGTTGATGCGGAAATGCCACTTGGCTATTGGTGCGCATCGGCATGCCGGAACGCTGTACAGAGGCTGCGTGCAGGCCCACCGATGCAGCCGGGCCTCGCTCACCTGCCAGGACACACCAGACGGGTTAAAACGCGGTAAAGCAGCGTTCAGTTTCGCAACGGGCCCCAGGCCGGGTCGGAGCCGAAGGCCGGGGTCTGCACCTGGCGCTCGTTGTAGCCCGTCAGGTCGATGGAAAAGAGCCTCGGACCGCCGCTGGCGCCCTGGCTCTCGCGGAAGAACAGAATCACGCGGCCGTTCGGCGACCAGGTGGGCCCCTCGTTGTGGAATCCCTCGGTCAGGATCCGCTCGCCCTGCCCGTCCGGGCGCATCACGCCGATCAGGAAGCTGCCGCTCATCTGCTTGGTGAAGGCGATCAGGTCGCCCCGGGGGGACCACACCGGGGTGGCATAGCGGCCGTCGCCGTAGCTGATCCGGCGGGCCGCCCGATCCGTCGGCGTTCATGACGTGCAGCTGCTGGGCCGCCGTCGCGGTCCGATTCGAACACGATGCGCCGCCCGTCGGGGCTGTAGCAGGGGCCCGTGTCGATCCCGCTGGGATTGGGTCAGGCGCCGCGGTCTGGCGGGAGCGCAGGTCCATCTCGACGATGCGCGGTGGCGCCGCTCTCGCCGATGCTCATGACGAGGCGCTGGCCGTCCGGGGAGAACCGGGGCGCGAACGTCATGCCGGGGAAATTGCCCACCATCTCGCGTCTGGCCGGTGTCCAAGCTCATGAGGAACACGCGCGGCTGCTCGCCGGTGTACTGCAGGATAGGTGATCTCCTGGGCGGTAGGGCTGAACCGCGGGGTCAGCACCAGCTCGCCGCCCTGGCTCAGCAGCCGCACGTTGGCGCCATCCTGGTCCATGAGGGCCAGACGCTTCCGGCGCCGGTCCTTGGGGCCGGTCTCGTCGATGAAGGCGACCTGGGTGTCGAAGTAGCCCTTCTCGCCGGTGAGGCGCTCGTAGACCTGGTCGGCGGCGCGGTGGGCAAGGCGGCGCCAGTCGCTGGCATCGGCGGCGAAGCGCTTGCCGACCAGCTCGCGCTGCGGAGAGCACGTCGTAGACGCGGAATTCCACGAAGTAGCGGCCGTCGTTGGCGCGCGCCGCCGCGGCCCACCACCAGGGCCTGCGCATCGATCACGCGCCAGTCCTGGAAGCGCGGCGCGGTGTTGAGGTCGCGCGGGCGCTCGATGAACGAGGCCGGATCGAGCGGCCGGAACAGGCCCGACCGCTCCAGATCGGCGGAGATCACGCCCGTGACCTCGGTGGAGAAACGCCGGTCCTCGCCCAGGAACTCGGGGATGGCGATCGGGATCGGCGCGATGGTGCCCTCGCGCTGCGTGCCGCGCAGGCCGTCCTGAGCCGCAGATCGCTGCGCGGACGCCGGGGCAGGCCACCAGCGGCACCAGTGGCGACAGCGGCCAGCGCCCAAGCGCACGGCGCCGGCGCCGATCGGGTTCGCCATCGGATGCCATGCCGGCGGCCTCGGTGCGCGATGCATGGCGTCGCGCTCTCGCGCTCGAGCGGGCACTCACATCATCTGGCTGGGGTCGAATTCCCACGTGATCGTCCTCCAGGTGCTGTACTTGTCCGGCGGCAGGGCGAACGGCGAGCATTCGCGCACCGCGCGCATGGCCGCCTCTGCCGCGATGCGGAACAGGGCGTCGCCGCGCGGCTGCTCGACCTGCGGGTCGCCGTCCAGGCTGCCGTCGGCTTCAGGCGCCAGCGCAGCGTCACCACCGGCGTGTCGCTGCCGCCGCCGCCCGAGGGCAGGCGCCAGCACCCCTTCGAGCCGCGAGCTTATCATGCCCTTCAGCATGGCAATCTCGCTCGCCGAGATCTGCTTGTCCTTGCCCTCGGGCGCGCCGAGCGCCGGCCCTTTCGCCTTGGTCGGCTCGGTCGGGGGCTGCCGACGGCGGCGGCGCGCTGGCGTTGGGCACCTTGTTGAGAAGGGCGGCGATCTTCTCGGCATCGAACTGCTTCTGCTTGGCCTCGGCTTCGTGACGCTTCTTCTCCTCTTCGCGCTTCTTCTTGAGCGCCGCCTCCCTGCGCTTCTTCTCCTCGTCGGCCTTCTTCTTCAGCTCGGCCTGCTTGCGCTGCTCCTCCAGGCGCTTCTGCTCCTCGGCCCGCCGCTGCTTCTTCGGCCCGGCTCTGCTCTTCAGCCTGCTTCTGCTCTTCGGCGCGCTTCTGCTCCTCGGCCGCTCTGCTCCTCCGCCTTGCGTTGCTCTTCCGCGCGGCGCTCTTCCTCCGCTTTGCGCTGCCTTCGAGCGCCAGCTGCTCCTCGGCGGCCTTGCGCTCGGCGCCTTCTCCTGCTGCCTGGCCTTGAGCTGCTCCTGCCGGCGGGCCTCCTCGAGCTTCTTCTGCTCGTCGACGCGGCAGGGGCGGCGGGGCGGAGGCGGCTCGGCGGACGCCAGCTTCTCGGCGATCGGGTCGGACTTGGGCGCCGGCGGATCGGGCGGAGGCGGCGGCGCGGGGCGGCGGCCACCGGCTTGGGCTTGGCCGCTTCCTTCTTGGCGAGGTCGGCCTTGGGCGTGTCCTTGGCCGTGGTCTGCAGGTTGCTTGGCCGTGCGCGCGCCCTGCTTGAGCTTGGTGAGCTCGCTCTCGGTCACCAGGCCGGTGATGATGGGATCGGGCTCGGGCATGCGCAGCTCACGCTGCGATTGGATGGTGATGAATGCCCATCCCAGAATCGCCGCATGCAAGATGACGGAGATGACAAGCCCGAACTGCACTGGGCCTCCCTTGCCTCGCTGCCTCAGCCCTCCGTCTCGGTGACCAGCGACACCTTGTTGAACCCGCCCTGCTTGATGCGCGCCATCACCCGCATCACGGTGCCGTAGTCGATGCCCTTGTCGCCGCGAACGAAGATCGGCTCGTCGTACCCGCCCTTGGCGATGGCCTTGAGCTTGCCGGCGATGTCGTTGATCTGAACCTGCGTCTCCTGGATGAAGACCTTGCCGTCCTTTTGCACGCTGATGGTGAGCGGCTCCTTGTTGGCCTGCAGCTGCTGGCCCTTGGCCTCGGGCAGCTCGAGCGGCACGCCGGAGGTGAGCAGCGGCGCCGTGACCATGAAGATGATGAGCAGCACCAGCATGACGTCGACGAACGGCGTGACGTTGATCTCGTGCATGGGGCTGTGACGGCGCGAGCGGCTGCGGCGGCCGCCGCCGGGCCTGCCTGCGCGATGCAGACTGACGCCCATCGGGCCTCTCCGCTAGGTTCGAACGTCGATCTGGCGCGACACGATCGCCGAGAATTCGTCGGCAAAGGCCTCCAGCCGCTGGGAGAGCCGCGACGAATCGGCAGCGAACTTATTGTAGAAAACCACCGCCGGTATGGCAGCCAGCAGCCCGAGCGCCGTGGCGAACAAGGCTTCGGCGATGCCGGGCGCCACCACCGCCAGGTTGGTGTTCGCGCGATACCGCGATCGCCTGGAAGCTCGTCATGATGCCCCACACCGTGCCGAACAGGCCGACGAAGGGTGCAATCGAGCCCGTGGTGGCCAGAAACAGCAGCCGCCGGTCCAACAGCTCCATCTCGCGGCTGATGGTGACGTCCATCACCTTCTCCACCCGCATCTGGATGCCGCCCAAGGCGCGGATGTTGCCTTCCACCGAGCGTTTCCATTCGCGCATGGCGGCAACGAACAGCGAGGCCATCGAGAAGGTGCGGCCCTGCGCCAGGCCCGTGTAGAGCTCGTCCAGCGACTGGCCGGACCAGAACATCTGCTCGAAGCGGTCGGCCTCGCGGCGCGCGCGGCGGAAGGCGAACAGCTTTTCGATGATGATGGCCCAGGCCCACACGGAGGCCAGCAGCAGCCCGATCATCACGAACTTGACGACGGGATGCGCAGTGAGAAAGAGCTCCAGGAAGGAGAAGCCGGTGGATTGCATCGTGCGTGTCCGTGTTCCTTAGCCGGTTTGTCGCGAGGCTGCGGGCCATCAATGCGTGAGGCAACGCCAAACGGCCGGTCGCCTTCGGTGGCAACCGACGTTCCGGCCCGAGGTCAATGGCGTACCCGTTTCCCGCCGTGCGAACCAGGGCCATACTGCCGCGCAATGTGGCCAGACTTGGACTTTTTGTGGAGCGCCGCAGTCGCTTTTGAAGCCTTCTAAGGCGCAGCTCTCGTTGAGGCTTGTGACACACGGAATCGTAGGTTGGGTTAGGCCGAAGGCCGTAACCCAACAAACCAACGGGCCACGACCTATGTTGGGTTGCAGCCTACGCCTTCCGCGGCGCGTCACTGCGCCCTGTCCCGCCCGGCTCGGCCAAAAGCAAGGATACCCGCTACCTCGACACGAGAACGACCAGCTCGACGAAGCCCAGCTCGCCGCCTGGGTGAAGCAAGCGAGCCTCTTGCCCGGCGAACGCATGTGAGCATCCGGCGTGAGCCGCGTAAGACTACGGTTCTGAGCCAATCACCGGGTTTTGCGACCTCGCCCTTGAGCTGAAGGATGACGACTTCGGCTTGCCACTCGCCTCTGCGCGGCCCCGAGCTTTCATCAAGCAGTCCGACCTGACCTGGTCGAGGAGTGGATTGACAAGAACAACATGACTGCTTGCTTTCGCAATGACCATCGCCTATACATATGACCACTATGGTCATATCGGAGATGATCGTGAAACAGCTGCAACTCAAGGACGCAAAGGCGAGCCTATCGGCTGTCGTCGATGACGCCGTGCGGGGCGAGCCCTCGATCATCACACGCCACGGCAAGCCCGAGGCTATCGTTCTTGGGATGAAAGACTGGGAGCGCCTCTCGCGCGTGCCGTCCTTGGCGCGCCTTCTGATGTCGGCGCCCATCGAGAAGGGCGACTTGCCGCGCCGGAGCAAATCGCCGATGCGCCGCCTCGGCGGCTGAGGCCTTGTACCTCGTCGATACCAACATCATTTCCATCGGCTCGCCCGTTTGGGAAGCCGTGCCTTCCGCGCTGGTGTCGTGGATGGAGGAGAGTTCCGCGGCACTTTACATTTCGGCAGTGACGATCGCTGAAATCGAGGACGGCATAGCCAAGCTGCGACGCGAGAAGGCGGGCCGCAAGGCTGAGGGACTGTCCACGTGGCTCGACGCCCTGCTGCATCTCTATGGCGAGCGCGTCCTATCCTTCGGATTGCAGGAAGCGCGCATCGCCGGTGCGCTCTCTGATCGAGCTCGTGCCAAGGGTCACTCGCCGGGATTTGCGGACATCGTTATCGCCGCGACGGCGAGCGCTCACAACTTGATCCTCCTCACGAGGAACGAGCGCCATTTCAGACCTCTGGGCGTGAAGACCATCAATCCCTTTGACGGCTTGCCTTGACGGATTCAGAAAGTCGGTTGCCTCTCAGGCCCCATCACCCCGCAGGCAGCACCATCTGCGTCTGCGTGACGACTGCGCACAGCTTGCCGGCCTCCGAGCGGATGGTCGTCTGCCACACCTGGGTGGTCTTGCCACGATGCAGCGGGATCGCCTCAGCGGTGACGCGCGTATTCACCGGCGCCGCGCTCATGAAGTTGGTCTTGGACTCGATCGTCGTGGTGCGGGTGTTGGGCGGCAGGTTCACCACCGTGCCCACCGCGCCCACCGTGTCGGCGAAGGCCATGAAGGCGCCGCCGTGGCAAACATTGCCGCCGGTGCACAAGTCGGGCCGCACCAGCATGCTGGCGACGATCTTGTCCGGCGTCGCCTCCTTGATCTCCACCCCCATCAGGCCGGGGAACAGGGGGCCGATCATTTTCTGAATTTGCTCGGTCGTGGGCAACTGGCTCCTCCTCGTCGAATGCGGGAGCCATGTCTAGCCCATCATGACCGCTCCGGAAATTGCGGTTTGGCACCCTGCGGCACGGTTTGCAGCAGCGGCGGGATCGACTGATCGATCCGCAGGGTCTCCAGATAGGCGATGATGTTGAGCACCTCCTCGCTCGACAGATGGATATCGGGCATGGGCGCATGCGGTTTGATCAGCACGTTGATGATGCGCTGGCCGGTCTGTCCGGGCCGGTTGGCGATGCCGCGAAAGGTCGGGATACCTGCGGGCAAGGTCGCATCCGCGCTGGCATCGACCAGGTGGCAGCCCTTGCAGAGCCTTTGCGCGAGCGCGTAGCCCTTGTCCGGCGAGGGCACGGGCCGCTCCTGCGCCTGGCCGTTCCTTTGCGGTAGCAGCCACGCCGCGGCAAGCACGATGAGGACCGTGCCGCACAAGGAGCCCAATCGCCAGCCATTCGCCATTGTCACCGTCCCTTCGCATTTCGCGTCACGGCTTTCATCGCAGGCGGAACGGCTGCTGCAATTGCGCCAGATCAATTCGCTCCCCGATCTGCCCAGCGCAGCGGCAAGCGCGCCTGGAGCCGACATTGTTTGCACGCCTCGCGCTGCAAAATGCTGCGACCTCGAATCAGGGTTTGTGTCGATACGCTGGACCGATCGCCGCGCTGACAATTCGGCCCGCTCGACCAGCGCGATGCTACGGAGAAAGACGGATGCCGCTCAAGGAATACAAGCCGGGCCAGGCTTTCTCCGGCGTGATCGGCCGAACGTTCGATGTCTCCAAGCCGGCGTGGCCCGCGCCCAACCGGGCGCAAGGAAGGCGCGCCGAACGTGCTGTTCATCGTGCTCGACGACACCGGCTTCGGCCAGCTCGGCTGCTACGGCAGCCCGATCAGCGACGCCGAACCTCGACGCGCTGGCCGCCGACGGGCTGCGCTACAACAACATGCACACGACGGCGCTCTGTTCGCCGTCGCGCTCGTGCATGATCACCGGGCGCAACCATCACTCCAACGGCATGTCCTGCATCACCGAGGGCTCGACGGGCTATCCCGGCGGCAACGGCATCATTCCGTTCGAGAACGGCATGCTGTCGGAAATCCTGCTGCAGAACGGCTACAACACCTACGCGCTCGGCAAGTGGCACCTGACGCCGGCCGAAGCAGACCTCGGCGGCCGGGCCCTACGACCGCTGGCCGCTCGGCCGCGGCTTCGAGCGCTACTACGGCTTCCTCGGCGGCGACACGCACCAGTACTATCCGGAGCTCGTGCGCGACAACACGCCAGACCGAGCCGGAGAAGACGCCGGAGGAGGGCTATCACCTCACGCCGGACCTGGTCGAGAAGGCCAAGGCGATGATCGCCGACGCCAAGCAGGTCGCGCCGAACAAGCCGTTCTTCATGTACTTCTGCACCGGCGCCATGCACGCGCCGCACCACGTGCCGAAGGAGTGGGCCGACAAGTACAAGGGCAAGTTCGACGACGGCTGGGACGCCTATCGCGAGAAGGTGTTCGCGAAGCAGAAGGAGCTGGGCATCATCCCGAAGAACACGAAGCTGTCGCGCCACGATCCCGACGTGCAGGACTGGAGACAAGCTGCCGGCCGACGAGCGCCGCTCTACGCGCGGATGATGGAGGTGTTCGCCGGCTTCCTCGAGCACACCGACCATTACATCGGCGAGCTGATCGCGTTCCTCAAGGACATCGGCGAATACGAGAACACGCTGATCATGGTGATCTCGGACAACGGCGCGAGCGCCGAGGGCGGGCCGACACGGCTCGGTCAACGAGGGCAAGTTCTTCAACAACGTGCCCGACGACCTGGAGCAGAACCTCGCCGCCATCGACGACATCGGCGGGCCGAAATACTTCAACCACTATCCGTGGGGCTGGACCCACGCCGGCAACACGCCGTTCCGGCGCTGGAAGCGCGAGACCTATCGCGGCGGCGTCGTCCGATCCGTTCATCGTCTGCTGGCCCAAGGGCATCAAGGCCAGGGGCGAGATCCGCACGCAGTACTGCCACGCCATCGACATGGTGCCGACCGTGCTCGATGCGCTCGGCATCGAGCCGCCGACGCAGATCCGCGGCGTCACGCAGTCGCCGATCGAGGGCTTCAGCCTGAAGTCGTCCTTCGACGACGCCAAGGCGGACGTCGCTGCACATCACGCAGTACTTCGAGATGTTCGGCCACCGCTCGCTCTATCACGACGGCTGGCGCGCGGTGTGTCCGTGGCCCGGCACGTCGTTCACCGAGTCCGGCCTGCCGTTCGGCGCGCCGATCGACTACGACAAGCTGATCGAACTCGATGCCAAGGGCTGGGAGCTCTACAACCTCAACGAGGATTTCGCCGAGACCAACAATCTCGCCGAGAAGGAGCGCGACCGGCTGATCGCGATGATCGGCATGTGGTATGTCGAGGCCGGCAAGTACAACGTGCTGCCGATCGACAGCCGCGGCACGCTGCGCTTTGCCGAGCCAGCGGCCGCAGATCGCCGTCGACCGCAAGAAGTACGTCTACTATCCCGGCACCCAGATGGTGCCCAGCAACGCCGCGCCGCGTCTGGTCAACGTGCCGCACTCCGTGTCGGTGCACGCCAACGTGCCCAAGGGCGGCGCCGAGGGCGTGCTGTTCTCCATGGGCGGCAACGACGGCGGCTTCGTCGTTCTACGTGCAAGGACGGCAAGCTGACCTACGGCTACAACTATGTCGCCGACCAGCGCTTCAAGGTGCAGTCGAACGACGGCGGCATTCCCGAAGGCGACCACATCTTCAGCTTCGAGTTCACGCCGACGGGCAAGCCCGACATCGCCAAGGGCAAGGGCGTCCCGGCGAACATCAAGCTGTTCGTCGACGGCAAGGCCGTCGGCAGCGGCGATCTGCCGGTGACCATTCCGCTGTCGCTCGGTCTGGCGGCGGGCGTCTCCGTCGGCAGCCGATGCCGGCTCACCGGTCATGCGACGGACTACAAGCCGCCGTTCGCCTTCACCGGCACGGTGAAGAAAGCGCTGGTCGACGTTCGGGCGAGGCGATCGAGGACAAGGAGGCGAAGATGAAGATGTATCTCGCCCGGCAGTGAACGGCACACCCGACGTTTACGAGGACACGAACTAGTGCCCGCCGGGTGCCGGCGCCTCGGGCGGGCGCTTCAGGACCAGGGCGAACGCGGCGAGCCCCATAAAGAGCAGCGTCAGCACCAGGAACACGTCGCCGAACGCCATCACCACGCCCTGGCGGTGCACGATGGCGTTGAGCTGCTTGATGGCCATCAGCTGTGCGTCGCTGCCGTAGGAGGAGAAGCGCTGGGTCATGGAGTTGAGCGCTTCCATTGCCGGCTGCCGCGCCCAGGTGAAGCTCTCGTGCAAGCGGGCGAGGTGCAGGTCGGTGCGGTCGTTGAGGATGGTAGTGAGCGCGGCAAGCCCGACCGCGCCGCCCAAGTTGCGCGTGAGATTGAAGAGGCCCGAGGCGTTCTTGACCCGCTCCGGCGGCAAGGTGCCGAGCGCGATGTTGTTGATGGGGATCATCGCGATCATCAGGCCGACGCCGCGCAGCACCTGCGGCCAGAACAGTTCCCAGAAGTCCCAGTCCCTGGTCAGCCAGGTCATCCAGTAGGTGCCGGCGGCAAACGACAGGAAGCCGGCAATCAGCATGAGGCGGGGATCGACCTTGCCCATCAGCCGGCCGGCGATTGGCGCGGTAAGGAACATCGCCACGCCGGACACGAACATGGTCTCGCCGATCATCAGCGCGTTGTAGCCGCGCACCTGGCCCAGATAGAGCGGGTAGAGGTATGTCAGCCCATAAAGGCCGATGCCGAGCACGAAAGAGAAGGCGCTGCCGAGCCCGAAATTGCGGTCGGCGAATGCGCGCAGGTCGACGATCGGCTGCTTGGCGGTGAGCACGCGCACGAAGAACACGGCCGCCGACAGGCCCGACACCCAGGCCAGCAGGAAGACGGTGTCGTCGCCGAACCAGTCGTTGCGCGGGCCTTCTTCGAGCACGTACTCCAGCGCGCCGAGGAAGCCCGCCATCGACAACAGCCCGATCCAGTCGAAGTTGCGGAACAGCGACCAGTCGGGGCTGTCGAAGTCGATGAGGGCGAGCGCGGCCACGGTAACGGCGATGCCCGGCACGATGTTGATGAAGAACAGCCAGTGCCAGGAGAGCGCGTCGGTCAGATAGCCGCCGACCGTGGGACCGATGGTCGGCGCAAGCGTCGCCACCAGGCCGATCATCGGCGCGACGAGCCCCATGCGCGAGCGGGGAAAGATCGTGTAGGCGGTGGCGAATACGGTCGGGATCATGCCGCCGCCGATGAAGCCCTGGATCGCCCGCCAGATGATCATCTCGTTGATGGTGGTGGAGAGCCCGCACATCAGGCTCGCCGCCGTGAAGCCGCCCGCCGAGATGGCGAACAGGATGCGCGTGCCCATCGCCCGCGACAGGTAGCCCGACAGCGGGATCATCACCACCTCGGCGATCAGGTAGGCGGTCTGCACCCAGGTGATCTCGTTGGCGGATGCGGATAGGCCTGCCTGGATCTCGGTGAGCGAGGCCGACACGATCTGGATGTCCAGGATCGCCATGAACATCCCGAACACCATCATCAGGAAGGCGATCAGCCGCCGCGGCTCGATGCGGTCGGCCTCGGCGCGCGCCGGCATGGCCGGGCCTTGCAAAGTCGCTGCGGACGTTTGAGCCATGGCGGCGGTCCTACTACCTGGCTTGCGTCAGTTCGCGCCGGTGCGGGGGTGTGCCGAGGTCAGGCGTTGCGTAGTCACGGGCGCGCCCGGCTTGGTGTTGACGCTCACCACCACCGACATGCCAGGGCGCAGCAGCGACTGCTCGGCGACATCGGCGGGCACCAGAATGCGCACCGGCAGGCGCTGCACGATCTTGGTGAAGTTGCCCGTGGCATTGTCGGGCGGCAGCAGGGAGAACACCGAGCCAGACGCTGGCGAGAAGCTCGCGACGCGACCTTCAATTCTGCGGCCAGGCAACGCGTCGACGGAAATGGCGACCGGCTGGCCCGGTTGCAGCCGGCCAACCTGCGTCTCCTTGAAGTTCGCGTCGATGTAGACGGCCTCCAGCGGCACCAGGCTCGCCAGGCGCTGCGTCGGCTGCACATAGTCGCCGACCTGCACGGCACGATTGCCGACAACGCCGTCGAAGGGCGCGCGCAACACCGTGAACGACAAGTCGCGCTCCGCCTTGGCCAGCGAGGTCTTGATCTGGGCCAGCGTGCGCATGGCCTCTTCGCGCTGCGCCTTGAGCACGTCGACGTTGGCCACCGCCGCCTCCACCGCCGCCTGGCCCGACTGCACGGAGGCGATGGCCTGGTCGTTGTTGGCCTGCGCCGTTTCCAGCGATGCCCGGCTGTTGATCTGGCGCGTCGCCAGGTCCTGCTGGCGCTTCAATTCCAAGTCTGCCCGGGTCGCGCCCGCCTGCGCAGAGGCGAGCTGGGCCTTGGCCTGCTCGACGGCAGCCTGCTGCGCCACCGCCTGCTTGCCGAGCCGTTCCACCGTCGCCTGCTGCACGGCCACCTGGTCCTGGGCGATCTGCACCGCCAGGCGATAATCGCCGTCGTCGATGCGGGCGATGACGTCGCCCGCCTTCACCTGGGCATTGTCCTCCACCGCCACCTCGACCACGTAGCCCGAGATCTTCGGCGACAGCGTCGCGCTGCGCGCGCCGACGTAGGCGTCGTCCGTGGTCACCAGATAGCGCCCCTGGGTCCACCAGTAGTGGGCGTAGGTGACACCCGCGCCCAACGCCAAAAGCACGGCCAGGCCCGCTGCCACCCGCTTCACGGTCCAACGAGACGGTCGGGCGGGAGCGGCCTGCGCCACAGGCCGCTCGCCCTGAGCGCCCGGGGTCCCCGAGAGGGACAGTTGCTCATGATCATCCAACATTTTTGCACCTCTCGGCGGGTCCCAGAATTTTGACCGAACCGTTCGGTCAACGGCCTTGACTTAGACGGGTCGGCCGCGTATGTCAATGACCGAACGGTTCGGTCAACAACTTGTGACCCCGAGACGCTGAGACAAACCGATGGCTACGCTCGAGCTTGAGAAGCAGGCAGAGGCGCGAGGCGACAGCGCCAAGCGCCGCCAGATCATCGACGGCGCCTGCCACGTGTTCCTGACACAGGGTTTCGACGCCGGCAGCATGGGCGCCATCGCCAAGGAAGCCGGCGTGTCGAAGGGCACCCTCTACGTCTATTTCAAGAGCAAGGAGGACCTGTTCGAGGCGATCGTGGAGGGGCAGTGCCAGCTGCAGTCGCAGGAGATCTTCACCTTCGACCAGCAGGCCGATGTCGAAGCCGAGCTCAGGCGCGTTGGTGAGGAGCTGGCGCAGTTTCTGTGTCGCCGTCCGGGCGGCATCTCCCCGCTGCGTACCGTCATCGCCATCGCCGATCGCATGCCGGAGCTCGGCGCCAGGTTCTACAAGTCGGGGCCCGCCCGCGGCATCGCCGGCCTGAAGGGCTATCTGGAGTCCAAGGTCGCGCAGGGCGTATTGCAGCCCCACGACTGCGAGGTGGCAGCGGCACAGTTCATCGACGCGTGCGTGTCACTCACCTTCAAGCCGATGCTCTTCAATATGTCGGGCCCGCCCACGGACGCCCAGATCGCCTACGTGGTCGGCATCGCCGTGCGCACCTTCCTCGCCGCCTATCGCAGCAACGGGTCGCCGACGGGTGCGAGCCAATCCGCCGGATCAATGCCTCACCCAGGACGTGCCTGAGCTTGCGATCGTGAGGAGGCGGTAGCTCTGCTATTGCGCCTCCGCAACAGGCCTGCCAGCCACCCATGTTCCGTGGATTTGCATGTTGCGGGGGTCGAAGGCGACGAGATCGGCGCGATAGCCGGGAGCGATCCTGCCGAGGGAGCCTCCAAGGCCGAGAAAATTCGCCGGCTCCGTGGAGGCGAAGCGCAGCGCTTGCGTCAGAGGCACATCGAGGAGCTCGACGCAGTTGCGCACGGCCGACGCCATGTCGAGATGAGCGCCGGCGAGCGTGCCATCCAGCCCTGGTGCAGCGGCCGTCGCGCACGCCGATCTCCTGGCCGTAGAGCAGGAACGTCGAACGGCTGCCGCCGACCGTCGGCATCGCATCGGTGACGAGCATCGGACGCGCTGCGCCCCGAAGCGCCAGGCGGAGCATGGCGGGGTCCACGTGATGACCATCGACGATCATGCCGAACCACGCACCCGGCGCCTCGAGCGCGGCGACGACCGGACCAGGCTCGCGGCTTTCCGGCTGGCGCATGGCGTTGAAGAGGTGCGTGAAGCCGGTGAGCCCTTGGGCCAGCGCCGCCTTGGTCTGCGCATAGGTTGCCATTGAGTGTCCGAGCGAGACGCGAACGCCGGCCTTGGCGAGTTGCGCTATGAAGCCGGCCGGGACCTGCTCGGGCGCGAGCGTGACGAGCGTGACGCCTGCCCGCGCGGCCATCAGTAGCTCGACGTCCTCGACGGTGGGCCGCCGGAACATCGCGGGATCGTGCACGCCCGGCTTTTGCGGTGACAGGAACGGCCCTTCGAGGTGGATGCCGAGGACGCTCGGGTTGGCGGGAACGATCTGCTGCACGGCGTCGAGCGCGGCACGCATCTTGGCTCGGCGTATCGCTGATCAGAGTGGGCAGCAGCGCGGTCGTCCCGAAGCTCCGGTGCGCTCGCACGATGGCCGCGATTGCATCGGGCGTCGGGTCGTCGTTGAACAGCACATCGCCGCCGCCGTTCACCTGGATGTCGATGAAGCCGGGCGCGAGCCAGGCGCCTTCCGGCAGGACCTGCGTCGGTACTGCTGCAGGGCAATTCGGACCGGGGCAGGAGCGCCGCGATGCGGTGCCCCTCGATCACGACGGCGCAATCATGGTGCAGGTCCGAGCCGTCGAAGACGGTGCCGGCGACGACCGCGTGCTGGTCCGAAGCGCTCATCGGGTGCGCGTGACCTTCCGCAGGTGGCGAGGCCGATCGACGTCGGTGCCCAGCCGCTCCGCGAGGTGGATGAGCATGGCATAGAAGCTCTGGATCAGGCAGACGGCGTCGGTCTCCGGATGGTCGGAGGCAAGCGCGGGGAGGCGTCCCGCGCCGGAAGCGCCTGGCTCGGTGGTGAGCAGCGCGGTGCCTTTTTCCTCGAAGGCTGGTTGCGAGCTGGCGCATCCCGTGCGCCGCAGCATCGGTCGGCATGAACATCAGGACCGGATAGCGCGGCGAGACCAGAGCCACCGGCCCGTGCAGAAACTCCGCGCCGCTGAAGGCTTCGGCATGCAGCCTGCAGGTTTCCTTGAGCTTGAGCGAGGCTTCACGCGCGATGGCAAGCGTCGGCCCGCGACCGATCGCGACCAGGCTCTTGGTTCCGACCAGCGTGTCCACCAGCTCGCTCCAATCGAGCTCGGCCGCGGCAGTCAGCCGATCCGGCAGCCGCTCGATGGCGCCGCCGAGGTCGGCGTCGTCCGTCCAGGACGCGGTCAGGCGCAACAGCGCGGCGAGCGTCGCGACGAACGTCTTGCTCGCGGCGACGCTGAGCTCCGGACCGGCGCCGATCGGCAGTACGATGTCGCATGCCGGGACCAGCGGGCCGTCGGTGGCATTGACGATCGCCACGGTCAGCGCGCCCGCCGCCTTGGCGCTCGAGGCCAGGGCGACGAGATCGTCGCTCCTTCCCGATTGCGAGATAGCGAGAAACAGCTGGTTCTCGAGGCGCAGCCGCCTGCCCGTAGACGCTGGCGATGTTGGGCGCGGCCTCGGCGACGGGAATACCGATATAGCGCTCGATCAAGTGCTTGCCGAAGGTCGCCGCATGGGCCGAGCTGCCGCGGGCACAGGTGACGACGACCTGCGGCGGCCGGCGTTTCAGCCGCCCGACAAGCTCCGCCAACGGCTCCGCCAGGCCTTGCAGCTGCCGGCTGACCGCCGCAGGGGCTTCGCGAATCTCGCGCGCCATCGTCACGTCGGCGTCGCTCCTGCGCTCCTTCGCCATGGACACAATGACCTTGCGCATCAGTTCGTCAGCGCCGCGGACCGAGCCTCTGCGCGAGCGAGCCACAGAGCACCCGCGAGCGCATCGGCCGCGGCCGGAACCAGATGGCGCTTCGTCTCCGGGCCGAGCCATGGGGCCGATGCTCGACGACAGGCCGCCGGCCAACGCCACCCGCCGCACGCCGATCGCGCCGAGCCGCCCGGCCAGCACATCGATATGTCCCGCGGCAAGCTGCATGAGCTCGCAACCCGCCGGGTCGTCCTGGCGCGCATGCTGGACGACGAGGGGTGCGAGCGCTGCAAACTCGCGCGGCTTCGCCGAGCTCATCCAGCGCACGATGGCATGAGGGTCGGAGTTGAACTGCTCGAACACGCCGCGCAGCAGGCCGGTCCAGGGCGCGCGCCCGTCATGCGCCCACAACACGCGGCGCACCACCTCGCAACCGAGCCACGCGCCGCTGCCCTCGTCGGAAATCGGGAAACCCCAACCACCCACGCGATGGTGCCGCCCGGCCAGCGATCGCCCAGGCCACCGTGCCGGTGCCGACGATGATGACCCCGCCGTCCTCGCCGCGATGCGCTCCGACGCACGCGGCATGCGCGTCCGTCGTCACGATCATCTGCCGGAACGGGTGCCGGTAGCTCTCCATCGCCTCGAGCTCGACCGGCTCCGTCGCGCCCGCCAGGGCGAGGCAAGCGATGATGGGCCGGCTGTCGAAGCTGAGCCTGGCCTCGGCCAGGCACTGGCCGGTGGCGTCGAGCACAGCCCGCATGCTGTCGTCCACGCCCAAGCGAATGTTGGCCGGGCCCGCCGTGCCCTCGCCGAGAACGGTGCCCGAGCCATCGCACAGGCGGGCACGGCACTGCGTGCCGCCGCCGTCGACCCCGAGAAGTAGTAGGGCTTCCGTCCACTTGTGATCCTCGCCTGTCATGCTCATTTATGAATGATCGCGGCGAAATCCAAATGATGGCAGCCACTTGGCTGCTCGGAGCGATGGAAACCGAGCGCGTAAGCCCACGATATTCCGGCATCGACGTCTGGGACCCTGCCGATGTCCTGGACGCGATGATCGAAGGGCAGTTCTGCTGCCGTCGCTGCGGTGCGCGCTGCCAGGCCGGCGATCGAGCGGGCGGCACTGGCGATGGAAGCCCGTCTGCGGCATCAGGGCCGCCTCATCTACGCAGGCGCCGGCACCTCGGGCCGCCTGGCGGTGCAGGATGGTGCCGAGCTGATGCCGACATTCAGCTGGCCGCCGGAGCGCCTGCTGCTGCTCATCGCCGGCGGCGACAAAGCCATGGTCCGCGCGGTGGAGGGCGCCGAAGACGAGATCGGGCAGGCCAGGGAGCTGGTGGACACGCCACGGCGTCGGAGCAGACGATGCCCTGATTGCCGTGGCGGCAAGCGGGACGACGCCGTTCACGCTGGCGTGTCTGCGCGAGGCAAAGCGTGCGCGGCGCATTGACCATCGGCATTGCCAACAACCGCGGCACCCCGCTTCTCGAGGAGGCCGAGCACCCGATCCTTCTTGAAACCGGGCCGGAGCCGATTGCCGGCTCGACGCGCATGAACGCCGGGACGGCGCAGCGCATCACCCTCAATGTGCTGTCTTCCCTGCTCATGATCCGGCTCGGCCGGGTCTACAAAGGCCTGATGGTCGACGTCAGCGCCTCGAACGCCAAGCTGGCCTTGCGGCGGGAGGCGATACTGCTCAGTCTCACCGGCAGGAGCACGGAAGATGTGCGCGAGGCGCTCGAGCGCGCGAAAGGAAGCGTCAAGCTTGCGGTGCTGCTGCTCGAAGGGTGCGACTTGGACACGGCCCGGACCGCTCTCGACAGCGTCGATGGGCGACTTGGGGCGGCAATCGCCCTTGTCGCGCACGGAACGCTGCCAGCGGTCATCGCGCTAGAAGTCCCCTGAAGCTGTCATTGCGCCAAAGATAGGAGTGACCAGATCACTGCAAGCCCTGGCCTAACGCTGCTCGATCTTGTTTCGAGCTATCACGTCAGCCCACTTGGCGATGTCGGTCTTGAAAAAGGTTGTCAGCTCCTCAGGCGAGGTGGGATCTGCGACGATGCCCATCTCCAGCAGCCGACGCTTGAGGTCCTTATCGGCGAGCACCTCGACCATGACCATGTTCAGCTGGGTAACGATAGCCGCTGGCGTGCCGCTCTTCACGAACAAGCCATTCCATGCTGTCGCCTGAAAGTCGCCGGCGCCAGCCTCCTTCGCGGTCTGAACGTCCTGCAGCAGCGGTGAACGGGTCGGGGCCGACGTTGCGAGCAGGCGCAGTTTGCCGTCGTCGACGCTGGCTCTGAAAGCAGCATAGGCATCCACGGCCACGTCGATGTCCCCGCGCAGGAGCGCGACCAGCACGTCAGGGGAGCTGCGGAAAGAAACCCATTGGAAGTCGATGGCGGCTGTCGATTTCAGCATCATGGCCGACAGATGCTGGGTGCTGCCGGCAGTGACGGTACCGACGTTGAGCTTGCCCGGATTGTCGCGAGCTGCCCGTATCACGTCGCCCAGCGAGCGGTAGGGCGCATTGGCATTCGTCGCGAAGAAGAACTCGAATGTGCCGATCTTGGTGACAGGCGCAAAGTCGGTAAGTGAATTGAACGTCAGGTTCTTGAACAGGCTGACGCTGATCGAGGTGCCGTTGGTGAGCAGCGCCAGCGTGTGGCCGTCGGCAGGAGCCGACAGCGCCGCACGCGCCGCGGCGATGCCGCCGCCACCTGGATTATTCTCCACCACCACGCGCTGTCCAAGCTTGTCGCCGAGCCTTTCAGCCACGAGGCGCGAAGTAGTGTCGGCCACGCCGCCGGGGCCAAAGGGAATAATGAGCCGGATGGGTTGGCTGGGGTAAGTTGCTTGACCCCATGCGGTACCGAGCCCGGCGGCGGCTGCAGCCAGAGCCAGAGCTGCCCATAGGATGCTCGCCCTTGATCGCATCGAGTGCCACATCGGCATTTTCCCTTCCGGCAGCCCAACATTGCTGACGCGTCTATTTGAGGTCTTCACCCCATCGGCATCGCGACGTGATCCGCCGGTTGGTCCAGCGGCGCATTGCAAGCGTCGTATTCGTAGAGCCAAGCGGTGTCCGAGGCGCCTTCCTTCATCCACGTGTTGGCGCTGGAGATTGCCTGTATGACCGAGGTGCGTGGTTTGCGGTGGGCCTCGTATCGCTCGAATGCTCCCTCGATATCCTCACCGCCGGTTGCCTCGAGGCAGCGGGCCAGCACGGCCGCGTCCTCGATGGCAGTCGCGCCTCCTTGCGCCATGTAAGGCGTCATGGGATGGCAGGCATCGCCGAGGAGCACGACGCG
The DNA here is from genome assembly GCA_963724565.1 of uncultured Alphaproteobacteria bacterium. Classification (GTDB taxonomy): domain Bacteria; phylum Pseudomonadota; class Alphaproteobacteria; order Rhizobiales; family Hyphomicrobiaceae; genus AWTP1-13. The sequence continues at coordinate 97,793 of CAVRVK010000018.1, forward strand.
GCCGTCGCTCCAATGCGCAAGCGGCTGACGCTCGAGGATGGCCCACTTGTGACAATCGGGGCAGGCCTCGAGCACCGCGCGCACGTCGGGATGGAACCCCTCGTAGGCGTTGCGCAGTTCCTTTACTTCGCCCTTGGCCGACCAGGATTCGCGCGTCAGCCACTCGGCCGGCTCCGGCACACTGGTGACGAAATAGACCTCACTGCAGGCGTGGTCCGTGTAGTAGATGACGATGTGGCGATCGACACCCCACCATTTGGTGCGCGAGGGCCCGATGCTCCTGCCATTCATCAGCGCTGCGGGAAACACTGCGCGATAGGCGATGCGGCCTCTATGGACCGGCTCGTCGGCCCCGATGATGAGCTCGCGCACAATCGAGTGGACACCGTCAGCGCCGACGACCGCATCCGCGTACGCCGAGCTGCCGTCGGCAAACGTCAGCTTCACGCGTTCGCCCGACTGATCGAGGCCCGCGAGTTTCTTGCCAAGATGAATGATCTCGTCCGGCAGCGCCGAGAGCAGCGCATTGTGCAGGTCGGCCCGGTGCATGCACAGATAGGGTGCCCCGTAGAGGCTCTCCGGCATGGGGAGCTCGCGCGTGACCTCGCCGGTGTCCCAGACGCGGTTGAGGTGCGACTGGGGAGCAAACGACACGGCGCGCAGCTGCTGCTCGATGCCAATCTGGCGCAGGACTTTCATGGAGTTGGGCATCATCTGGATGCCGGCGCCGATGCGCACAAAGCGCGGGGCCTGCTCATAGATGCGCACATCGAAGCCAACACGACGCAAAGTCGCCGCGACAGCCAAGCCTCCCATGCCCGCGCCGACAACAGCAATGGATAGCTTCTCTCCGCGCATGGCTGCGAGAGATACCAATTCAGCCACGAGAGCTCAACGATCCTAGCGCGAGCCGCCACTACCACATGGGACGCGGTCTTGAGGGACGTGGTGCCGGTGCTGGCATGGGCGCGTAGGGCCAACGGCGAGAATCTGCTTAGGGCGCCTTGTCCTGCAAGGCTTGGCGTAGCGCCGCCGACAGCCGCAGCGGCTTGCCGGAGGCCGACACCAGCACCACCATCACCTCGGCGGTGAAGAGCTCGACACGATCGCGGCTGATGCGCTGGTCGAGCGTAAGGGTGGCCGCCGTGGTCTCCTTCACCCGCGTCGTCACCTGCAGGATTTCGTCGATGCGCGCGGGCTTCAGGAACTCCAGCGCCATGCGCCGCACCACGAACGCCGCGGGCTCCCGCCCAGCCGCACCATCGACCAGCGCGCGGTGATCGTTGCCCATCAGCCGCAGGAAGTCCGACCGGCCGCGCTCGCACCAGCGCAGGTAGGTCGCGTGATAGACGAGGCCCGAGAAGTCGGTGTCCTCGAAGTAGACGCGGATGGGCAGGACGTGGCGGCGGCCCTCGGCATCGGCGACGATGCGCCCGGCGATATCGGGCCAGCTCTCGCTGGGCGGCCGATCAGGCGGTGACATGGGCTCCGGTGACATGGACCATGACGATTTCAGGCGGAACGCCGATCCGCACCGGCAGTACAGAGCAGCCAAGCCCGCCCGAGACGATCAGATTGCGATTGCCCTCGACGACGTGGCCGTAGGCGAAGCGGTTGCCGTAGCGCGACGGCACGCGCGGCGAATAGCCGAACAGGCGCACCTGGCCGCCGTGGGTGTGGCCGGACAAGGTGAGCGACACGCGATCCGGCACATGCGGGAAGATGTCGGGCTCGTGCGCCAGCAGGATCACCGGCGCGTCGTCCGTCACCTTGGCCAACGTGCCCGGTAGATCGTCGACGCCCTCGAAGCGGCGCCAGGCTTTCTTGCGCCGGCTGACGATCAGCGCCATCTGGTCGCCGAGACCGGCGAGCCAGAACGGCTTGCCATCCTTGTGGAGACGCACCGCATCGTTCTCGTAGACGGGAATGCCCACCGCCTCCAGCGCCCGCCGGCCGATCACCGGTCCCTCGCCCGTTCTCTGCGCGTGACGATCGTCCCACCAGTCGTGATTGCCGAGGATGGCGTGCACGCCGAGCGGGGCCTTGAGCACGCTCAGCGCGTCGGCCCATTCTTCCGGCGCGACGATGCGCGTTCGGAGCTTGTGGCTTGCTGTGAAGTCGCCCAGCAGCACGATCATGTCGGGATTGAGCTGGTTGGTGCGCTCGGCAATCGCCCTGATGCGCTCGGCGGGCATCAGCGGACCGCCCGCATGCACGTCGGCGATGACGCCGATGTTCAGGCTGAGGCCCGGCGTCCATTGCGGCGGCGCCACGCGATAGCGTGTGACGCTCAGGCGGTAGCCGGCCTCGCCGGCGACGCCGTAGGCGGTGAGCCCGACAACGCCGGCCCCGGAGATGCCGACGGTCTTGAGGAAGCGCCGGCGCGAGATTGTGTGCAAGTTTGCTTCGTTCCCCTGAGCGGCCAGACGGCCCCTGTCCCCCCAAAGTCCCCCATCGAGCGCTGCGGCTCACCTTTGAAGGCAAAGCATGGAGAAGTTGCGGCGGCAATCGGGGCTGTGCAAAGCGGCGCAGCCGTGCCCCTCATTGCCCACAGATCACCCCGTTTCAGCCCTGCCCTCGTCGGCATCATCGCCGGATTCGTCGAACAGCCCAATCTGCGAAATGGCCGCGCCGCGGGCCGGCCCGCTGAGCCCCAGGTGCTTGTAGGCGTGCAACGTCAGCACGCGCCCGCGCTGGGCGTGCGGCCGATGAACCCCTGCTGCAGCAGGAACGGCTCGACGATCTCTTCGAGCGCGTCGCGCGGCTCGGAAAGGGCAGCGGACAGCGTCTCGATGCCGACAGGGCCGCCGCCGTAGTTCTTGGCGATGCAGGTGAGATAGCGGCGGTCCAGCGCGTCGAGGCCCTCGCCGTCGACTTCGAGTTGTCCGAGCGCCCGGTCGGCGACCTGCGCCGAGACGACCTTGGCGCCCTCCACCGCGGCAAAGTCGCGCACGCGGCGCAACAGGCGGCCGGCGACGCGCGGCGTGCCGCGCGAGCGGCGCGCGATCTCGGCGGCGCCGTCGGGGCTCATGGCGACCTTCAGCACGCCGGCGCCGCGCGTGACGATCGTGGTCAGCTCCGCGTGAGTGTAGAAGTTGAGCCGCACTGGGATGCCGAAGCGATCGCGCAGCGGCGTGGTGAGCAGTCCCGTGCGCGTGGTGGCGCCGATCAGCGTGAACTTGGCAAGGTCGATCTTGACCGAGCGCGCGGCCGGCCCCTCGCCGATGATGAGATCGAGCTGGTAGTCCTCCATGGCGGGATAGAGGATCTCCTCCACCGCCGGGTTCAGACGGTGGATCTCGTCGATGAACAGTACGTCGCGCTCTTCCAGGTTGGTGAGCAGCGCGGCGAGATCGCCCGCCTTGGAGATGACGGGGCCGGACGTGGAGCGGAAGCCGACGCCCAGCTCGCGCGCCATGATCTGTGCCAGCGTGGTCTTGCCGAGGCCCGGCGGCCCGGCGAACAGCACGTGGTCGAGCGCATCGCCGCGCGCTTTCGCCGCCTCGATGAACACCTTGAGGTTGGAGCGCGCCTGCTCCTGGCCGATGAACTCGCGCAGATATTGCGGACGCAGAGACTGCTCTGCGTCGTCCGCATCGCGCTTCGCCGTCGGTGACGATACGGCCATCGTCGGTCATGGTTTGTTCGTGGGCTTATTCGCGCACCGCGTCAAGACGGACGCCCACAGCACCGGCAATTTGCCCGGTGGGTTTCGCAGCGAAAGCTTCTGCCGGCGATGCGATGAACAGCGGATAAACGCGCCGTTGTGCGTCCCTTCAGGCTGGTTGGGGTGCAATAGCTCGGGGACCAAGCAAGAGGCCCCGTACTCGTCTTGCAATGGAGCTCACGATGATCGGAAAGATGACACTCGCCGCGGGCCTGCTCGCTCTCGGCACGCTCGCTGCCCCGCAGATATCCGCGGCCGCGACCTTCTCCCCCGTGCCCCGCGTCGTCGCCGGCGACAGCAGCCTGGTGGAAACCGTGCAATGGCGCGGTCGCTGTCGCGCATGGCGGCGTACGTGCGCGCGGCGCCATGGCTGGGGCGGCTGGCGCTATCGCCGTTGCCTTGCGCGGCACGCCTGCCTCTGACGCCTCTGCGCCTGAAGGATTGGCCGGCCTCCTCGCGAGAGCCGGCCTTTTCTTTCTTTGCGCGCACCCCTTCCTCCTTTCGTGACCCGATTGCGTCGTTGCAATGAATACAGAGTGAACCTCGCATTCGGTTCGAGTTCAGATGCCGCGTGCATGAATGCGCACATCAGGAGCGTTGTGCCCTGATGAGCGTCTGAACCGCACACGGAGAATTATCATGATTGCGAAGACCATCCTGGCAGCGGCGTTGGTCGCGGCAGCAGCTTTCACGCCGGCGACGGCCGCACCTCTCACGCCGCTCGGCACCCAGACCCAAGCGAACCAAAGCGGCCTCGTCACTCAGGTGCACTGGCGCCACCGCCACCGGCACCACCGCCATTTCCGCCACTGCCGCCGCATCTGCCACGGCCACCTGCACTACAGCTACCGGCATGGCCATGTTCACTGCCACGGCCACTGGCACACCCAGTGCCATTGGCATTGAGCCTGCCGGCTGAGGCCGGCGTGACGTCACGCCGGCCCGGCTGCACCCCTGCAGGCTTGCGCCGGCCTTCTTTCTTTGGAGACCCCGGTGGGTGCACGCGTGCTAGGTTGCGATGGTCGGGCAATCGGGCTCGAACGACTGGGGATTGGTACTAGGGGAGGCGTGACATGTTGGGCAGGTTGTCGTTTGCAGCAGCCATGTTCGGAGCAATGGCATTCAGCGTGGCCATCGCCGCGCCGCTCGGAACGCAGAGCGATCTTGGAGGTGATGGCAGCAATCTCGTGACGCTGGCCAAGAAGGGCGGCGGCGGTGGCAAAGGCGGCGGCGGCAAAGGCGGTGGCGGCAAAGGTGGCAAGAGCGGCAAGCACCATCGCCACGGCGGCGGCGGCATCTTCATTGGCGTCGGCTATTGCGCCATAACGGCTGCCTCTTGCGCCGAGCGCTACGGCACGCGCAGCCGGCGCTACTACTGGTGCCTGAGCGATGCCGGCTGCTGATACAGCCGCCCGCTAGACGCACCAATGAAACCGGCGCCCTGCCTCGCAAGGCGCCGGCTTCTAGTTGCCGCCACCTGTGCCCGGTGCCTCCGGCAGATAGCCACTGCGCGCCAGGGCGCGAAAGCGCCACAGCAGCAGCGCGGCATACACACTGGTGCCGATCGCCAGTCCGATCCACACGCCGATCGCGCCATGGCCGAGCCTGAAGCCGAGCTGGTAGCTGGCGGAAAAGCCGACGACCCAGAAGCTGAAGGCGGCGATCAGCAGCGGGATACGCGTGTCGTTGAGCCCGCGCAGCGCCCCTGCAATCGCTGACTGCGCGCCATCCGCGACAAAGAATGTCGCGCCGACCACCAGCAGCGTCGCCGCGAGCGCGATCGTCTCGCTGTTGGCGGCGCCGTCGCTGCCCAGATATAGGAGCGGGATGGTATGGCGGGTGAGGGCGACGGCGATGGTCATCACCGTCATGAACCCGGCGGCCAGCAGCATGGCGGTGAAGCCCGCACGCCACGTTGCGTCCGCATCGCGCCGGCCCACCGCATGGCCCACGCGCACGGTGGCCGCCATCGAGATGCCGAACGGCACCATGTAGAGGATGGCCGCCGTCTGCAGCGCGATCTGGTGCGCGGCAACGGCTCTGGTGGAGATGCTGCCCATCATCAGCGCCGCGGCGGCAAACAAACCGAACTCGAGCAGAAAGGCGCCGGAGATCGGCATACCGATGAGCAGCAGTTGCTTGAACAGCTGCCGGTCGAACCGCCAGAAACGCCCTAGCACCCGGTACTTCTTGAACGGACGGCGCGTGTACGCGACCCAAATGGCGGCGATGCACATGAAGACGTTGACCAGCGTCGTCGCCAGCCCGGCGCCCAGCACATCGATGCGCGGCATGCCGAAGGCGCCATAGATCAGCGCGTAGGCCAGGACGGCGTTGAGCGGGATGGCGGCGAGTGTGATCCACAGGGCCGGCTCGGGCCGGTTCACCGCGCTCATGAAGTTGCGCAGGGCGATGAAGACCCAGGCCGGCACTAGGCACCAGCACAGGCCCAACAGATAGCGCGCCGCGAGCGCGGCCGAGGCCGGCGCCTGACCGAGCGCGAGCAGAATTTCCTCGCCCCAGAACTGTAGCGCCGTCAGCGGCACGCCGGCCAGCACGGCGGCCCAAAGACCGACACGCAGCGAGCGCCGCACGAAGCGCGGATTGCGCGCGCCGAAGGCCTGCGAGGCGAGCGGCGCGACCGCGGAAACCAGGCCGACGCCGAGGGTGAAAGCGATGAACAACACCGTGTGCGCGAGCGCGGCGGCCGCCACCACGTGATCGCCGAGCCGGCCGAGCAGCGCCAGATCGGTGGTCATCATGGCGATCTGGGCGAGCTGGGTGACGGCCAGCGGAGCCGCCAGCTTCAGCGTCTCGTCGAGCTCGCCGCGCCAAAGCGCATTTGCCGCCGGCGCGCCCGCACCGGCGGTGGGAAGGGTCTCAACTCTGGTCATCGGCGGAACATAGGGCGCCGATCCGAAAAGAGAAGCCCAAAGGCCGGCAGCGGGTACTGCACGGCACGGTTGATGCCGAGTTACATCGGCGCCGCCTGCGCCGACTTCACGCAATCGTCATTGAGCCCCGCGAACAGAGCGTCAGCGCGCTCGAACAACTTGGGCAGGTCGGCCGCCATCGTGCGCCTGGCTTCGCCCACCGCCTGCTGCAGCTGCCGCGAGAGCTCGGTGTAGCGCAGCCGAACAGCGTCGTCGCGCAGGTTGGCGAGATAGGTGCCGAGCGCGGCGAACTTGGCGACGGCGCTGGCGGCTTCCACTTCAGCTGGGGAGGGTACGCCAGGGGTCGTGCTCGCGCTGCCGGCTGTTGTCGCCACCACCCCGGCACGGAACTTGACCTGGAAGTAGGCGTCGATCGCCTCCTTGCAGGTGCGCATGTACTCGGTGCGGCCGACGTTGCGCTGGATGATGTCGATGAATTTGTTGTTGAGGTAGCCGTTGAAGATCGCCGTCAGCAGCGACAGCACGGCGATGAACATCGGGAAAAAGGTGACAAGCGCCGTCTTGATCCTCTCGCGCTGCTCGCTCATGACCCGCTGCCCGTACGCTCCCGCCCGGATGTCTCACGCCGCCGTCAGCTTGGCCAGCACCGCATCGGACACCTCGAAGTTGGAATAGACGTTCTGCACGTCGTCGTCCTCCTCGAGCGCGGCGATCAGCTTGAGCACGGACGCGGCCTTCTCCTCGTCCACGGCGGTGGTTTGCGCGGGCTTCCACACCGGCTTTGCCGATTGCGCTTCGCCGAGCGTCTTCTCCAGCGCCGCCGATACGGTGCCCAGGTCCTCGAACGCGCAGGTGATGAGGTGGCCGCTGGCATCCGACTTCACGTCGTCGGCGCCGGCCTCGATGGCGGCATCCAGCACCGCGTCGGCGGAGCCTGCCGACAGCGGGTAGGCGATCTCGCCGACGTGGGTGAACATATGCGCGACGACGCCGGTGGCGCCGAGGTTGCCGCCGTACTTGGTGAACACGGCGCGCACCGCCCCGCCCGTGCGGTTGCGGTTGTTGGAGAGCGCTTCGACGATGATGGCGACGCCGCCGGGCCCGTAGCCCTTCGTAGCGGATCGCCTCGAAGGTCTCGGTGTCGGCGCCGGCCGCCTTCTTGATGGCGCGCTCGATATTGTCCTTGGGCATATTCTCTGCGCGCGCGGCCTGGATGGCGAGGCGCAGTCGCGCGTTCATGCCTGGGTCGGGCAGCCCGGTCTTGGCCGCCACCACGATCTCGCGAGCGAGCTTGGCGAACAGCTTGGAGCGCGCCGCGTCCTGGCGCCCCTTGCGGTGCATGATGTTCTTGAACTGCGAATGGCCGGCCATGCGACGTCTCGTGAGCAATTCTGGAATAGCGGCACTGCTTATAAGCGTCCCAACCGGCCGAATCCACACTCCTGCCGCCGGCACTGGCCGACGCCGCCATCCGATGAACCTGCGGGTTCCGCCGGGAACGCATGGGGCCACATGGCGTTTCCGATCCGATGCTCTAGGCCCAACGCTTCGCCGCGGCGCTGACGCTCCGGCGAGCCAAAGGAGTGATGATGATGAGAAATCTATTGATCAGCGCAGCCGTGGCCATGGCGGTAGCCGGCACGGCGGCGATCGCAACCGCACAGGATGACAGGGACAAAGGACCGGCGGCGGAAGGCAAGACGAGCCCTGGCGCCAGTCAACATGGTCCTGGCGCGGGCAGCAGCGAGCACCCAAAGCAGCAGCCTGCACCCAATCGCGCCGAGCAGCCGAAATCGGAGGCCCCCAAGGGCGTGCAGCGCGAGCCGGGCCCGCAGCAGCCCAAGGCCGCGCAGCAGCCCGCTCAGGACAAGCAGAAGTCCACCCAGCACAAGCAAGAGCCCGGCAAAGAGCAGCCGAAGGCCGCGCAGCAGCCGTCGGCGCCGGAGAAACAGAAGTCGACCGAGCAGAAGCGTGAGCCCGGCAAGGATCAGCCGAAGGCCGCCGAGCAGCCCCGACCCGGCAAGAGCAAGTCTGCCGAGCAGGGTACGGACCAGGCCGGCGGTCGCGTGCAGGTGAGCCAGGAGCAGCGCACCAACATCCGCGAGCGGCTGGTGAAGGAGACCCGCGTCGAAAGGACCAATATCAATGTGGCGGTCAACGTCGGGCGCACCCTTCCGCGCTCGGTGCGGCTGCACCCGCTGCCGGTCGCCATCGTCGGCATTGCCCCGGCCTATCGCAGCTACCAGTACGTGGTGCTCGAGGACGAGACCATCGTCATCGTCGATCCGCGCACCTATGTCGTGGTCGACGTGATCTCCCATGGCGGGCCGGGCCACGCGACGCTGGCGCTCACCGCCGCCGACCAGCGGTTCCTGTTCACCTCGCTGCCCAAGGACCGCAGGTCCGACGTGCGCGTGCGGCTGGCGCTGGGTGCGGAGGTGCCGCGCAATGTCGAGCTGCTGCCGTTCCCGAGCGTCGCGGTCGAGCGCATCCCCTCGGTGCAGCGCTACCGCTACATCGTCTCCGGGGATGACATCGCCATCGTCGACCCCATCGACCACAGCGTGGTGCTCGTCATCAGCGAGTGACGTCGGTCGACGCGACGAACTCGGCAAGCCCCGGCACGCTCCGCCGGGGCTTGCGCCGTGTCAGGCGACGACCTGCCAGAAGTCATGGCTATGCCGACGACCGAGACCAGCCACGCCAGCGTGCGCAACCACGGGACGCCGATGACATAGAGGATCGCATGCGCCACGCGGGCGAAGAAGAACAGCTGGGCGCCGAGCAGGGTGACGGCATTGCTGACGTTGGTGAGGCGGGCTGCGAACACCACGATGGCGAACAGCACCAGGTTCTCCAGCATGTTTTGGTGGGCGCGGGCGGCGCGACCTGCCCAGCCGGGCATCTCCGGCATGTTCTCCCGGTTGCCCGCAAGCCGCGGCAGGCCGACCTCCAAGGTGGCTGCCGAAGCAGCAATGACGGCCAGCAGCAAAGTCAACGCCGCCGACCACAGCAGAAATATCATCTCGGGTGTCATAGCGTTTCTCCCTCATAGTCGCCGCAGGTCACAGCCGGCTTTTAGAGTAGGCGTGCACTCTATGAAGGTTCTGCGCGCCGGTGTCGAGCGCGCCGCTGTGCCCAGCCGCGACTGAAGAACGCGGCCTCAAAGGCGCTGGCGCCGCCATCGTCGCTGAGCCATTGTTGCTCCACATCCGCGCATTCGGCTCATCGAGACCAGCACGAGGACGCCCGCTACCATGGACGAGTTGTTGATGCTTGCCGCCGACCCGACTGCCTGGGCAGCGCTGGTGACACTGATCGCGCTGGAGGTGGTGCTCGGCATCGACAATCTGATCTTCATCGCCATCCTCACCAACAAGCTGCCCGAGGAGCAGCGCGCGCGCGCGCGGCGGATCGGCATCGGCCTGGCGCTGGTCTTGCGGCTGGCGCTGCTCGGCACCGTCGCCTTCATCGTCAGCTGACCACGCCCGTCTTCACGCTGTTCGGCCATGGCTTCTCCTGGCGCGACCTGATCCTGATCGCCGGCGGCCTGTTCCTGGTGTGGAAGGCCACCAAGGAGATCCATCACCGCGTCGATCCCGATCCCGGGCCCGACCTGTTCGAGGCCGGCGAGGTCGAGCCTCGGCTTTGCGGCGGCGATCGGCCAGATCGTGGTGCTCGACCTCGTGTTCTCGATCGACAGCATCATCACCGCGGTCGGCATGACGCGCGCACATGCCGATCATGGTGATCGCCGTGGTCGTCGCGGTGATCGTCATGATGGTGGCGGCCACGCCGCTGTCCAACTTCATCAACGCCAACCCGACCGTCGTGATGCTGGCGCTGGGCTTCCTGCTGATGATCGGCATGGTGCTGATCGCCGACGGCTTCGGCGCGCACGTGCCCAAGGGCTACATCTACGCGGCCATGGCGTTCTCGGTGGGCATCGAGGTGCTCAACATGCTCGCCCGCCGCGCCAGGCGCAGGCGGCAACAGCTTGGCGCCAACGGCTCCTCGCAACCGCTGCACTAGTTCCTGTTCCCGGGCATCGACCGGCCAAGCTGCGCTCACTTCACCGCACAGCCGGCGAAGATTCGCCGCCAGTGAGCGCATCGGCGTCAGAGTAGAGGACCAGGCCCCGCCTATAGTTACCCTGCCTGCAGGCGGCGCGGGCCTCGACCACCTTCATGGCGGCGAGGGTCAAGCGACGTGCTGGGGCGGTCGACGTGCCGTGCTCGTCGGCAAGCTTGTGCATGAGCGCCAGATCGGCCTTGGCGCAAGCCTGGGCGGTGTCCGGTTGGGCAGCAACCGAAGAGAGGGTGCCGGACAGAGAGCACAAAGCGGCTCCGAGAACTGCAGCTAAGTGAGCAGAATGGAAACGAGACACAGCGATAGTCTCCTCTGTGAAAAGGTCCGCTTGTGCCTGCTGCTTTGCCCCAGCGCCGACCCACCCGCTGTGCTCTGCGGCACACGCCGGAATTCTGCGCGGGCGGGCGACATTTGGGGCTTGCGCTCCCGGAAGCCGAGCCCGGCTCATCAGTCGGAGGGGCTCAGGCTCTAGTGGCCTAGTGCCGCCAGCACCTCGGGCAGGATGCGCTCGGCCAGCATGGCGTAGCCGGCCGGGGTGAAATGCACACCGTCCTCGCGCAGCTCGCTGCGCGAAATTGCATCGAGCATGCTGTTCTCCATGACGAGGACCTTGACGCCGCGGGCATCGAGCAGTGCACGTATCTTCTCGATGTTGCCCGCCCGCTCGTTGCCGATTCCCATGCTCTTGTCGTTGGTGCCGGGCTGTAGGATGACGAGCCGCGTTCCAGGCCGCACGACACTTTCCAGCCTCGCCAGCATGCCCCCGGTAGTGTCGCCGGCTACGCCCCGATTTCGCACCACGGCGTCGACACCCTTGGCCTGCAGCAGGGCCTGCAACCGGGCCGGGTAGGCCTCGTCAAAGGGCACGCCCCAGCCGGCCGTATTGCTCGCACCGAGCGCGACGATGGTCATGGTGTCCGCCTGAGCGCGGGCCAGTACCGGCAGGAACGCGGCCAAAAGAACGGCAGCGAGGCGCAGCACACTTGCGGCACGCATCAACAATCCTGATCCAACATGCGGCAGCGGATACTGCCACGTCCATCCTGCAAGTGCCACGCAGGGTTCTCCGCTCCGTCATCGCCCTGCCACGATGGCGGCCAATGCTCCTGTCCGTTTTTTGCACCAGCGAGCGGCAATATGAGCTGTGGCCGTTGCACTTATCTGCCAAGCGCCGGTCCGATGCTATAGGAGTTCATTCGCACATCGTTTGAGGGGAGCCCCGGGGTCAGGTCCGGCGCACGCACCTCGGGAAACAGTCACTCCAGGTCGTCGACAAGTTGAGAAATGCATCGCCGGTTGCGCCCGCACGGGCCGACCTGGTGAGGCACAAGGGAGGTGGGACGTGAGGATTACTCATGCCGGGGTCATGTACCGGGCCCTGCTTCTTGCATGCGCGGGTGCTGCCTTGCTTTGCCGCACACAGCCCGCACTCGCCCAGACCGACACCGCTGCCGCCGCCGAGCCGCCGCTCTCGATCGCGGTCTTCGTCAGCTCGCGCAAAGACCAGTGCTACGATTCCGGCATCGTCACCGCCATCCAGCAACTGATGAAGGCCGAGCAGAGGCGCATCAACGCCTCGGGCGGCGTCCTGCGCCGCACGCTCGCGCTGCAGTTTCTCGACGACAAGCAGGACGACGCGCGGGCCATAGCCAACATGAAGCAGGCGCTCGCCAATCCCAACACCGTAGCCATGGTCGGTCTGGCCCAGACCAACCGCGCGCAGGCCGTGTTCAATGCGGTCGGCACCGAGATCGGGGCGAGCGGCATCCCGTTCCTGTCGGACATCACGGTCAACAGCATCTACGGGAAGCACGCCAACGTATACACTATCCGGCCCTCTCAGGACGACGAGCGCGTGCCGGTGATGGCGGCCTTCATCAAGGCCCGCGGCATCGAGCGCCCGGCCTTCGTCGGCCTCAAGGACCAGCTCTTCAGCACGAGCCTCGCCGACGGCCTGAAGAATGCCGACGAGGTGAGCCTGGTCGCCGACCATCGCCTCGCCGTACAGAACAACAAGATCGATCCCGCGGCCCTGGCCGCGGTGGTCGCCGACCTCAAGCAGAAGGACCCCGACCTGGTCGTACTCGCCATCGGCGGCGCACGGACGCCCGAGATCCTGGCCGCCTTCGTCGCTGCAGGCTTGAAACCGCCGCTGTTCGTCACCGGCCGCATCGAGAGCATTATCGAGCGCACCGGCCAGGAATACCCCGGCGACATCTTCCAGCTCGGCTGGGACAACCTGCCCGACATCTCCAGCGACCGCCTGCGCGAGCGCATCGCCCGCAACGGCCTGGAGAAGTGGATCTTCGAGGGGACCAAGGTTCCCGAGGCACCGGGCTGGAAAAGCGGTGAATGCAAGGCCCGACCCGAAGGCGGGACGCCGGACGTGTTCGACCGCCGCAACATGATCGCCATCGGCCGCGGCACCCAGTATGCCGACATGGTCGCGCTGGTGGCCGATACGCTGAAGACCGCCGATCCCAGAGCCAATCCGGCCGCACTGCGTGCGCATGTGCTGAAGCAGCTGCGAACCAACTATGTCGCCGGACGCGGCGCCTTCCGCGGCAGCTTCGAGAACTGGTCGTTCCGACCGGGCTCGCGCGCCGCCGACCGCACCCCGTTCATCGTCATGCGCCCCAACGGGCTCGGGGCCTCGCAGCTGGCGCCGCTGCAGTTTCTGCGGCTGCGCACCGACACGCTGCGCAAGATCGATACGCTGTATCTCGACATCGATCTGATCCGTACCTACCGCGTCGACGACAACGACAAGAGCTTCTTTGCCGACTTCTACCTGTCGATGCGCGGCAACAACGCCTCGATCAAGCAGATCGAGTTCGTCAACGCCTTCCTCGACCCCAAGACCAGCGACCGCCAGATGACCGTGCGCACGCTGCACGAGGCGGGGCCGAGCCAGGTCTACCCGCCCGAGATGAACATCTACCTGGTGTCGGGCAAGTTCACATTCGATCCCCGCCTTGCTTCCTACCCCTTCGACACGCAGCGCTTCGCCATCTACATCCAGCCGAAGTCGGGCGAAAACCCCTTCATCGTCCAGCCGCCGCCACACTCCCTGCGCGACAAGAACGTCGAAACCGACGGCTGGGTGCCGCGCGACCAATACGTCGGCTACGACGAGGACTTCGTGCCGACCATCGATGCCTGGAGCTTCCGCCAGAGCATCGTGCCCTTCTACAAGGCGAGCTTCGTGTGGCTGATGCAGCGGCAGACCACCGATTACTATTTGCGCGTGGTGGTGCCGCTCGCGTTCATTCTGGCCGTCGCCTACACCTCGATCTTCATTCCGTTAGGCCACTTCGAGGCGATCGTCACGATCCAGGTGACCGCGCTGCTTTCTGCCGTCGCCCTCTACCTGGCGCTGCCCAAGGTGGATGCCGGCGATGGGACCACGATGTCGGACAGGATCTTCCTGTTCATCTATACGGCAGTGAGCTTGATGATCGTCTTGTCCATCCTGCGGGTCACCCGGCCCGTCGCGCACAATCGCTGGATCAGCAAGGTCTTCAGACTGGTGCAGGTCGTCGTCATCCCGCTGATGGTCGTCGCGATGACGATCTACGTTTATCGCGTAAGCCTCGGCGAGGATGCGGGACCGCTGTTGCCGCGGCTCGGCGGCCTTGCGCAGTTTTTCGGGTAGGCGGCGTGTTGCCGTGGCGACTTGGTTTGGCCGATGACTCGGTTTGATCCTAGGATGACCCGAGCCGCAGGGGGTGGCTCCTGCGACGGGTGGGACTGGGGACCTACTGGGGGAACTTGATGGACGGCGCAACGGTGCTCGAGCAAATCGGGCGCACCCTGGGCGGGCCTTTGCTCACGCTCGGCGCCCTGGCGATCGCCATCATCCTGCTCGTCGCTCTGTTCGTGCTCGCGGGCCGCTACACGCGCCTTGCGCGGGAGCTCGCCGGGCGCGAGCGGGCGGCCGGTCCGGCCGCCGCCCTGCCGGCCGATCCGCAAGCTCAGATGATACGCACCTCGGTCGATCGCCTGCTGCTGCGCAATCCCGTTGTCTTCTATGCGCTCGTTGCCCTGGTCGCGGTTGCGTGCTGGCTCGCGGGATGGGCAATCGCGCCGAGCAGGGAGCGCTTCCTGGCCTCGAGGGAATGGCACATTCAGCCCTTCTATCTGGCTGCGCATCTGATTGCTTTGAGATTGTTCGTCAGGCTGTTCGTGCGCAAGTACGTGGCGGGCGCGGCTCAGCTCGACATTTCCCCAGAGCAGGTTGCTCGAGGAATTCGCCGCATCCTCGGCCCGGCCGGTATCCTGTTCGCGGTGGCGATCGCCGCTCCCTTTTGCGCCCTCGACTTCCGCTATCTCGTGAGCGATCGCTACGAGAAGCTGAGCGAGGATCAGGCACTTCATGCCATCGACTATCTGATGTGGGGCATCTGGTGCACCGAATGGGTGCTCAACGCCATTATCTGGGTGACGCTGGCCGGCTTCCTGGCCTTGAGCTACAGGGCGCTGAGCACCTCGCGCTTCCGCGCTCCGATCGCCACCGTGGTGCAAGACAAGCTCTACCGGCCGTTCCTGCAGATGAGCTCGCAGGGCGCCACCATCGTCTTGGGCTTTGCCTGCGTCACCGGCTTCTACATCTGGTATGCCGGCGGCACGGCCTCCGATTTTATGGGGCTCGCGGTGACCGGCGTCCTCCTGGTCGTGGGGTTCGTGCCCTCTTGGCTGCTGCTCAACGCCAAGGTCAAGCGCACCGTGCGAGAGGAGATCGAGGCGCTGCGCCGCGGTATCTCCGCGCCGGTGGCGGAGACCGTGCTGGCGGGCGGGGTGGCCCCCGCTGCTGCGGACGGACGGCCGCGCAGCGTGGACGAGCGGCTCGACGAGGTGCTTGCGCTGATGCGCGCCTGGCACCTGGAGCGCCTGCAGACCGATCTCGGGCGCACGGAGGCGCAGGCGCTGGCGGTGCGGCTCGCTGCGCCAGCGGCAACCGCCGGCTGGCAGTTCTACAACAACCTGCAGAGCATCCTGGGCGCGATCGGCCGCACGCTCGGATCGATGTTCTCGGCGATCGCCGGCCTCTTCATGTGAGCCGACGCGCCCGAGCTCGGGCTCGCGCCATCGACTGTGGCCCGAGCGCTTGCCGGCCGAGCACCGCAAACTATATTCTGACAGTAAACAATTACGAGGCCCACCATGCGCGTCTCTGAAGCCCGTATCCCGACAGCCGCCGCCAGCCGCTACCTGCAGCAGCTGTGCAAGCACTGGAGCCACAAGTTCGCGGTCGAGTTCACGCCGGAGAAAGGCGCCATCCCGTTCGCCGCCGATCGGCGATGCCTGCTGGAAGCCACGCCCGACCATCTGGCGCTGCGCATCGAGACCGCCGACGAAGCCTCGCTCGAGCGCATGGAAAGCGTGGTCGTGGACCACCTGAAGCGCTTCGCCTTTCGCGAGGACTTGGGCGCCATCGCCTGGCAGCGAAGCTAGCGCGTTACGGCGCCACTCAGGGGCCGGGGGCCGCCGGTGGCGGGTCCAGATGGTCGCCCACCCCGCTGAAGCCGTGCATTCTGAGCGCCCACTGCAAGCCCACCAGCGCCCCCTTCACGCGCGGCAGCAGCAAGAGCGACAGCAGCAGCGTCAGCGGCAGCCAGACGAGGGCATGCACCCAGGTCGCCGGGGCGTACGCGCGCTCCAGCGACAGCACGCCGCCGACGATCACGTGCCCAACGATGACAATGGTGAAATAGGCCGGCGCATCGTCGGCGCGCTGATGGTAGAGCGCCTCGCCGCACGCCGGGCAGCGGTCCCTGACCTTCAGGAAGGCGCCGAACAGCCGCCCCTCGCCGCACGAGGGACAGCGCAAGGCAAACCCGCGCCGCATGGCCTGCCAGACATGTCGCGGCGCTTCGCTCCCACCGGAGCTTTCGATCATATCCAGGGCCATGAATCACCACCGCCACGACGTCCGCACGCCCTGCCAACATAGGCACTGGGCGCGAGGCGTCGAGAATGACAAATGCGCACGGGGCGCGCGTGCATGCGTTCCTATTCCGCCGCCTGACGATACTTGCGTGCGAATGTCACCAGCGCGTCGTCCTCGCACGCCTCGATCGGCGCAAAGTCACGGTGGGCGATGAATTCCGGGCCGGTTGAACTTGGTGATGTGGTTGGAGACCGCGCACAGCGTCAGATACACGATCTTGCGCGGGTAGGGCGTGATGTTGGGCGGGGAGGCGTGCGCCAGGTTGCCGTGGAACATCAGCACGGTGCCGGGCTTGCCGGTCGGCGCGACGATGCCGCCCTCCTCCACCAGCCTGGTCACCATCGCCTTGTCCAGCGTCCACAAGCGGATAGCTGGTGGTGGCCTTGTCGTGGCCGGCTTCGAGCGTGCCGCGCTTGTGGCTCTTGGGGATGAACATCAGGGGTCCGTTCACCGCCATCACCTCGTCGAGGAACACGGCGATGTTCATGGCGCGCGCTTCCGGCATGCCGTCGTCGCGCTTCCAGGTGCCGTAGTCCTGGTGCCACTGCCACACCTCGCCGTCGAACGGCGCCTTGGCGTTGATCTTGAACTGATGCATGTAGACCGGCTCGCCGAAGAACTGCTCGAGCGGCTTCACCAGGCGCGGGTGGCGGCCGAGAATCGCGAACGCCTTGTTGTAGGTGTGGGCGGCAAACGCCGTGCGCGGCGCGCCGGATTTCTCGCGCCACACCTCCTGACGATCGGTGTCGAAGATGCCCTCCGCTTCCGAGCGCAGGACGGCCATCTCCTCCTCGCTGAAGCAGTTGGGCATCACGAGATAGCCCAGGTCGTCGAAATCCTTGAGCTGCTTGGCAGTCAGTTTCATCGTTGCCTCCACCCTTCCTTGTTCTTGATTGCTTGACCAAAGTTGTAGGCCATACCCGGCGTGCGAACAACGGGAACGGGTGCTGATGATTTCCGGAATCGCGACGCCGCGACCCGCGCGCTCCGACCCACTGGCGTCCTCGCCTTGCTCGACGGATTTGCCGGCGCCCCGGCGTTGTCCCTACGACAGTACCGCCCGCGTTGCCTTATTTGGCCACAGGAATCGGCTGAAGCGGCCACATTGGCGACCAACGCACGCCCAAGTGCCCTGCTTCGCTTCTCGTCAAGCGAGCTTGGACACGGGGGCTGTGCAGCGACGGAAGACGGTGTGTGGGATGAGACTTCGTCTGCGGGCAGCAAAGCGACGGCACTTGGTGCGGGGCGTTCTCGACCTGCTGGTATGCCTGGCCCTGATCTGGATCCGTCTCGCTCGCCTCGCACGCACATCACGGCAAAGCGTTTTTTCTCCTAAGTCTCACCATTGCCGGCATAACCGCCTGCAATCTTGCGATTTTGCGCCATCTGCGCCGCGCCTATGCCTCCCCGCGGCGTGGTGTGTGGAGGAGGGGATGACGTCTATGGGTGGATTTCTCCCCCTTCCCTCCTCCACACTTTGACCCATTTCGCCTATATTGAATAGCGCGAGGATTGCCATCTGGAGCGACCCATGCCGCAAAGCGCCATCGCAGAAGGGCCGACTGACGATACTCGCCGGCTGTCTGCAGCGCTGTGGTGACTCTCGGCGCTCTCCGCGCCGATCTGCATGGTGAGCCACGGCTTCGGCAAGGCGTTCGGCACCCAGGGCCGCCCCCATCCTTCGACGTGCACCGCGCTCAGCGGCACGCTGCGAGCACGCCGGCGATGAAGTCTATTCGCTGACCCGCTCCGAGGATCGAGCAGCTCGCCGCACTTCGCCAAGCGCTAGCCGTCGGAGACCGCATCACCATTTCCGGTCGCGACGGCCGCGAGCGGGTGCTGGTAGGTGGTCGACATCAAGCCGCTGGGCAGCCCGATCACGCGCATAGCCTCCGGTACTGGCGTCGCAGCCGCCTGCTCGTCGTCTGCCGCCTCGTCGGGGGCATGACGCTGAGCCGCAGACGCGCGATACGAGTTCGTCATCCAGGGTCGATACGGCCGAGCCGCCGGACGCTGCCGCCTTCGGCACCCAAGACGCTGTAAGGCCCATGCTGCGCGCATCGGGCCGCTCCGCTGCCGAGCCGGCCTCCCGTCATGAGCGGCAAGACCCACACCTACACCTGCAACGTCACCTGGACCGGCAACACCGGCACGGGCACGCTCGAGCTACAGGGCCTATTCGCGCGATCACGTGATTGCCGGTGCCGGGCAAGCCCGATGCTGCCGGGCTCGGCCGATCCCGCCTTTCGCGGCGATGCCCAGCGCTACAATCCCGAGGAGCTGCTGCTCGGCGTCCGATCTCCACCTGCCACATGCTCTGGTACCTGCACCTTGCCGCCGACGCCAAGGTGACGGTCATCGCCTACGCGCGACACGCCGGTCGCCACGATGGTGGAGGATGCCAAGAAGGGCGGCTGGTTCACTGGCGGCAACGCTGCGCCCGCGGGTGACGGTCAGCCAAGGACAGCGACGCCGCCAAGGCGCGGGAGCTGCACCATGCCGCGCACGAGAAGTGCTACGTCGCCAACTCGGTGAATTTTCCGATCGCCTGCGAGCCGGAGATCCTGAGCGCGTAGCGAATAGCGCCTCACCAACCGATCGCGCGCGGCAGCCAGGTGGCGACGCCCGGATAGAGATAGACCAGCACCAGCGCGATTATCTGCAGCAGTATGAACGGCACCACGCCCTTGTAGATGGCGAGCGTCGGCACCTCCGGCGGCGCCACGCTGCGCAGATAAAACAGCGCCCACCCGAACGGCGGTGTCAGGAACGAGGTCTGCAGGTTGACCGCGATCAGCGACGCCACCCACACGAGATCGACGTTCAGCTTGAGCAGCAGCGGCAGGAACAACGGCACCACGATGTAGCTGATCTCGATCCACTCGATGAAGAAGCCGAGCACGAAGATCAGCAGCATCATGAAGATCAGCACGCCGTTCACGCCGCCTGGCACGACATTGAAGATGTCCTCGACCAGTTTCTCGCCGTGCAGTCCGCGAAAGGCTAGGGCGAACACCTGCGCGCAGATCAGGATGAACATCATGCCGGCGGTGATGCGGGTCGTAGCCAGCGCCGTCTCCCGCAGCACTGAGAAATTGAACCGCCCCGCCAGCACCACCACCACGATCGAGCCGAGCGCACCCATGGAGGCCGCTTCGGTCGGCGCTGCCACGCCGCCGATGATCGAGCCCAGCACCGCCAGAACGAGGCTGATCGGCGGCAGCCCGATGCGCAGCGCGGCACGGAAGAGCTGGCCGCCCGACATCGCCTGCCGTTCCTCCAAGGCCACCGGCGGCACCATGTTGGGCCGAACGATGCCGAGCAGGAACAGGTAGGTGCAGAAGATGCTGGAGAGCACCAGGCCGGGAAACAGCGCCGCAGCAAACAGCGTGCCGACCGACTGGCCCAGGATATCGGCGAGCAGGATGAGGATGGTGCTGGGCGGGATGATCTGGCCGAGCGTACCCGAGGCGCAGATGGTGCCGCACGCGGTCGGCAGGTGATAGCCGCGCCGGATCAAAGCGGGCAGCGTGATGAGCCCGAGCGTGACGATGGTGGCGCCGACGATGCCGGTGGTGGCCCCCATCAATACGCCCACGATGATGATGCCAATCCCCATACCGCCGCGCAGGCCGCCGGCGAGATGGCCGATCACGTCCATCAGGTCGTCGGCGATCTTGGATTTCTCCAGCATCACGCCCATGAACACGAACAGCGGAATGGCGATCAGCGTGTAGTTGGCGGTCACGCCGTAAATGCGTGCCGGCAGTAGGTCGAACAGGCCTGCACCGAAACCCAGATAGCCGAACACGAGCCCGCTCACGGCCAGCGTCAGGGCCACAGGCAGGCCGATCGCCAGCAACACGAAGAACGAGACTATGCACAGGATCGCCAGCAGCTCGGTGTAGGGCATGTCACACCGTGTGCGTGGCGCTTTTGACGTGCGCGCTGGGATCAAGAATGGGGATGAGCGCACGCAGCATCGCCGCAACGCTCTGCACGAGCAGCAAGGCGAAGCCGATGGGCAGCATGGCCTTCAGGATCCAGCGATGCGGTAAGACCGCCGGGATCGGGCGACTTCTCGCCGATGTTGTAGGACTGCAGGACATAGGGAATGGAAAGCTTGAGCAGGATGGCGATGACGATCACCACCAGCACGGTCGAGATGAATTGGATGAGCCGCTGCACCCGCTCGGGGAACCGCCCATAGAAAATATCCACCTGAACGTGGCCGTCCTTGAGGATCGCGTACGACAGGCCCAGCATGCAGATGGGCGCCATCAGGTGCCACTCGAGCTCCTGCGAGGCGACCGAGCCGGTACGGAAGAAATAGCGCAGCAATACATTGAAGGCCATCACCAGCACGATGGCGAAGGAGCACCAGCCGGTGATGCGCCCAATGCGGTCGATGACCACATCGAGCGCGTCGGCGATGGCGGCAAGTGCCTTTGTCACCGTTCGCCCCGTTGCCGGCTGCTCTCAGCAAACCGTCGCCGGTGCAGGGGCCGGCGACGGCCTAGGTCCAGCGATCAGACTAGCAGCATCCAACTAGATCTGCCCGCGGATCTGGGAGTGGTAGACGCCCTCTGAAATGGCGGCCCACTTATCCCAGCCCTTCTTGAAGCCCATGTAGCTGTCGTGCACTTTCTTGACGAGCGCGTCCTTGGAGGCGTTGTCGTTGAGGGTCTGCACCGTCACCTCCTTGAGTTTGGCGAGCACCTCGGTCGGCAGGGGCGATGCCTTGACGCCCTGATTGTTGACGAGGTCCTCGAGCGCTTCGGTGTTGGTGGCGTCGCACCAGGACTGGCTGATCGCCTGGCAGGCGCCAGCTGCAGCCTTGACGATTTCCTTGAGGTCGGCCGGCAGCGACTCCCAGGCAGCCTTGTTGACAATCAGTTCGGTCACCGTCGAGGACTCGTGCCAACCCGTGGTGTGATAGAATTTGGCGGCCTTGTGCAGGCCGAGGCGGCGGTCCTGATAGGGACCAACGAACTCGGCCGCGTCGATGACGCCCCTCTCGAGCGCAGGGAAGATTTCGCCGGCCGGCAACAGCTTCACGTCGACGCCGAGCTGCGCGTAGACCCGTCCGGCCAGACCCGGAATGCGCATCTTCAAGCCCTTGAAGTCATCCACCTTCTCGATCGGCTTCTTGAACCAGCCCGTCATCTGCACGCCCGTGTTGCCCATCGGCAGGGGCACCAGATTGAACGGCGCGTAGACCTCTTCCCACAACTGCATGCCGCCGCCGTGGTAGAGCCAGGCGTTCATGCCCTGGAAGTTGAAACCGAAGGGCACGGCCGTGAAGTACTGCGCGGCAAAGGTCTTGCCGGCCCAGAAGTACGCGTTGGCGCAGTTCATCTCCACCGTGCCCTTCGAGACCGCGTCGAAGCCCTCCAGCGCGGGGATGAGTTCGCCGGCCGCATAGTGCTGGATCTTCAACCGGCCCTGCGACATGGCGTCGACCATCCGAATGAAATCGGTCGGACTGCCGGGCCCTTGCACGTAGAAAGGTGCCCCCGGGCCATAGGCATTGGTCATCTTCCAGTTGA
>CAVRVK010000019.1:0-23755 GCA_963724565.1 uncultured Alphaproteobacteria bacterium
AGATCGAACCGACCCCGCTCAACTGGATCTTGGGACTTTTCCAAGTTGCGCGCGAAGGTCATCGATCTCGTCGAGGAGATCGAGCACGACGGCGAGGCCAGGCGGGTTCAAATTGAGATCCCGTTCCAGACGCTTTGCCTTGGCGATCCGGACGATTGTGAGGCTCGTAAATCGCCAATCCGCGCTGACCTGACCGATCGGCTCGATCACGCCATGCTCGACCAGCTCAGTAATCCAATTGGCGTCGACATTGCAGGCAAGACATAGTTCGTCGACGGTGCAAAGGGTCGCCGTATCGACCAGTTCTGCGCGAACGACGGGTGCGCTCTTGTTTGTCATTGCCATCTAGACTCCAAGCTTCGACCGGGGATCGAAGGCAAGCTCGCGCGCCATGTCCGCGTAGATCTGTCTGGCCTTCTCGGTGTCGGCTGCCGGCAAGATGATCTTCAGAACGGCGTAGAGATCTCCGGGCTTGGCCGCAGGTATGCCGCGGCCCTTGATGCGCAACTCGCGACCCTGCGACGAGCCTGCCGGGATCTTGAGCATGATCGGCCCCGCCGGCGTCGGAAACTTGACGGTGGCACCGAGCGCTGCTTCCCACGGGGCGACCGGGAGCTCGACATAGAGGTCGCTTCCGACGACGCGATACAGGGGATCCGGGTTGAAGTGGATCTCCAGATACAGATCACCTGCCGGCAACCGGCCGATCCCTGGAGCCCCCTGGCCTTTCAGCCGAATACTCTGGCCTTCCGTAACACCCTTGGGAATCGTGACGTTGAGCGTGTGATCCTTGATAACGACGTGGCCGTCTGCATCAACGGCTGGCATGCGCAGCGACAGTGTCCGCGTGGCGCCTTCGAGTGAATCGCGCAGATCGATCAAGATCTTTGCATGATGGTCTTCGCCTCGCGCATGGAACTCGGCTCGGCCGCTCGGCTGCTTGTCGCCTCGCCGCATTCTGCTGAATAGGGTCTCGAAGAAATCGCTGAACTCGCCTCCAGCACGTTGCGACGTCGCGCCGGAGAACTCGAAACCTGCGTCCCAGTTCGGCGGCGGCCGGAACTCCTGGCCAGCCTTCCATTGCTGGCCCAGTTGATCGTAGGCGGCACGCTTCTCCGCGTCGGCAAGCACCTCGTTGGCCTCACTGATCTCCTTGAACCTGGCCTCGGCACCGGCATCCTTGTTGATGTCGGGGTGATAGGTTCGGGCAAGTTTGCGGTAGGCCTTCTTGATCTCGTCCTGGGTCGCGCTCCGCTCCAGCCCCAAGATTTTGTAGTAATCTTTGAATTCCATGAGGCCTCGCAAGGGTTCCTGGTCTGCCTAGACCCCGAATGGATAGGTGTCCGGCAAGCCCTGAAGCTCAGCCACGTCGAACGGCTTCACGGCGCTGGTCCGGTCGATCCAGATGTACTCATCGAATTGCCGTGGGAGAACCGCCTCGAAGTAGTGGCTGGCGAGCTCGCTGTCCGGACGGTAGATCACGCCGATCGCGCGCTCCAGACGCGGCTTCCCAAGTTTTTCTCGCAGCTCCGCACTTCTCGACTGGCTCAATGGCAGCAGCAGGCCCGGAGCGTTGGTCATGTGGAAGAGCCGCTCATAGCTCTGAGGGTGAGCCGATCGCACGTCCATGACCTGCATTGGCTCGTCCCAGCCCGAGGCCGCGGCTACGGTACCGTCATTGGTTCCAAATCCGATAGAGTAGCAAGCCTTGCCGAAGTGCTCGCGGCAGAGCTGGCCGATGTTGTGCTCGCCGCGGCGGCCCATCTCCGTCGCTGAGGCATCACCGATATGCGAGTTGTGAGCCCAGATCACGGCCTTTGACTTGGCGCCGTGGTGCTCGAGGGCATTCTTCAGCGTCTCGAACATGTGGGAGTCGCGGAGGTTCCAGGAGGCCCGCGAGCCATAGTACATGATCCGGTAGTACTGCTCGGCGTTGGCTACCAGCCGGGCGTTCTGCGCGGCATCGAAGAAGCGCTCGCCGTCGCGGAGCGCATAGGCTTGTCGCTTCTGGAGCAGCTCGGTGAGGATATGAGCCACAGCCTGCTCGCACTTGTGATAGCTGCCCCGCAACGCCGCTCGGCCATAGGCGGCAGGATCGGCCTCCCATGGTGAGAGGCAGCCATAGCGTTGCCTTGCGATGGCGGCGAGATCGGGATCGACCGACTCCAGATAGGCGATGACGGCACGAACCGAGGTATAGAGGCTGTAGAGATCCAGACCGTAGAAGGCCGTGCGCTGGCCATAGTCCAGCGACGAGTTTCGCGTGTGCAGCCAGTCGATGAAGCCGCGTGTTTCCTCATTGCGCCACATCCAGGTCGGGAAGCGGGCGAAGGCCGTCCATTCGGACGGTGGTACCTCGCGGTGGCGCACGTAATTGTCGATGCGGGCCGCGTCGGGCCAGTCGGCCTCCGCAGCAACGATGCCGAAGCCCTTGGCTTCGATGAGCCGCTGCGTGACGCGTGCTCGCATGCGGTAGAATTCGGATGTTCCGTGACTGGCCTCGCCGATCAGCACGACACGCGCGTCGCCGATCCGATGCAGGAGTGGCTCGAGATCTGCTTCTTCGAGCTTGACGAAGGCTTCCGCATGCTTGGCGATGAGGCCCGGCAGCGACACGCTGACCGCAGGTCGTGACTGCACGACACGGGGAGGCTTCGTTTGCCAATCGTTGTCTTCGCTCTCCCACCCTTCTTTGCCGATCAATGGCACGAACCGGACGTCGGCGATGTCCTCGCGCTCGTACTCCTCGTCGTCGACACGTGTGATCCGGATGAGCTCCTGGGACCGCGGATCGCTGCCGACGGGCACCACCATACGCGCGCCAATCTTGAGCTGGCGCATGAGGGATTTCGGGACGTCAGGCGCGCCTGCCGAGACGAGAATCGCGTCGAAGGGGGCCTCGTCGCTCCAGCCCTCGGTGCCGTCCGCATGGCGCACATGCACGTTGTCGCAACCGGCTTCGGCGAGGTTGGCCGCTGCTCTCTCTGCAAGCTGTCCGATGCGCTCGATCGTGAAGACTTCGCGCGCGATTTCGGCAAGAACGGCGGCGGCATAGCCGGAGCCGGCGCCGATCTCGAGCACCTTTTCGCCGCCGCGGAGCGCCAGCGCCTCGATCATGAACGCTACAATATAGGGCTGCGAGATCGTCTGGTCGGAACCTATGGGAAGAGGCGTATCGTCATAGGCTTCGGCGCGGAGGTCTTTGGGAACGAACAACTCCCGCCGCACCGCCTTCATGGCGGCAAGGACGAGTGGATCGTGCACGCCCCGGGCCTCGACCTGCCGGGTCACGAGGCGATCGCGGCGTTGCTCCATGGTGGCCATCGGTACCTCTCCGGATGCGTCGCGTCGGTTACCGCCGAGAGCGTGAAACGGCGCCGGCACGCAAACATGCACTCAGCGTCTCAGCCTCGGCCCGGCCTCACTCCCTCTACATCGACATGTCCGGAGCGCTCGGCGCCTCGGGCTTCGGCTCTGGCAGATCGGTCATCGTGGCCTCGGTCAGCAGCAGCACGCTCGCCACTGAAACCGCATTCTCCAGTGCGATACGAACGACCTTCGTCGGATCGATGATTCCCGCTTCCACGAGGTCGACGTAGGCGTTGCGCGAGGCATCCGCGTCTTCGACGACGGCGTCAAGGTCTACATCCAGTTTCCCTCGGGATTGGCGCAGAGCGAGGCGCCGCCACTGTTCGTCATCGGCCCGGACGGCAAGCCGGCGCTGGTCAACTACCGCGTGCGCGGTACCACCTACGTCGTCGATCGCTTGTTCGCTGCGGCCGAGCTGCGGCTCAAGGCATCCGCTCTCCGTAGTCGTCGGTCGGCCGCCATCCTCACCCGTGAAGGCTCTCATCTATCAAGGGTGAAACGTTGAAGGCCTGGACATACAGTGAGGATCGCGCTACAGAACAAAAAGAGAACATAGCTGGAGGCGCGACCATGGAAAGCCTGGCCGAGCTACGGGCGCGAGAGGCCGAGGTCGCCAGGGAATGGCAATGGCTGCATGACGCGCTCAACACCGTGGCGCGAGCCAGGGCCGAGCATGGTGATGCGACTGCCTTCCAACTCATGCAAGCCCAGGCCATGCGGATAGGGCAGCGCCGCGTCGAGCTTTCGCTGCAGATTGCCCAGTGGGAAACACCCGAAGCGCGGCGCTGATGGTGACAGGCCATGGACGAGCCCGATGAGATGCGTCGCAGCACCATTCTGCATGCCGATCTCGACGCCTTCTACGCCTCGGTCGAGCAGCTGCTGGACCCATCCCTACGCGGCAAACCGATTGCCGTGGGCGGCGGCGTCGTGCTCGCCGCCTCCTATGAGGCCAAGGCGTTCGGAGTGCGCGGCGGCATGTCGGGGCGCCGCGCCCGTGAGCTGTGCCCGCAATTGCAATTCGTCGGCGGAAACTTCAAGGAATACCAGCGCCTGGGCGATGCAGCGATCAAGGTGTTGGGGGACTTTACGCCGCTCGTCGAACGTCTCTCGATTGATGAGGCGTTTGCCGACGTCGCCGGGTGCGAACGCCTGTTCGGTCGGCCGGTCGAGATTGCAACGGAGATACGCCGGCAAGTCCGGGGGGAGCTGGGACTTCCGATCTCCGTCGGCGTGGCGCGCACCAAGCACCTCGCCAAGATCGCCTCTCAGGTCGCCAAGCCTGACGGGTTGGTGGTTGTGGACCCAGCAGCCGAGCTCGTTTTCCTGCACGACTTGCCGGTCGAGTTGATGTGGGGCGTGGGACCCGTCACCAAGGCGCAGTTGGCCGATGCCGGTGTGGTCACCATCGGACAGTTGGCACACGTTCAGCCATGGCGGCTTGAGAATTTGCTTGGGCACGCGTTGGGCCAGAAGCTGTCGGCGCTAGCTTGGAACCGGGATCCGCGCGAGATCAAGACGCAGCGACGGTCGCACTCAGCGGGGGCTCAGTCGGCGCTCGGCAGAAGGCCTGCCGAGGAGCGGGTCATTCGGCCGACGCTCCTCCACCTTGCCGACAGGATTGCCACCCGGCTTCGCGCCAAATCGCGACCGGGACGCACGGTGACAGTGCGCGTGCGCTTTGCCGATATGCGCTCGGTCACGAGGTCCGTGACGTTGCCGGCACCGATCTCCGCAACGAGAATGCTGGCCGAGGTCGCCGAAACATTGGTCCGGACGGCACTGGCAGATCACCCGAGGGAGAAGATTATCTCGTTGCTGGCAATTTCGGTCTCGAACCTAGAGGAGAACCCGCTCCTGCAGCTCGAGCTGCCGATAGGACCAGTGGACGATCAGTGCCGTCCCGGTGCGAAGCAGGGTATGGCGCGATGGATCGCCGACCGTGGCGTCGATGCGGTTCGCGATCGCTTCGGGTGGGAGGCCATTGGCTACGGGCCGGCCGCGTGGGGTATAGCGCGGTCCGTCCCGGGACGAGTTCCGCCAATTGGCGGAAAGGGACTTGTGAGCAGGGGCTTTGCGCGCTTGAAGCTGCTGTATCATCGGGCGCGGCCTAGTCCACGCTTGGCCCTTCTCCATCCTGCGATGTTCGACGCTTCTATACAATTGCAGACATCGATATACGCTGGCACGAACGCATCGGACGCGGCGGTGTCCATGTCCGGATTCGAAGGAGCGTCCGCCGTACTCGGGGCGACCGACTACCGTCACGGTCCGGGCAGTCGCTCGAGATCCAATTTTAGCGCAACAAGAAAACGGGCCGCTTCGCCACCCGTGACCACCCGGTGGTCAAAGGTCAAAGAAAGCGGCAGCATGCGCCGAACCACGGCTTCGCCATTGCGGGCCACGACCCGCTCGCCGATGCGGCCGGAGCCGATGATGGCCACCTGTGGCGGCACCACCACGAGGCTGGCGAAGCGCCCGCCGATCATGCCGAAATTGGAGAGCGTGATGGTCGCGCCGCGCAACTCATCGGGCGGGATCGAGCGCGCCTGGGCATCGGCGCGCATGCGGTCGAGGCCGGCGCGCAGGTCTCTTGCATCGCGCTCGGCCACGTTGCGCAGCACCGGAACGATGAGGCCGTCCACCGTGTCGACGGCAATGCCGATGTCGACGCGCTTGACGATCCGGCGCTCTCCGGACGCGGCGTTGTACCAGGCATTGAGCGAGGGCTCGGCCTTGCAGGCGGCAGCGATCGCCTGCACCAGCCGGATGGTGGCATCCTCGCCGGGTGCCCAGTCGCCGATGTCGGCCTCGTCCGTCACGCTGGCGGGCACCACCTGCGCGTGGGCTGCCGCCATTCTCTGCGCCATGGCTCGTCGCATGCCAGAGAGCTTCTCGCCCGGGCCGGCATCCGTCAGCCCCTTGGCGGCGCGCTCGACATCGGCCCGCGTGATCGTGCCGTCGGGTCCGCTCGGTTGCACGACAGCGAGATCAACGTCGAGCTTGCGCGCAAGCGCACGCACCGCGGGCAGGACTTGAACCGACCTCGCATGCTGCGGTTCGGCCGGCGTTCGCGGTGCCGGGCGATCGCCCTCCTCCTGAGCAAGCTCGCCTACCACCGTGCCAGTATCGGTCTCGGGCCCTTCCGCATACTCGACGAGCGGCGCACCCACTTTCACCACGTCTCCCTTGGCCCCGAACAGGCGAGCGATGCGGCCGCTTTGCGGCGAAGGCACTTCGACCACGGCCTTGTCGGTCTCGACCGACACCAGCGGCTGGTCGGTCACCACATGATCGCCTTCGGTGACGTGCCAGGCGACGATCTCGGCTTCCTCGAGGCCTTCGCCGAGGTCCGGCAGCAGGAACTGGCGCATGGTGGCCTCCGATCCGATCAGGCGAACTGGCAGACCCTACGGGCGGCGGCTGCGATCCGCTCGACCGAGGGCATGTAGTGCTGCTCGAGGCGCGGCAGGGGTACGACCGTGTCGTAGCCGGTGACGCGAGCGATGGGCGCCAGCAGCGAAGTCAGGCCGCGGTCGGCGATGAGGGCTGCAATCTCCGCGCCGAAGCCGCCGGTGCGGGCCGCCTCGTGCACGATGACGCAACGGCCGGTCTTGGCTACCGACGCAAGGATCGCAGCTTCATCGTAGGGCTTGAGGGTGGCGAGATCGAGCACCTCCGCGCTGATGCCTTCGCCGGCGAGCGCGTCGGCGGCGCCAAGCGTCTCCTTCAGGATCGCGCCCCAGGCGATCAGTGTGACGTCCTTCCCTTCCCTGAGGGTGAAAGCGACGTCGAGCGGCAGGGCCTCGCCGTTGTTCTCGACATTACCCTTTGTCGATCGGTAGAGCCGCGTCGGCTCCAGAAACACGACGGGATCGGGATCGCGGATGGCCGCCAGCAACAGCCCGTAGGCTCGTTCCGGCGAGGACGGGATGACGACGCGCAGGCCGGGGATGTGGGCGAGCATGGCCTCGGTGTGCTCCGAATGGTGCTCTGGGGCCCGGATGCCTGCCCCGCACGGCGTGCGCAGCACCATGGGGCAGCTGAGCCGTCCGCGCGTGCGGTTGCGCAGGCGGGAGGCGTGGTTCACCAGCTGATCGATGCAGGGGTAGATGAATCCCATGAACTGGATCTCGCCCACGGGCTTGAGACCCTGTGCCGCCATGCCGACGCAGAGGCCGCTGATCAGGAGCTCGGCGAGGGGCGTGTCGATAACGCGCTCGGATCCGAAGCGCTTCTGCAGCCCAACCGTTGCCCGGAAGACGCCGCCGTTGACGCCGACGTCCTCCCCTAGCACGACTACGCTGGGATCGTCCTCCATGGCCCGCGCCAGCGCCATGTTGACGGCCTCGACCAGCGTCACCTCAGCCATGGGAAGCACCTTCGATCTCGTGGCGCTGCGGGGCATAGACATCCGGCAGCTGGGCGTAGAGGTGATCGAACATGCTCTCCGGCGCGTTCGGGGGCGTGGCCAGATAGCGCTCGACCGCCGCCTCGATCTGGCTTTGGCATTCGGCTGCGAGCTGCTCCTCTTCGGCCTTGGTCCACGCTTGTCTGCTGACGAGGAAGGCGCGCAGGCGCGCGATCGGCTCCTCCTTCCAGTGCGCCTGCACTTCTTCGGGCAGGCGATAGCGCGCCGCGTCGTCCGCGGTAGTGTGGTCCCCGAGCCTGTAGGTGAGAGCCTCGATCAGACGCGGGCCTTTCCCCTTGCGAGCGGCCGCGATCGCCTCATCTGCAGCCGCGCGCACCGCGATCACGTCGTTGCCATCGACCTGTTCGCCTTCGAACCCCGCCGCAATGGCTTTCTGGGCTAGTGTTTTGCACGCCGTCTGCAGCTTGAGCGGCACCGAGATCGCCCACTGGTTGTTATTGACCACAAAGACGAGCGGCAGGTTCTGCACGCCGGCGAAATTCATCGCTTCGTAGACATCGCCTTTTGAGGTGGCGCCATCACCGAGCAGGCAGACCGCCACGCTGGGCTCTTTGCGGAACTTGAGAGCGTAGGCAACGCCGGCCGCATGCGGCGCCTGCGAGCCCACGGGCACACAGAACGGAAAGTCGTGCACCGGGCCGGACGAGAGATTGCCACGCTCATCGCCGCCCCAGTAGAGCAGGATCTCCTCCATCTTCACCCCGCGCCAAAGCAGCATGCCGTTATCGCGGTAGGAGGGAAGCAGCACGTCCTCCCGGCGCATGGCGCTGGCTACGCCGACCGACACGGCCTCCTGCCCGAGCGAGACGGCATAGGTACCGAGGCGGCCCGTGCGCTGCAGCGACACTGCCTTGAGGTCGAAGGTGCGCGTGAGCACCATGGCCCGGTAGAGGGCGATCAGGGCCGGGATGTCGTCGGCAAACGAGGGCAGCTTACCCACCGCTGTCCCATCTGGGGCAACATAGCCGCGGCGGCGCACATCGAAATGAGCGATGACCGAAAGGTTTTCGTCTCTCATTCGGTTTGCTCCGGGACCCAATCCTAAACGCAACCACCTGCTGTTCGATCCGGGCCGACCCGAGCGCCGGCAATCATCAAGCCTGCCAGCGTCTCAGGCCCATGGCCCGCTCGACCCGGGCGCGGGCAAGTTGCACGGCTGCCTCGCGCGGTGGCACGCGCTGAGCCGCCGCCATCTCAAGCACGGCACGCGTATTCGCTGCGATCTTCTCCGCGATGGTATCGAATGCAACCTTTTCGGTGCCGCCATGGTACTCGACCGCGGCGGCGATCACGCCGCCCGCATTGCCGATGAAGTCGGGAATTGAGAGGATGCCGCACTCATGCATGCGCCGCTCGGCGCCCGCGGTGGCGGGAATGTTGGCGCCCTGAATGACGAGCCGCGCCTGCAACGCCTCGACATTGCTTTCCCGAATCACGTCCGGACGGGCGGCCGGAATCCAGATATCGCACGCGATGCCGATGATGTCGTCGGCGCTGATCCGCTTGCCACCCTCGAGGTCAGCAACGCTCTTGCCTTGTCTCTTGAGCGCATCGAGCCTTCCGATGTCGAGCCCATCAGGATCGTAAACGGCACCTTTGGTGTCGGAAGCCGCTACTAGGCGCGCGCCCTTGTCCGCGAGGAAGCGGGCGGCATGCCGGCCGACAGCGCCGTAGCCCTGCACAACAACCCGCGCGCCCGCCAACTGGACCTTGGAGAACTCCTGCGCCGCCTCTGCGGCAACGGCGAGACCCCAGCCGGTGGCGCCGATCTCATCGAGCGGAATCCCGCCAAGCTCGCGCGGCAACCCGACGGCGCGGCCGATCTCGTCCTTCACCCAGGCCATGGCCGTCTCGTTCGTGCCCATGTCGGGCCCGGGAATGTACTCCTTCAGGCTCCGGATTGCGGCAGCAAAGGCCCGCACCAGTCGCTCGCGCTCCGCTAGCGGCCGAGACGGGTCAGCGAATATCACCGACTTGGCGCCCCCGTGGGCAAGGCCGGCTGCGGCGTTCTTGAATGTCATGGCTCGCGCGAGGCGAAAGCATTCCTCGGTGCTGACATCGGGCGCCATGCGCGTCCCGCCGATGGCCGGCCCGGCAGCCGTGTTGTCGACCGCGACGATGGCCTTGAGCCCGACGCGGGGCTCGTGGATGTGCACGATCTTTTGAGGGCCGAGCTCGTCGGCGAACCGGAATGCATCCTCCATAAAATTGACCTCCGAGCTTGCTGCTCCCCGCCCGGGGCCCAGCACAATGTCGGCGTTCGGCAAGCCGCGTTCACGCCCACCACTGACAGTCAGAACTTAGGTATGGGCGAGGCCATGCGCCACTTGCACCGTGTCGCGGACCTTCGCCGGTTTGAGCCAGATTTGTCCCGCGGTGTTGTACCACGATAAGCTGAGGGTCTATCGAACTGAACGGGGCCGTCGCAGGGACCTAAGCACAGCACCTGAGTTGCTGCCGTTGGAGCCAGGGCGATGAGTGCGAGCCTATACAGAAGCAGACGTGCGTCGTCGGGTACGACTGCCCACTGTGTATTAGGTGATGAAGTCTGCTTTTCGAGTGGGCACCGGGCTCACAACCCAACGACCCAGAAAATCTACCGGCCCACAAACGTCACCGTGCCCGACCGACCACCCTGTCCCAAAGGCTGTCGGGGTGACATGGCTGCGTGATCCCACATCGCGCCACACGCTCCGTCACGTCCAGCGCCGGAGGTCCCAGCTCGCCAAAGTCGCCTTGCGCCGTTTCTCGGTAGACACGGATTCTGGCTAGGCCGCCTTTGCGCGGCGGGTCTTGAGCGCGCGCTTGTAGGGCTGCACCAGAACTTCGGCAGGGAGATGCCACTCGCGGCTGATCTTGCGGATCATTGACAGCGTCAGGAGGCGCCGCCTGGACAAAATCTCGGAGGCCCTGGAGCGAGACCTGAGAAGTGAGGCCAAGTCAGCCTGCGTGCGGGCCGTCATCTCCATGTGGGCCTTCAGGGTCTCGATGGGATCTGCCGGCTCGACCGGCCAGCGCGAATTCTCGTAGGCCTCGACTAGGGTGACGAGCACCTCGAGCTTGTCGCCATTGCGCGAGCCGGACTTGGCGCCCCACAGGCGCTCGATCTCCTTGAGCGCGGCAACGTGATCGGCATCGGTGCGGATGGGGCGGATGTCCATGGTAGCCTCCTAGTACAGCGAGACGGTCAGCGCATCGATGGCGTCGTACTCGGCATGCGTGCCGATGAACTTCAAGTAAGCGATCTGCCGCCTGAAATCGAACGCGACAATCAGGCGGTAGCTGCCGCCTGCGACCTCGAAGCGAACCCGCTCGGCATTGAGCGTCTTGGCCTTCGGAAAGGTGGCCATCACCTCCTGAGGCGATGCCCACTTTGCGGTTTTCGCCACCCTATACCAGTGGGACAGAGACGCCCTTGCTGCTGGATGGGCGCCCCAGAACTTCACCAGCGTGCTGAAGGCGACAACCCGCATGCAGCTTCATAGCATGTTCCCATATCGGGAACAAGGGGGCGGGACGGCAGGACTGACCGATACTCTACGGCGGGCGGCGGAAGGCCATGTGGGGGGAGTCGAGACTTCCGGGGATTAAGCTCCGGGGCCCGATGGGCCTTTCACTTAGCGCCCGGTGTGAAGTGGTCGAGGCGCATGCGCGTGATCCCGGGGGGCGCGCGACTGTCGGTCGAAATTCACGAACCCATTACGACGTCGGCGTTCTATCAAGTCATGCATTTCTGAGTGTACACATTGTGTACACGAAGCCATATAAGCAATTGATAGCGTTATTCTTTCGGTCCAGTCCATCATCGGGGCCACGCAGAATTTATGGCTCAGCGGATTCATCAACCGATCTTTGTGCGCGTCATGGTAGCGATGCAGGCTCCGGCGACCTGGGCTTGCAACGCCTACCTACGCATTCCCTTGCAACACGTCGAGACCCTTGTGCTCGCCAAGGAATTGCGGATGGTGAAGCTGATGTCCGATATCGTGTGGCCGCAGCTGCGACGCAACGGGAGGCTGGCGTGAGTGAGAAGGCCCCAAGAGTGGCTGCGATCGTGCTGGCCGCCGGCCGCTCGACGCGTATGGGCGACACGAACAAGCTGCTCGCCGACATCGGCGGCACGCCGATGGTGCGGCGCGTGGTCGAGGCCGCGCTTGCCAGCAAGGCCCGACCGGTGCTGGTTGTGACGGGACATGAGCGCTCCGACGTGGCCGCAGCGTTGTCCGGGCTCGATGTGACGCACGTTGCCAACCCGGACTACGCGACGGGGCTGGCGAGCTCACTGAAAGCCGGCGTGCGCGCGCTTCCTCGGGACTGCGCTGGAGTGCTCGTTGTTCTCGGCGATATGCCGCGCATCGCGCCCGAGCACCTCGACAAATTGATCGCTGCATTCGAGGCGGAGCGTGGTGCCGCCACCATCGTGCCGACGCACCAGGGACAGCGGGGCAACCCCGTGCTGTGGCCGGCAAAGCATTTTCCGGCGCTCCTGCAACTCGAAGGCGACGCGGGAGCCAAACGGCTGATCGCGGCTCATGCCGGCGATGTGCGCCAGATCGATCTCGGCACCGACGCAATCTTCGCCGATATCGATACGCCGGAGGCGCTGAAGGCGCTGCGAGACCTGAGATAGTTGATGGCTACCTCGTCAAAGTCGTCATCCTCGCCCTTGTCCCAACGATCCATCTATCAACGCAGGCCGGAGCCTGCGCGGCAGGATGGTCGGGACAAGCCCGACCATGACAATGGAAGACGAGGCGTCGTCCTACTTCTTGTTCAGCCTGGCGATCAGGCTCGAGGTGTCCCAGCGGCTGCCGCCCATCTTCTGCACGTCGGCGTAGTAGCCGTCGATCAGGGTGGCGACATCGACCTTGGCACCGTTGCGCTTGGCCTCCTCCATGATGATGCCGAGGTCCTTGCGCATCCAGTCGACGGCGAAGCCGAAGTCGAACTTGCCCTCGTTCATGGTCTTCCAGCGGTTGTCCATCTGCCAGGACTGAGCTGCGCCCTTACCGATAGTCTCCATGACCTTGGGGATGTCGAGGCCGGCTCGCTGCGCAAATGCCAAGCCTTCGGACACGCCCTGCACTGTGATGGCGACGCAGATCTGGTTGACCATCTTGGTGAGTTGGCCGGCGCCGGCCGGCCCGATCAGCGTGACCATGCGCGCGAAGTTGTCGATCACGGGCTTGGCGTTGTCGAAAGGCCCCTGGTCGCCGCCCACCATCACTGTGAGCGCGCCGTTCTGCGCGCCGGCCTGTCCCCCGGAGACGGGTGCGTCGAGGAAGTCGAAGCCTTTGGTCTTGGCGGCCGCATAAAGCTCCCTTGCGATGTTGGCCGATGCCGTAGTGTTGTCGATGAATACGGCGCCCTTCTTGACGGTATTGAAGGCGCCCTTGGGCCCTAGGGTCACCTCGCGCAGGTCGTTGTCGTTGCCGACGCAGCAGAACACGAAGTCGGCGTCCCCGGCGGCGTCGGCAGGCGTCGGTGCGCTCTTGCCGCCGTACTCTTTGACCCAGGCTTCGGCCTTGGCGCCGCTGCGGTTGTAGACGGTTAGGTCGTGGCCGCCCTTCTTGCGGAGGTGCCCCGCCATGGGGTAGCCCATCACGCCCAACCCGATCCAAGCCACCTTCGCCATGTCGTCTCCTCCTGCTCGAGCTTTGCAGGGGACTATTAGCGAAGGCGAACGCCGTTGTCAGGGGCCAAAGGCTACACGGCCGAAGCGCGGTCCCTTGGTATCAGAAGCTCAGGCACGTGCCGAGATCGACACAGGCGCGGGTCGCCTCGCCTTCCAACGGTACGGCGATCAGGGCGGCGCCGATCAATGCGGCAGCTGCCGTCGCGGCGAGCAGCACGGTCTGTAGGGTCAGGGAGTGTCTATCGAGGGCCACAGGGATATCTCAGATTAAAGCACAACGCTGCACAGCAAACTTCGTGCCGCTCCGCGATGGGAATGGCGGGGATACCGGGATATCTGTCCGGCGCACACCTTGGTCTGGACGCTCCATTTAGTGCGCGTTCCGGAAAATGTAAGAAGTGCGGGCTTTGCGATGGGTCACCGGCGGTCGGTTAAACGTGTGTGAGCAACCCTGCCAAGGCATGCCAGGGATTGGCGAATACGGCACGACAGCCCAGGGGCACTCGCCTAGATTGGCGGCGGATTGCACGGAAAAAGGCCATGGCTAGAAAGCGGCTGGTGGACAATCGAGCGGCGGCGATGCCGGTAACGCTGCAAGATATCGAGGCTGCGCGCCGGTGCCTGACCGGAGCGATCGTCGAGACCGACTGCGACTGGAGCCGAACGCTGTCCGACATCCTGGGCTGCAAGGTGTGGCTCAAGTTCGAGAACCTGCAGTTCACGGCCTCGTTCAAGGAGCGCGGTGCGCTCAATCGGCTTTCCACACTGTCGATCGACGAGCGCCGGCGCGGTGTCATCGCCATGTCGGCCGGCAACCACGCGCAGGGAGTCGCCTATCACGCGAGCCGGCTGTCCATACCCGCCACCATTGTCATGCCGGTGAGCACGCCGACGGTGAAGGTGGTGAATACGCGGCGCCATGGTGCTGAGGTGGTACTGAAGGGCGAGACGGTGGAGGAGGCGGCAGCCTTTGCGCAAAGGTATGGCCGCCAGCACAACCTCACCTTCATCCACCCTTACGACGATCCCCGCGTCATCGCCGGGCAGGGGACGGTAGCCCTGGAGATGCTGGGCGCCGCACCCGAGATCGACACGCTGGTGGTGCCCATCGGTGGCGGCGGACTGATCTCGGGCATGGCGATCGCCGCCAAGGCGCTCCGGCCCGATGTGCGCGTGATTGGCGTTCAGGCCCAGCTCTATCCATCGATGTACAATGCCATCAAGGGCGAGCACCTGCCGATGCGCGGCGACACGTTGGCGGAAGGCATTGCCGTGACAGCGCCTGGCCGTATCACCCAGGAGATCGTGCGCCGGCTGGTGGACGACATCCTGCTGGTGTCGGAGCCCGAGATCGAGAACGCGGTGAGCCAGCTCATCACCATCGAGAAGACGGTGGTGGAGGGCGCCGGCGCTGCAGGCTTGGCGGCGCTGTGCCGCTATGCCGACCGCTTCAGGGGCCGCATCGTGGGCGTGGTGCTGTGCGGCGGCAATATCGATACGCGGCTGCTGGCGAGCGTGCTGACCCGCGAGCTGGCTCGCGAAGGCCGCCTCACCCAGCTCAGCATCGACCTGGTCGACCGGCCGGGGACACTGGGAAAAGTCGCCAACATCCTCGGCGATGCCGGCGCCAACATCGTGGAGGTGACCCACCAGCGCATCTTCTCCGATCTGCCGGCGAAGGCGGCGCTGCTGGAGGTGGTGATCGAGACGCGAG
Organism: uncultured Alphaproteobacteria bacterium; assembly: GCA_963724565.1. Classification (GTDB taxonomy): domain Bacteria; phylum Pseudomonadota; class Alphaproteobacteria; order Rhizobiales; family Hyphomicrobiaceae; genus AWTP1-13. The sequence goes on from CAVRVK010000019.1 coordinate 15,151, forward strand.
ACCGCGGCCATCTCGACGAGACGGTGGCACGGCTGCGCGCGGCCGGCTTCGAGGTGGACGTGCGCACCAATCCCGGAGGTGTGCACTGATGGAAGGCGCCCGCATGGTACCGAGGGATGCCTCGACGCTGGACATGCTGCGCCAGCTCGAGCGCAAGGTGCTGTGGCTGTCGTCCTACATGATCCACCACGCCAACCACGAGGTGGACCGCGGCGACGGACTGAAGGTGGGCGGCCACCAGGCGTCATCGGCTTCGCTCGTGACGCTGATGACGGCGCTCTACTTCCACGTCCTGCGGCCCGAGGATCGTGTGGCGGTGAAGCCGCACGCGAGCCCGGTGTTCCACGCCATCCAGTATCTGCTCGGCAACCAGAGCCTCGACAAACTGCAGAACTTCCGCGCCTTCGGCGGCGCCCAGTCCTACCCCTCGCGCACCAAGGACAAGGACGACGTCGATTTCTCAACTGGCTCGGTGGGGCTCGGCGTGGCGGCCACAGGCTTTGCCAGCCTGGTGCAGGACTACGTGCACGCCAAGGGCTGGAGCCGGGATTGGCCCAAGGGGCGCATGGTGGCGCTGATGGGAGATGCCGAGCTCGACGAAGGCAATATCCACGAGGCGCTGCTGGAGTATTGGAAGCACGGGCTCGAGAACTGCTGGTGGGTGATCGACTACAACCGCCAGAGCCTCGACTCGGTGGTCTCCGACCGTCTGTTCATGAAGCTGGCCGGGCTGTTCGAGAACCTGGGCTGGCGGGTGGTTCTCATCAAGTACGGCAAGCTGCTGCAGGCGGCGTTCGCCGAGCCGGGAGGCCAGCGTCTCAAGCAGTGGATCGACGACTGTCCCAACATGCTGTACTCGGCCCTCGTCTTCCAGGGCGGAGCGGCGTGGCGCAAGCAGCTGGAGGAAGACCTCGCAATCCATCCTGACACTCTGGCCATTGTCCGCCGCCACGACGACGCCGAGCTTGCGCGCCTGATGACCAACCTTGGCGGGCACGACATGGAGGCGATCCTGGAGGCCTTCGGCGGTGCACCGTCGGGGCAGCCGATCTGCTTCATTGCCTACACCATCAAGGGTTACGGCCTGCCATTCCAGGGCCACAAGGACAATCACGCCGGACTGATGACCAAGGCGCAGATGCAGGAATTGCGCGCGCGGGAGGGCATCAACCAGGGCGAGGAGTGGCGACAGGCTTGCGGGGCTGCAGATACCGGCGGCCGAGATCGAGGGGTTTCTGCGTGGCGTGCCGTTCGTGCAGAAGGGACGGCGCAGGCTCGAAGCGGCGCGCGTTGCCGTCGACGGCTTTCCAAAGATCGAGGCGAAGGGCTCCATTTCGACCCAGGCGGGCTTCGGGCGCGTCCTGGATGAGATTGCGCGGGCCGGCGGGCCGCTCGCCGACCGCATCGTCACTACCTCGCCCGACGTGACGGTTTCGACGAACCTCGGATCGTGGGTGAACCGACGCGGGCTGTTCTCCATGGCCAGCCACGAGGACGTGTTCAAGGAGCGTGGACTGCTCTCGCCGCAGCGCTGGGTGATGAGCCCCAAGGGTCAGCACTTCGAGCTCGGCATTGCGGAGATGAACCTATTCTTGATGCTCTCCGCGCTGGGTCTGTCGCACTCGCTTTTCGGCGAGCGGCTGTTGCCCGTCGGCACGCTCTATGACCCCTTCGTCTGCCGCGGGCTCGATGCGCTCAACTACGCCTGCTACCAGGACGCCCGCTTCATCGTGGTGGGGACGCCTGCCGGCCTGACGCTGGCGCCGGAGGGCGGCGCGCATCAATCGATCGGCACGCCGTTGATCGGCATGGCACAGGACGGGCTGGCCTCGTTCGAGCCGGCTTGGGTGGACGAGCTGGCGGTCGTTATGGAGTGGGCGTTCCACTACATGCAGCGCGATGCGCCCGAGGACGCAGAGCAGCGCTGGCACCGCGACGAGAAGGGCGGCTCTGTCTACCTGCGACTATCGACGCGGCCGCTGGATCAGCCCGCCCGCGCCATGACGCCGGCACTGCGGGAAGCAAATCATCGGCGGCGGCTATTGGCTGCGGCTGCCCGAGCCTGGCACAGCGCTCGCTATTGTCTACACCGGCGCGGTGGCGCCCGAGGCGATTGAAGCTGCGGGCCTGCTGGGGGAAGACAGGCGCGTAGGCGTACTGGCTGTAACCTCCGCCGATCGGCTGTCGGCCGGTTGGCATGCGGCGCAGCGGGCGCGGGAGCATGGCGAGGAAGATGGCCGGGCGCATGTCGAGATGCTGCTCGCCGAGCTGCCGCGCGACGCGGCCATTGTCACGGTGACGGACGCCTACCCCGAAGCGCTGTCATGGCTCGGCGGCGTGTGCGGCCACCGCGTGCGCGCACTGGGTGTGGAGCATTTCGGCCAATCAGGCTCGATACCGGAGCTCTACGGCCACTACGGCCTCGATGCGAATGCGATCCTTGCCGCGGCCGAGGGCATCACGGGGCGGCCCGTGCGGTACCGGTTCTTGCAGAAGTGAGCAACGCCTGATCAGATCGGCTTGTCGGGGAACGCCAGCTGCTCGCGCGCTCGCCACTCGTTTGTCACGTAGTTGATGATCACCGACTTCCGCACGCCCTCTATTCTGCGCGAACTCGAAGCCGTGGAAGGTGATGGTGGAGGGCACGAACACCATGGCCGCGTTGGGCGCGAACGGCGAGGCGCCGACGTGTTTCTTGTCCTGGTCGTAAATGTCGGTGCCGAGCGTCCTGTGCTGCGGGTCTTTCGACATGTAGAGCAGCATGGTGAAGGTCTTGACGCCGAGGTCGCTGTGCGGCTCCAGCCAGAAGCCATCGGTGTCCTGGGCCGCTTCCACGCGCAGATACGTGCCCGCCAGCCTGGCGCCGAAATGGCCCGCAATCTTGCCGGTCACGCGCTCGTCCTGGAAAGCCTGGCAGAACCCCTCGCACACCGGGAATTTGGCTCGGTTTTCCGCATCGAAGTACTTGCGGGTGTTGTTGTGCAGCTCGCGCTTGCCCGACACGCCGCCAAGGTCGGGAGCGGGAAACGGCAGCCCCAGGATCTGGTCTAGCGCATCCTCGGGCAGGCAGCGCTGCAGGAACCAATGGCGATAGGGCTTTTCGTTGCGCGTCGAGCGGTCGATGCTCTCGAGCAGTGCCGAGACGAACGCTTCCTTGGTGATCGCCATTCTTGTAACTTTCCCAACGTGATAGGGCCGTCCGCGGAGGCTCGGCGCACGAGTCCCTCGCGCCTTGTAGGCCGCGAGTTTGTTGGGGGCAATAGGCTGGGGGCAAGGCCCTCCGGTCAAGTCCGCCGCTCCCCTAGGGAGCTCGTGGCCGAGAAGTTAACGCCCAAGCTCACAAGAAGCGGGACTGTCCGCGGGACGGGAGAACCCATCGGGCCTTGCCCCCACACCCGCCAAAGACGGTCTGGTCGGATTTTGTCGGAACTGTGTCAACTGTTAACACGCCGTGTGAGCTGAGCATTGACGTGCACGCGATTGCCGCAAGTGCCGCATTCGTTTAGCTTCGCCGCTTCGCGCTCGGAAAAATTTCTCGCCCAGGAACACAGATGATCGATCTATACACGTGGTCGACTCCCAACGGCCGCAAAGTGTCCATTATGCTCGAAGAGTGCGGGCTCGAGTATGCGCCCCACGCCATCGACATCGGCAAGGGCGACCAGTTCAAGCCGGAATTCCTCAAGATCAGCCCCAACAACCGCATCCCAGCGATCATCGACCGCGACAACGGCCGCTCGCTGTTCGAGTCCGGGGCCATTCTCATGTACCTCGCCGAGAAGACCGGCAAGTTCTGGCCGCAGGATGCCGATGGCCGCTGGCTCACCATGCAGTGGCTAATGTGGCAGATGGGCGGGGTGGGGCCGATGTTCGGGCAGGTGCACCACTTCGTGAAGTACAACCAGGGCAAGGCCCCCTACGCGGAAGAGCGCTACCTCAAAGAGGCGCACCGCCTTTATGGCGTGCTCGACCGGCGGCTGGCAGAAGTGGAGTATCTGGCGGGCAGCTATTCCATCGCCGACATGGCCACGTGGCCCTGGGTTTCGCGCTTCGAATGGCAGACCGTCGACCTCAAGGCCTACCCCAACGTGCTGCGCTGGTACAAAGCCATCGCCGGCCGTCCCGCGGTGCAGAAGGGTACCACGTGCCCGTCAAGCAACCCGGCATCCCCATGCCGGCCTGAACCAGACAACCAACGATACGAGGTCTTGGCAATGAGCAAGCAAGCCGGCTTCTCAGGCGTCATAGCGCCGGTTCTGACGCCCTTCGGTGAGGACGGCAATCCCGATGCCCGACGCTTCGCCGACCACGCACGCTGGCTTATCGACGAAGGCTGCACGGGACTGGCGCCGTTCGGCACCACCAGCGAAGCCAATTCGCTCGGGCTCGACGAGCGCATGGAGTTGCTGGAAGAGCTGGTCGACGACGGCATCGAGGCTGCGAAGCTGATGCCCGGCACCGGCATGTGCTCGCTGGCCGACGCCATCATGCTGACGCGCCATGCCATGGACCTTGGCTGCGGCGGAGTGCTGATGCTGCCGCCGTTCTACTACAAGGGGCCGAGCGAGGAGGGGCTGTTCCGCTTCTTCGCGGAAGTCATCGAGGGCGTGGCCGAGGACAATCTCAAGGTCTACCTCTATCACATCCCACCGGTGGCGCAGGTGGGCTTCTCGCTGCCGCTAATTGGCCGCCTGATCAAGGAGTTTCCAGGGACGGTCGTTGGCCTCAAGGATTTCCTCCGGCGACTGGAGCAACACGGCGGCAATCCTCGAAGCGTATCCCGGCTTCGAGGTGTTTCCGGGCTCTGAGGTGTTTCTGCTGGACGGCCTGCAGAAAAGGTGCGGCCGGGTGTATCTCGGCAACCTGCAACGTCAGTGCCGCAGCCATCCGCAATGTCTACGACAACTGGAAGGGGCAGGACGCGGACAAGCTGCAGGCCGGCATTACTGCGCTGCGCAAGGCCATCCAAGCTTATCCCATGATCCCGGCGCTGAAGGCGTTGATCGCTCACTACAGAGGCGATCCTGGCTGGGCCAAGGTGCGTCCGCCGTTCACGGAGCTACCCGCTGCCGAGGCCGAGAAGGCGATCCGCACCCTGGCGGACACGCACGGCTTCAAGCTGAAGTTCGCAAAGGCGGCGTGAGCCCTGGCGCTCTGAGCCATGCAGGGTGCGGTCTTCTTTCCCGAGGCCTTGTGCTTACTCCGCAGCCTCTAGGCGTTGGCCGATGGGTGCGATGCCGAGGGCAGCCCGCAGCGACTGGTGATAGTGGATCATCGCCGGCTCGTTGCGCCCGTAAACCACGTGGGTCTGCGCGCCCGGATGTCACGCCCGCTTGAATGGTGCGCCCGGCCGGGAAGTCCTCGCCCGTGACCACATCGAGCACGAGCTGCATGTTCTTGTCCCAGTGGACGCGCTCCTCCTCGGTGGCGGGCGCCTTGGGGATGTAGAGCGCCAAGCTCCATCACGGCGCGGTCGACGCGGCCCTCGCTCGGGAAGATGCGCGCAAGCTCGACGTGATCGCCCTGCACGATCAGCAGCGTGTTGGGGAACAGCGCGTAGATGAGCGTCGTGTTCCACATCAGGTCCCAGCTCGCCTCGGGCTCGCGCCTTGAGACGCTCGAGCTTCTTGCGCGGCATGACGAGGCGATGGTTGAGGCCGAAGGCCTCGAAGTCGGTGACGTTGCCGTGCAGGATCTCGTTCAGCGAGTCCTTGTGCAGGAAGCCGATGTGATAGCCCTCGTGGAAGGTATCGACGAGGATCTTCCAGTTCATGGGCTCGGGGATCGACGCGCTTGTCGTAGAACGCCCACGTGCCGAAGCCGTAGGAGGCAAGCTCCGGCCCGAGCCCGCTGAGCCAGGGGTCGATGTCGAACTCGGTGGCACCGTCGGCGGCGGGCGTCGGGATCACCCACACGAGGCCGTGCTTCTCGCACAGCGGCAGCGGGGTGAGCGAGGACCGCTCGGCGCGCACGCCGGGAAAGCAGCGTTCGTCGGGGATGCCCATCACCCGGCCGTCGAGGTCGTAGGTCCAGGCATGGTAGGGGCACACGAAGAGGCGGGCCTTGCCGCAGCCCTGCGCCACCTTGGCGCCGCGGTGCCGGCACACGTTGAGGAACGCGCGCAGCTTGCCGTCGCGCGCCGCGCGCGACGAGGATCGGCACGCCCGCGTAGTCGTCGGTGCGAAAGCGCCGGGCGTCTGCCACTCGGAGGCAAAGCCCATCAGCAGCGGGTGCTGGCGGAACAGGATCTGCCGCTCGCGCGCCGCGTGCTCCGGATCGCAGTAGATCGACACGTCGTTGCGCCAGGGCGCGTCGGCCATGCGCGGTGGTCTTGGTGTCGACGTAGTGCAGCAGCCGCTTCAGAAGGCCGATCTGTTGCTTGCCGGTTCATCTGGCGCCTCTCCCTAGCCTCTTGTGCTGCAACGTTGCGCGCTTCATGCGGCGTCGACGCAATCTTGATACGGTAGCGTATCAAGGCGGCGCGCCGTTGCGCAATACGGTGCCGTATCACAATCGAGAGAGCGGGCATGGAAGTCGACGACGGAACGGCACAGGTGGATCGAGGCGGGCCTCGACGAGCTGGCCGAGGGCGGCGTCGACGGCGTGCGAGTCGAGGTGGTGGCCGAGCGGCTCGGCGTCACCAAGGGCGGCTTCTATCGCCGCTTCAAGGACCGCCGGGCGCTGCTCGACGCCATCCTGGAGACCTGGAGCCGCGGCCGCATCGCCGCCATCGACCAGCAGATCGACGCTCGGCGGTGCCAGCGCCGGCGAGCGGCTGATGTCCCTGGTCAAGCTCTATTCGGAGCGCGTCAATGCCCAGGGCATGGCGATCGAGCTCGCCATCCGCCAATGGGCACGCTCCGACACGGCGGCGGCTGCCGCCGTAGCCCAGGTCGATGCAGAGCGCTTGCAGAAAGGTCGGCAGCTCTCTACACCGCCATGGGGCTGACGGACGCAGGAGGCGCGAGGCGCGGGCAGTGCTGTTCTACGCGTTCATCTTCGGGCAGAGCCTGCTGTTCCTCGACTATGCGCCACGCAAGCGGGCAAGCCTGATCGCAGCCTGCGCCCGCAATCTGATTGGCGCCGAAACTGCGGCGTGACGCTCAGCCGCCGGCCTGCCACTGCCTGATCCAGTCCAGGGGATAGATCAGCATCAGGATGTTGAGCAGCAGGTTGTCGCGGATCAGGTACAGCAGGGCGACTTCCGTTCCGATCAGCAGCAGCACGGTGAGCCACGGCGGCAGTCGCCAGGCTAGGAAGAAGCCCACTATCATGGCCGAAATGTCGGCAACCGAATTGACGATGGTGTCGCCGTAGTAGTCGCGCGAGATCGTTTGTGTGCGATAGCGATTGATGATGAAGGGCGTGTTCTCGAACACCTCCCAGGCGCACTCGATGCCGACCGCTATCACCAGGCGCGCTGCGAATGACAGCCGGCCGCGCAAGATTGCCCACAGCAGGAAGTAGAAGATCAGCCCGTGCAGTACGTGGCTGTAGGTGTACCAGTCGGTGAGGTGCTGGGAGACCCCAGGGTCGTTGCGCCCGCCGTGCCACAGCTTCACGTATCCGCACTGGCAGATGGGGATGCGCCCCATCCAGACCAGGATGCCGGCCGTAACGGCGATCATGCCTAGCGAAACGAGCAGCGCGACGGGAAGCGAAAGCCTAGGTATGGCGAAACGGCTCATTTGCGCATCTTGGCACGGCCGCGTGACCAGCGGAATTCGGGGCAATGAAGCTCTGGCAACGGTGCGCCGCTTTCGCAACAGTGCGGTGACACCCGGCCTTCCACAGAATTCCGGCGCGGGCCTTTGTTTTGTCGCGCTCAGCACCTAAATGCCCGGTCAGGCACGAGGTTCACGCCATGGTACGATCCTTCGCCATCGCCACAGCGGCCGCCATTGCCTGCCTCATTGCCCAGCCTGCGAGCACCACCGCGGCGACCTGCACGCGAGAGGACTTCGCCAAGGTTGTGAACGACGCCGGCGCGGCGCTGCGCAAGCTCAACGCCGAGAACGGTCCCCGCCTGCAAGCCAAGATGCGCCAGCTCAAGACAAAAATGGGCTGGCCGGAGGGCGGCTTCGAAGAAAAAGCGCTCCAGGTGCTGCAGGACGAACGCCTCGCGGCGCTCGATACCCAAGCCAACGAGAGGTTGGCGCGGATCGATGCGCTGGGCACCATCGCTCCTTCCGGCGGGCTCGACTGTGCGCGCCTCGAGGAGCTGTCGGCTACCAGCTTGGAACTGCAGGCAACCGTCAAAGCCAAGACCAGCTACATGCTGATGCGCCTCGATCAAATGCTGGGTGAGACACCCGCTCCGCCGCCCAAGCCGAAAGTTGCGACAGCGAAGCCGCCAACGACCCCGCCCAAGACCCCGCCAGCCGTCAAGGCGGAGGTCCCGGGGAAGCCCGATGGGCCCGCCAAGGCACCCGCCGATCCTCCGCGCGACATGATTGTCGTGGCGCCCTCGGATACGGCCAAACCATCGCCGCCCGGGCCGCCACTGCCGGCCGACGAGGAAGGCTACACCATCGAGGAGATCCGCGCGGCGAGTGCCGGCTTCTTCGGTCAAGTCTCAGCCAACCTCGGCGCGGTGATCGAGCAC